>NZ_JBYSYK010000008.1:0-25002 GCF_058783185.1 Fontimonas sp. FW305-C-3 | reverse complement strand
GCTTCTTCACGTCCAATCTCCTTGCTCATGGGATTGGACTCCAAACCGTTTTGCTACTCAAATGCGGGGGGACGTCGAGGGCTTTTTGCTTCGGTATTACGCCCTGATGCGACAGAATTGAAGAGAATTCCTCTCTATGATTCTAAAGGGAAATATCCGTTGTGCGACATGAATCTCATCCTGCGATAAGTCGAAAGAATGGCACTACGACACTAGGCTGCGAGAATATGTCGGCCACCAGCGCCTCGAAGGAGCGTACGTCAGAGATCCAGAGATTTTCTGACCTAAGGTTCGACGTGCGGTCCGCGCAGACCAAATTGTCGAGAAAATATCTCGTGCCGTACGTGCTCATGTGGGTGCACGATGGGACTTAGCCGTCCGGAAAGTCCTATGTCGTCTCAGCTTGTTTCCATCTTTGGCGTCGGCGACTGCAATGTCGACAGATGAATGTTCGAAAATCGCAAGCTTTAGCTTCCTGCCGACGTGTCGGCACCGGAGTTGCGAATCTGATCTCAGTCGGTTGTTCAGATAAGTGCGGGGAAGATCATTAGATCTGGCGGTCACGGGACCAAGGGCACCGCCTTCTTTATAGGTCTTGACCACGTCCAGATCCGAGATTGCGATGCAAAGGGAGGGCCCGATGCGTCGACTCCGAATAATTCCCGTCGCGAGCCATCGCCGTCGAAACTGGCCAGGACGTTCTTCCAACCGTCGGGCGGCTTCGGTTAAGGTCACGTAAGTGCCACTCATCAGCTCGCCAGCCATCCGCTGAACCTCGCCTTTCTCGAGGAAAACGCCCCTCGATAGGCTCTTGACCCTGCTTAGTACCCCCGTCCGGCATAAGCTTGCGGTCTTCTGAACCGATATCCCCAGCAAGGCGGCAGCGTCGGCCAGGGGTAGATCGTCAGACCGACTACGTGGAGCCGAGCTAGACCGTCGTCCGGTGACAGTAGGGTAGTCAGTTGCAGTTGCCACGTCGCTAAGAACTGCCCCCTCGACATCTGCGCGGCGAAACAGGTAGGAGAGACCTCCGTCGATTCGTGGTCCGGAAACCGGGTGAACGCCTGCAAACATCAGCTTCTCGGCAAAAGACGTGTGACCTGTGCCTGCCTTTCTTGCGAGCGGACCAGCGAAGCAATAGGTTCCAACAAAATCGTTTGCCTGATCTTCGGAGATGGTAGCCGGAATGCTCGCGCGCCCCTGTCGCTTGAACGGCAGGAAGCCAATCTTGGCCAGAAAGCGAATCGACTCGTAGTGAACTTGGCTACGATTCGCAAGCTCTTTGATGGTCACGCCTGCAATCTGGGGTTTCTCACGCTGTGTTAGTTGGGTTCGCAAAGAGCGCAGGCCGTCGACCAAGTCGAAGCCTAGAGTAAGCGCATCTCCGCTCATCACTTGCGAGAACAGCTTTCTATACCCCATACCCGGCCATCCAACGCGAACTGGATACTGATCTACGGGGAGAGAGGGCCGACTTTCGTCAAGGTTCAAGAGAATGTCGTTCAGAGACGAAAAAGAAATCCGGTATGCACTGTCAGACCGGTCCTCGCTCTTCAGAACTCCTAGGTCATGCAGAGTTTCAACGGCTTCGAGCGGTAAGCCGAGAATGCTCGCCGACATGGGACGAGAAGCGAAATTCTGCATCTGACGAAAGTTCTTCAGACGCAGCGCCCTGGCGCTCGCGTTGTTCAGTAACTTCTCGAATAGGCGCTGGTGGCCGTTGGAGATCAGTGGTGAAAGGCAGACTCTCAGGTGAACCGCGATATCTCCAGTCCGCTCGAACAGTGCGGGGGGCAAGTGGCACTCTGTTGCAATTGTGGCGGCCAGTGAGCTCGAACTGTGCCCTTGAAAACCTGGGTCAGAACAGGCCATGTCTTCCAGAATCAACGAAAGGGTGGTTGCCTCATCGAGGTGATCGGAGCGTCCAGACGCGATTGAGTCGTGCAGAAACGAGTGTTCTGAATGTCGGATGGGTTTTGTCTGCGCGCCACGAAAATCGGCACCACATTCACAGTGTGTGAATGAAGAGCGATTCCAATCAATGGGTCTGCTGCACCCCGGGCAGCTCTCCAATAGCTCAACGTTGTGGACTCGACACGATCTGACAAACTTGTGATCCCACAGAATCCGGCTATAGGGCTCCGGATCCGACAATAGGCATTCAGGGCACAAGGCGCTGTAGCCAATCCGGAAATGGTCGAAGCGAACTTCCAGGTTATTCCAAGTAAAAGAAGCTTGGGGAAGCGAGGAACTGCGAGTGTATGCGACGTCTTCGAACTCAACCGTTTCAAGGCCAGATTTTCTGAGAAGCTCCGTAATGCCGTCGCGCCGTGACGCGATTCTCAGAAGCTCTTGAGTCACATCGCTCTCAAAGTAGGCGTTAAGAAGGTCTCGTGGACGCCATCCATTCATGATGGCGAGTCGTATCACGACGCTAAACGGTGACTCATCAAAAAGAAGAATCGGACGATTTGGTACAGACATGCGCTCAGCTCAATGCGCTCTGTATACGAGGCGAAAGATCTGCTGCACTCATTTCGAAGGGATTCATTGTCAATAGCCGGTAATTGTCAAAGAACTGGTCACTCGAGACCTCGCTGAAATTCCTTAGGCTGATGACCGTTCCGTTGTCGACCGACAGCGCATCGGTTGCAGCAAGTACGAACAGATTTGCGACGATCCCTGGTACGCCACGAGTTATTGCGTAGACACGAAGAATGTTGTCGGCGGTAGAAAAATCTGGAAACTCAGTGAGTCCCAGCACGGCTTTAGCGCGATCTGCATAGTCCCGAATGAAGGTAGCGAAGCTATTGACAGAGCCGTCAACGATCGGAATAGCGCCAAGATCGATCCTGGTATTGAAACGACGAGATATTTGGGGGTCCTGATCTATAAGAGCCTTTGTTTCGTCCGTCCCGGATGCGACGAAACAGGTCTTGAGCTTGCTGTCGATGAGTGTTTTGAGCCAGTTGAAGAGAACTGCCTTTTCTAGTTCGTCCGCGGGTGTCAAGTGGTGGAACTCATCGAAGAAGATGACCGCCGTCTTTGCCGTCCGCAGGAGAGATATCAGCCGCGGTGCGCGCGTGTGAACACGACCCCTATACGGAAATGGATCCCCCAACGCTTCCAGCAATGCACCTACCAAGGCGCTTGTAGAGGTTGGACTAGGAACCTGTATATACATGGCGTCACGGATTCTAAGTACTCGACCCGGAATCCTTTCCGTGCGTTCGGCGCCAATGAAGCTGTTACAGAGGGTAGTTTTCCCACTTCCAGAAGCACCAACTACCACGGCGCAGAATGGGTCTTCTCGTGCCTTCGAAAGCTCAATGCAGTTTTCGATTCGCCTGCGAGCTTTTACATATCGCGAATGAGCTATCTCAATGTTTTCAAGCTTCGCGATGCGCTTGGCCCAACTTAGCCTGTTTCCGTCGCTCATGAGAATGCACAGAGGTCGCGGTCTATTGGCGCTTCGAGTTCATCGGGTCCAAAGACGATAAAGCTGGGCACAAGATAGCTTGCGACTAGCGCTGAGTGCGACATCAGCTGCGTTCTGCGGTCTGGAGCAGAATCTCTGAGCAGAGAAGGATCCCCAAGAGCTTCCAGCAACGTGCCTGCAAACTCACTTATAGACGTTTCATCTTGAACAGTTATGTACTTCAATGGGCGAATGGTTGGATGGTGTTCCGACAATCGCTCCGCGTGTGTCGCGCCAATCATGCCGCTGCAGTGGATCGATTTTCCAAGGCCAGATGTGCCGGTTAACACGACGCAGAGCGAGTTCTCTTGCGGCTTCAGGAAATCGATGCAAGTCCGAATGGACGTGGAGTCACCATTGTTTGTCATGAGACCGTCCCGGCATCGCGTGGCTGAGGTGCAAACATCGACAGGAAGTCAACAACCTCAGCTTTGGAGGGGGGTGCCGAAGGTCGCTGTTGTTCCTCTACGACCGGTGCTTTCGGGGTGGCAGCCGCGGCGTTCGTTGGTACGTCTGCAATGTCCTGTGATGCTGTTGGTCGCGATCCAGCATTCACCTGTGCGGCTGCTCTCGCAGCAGATGCGGCGATCGCTTGAGCGCCAACTATTCGCGCAAATGCCTTGAGGCGCCGTTTCGTCTGGCTGGCGGAGTTCTGAAGATCGCGAAGGATGTTGAGCCGTTCGATTTCCAGCTCAAGGTCCTTTAGATCATCCATGTCGCGCTTCAGGATGTCCTTCGCGCGCTGCTTTACAAGGGTGTGCTCATAAAGCGTTAGGCCTTTCGCATACCTCTCACGGGTATTGTCTGCGAGATATATTGACGATGTTGGAGAGAGTGGCTTTACGTTACATTGCGAGAGATTAAACTCGTCTATGAGTACATCAACCCAGGGAGTTCGACCCGACATTCGTTCTTTCTCCTCCCAGACTTTGAGAGCTGGCGAGGACCAGAAAAGGTCGTCGACACGAACGCGACCGTCTGTCACGATGCGCCGTTCCGGAACACATGTTGCTTGGTGTGCCGTTTGAGCATCGTAGGTAAGAGGCGGAAGGATGAGTGCTTGCTCGTTCCAGAACTTCACGGGACGACGGCCAAGTGACGCATTCGGCGTCTTGAAATCCAGAGCGACCAGTGCCTGAACGTGCTTGTCGAGCTGGCTCACCGTTATGCAGGGCAAGCCGTTGATGTCCTTGCGCTGTTGGGAAAGCGGCGACGCGCGGATAGCTGCCGGAAGCTGCTGAATCATTCTGGAAAGTTTTCCGAAGAATCGTTCCACGATGGCCCGAGCGTCCGGGGACGCTGGTTCACCCCATTCGATGCTAAATAGCAGTTCGCATGCCGCTCTTTTTAGGCCGTCCGAAATGAAGTCACACCCGTTGTCGACACAAAGCTTTTGGAATCTCCCACGCGGAAGTAATCCATCAGCAACTACAGCTTTGCGGACGGCGGCGAGAACGGTGCTTGACGAGAATGGACAAAGTGTCACGACAGCGGATAGAACAGCTCTGGCGGCACAATCGACGATTACCGTGACATATGGCCGGCACCCCTCAACGCTAATGATGTTACCGTCGCTGTCCTCCACGACGACGAGTACGTCCAAGTAGTGGCCGTCTGCGAATACCGTCTCGAGAATGTGCTTGTGCTCACGGGAGCGGCCGGCTCGTTTGAGAAGGCGATGCGCGGCCTTTGCTCCGTGGCGTGACTTAAGAACATGAAACAAATCGTAAGAAGCTACTCGTCGCTCGATGGACTTGATTGATGGTAGAAATCCGTTCTGAAATAGAGCCCGTCGCTCGTCGTCTACGCCAATCTCCGCAGTCGACACTCTCCAGGCATCCGCTATCGATCGTAGATCCTTCGTTAAGTAGTACTTCTCAAGGAGAGAATCAATAACTATCCAGGCGTCCTCGGTGTATCTGCTTCCGCGCCCTCGAAGCCAAGTCCGATCACAGTTGTCGCGAGGCGAAGTCGATTCGATATACCGTGCCTTCCATTTGGCAACGGTACTGTATCCAGGAGCAGCTTCTTTTCGATTAGCTGCAATGGAGGCGATCGTTTCGACGCACTCATTCAGTGGCCATGCCCACCCATGTATTTTGACGAGGCCTTCAACGTATGCGATGTGGCGAGCGGCAGAGTCCAACTGCCCTTTGTTCAGAATCCTGTTTTGCGGCGTCCGCGTACGGGTGTTGGTAGCTGCGACGTAAGTGAACACAGCCCGGCCGTCTCGGACATACGTCAGAAGATCATCGCAGGGAAGTGAAAGCGGGGCAGTCCCGTTGAGTGGGTGATATCGGATCGACGTGGAATCGAAGTATGAGATTTCATACGTCATACCGTACATCAGGAAGCGGGATCCGATTCGGATTGGATTGACCATCGCAACCATCACGCATTCCCCCAGTAAACCTGCGTTGAGGGTGTGAAGCTTGCGGATGGGCGGATAAGAACGATCCCGAAGAAGACCAGACTGCGTATTTGGCCTTCATTCCAGCCGCTCGCCTTCAGTCGACTGCTGATGTCAGTCCACGTCACATGTGTGGGAAGTGATCTGAACGCGGTGTACGCGGCGGTAATCAATCTGGTGCATGGCACATACGGCGTTCGAAACGTTGAGAGCAGTTCTTCATGTTCAGGATCCGGTAGATCGCGTTCCGTAATTACTCGAAAGTCGAATCCATTGCTCGTCACGACCTGTTTTGCCTCTGAGAGTTTCTGCGCGATCTCAGGGATGGCAAGCCGCTCAAATGGTTTCACCTCAATCAAAGTTCGCTTGCCGCTAAAACGCCATTCGGTAAGATCAGGTGTGTACTCCCCGACCGACAATCCGATAGTGAGCGGCTGACTGCGGAACTTGCGAATCTCCAAGTCTCTCTCGAGTGCAAGTGCGACTCTGTACTCGAGGCGCGACTCGGTCGGGATGTTCCCTCCGTTTCTGGCTGACGAGAAATGACCGATTCGTGCTCCAGTGCGGCCTTTAATAAGGCGCCTTACGCCGTGAAAGGTGCCGGATTGATCGCGCTCTTGCCGAAAAAGTATTCGAACTGCTTCATCGATAGGGCAGACCGATCCATCAACGGCTCGGGCTAGTCCGATAGGTATTCGAGGTGCGTTTGTTTCCGCCTTTTGAGGCCGCGATGTAGCGTCTTCCATGGTGTTCCATTCGTCGTCTGTACACAGCTACGGTTCGGCAACCGATGAAAATCGGTACCGGTCAAATCGTGGTCGTGCAGAGCGCGATGGAGCGCGCAGCCTTACCGCTCAGCGTTGACACTGCTGAAAAAAAAGGCATACTGGAGTTGAAAGGTCCGCACCTTTTTGCTCCTAGCCCCTACTCAGTCCGCCCGACTTTGTGGGGGCTTCGCATTTCTGCGACCAGAAAATTAGTTGGCTAGGACACGGGTTCCTCCATTCGTGGTGCGGTGCGCCGATCAGATTCAAATACGTTCACGACTTACTAGTGCCCCTAAGCTGCCGTAGGTGTTGCATCAAGAAATTAGTGCTCCGATCGCTGGGACAACCAGCGATCGATTGAAGCTACGTCGCCGCATTCGCCAGTCTTCAGGCCGAGAGCGATAGCAATCTGGTGTGAGCGCCCTCTGGTGGCGGGGGAGTCCCCGCGTAAAACGCGATAGACAGTCGCTGGCGGGAATCCCCGTGACCGCGCCCACTCCGCGACCGAGACCCCAGTCCGACGAAACTCATCCAGCAAAACATCTGAGCTCAACATCGGCATCACCTGTTGAGAGTGGGTTTAAATCGGCACACGCGGAGAATACAATAAGCCATAATGCTTATAATAGTAAGTCAAATGCAATACTATGCACAACATGAAACATGTTGACTCAAATGAGTTGATGGGCGAGCGAATCAGAGCGCTCAGGGAGTCGACCGGGCTTTCTCAGGAGGCTTTCGGCAAGCTGGGCGGGGTCACGAAGTCCACTCAATATCTCTATGAGCGGTCCGAGCGGCAGCCAGATGCCGCCTACTTCGCTGCTATTCGCCGAACGGTCGGCGCGGATCTGAATCTGCTGATTGGAGGTAGTTCTGAGTCACCAGCCGCTCGCAATTCGAAGTGGACGATTGACCAGGTCATGGCCGCGTTCGCGTCCATCGAATCGCTGTCGCAGGATGATGGCCGCATGTCAATGCGCGATCGGAGAAAGATTTTCGAGCGGCTCCTGTTAATGGCGGTTGGAGCTGTGTAGGAGAGTTCGATGCTCTTTGTTTTGCTTATCGATCAGCTCAGTATTCTCTGGCACCGGTTCTGTTGTCAGCGGGAGGCTTTCGAGCTCCGATATCTACTTTGGAGCAGGGAAGTAGATGATCGATTCTTTGAATCTCTTCGGCGTTTGGCAGGGGGGAATACACGTCGTCGTGCCAATCCGGTCTTGCGAGTCCGACGACCAGATATGCTCGATGTTCTGATGAGTGATGCGGAGCACGCGCATTGCGTACAGCTGACTCAGGAAAAGGTTTTTAATCAGCACGAGCTCGCGATAGTACTGGGCACTCGATACTTCACGGAGACACCCGCTGGCGTGATCCGCGAAGGAGCCGGATCGTGGCAAAAGCCGCTGACTCTTATGACGCGTGTGGCCGCCATTTGTCAGGCATGTATCGCGGCAGTGCCGTGCGCCGTGGCCGCCAATGTGCCTTCCACGCCGCAGCTTGTCCTGGTTGTGCTCGCATCGATGATGCCTACCCTTTACGTCTGGCAGCTTCTTTTAATCTCGCCGCACTGTATCGTGCGATCCGCGCAGAGCGTCGACGCCATTGTGGCGATGGGAGCTTCGAATCGGATGCTCAACCAGCAAGCTAGAAAGCCATAGCTCGCCGAAGTCGTTCTTCACGTAGTAGCTACGCGCGTCATGTTCCGAACGCTAGTGATTCTCGCAATCTAGACAGTCTGACGAGTGTGGACCTGCATTTAGCTACTTCGAATCAAATGCCAGCATGGCGGTCTTATCGTTCCTTGCCGATCTACTCGCAACTGTGCGTTGCGGACGGCGGAGCGAAGAAGAGATGAGAATGCGTTCTATCGAAGACGCTTAGCGGTTGCGCTCTCCGCTGTCGTCAACGCGCTTTTCGAATTCT
This sequence comes from Fontimonas sp. FW305-C-3, assembly GCF_058783185.1. NCBI lineage: Bacteria > Pseudomonadati > Pseudomonadota > Gammaproteobacteria > Nevskiales > Nevskiaceae > Fontimonas > Fontimonas sp. FW305-C-3. The sequence goes on along the minus strand of NZ_JBYSYK010000008.1, from coordinate 16,424 downwards.
GTGTCAGATGGTCGCAAGGTGCCAGAAGCGTTCGTTGGCGAATGGCTGCTATGGCGATGTCCAAACTACCAATCGTCGGGATATTCCAAGTGAGTAGGCAAGCCTGCATCGGTGCAGGCCCAGGCTGCTCGCGAATCCCAGAAGATATGGCTGGATGGGAACTCCGAGGCAGTGTTGATGCGGAACAGTGCGCAATGCAATTCTGGAGCGGCGGTTCGTAAGCCTTATTCGTTCGCCCACTTGGTGCCAAACGCTGGCAGTCGCCAAGGTCTGCTTTCTGGCATGCCTACGGCAAGGGTTGGGACTGCGCCTTCAGCCAAACTTTGGCTTCAGTCATCGCGCGCTGGCTCATGATGATCCCTATATGAGTTTCGTCAGGTAGGACACGGACATCCACTTGGTCGTTAAGAGTGCGGAACGCCGACTGGAAGGCATCTGCCCGAACCGACTCGTCCGGTGCGCCGACGAGGATACACACGGGCACTCTGCATCCTCGAAGAGCATCGCGAAACTTGGGCGGATGCAATCCTTTCATGAGCCGGAACGAATACTCCGTTGTTTCGAGGCCGGTACGGAACTGCTGCGGTAGATTAAAGCTGAGAACCATCGAGCCGCTGAACTTGTGTATCCCCAGCGCCTCTAGGGCCGATAGCAGGATGATCTTTGGGATGTCTGGGCGCACCCAGCCGCCAGCATTTCTTTTCACCATGGGTGCATCGTGTCCCAGGTACGGGGCGAGGAGGAGGAGCCCGTCGCCAAGTCCCTGATAGCGGCCCGATCCGAAGCGCAATGCCAGACCTCCTCCTGATGAATGTCCGCCTACAAAGATCCTCGAAATCCGTGGGGAAGTCGCTTTCAGGTATGCAATGAGATCTGCGAGATCGTCCTCTAGCTGGCTGGAGTAATCGATATCGCCCCTTCGCAATGGCGCGAATCCGTGACCTCGTAGGTCTGGCGTATGCACATTCGCTATCCCGCTCCCGCTCAGATTCGCTGCGAATGCATGTAGCGTTGCGCTGTGCGAAGTCGAACCGTGCAAAAGGATGATATGTGTGTCTGAGGATGCAGGGTAGCTCCTGAAATAGAGCGGATTGCCATCCCTCGCTGTGTACTTCGCCATCCGTGGCATCTGGCTGATCTGGTCGGCCAGCGGCAACAGCTCCTCAAAGTTGAAGACGTCGCGCGTGTTCTGCATGAGTTTTCCCTCGAACCCGTCGTGGAAAGTACCGCAGGCTTCGCCCTCCGGCAATTCACGATGCCCCTCAGAGCCCCAAATTTGGCCCCTTGAAGGGACGTCCCGGCCTCTTGGGGTCTGCTTCAATATTGGCGACTTCAAAATCCGCTTCGGAGGATCAATTCCACGAAGGCCTAGGACTGCTTCGGGCAGCTGATCAGCGACTGTCGCCAAAGTGCCAAAAGCAACCCGCCGTCGCTGTTCATGGTTATCAGAGCTACTTGAATTAGGACCGGTGAGTAGTGCTATGCTCAACACATGAATAGCGTTCGCGCACGTCGACTTAACCATCTGACCAACAAGCATTGGGGCGGATAGTTTTCGGCTGTTTGCGAACGCGACCCGCCACCTTGGCGGGTTTTTTGTTTCCCGCTCTGGTAGTTCGTAAAGAGAGTGGAGATTTGCCTTGATCAAGTTCCCAAAACCCCTGAAACCTGGCGGCGTAATCGCAGTAACTGCTCCGTCCTCTGGAGTTCCGGCCGTCCTATGGCCACGCCTGGACCTGGTGATCGCCAATCTCAAGGATCGCGGCTACAAGATCGTCGAAGGGCAATGTCTGCGCTCTCAGCGAAAGGACGCCAGTGCGCCTGCGCGCGAGCGATCAGCTGAATTTACGAAGTTCCTACTGGACCCTGATATTGACGCGATCTTTCCCCCTTGGGGTGGTGAGCTCGCAAGCGAAATACTCGAGCATCTCGACTTTCAAGATCTGCGCAACCGCACGCCGAAATGGATCTTGGGGTACTCCGACGTGAGCACTCTGCTACTACCTCTAACTATTATTTCCGGCTGGGGCAGTGCTCATGGCTCCAATTTGATGGAGCTCGCGCCGTCGCAAACAGACTGGCTTACTGCTGCAGTGCTCCCGATTCTGGAAAGTGACCCCCAAATTGCCTTCGAGCAAAAGTCGTCATTGATGTATCAGACGCAGTACAAGGACTGGGTACAGCATCCGGATGCATCGTTCAATCTGACTGAGAGGACCCAGTGGAAACGGCTCGATGGCTCAGGAGCCGCGATCTCATTTTCAGGCCGGCTCATCGGAGGTTGCCTAGATTCCATCGCATGGCTGGCTGGTACGACTTATGGAAACGTGCCGTCGTTCATCGCAGCAAATCGGGCACACGGAGTCATTGTCTATCTTGAGAACGTCGAGATGTCGCCTGTCGACCTTGTGCGAGCGTTGCTGTCTTTGAGACGACAGGGGTGGTTCGACAATCTTTCAGGGCTGGTCTTTGGGCGCAGTGCTGGTCCAAGCCCAACATCAACTGAAGGACTCTCATATGAGGAGGCGCTCCGCTCTGTCATCGGGCATTTGCCTTGCCCAATCCTTTATGACGTTGACATCGGCCACCAACCCCCGCAGGTAACCTTGATCAATGGCGCTGTCGCGACGTTCAAATTCGAGTCGGGTGGTGGCGCGGTTCTTCATTCGCCCCGTGACGGTGTCTAGTCCGCGCTTGTGGCCGAGAGGCGCCCGATGAATTCATGAGATCAGCGGGAGCTTCTGGCTGTTCAGCGACAGTCAGCGATGCCGGAAGCTGTGTTCAGTATGAAGTTCCTAAAAGGTCATGGGGATTTCGGTAGCCACCGTCGGGCTACGTCCGGCGAAAGCTGAAAGCCGTAACGCTCGTAGAAGCTGGGCAAACCACTGCTGTCGGTAAGAGTGACGGCGTGATACCTGGATCCCGCGAGATGTTGAGCAACTCCCTCCATGCAGCGGCCGGCAATTCCTACGCGGCGAAAAGAAGGATGGGTGATGACGTCCAGCACCTGGACGACGTATGGATCCCCGGACACGCGAGCGAAGCCGACCAGGGAGCCATTCGAACTGTACGCTGCAATGTGATAACGGTTCGAGGCGAACATTGCGGTTGTATCTGCCACAGTCCGCTCTTCACGTATATCCCAGCCGATATCTCGAAAAAGAGCATTTAGCTGCACCGGATCAACCGGCTCATTCTCTACAAAGGATGTACGGCTCAGGCATTGCGAAGGGTTCATAAACTGGGCGCCTCCAGAGCTGGCAGACCGTCAAGACTATTTCTGTTCTTCTGATGGCGGTAATCCACCAGCCCCTCCGGTCCTTTGGACTCCGCCCATCGAATCAGACCATCGCGCTCCCCGGCAAAGTCGTAGCGCGGTACTGCATACCCGCAGGAGTCGCTGATTCGAGCCAGTCGGACCCGGACGATGCCTCTCGTTCCGGGAAGCTCAGTAAAGGATGGTAAAAGCTCGTTGTAGGCGGCAGAGCCAGCGACGCAATACTCCCCTGAGCCATGCAGACGAACAATCTTGGGCGGGCCAGTGAATGCGCAGAACATGAAGACGATCCGCCCGTTCTCTCGCAGATGCGCCGGCGCCAGACCCGACATACGACGCGAGCATAATCGCCACGGCTATCTTTCCAAATGTGCTCACGGCTTTTAGGCCCACCGCCGGATTAACGCGAGGCACATTTATGGGTCATCGCGTTGAACACTCAGTTGGGCTGGAGCGACGTAGTGAAGAATGTACCCAGAGTAAACAAGCGACCCGGCGGCCACTTCAGATTTGAAGCACTCATTTAGCTCTCTCTCATTGGCAAAGCCATACGCTGAAAGGCGATCGCCAGCGAAGCCAGCAAGCCTCCATGCATCGAATCCGTTGATTTCGCCGTTGCGTCCAAAGTCAAAGTCTGCGGCTCCATTCGGCAGATCCACTGCGCAACCGTAGCCGTGTTTGAAGTACGGGACACCACCATTGAGCTCACCACGTTGAGGAATATCCGTCGCGACCCAATCCGTGTTTGTAGCGGGCAATGGAATACCAGATTTCGTCATCAAATCTACTGCAACTCGAACGCCACGTTGATAGTCAGCAATCAATCTAGAGAGAGATTCGTTCATACGGCTCAATGCCCAGGTTAAGGGCGCGGCTCCGCCGAAGGCGGTGACGTCGACCCTTGAACCGCTGGTTGGGCCGCTTCGGCCACAGACTGTGAGCGGTACTTTACGAACCCGACCTTCCGATTAGACGTGTAGCCTAGACAGCTAAAAAACTGGTGAGCATCGGTGCGCTCGAACGCACTTAGCAGCATGATCTTTGAACATTTGCTGTTGATGGATTGCATCTCGGCGTGACGCATCAAGGCTGTGCCTACGCCGCTATTGCGTTCAGCGCCATCCACAACGATGTTCTCCAAGACGGCGAACGGCTGATTCGCGTACATGGCATCCAAGCAAAGAGTTAATAGCACAGTACCCACAACGACCTCTTGACGCTCAGCAACGAATAAGAAGGTTCGCTTGTCCGCTGCGATATCCGCGACTCGAGACGGGAGCACAGAACAAGGCTTGCCGGTTAGTAGCTCATAAAGCGCCTCGATCTGCGGCGCGTCCTGCGGAAGTGCTTCGCGGACGATGACGTTCATTTCGTATTTGAGGCCCAACGCCCTAGTTAGGTTGAACCACTAGGCGCGCCCAACTAATACGCCACCAAGCACGATAAGTGCTGCGCCCGGAAGCAAGTATCTCAGATTTAGATTGGTGTACTCGTTAAAAATAGCTAGACCCAAGAAGACCGTAATCAATGTGCTCATATTTGCCAATGGCACCAGCTTGGAAATAGGCAGAGAAAAGATTGTTAGACCCAATGCAAGAAAGACAAAGCCTGCGCCAAAAAGTAGGCCATGGCCGGAAGCAAATAGACCCGCCCTTAGAGAAAAAGAATGTTGTGGGAATGCGACATAGGCGACCAGCGACGCAATAGCTACCCCAGCGGCGAAGAACAAAAGATAGTTGCTTTGCCCGATTCCAATATCGTTGCTGTGCTTTTGCAAAATAGCTCCTACGCCAAAGGCGAGTGCTGGAAGCACTCCTCCCACTATTAGACCGGTCGCATTATTCATAAACACATCCTCGCCTGAGAAGGCCAAATTATGCTGACAACCTAACGCCCAAATTAACCCGCGGACCCGCCGGAGGCGGGACCTTCGGGTTGAATGCCTTGTTGGACGGCCGATATCACGCGTGTATGCCCATGGACGACAAACAGAATGACCTTATAGATAACGAATAAGGCAACTAGGAACGCTGCTGTGATCAAAAAGGCATAAATGATGGCGCTCAAGGCCTCGCCCCCGTTCCAGTGCTTTTGCCGCTTGTAAGTAAACCCCTTGTCGCCGATAAGGCTTACCGCGAGTTCCCCATCCTCGTGCCCCTTTGCATGGAGGTCCGCGAAAAACTCATTTACTGTCCGAGCGCCATCTTTAAGCTTGTCGTTGCCCTTGACCTTTAGATAGTGCTGGATGAAGGCCTCACCCTCTGAGAATTCGCCGCAAGATATTGACTTGAGTGATTCATAAGAGTGGCAATCAAATTCTTCACCCGATGCCGCCTCATAGTCAGGCTCAAAGCTGTACGAGTAAGTGAAGTAGTCAGCGTCTTCCAGAAACATTACCAGCGACAGCGCCAGCACAATCAATGCCAACCCGTACCCGAGCACACGGAGCAACCGGTGCCACCATCGCTCAACGGCATACGCCTTCGCTGTGCTTTCAGTCACTGCAACCCCCCTGGCCGTCCAACGCTAATTGGGCATCATTTCCTCTGCTCCATCACCTTCCTGATGCGCTCCAGTTCCTCAACTACTGGATCTCGCTCGCCCTCCGTGCCGATGTAAGGGCGGAGATCAATTCGACTGACTTCGGTGACGTGCTTGCCGCTGAACTCATATGCCGCCGTGATGCTGAATTGGGTCGGTGTTACATCTTCCTTTGCATCTTTCCCGAATATCACCCACCCCTGACCTAGCCCGAAGATAAATTCCGTCCCTGGTGGGACGCTGTCGATCGGCGATGAAAACGCACTGCTTGCCCGAAGATTCTTTTCCGGCTTCTTGGCCTCACCGAACTGAAAGAAATCTCGATCTATAGTCAGCCGAACATTTTCAGCTGCTGTTTTCCCTGTGTTTGAGATACGCAGGTAAAGAAATGGTGTATGTGGACGAACAAATGGCGCTACCGTGATGTATGGCCGTAGCATTGTCTCCGATTGAGCACGCATTGCCTCGACAGAAGCTTCGCTGGCCTTTGCCATGCGATGCGTTAGGTAGGCATAGATAGCTGTGATGAACACCAAGATTGCGGTGAGGTATTCAATCGTCATTGGCTCCCTCTCGTTGATGCCCAACGCCCGAGTTAACCCGCGGCTCTGCCGGAGGCAGAGACTTCGGAGTTGAATGATTGGTTAGGACTCATCTGCTGCCTCCCCAATGCGCCGTTCTCGGGTGAAATCTTCGACGCAAGCCAGATAGGGGATGTTCGTGCGCGAGAACAGCTGGAAGTACGTGGTCACGGCTAGTTCGAGCATGTCTTTGGCTTCTTCTTCCGGTTCAAAGTCTACAGAATGATCGCCATGACCTCGCTTGTGCTTGACCGAGTTCTTGGCATCGTAGATTCGATCATGAATCCACCTCGCGGCGGCCTTTCGTTCTGTGGCGGAACCTGGCGATGACCAGGCAATGAATGCCTTCTGGAGCTGATCGGATGCTGACCCGATTACTAGATCCGGTTCCGGTGGAAGGCCGCGGACATATACCGCGAATACTTCCTCGGCAGCGCCGGCAAGATGCAGGGCGGAGTAGTACGAGTCCCCGCGCAGATACAACTCAATGCCGCGCTCTAGTAGCTCCAACGCTGCCGTGACTTTGGGAACAGCTATCTGACTTGAAGTATCCATTGAGGCCTAACAGCTAATAGGCGGACAGGCGTCCGAATATTCAAGATTAAGAGACGCACTTGGAGGTACCTTAACCATATGTTTCCTTTGGCCTCTCCGCTGACAGTGTCCGTTAAACAAATTCTTAATCCGGGCACCTTTCTCGGCCGTAATATCTGCCTGCTTGCCCAAGGCTGACAAGGGGTGGACCTTATGGGGTCCGGATCGGGCACTAGCCCGCTCGATCGCCTCCGGCGGTCCAAAGTCCGCTTCGCGGATGAGAATTTGCTCTCCTCGAAGTCCGATTTGGGCTGATATGAGCCTGTCAGACTGAACTAGCATCGACAGCAACTAGCACTTAGCTGCCGGCGGGTTCCCTTACGAGTTGAGCAACGTGTGCCCCTAGTGTTCGATGCCTCAGCCCTGACGGCCAGCCAAACTGTTCCCGCTGTGGCCGCGCGAAATTATTCGGCAGGCGCTTCAGCATGCTTGGCTTACTTCCGACTCCTCTAGTGGATAGTATGGATTGCAACCAACATAATTGGTTCAGCCCCCGTCTATCGGCAGGACTTGTAGTTCCAGACCCAAATGACACTCTTCCACGTTGTTCGGAAATCCGAAAGGCAACCCACGACTCGTGGACCCAAGGCATTTCTGCTTGAAGACGCATGGGACGATTGGGGGAAATTTCGAACTCAATTTCTCCTGATCGTAATTGACGAAGCCGGCAGTGAGCATTCGATCGGACAAGTCAAGATCGGACAAGTCGGTCTGCTACCTGCTCGAGTGATTGAACCCAACCACCGAGCGCCTGACCTACCAAGATCCTTTGATTCTCTCGACGGCAATTTCTTCTCTGTCGGGCAAGGAGAGGACTATTACCAGGCGCTCAATGAGCTTAGCGAGGAGTTGAAGATATCGGTCTTGGAGGGTCTCCGTGACTGCGCATTTGACTTGAATATCTTTAATGCGCACTTTGGTGAGTTGGTTATGTCGGAGTCTCTGCTTCGAAGTGTCAGCGGCGCATCGGTTCGCACGCGTCTGAATCGGTTGACTCACGGCGACGCCGTCCTTACAGAATTCCGGTTCAAATACTTCATTCCGAACCCTGGTGCCAACCCACCGGCGGCGCTGAGCTTTGTCGTAGAGCCGGGCGCGCAGCCTCCCACGAATGTGCATGTTCTTATTGGTCGCAATGGCGTGGGAAAATCTCGATGCATGCGACACATGATTCTGTCACTGCTGGGGAGAAGGGCTCCGCTGGACGAAAACTACGGATCTATACATCTGGAGCACGATGTTTTTAGTGAATGGTCGTTTGCCGGACTAGTTCTAGTTTCCTTTAGTGCTTTTGACGACTTTGACGTGGTTCCAGAAGCCGCCGATCAAATGCCATGTACAGTCGTTGGATTGCGAAAGCCAGTGCCTTCGGGGGGCCCCAGTCAGACAAAGTCGAAGCCTGAACTGGCGGCAGACTTTCGGTTAAGTCTCGAAAAGTGCTTGGTGGGCCAGAAGGCAAAAAGGTGGTTGGCGGCCATCAAGACTCTTGAGGCCGATGATTTATTCCAAGACGCAGAGATCCCGTTGCTTGCAGAGGGGCCCCAGGACGCTAATTGGTCGACTAGAGCGGAGAAATTGTTTGAGCTATTGAGCTCCGGGCACTCCATCGTCCTACTTACGATTACGAAGCTCGTTGAGCTCGTCGATGAAAAGACTCTGGTCTTTCTAGACGAACCTGAGGGGCATCTGCATCCTCCTCTTTTGTCCGCATTCATCCGCTGCCTTTCAGATCTTTTGGGAAAGCGAAACGGCATGGCCATTGTTGCCACGCACTCGCCCGTTGTTCTTCAGGAGGTTCCAAGGACCTGCGCTTGGAAGCTGAAGCGGAGTGGCCTGACAGGCCTCGTCGAGCGCCCGGCGCTGGAGACCTTTGGAGCGAATATCGGCGTGCTCACCCGAGATGTTTTTGGGTTAGAGGTAACCCGCGCAGGCTTTCATACCGTCCTGGCGGCGGCCGTCGATGGAGGTCAGTCATTTGATGCAGTTATCGAAAGGTTCGGAGCACAGCTAGGTGACGAGGCACGAGCAATTGTCCAAGCCCTGATTATTGATCGCGACCGACCGACTTATGAGACGACTGACGATCCCACCCTTTGACGTAGCCACGACACTCGTAGCCTGTACGACCAGCATCACTGATGCGGGTTTGAGCTCGCGGCTAACGAGTATCGGTGCCGATCTTTCCGCCGCCGAGCATCAGTATCTGACTCTCGCCTCTACGGCCGGTCTTTATACAACCATTGGCTCCGACGGAGTATCTGGACAGGTAAGTACCAGTGAGATGGGACGTGTCTACAAAGGCACGTTTGCTAAAAGCAGGCGCACCCGCCATATCTATGACGCAATTAAGAAGGCGTCGGCAAACGATATATGCCCACTATGTGGGCAGCGAACGGTCTCAACGCTCGACCACTATTTGCCGTGGACCGCGCACCCTTCGCTCGCCATAACGCCCGTCAATCTTGTTCCTGCCTGTGCGGATTGCAACAAGGCAAAGCTTGCTTATGTCTCCGCAACTGAAGGCGATCAACTACTTCACCCTTACTTCGATCACTTTGACGGGACTCAATGGATATTTGCAGAAGTCATCGTCGGCTCACCTTCAGCGCTAAGGTTTGAAGCTCGACCGCCAAACAATTGGCCAACATCCTGGAAACTTCGAGCTACGAAGCACTTCAAAATTTATGGCCTGGGAGCTTTGTATGGGAGTCATGCTGCGGAAGAGCTGATCAACATCCGCCATTCACTTGTCGGGCTTGGCTCCGCGCTGGCAGTTCAGCAGTACCTTGCCGGGCAATGGAAATCTCGAGCAGACGCCTACGTCAACTCTTGGAATACAGCTGCCTATCAAGCTTGGTCCGGGTCGCCATGGTTCTGCCAAGGTGGATACCTGACTTGATACCGGTTGTTCAGAACTTCGCCTCACGGCGCCCTAATGGCAGTCTCCGATAATCCCGGGGCGATTCAGTTATCCGCGAAAATAAATGTCTGTCGGCGCAACACCGACACAAGAGACTGGACCAAAGGCGGAAAACGCAAAAAGAAGCAGGATGAAGCCCACAATTGCCAGCACACGATTTGCGTTCTGTTCTGCCTTTTGCTCGATCTCATTATCTCGAATTCTTTTCTTATATTCCGGAGTTTCCTGATACTCCAACCTCTTACGCCTTTCCTTCTCTATGGACTCTAGGCGTTCCTTGCGCTGTAACTCTTGCTGCTGTTTGAACAGTAGGTATTTCGGAGGTTTCGTTGTCTCTGCCGCCCGCTCTTCCATTGCCCTAAGGTCTTCCTGACTTTCCTCTTGCTCCGAAGCTTTCGAGTTGTATTCGGCCCAATACGCAGCGAGCAGGTCTTTCGGAACGTCGCCAAGTTGCTCATAGCTTGTCCCAGTTGCTTTGTTGAAATCGTTCAATAGTGAGTTTTGATAGCGGAGAGTCAGTGCAGCCCTTGCGCTTTCGTGGTCGCTGTTCGTTTTTTCTGCGTTCATAGGAGTTTGCTGATTGTCCCCAATGCGTGCTTTCTCATAAACGGGAGAACCTGACACATCTTGCCGCATGTCGAGACCAGTTTCAGCTGCTCCAATGTCCGCTTTCACCCGCAGCGACGCAGGCGCCAAAGTTCCGCTTCGGGCTGGCTGACGACTGCCGCAAAGTGCCAGCCAGTAGCGGTCGATCGGGAGCGTTTGCTTTACGGCAGCTCACCGTTTTCTTGCTCCCGCGTCAGCCCCAGCGGTATAAGTCGGTGAGCCGCGCCGCGCGTAAGGCCCAATCTCGTGAGTAAGAAGTAGCAATGGAAGCTATCTGCAGGCAGTCGCACAAAAGTACCGCCGCTCGGCGGCCTAAGAGGGCTGAGGGCATGATGAGGACTGTATGCGTGGCAACTGCGCTGGTTGGCCTTCTCGCAGCAACCGGCGTATTCGCGGGTAACTATCAGATCGAAGGAACTCTACCTGATGGCTGGTTTGTTAGATTCACAACGGATGCGCGGAATACCGTAACTTTGCTTCAAGTGAAGGCAGACGACTCCATCGAAAACTACACGACCTTTGAAAACGAAAACTGTGAGATCGTGAATGACGAGAAGGAGTTTAGGTGCCCAACCACCGGAAAATCTCCGTTGGCGGGCGCCATATACAGATTTAAGCAAATAGTTACCGCTGAGGAAGACTGCTCCGACTACGCACTTTATGAATGCGTCGAAGGTTGCGGCAAATCAAAGTACACGCCGCCCTCACTTAAATCATTGTTCGGCTGCTGAAGGCGCCCAACAAATGGGCGTCCGCTTTGGAGCGGCAAATTCACGAAGGCTCACTTCCGGACTGGACTGACTTGAGCCGGTCATATGAATCTTGGGCGTGGCTGCTCCGACAGATTCCACGCACAGCGGTTTGCCAAAGGAAGGGAGTTGAGCGACGTCGTGTACTGCGGCGATAGTTTTGCTCTGTTCATTCGCCAAGCCCGCTCTGTGCCGCCGCCGGCAACCCCAAGCGTTCCTCTACCAAACTTTGCGTTCGCCTTGTCTAGTACCGCATTGAGACGAGATCGGCGCTCGACCAGTTCCGGATCTTCGAATAATGTGATTTGACGCTTCCCGCGCGGCTCCAGCTCCATAAGCATGGTTCCAGCTTTCTTGAAAGAATATCCAGGCCGATACAAATGCTCAGCGGCTGCGCCTGCAAATCGACTCAGCGTCAGTGTGTCGTCTGTTGCCATCGGCAACTTGATTCGAAGCGATGCGTTGTACTGAGGCTGCTCGGGCTTGAAAGGATTGGTGTGCGCAAAGACATGAAGGACGCCAGCGACACATTCCTGCTGGCGGAGCTTCTCTGCCGCGCGACCGACATAACTGATCATCGCCTCTCGCAGATCGTTGACCTCGGTGATCGAGCGGCCGAAGCTGCGACTGCACATGATTTGCTGCTTAGGTGGCGCAAGAAGCTCGAGCGGCAAGCAGGACGTTCCGCGTAGCTCCTCGACGATTCTCTCGACCACGACACTGAACTGCTGCCGCAAAGCTTTCTGGTCGGCGCGCTGCAGATCGAGAACGGTGCAGATGCCCATGCCCTTCAGGCGATCGCGAAGCCGCGGGCCTACTCCCCACACTTCCTCGACAGCGATCTTCCGAAGCACATCGTCTTGCTCCAAAGTGCTCCGGTCTTCCAGATCGAAGGCGCCCCCGTGCTGAGGGTTTTTCTTCGCGATGTGGTTTGCAAGCTTGGCGCGTGTCTTCGTACTTCCGATGCCGACGCAGACAGTCAGCCCCGTCCATTGTTTGACGCGCTGTCGAATCGACAGCCCGTGCGCGCTTGGCCGTGGCATGCCCGTCAGGTCTAGGAAAGACTCATCGATGGAGTAGACCTCCTGCTCGGGCGCCATGTCCGCCAGGATATTCATCACCCGATCGGACATATCCGCATACAAAGTGTAGTTGCTGCTGTAGGCAACAACACCCTGACGCTCAAACTCTGCTTTCACCAAATGCCAGGGCTGAGCCATCTTAATGCCCAGCGCTTTGGCTTCAGCAGATCTGGCTACTACACATCCGTCGTTGTTGGACAGAACAACCAACGGCTTGCCGGCGAGCCTGGGATCGAAGACCGCTTCGCAACTCGCGTAGAAGTTGTTTACATCGACGAGGGCGAAGCGCTGCCTAGAGGGTTCGCACGACACCGGTCACGACTCCCCAGATCGTATGGTCCTGCGCCTGATCGAGATACATCGGGGGATAGTGCGCCGCTCGCTTTTGGTTCTCTGAACAGAGCGCCAGACGGCTACCGATTTTGCGGAACACCTTGATGTAGATATCACCATCGAATGCTGCGACGACGATCTTTCCCGGTCGAGGATCAATAGATCTGTCGACGGTGACAATATCGCCCTCCAACAAGCCGAGGTCGATCATCGAGTCCCCCGCGATGCGCACGCAGAACGTGGCCGGCGGATTTCGTATCAGCAACTCATTGAGATCGATGCGCTCCTCGACGTAGTCGGCCGCCGGCGACGGGAACCCCGCCTGCGCCCGCGGGGAGTTGAACAGGGGTACCGACACTCGCGATAGGCTGGAGATCTGCGTCTTGATGGGCAGGGCGTTGCCCGCGCCCTCTCCAGCCCCCCGGCGGCGGTAATCTGAGAGCAGGGCTACGACAGTCGACATCTGGCTTTCCGGGACTCGAACGGTTTTGGTGGGCTCGCCGTAACGTCCGCCGGTAGGGCGACCGGCTCCAGGGCGTGCTCCACCATGTGACTTTCTAGGGGGACGGGACATTTGATAATTGTCACAGTATTCAAGACAGCGACTCCTGCAAAGGTGCCGTATCACATGGCCATGATTTTCCTGATGTTAAAAGTCCGACTCAGTCGCCCGACGGCCGGTTCCGCGAATACTCCCACCCCATTAGGCTCAAACCGTGAGCCTGCCGCTGGACTCGCTCCGCGCGGACCGCCCAGTCAAGTCTTGATGGGGGTGCGCGGGGCGGGCAGAAAGCTGATTCGCTCAGGGTTTCTGAGCATCAGACGGGTTGCGGTGGTCGGGCTGCTGTCTGTGGGTGCGATCCCAACCGCAGTTCAGGCAGATGCGCTGACCGGGGTAGCGTCAGTGATTGATGGCGACACCATCGAAATTCACGGAACGCGGGTTCGTTTTCAAGGCATTGATGCCCCGGAGTCGCGGCAGCTGTGTACGCGTGATGAGAAGCCGTGGCGCTGCGGAACGGCAGCAGCGAACGCGTTGGATGCATTCATCGACCGGCGGAACGTGATTTGCGAGCGCCTCGATATCGATCGATACAAGCGGGTCGTTGCACACTGCAATGTCGGTGGGACTGACATCAATACATGGATGGTGGGCAACGGCTGGGCGGTCGACTATGCGCGGTACTCCAAAGGAGCCTATCGAGAAGCACAAAAGGTGGCGGAGCAGTCCCGCGCGGGCATCTGGACCAGCACTTTTGTGATGCCGTGGGACTGGAGGAAAGGCGTCAGATAGTTCGGTATGCTCGGGGCATGTGCTATTCGGCAGAGTTCAAAGCGGAATACAAGACGTTCCTCCATTACGGGGGCAGACTCAGCATCAAGGAGTTTGCGCGCATGTACGGAGATCGTTTTGATTTTCCCATCTATGTGCCTAAGGCCCTAGAGACCTGGTTCGAACAGGAAGTCGGCCCCGAGGCTGCCGCGGTTCGAGACCTGATTGCGCGATACAAGAAACAGCGAACCGAAAAGCTCGAGCCAGAACTCTTCGCGCAGCGTAAGCGCCTTGCCGATGCGGAGCGGACGCTGCTAACCAAGACTACGAAGAAGGCACTCGAAGATCAGCGCATCGCCGGATCCAAGGTCACCAAGCTGATGCTCGATCTCGACGACCTCAAGAGAACCGAACCGAAGCCCCGCGACGCGCGCTTCTTTCCGGGGCACTATGTGCCGGTCATTGTTTGTGAGGATGGCGAACGAGTTATCAAGCCCATGCGCTACCAGTGCCGGTTGCCGGGCTGGGACGTTGCGGAGGAGCGCGCCAAGCCGGGAACCTACAACGCCCGACGGGACAAATTCAGCACAGCGTGGAGGAAACTCTTTGGCGTCCGTCACGGCGTAATCGTCATCAGTGCGTTCTACGAGAATGTCGAACGTCACAAGATGGAACATAAGGAGCTCGCTGACGGAGAGACGTCCGAGAACGTCGTTCTGGAATTCAGGCCGCGGCCCGCGCAAGACATGGTCATCGCATGCTTGTGGAATGAATCCCCGGATCGCGACAGTTACCTACTGTCGTTCGCAGCCATCACAGACGAACCAGCACCCGAGGTCGCTGCGGCAGGACATGACCGGACCATTATCCAGATCAAGCCTGAGCACATTGATGCGTGGCTAACGCCTGACGGACGTTCTAAAGACGAGTTGCAGGCAATTCTCAGTGATCGGCCTGCCGCGTACTACGAGCACCAGAAAGCGGCCTGAGCGCGATGCAGAATCCATCTACCCTCGGTTGAGGGCGCTTGTACCGGGGCAGATGCGAACTGCAGGTGACGCTTGAGTATGCATTGAAATCTACCGATAGCTGCTCCGATGACTACCCAGTTTGTACCGCTTCACGAGATGCTTGAAGGCTCTGAACATCTTCACAAAGAGCTGGCTCATTGCATTGGCGACCTAACAACGATCCCAGGATCGCGGGAAGACGTCACCTCTGTTTTGTGCACCCTTACCTTCGAGCACGCCATGGCCATGCAGCTACTTTTGGCGGGCGGAGCACATTCTTCGGCTTTGGCGCTGGTTCGTGTGCAGTTTGAAGTCCTCTTGCGTGCATTCTGGATTTACTTTGCGGCGCCGGAAACCGCCGTGGCTAAGTGCGTCGCATCATTGCCAGCCGGGGCGACCAAGGAGCCCGACATTTTCCCGTCGGTCTCTGAGATGCTGCTGAAGATTGAGGGGAAAGCCCCGCCAACAATCACCAGTGCGCTCACCGCATTCAAAGTCGGCGCCTGGGGAGCGATGAACTCGTTCGTGCACGGCAATCTTCGCTCGATGGCAGGACATCGTAACGGTTACAAAGAAGGTATCTTGTCGACGTCGATGCAAAATGCCAACGGCGCAGCAGTGTTCGCGACGATGCTTCTGGGGCAAGCACTCCGAAGATCAGATTTGCATCAGGGCGCAGCGCACGTGGGTCTTACCTATAGCAGATTTATGCCACCTCTGACCCGGCCATCGAAGCCCACCTAGACATAAAGATTGTAGGGCCGATAGCGGCCGATTTCGCATCCAGAGTCGCTCCCAACGGGAGCGCGTAGGAGGCTCAGGTTCTGAGCCATGCGACATATAGAGTGTCCATGACGATTCAATCTACGGCCTTGCGGAAGCGCTTTTGCGGGATCAGAATGCACTCATGGCGATCTTCACCAACATCTTCCTCATACCCGGCGGCATATGCGCGATTCACGCGCGCTATGACCTTGCCCGGGTAGCTCAACGGTAGAGCATCGGCCTTATAAGCCGGCCCCTTCCTTCGGAAGGGCTTCGCCAGATTAGCGACTGATGCCGGTTCGATTCCGGCCCCGGGTACCACACACGGTATGTCCGGAGCCTGCCCATGGCAGAACAAAACCATTCTTCAGCACGGGACCCATATCCCGCCAACCTCTACGCGCTCGAGAAGCGCAACGTCGCCGAGCTTCAGGCGCGATATCCGCATCAGTTCCCCGGTGGATACTGGTCCTACAGCTGGCCAGACGGCTGGCATGAGCTGGTGAGCCAGGCGTGCGGGATGCTGCTCGAACACGCACCTGATCGGCACTGGTTGCAGATCAAGGAGAAGTTCGCGGGACTGCGTCTTTACTACAGCGGCGGCCCGCTGCGGGCTCGACGTCCCCCCGCCTTGAGTAGCGGTGTTGTTCAGAGTCCAGGGTTTACTGTAACTGCCTTGCTGGCCAGCTGCTT
>NZ_JBYSYK010000007.1:0-40687 GCF_058783185.1 Fontimonas sp. FW305-C-3 | reverse complement strand
GATTTACCATCCAGTTCGAAGACAGGATGCCTATCCGTTAACCCACCCGCCGTTTACACAAAAATCCGGACACGCTCTTCTGTCGATTCGGTTCCAGTTCGCGAAGGCAGCTTTACCTGAGGTTTTAGTCAGCAGCTGCGACAGGGCGACTTGGCATAGAACGATGTGCTCCGGCAGAGCCTCCTGGAGTCGCCAGTAGAACTTCTTCTCCGTGGCATTAACGAGGTCGCGGGCGGGAAAGGCGAACGGAGAGCGCCCGGACCCGGCCGTCGTTTTGGCACCGGCTTTGAGCAACAGCAAAACGACGATGACGGCAACAACGATCAGGAACGTGTTCACGAGGAGTCCTTGTCGGGCAGCGTTAGGAGAGGCTTCTCGTCAGTTCTCAGGCAGCGAGTCCGCCATGGGGGCAACGATGGCCTCGCTGACTCCGCGGCTGAACTCGCCATAAGTCCGGCCAGCCTTGCGTGCGGTCGAGTCTTCAGCCTGGGCCGCTGTGACAAGCGCCAGTACCATCAACGCCAGAGCAAGGGAACGCATGCGAGATTTCCTTGAGGTGAAAGTTGAAGCTTTCCCTAGGCTCCATCCTAATCGCAATCTAGCATAATGTATATTATGTTAAGTTATCGAGATCTCAATCAGCCATAAGTTGTCGGGACGCAGAGATTTCCGTCCTTGGACACTAGTTGTTGCCCCCAGCCTCCAAGGACGTGTTCGCGGGTTCAGCCCTTAGACTTCCGGGGCTTACGGCGAAGAACAGCTAGGCGTTCCTGCGTCAGCGCGGTTCGAAGCGCCTGTATCGATTTCAGTACCACTAAGGGCGTCGGGACGCTCCCAATGTGGCAAAAAGCCCCCTTTAGATCCTTAAGCTCGATGTCCGCTTGCCTCGC
The DNA here is from genome assembly GCF_058783185.1 of Fontimonas sp. FW305-C-3. Taxonomy (NCBI): domain Bacteria; kingdom Pseudomonadati; phylum Pseudomonadota; class Gammaproteobacteria; order Nevskiales; family Nevskiaceae; genus Fontimonas; species Fontimonas sp. FW305-C-3. The sequence continues at coordinate 39,797 of NZ_JBYSYK010000007.1, read as the reverse complement.
GAAAGCACTCAGGCTGCCGAAGGCGAATATTCCCCCGCAGATGACATCAATCGCGATTTCCTCGTTCAGCCGCGTGCGCCGGAAATAAGCACTCGCCGCGAAGTTGAGCATCTGTTTGGCATCTGCCCCTGACTCTAGAAAGGCTTGTCTCGAAAGCTCCGTAACGAGCTCCCTGAGGTGTTCACGCTCCGATTGCGGCCCTATCCAGAGGGCCTCTTCATCCAGATATTTGGCTTGGATGTCTTCCGGAACCCAGGCGAAATCTGCCGGGTCCGGCGGATTGGGACTGTCGCAAGCCAGCACCGTTGGTTCATCGTCCTCCGGAAACTCCCTTGGCTTCACGATCAAACGTTCGAACATGCCCTTCCGCTTGCTTTTCGTACGCCGCTTTGGTGCTGAGCTTGGTGGGCCGTTTGGTGAGGCTGCCTCTGTTTGCTCAGCTTTCTCTCTGAGCGCGCGCACCTGTTCCTCCGCTTCTCGAACCTTTCTCGCCCCGCTGATGGCGCTTTGGCAAAGTTCGTCAGACCACGCGACTTCGAGATTCGCGGCCGCGTGAATTGTCGAGAAAGATTTGAGATACGCCCGCAAGCCTGAAGCTGATACGCCGGCGACGATGCGCTCAAGTAAGAACTGCTGCATCGCAGGCTGCCTCATGGGCAAGACCTCGCAGCGGTGTACTTCCGTAAATATCTTCCACGCGCGCCAATGTGCGTCAATTCTCTTGAGAGTCCCGACGGTGGCGCAGACATTTTGCTCCTGTAAAAGAGTGGAAATGAACGTGGCCACTTCTGCGGGGGGTAGAGACGAGATCTCAAAGGCGGCTGTGCGGTTTCGCATGGCCGAACGATATCGGGATTTTGGTAATACTCCCCGCTACGTCCTTAGAGTAGGAAGTCGTGGACCGCTGAGTCGCCGGTCTCTGCGCGTGCTTCTCGGTACTGCTTCAAAGTGACCGTAAGTCGCTGATTTATTGGAGATCCAAGTCGCGAATCCCGGTTTCTTTATTTGCCGCCGGAACCGGAACGAGAAAATCTGACTTCACCCAACCAGTTTTCCTGTCCTGCCACGCATCTACTGTGAAGCCTGCGGACCAACCGTCAACTTCCTTTGTCACAACGAATTGCGCGCCCGCGTCGAGGGTTTCTAGGACATCGTTCTGCAAACTAGGCCCACTCCGGAGATGAGCCTCGGTGGTCACTTGGGTTACAACGAAATCCAAACTCGAATGTATTTTTTCTCGCATTGACTCGACCGCTGCGAACGACTCCGCAAGCTGAGTCTCTACTTGTTTGGCAATCTCGGGGCGATCACGCGCAGCGACTGCATCAGCGATTTCCTCCTTAGTCGGCGCAGTCCACGCGGCATACGCCTGGTAGATCGTCAGCACGAAAATCAGCGCAGCGTACGCTCTATTGAGTGCTACTAGGACCTCCGCCCTCTTGAGGGTTCGCGCGTCCTGATCAGCCGGTTCCTGGCGAACCTCCGCAGCGACGTCGGCCCCATCCTCTGACGATTCGTCCTCTAGATTTCTAAACGTCGCTGCAACCCTATCAATATCTGCCCGAACTGGTCGCAAAAGGCTCAGCCAGTCGGTGGATGCGAATTGCGCATAGTCCTCGGTGTTGAAGCCCTCGGTGATAGCAGCAATATCTTCAAGGGTTTGCTTGGTCGCGAGATGGAACTGTAGCGTGGAGGGATCTGTGGAAATCGCCCTCAACGCAGCAATCGAATCGTTCTGAAACGTCGAAAGCAGCGTATTGATTGAGGCAATAGCCGGCTGAAAATACTGGCGATATGAATCAATTCCTGCTCGCGTCAAATCTCGAAGCCGGCTAACTGCTTCCGAAGCGGAGCGAAACTCGCGCATCGCTTCTGAAGACATAAATGCGGACTGTTGCCGACCCAGTTCTTCGATATCCTTTAGTGCAGAAGAGCCGAATGAAGACGATAGTCGACGGATCTCGTCTGCCTGGCGTTGGTGGCTCAGCACTATTTCGGCAGCGCGAGTTTGCCACCGCGCCTTTTCGAATTCGCTGTGTTCTCGGATGGAACGTTCAACATCGCGCTGCTCCTTCAACATCCGCTCGATGTCGCGTTGCTGCCTCAGGAACCTCTCAAAGTCGTCGTCAGAGCTCATCGTTCACTCTCTTCGTCAGCTGTTCATTCGGCTCAAGCCTTGGCAGGGATTTTGACGGATCGAGTACAAAACCTTCGTAAGTCCCTAGTTGAAATACAGATAGCCTTTTAGTGGCTTTGCAGCACGAAGCCCGGTACCTGCTGGTTGAAGTCCCTCATCTCCAGCATCACGCGGTTCGATTCCTCAGGCGCCAGGATCGCTTCGCCGCAGGCTGGGCAAAGCTCGCCGCTCACGCTGCGAATAACCGTCTTTTCGCCCTTGCAGAGATATTCCAGATCGCGAACGTTGACGATCAACTCTGCTGTGCCGCAGTTGCATTTCATAACTCGCTCTCCATAGAGAGTCGCAAGCAGCATGTCGTCGATCGCAAGAAATTTTGAAATTCTAGGCTAGCTCGCAGTTCTAAGTCATGCAGCATTTTCCCAGCAGCTTGGCTGCCGACATCGTTGAAGATCACCGACGAAACCATCGTGGCGCTGATGCGATGCAGTCTCGATCCCAAAACCGCGAAGGACGTCGACAGCCAGTGCGTGAAACGAGTGCGCTAGGGAGACCGTGCGCGGGCTAAGGCGACGTAACGCAAGTTCCGCTCAGGCCCACGGCGACGGTGGTGACGCTGGCTAACGCCCAGATGCCAAGGGCCATCGGGGTAAAGTCCCAGAGGCAGTGTCTCGGACGGAACATTCTGCAGATTCCGCTCACTACTGCGGACCAGTGAACGGTGCCTGCGAGTAACACGAACGTTTCGTAGCTCTCCGTACCGTCTGGGCGTGGAAATCTGCCCAGCTTCTGGACCGAAGGAAATATCGATGCGCGCAATCCACCGTAAGGCGATGGGCGGTTCGGGTCCTGGGAGGCAATGACAACCTCAGATCGAACGAGTTCAATCACGCCCGGATTTGACCGGTAACCATTACCAAAGCTTTCCGATAAATCCGGCCAGACGTAGATCGTGTGAAAAATCAATGCTGCCCCTAGCAGGGCAATTGAGGCAACCGGAAACAGCAAGTCGCTGGCCGTGACGCCGGCGAACGAGATGATGCCGGCACTGAAGCTAAAGCCTGTAAACGCCAGCCAGCCATGCGATACGGGCAGCACAACGAACGCGGTCATCAGCAGAATGAACGTAGGGGTTCGAGGTGAATCGAACATCACTCGTACTCCTCTGGCTCGTCGTACGAGATGTCGAGAATCCCGCATTTCAAACAGGCTTCCGCGCCGATTGCGTCGTCGTAGTGCACCCCGTAGCCTGACCCGCACTGCGGACAGAAGTCACAGAGGTCTACGTCATCCCATTTCCAAGGACCCACGAACTCGGGAACGCCGTTTTCGTCGCGCGATGCGATTTCGAAAGCGTCGCCCTGCAGTTCGATGAATGAGTGCATTCTGTACTCGCGAAGGATGTTCAGTACTTCCTCCTGCGACAAAATGAACCACTCGCCGCGGTGCCTTTTCGCTTTGAGTTGCTTATGTAGCTGTTGTTCGAGCGAGCGGTCCGCCTCAATCTGCCCCATCAGGGCAAGCTCACTGGCGTTTCCGGTCTGTAAGGCTTGCAGGCGCTTCTTGATCCGCTTGCTCCATCCGATCTTCACTTCTAGGCGATCGAAATCCGTCAGCTCATTGTTGGCTACGAAGTAGACAGGCATGGCGGAAGGTTATTTTGCTTTCTGCAGGCGCCGGATTTCGGCTTTGGCTTCGTCAAACTGGCTCTGAACAGCGGCGAGCCGGCCCTCCAATTTTGCCGCATCACGTATGGCCTCATCGCGATCGCGTCGATGCTGATCGGCTGCGGCCGTGAGTTGCTCGTTGTCGGTGCGTGCCCGATCGAGTTCCGTTTGGCGCGAAGCCAGATCCTTCGTGAGTTGCTCTTGCACACGGCCAAGCCCGATTTCAGCCGCAGTTGCGGCTTCCCGTGCCTTGGCCAGCTCGCGCTGTGTCGACGTTAAGTCGGCACGTAAGGAGGCATTGAGCTTTGAGGATTCGGAGAGGGAGGTTTCCAGCGTGGCAGCATGCTTCTCTGCGGCTGCAGTTTCGCGCTCTCGATCCTGGACTAGCCGCTGGAGCTGGCCCTTCTGCTCCTCGATGCGGCTCAGCAAATGGCGCTCATTCCCCTCTGATTGTTCCCGCTGCCGCTGAAGCTCGGCCGCATGCTTCTGGATCACGCGATCGCGTTCCTCCTCTGCCGCTCGGAACTGCGCTTCGGCGGTCGCGGCGCGTGTGGACTGGGCAGACAGCTCCTTCTCGGCGACTGCGAGTTTGCCGCTATTAGTCTTCAACTGATCGCGCGTTCGATCGATGTCCGCGACGAGGTCGGCCACGCGCTGCTGATTCGCCATACGCTCGGCATCGAACTCTCGCTTTTCCTGAGCAAGCCGCTCGCGATCGTCCGCCATCCTTTTTTCGAGGGCCGCGCGTTCCGAAGCTAGGTCGTCCATCGCAGTCGATCGGACCTTCTCGTAGAGCTCGGCTGCGGCCGTGGCGATCGGCGCCGGCAGATTCAGGCGCGCGGGCAGGCTCTGGTAGTACTCCTTGAGCAGCGTGTTGACGGTGTTCGGGGAGCCGGTGCCTAAGACCTTGCGTATGCCTTCGACGGTAGGCCGATCGCCAGCGGCGAGAAGCTCATCGGCCGCCCGAGTAATGTCCGCCAGAGTGACGCCAGTGCGCATAAAAAACGTCCCCAATTCTCAAAATCGTGCTTTCCTGCTATACCTACGTTAAGTGTTCGTTAACGTAGGTACACGACCCATAACGTAATGAATAATACAGAATACATAACATATGAACTATGATTTGGATATCTTCGACACTGGCAGCGGCCCCAGCCAGCTTGCCCGAATTCCAGCCGATCCCGCGGAAATCCAGCGCGACGTCGACGACGCCGTGCGCGCGATTCACTTCACCGCGAAGCCGACGAACACCTGGAAAGCCTACGAGAAAGCGCTACGGTACATCGGCGCCTGGACTCAAGTCCGCTTCGGCGAGCCGCTGACGCTGCCGGTTTCGATTGAGCGCATCCAGGCCTTTGTTATCGATCATTTCGGGCGCCCAAAACGCGTACGGACCGACAGCGATCTGCGCTTGATCATCCATGAGGCTATGCCACCAGCCGTGGACGCCGCGCTGGTGGCTGCCGGCTTCAAAACCGAGCTGGGCCGGCACCGAATGACGACCATCGATCAGCGCCTGGCCGTGTTGTCCTGGGCGCACCAGCAAAAGCAGTTTGAAAGCCCAGTCCAGGATCCGGCCGTTCGCCGTCTGCTATCGGCTTGTCGCAAGCTCGCCCTCGAGTACGGCGAAGGTCCCAAATCGAAGACTGCCGCGACACTGGACGCCTTGGATCTGATGCTCGAGACCTGCGACGACTCGCTCGAGGGACGCCGCGACCGCGCCCTACTCCTCTTTGGCTGGGCCAGCGGTGGCCGCCGGCGATCTGAGATTGCGAGGGCTGAGGTCCGCGACTTCGAGTGGATTGGGCCGAGCAAGGCGGTGTTTCGGATGCGGCAGTCGAAAACGGGAGATCACACGCCCAAGCCGGTGATCGACGAAACGGCTACTGCGCTGAAGGCGTGGCTCAAGGCTGCGGAGATCACCGAGGGCGCGGTGTTTCGACGTCTCTGGAAATCCACGAGGGTTGGTGAGGCGCTCTCCCCTCATGCCATTGCAGCGATTGTGCAGCGACGCGCCCTACTCGCCGGACTGCCAGGGGACTTTGCTGGCCATAGTCTGCGTCGGGGGTTTGTTACGGAAGCAAGTATGCACGACGTGCCGCTTGCCGAGACTATGGCACTCACAGGACATCGCCTTGTTAAAAGCATTGTTCGGTACGCTGAGGTTGGCGATGTGTTGCGTAGTAAAGCCGCGTCGCTCCGTCGCGGGAAAAAATAAACAACTTTGGTTAAAACCTACAGTGCCGAGTTCTGAAGTTTCTCTAACGAATCTCTATTCTCTGAATCGATTCTAGACTGCAGTCTGGATAGGCAAACTGAAGTAATAACACAGCCGATTGCATACAGAACAATCTGGTAGTAGTTCGGAGAGCTTAGCGATCCTGGCTCCACAATCGCGCCGAGAGTCGCGATTGAGAGAAGTAGCCCGCCCACGCTTCTGTAAACTCCCAGAGTCGCGGATCCTGCCTGACTTAGGCAATGAGATAGAAAGGAAAATGTGTACTTAAGCCGTCTATTCTCATTATAGGTGGCTTGATTTAAGGCCCAAGCTACAGGGTGCGCTGCGGTCCATGCAAAGAAGTACCAAACTAAGGAGTTGTTCACAACAAGCGATTTGACAACCTCGGTCATCGATCCCGCGTCACTGGCAGCGAGGAGCAGGAAGAAAGGACCGCTCCCGAGAGCCATCGATACTGCTAACTCAGAGAATATTGATGTGTGCAGCTTGAGCATGCTCAATTTCCCTGATACGTCATGGTTATCGATCGCGATCCAAAAACTCGATCTTCAAGTTCTCTTCGGCTGCCGCATCTACAACATATTTGTAGAGACGAGTGTAGGCAACCGCGCTACCTCTTACATTCATGGCGCCGGGCTTCGTTGATGCCTGATCACCAACTAGTAGGCACCCCTCTGTGTCGGAATCTGTATTTCCGATGTGAATAAGAATCCACTTGAACTCGGGCACGTCGACGATGTGTAGCATGCCTTTATGGAATGCCCCAAAGCGCTCACTGTACCGAGCATGCATCGCTCCACTTTTGCGCAATCGTACTTCGTAGTTGCCGGCCCAAATTCTCGTCTCCTTAGGAACTTTGATTGTTTGGTACTGATCTTCAAGGCCGAAGCAAATTACCTTTCCGTCGACACTAACGTGGCTGATCGTCGATTCGGAATCAGAGACGAAGCGGTTCACCGATATCAGCATTTCTCATCTCCCAATCTACTTGCAAACTTAGTTTGACTATTAATAAGGCTGATTCGAGGCGGCTGTTCGGATTGCTGCGACCAATCAAGCGGTAGTGTCCGCGGAACGCCGATCCCTGCAGTGCCGCTACGTTCGAAGCAATGAATCAAGGCTCTGAAGGCGCTGCCTCCGCCGCAAGATCCCCAGTAAATATTCATTCAGCTCACCGGACAGGGTGCCCAGATAAAATGGCTATTTCCGTCGTAGTTGATTTCATAGTTAAGCCCTGCTGAGCCTGGTCGTCGTTGGCCGCGCCGATGATGTTCGAGCGCCCGCTTCAGTACAATCGAAGGATCGGCAGGTCGTAAGCGATCGAAAAGAACACCGCATCGGTCTCCCGCACATCGCTAACCTTAATATCCTGCTGATAACCGAAGATAAAGGTTACGGGTCTCCTGGGGAGGCTCAGGGATAGCGAGACGCTTGGGGCAACGACGTCCGAGAACTCTGCCGAGTAGTCCTCGCCTTTGAGCTCTTGGGTGATGTACGCGCCTACGTCGATCGGCGCATACGTAAGCGATACCGGCATGCCCCGAATGCTGAATAGCTTGAGTTCGATGCCCACCGGCCCGTATGAGCGGAACTCAACGCTGTCGCTTCCGTCTCCGTCCTCGTCCATGTTAGCCGCAGCTACGCCAAACGAAGAACCGACAAATATCGAGTTATGGCACATAAACGGTACAAGGCATTTAACTGAATCTGTTCTCAGCCTTTTAGCGCGATAGGCCTCGTCTTCGTCCACAAAAGCTTTAATCGCTGACTCCACCCCGTCCGGATCGTTGTCTTCTCCGGCGTCGACTACTTGGGCCAAGAATAGAAGGCTGCTTTGGAACCCATGAAATTCGGCCACTTCGTTCGCGCCAACAATTTTGATGATCCTGAAAAGCCAATGAACCATCATGGTGTAGGGAATTTTCTCGATCCCGGCGGCACTATTTGTTTTTTTATACTCAGTGATTTCGTTCAGGAGACCCGCGAGAGCATTTAGCGTGGGCTTATATTGACCATTCAACCTTAACTTAGCGGCGAGGATATTTGCGTCTAGCCTCGACTGCGCGAGATTGAATGTCTTGGAGCCCGGGGGCGCGGCGGCTGTGTCTGCCTTTGGTAGGTCCTTCTCGGGGCACTTCTCTATTCCAGCTAGAGCGCTTTGATCACCGTCCGCGGAGCTTTGTATCCGGCGGCTCTCTTCGCGCTGATATTTCTCCGGCGTCGCGCAAATATCTCTAATCTGCGTAGCATTTTCCCTAGCTTGGAGCGCCGACAGCGCCTGCATGTCTTCGAGAAGTTCCTTTGTCGTGCGCTTGGGTGTGTCTTCCTTCACGAATTTCTTCAGCAGTGCGAGGGCTGCTAAGACGTTGGGGGGAATATCTCCACCCTCTGGAACCCCTCTCATGGCCTCTACGATATGGCTTACTTCCTTGGAGACCCTCTTGATCGTCTCAACATCACTTTTGAAAAACTCCCTAACCGTTGGCAGAAGTCGCTGCCCTGAGATGCCGTCATAGACTTTGACGGCGTTGGACGTTTCCGGAAGAAACTTTCTGAGAAGGTCTTCATCCATTAAGTCCTGAACGAACAGATCAAGCGTAGCGCTCTCCACGCGCTTTGCCTGATACTGAACGAAACCTTGAACTATCGCATCACCACTACTGGATGGTGAAACTCCGTTTGCAAGCGCGATCCCGCAAAGCGATCCCGCAGTAACCGCGGACGCGAAGGTGTGCAATCCGAAACGAACCAGCGTGTTCATGTTAGCCCCCCGGCCAGAACAAATTTCCTCGCGTGCCCCCGCACAGCGAAGTACCTTGGACTCGACAACTTAACTTGATCGATAAAGCTCTAAAGATTCGAGAGTGCGATCTCCGGCGATCATGCGGGTGAAATTCTCACGTGCAGATTGGGCCTCGAGTGAATATAGCAATATGTAACTGACCCGCTGCACTGACCAAATGGACAGGTAAGATTTGGAACTCCCGCTTGCCGGACTCACATTAGAACTGCTGACGGATGAACTCTTTGATCTCAGGCCTATCGGAATGAATCGGAAAGGCGAACTGGCTCCAGTTGCGTTTTTGACGTGGACTTCGGCGTGCAACAAAGAGTGCCCGTTCGGCTAACTCCTTTGGTTCGAAGTTCGTCTAAAGCTGGCCGCCTTGCTTCACCGCTTGAGCGTACGATTCAACCAGGTCATGTATGACGTACTCAATACGTCTCTTCACTAGGCTGATGCCGTCCTGGCCGTGCGCCAGCGCAGGGCGATCATTCGCTCTGATCAAGGCTGTCAGTAAGGCAGCGACGACTGGCGGCTTCTACCTTAAACCGTCGCACCACGACGGCTGCGCCGCCGAACCTCGCAACTCAAAAAATTGGTCCAGCCCTCAAAATCTCGGGAGTAGCACGCCAATGGGGCTGGATTCGCGCCTACCGCAGGCTCGCTGCAACTGCGCTCACGCCGGCCATTTGAGCAAAAAGCCGGTGTTTAAGATCCAATGAAGAGTCGTCCCCACTCTCGTAGTAGCCGTAACCCGGGATAATTGCCGATAGCAGGATGGGGTGAGGCATATCATCATCGGACCGATCGATAAGTGCCACGTTTAGCGAAACTGCGAGTGGCGATGATCCGCTCTTGATATCGGCTGATACGGAGATCGAAAGGCCTTTGCATGCATCAATAACGTAGGTCTTTCGGTCTTTCACAAAGCCTTGACTGGCCGCGGAGTTTTCAAATGCGGCACGAACAAGAATCTTCGATGAATTTAGTTCCGATTCTGGATCAGTGAGTGCAACGACCTTTCGCGACTCCTCGGATATTGATATCCGCACCTGTTCGGACACTGAAAGCGCATATTTTGGATCTGAAGCGCGTCTAGCATAAAAGCTATCTAAGCAGGGATGGGGTGCTCTGACTCTCTGTGGAGCCCCCTCTCCCTGCGTCGCTGCGAGGCGCTGCTCGAGTACCAGTCTATCGATGACTGTCGATCGAAAAGCCGCCTCGCCTAACCGATTCCAATCAAAAGTTGCGCGTCGGCTCTCGCTAATTTTTCCGCCGGAGCATAGGTACTCCTTGCCACGTTCGTCGAAGTAGGTGGCTAGAGAAACATCGCAAGCGTCAAAGCGCGTCGCGCAGTGCTCTAGTACGAGCTCCTCATAGCGTCGATACGCCGTGAATCCTTGCGAACTCAGGGCGGAATGTATCGACGCCAATCCCTTCCAATGCCGCCCTAAACTCGGAAAGATCATGTGTTTGTTAGCAGGCCATTGCACAAATAGCGGCTGCAGCTCCCGAGGCAGCTCGTGTTGCAGGTAGCGCTCGAGCCGCTGCCCCGATCGGAACCATAATAACTCCCGGGTTGAGACGATAGGAGTACAGCACGATTCCTGGCGCCGGCATCGTATACGTGTAGACCGCGTAACGGCCAGCAAGGGTCAAAGTCTGACCGCCGGAGAAGAGGAAATCCGATCCACCCGGCGAATAGGTTTGTCCAGTGAGGCTGCTTGCTAACGCGTACACCAACAGCTGCGCCGCACCTTGAGAAATTCCTGTTTGCTCTGACTTGATCTCCCAGATTTGGAAGAGACCGCGATGACCTATATCTGGGCGACCAAAGAAGATGGTGCCCTCTCCATCGGAAAACCTATCGGTGAAGACATTCTCAGGATCTAGTTCGCGAGCATACTTCTGCAGAGGCCGATGTGCGTCTTGACCTAGAGCCAGCTGAGAGATCATCTGGTTGAACAGATAACCGAATGCGCCGGTTACAGCGCCATTGGCGAACGATCCTCCTGTAATCTCAGACGTCAATCCGGCCGAGGCGGACGCAGCAGCGAACCGCAGCGCACCATTCATGATGTCCTTGGTCTGAATTGTGGTCCACTTGCCGACGAACGCCGCGGCGGCTCCACTGGCGCAGTTGCCTCCCCCAGCGCTCGCGCTCAAGCAACCAACAGCGGCGTGCCCTGCGTACCGAGTGATATCGTTGGATGCGTTCAATCCAACGTGTCGAAAAGCAAGCGCTGTGCCGGTTGCGATAGTAACGCTCCGAAGTAGCGCGCTACCGGTTACGCCCTGGGCTCGTCCTACTCCAGCTTCAGTTGCAGCAACCACGGCAGCGACGCACCCAGGGGTCCCTGCAGTGCATAGAAGAGAGGCAGCAGAACCCGCCACACGGAGAGCAGGCCCGAGCAGGCTGTCCGGTCGCCGAATCTCGTGTCTGAAATCTCGCTCGAATCGCTTTGCTTCATGCCGAACGCTGCGTTCGACACTTTTGAAAGCGCGACCGATTCCAAATATGTGCCCGCTAGGATCTGAGTAGATAAGCGGATTATTGATGACGTAGCTGTATCGGTTATAAGCAGCTATGTCTGTTCCATAGGGAATGATCGCATCTGCGCTCATGAACCGTCCAATCGCAGCGTCGTAGACGCGGCCATTCATGTGGATGAGGCCGAGGTCTTCCAGGTGCTCATGATTTGTAAACCCGCGGTGGCTATAAGTGCCGGATAGGCCAGCTGCTTCCTGGCCGTCTGGCTGCCGCCTTGTTCCAAATGGTTCGTACCCCGCTCGTTCAACAACGACTGCCGAAGCGTTCGTGATTGCTACTGTCGATCCAAGTGCGTCCCGATGGAAGTACTGCGTTGAAACAACCACACCTGCATCCGTTCTACTCACTTGAGCGACTGGCATGCCACCCGCGGATATGTAGTAGATATTCAGAGTCGACGAAGGTGTTGTTCGCTTCTCATACTGCATGTTTCCGACATTATCCGGATGCAGATAGATGGTCGTGACGTTTCCTTCCTGCTGTTTAATGCGCTGCCTCTCCGGTCCGTAAGTAAAACTCTGTGACACTGGAGGCACGACGGCGTCGCCGGTTCTAACGAACGAAGTCGGCAGGTTGTAACTGCTGTAGCTGGTTGTCACTGCTCGGGAAGCAATCGGCGTCCCACCTGAGTCAAGCTCGGACCTCTGATGCAAATTTCCGTTGGCGTCGTACTGGTACTGAAGTGTTCCACCTGCAAATAACGCGACCGATTGAACCGCATGTGGCTTTACGCTTGATGCTCCGCTGGAGTTATAGCTGTATGTACCCACACCATCTCGCGAAGTCAGATTTCCAATCTCATCGTACGAGTAGTTGCGCACTGTCGTGCCTAGTGTCGACGACGCGAGTGTGGCTTTCTTCAGGCGGTTCAGTACGTCGTACTCGAATCCTTCAACATACCCTGCGTTTCCGTCGCTACGACTACTCAGGTTCCCAGCGGCGTCGTACGTATAGCTCCAGTTTAGGATTCTGTTGGTCAAGCCGGCACGAATGAACTCTATGCGCCCGTTCCTGGGGTCGTAGCCATACTGCGTTGACGTCCCGCTGCCATATGACTGAACTGTGGCTCGTCCCTCTGCGTCTACGGTGGTGGCTGACCAGTACAGGGAGTTGTTGCCACCGTTGCGAACTTCCTTGAGATGACCCAAAGCGGTGTAGATATTTTTGGTTGAGAAGCCCCCTGGAGATGTCTGAGTTTCGACCCCTCGGCCGAGAGCATCGTAGGTCAAACTTGTCGAGTAGCTAGAACCATCGATCGTCGTTGCCGCAGATGCGGGACGACTTAGACTGTCATACGACTGGACACGGCGGTATCCGTTACTGGATTCGGACTCGCACAACTGTCCTATTCCATTGCTGCATGTCCCACCGCCCTTGTACGCGTCGTAGTACCAGTTGGACGATAGATCCGGCTCAGTTCTGGCCGTCATTCGTCCAAGTAGATCGTACTGTAGAGAAGATATTTGGGACTTCGCGTCGGTCTGGCGGAGAAGTTGTCCGATCGCGTTATAGACGTAAGTCCACGTCCCCATGTCGGGGTCTGTCATACCGATCTTTCGCCCGCGAGTGTCGTACTGCATCTGCACGACGTTCCCCAGAGGGTCTATTGTTTTGAGTAGATTGCCGACTGGATCGTACTCATAGTTCAGGATTTTTCCGGCTGCGTCTTTTGTCGCCGTAAGCCAGCCCTGACTGTTGACTGTTTTCGATTCCGTCTGACTTAGTGCATTAGTGACGGTGGTTTCGACGCCGTTGTATCCCATCGTCATTGTCTGACCGTCTGGATACGTAGTGACAAACGGGCGCCCTAGAGCATCAAACGTTGTATAGGCCCATTGAATAGTGCTGCCGACGAAATATGGCCTTGACGTTCGCCAAACCCGGCCAAGAGCGTCGTGATTCCGATCGGCACGAATAACTGTCGTGCCATCGAATCCCACGGTGTCGGTTCGAAGCAAGCGTTCGAGCTGATCGTAATAGCTCTTTACCCAAGGGCCGTTAGCCGCCCCTGTCGAACTTTGAGGCTGCACCGTGACGACATACCTCCCGGAAAACGGACAGGACGCGGTTCCGCCGTTGAATCCGCTACAGAACTCGTACGACCAAGATGTGCGCGTGCCGTCGGGTCGAATCTCCAGGGACTTCCGGCCCCATGCGTCATACTCAACGGAAGTTGATAGCCCATTCACGTCCGTTGAGCTAATCGGGCTGCCGTACCTCACTTCGTAGGCTACGGTCGCTGTATGGCCGAGGGCATTCGTCTGACCCGAAGGGTATCTTCCTATGGCGTCAAAACTCGTGCTCGTCGATCGAGGGAGGAATGTGGCGTCACCCACCGGCGCCGAAGCTTCATTCCCCGATGAAAGCGGACTGCCGTTGCAGTTTCTGGTGGTCTCCCCCGTGGTGTTTCCGAACTCGTCGTAGCTATAAACCACGACCAGGCACAGATTTGATATGCCAGGTTCGACTACTTCCTTCTTCAGTTGTCCATTTGAGTCGTAAGTAAACGCTGTTGTGCGAGTCGTCGTTGCAGCCAACGACACTTCAGCCCAAAGAGCGGTGCAAAGTGAGAGCGTAAGAGCCGCGCGTAGCGAAATAACCAGCTTAGGCATGTCAATCCCCTATTCCCGTGCGTGCCATACAGAACAAAGTCCCAGCTAGACCTGCACTGGCTAAGGCGAAGTAGTGGTAACAGTCGCGCTCGTCAACCGTCCTAAAATCCAGTCGGCTACGTTGTTCGCATATGAGTTTGAAACAGTCTTCCCGTACCCATCACTTGTTGTTGTTATAGATTGAGTGGCGTTACCAAAGTTGTCGTACTGAGTGGACGAGCTTACGGTGGGGAACGCGGATCCATTCAGGTCTGTGCTCGTGTCCACAGAGCTCGACGCATATGGAAAGTATCTTTGTCCTGCAGATATGGTGCACGCAGCGCCACTTGCCGGATTTCGGCATGCATATGTTGACGATGTGGTGCTGAGTGTTTTATCTGTTCCGCTATCTGAGTAGGTTTTGACCACAGAGCTTGGAAGACCAACGTAAGGGAAGTCTTGTCGGTACTCCGTACGGACTCGGAGGTTTGTCTGAACTTGAAACTCTTCCATCCAGCGAAAACCCAATGAACCTCGGCCCCGCTGCTGAGCCTTGAGCCCGCCATACTTGTACTCAGTGGTCAGGCTACCGCCTATCCCATCTGCAGCGACGGCCCAGTAGACCACCCAGAGCGCAAACTGTAGGTCAGTGACTGGATACACCGCCGTGGTGTCGCGCGTATGCATACCCAACCACGGCAGTGGCTTGTGAAAGATGCTGGTCGAGTGTCCTAGACCATCAACGATCTCAAGAATCAGATCGGCACCCGCTCCAGATGCGAACCAATGTCTGATCCCTGCGTCACTTCTATAAACCAGATCACCTAAGCCATCTCCATTCACATCCGCCAGGTCAATGGTCCGGTAATTGTCCCCGTCATTGCATTGCCCATTCGCGGTTGAGCCGTTTGCGCAAATTGTAGTTGACTGCCAGTTCGTGAAGCTCAGGCCGGTCGAGTACCAAAGCTGAATGCCTTGATCGCCGCGGTACATCAAATCAGAGCGACCATCGCCGTTTAAGTCTCCGAAGAAGCTGATGCTCTCGAAATTACCCCCGCTATTACATCCGCCATAATTGGAGGAGCCATTCGCGCAGATATCGGTGATCAGTGGGTTTGCGAGGTCAAGCCCCTTGCCAGACGATCTGTAGCATCGGATGCCATCATCTGATCGGTAGCACATGTCAGGAATGGCATCTCCATTGATGTCCGTGTACCGAATGGTAGTGAAGTTATCGGAGCTATTGCATGAACTCGGAGAGATAGAGGCATTGGCGCATACGTTCGTAGATTGAGCCAGCTCGAAGCTAATAACCCCATTTGGAGCTTGCTTCGTGAACCAGAACTGCATCCCTTCGTCACCGCGATACGCGAGATCCGCGCGGCCATCGCCGTTAAAATCCACGTAAGAGATAGTGTCGTAGTTGTCTGGATCATTGCAGACGCCATGTAAGTTCGAATTGTTGGCACATACATCACTTGTTACAGGAACAAGCAGAAGGCCGGTACCTGTGGAAATGAAGCAGCGCACACCCTGGTTGCTCCGTAGGCACACATCGGTACGGCCGTCTGCGTTGATATCTGCCAATCGAATTGACTTGTAATTGGTGTCGTTACCGCACCCTCCATAGAGAAGCGAATCATTTGCGCAAACCGTGGACGAATACTGATTGGCAAAACCAGCTCCTGTGGAGTACCAGATCTGAATGCCTTCATCTCCCCGATAAACCAAGTCGGCCAAACCATCGGCGTTCATGTCTGCGTAGCTAATCGTGTCGAAGTTATCGCTGTCGTTGCAGACACCATGAGCGAGAGAGCCATTTGCACAAATGGTAGTTTCGATGGGATTTGCTGTGTCCCAAGAGTTTCCGTTGGAAAGCATGCATCGAATGCCTGCATTTGACCGAAAGCAAACGTCAGAACGACCGTCGCCGTTAATATCTGGATACTTGATGGTGTAGTGATTGTCCGATCCGTCGCATCTTCCATAAGACGTGGAATCGTTGGCGCAAATATCCGTATTTCCCACCTCTGGGAATCTTGCCGAAGAGAGTGATGGGCTGTTCCAAATGAAGGTGGTCGGTGGCCTGCATTGCACTGGACCGACAACAGGTTGTGCGCACTCTGTAACGCTTTCGACCCTGGAAAGGGTCGACGCCGGGCTCGCCCCGTAGGCGATTCTGTACTCCTTTACGAGTGCCGAACCAACCGTTGTTCGTATTCGATTGACACGCCGCGCCGCGCCGAAACGCGCTCCGGCCTGGTAAAGGTAGAAGGCATCGGGTCTATTCTCGATATCAATGTTGATCGTGGTGTCTGGGGCTTTCCCGGCGTTAGCGTTCCCCGTGTAACTGATCGACGACGCATGGTAATCGCTAAGATTCTTAACATAGGCAACCGTAAGATAGTTCGTTTGTCGGTCGGATACCCGATTCATGGCCCATACGCGAATCGTCTGAGAGCCGGGAACGTCCATGCGGGAATCGCTAGTATTTCCATACTCAATAATCTCCCCCGCCTTTGTCCAGACCTTGAAACTCTGCGGGCCGGATCCCGATACGCCGTAGGACACAACCTTCGAGAATGAATCGATCTCGGTGCGATACTCGGCTCCGTCGGCGCCGTATGCCGATCCAGCAACCAGCATGAGGCGCTGTCCGTCCAGGCAAAATCGATCGTCGGCATCGAAGTTCACGCCTCCGCGCATCGCATCCTGATCTACTGTCCGCTGGCATCTATGGATAATCGATAAACCGGTCAGGGTCCAGCCGATGCCCATCCACCCGTTGCCTCCTTGGCTGTTGTAGTTGAGCGCCAGCTTGGGCTCCATACCCGCTGTCCCTGGCGGGGTATCAATCGGGATCGTGTAGCTCGCTGCGCCGGATGGGGTGATAGTGAGATCGCCAGGAGTGCTCATGGGACCACCAAAAGCGGAGACCGGCAGCGTCAGCCAAATAGCTGCTGCGACGATACCCGCAGCGGAACGGCGAAGGTTCATGTCTCTCTCCAGCGACGATTTACTTCGTCGATAAGTCGTTTGGATTCTGTTTGACGTCTGTTCTTTTCGCGCACAATGCAGCGAGCCGAACGCGCGCGGCATCACGGCGAGTGCGTTCGGCTCTTTGGTCGATGGAAAATCGATCGTCGCGTAAATCTTTTGCGAATGGAAAGTACGGCACCCGCGTGGCTGGTTTCATCCCTAAAACCCCCGATCGAGATCAGCGTCACAACTCAGATGTTCGTCCAACGAAAGCCGCTGCCGGACTCAAACCTCACTTAAGTTCGATGTATATAAATCCTGCGTTGATAGAGAGCATCCGGCCCCGTATCAGGCGAATCGAATTCAAGCTGTCGATTAGGAATAGCAAAGTTTAGTGACACTCGCAAGCGCATGAGCTTAGTGACTGCTCTGCTTCCCCATGACAGATTCGGTCACATCAAACAAGCCAGAAGCGTCGCTTGTCCGTAGAGTTTGTGGCCTGTAAAAGCAGATTGCTGTCTATAAGAGAAATCGCAGGGAATCTGTTCATTGCATCTGACTTTGAAAAAAGGGCTATTCACCTGTCCAATTGGTCAGGTTGTCAGCGCGTGTGTGCTGATGTTTCCTTACAAGACGTCAGACATTAATCAGTTGAGACCGCTTCTAGGTTTGGCTAACAGAGTTCGACAGACACACGATCGTGTGATCAGCAGTTAGAGCTGCGTTCACGTCAGTCGGAGCGCCGTATCTTTCTTAACCAACCTTATTAACTCCCTGGGAATCACATGGCAAAGCCTAAACTGGAGCGAGTCAGAGACAACTAGATTGCGGAGGTAGACGCTGCGGTAACCCTCTGTGCTGCTATTGCAGCCGTTCCTAGCTCTGTCAAACCGAGCACCACGCCTTCGCTTCACCCAAAGTACAAAAGGCAGGTTATCGAACTGGCCTTCATGGGCGTTGTTGCGGCTTGGGAGGAGTTTCTCGAGGGCAGCTTGATCAGGTATGTGGCCGGAACAAATCCCATAAGCGGGGTCGTTGCGACTCCGAAATTCGGAATCGCTAACGATATCGGTCATGCGTATCAACCAGTTGCAGGGCGGTCAAATTTCGATCCGGCAAACGACTATTTGAAGGTTTCAGACACTTCGTGGGTCAAAGGAAAAGCAGATTTTTTCTTCTCCGCGCACTCCTACACCACACTCGCGGGAAAGAAGGCGGTTTTTGAGAGGGCTAATAAGATCAGGAATCGTGTTGCACACAGCTCGGAGAAGTGCCGGGCAGACTTCAAAGCGACGGCGCTGCACATGCTTCAGCAACCGCAAGCTGGTAATTTGAAGCAGGGTTACTCTGCAGGGAATCTCTTACTTGAGCCACCTACAGCAGTAGGATTTGGATTGGCTCCAGTCGGTGCAACCTACTTTGCTGCTTACATGAATCTTTATAAGCAATGCGCCCTGGCAATCGTACCTTGATCTCCGACCGTTGATCGGGGCCGAAAACGCCGGCACGAGGTGGTTGCCATCGTCCTTGTCCGCCGTTACCGCGCCACAGTTCGATCGGACATTGATCGGCCTTACGAGCAGCAGAAATGGATGCTTAGCGGAATTGTCACGGCCCTCCGAGCCATCATCGGCGTTGCACTCGCTGTGATCTTTCTATCTCTGCCAAATCCGAGAGGCGCCGACACCGAGTGACGGCGTTCGGCCCCTGGGGAATCATCGGACTACTGCAGGCGGGAAATACTTACCAGGCGGGCCACCGACGCATTCGATCCACAACCTCCTGTCTTGGCTCGGTGATTTGACGCTAGTCTAAGATTACCGCGACTGCGCTCTGACGTTTAAGAAGAGCCGCACCACTTAGCATTCGTTTTGAGCGAGTCCGATTTCGCAATCGCGCCACGCACATACTCGCGATTCTTGTCCCCTACTTTCCTTACCAAGTCGCTTAAAGCCTTCACAGATTCCGTGCCGCACATTCGCGACAGAGTTAGAACCGACGCGCGGAATGTTCGAGGGTTCTCTTGACGCGCAATATCAGCGATCGCAATGACATCCCTCGGATCCTCAAGAAAACCAAGCGCCATGACGGCTTTGTTTGAGATCAATGGATCTCGATCGTGGATTTTACTTCTGACATAGGCATGCACTTCGTTGATCGCAGGGACATAGCCGCCATTAGCTTTGTCTTGAATAAGAATATCTGCCAACTCCAGACGGACTGCATCTCGATTGACAAATTTCCACGGTAAATCCGGGTAAAGATCAGTTCGTTCATGCCAGAGATCAGAAATCAGAGAGATCGTATTGGGTTGTGGTTGAGATCTCTTAATTTCGTTCAGCATCTCAATACTACGTTCTGTGTCCTGCTGCTGAAGACTGGATAACAGTTCGGCGCTAATGGAGCGCTCATCTCCCGCCGCACTTTCGTAAACAAAAGCCATCTGACACAGCGCGACCAAACTCAGGACGCGCATCAACTTACTCGAAGTCTGACGCATTCTTACTGCCTCCTAAGGGGTAGATGATGAGCCTACCGAACCAATCACCCTTCGCACCTCGTGGAGGTACTCGTCGTACACTTCCGTGTCCAGTACGGTGGTTCGGGTTTTATCGTACTGAAAATCATATGACTGCTCCCGACCGCACTCATCGATTCGAGTCTCTTGACAAAAAATCTTCAGTTTCTCGATCAATGCCAGCTCACTGATCAGCTGGACCCAGAAGTATTTGTACTCGACCGCGATGAAATCGAGAGCGATACCAAGACTTAATGGCATCCTAGGCATTCTAACGCCATGTTGAATGTTGGGCCCTACATCTGCTCTCGGGAATCCCAGTTCTATCATGACGACGTCAGTTAGAAAAGTCGTGTTGCTTCGCTCAGACCTGTTTCTCACGCTCGAGAGCACGTGCTCAACGCACGTCGGATACAGACCATTTCTATCGACATACTTCAGAGGACTCGACTCTGCGTAGCTGTATGTCGACAAGCTACCGCCGTACAAGCCTGTCGGGTCAGCTTGAATGTATCGACCGATAGCGGGGTTGTAATATCGATGCCAGTTGTACATCTGGCCACTTTCGATGTCGGAGTACTGTCCCGGTAGTCGAAGGTTGTAGACGAAGTCTACCCCAGTGCTCAGCGGATCCTCATCCGGTGCATCAAATCCAAACGCATCTCCGCTCCAAATCCATACGACATCACCACTTGAATCCTCGATCTGACGAGGGGTATTCAAGTGATCGGTCTGGATATAATAAGTTCCATTTGACGTCAGTACTGCTACGGGCGTCTCTCCCATCCAAATGGTCTCTGAAATGGGCACGCCCGCTGAATCGTATTCACCTTGAATGTGACCTTGCTCGTCGTATGCAAACAGAGTTGAAACTCCGTTTACACGCTTCACAACTCGTTGGCCAAACCCGTTATACCCATACTCACTTGGGGATGGAGTACTTCCGTCCAGAAGCGCCAGCCTCCCCGCAGAGTCATATTCATATGTATGGCTCCCGTCTGCAATTAAACTTCCGTTGGCATCGTACGAAAGGTTTCGAGTCACGGCCCCTGTGGCAATTACATTCAACCTATTACTAGATGGGTCAATGGTAAAGCTAGTCGTACCTCCACCTGTTCCCTGCAGAGTTCTGTTGCCATTGGCGTCGTAAGCGTAGGTCAACCCCGGTCCGATGCTCTGACTAGAAAGTCGATCCAAGTCGCTGTGCGTATAGGTCGCCGTACCGGTTAAAGCAGAGTTGCTACCTTGCGTGATGCTGACAATACGATTGTCGGTGTCGTAAGCAATGGCTCCCAGACTATTGGCGACCATACGACCCGACAGGTCGAATGAACGTCTGACTTGGCGGCCATTGGCGAAGTCCCATGCCGATATCAGACCGTCGGAGTTGCGCTTGACGTCGTCTAGCAACGGTACCCCGTCAAGGGTCATGGAAACCACATGGTTATCCACCCACTGCATCTCCACCAAGCGGCCGGACGGCAGCGTATGACTGATTAGCCGCCCGGCGCTGTCGTAGATGTAAGAGCTCTCAAGAATTTTCGAATCTGTAACCTGCTCCTTTGCGACAATTCGCCCATGGGCATCGTACGTCCAGGTCGTGGTGCCGGTTGCATCTGTTACACCCGTTAGCCGGCCTTTTCCGAACGTGCCTTGATCGTATGAGTAGATGACCGGACTCGCTCCTGCATAGGTAATTTTGGTCGGACGGTTCAATTCGTCATACTCAAAAGCAGTTAGCTGACCTTTCGCGTCCAGATGGCTCGTTAGATTCCCTGAAAGGTCGTACGATGAAGAACTCGTGCCGCTGTCGGGGCTCTGAAGTTGAGTCGCGTCACCGAATGCATTTCTGCTGTAAATCGTTGCTAGACCGCGCGGGTCGTTAACACCGATCAAGTGGTCTAGTGCGTTGTAACTTAATCCGGTTACGCCGGCGGCAAAGTCCGAGTGCTGAATGACTCTATTGAGCGCATCGTACGTTCGAGTAGATGTGCGACCACCCGAGGACTCTGTAAGAGGATTTCCGTTCAAATCGTAGGTAAAGTCGGTCCGCTGGCCTGCACCCCCGAGGTCAGCAGTGAGTAGTCCGAGTGCGTTGTATTCCCGATCCTGGCTGCGCTGTAGTACTCCGAGAGGATCGCGAACCTGCTCGGCAGTGCGATTGCCCATCATGTCTAGGGTGTACTCAATGTGGTTGCCGAGCTGATCACGAACGTCGGTTAATCGGCGCGCTGCATCGTACTCGTACTCGAGAAAGGAGCCGTCCTCTTCGGTGATCTTCAATACCTGCCCGGTGGCGTCATAGTCGAAGGACGTAGAGCGTGCATTGACCGTTCGGCTTACCAGGTTCTGCCGAGCGTCGTACGCCAGATCGGTAACCACACCGTTTGCATCGATGAATTTTCCCGGCTTCCCGTCCGCGTCGTAATTTTGGATTTTAATGAGGTGACCAGCAGCATTCTCGACTTGGATTAGGTTGCCGCTGGCGTTGTACGAATAATGCGTGACGTCGACCACATCAGAGCGCGGGCCATCGACCGTGGCGAGCAAGCCCGCCGCATTGTAGGTGAAGCTCGTTGAACGACTGGCATTCGTCAAGGTGTCAATGATCGTCATATGGATACGACGGCCTACCGCGTCATACTGATGAACTGTTCGGCGCCCTGGCTCATCAACTTGGGTCGGCAATCTGTACTGTGGATGCCATTGCGTCGTAATGCTGCGCTGCAGCGGAGTGCCGCTAGCTTCTGTGCGAGATGTTTCCAGCCCCCTGGAGTTGCGAACGTACGTTGTTAGGTTTCCTTTTAGGTCGGTTTTCGATGCGACAAACCCATTTGAGTCATAAGTTGTCTGCGCTGTGCTACCGCAACTCTGACACGTGCTTCCAGTCACGGATGAAACCTTCGCCGCGCCTTGGATCTTCTGGAACTGGTACGAGCTGTTTGATGAAACTGCACTGCTCCTCCACTCAGTAACCAGCGCGGATCCGCCGGAGCCATACGCAACCTCGACCTTTCCTGCGCCTCCGCTGTGCTCTGAGGAAATGGCGCGCCCTTGACCGTCGTACAGCCATGTTGCAAATCGCGCGCCGTTCTCGTCGGTTATTCCGGTGAGATTCCCGGGGAAAGAGGAGTCCTCATAGTGGTACAGCCGCGTCGGGTTATCGAGGCTCGAACTCGGAGTGTCGTCCGGGTAGGTGACCTCCTGCAGGTTCCCGAGCATGTCGTAGCGATACAAGAAAATCGCGCCGCTTGGGGTTTGCAGCTGACTCGGCCGGTTGTTCACGTCATAAGAGACTGTCAAGGTGCGCGAGACGTCCGATACCGTTGAGAGGCGTCCCTGCGCGTCGTATGCAAGCGCTACCGCCAAAGCACCGATCGGCTGAATGGAAGTCAGCCGCCCCAATGAGTCATAAATCTCAACTGTATTGTCGGGCGCCGTTACCCTCCATCCGGAAGCTAAATTCTGCAACGTATAAGTGACGTCCGGGTCAGCAATCCACCAGCTGCCGGCCTTTACGAATGTCAGGGCCTTCCCGTCGGATCGCACCAGCGTCGCAACAGTGGTGCTGTTCGGCCCCGCCCCGATAGTCAAATTCTGATCGAAGGACGACCTCCACTTAGTTCCGAATATGCCCGGTTGCGTAATGGAGTCGCTGTTAAAGAACCGTGTCCATGAAAGAAGAGGGTTCGCCTTATTAACGTAGTCGTGCTCCTCCTGAAACTTATTCCCATTCGCGATGTTGATGGGATTTCCTCGAAACGGGGTTGAGCCGTCTTCGCAGTCTCCTAGATTCTTCTCCGGCCGGTCCGGAAGCGGTGGGGGCGGCGGCGGAACCTCGCACTTTCCAAATGTTCTCCAAGTCGAAGTGTAGTTATTGTTCTGCAAGCTGTTGTCCCAGCAGCTCTGTTCCTGCAGACCGGACCCCGCATAAACGATCTGCAGCTGCTTTGTATTGCCGCCAGATACTCCGACGTTCCCGCCATTCAGCGTCGCCGCGAACTGCCGGAGTTGTCGTGATCCTGGCCGACAAGTATGGCTGATGACCTGTGGCTTGACGCAGGTCTGGTTGTAACCCTGCGCCGAGTCGACGATTCTGTCGCCGACATTCACCGCGCCTCCACCTGAGCAGTTGGTCCCCGAATACTTGAAGGGAGCCGTCGTCACCAAGAACGATTGTCCCGCAGGGCAAATCGCAGCCGCGCGCACCTCTTGCGATACAGCGATCACCAGGAGAGAGGATATGAGTACAAATATTTTCATTCGTCACCTGTTTTATGGGCAAAGGTGCTTCGGTAATGCATGGACTGTGTCCGCGGCATTCGATGGGTAGAAATTCGAATTAATCTGCGCGATCGGATTTCTTGCTATCGCTCAAAAAAATCCCATTTCAGCGGCAATGGCGCGGAGACGGGAATGTGGATGTACTCGGGTTGTCTCGCAGGAGAACTAGGATCCAACTTGGCTAAGAAAGGTCTCTGTCGAGTAAAGACTTCGCCTTCTGAGATGACCACCTGCTCAACAGAAATGAGATCGCGCGAGCCCGACGAGAACCAGCCGGTGTACAAGCCATCACCCGGTCCCGACGCTGCAACGTATCCACTAACCTCATCGGGGAAAAGCGTTCCTATGGATTCAAACTCGTTGTCCCCTGATGCATAAAGCAACGTGCGGTCTCTCCAAAGATCCTGGAATCGACCATCGGGCAAATCTCCGAGAATCTTCTCTTCCTTGGTAGCCACATCAATCCAGCTAAGACGCCGCGCCGAGAAAATGGACTCGCTGGAGCTACAGTAGATTCCGGTTGAGTTCTCGTCCCATCTCAAAGTGTCGACGATTCTCTCGTCAGTGGACGTCAAAATTTGAACGTCACCGGTCGAGATGGTGGTAAAAGCAACCCGCGGTGGCGCCGAATCATCACGGACTTCCAAGTAAGTAAGGAGGCGCCCATCCGAGGACCAATCGATGAAGCGAATGTCCTGGACTAAGGTGCTGGCAGTAGTGACTAGATTCGCGTCGGGATCTACAACTAGTAGTTGCGCCTGGGCCCCTCTGACTGCCACTACCGCAAAACGACTTCCACTAGGGTCCCACTTAGGCCGGCCGAAGCTCTCGATATCAGTGGGCTGCAAGTTGTCAGCGCCGGCGTCATGAGTTTCAAGGACGTTGATTGACGATAAATCTACCTCTCGGGCCGCGTTTGCTGTGCTTCCGTCAGCCACGAACAAGCGCTGCGCGCCGTTAACCGTACCTACGTAGGCAATGACTCCTGGGAGCGTAGTTTCTGACCCTCCCCCACCACAGCCAAGAAGCGTGAATGAAAGAAGGGCTCCGAAGAGCCCTCCGGTTAAACCGTTTAAGTTTTGGAATGCCATCGCCTAGTTGCAAACTGTTGTGCCATGTACAGTGTCAACAGCGCTGGAAAGTGCGCTGCAGCCATTCGCATTGCAGGCTGCGACCCTCACATAAGCGAAGTTGTTGTTGTTTCCCATGTTATGCATCACAAACGTCCCAGTTGGCGTTGCAACCGACGTCGCCACAGTGAAATCGTTGGGAAGATCAGACTTCAACACCTTGTAACTGGTTGCTCCACTCACACTGCTCCACGAAATGTCATTCATTCCGTAGCAGATGCTGCTAGGCGATGGAACGCTTACCGTGGCCGGCGGCAAAAGGGTGGCATTGAGGTCCGGACAATTAAGTCTGTTATGAGACACGCCGACTGCCTGCCACGCAGCACACGCTGACTTCAGCTCAGCCGACAAACCGCCGTAGGTTGCTTTGGTATACGCACCGATCTTGTTTGCGGTTTGAATAAAGCCATCATTCGAGAGCAAATGATCTCTCATGGTTATATAGAAAACCTGCTCTGCTACCGCGTAACCGACCGCCGGCACGGAAATGGCAGTCTTTCCACGCGGGTGAGTGCCGCCTTGCGACATCAAATAGAACGCCAGCCCCGGAATTCCGGCATTCCAATGAACGCCGCCGTAATCGTTCGCCGACCCAGGAGAGGTTCCACTCGGAAGGACATAGCGCTCTGGGTAGTAGTCCGAGTAGCTGCTCCCGATAGTTCTCGGAGCGCTGAGAGAGCGAAGGCCCTTCCCGTTTGGCGTGCCTGCTGTTCGGGTGATTTTGTTACCGAACTTCCATGTATTCGCGTCCAAGCCGTCTTGGTATCGTTCCGCCATCGACCCAAGAATATCTGCCATGCCCTCGTTCACAGCGCCTGGCTCATTGTGGACTCCCAAGCCAGCTTCATCCTGAATGACGCCATGGGTGAACTCGTGACCGACCATATCCAGCGTATGGAATGGTCCATAGTTCGTAGTATCTCCATCGCCGAAGTAGGTTCGGTTTCCGTTACTGGTCCAGTACGCATTTTTGAAGTTCACGCCGAAATGAACCCACGCTCTCATGTCGCCGCCAGATCCATCCCAGGAATCTCGCGCGTGCGTGTTTAGGTAGTAAGCGTGAACTCTACCCATATGAATGTAAGTGGACTGAGCGCTGGGGTCAGTGCTGCTTCCGCCTTCTGCAATCAGTTGATTGTTGGGCAGCGTTTCTGTGTTGTTGGACGTATAGACCCGGCGGTATAGCGCGCTATGGACCTGAGGGTGTCTCTCTACTAAAGCCCCGGACTGCGTGTCGATGTACAAGTCGTCAATCGACTCCATGCCGTCGATCTCTCGGTACCGAACTTGTGCTTTCCATACGAGGTAGCCCTGTCCCGACGCGGCGCGAAGGTATCTCAGCTCAGGTGCGCTTTCGATGATTACACCTGGGGGAAAGTCCGCCTTGAGCACCTCTGACAGCGCAACATCCGGCTTCTGAAGGGGTGCCGTCGGGAGCTTATGCGCGGACAAAAACTGAAGATCGATGCTATCGATTTTTCCAGTAGATCCGTCTGCATGCACAATAATCTCACCGCCGACGACGTCCATGCCATCGATCACCTGCCGCATGCGGTAGTGCCGCATGCCACGATCATCCTCAGACCACTTTCGGACAGTCCATCTTTCGGTGCCATTGCCACCGAGCAGCGCGGTCGCTTCCGTGGATAACTCGAACTGACGTTTACCATCACGACGCGGAGCGTCGAATAAGCCCTCTGGAATTGCCCCCAGATCACCATCAAGCCGAGTTGGGCTCTTCTCAGTAAGCAGCCTTGACGAAGAGGTGTTTGACTGTGCGCTCGCATCGAACGCGAATGCAATCACAATCAAAGCAGCGACAGAAACTCTAGATGGCCACGCGACTTTGTGTTTCATTATTCCCCCGATACAAATTTTGAACTTCTGAAGTGAACAGCCAAAACAGCGACGACACGACAGAGTAGATCTGCCCATCGTCATGCACTCGACATTCGCCGAATGTCTGCTGTGTGACTACCTGTCCGTACGGACAGGAGATTTTTCTCATCACTCCCCGCCTAATCACGGTGCCATCCGGAAATTTATCTACTTGTAAGAAATTTCAGACATACAACGCCGGACAAACCCCCAGATACTGGCGTCTGGACTTTGCTCACGACGCTACTATCCGGTGCGATCGCTTGGATGGATATCTACATCAGAAAATTGCAAGGTTATGGCGCAGAAACGTCGAAGATATTTGATGTTTCTGTTGGTTATCAGTGCGAAGCCTTAGCCTGGAGAAATAAGGCGGAATTGATATCCCCGGTTACAAACTAGCGAAGATGCGAAATACGCGACTACCGACCCACAAGCTGCTCAGAAACCTTCGTAGGCCCTGAATGAATATTCGTACCTGCAGCTCTCTCGCTCTTGTTGCGGCCCTGGCTCATGGGACAGTCGCCGCGCACAACTGCCCTGTCGGCCAACATCACTCCTATCGTGTCTCAAGCCAGGCCTACTCCGCTGGCGGCAGAGGATTGGTATTTACCTCCTGTGCGGTCGATGACATAAAAATGACGACTGCCGAGGTTGGCGCATGCTACAAGGACGCCTTTACCTTTCGCCTGCCGAGCACCGCTGGTTACAAGAACAATCAGCACTCAGCTGTTCAGAACAGCGGCCCAATTTGGGCGAATAGCACCAACACGCACCGGCGGTACATAGAGACGCTGGTGAAGGACAACGGAGGAACGATCTCGCAGTCAACGGCCGGGTACATCTACGTTGCGCATGCCTGCTCGACCAATTTCTTCTACCTCGAAGCACCGGCTCCAGATGAGGATCTGGGGTCCAGTTGTGACTCGCCGCAAGCGGGAAACCCCGTAAGCATCTCTAATGGAAACAAAGTACAGATTGAGTCGGACTATTCTGTCGCGACGATGCCGGATGGCCCAGTATTTTCTCGCACCCACAATAGCCATGATGCAGCTTCGTCGAATCTAGGAAAGTCGTGGCGTCACAGCTTCAGCCGGGCAGTTGTACCGCGCTTCTCCAGTTCTCCGTCGTCTGCATCCCAGAGTACCCGCACCTCGGCGTTCTACGACGCTGCAAACGCCTGCACCAAGGGTTGGCTACAAATCCGCAACGGTGTTCGCGGCCTCGAGCAGGCGACAGCGGCTTACTCCTCCGGAGTATGTACCCTCTCAGTTGGGGGGGCTCCCGCACGCACAATCTCTGTACTGAGCACCGCTTCTGCACCTGCAAGCTGGGATAGCCCAGCGGTAGTTGGGTACTACGCTATCGACGATAGCGGTCGACGCGAGTACTTCGCGCTGAGCGGTGGAAACCTTGTTGCCAGCCCCGGAATCTCGTCCACGCTCACGATGACGAGCGGCGGCTTCACTCGCAGTGATCTCAATGGAAATGTCGAAACTTACGATGCCGATGGCTTGCTTATGGCAGTCGCAGGTCGCGGACGCCCAGCAACCACATTAACTTACGATAGCAATAATAGGCTGCAAGCTATCGCTTCAGCTTTCGGGCACACGCTGACCCTTGGTTATGACTCTCAAGGTCGGCTCTTGTCGCTACAGGATCCCCTGAACCAGGTCACGTCTTACTCATATGACTCTGCGGGGATGCTATCCAAGGTTACATACCCTGACAGCACCGAGCGTACGTACCTGTACGAAAACACTGCATTTCCATCCTCTTTAACCGGAATCATCGACGAGAATCAAAGCAGATTCGCCACATGGAGCTACGACTCGGCAGGCCGCGTCACGTCGAGTTCCCATGCTGGCGGCGCTGACCACACGTCCTTCGTTTACAACTCAAACGGAAGCACAACTGTCACGGATGCGCTGAATGCCACGAGGACCTACTTCTTCCAGACAGTCGGTGGGCATAAGGCATTAAGTTCTATGTCTGGGCCAGCCTGTAATCAGTGTGGCGTTGCTGAGTCGATCACGTACGACACGAATGGCAATGTCACGAGCAGGACCGACTTCAATCAAAACACGACCAACTTCTCATACGATGCAATGCGAAACCTGGAGACCTCCAGAACCGAGGCGTTCGGCACACCTGAAGAACGCACGATAACAACCGCATGGCACCCTGCCCACAAAGTCCCAACGGTAATCGCCGAGCCGGGTCGTAGAACGACGCACGGTTACGACTCCGCAACAGGCCGGCGCGTATCCACCACAGTAGAAGATCTCTTAAGCAACGAAGTGCGTACCGAAACCTATTCTTACGATTCGAGCACGGGCATGGTGGCCGCGGTTGATGGTCCGAGAACCGATGTATCCGACGTCACCCTCTATGCCTACTATCAGTGCACCTCAGGTGGCAAGTGTGGACAAATCCACACGATCGAGAATGCGATGGGGCACGTTACAACGGTCACGGACTACGATGCCAGCGGCAGGCCGCTCTCGGTCACAAACCCCTCAGGATTGGTGTCGGAGTTCACCTGGAATGAGCGTGGGCGCCTCAGCTCAAGAAGCGTCGCCGGAAACCTTACCAGCTTTGACTATGATGATGCGGGCCTGATCTCGAAGGTCACAGGACCGACGGGAGCGTACTTCGAGTATGAGTACGACTCGGCCCATCGACTAGTCGGTATTGAAGACGAGCTTGGCAACAGAGTTGAGTACGAGCTCGACACCTTAGGAAATCGGATCGAGGAACGTCACCATAACTCCGTGGGGAGTATCGTCAAAGAGAGCTCGGCAGTTTTCAACACGGCGAATCAGCTCATCGAAACTAATGGGGGTAACGGGCAGCTGATCGAGCTTGACTACGACTCTCAGGGAAACCCAATCGCAGAAACCACTGCGGGAACTTTCTCGACGACTCTAGACTATGACGCGTTGAACCGGGTCAAATCGGTAACCGATGCGGAACTTGGGGTTACGTCGTACCAGTACGATCCGCTGGACAGGCCCGCCGGCGTGACCGATCCCAGAGGTCTGGTCACTAGATACACCGTCAACGCCTTCGGCGATCTCTTAAAGCTAGAAAGTCCGGACTCCGGAACTACCACGTCCACATACGACAGTGCCGGCAACCTCACGTCCCGCGTGGATGCCAAAGCCCAGACCACAACGTACAGCTACGATGCGTTGAATCGCCTCCGCGAAATTAATCATTCCGGCATTCCTTCGATCACGTTCACGTATGACCAGGGTCTTTACGGGAAAGGCCGTTTGACGACCATGAACGACACGTCGGGGACGACAAGTTGGGTTTACAACGCTGAAGGGCTAGTTGAATCCAAGACCATGGTTGTCGGATCCAGCGTCATTAACACTTCTTTCACGTATGACGTTCACGGTAGGTTGCTTACACGCACACTTCCGTCAGGAAATATCGTCGGGACGACATGGTCGACGAACAAGATATTGACCGTGACTATCAACGGCAATCCGCTGGCTAACAATCTAGTTCGCGAAGCATTCGGTCCCTTGAATGCATGGAACTTCGCCAACGGAGAGGTGGTACTTCGCACATACGATCTCAGTGGACGCATGGTCGGTCATAGCCTAGGTTCAAACGTCTATGACACCTCAGATCGCGTAGTTTCGATCAATCAGGGCGGGCTGTCGTTGTCGACGGGAATTACCGACTATGAATACGATGCAATAAATCGACTTGTCAGGTATGACGACGCCGTCAACAGCATCGTGTACTCATACGACGCAAGTGGAAACAGGACTCAAGTGGTGGGCGGCAGCGGAACACAGACCATCACCACAGACATAGCCAGTAACCGATTGCTTTCTGTAACGTCTTCCAGCGCAGCAGCGGTCTATTCATTCGATGCAAACGGAAGTGTCCTGTCTGACGGTAACAACAGTTACTCCTACGATTCGGCGGGCCGGCTGAGCACCGCCAACAGTGGCAGTTACACCTATAACGGCTTTCGGCAGCGTGCGAGAAAGTCAGTGGCCGGGTCGGCTGTTTACTTTACGTACGACGAAAATGGACGCCTTGCAGGCGAATACGATTCGTCGGGCAACTTGATTCAGGAGACCGTCTGGATCGAGAACGTTCCTTTTGCAGTACTGAAGCCAAGCGGCGTCTTCTACATTCACAGTGACCACCTGAACACGCCGCGCCAGATCGACGACCAGAATGGAGATGCCGTCTGGCTTTGGGAAACGGTTACGTTCGGCGATAACGCGCCCAATGAGGATCCCCTCTCCACAGGTACGCTGTTTTCGTACCACCTCCGCCATTCTGGGCAGTATTTCGACATCGAATCTG
Source organism: Fontimonas sp. FW305-C-3 (assembly GCF_058783185.1). Classification (NCBI taxonomy): domain Bacteria; kingdom Pseudomonadati; phylum Pseudomonadota; class Gammaproteobacteria; order Nevskiales; family Nevskiaceae; genus Fontimonas; species Fontimonas sp. FW305-C-3. Next base: position 8,703 of record NZ_JBYSYK010000007.1, on the reverse strand, counting down.
GGCTCATGCAAAACTGGCATCGGAGCTTCAGTGCAGAAACAGGCCGATACCTGGAGAGTGATCCAGTGGGTCTAGCAGCTGGGATCAACACCTATGCATACGCAGATGGAAATCCGATCTCCGGTGTCGATCCTTTGGGCCTATGGGTCGAGGGCACCTATGATCAACGCACGGGCATACTCAACTTGATGGACATGGATACGGGCGCCTCGGTTACTTCCAGATACTTCTCGGGGGGCTCGCAAGGAGATCCTGTTCCCAACGGGGTGTACGACATTCTCAGCCAGGATGGGCGCGACGGGTTCTATCGACTCGAGCCAGTCGATGCGGTATACGGCGACGATCGCCACGACAGGACCGGCAGAGACAAATTCAGACTACATCGGCCGGGAGGAAGCCGTGGCTGCATCACCGCTATAGACTGGACTGAATGGGACCCGGTCAAGGGTCTTATAGATATCACTTCTACGGACAGTGTTGAGCTGCCTTCAAAGTGGATAAACCCAGTAAAAAAGCACCTGTACCCGACTGAACAGCTGAGGCGTTTCGGATGGATAACTGTGACGGGGTCGAAGTGAAATCAGATAATGCAATGGCGCGCGGCAACTTTCTGTTTTCTGCTTTTGCAGCTCTTTCTGTAGCTCTCTCTGTAGCACTCTACTGTTTGTACTGGGTGCTCGAGAGAATTTGGGCGAGCTACCTTCATGTACAGAATTTCGGCGCATCAGACCGTCCCTGGGTGACTCTAAGCGGCGATACTGTTGTGGCTGGCTCTGCGGTGCTTCTGGCCGTATTGCTGCTCAGCATCAAAGTGCAAACGTCTGCACCGGTTAACGCTAGCATCGGTCGATGGATTGTTCTCGCTGTAAAAGCGACATCATCCGCGGCCCTGGTTCTCCTGATCGGCCTGCTCTTATTGCCGGGAACCGCCTTTCGATAGGCTATTTGAGTACACCCGTACCGCGATATCGGTACGGGTGTACCAGCCTCTTATGTATCGCTATCGGCCACACGCCCAAAGCGGCTGGAGCAAGCGCTGGAATTGTGGGAAGCCGATGCCGAGGGTACATCCAAAGACTTCGGACTGAGCTAGAAAAACTTGAGGTTGCTCTGGTTCATAAGCCATTTGCCCCGGCTGGCTGTAGAACTTATCCCCCTCGCCGAATGGGTTCCATCTCAGACTCAGCAGCACTAATGCCCCTTCCATCGGTGTCGTATCGGACGCCAGGACTTATCCCTTTGGGCCAAATACGCCGATGGCGTAGTGAACTTGGATCGCAGTTCTACTGCTCCAGGGAATCTGCCGAACAATGCTGTGCAGAGAAGGAACCTCAGCAAGCAAGAACGGAGATCCTGACGTCCATGAGTAGTTGCCCTGGGTGCCCGTAATTCCAGGGATTCTCCGAGCTGACTCAATATGGAGATAGCCGCCACGCACACGTGCGCCCATAGGATCGATATACCGGATGGCGAATCCAGATTCATTCCTATCAATCGATTCTGGGACTGAGGTGACAACGACAAAGTGACTGGCAGAGCCATCCCACTTCTTGGTGTCGAGATTGGGGATAATGGGCCACAGGTGGACCACCGGCGCAATTCCAGCAGAGATTGATGTAACCAAAACGTTGTGTATGCGCCGCAGCAAATCCCCGTCAGATTCCCCTCGCTGCCGATCCAAGCTGCGCCCCGCAATCACTTTCGAGTCAATTCCGCTTCCTAGTACGTCCAGGTACATCTGCAGAAGATTGGTTGCGGAGACGCCGCTTTCTGGATTGAATCGGGGACGTTTTTTTCTCTCTACCGACGCGCGAGATCCGATCTCGTCTATCACGTGCCTCAGCTTCTCACCATCGGACCTTCCTGGTAGTTTCGAAAACGCCTTCTGATACGTAGCACTACCGAACTTCAAGGCATTCAGCATCGCTGCGGGTCCGCATGCCTTGTTCGAGTACGTCTTCTGGTCAATCAACCCCGACTCGTCAACCTGCATGGATACAAATCTGCGCACCTCAATGCCAGGTTGAGCTATCGTCGCCACCGGAAGCAGCACGCTCAGTATCGATAGCAACAAGAGAGCTCGCAAAGGGCCCCTGTTCGAGATTTTCATAGCTTCAAATAATCGATGACCGGCGAAGTCTTGCTCAACATATCGGCGCGACACTCTATGCTCAACTAGCGGACAGCACACCTGGGCTCGATTAGTGTTTTGATGATATCCCTCGTTCCATCTTGAGATGCACTTCCACTCCGCGCCTACTGGGTGCAATCGGCTGGTAGTTATGTCCTCTATCGTCCTTTGTCATGTCAGCCTCTTGACCGCGGACGCCGGAGAGAATCGACGAGCTTTGACTCATGCCCGAGTAAAGCAATTGGTTGGTTTTCATAATCACCCTATCGTTTAGAATTCCCACCGCTGCATGTAGTTTCAGTCCTTGCATTAACGACTCATATCGAGCTTTTGCGGCCTCACGCTGCGCAAGGAAGAGTTTTTGAGTGGCAGAGAGAACTTCAACATTGTCGCGGACGCCAACTCGATAGCTGGCTGTGTTTGCCTTAACAGAAAGCTCTCCCGCTGATACCGCGGAGCTCAGCGCCACCACTTGATTTGCTCCATTCTGAACACCAGCGTAGGCCTGCCGAGCCATAGCTTCGGCCTCACGCCTAACCGCTTCGAGTTCGGATTGGGCGCGGCCCAAGTTTTCTCTCGCCTCGCGTACCCTCGATGCAGCAAGCCCGCCGGCATATAGCGGAACTGTTAGACGCAAACCAACCTGAGCCGACTGATTCAGTGACTCAGTGTCCGCGAGAATCGTTGCATTGCCAGACGTGTAGTTCTCTCCGTACGAAGCTGTGACATCCAAGACGGGCATGTGTGCTGCCTTATTGCGATGCAGTTCGGCAATCGATGCGTTCAGTGCGGCCTCGCGCGCCACCACGGGTGGATAGTTATGCCGGGCGCTTTCGATCCAATCGACTGGGGAGCTCGGCTCGGGAATCGGAAGCTCGATGTCACTTCTCAGCTCAGCGAGCTCCTCCGCCAATGGACCAATGAGTCGTTCAAGCTGTGCCCGCTTGATAGATCTTTCATTCTCCGCAGCGATTAGGTCTGCGCGCGCGATGCCCAGCTGCGACGTAACCTCATACACATCCGTGATCGGGGCAATGCCTACTTCGTAGCCTTTCCGCGCCTGAGCTGCCTGCAGGGCAACCGCCGAGACCTGCGCCTTTGCCAGTCGGATCGAGTCGTCCGCTAGGAGAACATCGAAGTAGGCCTGCGCCACGCGCAGAATTAGCTCCTGATGCGCTTGATCAAACTCCGCAAACGCCTGCACCCCTTGGTATGAAGCTTGATCGTAGGCCGCCCAGCTTTGCAACCGAAAAAGAGGTTGTGTTAACTCAATGTTCCAGCCGTAACTCTCGATGTCTCTTTCGGAGCTCGGTGCCTTACCAAATTTGACGCTGTTGTCGCCTTGCCCGTACGTGCCACTCGCCGAAATCGATGGAAGCATCGCGGCAAGGGCTTGTGGTCTCTTCTCCAAAGCAGCTGACAATGTATACCTGGCTGCTGTGAAGATGGGATCGTTGTCCATCGCGAGCTGATAACTTCCTAGCAGGTCCAACGCGAACGCCTGGCTGCACTGAACGAAGAACGCAGTCAGTGCGAGGGCTATCTTCGGGCGCCGCGAACCGGTTCGTTGCTCACGACTCGCCATTACCGCTCCTTGAGGCTCTCGCTCTGGTATTGAAGCAGAGGGCCAAGAAAGTACTCGATCACACGCCGTTTACCCGTCTTTATCTCGACAGTTGTTGCCATTCCTGGCGCGACCTTGACCGTCCTCTCCCCAACCTCCATCTCTCCGCGGTTCAGTTTCACCCGTATCGAGTAAATGAGGCCTTTTTGTTCGTCGATGATGGCGTCGTGCGACACATGAGTTACCCTGGCCGGGATAGTTCCGTATTTGGTGTACTGGAATGTTTCAACTTTTACTTCTGCTTCATCTCCAGGCTGAACGAAGCCCACATCTTTGTTCTCGAGGAACGCCTCCACCTCAACTTGCTGGTCTTCTGGAACCACAAGCATCAATGGCTGCGCGGGGGTCACAACACCCCCAACCGTATGGACAACCAGTTCCTGAACAGCGCCATCGACCGGTGATACCAGTCGCATCTGTCCGCTTCGCGCCTCGGCCTTGATCATTTCTTGGGACAGCTCAGCAATTCTTTGCTCAGCATCGTTGTAGCTATCGAGCGCACCTCGGTACGCCTCTGCTCGGAGTGCCTCTAATGCGCTCTTCCCCTCTAAAATACCGGCGTGAATTTCAGAGAGCTTGCCCTGGTAGTTGGCAAGACTTCCCTCTTTATCCAATCGGGCTTGCTCACGCTCCAGGTATGCGTGCTTTGACACTAAGTCTAGTTCGACGAGCTCCTTGAAATCCCTTGCACGCTGCTGTTCTAGAGGGGTAATCCTTTCCAGTGCGCGCACGAGCTCTTCCATAGACCGCAATTCCGCCTTACGGCGCTCAATGTCTGCCCTGATGCGGGCGCTCTTGGCGACGAACTCAGCGTGTTGGCTGTCGACCCACCTCTGAGCGTCGGACAATCGGATCGGATCCACATCCGTGGCCGCCGAAATACGAGCCGGATTTCCTGTTTGCATCGACTCCAGAAGCGCGACTGCTCGTAAAGACTGCAGTCGCGCTTGGAGTAGGTCACCAGCAGTTCGCGTGCGGTCTGCGGTCGGCATCGTGCTGTCCAGCTCAATCAGTAGCTGGCCCGCCTTGACCGATTGCCCCTCTCTTACATAGATGGCTTTGACCAGCGCGGCGTCGAGTGACTGAATTGTCTTCGTTCGGTCCCCTGGGATAATCTTTCCCTGAGCCGAAGCAACGATGTCGATCTGGCCGATAGATGCCCAAAGAATGGTGATCGCGGCGAATACGCAGAGAAGCGCCGCAACTACCCGCGGAACGGGCGAAACGGGAGACTCCTGCAGCGCGAGAGCTGCCGGGAGGAAATTTGCTTCCTCTATCTTGTAGACATTGCCGGTCATCTCATGCCGGCAATTCCATGCATGCGAGAATACCGTCCGGTATTTCTGATACAGATTCATGAATCCTTGAACACGGGTGCCGATATCCATCTCAGTGCCCCTGCTGAATCCGATAGAGTCGGGCGTAATGTCCGCTCTCTCGGTTCAGGAGCTCAGCATGATTACCCTGCTCGACGAACTCCCCGCGATCCATGACTAGAATACGGTGCGAATCCCGGACAGCAGACAGCCGATGCGCAATGATGAGCACTGTTCGACCTTTGCAGATCGCCTTCATATTGCGCTGAATAATCTGCTCAGACTCGTAGTCGAGCGCGCTTGTTGCCTCATCAAATATCAGAATCTTGGGATTACTCATGAGAGCACGAGCGATAGCTACACGCTGGCGCTGACCTCCTGAAAGGCCTACACCATGCTCCCCAACGAAGCTGTCGTACGCTTCCGGTAGCTCCGTGATGAACTCGTGCGCACCTGCGAGTCGCGCGGCTTGAATAATGGCTTCGATAGGCGCCCCGGGGTCCGCGAGAGCAATGTTCTCCCGGATAGTCGCATTGAACAGCGTGTTTTCCTGGAGAACTACGCCGACCTGTCGACGCAGCGAGGAAGCGTCGATCAAGGCGAGATCAATTCCATCGATAAGCACTCTCCCCTTCTCTGGCGAGAACAGACGCAGAATTAGCTTCGTCAGGGTGCTCTTACCCGAACCTGAGCGGCCGACGATTCCGATGACCTCGCCGGGTTGAATTGCCAGATTTATGCTTCGAAGAACTTCTTGTCCGTCAGGGCGATAGCGAAAGACGACGTCATCAAGCTGGATATGCCCCTTTATCGGTGGCAGTGAGCTTCTTGAACCAGATATCTCCGTCCTAGCGTTCAGAATGTCGCCGAGACGTTGTACAGAAATTCCCGTCTGCTGAAAATCCGTCCACATCTGAGCCATCCTCATGATCGGCGTAGACACATGTGTGGCCAGCATATTGAAGGCGATCAGCTGGCCGACTGTTAGTTGCCCGTCGATAACAAGTCGCGCTCCAAGCCACATCGTTGATACGGTGACGAGCTTGCCGATCAACGTGACTCCACTATTAGCCAGAGTTCCGATCGTGGCCGATCGGAATCCAGAAACTACATAGGCTGCCAGGTGGTTGTCCCATTTCCGGGTCCATTGCGGCTCGACGGCCATCGATTTGACTGTGTCGATTCCGCTTATGGTCTCGACTAGAAAGGCCTGGTTCTCAGCACCTCTGCCAAACTTCTCATTGAGCCTTACTCGAAGAAGTGGCGTGAAAATCAGCGACAGCACCAGATAGCACGGAATTGATAGAGCCACGATCAACGTCAGCCATCCACTGTAGTGCAGCATGACTGCGATGAAGACAACTGAGAACATCAGATCAAGTACAAGAGTGATCGCATTTCCGGTCAAAAAGGACCGAATGTTCTCAAGCTCGCGTATCCGAGCAACAGAGTCGCCAACTCGGCGCGCCTGGAAATACGCCAGTGGAAGATTAAGTAGATGTCTGAAAAGACGTGCGCCCAGTTCAACATCAATTCGGCTACTCGTATGCGCAAACACGTAGCTGCGCAGGGTAGATAAGGTGACTTCAAAAATCGTGACTACCAAAAGACCAACCGCGATGACGTCCAAAGTGCTAAATCCGCGATGGACAAGAACTTTGTCCATAACAACCTGAAAGAAAAGTGGCGTTATCAGCGCGAAAATCTGAAGTACGAAAGAAACTAGAACAACCTCTCCTAGCAGTCGTCTGTACTTGATGATTGCCGGGATAAACCAAGTGAAGTCAAACTTGGCCAAGTCACCGATCATTGCGGCCCGAGAGGTGCAGAGAATGACCTCTCCCGACCACCGATCCCTAAACTGCTGCGCAGTGATCACCTCGGGCCGGCCGGCATCGGGGGCATGGACTAAAATTTTGCCGGCGGGTACATCTATCCGAGCGACAACAAAAAAATCGCCGTCTTTGGACTTGGCGATGGCGGGTAACGCGATTGTCCCCAGCCTTCCCCAGGCCGGCAACGTAGATTTGGCGACAAGCCCAACCTTCTTAGCTGCCAACAGAATTTCGGCGGTCCCAAAGGGGCTTCCGCCTACGGAAAATTCGTGACGAACCTGATTCGGATCGATGGCGAGCGCGTGTAGCCTCGCCAGCATAGCGAGGCACGAAAGCCCGGTATCAGTAGTTGCCTGTTCCGGCACCCCTATACCGGGGTTGTTCACATGCTCGGCCATTGCCCCTCAAAGAGTTTCAGCCACAAATTGCGTTCTCGACTGAGACGCTGGTCGCTTGAAGAGCCCACGATGGCCCTGTTAGTTCGGCTCAGGCGCCTTCCATGGCACCTACAGGATCAGCACAGCCGTAACCCGCGGACAAACTCGCCTTCCCATCTCAAGTTCACGTATCGCAAACCATGCGCTCCACGCCAAACTAGACCTCGGCGTTCGAGATTTTCCACGACCCGCCCAATGATCCCCGTTGTAGCTACCAGTTCGAGGCAATCACGCTTGATAGGGAATCCTGGTAGTTCTGGGGTAACGTCGTCTGACCAGGGGCCGGCGGACTGAAAGAAGCCATCGCACTAACCAGGTTCTGGACCTCATTCGTAAGCAATGCATGCCCGTCTGCGGTCACCAGTTCATCCAACTTGTATGCGTCGCTTGTGTACCAATTGGCAACGGTAACTTTGTCGTTGGTTCCGATAATGGAAACCTCTAGAGCTGACCCCACTCTTCGGAACCAAAGTTGATCTGGACGAATGTCAGATTCAAATTCAAGTCGGTCAACCGAACCAACAACTGAATCGTTGTTCGTTATCGTGTCTTGACCAGAACCCAAGCCAAATACATACGTATCGCTTCCTGCACCGCCATTCAGTTGATCGTTACCCTGGCCGCCGATCATCCGGTCATTTCCGTTTCCGCCATCGATTGAGTCGTTGCCGGCGCCGCCATAGATCACGTCATTCCCGTTCTCAGCCTTGAGAACGTCATCCCCAATGCCACCATCTAGGGTGTCATTCCCCTCTCCTCCCTCTAAGTGGTCATTGCCCTCATCGCCACTAAGAACGTCATTGCCGCCGTAACCGTAAATTGCGTCGTTACCACCCAAGCCGTGCAAAATGTCTGCCGAGCCGTAGCCTAGAATGGTGTTTGCCGCTTCGGTTGGGATCTGCACGATCTCCTTGATCGCCGTGACGTCCTGAACCGTGCCGTCCGCGAAGCGGAACTGGTCGATGCGGTATGCGCCCGCGGCGTCACCATCGAAATAGTTGCTGATCGTCAGCGTATCCGTCGTACCCGCGATCGCTACGATCAGGTTGTTACCGGTGCGACGGTACGTGACGTCGGTCACCAGGACATCCGCATCGAACTCGACGACGTCGAGACGCCCTGCCCCCGTGTCATAGCTCGTGATCGTGTCCTGACCTGCCCCACGGCCGAAGACGTACACATCGTTTCCGGTGCTACCGATCAGCGTATCGTTGCCGGCGCCGCCGTCGATTCGGTCATTCCCCGCCTCGCCCTCCAAACGGTCATTTCCGGCACCGCCCAAAAGCGTGTCGTTTCCGTTATCGCCACGAAGTGTGTCGTTTCCGGCGCCTCCATTCAGGGTGTCGTTCCCTTCGCCACC
>NZ_JBYSYK010000006.1:0-94991 GCF_058783185.1 Fontimonas sp. FW305-C-3 | reverse complement strand
TACGGTCATCGCTACTCCTTGTAGCAAGGCAGTTTCCTGCCTCATGACCGTTTACACAAAATCTAGGACACGCCCGTATGACATCGTGCTATCTAGCGAAGGTGAAACCCGGCGGTACACGCTTACTGATCTTTACCCGCAGGACAGAACTCCCAAGCAATTCTGGCTGGAGACTCGCGCGGAGATTTTGGGGTATTGGGTAACCGTGAAGCGGTCTTTTTCTTTCGGCGGGGATAAGTCCCTTAGCTGCTCCGCAACGCCAAAGTAACCATAAGGTGGGCGCGGCCTTCTTAATCGTGTTTGAGGTGTACCCACGATAAGGGAACAGTATCGGAGCGCTCCGCTCCACCGCTTGCAGCGAGTCGCCGTGGTTCGCCAGGAATGCACAGGACTCATGCGGCGATTTACTCTGGCAGCCCCGCTCTGCGCAGGCTGTTCTGAAAGATCGCGAGGTGCTCCGCGACCTGGATCGGCAGCCAGCCGCCGATGCCGGACACTCGCAGGCTCGGATCCAGCTGACGCAAAGTGTCCATCGCGCGCCGCGCTTCTTCGTCGCGCCCCGCAAGCGCATGGCAAGCGGCGAGAATGACGATTGCCAGCAGGAAGCTCGGCAGCTCGCGGAACGCTTTCTCAGCCCAGGACAAGGCCACGTCTAGCCGGCCGGTCAGGAAATGTGCGACGGCCAAGCCCGCCTGCATCCGGTACAGCTCGGGGTCGACGGGGCTGTATCGCATCGCGCGACTGAGATAGTCGATCCCTACTTCCGGCTCGCCTTTCCAGATTTTGAGGAAGCCGCCGAGAAACCACGCGGCGGCCAGATTCGGATTGAGCATGAGCGCCTTGTCGATCAAGGCAATGCCACCGGCAACATCGTTCGCGAGGTAACCGAGGGCGTGGCCGCTGCGCGTCAACGCGACGGCATCACTCCGATCCAGTTCGACGGCACGTCGGGCCATGCGGATGCCTTCCGCGATCTCCGCGGGACGATCACTCATCCAGCCATTGATCTTGCGCCAGCAGTGACACCAGGCGGCCATTGCATGCGCGGATGCGAACTCGGGATCGATCTCGATCGCCTTGTGCAGGAACGGCAGCGCCTGGTCGATCGCTTCGCGCGTGCCCTGATGCAGCTTCGCCGTTCCACGCAGATAACAATCGTAGGCATCGAGGCTGCCGGTGGATTTGTGGCTGGCGCGCAGGGTCTCGACGCGCTCCACCTCCGGGGCGATCGTACCGACGACACTGGCCGTGACCTGATCCTGCAGTTCGAAGATGTCTCCCAGCACGCCCTCGAAACGGCCTGCCCAGTGATGGGCGCCGGTCTCGGCGTCGATCAGCTGGCCGGTGATGCGCACGCGGTTGTTCGCGGTGCGCCAGCTGCCCTCAAGCACATAGCGAACACCGAGTTCGCGACCGATCTGCTTAACGTCGACCGAGCGGTTCTTGTACGTGAAGCTTGAATTACGTGCGACGACGAACAACCAGCGATGGCGGGACAGCGCGGCGATGATGTCTTCGACCACACCATCCGACAGATAGTCCTGCTCCGGATCGCCGCTTAGGTTAACGAACGGCAGCACTGCGATTGAAGGCTTCGACGGCAACCGCGGCGTGGCTTGCGGCGGGAGCCCAGGCGCGGTGCCAGGGTCGGCTGCGCGCGACGATGAGCTGACCTCGGCGACGAAACGGAATCCCTTGCGCGCGACCGTCCGGATCACCTGCTGGGCCTGGCCGCTGTCGCCAACCGCCTTGCGGACGGCGTTGATATGGCTGTCCAGCGTCGATTCGGAAACGATCCGGCCTGCCCAAATGGCGTTCATCAGGTCCTCGCGGCTGACGACCCGTTCGCGGTTCTGCACGAGATGGACCAGCAGATCGAAGACCTGTGGCGGGGTCGCCATGACCTCGGACGCGCGAGTCAGTTCGCGGCGGTCCAGGTCGATCCGGCAGTCGTTGAAGCTCAGCAGCATCCGGTGCCTCTCTGCCCTTGAGCCGGGTTCGCAAGGAAAAAACAAGGAAAACCCAAGGCGCCGACAAAGTCTTGCCGGCCGCAGTCGCGCATCCTGCATCCGTCGGCCAGAAGCGCCAGACGATCAACCCGGAACAAGGAGCTGAACATGAAGATTGTCGTGATTGGCGGTAGCGGACTGATTGGTTCGAACATTGTAAGCAGGCTGCGCCGGAGCGGTCACGAGGCGCTGGCGGCCTCGCCGCGGTCGGGTGTCGACAGCATCACCGGCAAGGGTCTCACCGAAGCGCTGGCCGGCGCGCAGGTCGTCGTCGACGTGTCGAATGCGCCGTCCTGGGAGGACCAGGCGGTATTGGATTTCTTCCAGACCTCCACCCGCAACCTGCAGCGCGCCGAAGTCGCCGCGGGGGTCGAGCATCACGTCGCGCTGTCGATCGTTGGCCTGGAACGACTGCCGGACAGCGGCTACTTCCGCGCCAAGCTGGCCCAGGAAGAACTGATCAAGTCGTCGAAGATCCCGTACACGATCCTGCGCGCCACGCAATTTTTCGAGTTCGTCGAGGGGATCGTCAGTTCCGGTGCCGATGGCGACAAGCTCCGTATGTCGCCGGCGCTGATCCAGCCAATCGCTTCTGATGATGTCTCCGCCGTGCTCGCCGATCTGACGGTCGGCGCGCCGCTGAACGGCATCGTCGAGGTCGGCGGACCGGATCGCTTTCCGCTCGATGAGCTGGCGCGCAAGTTCCTGGCCTCGCGTCAGGACCCACGCGAAGTCATCGCGGATGTCCGCGCCGGCTACTTCGGCGCCAAGCTGGACGACCGCTCGCTGGTCACCGACGCCGGCGCTCGTATCGGTCCGACGCGCTTCCAGAACTGGCTAAGCCGTCCGTCGGCAAAGGACTGAGCGCGGGCTCCGACAAGGAGATGAGATCCACAATTAACAGGTCCCGCTTCACGCGGCCTGCGAGCAGCTTGATTTGCTGCGTGCTGCTCGCAGGCTGCGCGATGGGTTCGGACTTCGTCTGGACAGCCAAGCCGGAGGATCTGCCGCTGGACGTCTACCGGCAGGCGCTGGAGGACCTGCTGGGACCTTGAGCGAACCCGCTCGCGCGACGCCCTCGCCGCGCCGACTTGGCGCGGAACTTGCCGGCTAAAGCCCCATGGCCAAGCCAAGAACGCGTGCGAAACCCGCCCCGAACCGGGGGCTGGTCCTGACTGCGGGCGGTGCGCGCGGCGCCTATCAGGCCGGGGTCATCAAGCGCATTGCCGAACTGCCGAGCCTGCGCGGCAAGGCGGCGCCTTTCGAAATCATCACCGGCGCGTCGGCCGGCGCCATCAACGGCGCCGCGCTTGCGACGTACCACGCCGATTTCACCGAAAGCGCCGACAAGCTGGCGACCCTTTGGGCGCAGCTCACCGCCAACGACGTCTACCGCAACGACATCGTCTCGCTCGCCCGCACCGGCAAGAATCTGATGCTCGACATGCTGCTCGGCCGCCTGTCGCGCGACAGCCGTACGCATTCCCTGGTCGACACCGCGCCGCTGCGCCGCTTTCTGAGCAAGCACCTGCCGGTGGACGGCATTGCCCGCGCCATCGAGAGCGGCGGTTTGCACGCGATCGGCGTGACTGCCACCGGCTACCACTCCGGCAAGGCGTTCACCTTCGTGCAGGGGCGCAAGGGCACGCCGCTGTGGAACAAGAGCCGTCGAGTCGCGCTACCGACGCAACTGACGCTCGATCACATTCTCGCGTCGGCGGCGATCCCGCTGGTCTTTCCGCCCGTGGCGCTGTCGGTCGCATCCGGCTCGACCGCCTACTTCGGCGACGGCGCGCTGCGCCTGACCACGCCGCTGAGCCCCGCCATTCGCCTGGGCGCGCAGAAGATCTTTGCCATCGGCGTGCGCTGTCATCAGTCGGCGGATTCGCTGCTGCGTTCGGAACTGTCCGAGCCCGCCGGCCTGGTCTCGCAGCTCAAGTGTCCGCCGCTGTCGCAGATCTGCGGCGTCTTCATGAACGCGATCTTCCTCGATCACCTCGATGCCGATCTCGACCACCTCAAGCGCATGAACACGCTGGTGGCAGGCAGCAAGCCGATCATGACGAAGCAAGGCGGCGCCAGCGAGCCGATGCATGTGATCGAGCCGCTGGTGGTTGCGCCTTCGGCGGACATTGCGATCATCGCCAAGACCCTCGAACACCGCATGCCGCGGACGCTGCGCCATCTGCTCGACGGCCTCGGCACGCCGGATGCGCAAAGCGCCGATCTCACCAGCTTCCTGCTGTTCGACAAGACCTTCACCAGCGAGCTGATCCAGCTGGGCTACCGCGACGCGGCGGAGCGCATCGACGAGATCGAGCACTTCCTGCTGGAGTGACCGGCAACGGGACAGCCGCTTGCGCCGTCGTCTGCTGTCCCGGCAACTGATCAGTTGTCGACGATCCTCGCCTTGAGGACTTCGAGCTCCACGCTGTCGAGCCCTTCCTCGGTCACGCCGCGCAGTCGGGTGACCAGTTCGCCCGACTCACCGGCCTTGAGCACACCGCGCAGCGATGCCGAAGCCTCGTTGCCGTCGAAGCTCGCGCCGACGCTGATGCCGCGCATGTCCACGGTCGTTGCATTGGTGACGGTGACGACCAGATTGCCGTTGGCATCGAGAGATTTGTCGACCTCAAGGTAGTCGCCAGGATTGCGCGGCAGGTCGAGTTGCAGCAAGTCGGTCATCGCTTGCTGGCTCAACTCACCGTCGCCACCGGCCGCCTCGCGGAAGTGGGCAATCGCACCGTCGTCGTCTTCGTAGTAGTCTCGGTCCAGCATGCCGAGATAGTAGTGGGCCGGCACGCTCTCCATCATGGTCATGCTGGCGGCGAGATCTTCCTGTGCCTCGTCGTAACGCTCCAGTTCATAGCGAGCGACGCCGCGATTGAGCAGATACCCGTACCAGTTGGGGTTCATCTTCTGCGCGCGGCTGTACTGCTGTTCCGCACCGCGCCAGTCGCCGCGCTTGGCGGCGATGTCGCCCAGTGTTCCGTAGAAGTGCGCTTCGCGAGGTTCGATCGCAATGGCCTCGCGCATGCGCGCCGAGGCGGCTGTCGTATCGCCCTTGGCCAGCAGCTCCACGGCCGTACCCCACTTCTCATAAGCCGGCCGCATCTTGCGGGCGTAGGCGGTGCGCCGCTGGTACTCGTCGCGTCGCACGTCGCCACCGGCTGGCAGCGCCGCGGCGGTCTCGCGATTCTTGCGTACCCGCTCTTCCGACGGCGGATGCGTCGACAGCATGCGCGACAGGAAGTCGTCGCCCTCTCCTGCCGACAGGCGCACGAAGGTTTCCTGCAGCCGCACCGCGCCGCCGGGATCGTAGCCGGCCTTGCGCATGTAGCGCGTGCCGTACAGATCGGCTTCCAGTTCCTGCGCGCGGTCGTACTTCGAATTGATCAGCGAGCCGCCGATCATCGCCGCACCAAGTGCGATGTCGGCGTAGTCTTCGCCGCCCAGCGCGAGGCCGCCGATCATCAGGGCGCCCATCGTCAGCATCTCCCGCGTCTGCCCGCGCGCGCCGTGGCGTGCCGCCGCGTGCGTGATCTCGTGGCCCAGTACCGCGGCCAGTTCTGCTTCGTCATCCAGCTCCCAGAACAGTCCGAGATTGACGCCGATCTTGCCGCCAGGCAGCGCCCAGGCATTGACCTCCGGATTGGCCAGCACGACGAACTCATACGGCAGCTGCCGGTCGCTGACCGCGACCAGGCGATTGCCCACGCTCTGCACGTATTCGGTCAAGGACGGGTCGACGGCGTACTCGCCGCCTTCCATCTGCTGAAGCGGCGCGTAGTTGTCGGCCCCGATCGTCAGCTCTTCCTCTTCGCTGACGAGGGTGAACTCGTTGACGCCGGTCACCGGATTGACCATGCATCCGGAGACGGTCATGACCGCGACGAGTGACAACCCACTGAAGAGCTTGCGCATGCTGGATCCCGAACCAAACGTCGACCGGCGACGAGAAGGCGGCATCGTGGATAGTGCAAGGGCAAGGCGATAGCCCCCAAACAGGGGGAAGCAATGCTCGCGACATGGAGCGCACACATGAGCCCAACCCCCTATACGGGGGAATGTTGCGGCGCCGCATTATCGGTAGATTGGATGCATCGAAAGGTAAGCCCCGGCTGGCGCTGCTGTTCAAGCGCTGGCGCGCGTTTGCGGGCGCAGGGTCGCCATCGGCAGCGTCGTCGTCGAACGCCTGCGGCCTTTCGAACCGGGTCAGCGCACGACCACCATCCTGAACACCTTGAAGGCCATGAACGCTTCCACCAATGCCGCGAAGGCTCGATCCGACCACCGGACTGGTCGAGCGATCCCTCATCGCGTCGTTCTGCCGCACGTCCTGCCGCAGCGACGGCAGGCAGCGGCCAGTGCGCTTGCGAGGACGCTTCGTCTTGACGAGTCGAGGATGCTGGAGGAGATGCTTGGCAATGCCTTCTACATGCGGCGTGGCTTGTCTGAAGGCAGTGCGGCCGCGGTTGTCGACGCGCTGCAGGCGATGCAGATTCCGGCGTACGCAGAACCGGATTTCAAGACTCGGCTCGGCCGACCTGCGGCGTCTTCGGTGACGGCGCCCGTCGCGGCATCAGCGCCGACGGTCTCGCTCGCATTGGACCGCGTTGTGGCCGTGAATCCTGAGCAGGCGCCGCGCGCCACGAGCCACCAGACAGCGCCGCTCAACCGTGACGACGCGAGATCGCGGCCAGTGCCGCGCCGTTCCGGCGTGCGCAATGCATGCGTCACCGCGGTGCTCGCAATGATCGCCGCCATGCTTCTTGCCGATGCGTTGCTTCCCCTCACCAAACTCAGCGCCGAGGAGCGCGTGTGGGCCGTTCTGCTGTCCGCTACAGCGACGCTGCTCTACGTTCTGCCGAGCCTGATCGCCATGTGCTTCCGCGTCTGCGGCTGGCGCGCGGCGCTGCCGATCAATTTCTTCGTCGGCGTCACCGGATGGGGATGGGCGCTGCTGTTGCGCCACGTCGTGATCGCCATCCGGCGCAATGACGTCGAACAGTGGCGGTCCGGCTTCTGAGAAGGTCTTGAAGCCTGTTCCGGCATGCGTCGGCTGAAACACCGCTACGGACTGTTGGAAATTTTCGCCCCGCGATAACGGCAACTTGTAACCGCGGCTCCCGGGCGCCATGCGTATTGCAGGCCATTGGATGGACCGCGCAACTACCAGACGGCACTTCCCGCGGCCGATCAATCGCTTAGGGAAAAGACTGTGCCGGGCACTCTTTTTGCTCCTTCGCGAATCGTTCGAGCCATTCACGGAAGGAGAAGAGCCATGTCGCTCGGTATTTACCTCGTTGGTTTCCTCATCCTCATCGGTGGCTTGGTCTACGGGGCGGTTCTGTTGAACGTGCCTCACGAGTGGATTGCGGTGGGCACCATCATTCTGGTCGGATTCGCGATTCTGTCCGGGGTTCGATCGACCCGGCAGAAGGATCAGGCGGGCTGAACGAAAGCCTGTCTCTGAATCGTCAGCGCCGACGCGACGCCACCGGCGCATTCGCCGGCAGGTCCAGCGTGTCCCAGTACGGCGGATCGCCGATGGTCTCGACCAGAAAATCGACGAAGGCGCGCAGCTTCGGCGAACCGTAGCGGTTCGGCAGGTAAGCCGCGTAGAGCGTCGACTCGTTGAATCCGCGCCAGTCCGGCAGCGGTGCGATCAGGCGCCCGTCGCGCAGGTACTTGCCGACGGCAAACGTCGGCAGCAAGGCGACGCCAACGCCGGCGAGCGCGTTGTAGCGCAGCGCATCCACGTTGTTGATTGCGAGGCTGCCGCTGATGGGCACCGCAAGCTGCTCGTCGCCGCGTGTGAATGTCCATCGGTGATCGGCCGTGCCGAGGGGAACGCCGAGGCAGTTGTGCTGCACCAGATCGGCCGGCGTCTGCGGTGTGCCGCGCCGCGCGAAGTAGTCCGGCGAGCCGACGACGACGAAACGCACGTCGGTAATGCGCCGCGCGACGAGGTTCGGCTGCGGTGCGCCGGTGATGCGCAGTGCCAGGTCGAAACCTTCCTCGGCCAGGTCGATCATGCGGTCGCTGGTGATGATCTCCAGCTCGATCTTCGGGTAGCGCTCGAAGAACGCCGGCAGCATCGGCGCGATCACCCAGCCGGCAAAGGAGTTGATGCAGGTGACGCGCAGGCGGCCGCCCGGCTCGGCCTGCAGGCTCGCGACGGCGGCGCGCGACTGTTCCAGCTCCTCGACGATGCGCGCGCAGTGCTCGTAGTACGCGCTGCCGGCCTCGGTCAGCGACAGCTTGCGCGTCGAGCGCTGCAGCAGCCGCGCGCCTAGTGCCCGTTCGAGCTTGGCGACGTGCTTGCTCGCCACCGATGACGCGATGCCGAGCCGGTCGGCCGCCGCGGCGAAGCTGCCCAGCTGCACGACGCGGGCAAAGGTCAGCACGTGATTCAGATCGTCCATGGCGCCCCCATTCGTTCCACATTGGAACTAAACAATTGCCAATGACCCAGCTTATCAGCACATAAGGCAGGAATAAGCTGGCGGCGTCCCTGACATTGGAGTCATTCCATGACCCAGCTCCTCCACAGCACTTTCACCGCGGCAGCCCTGAGCGCCGCCCTCCTGCTCTCGTCCGGCTCCAGCTTTGCCTACGGCGAGGCGGCGCCGATGGGCGTCATCGGCATCGAAGCCATGGCGCCTGTGAGCAGCCTCGATGCGTCGACGACCGAGGTCATCCGCGCCGAATCGCCGGTGCAGGCGCCGGCGGTTCCCGAGAACTCGACGCTGCAGCGCTGGATGGTCGCGCTGCGCCAGTTCTTCGACGGCGCGATCGAAGTCGCCCTGCGCTGAAAACCCCTGCATCGGAGCCTTCAATGAACCTGCTCAATTCCTTGCGCCGCTTCAACGCCGTCACCGGACAGATCGCGCCGACGATCAGCGCGCGTGCTTCGCGCCGTGTGCTAATGCGCCCGCGCACCCATGCCCCGAAGACCTGGGAGGCCGGCGCCCTCGCCCAGGCCGAGCGCGTTGGTTTTCGTTTCGGCCTGTCGGGGCTGCGCTGGGGCGAGCGCGATGCCCCGGTCGTGCTGATGCTGCACGGCTGGGAAGGCCGCTCGACCCAGTTCGCGCATTTCATCGAGCCGCTGTTGCGCGCCGGCCGGCAGGTCGTCGCGCTGGATGCGCCAGGCCACGGTGAATCGCCGGGCGACGAGTCGAACGCGATTCTGTTCACGCATGCGCTGCTCGAAGCGGCGATCGAGATCCCGAATCTCGAAGCGGTGGTCGGTCACTCGATGGGCGCCGGCGCGATCGGCTATGCGCTCAGCCTTGGCTTGTCGCCGCAGCGTGCGGTGCTGCTGGGCGGGCCGTCGAGCCTGCGCAGCGTGCTCGAACAGTTCGCCGACGGCGTCAACCTGCAGCCGCGCGCGCGATCACGTTTCTTCGATATCGTTGCCCGCCATACGGGCGTGCATCCGGACGAGGTGGACGTTCGCAATCTCGCCCGCGACTACCAGATCCCCGCGCTGATCGTGCACGACCGCGACGATGCGCTGGTGCCGTTCGAGCACGGCGAACGCATGGCCGCTGCATGGTCCGGCGCCGAACTCATGGCGACCGAAGGACTTGGCCACTGGCGCATCCTCACCGACCCGCGCGTCATCGCACGAGCGACGGACTTTCTGGTCGGTTCGGAACCGCTGCGCCGGGTGGCCTGAGCGGCCCTACTCGGCGGCGCCGTTCTCGAGGTAGCTGCCGACGGCGGACAGCACGGCTTCCCATTCCTTCTGCGCGATGGTGTCGATCGGGTCGTTGCCGAAGCGCACGCCGACGAGGTTCAGCGAAGGCATGACGCTGACGAGCTGATGGCCGTAGCCTTCGGCCGTGTAGTTGCCGGACTCGACGCCGCCCAGGTGCGGCCACATGTAGCCGCGCGGTCCGCCGCCGGTGGCCTTGTCGTAGTTGTGCGAGGCGGCAACCCAGGCCGCCGGGATGATCTGCTGGCCGTCGACGCTGCGCCCGCCGTTGCGGTGGAGCTCGCCGAAGCGAAGCATGTCCCTGGGTGTGGCGAACAGCCCCATCGATGCGAAGGCATGGCCGAGGCGGTCGACCATGACCAGCGCTTCGTCCTGCATGCCGGCGGGCCGCCAGATCTTCTCCGAAAGGATCTGCACGTAGGGCTGCTGGTAGACGTTCTCCAGCAGCCACGCGAGCATCTGCGCATCGGCACTGTTGTAGCGGTAGAACTCGCCGGGCGGCGCGACGCGTGTCAGCTTGAGCAGGTATTCATCGCGCGTCATCCCGTAAAGACCGTTCGAGTGATAGTCCGCGCCCATCAGCACGAGCTCTTCGGGCTGGTGCACCGGCACGTCAACCCAGTAGATGCCCGATTCCATCTGCAGCAGGTCTTCGACGCTGACGCCTTCCCAGACGGTGTCCGCGGCCTCGGGGATGTATTTCTTGATGGGGTCGTGGATCGAATCGACGCGGCCCTCGGCCACCGCAATGCCGACCAGTGACGTGGTGACCGACTTGGTGACCGACCACATGTGGTGGCGGGTCTGCGGATTGAAGCCGTTCTGATAGCTGTCGTAGATGAACTGGCCGTCGTGCATGAATGCGATTGCATTGGTCGACCCGCTCTGCATGAACTGCTCGACGGTGCGCGTGTGGCCGTTGATCTCGTAGGTCACCTGGCTGAGGTCGACCTTCGCTTCGGGCAGCGCGGCGGCGGCAGGGTCGGCTTCGGCAACCTGGGTCGGCAGAATCAGGATGACCGACGTGGCCTCGATCGGCAGCAGCAGGATCGAGAACTCGAAGTTCATCGCGTCCTGCAGCAGCCTCGCGGCCTGGCCGCCGCTCAGCAACAGGTCCGCGCGCGCGCGCAGCATGCCGATCAAGGGCCCGACGCCGGGCAGGAACTCATTGGGCGTCGGATAGAGCCTGCCGAGGTGCATCGCGATGACATTGCCCAGGCCGTCGGGCAGCGTCGACAGCGAAGCCAGGGCCAGTGCCGGATCGGACGGCAGCGAGTACAGACCGCTGCGTTCGACCATATGCAGCAGCTCCGCGGCCAGGATCACGCCTTCGTTCGGTGGATCAACCGAGGTGTCGTCCGGAGGAAGCGGTTGTGCGGAAGGCGGGTTGCCGCCGTTATCGCAGGCTGCCAGCGCGAACGCAGTGATTGCGACGCACGCAAGACGACGCCAAACAGATGAATTCATGGCTCCCCCAACCCCCCGGTTGCTGACCCGCTGTAATGGCGCCGATTATGCAGGAATCGGCTTGAACGGCTAAGGCCAGCAGTGCGCGGGATTCAGCTTGTCACGCAGGGGCGGACATCTCGGCAGCGAAGAAGCAGTAATTGTTCGGACCATTGCGCTTCGCCTGATACATGGCTTTGTCCGCGTTGATCTTCAGCACGTTGACGTCCTTGCCATCGGTTGGATAGATGCTGATGCCGATGCTTCCCGACGTCACGATCTCGTGCCCTTCGATGAAGAACGGGTGAGAGAGTTCGTCGAGGATCTTGCGGCTGACCATCCCGGCGTCTTTCGGATCGCCGATGCCGCTGAGCAGCACGACGAATTCGTCGCCGCCGGTACGCGCGACGGTGTCGACCATCCTCACGCACGCGGCCAGCCGCTGCGCGACGGACTTCAGCAGCAGGTCGCCGATGCGATGGCCGAGCGAGTCATTTACCGGCTTGAATCGATCGAGATCGACAAACAGCAGCGCGAAGTAGTCGCGGCTGCGCTCGGCGTGCGATACCGCCTGCCCCATTCGCTCATCGAGCAAGATCCGGTTCGGCAAGCCCGTCAGGGAATCGTAGAGGGCAAGCGCGCTCAATTCCCGGTTGGTTGCCTGCAGCGCGCGGGCGAGCTGGGTCGCAAAGTTGGCATCGAGCGCGGACACGCCGAGCGCGATCACCAGGATGAAAAAGGTGGCGATGCCAATGGTGATCGCCAGCGCGGTGTTGCTCATCCCGTTCGACGTGGCATTGAGGCAGAAGCTGTCGGGCGCGAACTGCGCGGCGGCCATGCCGGTGTAATGCATGCCGGTGATCGCCAGGCCCATCAGCGTGGCGCTGCCCAGCTTGAGGAGCAACGCGACCCCGAACGACTCGTGCCGCAGTTGAAAGAAAATCCACAAGGCGGCGAAGGACGCGGCGACGGCGATGACGATCGACGCGACGAACAGGGGTACGTCGTAGTCGATCGCCGGCGACATCCGCATCGCGTACATCCCCACGTAGTGCATCGCGGCGATGCCGGTGCCCATCAGGATCGCGCCCACGACAAAGCTCCAGCTGCTCATCGCAGCCCGGCTGACGACGAACAGGGCGAGCCCGGAGGCAACCACGGCAATCGCCAGGGAGAGTCCGGTGATCGCGACGTCGTACGCCACGGGGATTGGCAGGTGAAACGCCAGCATGCCGATGAAATGCATGGACCAGATGCCGGTGCCCATCGCCACGGCGGCGCCGGTCAGCCAGACCTGCGAGCTGACGCCCTGCTTCTGGCTGACCCGGCCCACGAGTTCCAGCGACGTGTAGGAAGCCAACACGGCAACGACGAGCGAGAGCACAACCAGTGCGGGTGTGAACACACCTTCCATGTCGCGGTCTTCTCCTCGGCTCTTCGGTCGCGAAGCTCGATCAGGCGAGCAATGCGGCCACTATACCCGGAGCGTTGTGCCGCAGCGCATGGCAACGACGCTACAAGCGCCCGGCCGCCGCTTCCCGCAGGGCCTTCGCCAGCTCTTCCCGCCGGAACGGCTTGGCCAGGTGGCGGTCCATGCCGGCGTCGATGCAGGCCTGGCGTTCGTCGTCGAGCACGCTGGCGGTCATCGCGAAGATCTGCGGCTGTTCGATGTCGGCCATGGCGCGGATGCGTCTGGTGGCTTCGAGGCCGTCCATCTCCGGCATGTGGATATCCATCAGCACCAGATCGTAGGGCGCCCGCCGCAATGCGCCGACCGCCTCGGCACCGTTCTCCACGACGTCCGCGCGATACCCCAGGGATTCGAGCATTCGGGCGCCGATACTGCGGTTGATGGCGTTGTCCTCGGCCAACAGGATGCGCAGCGGCGGTTGATCCGTGCCGGTCCCGATGGGCGCCGCTACCGGTGTCGCGGCCTGGGCTGGCGTCAGCAAGTCGAGGAAGGTTTCAAGCACGGCGCTACGGCGCAGTGGCTTGATGCGAACCAGGTTGAAGTCGCCGAGTACGGTGCCTGGGTTGCGCATGCTGCTGAGCAACAGCAAAGGCAGTGCGTCGTGGCTGCGATGGCGGCGGATGGCGGCAGCCAGCGCAACGCCGTCCATCTCCGGCATGAAGTCATCGAGCACCGCGAGGTCGAAGCGCTCGCCGCCTTCTATCAGCCTCAGCACTTCGTACGGCGAAGCGCTGTCGACGGTCTGCATGCCCCACTCCTGCGCGGTCTTGCGCAGGATGCGCCGGTTGGTCTCGTTGTCGTCGACGATCAACAGGCGCTTGCCACTCAATGCATCGACATCGGGCCGCTGCGGTGTCCGCCAGGAGGGATCGGTGGCCGCGACGAACGTGAACGCGAAGGTCGAGCCGCGACCGGGGTGGCTGTCGACGCTCACCTCGCCGCCCATCAGCTCGGCGAGCCGCTTGCAGATCGCCAGGCCCAGACCGCTGCCGCCATACCGTCGCGTGGTCGACGCATCGACCTGGCTGAAGGACTTGAACAGGCGGTCGAGGCGATCCGCCGGAATGCCGATGCCGGTGTCGCGCACTGCAATGCGAAAGGTCTGGCGCCCGGCGGCCAGCGCCTGAGTGCTCACCTCCACCGCCACCTCGCCCTGCTCGGTGAACTTGATGGCATTGGACAGATAGTTGACGAGGATCTGGCGCACGCGCGCTGCGTCGCCGCGCACCATCTCCGGCGTCCCCGGTGCGACATCGCAGATCAGATCAAGCCGCTTCTGCGCGGCCTTGTGGCCCAGCAGTTCGATCGCCTCTTCGACGACGCGGCGCAGCTCGAACACCTCGTCTTCCAGTTCCAGCATGCCGGACTCGACCTTGCTGAAGTCGAGAATGTCGTTGATCACGCCGAGGAGGTGATCGCCGCTCTGCTGGATCGTGTCGAGGCTCTGGCGCTGATCGCGGTTCAGCGCTGTATCGCCGAGCAGTTCCGCGGTGCCGAGGATGGCATTCAGCGGGGTGCGGATCTCATGACTCATGTTGGCGAGAAAATCGCTCTTGGCGCGGTTCGCAAGTTCGGCACCCTGGCGTGCGCGATCGAACGCCATCGCTTCACGCTCGCGCTGGCGCACATTGATGCCCAGGCCGAGGAAGATCGCGAGCATGTGGACCACAACGCCGAGCAGATAGCTGTATTGCGTGAACCAGGTGAATGGCAGCAAGTCGAGGTTCTTGGCGAAGTGCAGCATGCCAACCGCGCCGTAGACGGAGTAGCCAATGAAGTTGGGCCATGCGCCTGGCTGCTTGCGAATGACCAGCACGACGCACAGCGCAACAATGACCGGGGCCAGCACCAATCTTGTCAGGCTCGAGGCCGGGCCGATGAGGCCGTAGTAGCCGGCCAAAGCCACCACACAGCTGGCTGCCGCCAGCGCCGCCAGCGCGCGGAACGCCAGAGCCACACGCGGAAATTGTTCGCGCATGTCGAGCACGCTGTGGGCGAACAGGATGGAGGTCAGCACCCCCAGGCAGACCGCCAGGTGATGAATGCGCAAGGCGAGCTGCGGCTGCTCTGGCAGCACCAGGACCGAGAGCAGGTTCTCCGAGCAGGCAAAAAGAAGCGCGCTGACCAGCAGGTATGCCGAGTACCAGAGAAACTTGCGATCCGGCAGGGACAGGCCGAGCGCAAGACAGACCAGGCCCATCAGCAAGGCCATGCCCACGGACGCCGCGGCCCTTGCGACCGAGCCCTGCAGCACGCCGGTCAGGGCATCCAGCTTCGAGACGTTACCGGTCAGGTTGAGCGAGCGCTCGCCCTCGATCCGGATCCAGACCCACTGAACACGATCTTCCGGCGGCAGGTCCAGGCGCAGCACGGAAGCAGACCAGGGCAGATCCCGTGCGGATACCGGGCGCATTCCGCCCAGCGCGCGGTGCGCCAGGGTTTCACCCTCTGCCGTGAGTTCGGGCAGCCACACATCGAGGTAATCGACATAGGGAGCGCCCAGATGCAACCACCAGTCGCCGGAAGCGCCGGGCGCGGCGGCAATCGAAAAGCGAACCCACCAGGCACCCCGCGGCGAGAAGCCGGCGTTGAAATTGCCCGGGATCGGCTCGAAGCGATCCTCGTATTCCGGCGAGGCGACCTGTGCCTGGGTCAACTCGCCGGTCGCGTCGTAGAACTTCTCAAGATGTCCGGCCAAGGGGATCGGCGCGGCGCTTGAAGCGTCACTGACCAACAGCGGCTTCGCCCGCGCGGATGCCGGCGACAGCAGCAGGCCCAGCCAGACGATGGCCACCAGCAGCGCTTGCAGGCACTGCCGGTACACGGCGACTTGGCGGCGACGGTTCTCTAGGCGCTGCGTTGATGCGGTCAGCACGCCATTTGCGGGATGGCGCTCGACGTCGAGTTCTTTGACGGTCATTGCGGGACGAGCAGATGGACGATGCCGACCGCGGCCCCACGACACCGACCCGCCCCTGGCGCTCGGTCATCGTGCACTGGCCGCGGTGTTGGCAACAGGCTTGCGCGTGGCGGGCCATCTGGAAGGACGCCAGCCGCGAAACATGCCGAACTATACCGCCTTGGCGAGTGACCGCTTTCAGCCGCTCAGGATCGCAACCGCTCGGTGACTTCCAGGCCGATTCCGCGATAGCCGGCATAGGCGCCCGACGGTGCAAAGAACGGCTCACCGCTGATCTGGAAGACGTGCTTCGAGCCATCGAGGTCGATCCGGCTGCAGATCAGATCCAGGAACGGCCGCCGCGCAGTGATGTTGGCCCTGAGGATGGCGCGCTCCGCTCCGTTCCAGTGCGATCCGCCTTGACCGATCGTCGATTCGTCCTGACCGCCCAGGCCAAGCATCTCCATCGCGGGGCCGGAGACCTGGGTTTGGCGGCCGGCTGCGTCCTGTTCCCAGTAGCAGTCGGAAGAGAGTTCGGTGAAGCGCTGGAAGCGCTCCTCGCTCGCCCGCAATTCGGCGGTGCGCGCGAATACGGTCTGCTCGAGGATTTCCTCATGCCGTTCCAGACGCAGGTGCAGCAGCCGTACTTCCAGCAGGTTTCGGATCCTTGCTTTCAACTCGACCAGGTCGAAGGGCCTGCCGATGAAATCTCGCGCGCCGATCTGTAGCGCCCGACTCCTGTGGCCAGGCTCGGAGGTGACGGCAAGCACGGGCACGCCTTTCGCGGATTCGACGCCGCGCAGTTGCTCCAGGACCGTGAAGCCGCCCGATCCTGTCACTGGCAGGTCGAGGAGAATCAGGTCGTATGGGTTCTCGCCGTGCATGGCGCAGACCTCTTCCCAATGCCGGGTGGACGCCACCGCCGCGTAGCCGGCGGATGCGAGCATCTGTTCCAGCAGGCGAATGTTGGCTTCCTGCTCATCGACGATCAGGATCCTGGCCGCGAAGATATCGGCGTCTGTGATCATGTGCAGCTTCTCTTCTTCGGTAAGGAGCGGATTCATTGGTGGATTACATCCCTTAGAAGACGGTTGAATTCGGTTTTCACCACGCCATAGCATTCGCACACATGCTGATTCAGGCCGGCGCGATCGAGCACCGTGATGTGCCCACGGCGGTAGCTGATGATGCCCCGCTCTTTCAGCTTGCCGGCCGCTTCCGTCACGCTCTCGCGGCGCACGCCGAGCATGCTGGCAATCAGCTCCTGGGTCATGACCAGATCCCGCGTCGGCATGCGATCGAGGGTCAGCAGCAGCCAGCGACACAGCTGCTGTTCGACGGAATGATGGCGGTTGCAGGCGCCAGTCTGCGTCATCTGCGTGATCAAGGCCTGGCTGTAACGCAGCAGCAGCCGCTGCAGAGCGCCACCGCGGTTGAACTCGTCGACCAGGATTTTTGCATCCAGGACATAGGCCTCGCCGGCCGTCTGCACGAGCGAGCGGCTCGGCGTGCTGTCGCCGCCCATGATCAGCGACACGCCGAGCATGCCTTCGTTGCCCACACCGGCAATCTCCGCCGAAGCGCCGTCCTGCATGACGTAGTGCAAGGACACGATGGACGTGGTCGGGAAATACGCCATCGTCATGCGCTCGCCGGACTCATAGAGCAGCTCGCCGAGCGGCATCGGCAGGTACCTGAGATGCGGCTGCAGGCTCGCAAAGTCCACTGCCGGCAGTGCGGCCAGCAGATGGTTGCCCAGACGGCTCTGGTCCATCACGGGGTCATTGCCATGTTGGTCGCCGAGTTGGTTGCCCGGTTGATTGCCGATGGCTCGCAGAAGGTTCGTCATCGAGACGAGACCGATCGATCAGCGGGGAGCAGGCCCTTTGGGTTCAAGCTCTCGGTCATGGCCGAACGCAGCCTTGCCGTTCCTTCTGGAACGGTTGATTGCAATCCCAGTCGTTGCCGGAGTGGCTGATGTGGGCGTTGGCCGGTACCGAGAGCGCGATGCATGCGGCACCTTCGATCCGATAGCCACGGTCGCATTCCCACCCCGACTCAGACCGGGCGTTCGTCAGATAGCCATTTGCAGGGACCTCGATGGCGGCACAGCGGTTCTGGCTGCGTCGAAACCCGCGCTCGCAGGCCCAGCCGGCATCTTCACGGGGCTCGAGGAAAGCGTTGGTTGGCACGACGATCTGGGCACATCGCTCCCGCTCCGCTCGATATCCGCGATCGCAGGCCCAGCCACTGCCGTACTTCGTGTCCGGTGTTGCGTAGGCATTTGCGGGCAGCTTGATGGGAGCACAGGCGTTGTCGGACAGCTTGAACCCGCGATCGCAGGCCCAGCCGCCGCCAGACGCCTCGAGATGGGCGTGCGCAGGGACGACCAGCTTGACGCACTTCGTCGAGGCCGCTTCATAGCCGTGCGAACATTCCCAGCCCGGGCCATAGCTATTGCCGGTCGCATAGGCGTTGTCAGGCAGGGCAATCTTCTCGCAGCCCCCCGCACGCTCGCGAAAGCCCAGATCACACTTCCAGCCGGTTCCGTAGGCCCGCGCGGAGGCGTTCACTGGAACGGACGATGCGATCTCGGCCGCCCCGGCTCGCGCCGAGGTCAGTGAAACCAGCAGCGTCGCAAAAAGCACGGGAACGAAGCCCGCGGTGTATCGAATCGGGAGACGGGTCATGGTCATGAAGGCTGCTCAGGAGCGGATTGCGACGGCCGATGCGGAATCCGGCGGCCATCGTCGACCACAGTAGTCCTAAAGTCGTCTCCGGGTCTGTACGCAATCGAACAGAACAAGCCTTGTCGGCCGGGCGCCTTCGGGTATTCGGATACCCAACAGCAAAGCCCGCCGGCAGCAGCACCGGCGGGCTTCAAATGCTCGATCGCGCTGTGCAAGCCCGATCCGTTGGGGCTCTACCGCTTCATCGCCACCGCATTCGCGATGATCACTTCGACGCGACGATTCTGCTGGCGGCCAGTGCTCGAATCGTTGCCCGATACCGGCGCACTCTCGCCCATCCCAGATGCCTGCAAGCGCGCTGCGCTCACTCCCTGGGCAACCAGATAGGCCTTGACCGAGTTGGCGCGGCGCTGCGACAGGCCCTGATTGGATTCGGCACTGCCGACATCATCGGTATGACCCTCGATGACAACCGTGCGATCCGGATGCTGCGTCAGGAACGCGGCCAGCTTGGCGGCGTTGCTCACGGCCCCGCCCTTGAGTTCGGAGCGGCCGGTCTCGAACAGCACGTCGCCCAGAGTCACGACCAATCCGCGATCGGTCTGCTTGGCATTGAGTTCGGCAATCTGGCGCTTGAGATCGTCGGCCTGCAGCGTCGCCGCATTCGCCTGTTCACGCGCCATGTCAGCATCGACGCGAGCCGAGTCGGCGTCGCCGCGCGCGATGTCGGCCTCCTTGGTCCGCGATTCGAGGCGCGCGCCTTCGCGCTGCTCGGCCAAGGTCTTGCGCTGGTCTTCGAGCAAGCGGCTCTGGGCCTGAGCAGCTGCAATGTCCACCTTGCGGTCGGCAAGAACCACCAGATGGGCCGCCATCTCGCGGTCTTCGCGCGGGACTTCTACCATGGCGACTGCCGCCTCGGCTTCCTTGATCGCGACGGGCGCACGACCCGCCAGTTCCTGGTTGGCCTGCAGTTGGGTCAGCTTGGCCCTTGCGGCATCGGCGCCGTCCGGCTTCATCGGAGCGGACATGCAGGCTCCGGCCAGCATTGCGACGGCCAGCAGACCGGTAATGGTCTTCATCTTGTGGACGGTATTGCTCATGGCTTGACTCCCGGATTGCGCTGCATTTCCTGTTTGACGATATCGGTGCTCTTGCTCATTTCGTCATTGACGGTCTTGGCCTTGCTCATCTCTGCTTTCGCAGAGGCGAGGTCCGCATCGGCGCGAGATTGCTCGGCGAGCTGGAGTGCGAGCGTCATCTGTTCCTTGCTGACCGCTGCACGGGCAGCGGTCAGTTTCTCGCGCGCCTGGGCGA
This sequence comes from Fontimonas sp. FW305-C-3, assembly GCF_058783185.1. NCBI lineage: Bacteria > Pseudomonadati > Pseudomonadota > Gammaproteobacteria > Nevskiales > Nevskiaceae > Fontimonas > Fontimonas sp. FW305-C-3. The sequence continues at coordinate 75,439 of NZ_JBYSYK010000006.1, read as the reverse complement.
GTTCGGGTGACGAGTAGTCCGCGATGCGCGCCTTCTCGGCATTGGCAATCGACAGCTCCGCGGCCTGCAAAGCGGCCGTAGGCGGTACGGGCGCAGACGCACAGCCCGCTAGCGCGAGAACTCCGGACAGCACGAGGGCGAGACGAAACGCAGAGACGCGCTGCGCTGGCGCCAAGGGATGTTGGTTGCGATGTTTCATGATGGTGTTTCCTCAGATTTCCATGCCAGCCTTGCGTGGACCTGTCGCTGGTCCATTGCTTGTGTCTGGATCACGTCGCTGCGTCATTCGGCGTAAATCGCCTCTACGCATCGCTGTGCTTGCAAGTGGGTTGAAGTGACAAAAGAGTGGAGTTGTCTCCAGCGGCTGCCAGAGACAACTCTCGAACCAGCGGAAGTCGCGACCCATGGTGCGCCTCTCGCTACAGTTGGATGACGGCCGGCAGCGAAGTTCGCGCGGACATCATTCGGATCTGCAGTCAGAAAGCTTTTGCTTCTCTGGACAACAACTGCAAAGCAGCGTCTCAGCTGCAACAGGATGATAGTGAGCTCTGCGCGCTCAATCGGTGCGCTAACCCGCTTAGCCTTGTTTTATTCCTGTGTTCGACAGCGCACCGACCTTGCCGGATGCGCAGAGATACCTTGCGCCGCGATTGGTGTGCGGTCATTGGATCGTCGCCATGAATCCGCCGCACTGTTGACCAAGCAGCACCCTTTAAACGAGCATCTCTTATGCAAGCGAACAAAGTGAGTATCCGGAGCCAACAGGCAGCCGCCGAAAGCCATGCGACGTCGTCTGGTGCCGACAGCGGCACGATCCAGGCGATGGTGGATGCCGTTCGTCTGCGGCGCAGCGTCTTGAAGCACGCGAAGGCGACGACGACCTTGATCACTGCTCCGAAGCGTTCCGAAGGATTCAGGGATCCGCGCAGTTTCGACGACAGTGCATGGCGGTTCCGTTACCGATCGGCGATAGCTGCTACAGCAGCCTCGATCGTCTAGAGCGGCATGCGGTCTACATTCTTCAGCCCCCCGCGCCGAAGAAGTAGACCGCCGCCGTTGCAGGTCTGCGGGTTCGCCGGTTACGCGGGCTGGGCCGGGAAATGCGTCGCGAAGAACGCCTTGACCTGTGAGTCCGCTTCCTGCCTGCTCAACTGGTGGCGCAACTGCACGAGCCCGGCAAGCGTCGGGATGCTGCCGCCGACCTTGACCAGCTCTTCGGTCGATATCTTGTTCCAGACGCCATGCGCCGTGCCGACCAGCGACTTCCACTTCGCCTTCATTTCGCGCTCTGCCGCAAACAGGCTGGCGGTCGTTTGCTTCTTGCTCGGGGTCAACCTGGCGGTAGCGGTTGCTTGAGCCGCCGGCTCAGGCATATAGGTTGAGTCATTCATCGTGCGATCCTTGGTGGGTTTCGAATGACAGGCGCCATTCGAGCGTCCTCCTTCGTCAATCGGATCGACGGCCGCATCGACCATCGATGCAGACGTGTGCCGGCATCGTACGCAGGGAACGACGCCTTACATACGCCTGTGCCACGGCTGGGTCTGTCCGGTGGCACACATAGATCGTTTCGATCCGGGTGAGCGGCGACTCGAATGTCCTGGATATCTAAGAAAGATTCGCGTCGCTGAGCCTCTCAGGCAACGTTCAAGGTCACTGCGTTTCCACGCAAGGCAACGCCGTGTCCGACAAGCGAAACCGCTTGAAGAATGCCCAGGACATCTCGGCACCGCTCGGGGCTTTTGGATCGGTGAAGCCCGCGAGCCGCGGATCATCCGATCCGCCGGGCCAGAAGTGCGCCATTTCCTCGATGCGGACCTGCTCGAGTATCCGGCAGCCCTCGCCGTCCCTGTAGATGTCGACGTGGTAGGCGTATCCGGTCGTGGGTGTGACATCGATGGTTTCGGTCGGCGTCAGTGGAAACGGCGCGCTCAGGCTGCCGGAGGCCACGAGGTTGTTGGTCATCAACCACTGCTGCACTGCATTCGCGCCCAGTGCCGGCGTTGCTGCGAGGTCGCGGTCGCCCTGGAAATTGATGACGGGCACGATCCGGGCATGGCTCCCCATCGCCTGATGGGCCGCGAGCGCGAGCAACTGGGGAGGCACCAGAGACGGCCCCAAAGGCTGACCGAGGCCTGCCAGGCCGATGCCGTACCCGCCGCCCTCGGCGACGCCGATCGCGGCATAGAGATCGGGGTATGTGGCGCCCATGATGCTGGTCATCCATCCACCCGCCGACATGCCGACGATGTACACCCGCTCGGCATCGATGTTCCACTCGTCCATGGCCTGCTGCGTCAGCGCCGCGATCGCCTGCGCATCACCGATGCCGCGCTGCATTTCGAGCGGGTCGTAGAAGCGCCAGGACTGCAGTGGATGCAGCCCGAGGTTGCCGTCGGTTTCGTGATCCGGGTACATCACGATGAATCCCTCGCGATCCGCAACCGGATCGAACAGATTGGCATCGCGCTGCTGCTCGGCGCTGGTGTTGGCGCCGTGCAGGACCACCACCAGCGGAACTGGCTGCCCCGGATCCACGCTGGCAGGCACATAGACCAGACTGCGGTACATGCCCAGGATGCCGGCATACCGGATCTCGGTCGTGGTGCCCTGCGTGGGAATATCGTCCGGTGATCCGCTGCTGGAACAGCCGGCCAGCATCGACACCATCAGCAGGCCGATGGGTTTCGCCCACACGCCGATCCTCGCCATCACGGCGCCTTTCTCGCGGTTGCCATACATCTCCTCGCTTTATTTTTTAGTACAGGCCGAGGGAGAACTTGACGACAGCGCGTGGCCGCTACGCCATGCGACGGGCGGCGTCCCCCTGGCCCATCGCGCATTGTGCGCCATCGGCGAAGGGGCTTTGCGGACCGGGATTGCGATTTCCGGACAGGCAGCGCGCCGTAGCGGCCGCGACCTGCCGTCACGAGGACTCACTGGGGCTGCTGGAAGCCGCGCGTCGGCGCAACCGCGGGCGGGATTGCAGTGCCGAAGTAGTCGAAGCCGCCATTGCCGTCGATCAGGACGCCGCTGCCGACGGCCGGCGAAGACGGCAGCAGCCCGTAACCGGCGACCGCATCGAGACCCTCCGGCGCCACCGTCGACGGCGCGATCATCTGCGGATCGGCAGTGATCTTGTAAGCGTCCGCCGGCTCACCCGCGGTGTGGTTGCCCCAGATCAGGTTGTGGCTGATCGTCGTGCCCGAGCCCTTGGGCTGCTCCCACGCACCGGTGCCGTGATTGACGATCACGTTGTTGCGGAAGCTCCAGCTGTTGTTGTTGTCGCCATCCCAGCCGAGCTGGAAGGTCGGACGCGAGGTCAGGCCGGGCGCGATGTAGGCCGTGTTGTTGTAGATCTTCGCGCCGGACAGCAGGCCGCTGGACAGCGTAAAGACACCATTGGTGACGAAGGCATCGTTGACGCTCAGGTTGTAGCGCACGATGGCATTGGAGCCGGAGAACATGCCGCCCATCAGCAGGATCATGCCGCCCTCGTTGTCGTGGCTGTAGTTGTACTGCACGACGGAGTCATAGGCCATCAGGTCGACGTCGTAGGCCTGCCCGTCGACGACGTTGTGACGCACGCCGGAAACCTCGTTGAACTGCATGACGCTGTTCGTCGTCTTGGCGATGAACATGCCGACGGTGCCGGGCTGCGTCGTTCCGGCGACGGTGACCAGACCGGCGGTGTCGATCCGGTTGTACTCGATGAGGTTGTTGATCGAACCGGACAGGATGATGCCGTCGCCTTCGATGTCCTTCAGGCGATTGCCGGCGATCGTGACGTTCTTGCTCAGCATGTTCTGCGCAACGATGTAGAACAGGATGCCCGTCGAGTAGTCGTTGAAGGCGATGCCGGTGCGGCCGACCCGTTCGATGACGTTGTCGAGAATCTGCACGCCGTTGAAGCTGCTGCCGCCGTTGGAGAGGCCGTTCATGATGTCGGCAACGACAGCGATGCCGCCGTTGGTCTGCGGGTTCGCACCCGAACAGACAAAACAGCCATTGACGTCGTGGATGTAGTTGTCACGGATGACGATGCCGGACTTGGTGCTGCCGCTGGTGTTGTAAACCATGATCCCGCTGCGGTTCTTTCCAGGCGACGCCACCGTGCCGATATTGTTCGTGCCAGTGTCGTTGGTGACCTCGAGCCCGCTCACGGTCCAATACGAAACGCTCTGCAGGTGGACCGCGGCTGCGCCCGCCTGCGCGTAGGCCACATTACGGCCATCGACGATCGGTCGCGGGCCTTCTCCGTAGGCGCCGATCGTGATCGGGTTGCCGCTCACCCCCGAGCCTTTCGGCCTGAGCTGCTCCACCCATACCCCGCCGGCGCGCAGCAGGATCTTGTCGCCTTGCGAAAAGGTCATCGCATTGACCTTGGCCAGCGTCTTCCAGGCCGCTGCCGGGCTGGTGCCGGCGTTGGCGTCTGCCCCGCCGCTCGCATCGACGTAGTACGTCGTGTTCGCGGCGAATGCCGGCATGCTGCCGAACAGCGCGACGGTGCCCGCAAATGCTGCGGCGGTCGCCCAGTTCCTGAGATTGCTCTGCATCAGAACTCCTCCGTGTGCGCACAGGGACGACGACGGCCATGTCGTCTGACATGCAGCTGTTGAAGTGAAGTGCTCCCTTTCGCCATCGCTTGTGCAGCGGCCCCAATATTCCGCTGACGCATTCTGCGTTGGCGATGGAACGGCTTTGCGGACCGGACTTGCGACTTCCGGACACGACGCGACGCGGCGGCGGTCTAATCGCAGGAGAGCGGCGAGTTGGATTTGCGGTAGCGCTTGAAGAAATCCCACGCGGCTGCCGATGCATCCATTGCGAGGGGCTCGACGAACGCCGGCAATTCCCGATCGTCGGGGCCGCCCGGATAGAGATGCTGCAAGCCGTGAATCCGGATATGCCGTGCGACGAGGCAACCCTCGGCGCTGCGGTAGTCATCGACTTCGTAGGGGAAGGCACGATCCGCGTCGAAGGCCTGCGTTTCACTGGGCACCAGCGGGAACATGCCCGTCCGGGAGCCCGAGGCAACCAGATTGTTCGTCATCAACCACTGCTGGATGGCATTGGCGCCGTTCTGCGGATAGATCGTGGTGTCCGCATCGCCATGGATCTGCAGCAGCGGAACCACGCGTGCGTTCGAACCCATCGCCTGGAAGGCCAGTTGCGCCTGTAGCGCGGGATTCGCCAAGGCCGGGACCAGGGGATTGGCGGCGTCGAGAAAGGTCGAGGCGTAGGGTCCGCCGGCCAGATTGCCCATGGCCGCGTACAGATCGGGATACACGGCGCCGAGGATGCTGGTCAGAAATCCACCCGACGATTGCCCGATCACGTAGACCCGCTCAGGATCCACCGACCAGCGCTCCATGACCTGGCGCGTCAGTTCGGCGACGCCCGCCGCATCGCCCTGATCGCGATTCCATTCGGTGGGCAGGTAGAAGCGCCAGCAATCGAGAGGATGACTGCTGCCGTCAACGAAGTCGGGATAGACGACGATGAACCGCTCGCGCGCGGCAATCTCGTCGAACAGCACGCCCTTCTGCTGCAGTTCCGCGCTCTGATTGCAGCCATGGATGCTGACCACGACCGGAACAGGCGTCGCCGGATCGTAGCTCGCCGGAATGTGCACCAGCGCCCGATACTCGCCGGCGCCGCTGCCGTGGCGGATTTCCACGGTTTCCCCAGCGGCAATCGAGCCGGGCAGCTCCGCAGAGTCGCGACAACCGGGCAGGAACGCGATAACGCACAGGACCAGCGCCCGGATGTGCTGCGCCTGGGTCCAACGGATGCTGATATTCATTGGCCGCGATTGTCCGAGCCGCGAAGGCAGCGGCACAAGATGAGTTTCCGGACTATTCGTGTGATTTCCGGACGCGCATCGTCGTCCCGCATGGCCTTCCCGGTTGGCGTCCAATGGGCCTGTACGCCTTTTCTGACGCTCGACCGGCAGTCGGGGTTGCTATTATTTCGAGCATGAGAATACGACCCTGCTGCGGTCACGCGTGACATGAATACGCAGATTTCACGAAGTATCTACAGCGTCGTCCAGATGATCGATGTCGCCGCCGAGCACGGAATGAGTGCCTCGGCTTGCCTGGAGAATTCAGGCATCGCACCGGAGCAACTGCTCCAGCTGGAATCCCAGGTCTATCCGCAACAGGAATACCTGGTCATCGCCAATATCGTGCGCGGCCTGCCCCGCGTACCGGGCCTGGGCCTGAAGATGGCTGCGCGGTTTCACATGCCGGTCTATGGCGTCCTGACCTTTGCCATGTGCAGCTGCGCGACGGCAGGCGATGCGATCAACCTGGGCCTCAGCTATCACGCGCTGAGCTTCACGCTGGTAGAAAAGCATCAGGAAGTGATCGGCGACGATCTGGTCTTCACTTTCGGCGATCGACATATCCCGGCCCCACTGCGCCAGATTGTCGTCGAGCGGGATATGTTTGCCCTGCCGAGGGTGATGGAGGAAGTGCTTTCCCGGCAGATGCCGAAGCGCCGGGTGCGCTTTGCTTTTCCTGCTCCACCGCACGCCAGGCAGTATGTCGAACTGCTGGGCTTGGAGCCCGAGTTCGACGCCCCGGCCAATCAGATCGTGGTCGACGCCAACTTCCGGGCCTTGCCGATGCCGCAGGCCAACGCCGCCACGCTCCGGCACTGCATGGCGCAGCTGCAGGCCATCATGGCGCGGCGCAAGAACTGGAGCGGCACCGCCGGCAGAGTGCGCGACATGCTGTTACGTCATCCTGCGATGGCGCCCAACATGGAGGCCGTTGCAGCCGAGCTGCGCATGACCTCGCGCAATCTGAGGCGCATGCTGGAATCGGAAAACACATCGTTCAGGAACATATCGGACGAAGTCCGGCAGACGCTTGCGGAAGAACTGCTTGGCCTCGGCAAGTTCAGCGTCAAGGACGTTGCCGGCCGCCTCGGCTACAGCGAGGTCTCGAGCTTCACCAACGCCTTCAAGCGCTGGACCGGCAGGGCCCCGCGCGACTGGCGATCGGTGCAGTAAGCTGCACGGCAAAGCGGGCGTCAGTCGACGCCCGCTTTCGTCCTGCGAGGTTCTAAGCGCGGCAGCGCCGGAATCTCTGCAGCAGCGACTGATATACGGCCTCATCCACGGGGCCGACGCTCAGCCACTCGATCGCCATGCCGTCCAGCTGCGTCTCATCGGCCCTGACACCTTGGCCGAGGCTCTGCACCAGGCGCTGTAGCTGGTACTCGCGACGCAGCGCCTGATCTTCCGGCGGCGTCGGCGTATCCGTGAGAATTTCGGCGCGGATGCAGAGCATCTTCAACGCTGTCTCGTTCGCCGCGAAATCCGCGGAGGCCTCACGGGCGAGCCCCTGCTTGAGGGCGTCGAGTCCGCTCTTCGGCCAGCGCTGGGCGGCGGCGATGCGGGTTTCCGCCGTCTCCTTCAAAGCGCTGAGCTGCTCCGCGCCCAGACCTTGTGCCACGGCGAGCTTGTAGGCGCGCACGTGGTTGGCGGCCTCGAACAGATCGCTCCAGCCCCGCTCGGCCTCGCGCGCACGCTGGCGCGCGACTGCCGTCTTGCAGCGATCGAGACCTTGCTCGAAACGGTTGCGCAGTTCACGCGCGTCCGCGCGCGGAAACTCGCCAAGCGCCTCGAACGCATTGCGTAATTCAGCCAGACCGCTCACGCGTTCCAGCAACTCGGGTCCCTCGAGCGCGGCGATGGTGTCGATCTGTTCGCACAAGGCGATGGCCTGCGCCTTGTTGCTCTCGAGCCCCGCCGCGTAGGTCGCAGATTCCTGCTGGCGCTTCTGGAACACCGCATCGCAATGCTTGCGGAACTCGCCCCACAGGCGTTGATCAGCCTCGCGCGGCACCGGGCCCACGGTCTGCCATTCCTGCTGCAGCTTCTTGATCGTCTCGATGGTCTTGCGGACATCGTCGCCCGCAAGCGCAGCCTGGGCGCGGCCGATCAGCGATTCCTTCTGCTTCAGATTGCGTGCGTGCTCGGCGTCCACCCGGCCCTGCAGGCTCGCGGTGAGGGCGACGAACTTTTCCTGCTGAGGCTTGGCGGCGCGGCGATCCACCGGTCCACAGCCACGCCATTCCTCTTTGGTCTCGCGCAGCGTGTTGATGACGGCACGCCAGTCGGGTTGCTCCCAGTTGTATCCCGCCTCGAACGCGGCCAGCTTGGCGAACACCGCATCGCGTCGACGCAGGTTCTCTTCGAGGATCAGCGCCTGTGCCGCAAAATATTCGGCGCAGGGCTGGTACGCCTTCTGGGCGGCTTCGCTGAAGCGCTGGGCATCGGCTTCGGGATGCCCGCCGGCACCCTTGCCCAAGGTGCGCCATTCGTCCTTGAGGCCAGTGACCCTGTCGGCGAGCGCCAAGGGATCAAGCGCGATGCCGATGAGCGACTCCATCTCCTCGATCAGTTCGGCGCGCTTGGGCGTTACCGAGAAACTCTTCCAGTCCTTCAACTCGTCGAGCTGATGGTCGAGCTGCTGCAGCTGGCTGAGCAGATTGGCCGGCAGCGGCGTTCCCGCCAGCTTCTCCTCAATGGTCCGCCGCACGCCGGCCGCGCGCGCACTGTTGCCGTCGCCCAGCGCAGCACGCGCCTTGCGGATCAGATCGCCGAGCTGGCGAATCGCCTGCTGCTCGGCCTGCTGTTTTTCGGCCTGCGCGAGCTTCTGCTCTTCGAGCGCCGGGTCATGCTCGATCGCGACGGCATCGGAGACCTGCGCCTCCACCGGTTCCGCGATCTGTTCCTGTGCCTGCTCCTCGCGCAGACGCTGCGCCTCCGCAGCCGCGTTGGCGGCAGCCAGCGCCTGTGCGGCCCGATCCGCCGCCTCACGCGCCTGCTCCGCGATGATCTCTCGCGCGCGCTCGATCCATTGCTGGACTCTGGCGCGCTGTTCCGGTTCGGCCTGCGCGGCCACCGTCTGCCAGCGGTTCTCGAACTGATCCAGCGTCGAGCCGTACGAGGCGTCGAACGCGCGTTTGCTGTGGCGCTCCAGGGCTGCCGAGATTGCATCGATGTCGATCCGCAGCTGCTCGAGCTTGCGGGCCTGCTCGAGCGCGGCATCGCGCTTGGACGTCAGAACCTTGTAGACACTCTTGTCATTGCCGCCGCGGACATCGCGAATCAACTGACGCAGCAAATCCTGATCTTCAATCGCGTGCGCTGCCGCCTGGCGGATCCTGGTCGATGTGCCCGCAACGACCAGCTTGGCCACCGCCTGGGCGTCACCGGCGGCAATGGCCGACTGCAAAGCGCTGTCTTCCTCAGCGGCAATCTGCGCACGTTCGGCGGCGCTCTGCTTGGGAAGAGTAGGCACCGGAACCGGCGAAGGCGGCGGCGCTTTGCGAAACAAACGCGAGAGAAACGACATTATTGACCTGCAGAGCGGGCGTTTGGGCCGCGCATTCTACCTGCGCGGCAAGGCCTGCTTCACCTTTTCGTTGGCGCGGTGCTGCCGCCCGGATGTGACTCGAGCTTGGATCAGCGCCGCGCGTGAGCGGCGAACGGCCTTCGGCAACAGTGACAGGTCGCCGCAGTCTGCTTGTGCAAACCGGCGCCGCTGGCCATGATCCGGACAGACCGCTCGGGAACGACACATGAAAATCGAAGCAGGAATGGCCGCACTTCTGACCGGCGCATCGCGTGGCATGGGGGTGCATATCGCACGTTCGCTGGCCCAGCGCGGCGTGAACCTGGTTCTGGCCGCACGCTCGGCCGCCGGGCTCGAAGAGGTGGCGTCAGCACTGCGGGCCGAGTACGGCATCCGCGTCCTGAGCGTGCCTACGGACATGGCCCAGGAAGACGGCTTGAAGGCTCTGATCGCATCCGCCCTCAAGGAATTCGGCCGCATCGACATTCTGGTCAACAATGCCGGACTGGAGTCCGCCCAGAGCTACGAGACCAGCGATGCCGGAGCACTCCGGCAGATGATCGAGGTCAACCTGCTGGCGCCGATGCTGCTCAGCCGCTGGCTGTTGCCGGAGATGCTGAAGTGCGGGCGCGGCCACATCGTCAATATTGCATCCGTCGCCGGGCTGATCTCGTCGGCTTATGAAGAGCCCTACAACGCGTCCAAGTACGGCCTGGTCGGCTTCACCCGCGCGTTGCGCCTGACGGCGCAGGACCGCCGCTGGCCGATCAGCGCTTCGGTGATCTGTCCGGGCTTCATGTCCGGTGCCGGCATGTTCGCCGACATGATCGAGCAACATGGCGTCAGCGCGCCCAAGGCCGCGGGCACCATCGGCGCCGAAAAGCTCGGGCCGGCCGTGATCCGCGCGATCGAGAAAGATCTGCCGGACCTGATACTGATGCCGGGCACGCCTCGATTGAACGTGGCGCTGAGCGCGCTGTTTCCGCGCTTCTTCGAGAAAGTCATTGCGTGGCTGGACCTGGCCGGTCCATTCCGGAAGGTCGCCAACCAGCGCCGCGGTTAAGCACGCTGCAAGGAGAAGTCCCATGCGTAGAACATTGGCGTTGATGACCATTGCCCTGTGCATGCCCGCCGTGGCGGGCAAGCCCGCGCCGGCCACCGTCGCATCGGCGGAGGACTACGCGCCCCTGGTCATCGCCCGGATCAAGGGCAACTGGGTAAAACCAGCAGATCGACCCGACAAATACTTCTGCGTCGTCGGCATCGATCAGGATCGAGAAGGCACCGTGCTCGCCGTGAAGATGGCCAAGAGCTGCGGATCGGAAGCCCTCGATGCCTCGCTGATCCGTGCCGTCTGGGCATCAAGCCCACTGCCGGCGATGGGCGCGTCGTACTACGTCAAGCACATCGACTACGGCTTTCGATCCACACCGATACCGTAGCAGCGAGTCGCGCTACTTGACGATCTGGTAGAGATCCGCGACACGACAGTTGGCCAAGGCGATCTGCCGCATCTGCTGGCGCGTAGGTCCTGTTATTCGATCTGCGCGTTCCATTCCGGCCTTGCACATCCTTTGCAGGCGATCCTTCTCGCGGGCGCGACACTTCCTGTACTCAATCGAGCCGTACCTATATTCGTTGCACTCAGTCGCAATCAGCGTTGGTCTGGCACGCTCATCGCCTTGCGCTCGCTGCGGCTCGCGACGACGCTCAGCCTGATAGCCTGGCGCCTCGGATAGATTTATGGTCGGATCGCCGGCTCCTGCAACCGCGTTCTCGTAGAGAGCGCAGGCTCCCCTGGCATTCCAACCCGCGCTTCCGCCGCGCTTTACTTCCTCCACGCAATCGGCACGGAGCTGTACCACAGACACATCCGGCGAGCGATCGAGATCGACGTTGGTTTCTTGCGCCGTCGAGTCCTGGAACGCTTCCACGAGGGCGCGGGGACTTTCAGGCTTCGCGGGCGCATCGGTTCGTTCGCCCGCGACCGTGGTCCAGGGGTTTCGAATTGCCGAGTCGGGCAACTGCCTGAAGATCAGGTACAGGAGGCCGAAACAGATCAGCATCGCGATCAGGATGTCCTTTGTCGTCTCCATCGCACTGCCGGATCGCTTTGTTCTATTCAGACCATCAAGCCACTGTGAACTTCTTGCTGCCCAGAGGCAGTCGTCGCACGCGCTGCCCGGTCAGCTTGGCGATTGCGTTGGCGACGGCCGGGGCCAGCGGTGGCACGCCCGGTTCGCCGACGCCGGTCGGCGCGTGCTGGCTGGCGACGATATGCACTTCGACCGCTGGCATTTCGTCGATTCTCAGCATGCGGTAATCGTGGAAGTTGCCTTGCTTGACGGCGCCTTTCTCGATATCGAGTTCGCCGTACAGCGCCGCAGCCAGCGCGAAACCGACGCAGCCTTCCATCTGCGCCTTGATCTGGTCCGGATTGACCGCGACGCCGCAGTCGACCGCGACGATCACCCGGTCGACCTTGAGATGGCCATCGGGCTTCAGACTGACTTCGGCTACCTGCGCGACATAGGTTTCGAACGAGAAATGCGCGGCGATGCCACGCGCCTTGCCGGCGGGCATCGCGGTGTTCCAGTTGGCCTTCTCGGCGGCGAGCTCGAGCACGGCGGCCATCCGCGGCTCGTCCTTGAGCAGCTTGAGCCGGAACGCGAGCGGATCCTGGCCGGCTTTGGCCGCTAGCTCGTCGAGCATCGTTTCCATCACGTAGCCGGTGTGCGTATTGCCGACCGAGCGCCACCACAAGGGCTTCACGTCCTGCTTCGGCGAATACAGGTCCGCCGACATCGCCGGAATCCTGTACGGCGTCGGCCACACGCCTTCGGTGCTGGTGACGTCGTTGCCGTTGTTGATCATCGCCGCCATCGGCGTGTCCGCGAGGATCGACTGGCCGACGACGGCATGCTGCCAGGCCAGCAACTCGCCCTTGGCATCGAGGCCGGCCTTGACCTTGTGCAGGTACATGGGCCGATACCAGCCGGCGCGCATGTCGTCCTCGCGGGTGCGCTGCACGCGCACCGGCACCGGGCGGCCGATCGCCTTGGCGACGTGGACCGCTTCCACGACGAAGTCCGAGACGGCGTTTGCACGCCGGCCGAAGCTGCCGCCGCTGATCAGCGTGTTGAGCTTGACCTTCTCCGGCGGCAGGCCGGCGGCTTTGGCCGCCAGCATATGGTCGAAGCTGGGGAACTGATGCGCGCCCCAGGTCTCAAGCATGCCGTCATGCAGCCAGGCGACGCAGTTGAGGGGTTCCATCGGCGCGTGCGCGAGGTACGGAAATTCGTAGACGGCGTCGACCGTCGCTGCGGCCTTCTTCAGCAACGGCGCGGTGTTGCGGTCGGCGTTGACCTTCACCGCGGCGGCGCCGGACTCGGTCATCTTCAGATAGTCGGCGTATAGATTGGCCGTGTTCATCGTGGCGGCGCGCCCGTCCCATTGGACCTTCAGCGCGCGGCGGCCCTGCAGCGCAGCCCACATGCCGGTCGCGACGATCGCAATGCCTTCGGGCACTTCGACGACATCGGTGACACCTTTCACGGCTTTCGCCGGAGCCGGATCGAATGATTTCAGCTTCGCGCCAAACGCCGGCGGCCGCGCAATCACGGCGGTCAGCAGGCCAGGCAGCTTGACGTCGATCGTATAGGTCGCGGTTCCGGTGCACTTGGCCTGGCTGTCGAGCCGGCGCGTGTCGTTCTTTCCGATCAGGACGAAATTCTTCGGATCCTTCAGCGCCACATCGTCGGGTACGGGCTGCTTTGCGGCATCGGCGGCGAGTTCGCCAAAGCTGGCCTTGTGCTTGCCGCTGCTGACGATGCCTTTGCTGACCGTAATGCTCGACGGCGGCACGCCCCAGCGCTGCGCGGCCGCGGAAACCAGCATCGCGCGTCCGGTGGCGCCGGCCTTGCGCATCTGTTCCCAGGAGTTGGCGATCGCGGTGGAGCCGCCCGTGCCCTGGGCGCCCATCGCGAGGTTCTTGTACAGCTCGACATTGGCCGGTGCGTATTCGACCTTGACCGTCGGCATGTCGGCGTCGAGTTCCTCGCAGAGCAAGGTCGCGAGACCGGTGCTCGCGCCCTGCCCCATTTCGTGATGCTTGATGACGAGGGTGACGGTGCTGTCGGGCGCGATGCGGATGAACGCATTGGGCGCGAACTGCCCCGGCGGCACTTCGCCCACCGCGTCGGCTGCGAAGGCTTTTCTGGACAGCGGCAACTGCAGGCCGATCACCAGGCCGGCGACGGCGCTGGATTTCAGAAAGTCGCGACGGCTGAGGCCGGCTCCGACTTGTTCGACCTGGCCAAAAATCGCGGTGGCAACAGTGGGATCAAGGGCGCGCATGCGGACACCTCAGAGCTTGAGTTGGGCGGACGCTGCATGCACCGCGGCACGGATCCGCACATACGTCGCGCAGCGACAGATGTTGCCGGCCATCGCCCGATCGATATCTTCGTCGGTCGGCACGGGCCTGGCTTCGAGCAGGGCGACGGCCGTCATGATCTGTCCGGACTGGCAATAGCCACACTGCGCCACATCGAGATCGATCCAGGCCTTCTGCACGGCTTTCGCGGTCTTGCTGCTGAGACCTTCGATGGTCGTGACGCTACGACCGCCGACGCCGGACAACGGCGCACTGCAGGAGCGCAGGGGATTGCCATCGATATGCACGGTACAGGCGCCGCATTGAGCGACGCCGCAGCCGTATTTGGTGCCGGTCAGTCCGAGGTCGTCGCGCAGCACCCACAGCAGCGGCGTGTTGGGCTCGGCATTGACCGAGTGCGAGCGTCCATTGACCTTGAGTGCGACCATCTGGCTCTCCGGGTATTGCGGATGGCTAGCCCGGCGCCGGCGCACGACGCAGCGGGGCTTACAGCATAACCAAGCCGTACTTTTTTTGTGGCTGATTTTTGTGACTGGTCCATCACGCCGCTATGATTGAAGCGAGCTTCATTCCCTCGCCAGCCCCGCGGCCAGCTCCAGGAGACGCTACTGATGAACGATGCAAGGTTCAGCGCCATGCGCCAGATGCTGCTCGCAGCCCTGCTTGCAACGATCAGTGCGAGCAGCGCGTTGGCTGCCGGCAATGAGTCATCGGTTTTGAAATCGCCGGCCGATTTCGCCGCCATCGCCGATCAGATGGCACGCTCGCAAGCGCTGTTCAGCGAAGCCGGCAAGGTGATCCAGCATCCGCGCTGCCTCAATTGCCATCCGCGCGGCGACAGTCCGACCCAGGGCGAAGACATGCATCCGCATCTGCCGCCCGTCGTGCGCGGCCCGGCCGGTCACGGCGCCGTTGCCCTGCAATGCAGCACCTGTCACCAGACGAAGAACTTTGAAGCCTCAGGCGTGCCGGGCGATCCGGCCTGGCATCTGGCGCCGATCGAGATGGCCTGGCAAGGGAAGACGCTTGGCCAGATTTGCGAACAGATCAAGGACAAGAAGCGCAACGGCGGCAAGTCGCTGAAGCAGATCGAGCACCACATGGCCGAGGACTCGCTGGTCGGCTGGGCCTGGAATCCCGGCATCGACATCAGCCGCCAGGCGCGCGAGCCTGCGCCAGGCACGCAGGCACAGTTCGGCGCGCTGATCAGCGAGTGGATCAAGACCGGCGCCGCCTGCCCTGCGGATCGCTGACGGCAGCGAACTGGATCGGCGGCGCCGTATCAGTTCGTCACTACTTCGTCGGTCCAGACCTTGAAACTCTCGAGCGTGTGCGGGCCATAGGTGGTCGTGATGGCGACATCGGCGGCATCGCGTCCACGTGCGATCAGGATTCGACCGATTCGCGGCTGATTGTTGCGCGGATCGAACGAGTGCCAGCGATCGCCCAAATAGACCTCCATCGAGCCGGCGAAATCCATCGGCGCATCCACCGCGGGAACGCCGATATCTCCCAGGTACGCAGTGCAGTAGCGCGCGGGAATGTTCAGGCAGCGGCAGAACGTGATGGCCAGATGCGCGTAGTCGCGGCAAACGCCCTGCCGCTCGTTGTAGGTTTCCCACGCCGTCTTGGTCGAGCGGGCGAACTGATAACCAAAGGTGATGTGCTGATTGACGTAATCGCAGATCGCCTGCACGCGTGGCCAGCCGAGCGGCGTGTGCCCGAACAGCTGCCAGGCGATGTCGGTGAACAGATCGGTTTCGCAGTAACGGCTGCCGAGCAGGTAGACCAGGGTCTCTTCCGGCAGCGACTCGACCGGATGCTGAAACGCGTTGGGAACCACCGCCTCGGTCAGCCCGCGATCGTTGATCAGACCATCGGCGGTCAGCACGATGCGACCCGCGGGCGCAACGATGCGGCTGCACCAGTTGCCGAAACCGTCGCGATACATCGTGACCGGCACGGCGGGACTGATGCGCAGCTGATCCGGCCGTAACAGATCCGAGGTGCGCGTGTAGTGGACGTGCAGCGTCAGGATCATCGGCGTCGACTGCGGACACTGATAGACCAGTTCGTAACCGAAGCGGATTTGCATGAGCGACTCGGGGATGGCGGTGAAGGCCGAGCCGGTTTTCTGGTTCGGAACTAACTCGTGAACGAGGCTGGGAGGCAAGCACGCAACAGTCGATCCAGGCGTGCGGCCCATTGTTGCTGGCCGGCCTCGCTGTCGATCAGATCCTGGCGGATCTCGAGGCCTGCGTGCAGCAGTCCGCGACGTTCACCATACTCGGGTATCGAGTAGTCCGTATCGTCTCCGACGGCATACGGCTCGTTGTCTCCGACGGTCAGTCCCGGTTCAGCGCGCAGCGCGGCAATCAGCACCCTGGCCAAGCGCGCGTCGCGGTTGTGCAAGACGCCGATGTGCCAGGGGCGCCGCTCGTCGAGATAGACGGGTGTGAAGCTGTGCATCGAGATCAGCACTGTGTCCTCACCGTGCTTCAACCGGGCATCCAGCATTGCCCGGATACAGGCGTGATACGGCGCGAAGATTTCATCGGTGCGCTGCCGAACCGCCGACGCATTCAGATTCCGATTGCCGGGAATGTCCGTGCGTTCGCTCCTGAGCGCGATGGAGTCGTCGCCGTTCAGCGGGCGATTGCAGTCAATTACCAGACGCGAATAGTTCTGCAGGATCAGCGGTGCATCGAGGGCGCGGGCGAGCTTTCGTGAAAGCTCCGCTGCACCGATGTCCCAGGCAATGTGCCGCTGGAGCTCCGATTCCGGCAGGCCCAGCCTCGCAAGCTTGCGAGGAATCAGTCTGCCGGCGTGATCGCAAATCAGAACATAAGGGGAGCGCCGGCTCTCGCCTTCAAGCGTGAACGCTCGCACCTCGTCGGCGGCGAGCAAGCTGCTGTTGTCGGCCGGCTTCGGATCGTGCATCGCCGCAGTATGGCCGGGAACCCGCACGTGCGTATCGAATGCGCGCGAGCCCGGACGATCGGCGCTCGGCTGCTCAGCCGTTCTGCGTGTCCTCGTCGAGTGCCAGGAAGCGCGGCGCGACGGACCCGAACACTCCGCCGTAGCGGCCTTCCTTGTAGATTCCGCGCGCGGCGTTGTGCGGATGCTGCGCGGCTTCGGCGATGCTCAGCACCGGGGCGTAGCAGACGTCGGTCCCTTCCAGCAGCGAATCCCACTCGGCGCGCGTGCGCGACTTGAACTGCGCGGTGATGCGTTGTTTGAGCGCGGCCCAGGATCCGGTGCTGTATTGCGCTCGCGCATCGACGTCCGTGATGCCGAGCTTTTGGAGCAGCAGCTGGTAGAACTGCGGCTCCAGAGCGCCGATGGTGATATGGCGGCCGTCGCTGCATTCGTAGACGTCGTAGAACGGCGAATCGTGGAATGGACTCGGCCCTTCGCAATCGAGTTGCCCGCCAAGGCGGACGAGCTGCGCGATTCCGCCGAGCATCGCGACGATGTCGACGATGGCCGAGTCCACCACCCTGCCTGTGCCGGTCGAGCGGGCGTCGAGCAGTGCGCAGACGATGCCGAAGGCCAGGCCCAAGGCACCTGAAGCATCGCCGACGACGGTCGGCGGCACGATGGGCTTTTCGCCGCGGTGAGCCGACAGCGACAGCATGCCGGACAGCGCCACGTAGTTGAGATCGTGGCCGGCGGCCTGCGCCAGTGGACCGGATTGGCCCCAACCGGTCATGCGCCCGTACACCAGCTTCGGGTTGACGCGCGCGCAGTCCTTCGGCCCGAAGCCCAGCCGCTCCATCACGCCGGGCCGCAGACCTTCGATCAGGACATCGGCCGCGGCGACCAGCTGCAATGCCGTCTCGCGATCCTGCGGACGCTTCAGGTCGAGGACGATCCGCTGTTTGCCGGCTTCGATCTCGTTACCCTGGCTGCCGTTGAGCTGCGCCGCGACGGGACTCGCGTTGGGGCGCGCGATCAGGGTTACCGATGCGCCCATGCCCAGCAGCATGCGCCCGGCCAGAGGGCCCGGGCCGATACCTTCGAATTCGACGACTTTGACGCCACGCAGCGGCTCACTCAGATTCATTGTTGGGGTCTGTCAGGAAAAAACGCCGGCAAGCATCGATTGAAACGGCCGGTTTGTACATGGGGTGCCGCCTCGGCGCGACCGCTTCGACCGTCAAAGCGCCCTTTCGGCAGCGAGCAAATCTTCCGGCGTATTCAGGTTGACCGGCGTCGCGCCATGCAGCCAGACGAGCGCGCGCGTCTGCTGCCAGATCATCAGACTGTTCTGCCCGCTCTCGATGAACCTCTCGACATCCGCCGCGAGCCCGGTGCGGATCAGGCAGAACGTCGGGTGTGCGCGAACGCCATCGTGCATCGCCACGACCTCCGCTGCCGCATGTCGTGCTGCTTCGGCGATGAACCGATCCGCGATGTCGGCGGCGAGCACCGGCGTATCGCAGGGAACACACAGCAACCAGGGATGCCGGGCCGCCTGCAGCAGCCGCAGGACTCCGGCAATCGGGCCTTGCCCGATCGTGTCGCTCACCACGTCAAGGCCGAGCGCGTCGTAGCGCTCGCGATTTCGATTGGCCGAGACGATCAACTCATCGACCTGGGGCTGCAGCTGGTTGCGCAGACCTGCAATCAGCGGAAGGCCCTTGAATGGCAGCCAGGCTTTGTCGGCGCCGCCATGCCGGCGCCCTTCCCCGCCAGCGAGAATTCCACCGGTGATCCTTGATGCGCGCGTCATCGCCCTGGTCCGATCCTTGATCGTCGATGCTTGAACCTGCGGCGAGTTTAAGGATATCGCCGCGCGATGGCGCGCTACAGATCCCTGTCAGTCGGAGATGACCGCAATATCCCAGGTCGAATCCGGATATCAGTGCGCAATTCCCGAGGCGCCGGCCTCGTCGATCAGCGCCCCCGACGTGAAGCGCTCCAGGCCAAACGGCTCGATCAGCGGGTGGCGCTTGCCGGTGGCCAGCGTGTGGGCCATCGTCAAGCCGCCGGCCGGCGTCGCCTTGAAGCCGCCGGTGCCGAAGCCGCAGTTGAGATACAGCCCATCGATCGGAGTCGGACCGAGGATCGGCGACGAATCCTTGACGACATCGCAGATGCCGGCCCATTGGCGCATCAGGCGCAGGCGCGAGAAAGCCGGAAACATCTCGAGCATGCCGGCGGTCACGCTCTCGACGGTGTGGAAGTTGCCGCGCTGGGCATACGACGGATACATGTCGAGCGCGCCGCCAATCAACACTTCGCCCTTGTCGGTCTGGCTGATGTAGACACCGGTCGACGGCGACAGAACCATCATGTTCAGCGCCGGCTTGATCGGCTCCGACACGAAGGCCTGCAGTGCGTAGCTCGTGATGGGCAGGCTGAGCCCCGCCATCGCGGCCAGCTGGCTGGTATGCCCGGCGACCGACAGGCAGACCTTGGCCGCCGCAATATCGCCGCGATTGGTCCGCACGCCGGTGATGCGATTGCCCTGCCGGGTGAAGCCGGTGACTTCGCAGCCCTGGATGATGTGTGCGCCGCTTTCGTCGGCGCCGCGTGCGTAGCCCCAGGCCACCGCGTCGTGACGCGCCGATCCGGCGCGGTTCTGCACCAGACCGCCGAGCACCGGGAAGCGGCCGTCGAGCCGCAGCAGCGGCTCGCGCCGGCGCAGATCGTCGGGTTCCATCCATTCGGCCACGATGCCATTGAGCCGCATGCCGTTCATCAGGCGCCGCGACATCTCGACCTGATGACGGTTATGCGCAAGCACCACCTGCCCGCGCTGCGACAGCATGACGTTGTAATTGAGCTCCTGGCTCAGGCCCTCCCAGAGCTGCAGCGACTTCTCGTAGAAGGCGGCCGATTCCGGGTAAAAGTAATTGGAGCGCACGACCGTCGTATTGCGGCCCGTATTGCCGCCGCCGATCCAGCCCTTTTCAAGAACCGCGACGTTGGTGATGCCGTGGTTCTTCGCCAGGTAATACGCCGTCGCCAGGCCATGGCCGCCACCACCGATGATGACGACGTCGTAAGTGGACTTCGGTTCGGCGTTTCGAAAGGCGGGCTTCCAATGACGATGCCCGCGCATGGCATTGACGGCGATCGACAGCGCTGAATAACGCACAGGCTTCCTCGATTTCAGTGCGTGAATCGATTCAAAGACGATTGCGCACGAAGTCGCCGCCTTTCATGATCATCGAGTAATGCTCGTCCGGCCGGGCCATCACATGAATGTCCTTCAGCGGATTTCTGTCGATCGCGATGATGTCGGCATAGGCGCCCGCTTCGAGACTGCCGACCACGCCGCTTTTCTGCATGATCTCGGCGTTGATGCTGGTCGCCGAGCGCAGCAGGTCGATCGGCTTGAAGATGTCGGCGCGGAAACTGAATTCCTGGCTCTGCATCGGATGGAAGCGTTCCTCGAACAGATCCGTGCCCATGCCGACCCGCGCACCCGCGCGCTGCAGGTATTCCATCGACTGGTACGCCGCCGCATGGGCGACCTTGATCTTCTCCAGGCTCTCGCCAAACATGCCGAGCTCGGGGCCATAGCGCATGACCTGCTCCATCACCGCGATCGTCGGCACCGCAAACGTCTTGCCGTCGGCGGCAGCAATCAGCTTCGCGGTCTCTTCGGTGATGATCGTGCAATGGTCGATCGAGCGAATGCCGGTGCGGATGCAGCGGCGCGCGCCGTCGTCCGTATGGCAATGCGCGATCACGTACTTGCGGCGGGTGGCGGTCTCCTGCACCGCGGCCTCGATCTCGCCGTCGGTGTACTGCGGCATCCACAGCGGATCGGTCGGCGATGACACGCCGCCGGAGATAAACATCTTGATGTGGTCGGCGCCCTTGCGCAGTTCGTTGCGGCAGAACAGGCGCACATTCTCGACGCCGTCGACAACCTCGGCGAAGGTGTTGTTCGCAACGCAGCCGCAGGGCTCTTCATGCTGGTCAGCGGCGCGCATGTCGCCGTGACCGCCGGTCTGCGACAGCGCTTTGCCGCCGTAGTACAGACGCGGACCTTCCATCAGGCCCTGGCTGATCGCCAGGTGCAGGCCGATCTCGCCGCCGCCCGGATCCCGCACCGTGGTGAAGCCACGGTGCAGCGCGCCCTTGAGCAGGCGCGCGGCATGCGCGACCTTGAGGGGGATGGTCATGTTGTCCATCCGGTGCATGTTGAAAGTGATGCCGTACACATGGAAGTGTGCATCGAGCAGTCCCGGCATGACGAAGCGTCCGTCGAGATCGATCACCTCGGCGCCGGCCAGCTTTACGTCGCCGCGCGCGACTTCACGGATCGTGTCGTTCTCGATGACGATGCTGCCGCCTTCGATCAAGGCCTCGTTGCGGCCGTCGAAGATGACGCCGTTCTGCAGAACCTTCAGGCTCATTGAATCTCTCCCTGCCGCGCCGGCGCGGACGGAAATACAGTGTTGAGATGCCACTCGAGCACCGGCAGCGGCATCGAGCCGCCGCCGAGCACCGCGCTGTGGAAGTCGCGGAAGCTGAAGCCGTCGCCCAGCCGCTGCTGGACATCGTTGCGCATGCGCAGGATTTCCTCGTCGCCCAGCTTGTACGCCAGCGCCTGCGCCGGGATGCCGCAGGAATAGCGCAGCGTGTCGGACTCGATCTCGCCTTCGGCGCACATCGTATGCTCGCGCATGTACTGCTTGGCCTGCTCCCAGCTCCAGCCGAGCGCGTTCATGCCGGTGTCGACGACCAGGCGGCAGGTCAGGAAGGCGTCCTGCGACAGCCGGCCGTACCAGTCGTACGGATCGTCGTAGAGCCCCATCTCGCCGGCCAGCATCGCGGCGTATTCCGCCCAGCCTTCGTTGTAGGCGTTGACCA
The DNA here is from genome assembly GCF_058783185.1 of Fontimonas sp. FW305-C-3. Taxonomy (NCBI): domain Bacteria; kingdom Pseudomonadati; phylum Pseudomonadota; class Gammaproteobacteria; order Nevskiales; family Nevskiaceae; genus Fontimonas; species Fontimonas sp. FW305-C-3. The sequence goes on along the minus strand of NZ_JBYSYK010000006.1, from coordinate 53,836 downwards.
TGCCCGCGCGCCGGAAGCTCGACAGGTTTGGATTGTTCAGCTGCAGGTTGAGATGCAGGTGATGCCCCGGCACCAGCTCGTGAAACACCAGCGATGCCGCCGCGATGACGGCCTGGCTGTCGAGCTTGGAACCGTTGTAATAGTAGATGCCGCGCTTCTCCTGGCCGACCGGCGCCGTGTAGTAGCCCCAGGTCATGCTGCCCTCCAGCGCCTGCGGCAGGCGCAGCAGGTCGTAGTCCGGGCCGGCGCGCTCGGCGAAGAATTCATCGAAACGCTGTTCGACGCGATCCTTGTGGCGGCGCATCTTCTCGCCGATATCGTCCGCGGATGTCGCGATGGCACCGGGCTGCTGACGCAGGTACACCGCGAATTCCGCTTCGCTGCCGGCAAAGCCGAGCTGCTGACGCACTTCGGCCATCTGCGCCTGGATGCGCGCCATGCGTGCGTGGCCGGCGGCGTGAACCTGCTCGGCGGTCAGGTCCATCGTCGTGTGCATGCGCAGCAGTTCTTCGTACACCTGCCGGCCGCCGGGCAGCTTGTCCATGCCGACACCGTCCGGCGCCTTGCTTTCATAGCCGGCATCGAGCTGCGCCATCAGGGCATCGAAACTCGGCAACACGGTCTGATCGATGCGGCGCTGAATCTCCGCGCCAATGGCTTCGGCATTCGAGAGTGCCGCCAGGCGCTCTTGCTTCACCGGAAAGACCGCTGCGGCGTTGGCGCGGGTCGCCGCCAGCAACTTGCGCACGGCGGGCAGCTGCAGCTTGTGGATGCGGATGCCGCGCTCGGCCTGCCCCGCGGTGCGCGCATGAATCTGCTGGTTCATGTGGGCCAGGTCGCAGAGCAGCGCGAGATAACGCTCGCCGTCGCCGTCGCGCTTGAACGCAAATTCACTGAGCACGCTGATCAGCGCGTTGTAGATGAAACCGCCGGTGTACGCGGTCTGCGCAAACGGGCCGTAGAACACGACGCTGGTGAGGTCGATCGCGAGCCAGTAACGGTCCGCTTCTTTGCTCCAGGTCTCGGCGAAGTAACGCAGCAGCTTGCTGGTCAACACGTACTCATGCGGCAGCTGCGCTTCGTCGACGCCATCGATGATCGCGAGGATCTTGTGGCCCAGCTCGGCGCGCCGCTGCGCAGCTTCCAGGCTGATGTCCGGCAATTTGACCAGGCCTTCGGCATCGCGCCTGAAGACGGAGCGGCTGACGACGGAGGCTGCCAGCTCCGCGGCCTCGTTGATGGCGATCAGACCGGCGGCCAGGGGGCTGGGTTGATAGAGCGGCATGAGCAAGTCCTGCAGTGGGCGCGGCAACCGGCGCTTATGATTTGAAGTAGCCGGCGATCGTGTCGAGAATCCGCCGCCGCGCATCCGGATGCGAGAAGCCGTGATGCCCGTAGGCGAAGTAATGAAAGCGCGCGTCCGGATTGCGGTCCGTGAGCACAAGCGCGAACGGCGCCTGCGAATCCTGTACGCCGCAGTAGAAATCCAGCGGCACCGGAATCGCGTAGTAGTCGAAACCCCAGGGCTTGGTCGCGAACGCCAGCTCGGCCAGCAGGCCCTGCTTGCTGTGATGGCTGATGAAGCGATAGTGGACTTCGGCCACATCCGCCTCGGTGCCCGGCGGCGGCCCCATCAGATCGAGCGAACGGGATCCGCCGCCATGCTGCGCGGCCGCGGATCGCTGCTTGCGGATTCGCTCGCCGGAGCCTGCCGCCAGGCCGATGATCAGCCGCGGCCAGTAGCGCATCAGGCGGTAGCCCCAGGCCGCAGTGCCGGAGGTCACGCTGCGCGCAACGGGATCGAACCAGGGCACGGTGGGATTGATCGGCACCGCACCGACGACGCGCGGCGCCATCGTCGCGGCGATGGCCATCGTCATGAGGCCCCCGTTGGATTCGCCGAAACAGGCGAACTTGTCGACCTTCAGGTGGCCGAGCAGTTCGGTCAGATCGTCTGCGTAGGCGGCGCTGGAACGTCGGGGAGCCAGGCTGGAGCCGGCAACACCCGGCCGGTTGGTCGCGATCAGGCGGATATTTCTCTGCACGGCTTCGCGGTGAAAGATGCCGGCCTCGAGGCTGAGGCTGCCGCCGCCGTGGAAGTACAGCGCCGCCCTGCCGGCGGGCGCGCCGAACTCCTGCCAGGTCAGTTGGCGGCCATCCGCCAGCGTCAGCGTCTGGACCGGCGGATCGATCAGTGGAATGTCTTGCATGGGATTACTGCATCACCCGGCGCGGCACAATCTGGAACGGCTTGGCGACCGGTGGCGTGCTCTTCATCAGGTGTTCGACGAAATAGTTCCAGGTGCGCATCGCCGTATAGGGATTGAGACCCTGGCTCGCCGTTGGATGTGTCTTGTTCGGCAGGATCAGCGCGTCGTAAGGCTTGTTCGCCTGGATCAGCGCCTCGACCAGACGATAGGCCTGCGACGGCGGCACGTTCTCGTCAGCATCTCCCCAGACGATCATCATCTTGCCGCTCAGGCCTTCGGCCATGCTGGTGACGTCGAGCGGCTTCCACGAGATCGGCTTCTCGGTCGGATTCGCCGGTGTGTTCGTTCCGTCCGCGTAGACCGCCAGGCCGTTGAAGTTCTCGAAGCCAGGATAGAGCGCGGCGTAGTCGTAGACGCCCGCGCCGGTGACGCAGACCGAGTAGAAGTCGCCGCGCGTCAGGATCGCCTGCGCGCTGAAGGTGCCGCCCCACGACCAGCCGTGGATGCCGACGCGGCGCAGGTCGAGTTCGGGCTTCTGCGCGGCGAGTTGCTGGATCGCTGCGATGTGATCGGCGATGCCCAGCTCGATGTACTTCGGATAGCCCGGATCGCGGAAGGCGTTGCCGCGGCCCGGCGTGCCGCGAGCGTCGATCACCGCGACGCCGAAGCCCAGCCGCGCCAATGCCGAGCGGTTGGCCGGATTCGATGCGGTCGCCGCGCCCACGTAGGTGCGCGGCGCCACGTAGACCTGCGGGCCGCCGTAGCAGGCGTCGATGATCGGATGCGCGGCGTTGCCGAGGATCTTCGCCGGCGGGTAATACACGACCGCAATGTCGGTCTCGCCGTCGGCCGCCTTGAGCAGCTGCCGCGACGGCGGCCGGTAACCGGCTTCGAGCAGGGCGGACACATCCGTGCGTTCGACTTCGGCGATCAGCGCGCCATCGACCAGCGAGCGCAGCACCGTCACCGGCGCGGTGCTCACGGTCGAGCAGGTGTCGATGAACACCGCGGACTGCGGCCTGATCTTCTCCGGCGCATCGGGCACGCCGAACAGCGTCTTGAACATCGGTGCGGCATTCGGCTCGAACTGATGATCGACATGCAGCTCGCCGCCGGTCAGCAGCGTCAGGCTGGAGCCGTCGAAACCGACGCGGTAAAGATGGCGGTAATACGGGTCGACGCCCGCCTCGCGGCCGCCGGCGCTGAAGTACAGCGTGCGCTGCGCTTCATCGATGTGATGGATGTCGAAGACCATCCAGGGACCGCCGGTGATCTGGCCCAGCAGTTCGCCGCTCTGTGCATCGTAGCGATACAGATGCCCGTGGCCGGAACGATCCGAGTACCAGATGGCTTCGGCGCCGTCGCCGAGGACAGTCACGTTCGGCACGTTGTACAGCAGGGTGTTCGACTCGTAGCGCGAGACCGGTGCCGGCTCGTGGATCAGCGTCGTCACGACGCCGGTCTGCAGATCGATGCGCAGCAGCGAGCCGCTCGCCGAGGCCTTGGTCAGCGCCAGCATGAACAGCTGCTTGCGCTGCAGCGACCAGCCGACGATGCCGTTGCCGAGCATCATCGACGGCGCGAGTCCGATCGGCAGCTGCAGCCGGATACGCGTGCCGGTGACGATGTCGAAGACAAACCAGTCCATCTCCAAATCGGCCTGATCGCCGACGATCGAACGGCGCAGCTGGTGGACCACCGGCCGGAACGAGCCATCGGTCGGCACGTGCTCGACGAACGGCTCCAGGGCGACGTGACGTTCGTCGATCCGCGGACACAGCAGGTACCGGCCGTCAGGAGAAAACGAGGCGCCGAACGGCGGCAGCACGGCGCCGCTCTTCTTCAGCGGAATGTATTGCAGACCGCTGTCCGGAATCTTCCCATAGCTGAAGTATGCCGCGCCGTCATCGGTCAGCCGATGCTCGCGCCCGGTGTGCAGATCGACCAGCAACAGATTGTCGCCATCGCGCGCCACGCCGTGCGTGCCGGTGGGTGATCGCAGCAGCCCTGCCCTCGGCGCCTTGGCCTCCGCCGTCGCGACCGAATGATTCTGCAGGTCGACCGTCACCGACTTGCCGTTGACCAGCGCCTTCAGCGTGCGGCCGTCCGCGCTCAGCTGCGCGTTCTGCAGACCGAGATTGTCGGCTGTCAGCGCGCTCGCAGGCATCAGCGCCTGATTGAGCGCGGCCGCAACGGCGTCGTGATCGAAAGCCGCCTGGCGGCTGCCGTTCTTTGCATCGACGATGACGAAACGCGAGCCATCGCGGGTCTGCCGCTGATACCAGAAGCGACCGGTCTCGCCCAGCCAGTTCGGCGTGATGTCCGCGTTGAGAATCAGCTTCGGCAGATTCGCCTCGACCAGCTGGCCGGCGGCGGCGTAGTCGTCCGCGCCGAGGACGGTAGTTGTTGCAGGTGCATTCATGTTCGTTGGTTTCCGGTGTGACGCTTGCCGATCTAGAAGCTGCCGCTGAGGCGCAGCACGACGGCGCGCGGCGCCACATACGTGACGGTATCGCCCGCGGGCTGCGGATTGGTCGTGATGCTGCTGTAGCCGCGCTCGTCCGTCAGATTGTTCAGCGACAGGCTCAGCTGCGGCCAGTAGCTCTCGCCGACCGCGCTGGCGAACAGGTTGAGGTCGAGCGTGTGATAGCCGAAGACCTCGGCAGTGCACTCGATCGTGTTGCAGGCCTGGCCCAGATACAGATGACGCAGCGACGCACCGACCTGCCAATCGCGGACCGGCTGGATGTAGGCCAGCGTCGTCGCGGTCTGCCAGCGTGGCGACAACGGCCACGGCGAGCCGGTCGGCACCGTGCCGCCCTCGACCGACTCGAAGGGTTCGGTCGTCACCGTGCGGTTCCAGGCCACTGCGGTGTCGAGCGAGACGCCGGGCATGAACGGCGGCAGATAGCGCAGGGACAGCTCCACGCCGTTGCCGTCGGCGCCGCCGACGTTGTCGATGAAGTTCAGGGTCGCGACGCGGTCGAGCTGGAAGACCTGCGGATTGGTCCAGTCGATGTGGTACGCCGAGACGTCGATGCGCAGAGAGCGATCGAACCAATCGGTGCGCAGGCCCAGTTCATAGTTCCACAGGGAATCGGACTTGTAGACCTCCGGCACGTCGGAGGTCGGAGTCGATGCGGCGAGCTGCGGACCGCCGAAGCGGAAGCCGCGCGACACCGTGAAGTAGGTGCGCACTTCGTCGGTCGGCGCGAACACGATGGACGCCTTCGGACTGATGCCGTTCTCGCCCACGGAGCGATAGCGCGTCGTCTCCATGAAGTTGTTCTGCGACGAATAGATCACGCCCGCGGTCGTGATCGCACCATCGGACTCGATCTCATAGGCGCGCGCGCCGAGTGTCGCTTCCCAATGTTCACCGAGTTCGCGCGTGACCTCGCCGAACAGCGCCCGCTCTTCCAGCTGCACCTCGCCGATCAGGTTCGCGATGTTGAGCGTGCCCTGCAGCCTGCCGACATTCTCCGGACAGGGATTCGGCAACAGCCCCTCGAGGAAACCGGGAATCTGGATCGGCAGGCTCGGCAGACCGGTCGCGGCACCGATGTTGGAGCAATCGTAGAGATCGGTCTGGTAGAGAAAAGCGCCGGCGAGCCAACGCCACGGCGAGTCGCCGGGTGCCGACACCGCACGCAGCTCCTGCGTCATCCCGTCGCTGCGGTTCGTGTTGACGCCCGCCAGCAGCGGCAACAGACCGCCCAAGGCACGCGAGGCTTCGATGAAGGCATCGAACTGCTTTTCGAAATAGGAGCTCTGCAGGATCAGGTCACCCCAGCCGAAGCTGCGCTCGATGCCGAGGCTTCCCAGCGTGTAGCTGTACTCGACGGGACTCGGACGCGGACTGTTGTCGCGCGACAGCTGGCCGTCGTAGTTGTCGGTGAACGCGATGTCGTCCTCGGTCGTGTGCTGGGTCGCTACCGCCAGCGACACTTTCCAGCGATCCGCCGGCAGCCAGGTCAGCATGCCGCGCGCGCCGTTCTGTTCCAGCGTGTTGACGTCTTTCTTGTCGTTGTAGAGATCGTCCGTGTACCCGGGCGATTCGCGCTGGAAGCCCATGATGCGCACCGCCGCCGTGTGATCGGCGAACGGCACGTTGACCGCGGCACCGTAGCTCCAGCCATCACCGCCATTGCCGGGATATGCGTTGAACTGTCCGAAGTACTTCAGCTGGAACGCATCGACGCTAGCCGCCTCGGGAACGTAGCGGATCAGACCGTTGAGGCCGGTGCCGCCGAACAGCGTGCCCTGCGGCCCCTTGAGCACCTCGACCGTCGCCATGTCGAAGGGGTTCGGGTCGAGCTGGACTTTCGGTGCAAACGGATCCGAGAACGGAATGTCGCCGAACAGCGTACCGGCGGTCGGGTTCACGCCCAGGCCAGTCGAGATGCCGCGGATCGTGATGCGCTTGGCCTGACCGCCGGAGCCCTCGTCGGTCAGATTGACGCCCGGCACCAGCGTGACGATCTGGTCGATGCTCTGCACCCCCTCGCGCTCGAGGTTCTCGCCGGACAGCACATTGATCGTCGCGGGAATGCTGCGCACCGGTGCGGCACGTTTGGTCGCGGTGACGACGATCTCTTCAAGCTGCGCCGGCTCCGCCGCTTCAGTGATCTCCGATGCAGACGCCTCGGCGCGCAGCGGCACGACCTCGACATTGGGCAGATCCTGGGCAACCGACTCGGCGGCCTCCTGGACGCCGGGCGCTTCGACCGCCGGCTCCTGCGCGAAAGCAGTGCCCGCCATCAGCGCGGGTATCAACGCGCGGCCGAGGCCACGCGACATCAGTGACAAGAGTTTCATGGCGCCCTCCGCACGGCGGCACGCGTCTTGGCGGGGACGCCAGTCCCGGCACCGCGCAGGAAAGTGTCGATCGCATTGCTGATCATCGCGCGGTGGAACGGCTCCAGGCTTTCGACGCTGAGGCCGGTCATGGTCAGCTCGGCCGGCGGTGCCTTGTCGAGCTTTCTGAGGAATTCCCGATGCAGTCGCAGGGCCTGTTCGCCGCCGTTGCGCAGGCGATAGATTTCCGTACCGCGGTTGTGCGCGAGGCCGGAAAGCACTTCCATGCAGAGCATGGCCAGATGCTCTGGCAGGCCCAGCGCCTGCAGAGTGCCCCAGTTCTGCCGCAGCTGGCGCGCCGCGATCTCGATGCTGACCGGACCGGCGACATGACGCAGGTAAGGATGGGTGCTGTGCGCTTCGATCTGCGCCAGCGCAAGCTCCAGCAACTGCTCGCGCAGAGGCTCCGGACGTGCGGCGTCCAGCACCGGCATCCGCTTGAGCAGATGCGCGGTGACGGCGTCCTCAAGGTCGGCCAGATTGTCAAAGTGATAGTTGATCGTGCCGAGCACGCAGCCCAGCTCGCGCGCCACTCCGCGCAGGCTCAGGGCCTTGACGCCGCCCCGGTCCAGCAACGCCAGCGCGCACTCGACGATGTCGTCCCGATTGAACGTTGACGGACGCCCTGGCGCAGCTTTCACCACTGCTCTCATTCGAATGCCCCGAGTGATCTTAGGTAGTTTTTGGTCGCTGACCGAAAACAACCATACAGTGATGAATGTTTTGATTCTTGTCAAACCCGGGAATATCCCCTACATCACTCCAGCGATCAGCGCCGTGAAGCCTTCACCGCCTACGCCTGTCGATCTGCTCGACCGCCCCTCTTAAGGGGGACGTCCGGCATCTATGCGGGATCAGGGCCGGTCACGTGGGCGGTCTCTAGAGGATGGTGTAAACCATCAGGAACGCTGCCGTGGTCATCGTTGTCAGCGCCAGCAGGAATAAAAGATCCGCGGCACGAATGAGCGCCGTGGAGAATCCGGCATTTCGGGTTTTGAGTGCACCGAAGATCAGATAGATACAGAGAAGAAATGCCGCCGAGCAGGCTGCGAACACATCGTCGGCAATGGTCTCCGGGCCACGCGCCTTCCCCGTTGAATTCATGAAGGCTGCGACGGTGATGCACAAGCCTGCAAGTGTTCCCGAGACTGAAAGCAAACCGAAGACTTCTGCTCTTCGCGAATTGCTGTCGGATGGACTTTGTTCATTCATAGATAACGAAATGCGCGATGAAGCGCTTCTGCGGGTTCTGGTGAAAAAGCCTAGTGCCCCATGGGCATTCGGATCTTCAGAACTATAGTCGACCGCATCCCGTTGGACGCAACAGACGTCTCGCCTTATATGATCGGCGGCAGCCTTGGAGGCGAGGACGACTCCACGCCCAGGGCTGCGTTCACGCCTCGAACAGGCCCATCAGTCGTTCTCGTTCTTGTACGCGACACCGTCACGCATGATCAGGGAGAGCTTGCGACCCTGCGCGGCCAGCAGTTCGATGTCTTCCAGCGGGTTGCCGCGGACGGCAATCAGATCAGCCCGCGCGCCCACTTTGACGCAGCCAATTTCACCGCTGCGCTTCAGAATTTCGGCATTCATCGAGGTTGCCTGCCGGAGAATTTCCAGCGGCGTGAAGACGTCCTTGCGCAGGCTGAACTCGGTGCCGTGGCGGGTGTGCTGCGGCCCCAGCAGATCGGAGCCGAATCCGATTTTGCAGCCGGCCTTCTTCATGCGCTCCATACCGCTTTGCGCGTGCTCAACCACTTGACCGACCTTGCGCACGCTTGCCGGCGGCAGGCCATGCTTCGCGCCATCTTCATAGAACGCAAAGATCACCGCCATGGTCGGCACGATATAAGCCCCCTGCTCAGCGACGAAGCGCGCGGTGGCGTCATCGATCAGCGTGCCGTGCTCGATGGTGCGCACGCCCAGGCGCACGCTGCGTTCGATGGCTGCGGCCGGATGACAGTGCGCCGCGACATAACGCCCATGGCGTGTCACCTCATCGACGATGGTGCGGGTCTCGTCATCGGTGAACTGAAGGTTATCGACCGGATCATTGGGCGAGGCGACGCCGCCCGAAGCGAGAATCTTGATGTGGTCGGCGCCGCGGCGCAGTTCATCTCTCACTGCGCGCAGCACCGCGTCCGGGCCGTCGGCGAGCACCGCCAGCTTCTGGTCGATGGCACCGCAGTTGCAGAGATGATGATCGTGGTCGTCCTCCTGCCCAGGCCGCCAGTCGGCGTGGCCGCCGGTGGTCGACAGCAGACGGCCGCCGTAGAACAGCCGCGGCCCCTTGACCAGGCCGTTGGCGAGCGCCTGCGCCAGTCCGTAGTCGCCACCGCCGACATCGCGGATCGAGGTAACGCCGTAGCTGAGCATGTTGCCGAGAAAGCCGTGCGCGTACTGCGCCAGATACGTCCAGGGCCGGCGCATGTTGCTCGTCAGGTTCAGCTCCGAGGCATAGACGTGCACGTGGGCGTCGATGATGCCCGGCATCAGCGTCTGCCCGGCGAGATCGATCTGCACGGCCGTTCCCGACGACAGCCGCGGACCGATGTCCTTGATGCGGCCGTCCTCGATCAGCACATCGTCCTCGGTCAGGTCGGCACTGCTGCCATCGAAGACCGCGGCGTTCTTGAGCAGGTAGAGGGTCACGATGTGTTTCCTAGTCGAATTCAGCGGTCAGGCGCAGGCTCAAGGCGCGCGGCCTGTTGTAGGTCCAGGTGTCGCCGGACAGCGCGCCGACGGCGTTGCGTCCGACGACGCCACGCTCGTCCGTGAGATTGCTGACACCGAAGCTCAGCGCGGGTCTGCCGATCCAGTCGGGACGCGAGACGTTGGCGCTGAGGTCCAGCGTCTTGAAGTCATAGAGATCGTAGCTGTGCTGCAGGTCGCTGTAGGCGCGGCTCCAGTACGCGTGCGAGACCGCGGCGCCGGCGATCCAGGGTCCGAAGTACGTGATGTAGGACAGCGTCGCGGAGGTCTGCACCGGCGGCGACGCCGGCATCTCGGCGCCCTTGCCGACGGTGTCCTGACCGTTCTCGTAATCGCTGGTCGTGACGGCGCGGATGTAGGACGCGAGCAGGTTCAGTGACAGGCCGGGCAGCGGCGTCAGCCAGGTCAGCGAACCCTCGACTCCCCGGCTGCTGACTTCACCGACGTTGTCGATGTACTGATTGCTTGCGGCGCCGCCGGCGTTCTGCGAGAGCTGCGCCTTCGACCAGCTGATGTCGAAGAAGGCGACATCGACACGCAGCGTTCGGTCCAGCCAGTCGGTGCGCACACCGATCTCGCGGCTCCACAGCACGCTGGAGGAAAAGGCGAGCGGTACCGGCGTTCCGGTCACCGGATTCTGATAGTTGCTCAAGCCCGGAATGACCAGCGGCGTGTTGATGCCGCCAAACTGGAAGCCGCGCGCGATCGTGAAGTAGGTCATGAAGCTGTCGCTCGCCTTGTAGGCCAGCGAGAACTTCGGATTCAGACCGTCTTCCTTCTGCGAGAAATCGCTGTCGAACACCGGAATGCCGACCGAGCGGGATTCGAACGAGCCTTCGATCTTCGTCTCGTACTGGCGCAGGCCCAGCGTCGCTTCCCAGTGCGAGCCGAAGCGCCGCGTCAGTTCGCCGTAGACCGCGTATTCCTCGGCGGTCAGCGGATCGACCTTGCCGCGTTGAACGCCTTGCAGGATCGGCGTGTCGAGCGAGGTATTGAGGCGGCCTTCGTAGTCGCGGCCGAACAGGCCGACGATCCAGTCCCAGCGTTCGCCTTCCGGCGAGACCAGGCGCAGTTCATGCACCGTGCCCGAGGTGTCGAGGTCGAACCTCGACGCGATGGATTCGATGCCCAGCGAGCCGGTGGCCTGGATGCCGGCGTCGACCTTGCCGCGCGACGGCTTCCACTGCTGGGTGAACTGGTAGACCAGCGTGCCCCAGTCGTCGAACTCGTAGCGCAGATCGGCGTTCGCCAGGCTGAAGCTGAAGTCGACATAACTCGGACCCGGCTTGTTGTTGTTTTCGAGATTGCCGTCGTCATTGTCGGCGACCAGCACATCGTCCATCTGTGAGCGCTGCTTGAGGTAGAGCAGATTGACGCTCAGCTTTTCCAGCGGCTCCCAGCGCAGCGCGGCGCGGCCGCTCCACTTCTCCGCGGAGTTCGCATTGTCGTCGTCGCGCTGCAGGTTGTCGTAGACACCGGGGACATTCTGGAAGACGCCGGAGGCACGCAAGGCCGCGCTGTAGCCGATCGGCGCATTGACGGCGATGCCATACGACATCCCCGTTCCGCCCGGATGATCGAGGCTGCCGGTATGACGCAGGCCGGTGTAGTCGACGAATCCGCGGCCGCTCCATTCGCCGAGCACGGGTTCGTTGGGCACGTAGCGCACGGCGCCATTGAGCGCCGAGGCACCGAAGGTGGTGCCTTGCGGGCCGCGGAGAATCTCCACGGTGTTCAGATCGAAGGGATCGAGGTCCGGCGTGCCGTAGTTGGAGTACGGGTCTCCCATCGGCGCATCGCCGATGAACTGGCCGACGGTCTGATTGCCCAGGCCCGCGCCGCCGCTGACGCCGCGAATGGTCATGCGGCGTCCCAGCGCATCGCCGGTCTCGCTGTCGTCCATCGTCATGCCGGGCGCTTTCATCATGTAGTCGCGGATGTCGCGCGCGCCGATCTTCTCCAGCTCTTCGCCGCGCAGCGCCGTGATGCTGACCGGAATCTCGCGGGAGGACTTCTGGCGCTTGGTGGACGTGACGATGACGTCTTCGAGGCGTTGGGTTCCCGGCGTTTCCTCAGCAGAGCCGGAGGGCGGCTCGCTGGATGGCTCGGTGATCGGCTGCACCGGAATCGTTTCGACCGCCAGTTCCGATGATTCCGTGACGGGCGGCGTGGCAGCCTGATCGTCGAGTGCGTTTTCCTGCGCAGCAGGATTGTCGACGGACTGCGCAACCGCGGGGAGCGCGACCGCGGACAGCGCCATCGCGCCACAGAACGCGAAACGCTTGAGCGCGCTCACGGCCCGATCGCCTGCTGCATCAGGCCGTCGGGATCGCCGAAGCCGAACAGATGCGCGGCCTCGGGCTCGATCGTCAGCCGCGCGCCCGGCACACTCGCCGCGACGTAGCGCGCGATATCGATCACGACGTTCACATCCAGCAGGCCGTGCCACACCCGCACCGGCACTCGAACCTCGGCCAGCTCGAAGCCCAGCGGCTTTCCGTAAAGCGCCATCTCATCAACGAAGATGGCCATACCCTGACGCAGCGCGTCCTGCGCCGGCGCGCCGTAGCACAGCTCGCGCATCTCGCTGCGCTCCAGAACGCGGCGGTCCGCCGGCGGCAGCTGCTTGAGCTTGCGTTGCAGCGCCTTGCCGTTGGGATCGACGCTGCCGCCCTGCATGCGATTCAGCAGCGCTGTCGCCAGACGCGGCATGTGGCGCGTGAGCCAGAAGATCGAGCGCACCATGCCGGACATCTTCTTGTAGACCTCCGGCGGCGCCGGGATCATGCCGCAGACCATCACCACCCGCTCGATGCGCTCGGGCAGCCGGTAACCGCAGGCCATTGCGTAACCGCCGCCGCCGGACATGCCGGCGACCGCGACGCGCGCGAGGCCCAGATGGTCGAGCAGTTCACGGACATCGTCCACGTGCTTGAGGAATGTCAGATTCGGATCGGGATCGGAATGGCCATAGCCGGGGCGATCGGTGACGATCAGGCGCACACCCGCCTTGCGCGCCGCGGCGTCGAACCAGTACGCCTGCGAGCGCCCGGTGCCGGTGCCGGTCAGCAGCAGCACCGGCTTGCCCTGCTTGTCGCCGACCTCCGCAAACGCCAGCTTGCGACCGTCCTTCAAGCTGACTGCCGACAGCGATTCGCTCGTGTTCATAATGAAGCCCCCAGGGAGAGATCACCCACGTGTTCCCGACACGTTCCGGTACGCTAAAGCTTGCAAACGGCTAATTTGTTGCGCCCGCCATTAAATATATAACATACAGCTGCCACAAAATGAAAAACCGAGCCCGGAGCGTGCCGCGTGCCTAAGCCCCCAGCGACCCAAGCGCCCACGAAAATCCGCCGCGGACGCCCGCCGCGCATCACGCGCGCATTGATTCTTGCGGAAGCGCAGAAGCTGCCGATGGGCGAGCTGACGATGCAGCGCGTCGCCGACGAACTCGACGTGCGCCGCGCCGCGGTGCATCGCCACTTCTCGTCGCGCGAATCGCTGATCGCTGCGGTTGGCGAACAGGCGGTCGCGAGTTTTCAGCCGCTACCGATCGACTCGAAGCACTGGCGTGCGTGGTTGAAGGAGGCGTTCCTGCAGCTGATCGATTTCATGCGCAGGAATCCCGCGGTACTGGCCTTGCGCTCCTGGGATCAAACCGCCTGGGCGATCCTGCCGTTCGCGGAAGCGGCAGCGGAAACCTTGGTGAAGGCCGGCTTCACTGAAGAAGAAGCCTTGCACCTCTGGCGCATGGTGTTTCACTACGCCTACAGCGGCGCCTGCTCGATTCAGGCCAGCCCGAGCGGCGAGCATCGCCACAAGACAGCCGAGAAGTTCAGCGCCTCCGGCAAGTTTCCGCATCTGGCTGCGGTCCTGCCTAAGTTCAACGAGGACCCGGCCTTGAGTTTTGCGCGCTCGCTGGAATGGTTGCTTTCCCAGCTGGCGGAGCCTCGCACAAGAAAATCGCGAACAGTAAGGCGGAAATAGGCCGATTGCCGACGCCAGCACTTACCGGTCTGGTCAGGCAGCGCGGCCAACGCGCTTCACACGTGTCCGATACGCGTGCACATTGTCCCCGGAGATTTGCGTCCGCTGCGTGCCGGTCACATCACCGATTTTCGCGTCCGTGCCGGTGACCGGATCGGCTTCGACGACGGTCTCGCGTTCGAACGCGTGGGATTTGTCGGTGTTGCGGTAGTACCGATACAGGGCCCAGTAAAGGCCGATGGCGCTGGCGGGGCCAACGAGGAGGAGCAGCCAGATGCCGTCGCCTTCGCTCATATCCCCGTCCCCAAGATCCACAGTGCGATGCCCTCGACGAAGGTGCCCACCGTGAGCGCGGCCAGCAGCAGTTTCCACTGCTGCACCGGCACGCTGCCCATGGTTTCACCGGTGCGGCCGTTCACCGCGATGTAGTGCAACATGCCATTCTTGCCGCCCGGCTGGTGGTACGAGTAGAGCCAGACCGGCAGGTACATCGACACCCAGCGCGTGCCGTGCACGTCGAGGCGTTCCTGCTCCCAGCGCACGCCACGATCGTATTTGCGCACCGATGATGCGACCTGCGCGCGCGCGATGGACAGCAACTGGTCTTCGAGGCGCGGCCGCAGTTCCTCGACGTCGCGATCGCGCTTCTCCGACGTCACGCCGTTCAGATAGGACGCATTCCACTTCACCGCGTTCTTGGTGTCGAACGGCAGGATCGTGTTGATGATGTTGTTGGTGTTGGTCTTGATGTCCAGGTTGCCGCGCATGCCGGAGGATTCGAGCGGCAGGTCGTCCACGGTGAAATCGACATGCCGGTCTACCTGGTACACGTCGGCATCGTAGTAGGTTTCCTTCTTGTCGCCGGTACCGCGCGTGTAGCACGCCGTTTGGATTTCGCCCTCGCCCGAGATGTCGGCGCTCGCCCTGCCGTCGATGATCATGTACGGCAGGTAGACGGCGATCACGTTCTCGGGCGTGAACTGTTCCTTGAATGCCTTCAGCGCGAACATCCGACGCTTGCCGACGAACTGGCGGATGCGCGCCACCGCGTCGTCCTTCTTGATGTGAAACGGCAGCACCGCGTCCGGCACCGCGCCGTTGGCCACCTGCTCGTTGACGCCAAAGACATGGCGGCACCAATGGCAGCGCGCCGTCATCTGGCTTTCGGTATTGACCGTCACCTCGGCGCCGCAGCCGCTGCACTTGAAGGTCATCAGGCTCTTGGCATCGTCGTCGATGTCCACCGCGCCGGACGCGATGATCGTGCCGGTGAGATCGTCCAGACCGGCGCCGAGCCCGAATTCCTCCTCGACTCGCGCACCTTGCCACTGGTGGCGGCAGTACACGCAGACCAGCAGATCGCTACCCGCCTTGTGGCGGATGTCGGTCGCACCGCATTTCGGACAGCGGTTGAGCCCGTCCTTGAGTTCGGCAGCGGACGTGTCGATGGCGACCGGGTCCGGTGCCAGCACCTCGTCGCGGATGGGTTTGGGCAACGTGCCCGGGTCGATCGGAAAACTGCCGGGCAGTGGCGGCACGTCCTGCGGCGACCCAGGGCCAGAAGGGCCCGGCGGTGTGTTGGCGTTGGACATCGGGTTGCGCCGTCCGCGGCTTACAGACCCAGGGCCTTGGACTTGGCCGCGTCGTAATCGGCCTGCGTGATCAAGCCGAGATCGAGCATCTCCTTGGCCTTCTTCAACTTGGCGATCGGGTCATCGGCTGCCGGTGCCGCCGGCGCAGCGGGTTGCTGCAGGTTGCCGAGGCCGCCGACCATGCCGGCTGCCATGCCGACACCCACCAGGCCACCCGCACCGCCCTTCTCGCCGGCCGACTGCAGGCCCGCCGCGACGCTCGCCTGCAGATTCGAATTACCGCGCGCACCGGACAGAGCGTCGGCGCGCTGCACGGTCTTGAGCAGTTCCTTGGTGTTCGCGTCGTATTCGATCGAGACGATCGCGGTCTTGGCGATGACCAGACCGCGATCCGACTTCCATTGATAGCCGCTCTCCACCGCAGCAGACAGGCTCCTGGCAAAACCGACGGAGTCCTGCTGCAGCTTGGTGATGCGATTGTTCTTGCCCGGGTCGTTCGTGTACAGGCTGAACGCCGGCGCGAGCGAACCCACCACTTCATTGAACAGCTGGCTGGCGGCCGCGTTGTCCATGTCGCTGAAGTCGAAGACCTGGCCGGGCTGCAGGTAACTCGCCGGCACGAAGTTCTTCACGAACAGGATCGGATCGACGATCTTCAACGTGTACGAGCCGCGCGTCACCGCACCGACCTGCGTGCCGAGGAATCCGTCGTCCCAGTAGATTTCGGATTGCGTTCCGAAGCGGTTATCCGGCAGTTCCTTCAGCGAGACGAAGAACGCGGCCTGCTGCGAACCCGGTTGGCCACCGAACTTGAATCGCTCCCAGCTCTGCTTGATCAGCGAGTCGACGAGGTTGTCGCCGGCGAAGATCGACTTCGAATTGAGATCGTCCGATCGCCATTCATAAGCACCCGGCTCGGCAGCAAAGCCTGTAGCGGCGCCATCCTGGAACAGCAGCAGACCGTAGCCTTCGGGAACGACGATCTTCGAGCCATTGCTGATGACGTTCGAAGAGCCCTTTGTATTCGAACCCCGTCCGGCATTGCTGCCGCGCGGCACCGCGGCGAACAGTGCCGCCGTCGCCGGCAGGCCGTCCGGAACCGTGTAGAAGTCCTTCCACTGGTCAGCCAGCGCACCGCCGATCGAACCCACCGCTGCTTGAACGAGCCCCATGAGATCACTCCCTGATTCGTGGCGGACAGCGTACCCTCCTTGCGCGAAAAACTATACATTCCCGGGACAGCAAACCAGCGAGTATCGCCACTGGGTTGGCAGCTCGATCGCGCGCTCGCCGCCTCCTGTCGGTGTGCGCCGGGGCATGCTCCCGTTTGACTTAAAGTATCTGAAGCCCTTCGAGTTCATGGTAGGAGTTTTTTGACGATCGCGATCGTTATGGGCGTGTCCGGCGTCGGCAAATCGACCTTGGCCCGCGCGCTGTCGGAGAAGCGCGGAGTGCCTTTCGTTGAGGCGGATGACCTTCACTCGGACGAGAACCGTGCGCGTATGGCCGCAGGAATCGCGCTGACCGATCAAGACCGTTGGCCATGGCTAGGTATTGTCGGCGGTGAGCTGAGAGATGCCGCGCATTCCACCGGTGAGGCGATCGGAACGTGTTCCGCGTTACGCCGCGTCTACCGCGACAAGCTGCGAGAAGTGGTAGGGCAACCCATTCTGTTTCTTTATCTTTCGACGGACCATGAACTGATCCGACGGCGAATGACGCAGCGGCACAGCCACTACATGCCTGCCTCGCTGCTGGATAGTCAGATAGCAACACTGGAACCGCCTCAGGACGACGAGTGGAGCGCGACTTTGCCGGCGTCCCAGCCGTTAGACCGCTTGGTCAGGATCGCAGAGACGATGCTGGCGGAAGCGCGCATCTGACGAGTGGCTGCTCCCTGGCGTCGACACGGGCGTGCGCGCCGCTAGTGCTTCAGCGTGATCGTTGGCTGCACGACGCCCTGCGCATCCAGCGTCGACGGTTGGCCGTTGGCGTCCACAGCCTCAGCCAACGGCGTGCCGATCTTCAGCGTCGCATCGGCTGAACTGCCGCCGCCACCGCCGCAGGCGGACAGCCCGCCGAACAAGCAGACGGCCAACAGCAAGCGCAGCTGGCGCCGGCCGGAAATGGTGGTCTTCATTGCCCTGTCCCTGATGGCGCTCATCGCTTAGAAGTCCGCAAGCAGGATGAATGCCTGGCTGGAGCCCGGCGGAATCAGCAGTGGTGACGTGAGGCCGATCGCCTGGGGCGGCAGTGCTGCAGACAACACGATCGACAGCATCGACAGCCGGCCGACTTCGTTGTCGCCGGCATCGACCTGGCCGTTGCCGTTGCGATCGCGCAGCAGACGCAGGGCGGTGATCCCACCTGGCGGCCTGCCGCTGATGTCCAGCGGAATCTTCACGGTCAGCAGCGTCGCAGGCAGCACCGAGTTGTTGCGGAAGGAGAACGTGCCCAGTACGACATCTTCGTCGCCGACGCTCACGGTGCGATCAATTGCCGCGCTGCTGGGCGTCGGCGTGGCGCTGGGCGTTGCCGAACCGGTTGGCGTGGGCACCGGCGTACCGGTCGGTGTGGATGTCGGCGCCGCGGTGGCCGTCGGCGGCGCGGTTGCAGTAGTAGTCGCCGTTGGGGTCGGAGGCGGAGTCGCCGTCGCAACGCCGGTCGGAGCGGGTGTCGGTGTAGCGGCAAACGTTGGCGAGGCCGTCGGCACTACGGTGGGCGTCGCGGTGGTCACAGGTGTGGGTGTAGGCGTACCTGCTGGTGTAGGTGTAGGTGTAGGTGTAGGTGTGGGTGTCGACGATGGCGTCGGCGTCGGCGATGAAGTCGGCGATGCTGTCGGCGATGGCGTCGGTGTCGCGGGGCCGCTACCGGACAGAGCCACCGTGTGTGGCGTATCTGGCGTTTGGTAGGAGCCTTCGCTGGTGGCCACCGTCAGCGTCGCCGAACGCGCGCCCGCGGCGGCGGGCTGGAACTTCACATCCACGGTGCACGACGCACCGGATGCAAGGCTCGTGTCTGCAGCCAGCGCGCAAGGGCTGGTTGCACCCGGCGCGAGGATGAAATCACCCGAATTTCCCGATAGTGACACGCCGCTGACGGTAAGCGCCGGTCCCGCCGGATCGGTGTAAGTATTCGTGACCGTCACGGTCTTGCTGGCGGTCGCAACACCCAGCGCTGCACTGCCAAAAGCCAGCGCGCCCGGCGTGACCGTGATCGGCTTGTAGGCGAAATTCACATCGGTGATCGCCTGCCCGTTGGTCAGGTCGATCTCCGCGACGTTCGCCGTGGCGATGCCGTCACGGTCGTAACTGGGTGCCACCCCTGCCCCCGCGGTGTCGACGACCACGCGATAGGCCCCGACGCTGAACGCATCGAAATAGAACGAATAACCGCCATATCCGTCGGTCGTCGTCGTCGACAGCGTCGCGCCGCTGCTGTCGAGCAGCTTCACCGTGAGTCCCTCGATTCCGCCCTCGGAGTTCGTGTAGGCGTCGTTCACGTACTCCTCATGGTCACGCACGCCATCGGCATCGAAATCGAGCCAGACGAAGCCGCCGACGTAGCCGGAGTCCAGGTACTGGTGAGCGCCGGTGCGGTCGAACACGAAGATGTTGTTGAACTGATCCGTTGCCAGATAAGGCGAGATGCCTTGGACGAAAGGATTCTCGCCATTGAACGGACTGGGCAGGCTGAAGCTGCCGAGATAAGTCCCTTCGGGCGTATAGGCATGGCCACCGCCGAGGCCATCGCCGAGAAAGACCGTGCCGTCGCGGCCGATGGCGAACTGCATGTCCGCCGTCGTCACTCCTGCCTTGAATGGAAAGGCGCGCACAAAGGCATACGCGTTGTCGGGATCGAGCACCTGAACGCGGCTGTTGCCGTAGTCGAGAACGTAGAGCAGGCCGTCGGGACCGAAGCTCTGGAAGTCGAGCGTTCTGAACTCTCCGTCGCCGCTGCCGGTGTCGGTGACGGGGCCAAACCTCAGCGTCGGATTCAGTATCGAATCTTGGGACACCGGGTCGATGGAGTGACCACCCCGAGCTTCGCCTTCCCCAATGACAGTCATCGTCCCGTCATTGCGCAGAGCGATGGACTGCGGGTCGACCATGAACAGGGTATCGGTTTCGACTGTTCTGTAAAGAGTGTCGTAACGGTAGACTTCGAACAGCTGCGGGCTGAAGATCACCAGGATGGGATGATCTGGCAGCTGGAAATCGGGGAGATAAGGCAGCACCCTGTCCGGCGGCATGTAAACCCCGATCCGGCTTGCGGCATTGAGTTTGGATATCGCGGGCAGCCCCGTCACCTGCGTCAGACTGCCTGTGCCCGGATCGATCCGATACAAGTTGCGAGAAGTATCGAGGAGCAGAACCCGGTAGAGATCGGCCGATATCGAAGCGAAAGGCGCGCGGGTCTGCGGCAGCAGGTACTTCAGACCGCCAGGAACCGGAATCTCGCGAACGTAAGTCAGCGGACGGGCCGAAGCCGTGAATACCGGCAGCGCGAGCAGCAGTGCGGCGAACGACACGATTGGCGTACGGAACATACGCGCTCCCCCTCGGTTTCTGACTCGTTCCCCCTGGAGCGAGCGCAGCGCCATCGGAAATGACTGGCTCCCAGTCTAGAGGTCCCGCCTCTTGAGAAATCCCCCCTGTTTGGGGGGAGTGAACCGGATCTTTAAGACCAAGGTCACGCCATCTTTGGCATTGCCGCTCTGTTGTCCTGAATTCCAACTACAGGATCAGGCGGCGATGTGCAGCCCGGTTTGGCGGTCTTGGGCCAAAAGCTGAATTCGCTCTCAGCCTTGGCCCTCAAATCGCCAATCCGTTGTGCACCTGCTGCAGGCGATCCGCCGCTCTACTTGCCGAAGCGCTCGTCACAAACGAACTTGGCGAGATCGACCCCTTTCTCGCTAATGCGCGTGGACGCCGTCCAGAGACAGGTGTGGTAAGTCGGCGGGTATGCCCAGAACGCCGAAATAATCGACCCGCCGATCAGCATGCCGAGAAACAGAGGAATCAGCTTCTGCTGCAACGGGGTCAATGGCTTTCTCCAAAAGTGTCAGGCGCGGGATTCAGCGCGGCACTCTAGCAGTTCGACCATAGAGGGCGCAGGGATCGCATCCCATGATGCGCGAAGCACTACAGTTTGGTTCAGTCGTCCGATTGCCGAAGCGCCTCCACAGTCGTAGGCGGAAACAAGCCTCGGCAAGAAATCCAGCTGATCCTGACAGGCGCCTGCTGACGTTTAAGCTGGAAGCGCACCTTTCTCCAGCAGATTTTTTACTTGGCTCTATAACTGGAGCACACTGACCACAGAACAGCGGCACATAAAAAGGTTACGAGGAGAAGCCCATGCAAGTTGCTGCAAAGCCGTGGCTGCTGCAGAAGTTCACTGACCTCACAGACGCCTTTGCCTGGCCGCTGCGCACATCGCACTATCTCGAACTGGTCAATCCGCTGTGGACGACTCACGCGCTGCAGGCTCGCGTGGTAAGCGTCTGGGATGAAACCGCCGATGCCCGCACGCTGACCCTGAAGCCCGGCGCCAACTGGCGCAGCCATCGACCCGGCCAGCACATGCGCATCGGCGTACCCATCGGCGGCATGCACTACACGCGCACGTATTCGATCAGTTCCGCGCCCGAGCGCGACGATGAGCTGATCACGATCACGGTGAAAGCCATCACCGGCGGACGCATGTCGCACCATCTGGTGCGGCAAATCAAACCGGGCGACTACCTGCCGATCGGCGTTCCGCAGGGCGATTTTTATCTGCCCGACGCCAATCCGGTACAGCCTCTTTTCATCAGCGCGGGCAGCGGCATTACACCGATCATGAGCATGCTGCGCAGCCTGATTGCTCAGGAACGCCTGCCCGATGTCGTCCACATTCACTATGCGCCACACGCCTACGACGTGATCTTCGGCAAGGAGCTGCAGGCGCTCGCGCAGAAGCATCCGCGCTACAAGTTGCATCTGGTCTATACCCGAGAGCCAGGAGAGGCCAGCACAGCCAAACGCCACTTCAACGCCGAGACGCTCGCCAGCGTCTGTCCGGACTGGCGCACACGCGACACCTATGCCTGCGGCCCGCAGGGAATGCTCGACACGATTGAGACGCTGTGGGCCGAAGCGGGTCTGAGTCGCCAGCTGCACACGGAACGTTTCCGTGCCCAGATCGCCGCGGCGCCGAGCGAGATCACCGCCGGCACGGTGCGCTTCGCCAACAGCGCGGTTACGGCGCCGTCCGACGGCATCATCAATCTGCTTCGCCTTGCCGAAGACCACGGACTCAATCCGCCGCACGGTTGCCGCATGGGCATCTGTCACGGCTGCGACGCCACCTTGAAGAGCGGATGCGTGCGCGATCTGCGCACCAACGCACTGCTCAACGAAGTGGGCCAGGTCGTTCAGATCTGCGTCTGCGCCGCTGCAGGCGATGCCGAACTCGATCTCTAGAACTGCCGGAGCAAACCATGGGCATGCCCACACATCTGAGCGCTGGCGACATCGAAGAGTTCGGTCGCGAGATGGACGCGATCCGCAACGAGGTGATGGACTCACGCGGCGCTGAAGATCGCGCCTACATCCTGAGGATCATCCGCTGGCAACGCAGCCTCGCGCTCGGCGGACGCGTCGTCATGTTTCTGAGCCTGCTGCTTCTGCCCGCGTCCACGCTGCCGTACGCAGGCTGGCCGCAGTTCCTGATTGTGCTGGGGCTGGGCACGACCATGCTCGGCCTCGCCAAGATCATCGAGAACATGGAGATTGGTCACAACGTCATGCATGCGCAGTGGGACTGGATGCGCGATCCCGAGATCCAGAGCAACACCTGGGAGTGGGACAACGTCTGCCCCAGTGACCAATGGAAGCACAGCCACAACGTCGTCCATCACACCTGGACCAACGTGCTCGGCAAGGATCCGGACGTGGGTTACGGCATCATGCGCGTCACGCCGCATCAACGCTGGCGTCCGAAGTACCTGATCCAGCCGGTCACGAACTTCCTGCTCAACGTCCTGTTCCAGTGGGGTGTGGCGATACACGACGTCGAAGTCGACAAGATTCTCGAAGGCAAGAAGTCCCTTGCTTCGGTGCGGCCCCTGTTGCGCCGCATTGCCTGGAAAGCGGTACGTCAGCTGCGCAAGGACTATCTGCTGTGGCCCGCGCTGGGCGCACTGCTGACCGTGCCGTTCTCCCTGATCCTGCAGCTCGACATCCCGCACATCGCGCTGCTGGCGTTTGGCTTCATAGTCCTCGGCAACGCGATTGCCAACCTGATGCGCAACGTCTGGTCCAACGTCATCATCTTCTGCGGGCACTTTCCGACCGGCGTTCATCACTTCACGAAGGAAGAGGTCGAAGGCGAGACGCGTGCGCGCTGGTATGTACGTCAGTTGCTTGGTAGCGCCAACATCGGCGGCGGCGACCTGTTCCACATCCTGAGCGGCAACCTCAGTCACCAGATCGAACACCACCTGTTTCCTGACATGCCGAGCAATCGCTACCCGCAGGTGTCGCCCCGCGTCAAAGCCCTCGCTGCGCGCTATGGACTGCCTTACAACACGGGCTCGCTCACGAAGCAGTTTGGCACGACCACGTGGACAATCTGGCGGCTGGCGTTTCCGGGTGGACGGATTACAGCTTCGGTGTTGCCGGCATAACAATCCGCGGCTCTGTCGTTTCTATCCGAGGTTGTCACTTTCCTACCCGCGATAGGCGAGACTTGTCGGTGCCGACATGGCGTTGCCCACTGTTTCATACGCGCAGTGGCAGCAGGCGACTCACCAGCGCCACTGCCCTGCCACCGCGAAGCGCTGAATCTCTAACTCGCCCTCGGGCTTGGCAAACAAGCCCGTTGCCATCAACTGCAAGCGGTCCGTCACCGCATAGAAAAGACCGGCATCGAGCTGCACGCCCGCACCCTCGTCGTCGGAGCTCAAACGCACGTCCGCAGCGCGGACCTTGCGCTCCGACCGCCAGTAGTACGGTCCGGCAGCCAGACTGAGCCCGAGCTGATCCAGCAAGGGCTGCTTCCAACGCAACCGTACGGCCAGTGCATCTCCGCCGACGGGTAGCTCCCGGACGACGGCTGCAGCCAGCGCTGCAGGATCCGCAGCAGTGCCTGTGATACGGACATCATAGGAGCCGAGGTCGTCGTAGCCCAGTTCAAGACTCAGTTGGCGCCAGAGGTCTCGGCCGACATACAGACCGAAGCTGCTGTCCGCGTCGTCCAGATCAACCTGAGCCCCCGTGTAGCCGGAGGATGCCAGGTGCCGCGCAATCCTCGTCGAACTGCCGGACTCAGCAATGCCGACGCCGACGCCCGCATACCAGTCCGCAGGCAACTCGGACGCGGATGACGACTGCGCAGCGGAGACGCCGGGCAGCATGATGGCGAAGACGGCCGCGAGCGGCAGAACCTGCCGCCGGCGCAGCAGCGCGCCGAGCAACATCACCAAACCACTCAGCAGCGACCAGGAACCGCCGCCGGAGCCGCGCACTTCGACGATCGGCAAGGGCACCGGATCATCTTCGACGATAGTTGCAGTCGCTGAAGAAAGCGCCTTGGGCGCAACAGTACCGGCAGCGGCCACCGGCTCCACGCTCACGTTGAAGGTTTCGTCGCCCTCGTAGATATCATCGTCAAGGATGACGAGCGTCACTCTCAGCGGTCCAGCCTCGCCGTCGGCGAACGTCAGCACTTCATCAAGCGCTTCGTAGTCTTCACCCGCGGTCGCGGTGCCATCGCTGGTGCGCAGGCGTACGCGCAGCGGGCCTTCGGCGCCCTGGCTGCGGACCACCGTGATAACGCCCTGCCCTGCATCCTCGTCGATGCTGATATCCGCAGTAACGAACCCCGCTTCACCGTTATCCGCGACCGGCCTGACGGTAACGACAACCGTTGCGGTAGCGGTGCCACCACGGCCATCGGCAATGCGATAGCTGAAGCTGTCAGTGCCGTTGAAGTCCGGATTCGGCCTGTAGCCGAGGCGCGCGGGTCCGCTGAGTATTTCGACGCTGCCGTTGTCCGGTTGGGTGACCGATGCAATGCTCAGGCTGTCACCGTCTGCATCGCTGTCGTTGGCAAGCACGTTGATTGCCGTCAAACCGCTGTCTTCATCGACGATGCTGGAATCAGCAAGCGCCTGCGGCGCGCTGTTGGCCGGCGCGGGACTGTCGTCGTTGAGTATGGTCAAGGTCGTGCTGCCGGGGCTGCCGAGCACGGCATTGGTGGGCGCTCCCAGGGTCAGCACCACGGTCTCGTTCGATTCCGTCAATGCATCGTCGGTGATCGCCACGACGAACGTCGTGCGGGTCTGGTTAGGCGCGAAGCTGATGCTGCTGACCGCGAGGCTGAAGTCACCGCTGCCCGCACTGCCGCCGCCGACACTGATCGGAACAGTCACCGCTTCGGCAGACGCCCGGCTCAACTGCACCGTCAGCGTGGCGCTGCCCGCACTCTCCGGTACGGCCTCGATGGCTGTAGCGAAGCTGACCGCAGGCATGGCGAGGTCGAAGATCGCCCGCACTGCACTGCTCGCTGCCATCGGCACCACGCAAGTCCCGCTACCGCTGCAGGCACCGGACCAGCTGACGAAAACACTGTTCGCGCCCGGCGTCGCGCTGAGCGCAACACTGGTACCGGGCGGATAGGCCGCTGCACAACTGCTGCCACAGTTGATGCCCGCGGGACTGCTGGTGATCGTGCCCGCCCCCGTGCCGCCTCGGCTGACACTCAAGGTGAGAGATTTGAGCGTGAAGGTCGCCGTCACATTCTTCGCTGCATCCAGCGTGACACTGCACGACCCTGCACCGCTGCAGGCGCCGGACCAGCCGCTGAAGTTCGAGTTCGCACTCGGGCTTGCGGTCAGCATGACCACGGCGCCGTCGGCGTAGGCTTCCGTGCAATCGGTGCCGCAGCTGATGCCGGCGGGACTGCTGCTGACGCTGCCAGTTCCGCTGCCTGCGAGCGAGACCGTCAGGTCACGCTGCTTGAGTGTGAACGTCGCGGTGGCGCTCTTGCCGGAATTCATCGTGACAGTGCAGGTGCTTGTGCCGGTGCAGTCGCCAGACCAGCCCGCGAAGTCGGCGTTGGCGCTTGGTGTCGCGGTCAGCGTCACCACGGTGCCGTCTGCGTAGACCTCTGTGCAATCGGTGCCGCAGTTGATGCCGGCAGGACTGCTGCTGACGCTGCCGGTTCCGCTGCCTGCGAGCGTGACGGTCAGGTCACGCTGCTTCAGCGTGAACGTCGCGGTGGCGCTCTGGCCGGAATTCATCGTGACGGTGCAGGTGCCCGTGCCGGTGCAATCGCCGGACCAGCCCGCGAAGTCGGCATTGGTGGCGGGTGTCGCGGTCAGCGTTACCACGGTGCCGTCTGCATAGGTCTCTGCGCAATCGGTGCCGCAACTGATACCGGCGGGACTGCTGTTGACGGTACCGCTGCCGCTGCCTGCGAGAGCGACGCTGAGATCCCGTTGCTTCAACGAGAACGTGGCGACAACGCTTCTCGCCTCGCTCATCGTGACGCTGCAAGTCGCAGTGCCGCTGCACGCGCCGGACCAGCCGGTGAAATCCGAGGTGCTGCTGGGCGCTGCACTGAGTGTCACCTCGGTCGCGTCGGCGAACGTGGCGTTGCAGCCGGTCGGCGCCGTGGTGCAACTGATACCCGCCGGGACGCTCGTGACCGTGCCCGTTCCGGTGCCTGCGGTGCTGACGCTGAGCGCGAAGTCACTCTGCTCGTCATCGACAATGGTGGCAACCGCTTCGCCGGTGAGGATGCTGACCGGGTACAGCTGGTTGAGGATGATCGAGACGTCGTTGCTGAGGTAGTTGCTCGTGACCAGATCGGGATGGCCGTCGCGGTTGAAGTCGCCCACGGCAATGGCCCTCGGATAGGAGACGACCGCGAAATTGCCCGCAGCGGCGAAGCTCGGCATGGTCTCGCCGGCTGAGGTGGTGTTGAGCAGCACCGAGGCGGCGCTGTCGATGCTGTTGTCGTCTCCGCTGACCGCCACGGAGAGATCCGGTTTGCCGTCGCCATTGAGATCGCGGATCGCGATGGAGGAAGGCGTGTTGCCGACACCGAGATTGCTGACCGTGCCAAACGTCGCCGCGTTTGCATTGAGGGCCGTGTTGTTGAAGCGGACCGAGACGCTGTCGTCATTGGCGTTTGCCGTGACGAGATCGGGACGACCATCCCCATTGAGATCGCCGAGTGCAACGGACTGTGGCCCATTGCCGACACTAATGTTGTTGGCGGCGGCAAAGCTGGCGACGCTCGCCCCTGCGGCCGTGGTATTGAGCAGGATCGAGACGTTGTCTGCGTTGTAGTTTGCGATCGCGATGTCGAGCCGGCCGTCGCCATTGATGTCGGCAACGGCCACCGAGTACGGAGTGCTGTCGGCGGCAAAGTTGCTCGGCGCGGCAAAGCTGGCCACCGCTGCGCCCGGAACCGTTGTGCTGAGCAGAACCGCTGCCGAGTTGGCGCCGTTATCTGCAACCGCGATATCGGCTCGGCCGTCTCCGTTGAAATCGCCGAAGGCAACCGCGATGGGGTAGTTGAAGGTGGAGAACGTACTTGGCGCAGAGAAGCTCACGGTGGTCGAGCCGGTCACGGTTGTGTTCAGCAGCACCGAGATGCTGTCGATCCTTGCGGAAGCCATGACAAGATCGAGACGACCGTCGCCATTGAGATCGCCGATCGCAACCGACTGCGGGTCGCGGATAGCAAAGCGGGCAGCCGCAGAGAAGCTTGCAGAGACCGCTCCTGGCGCGGTGGTGTTGAGCAGCACTACCACTTCACCGTTATCGTTATCGTCTTCCGGCAATGCCACGGCAACGTCGGGACGGCCATCACGATTGAGATCGCCGACGGCGACCGAGTTGGCGGGGGCGCCCACTGCAAAGTTGCTTGCCGCTGCAAAGCTCGCATCGGACGCGGCAGGCACGGTGGTGCTGAGCAGCACCGAGACATTGCTGCTGTTCAGATACGAGGTCGCCAGATCCGCGAGACCATCGCCATTCAGATCGCCCATCGCGACAAATAGCGGAAAGGTACCGACACTGAAGCTGCTCGCGGGCGCAAACCGAGCAACAGCCGCGCCGGGTGCGCTGATATTGAGCAGTACCGAGGTGCTGTCGCCGTATAAATTGACCACCGCAAGATCGGCCCGACCATCGCCGTTGAGATCGCCCACCGCGGCTCCGAACGGGTTGGCGCCGACGCCGAAGTTGCTGGCAGCAGCAAAGCTCGCAGCGGCGGCGCCGGATGTGGTGGTGTTGAGGAGCACCGAGATGTTGTCGTCGTCACGATTGACCGCGACGAGATCGGCACGGCCGTCGCCATTGAGATCGCCCATGGTGACGTTGCCCGGCGCAGCCCCCACGCTGAAATTGCTGGCGGCCGAAAAGGTCGGCGAGGTCGCGCCCGCCGCCGTGGTGTTGAGCCGCACCGAGACGTTGTCGTCATTGAAGTTGGCGGAGGCCAGATCGGGGCGGCCGTCCCCATTGAGATCGCCGAGAGCTGCGGAAAATGGGTTGGCGCCGACGGCAAAGTTGACGGCAGCAGCGAAGCCGGGGACCAGCGCACCCGATACCGTCGTATTCAGCAACACGGAAAGGTTGCTGCTGTCGAAGTTCGATACCGCGAGATCGGGCTTTCCATCACCATTGATATCGCCGGCGACCACCGAACGCGGGCCATCGTCTGCGGCAAAGAAAGTCGGGGCGGTAAAGCTCGCGGTCGCCGCTCCGGGAGTGGCGGTGTTGAGGAGAACGGCGACCAGGTTGCCGCTGGTCGCCACCGCAAGGTCGGCGCGGCCATCCCCGTTGAAGTCGTTCACGTCGACAGAGGTCGCAGGATAGCTGACCGTGAAGCTACTGACCGCGGCAAATGTCGCTGTTGTCGCGCCGGGCGAGGTCGTGTTCAGTAGAACCTTGACGCCATAGCCGTTAAAGCTGGCTGCCGCGAGATCGGGCTTGCCATCGCCATTGAAGTCACCGACGGCAACGGAGGAGACGCTATCACCGGTGGGAAAGTTGCTGGCGACCGCATAGTTCGGCGTCGGTCCGGCATTGATCGCCGACACCAGTTGAACCAGGAACTGCTCGTCACCTTCGGCGATGGTGTCGCCGTTGATGGTGACTGGCAGATTGATGCTGGTCTCACCCGCCGGCAGCACGACACTTCCGGCAGTCACCGCGACGTAGTCCGTACCCGAAGTGGCTGGATTCGCCGAGCTGACGCTGGTCTGGTAGATCAGGCCAATATTCTCGGTCGCCGCACCCGTGCGCGTCACCGGCACATCGAGGACGGAGGTACCGGCATTGCCTTCGCTGGCTGAGGCATCGCCGGCACTGATGATCGCCGTTTGCGCGTAAGCCCCAGGGCAAAGGCCCAGACCCAGCACCGCGCTGCCTAGGGCCACGCGAATGAATGAAGCAACGAGGATACGTGTGCTGCGCGCTGTCTGGATCATGAGCTGTCCTTGCGAATACCTGGCACATCCAAGACGCGCCTTTCCGTCAGGGGAATCGTCGCAGGCATCGACGCGTACGAACATCCGACAAAGGTACTAGTCCGTAGCGCGCGGAAGGGGTCGCAAGACACAGAAGGCGGGTCAGCGATATCTGCGACAGCGGATGCGCTCATCCAGGAAGATTGCGTACTCCCGAGCAAGGAGAGCCAGATCTCATTAGCTGCCTTGAATGCCCGCTTTGCCGGCGGCTACTGGATACTCGCCGTATGTGGTCTGTGCTGCTTCGAGCCGGCCATCCGCGACAGTCGATTCGGTGCCAGAAGCGGGCCGTCGCGACCGACCTCTCTGGAGAACGTCAACGTCCGAATTGAATCAGATGCGCAGCGCATAGCTGAGCGGTCACAATAGCGAATGAAAATACCCAAGGGCTTGCAGCCGCTGATCGATGACGCCGTCATCGACGAAGTGATTCGTCCTCTCAAGAGCGGCAAGGAAGCTTCGGTTTACCTGATTGCCTGCGGCCGCGAAATTCTCTGTGCAAAGGTCTACAAGGCAGCGGAGAAGCGCGGCTTTCACAAGCTGGCCGAGTATCAGGAGGGTCGCAAGGCACGCGGCAGTCGCGAGGCGCGAGCGATGGGCAAGCACAGCAAGTTCGGACGCAAGGAACAGGAAGTCGCCTGGAAGAGTGCCGAAGTGGACGCGCTCTACCGCCTCGCCGCCGCAGGTGTCAGGGTGCCGCGGCCTCACGGTTTTCATGAAGGCGTTCTGCTTATGGAAGTGATCGCCGATGCCGCGGGCGATGTTGCTCCACGACTCAATGATGTCGAGCCAACGCCGGAGCAAGCGCGCGAGTGGCATCACTTCCTGATGTCACAGATCGTGCTGATGTTGTGTGCCGGGTTGATCCACGGTGACCTTTCAGAGTTCAACGTGCTGGTCGATGCACATGGCCCGGTGATCATTGATTTGCCGCAGGCCGTCGACGCTGCCGGCAACAACAATGCCTTCCGAATGCTGGCGCGCGATGTCGACAATATCACTGCCTATTGCGGCCGCTTTGCGCCCGAGTTGCTTGCCACCGAGTACGCGCATGAAATCTGGAAGCTCTATCAGAGCAGTGAACTGCGTCCTGATAGTCCGCTGACCGGACGCTTCGTACACGACGCGACAGCAGCGGACGTGGGTGATGTGCTGCATCAGATCGACGAGGCACGGCGTGAAGCCGAGCGCCGCCAGCGCGGACGCGAGGAAGCAGAAGCGGGCCTGAACGACTAGAGAATATGCATTCGCCGGGTTTCTCCGGGCTTATGTCCTGACCCGAGCTTTGCCCCGCCAGGCACAAGGCTCAAGCAAGCTGCCGGCGCCGAACATACCAGATCGACGGTCTCCGCTCGGCGACCACGTGCCGCCAGAGCGATTGGCTGTTTTGGGGAGGCACTCTTGTTCTCGGCCACTTCCGTCTGTGGGCCAATCAGAGGCCATCGCCGCAGCAGCAAAAGCGGCACCTCACGAACGACTGCTCTCCGTCGTTCTAGCCTTGCGGCGATGAGCCTAGAACGTAGCTCCAACGGTGACTCGAACCGCACGGGGCTCGACCGGATGGAAATGGAAGTCGGATACACCTTCCGCCGGTTCGCCTGGCAGGCGCGATTCGTAGAAGTAAGTGATGTCGTTGTCGTTGCTGTCGAGCAGATTCAGCACCGTCAATGAAATGAGGTACTGATCCAGCAATCGGTAGCTCATCTGCGCATTCACCACGGTCGTGGCCTTCGATCGTGCGGTGTTGTCTTCGACCAACGGCCCCTCGCCGAGGTAACGCAGGCGCAGGCCGCCGCTCCAGTTGCTGATCTCGGGAATGGTGAAGCCCAGGGAGAATACGTCTTCGATCGAGTTGGGAATGCGGTCGCCCTCGCCGGCCGGGACATCCAGCCTGCCGCGCGAAAACGCATAGTCAGCATCGACGATCAGCCAATCGGCTGGCCTGTAGTACAGCGAGAACTCGACGCCGCGTCGATCGCTCGGCGGCCCGGCCTCGCTGTTGCCGGCATCGCCGATATAGACCAGTTCGGAATCCGAAGCCAGTGTCCATAGCGTCGCGGAGAGCTTGACGTCCGGAATGACGGCGGTGGTCATGCCCAGTTCCGCACCGCGAATCTTGACCAGCGGCGTGACCTTGTCCGCCGGCGTCAGCCGATCGGGGTCTGTCGGGTCAAGGGTGATCGTCGTTCCGCGCGCGTCGTTGCTGTGGAATCCCTCGCCATAGTTGACGAAGAACTCGCTGTGGTTCCAGGGGCCGAACACCAGTGCGAGCTTGGGCGAAACGAGCGCATCGTCGGCCTTGCCGGAGTTCTCATCCAGATCGCTGTCCACCTTGAAGTCATAGCGATCCGCCCGGATGCCCAGCTGCGAGCGGAACCACCCCGACCATTGCTGGGTGCTGCTGGCATAGAGACTGACACTGGACTCATCGACGCTGTCTTCGCGAATGGTCGAGGTGCGCTGCCGTGCCTGGGT
Organism: Fontimonas sp. FW305-C-3; assembly: GCF_058783185.1. NCBI lineage: Bacteria > Pseudomonadati > Pseudomonadota > Gammaproteobacteria > Nevskiales > Nevskiaceae > Fontimonas > Fontimonas sp. FW305-C-3. The sequence continues at coordinate 22,475 of NZ_JBYSYK010000006.1, read as the reverse complement.
GAGATAGAGCCCGACCGGGTCGATCTGATCAAACCGCGTCTGCACGCCCACTTCAAGATCGATGGGCATGGCGGTCGGCAACAGCCAGTAGCGGCTGAGCTTGCCGCCGTAAACCATCCGCTCGTCGAACTGCTCGAACTGATCGTCCGGCAGTGCGTCGGCGTCGGTCGGATCGGACAGGAAGTACGTGAAGTTCGAGTACAGATCCATCTTGTAGCTGAGGGCGTACGCACTGGCATTCCAGCTGCCGAGATCGGCTGACTTGCGCCATTCGCCGTTCAGGCTGAAGCGCCGGGACTCTCCGCCGTCGCTGGGATCGATGAAGCCCAGTTCGCCGATCTGTCCGCTCTGCACCGCGCGCAGGGGAATCTGGTCCGGCGCCGTGTAATCGATGCCGTAGGCTTGCAGGCCGATCGTGAAGCCATCCGTCGGGCTGCCGTAGTTGTAGCGCGCCAGCGCCTTGTAGATCTTGGCGTCCTGCTCCAGATCGTAGGGGCCGTCGTAGCGGGTGACTTCGCCGCCCAGCAGCAGCGTTCCGCCGGCAATCTTCGGAGAACCCGCGAGCAAGGCGTTGTAGTAGCCGTACTCTCCGATCGTGACTCTGGCGATGTTGTTCGGCAGTTCGTCGAGGTAGCGCAGGTTCGCCGAGCCTGCCGCCGCGAAGTCGCCGACCTCGGCGTAGTACGGACCCTTGCGATAGTCCAGCGCACCGATCAGCTCGGGAATGATGAAGTTGATGTCCGCATAACCCTGGCCATGTCCGTGCGTGCGCATGTTGACCGGCAGGCCGTCGACTTCCGTGTAGAAGTCGGTACCGTGATCCAGATTGAAGCCGCGCAGGAAATACTGGTTCGCCTTGCCCTCGCCGCTATGCTGGGTAACGATCAGGCCGGGCACGAATTCCAGCAGCTCGCCGCTGCGGGAAATGGGCCGCTCCGCAAGCTGCTCGACCGTGACATAGCCTTCAGTGGACGAGCGTGCCGCGTCCTGCAGCCTGCCTTCATCGACGACCTCGACCGGATCGAGGACGGCGGGAACGCCTCCCGCCCACGCAGACGACATGGCTCCGAGAAACCCAACGGCGACAACAGCCCCCTGCAAACCGGCAATACGCATTTGATCCCCACACCCGTCAATCGCTATTTTTTCAAACCTTAAATGAACGGATCAGCCACCGTCCATACGTCATCCATCCGAAGGCCGACGCACTCGCAATGCCTGCAATCAGCCTCCGGTCACGCGCTGCCACAACCAGATCGCCGCAATCACGGCGACGACGGCCGAACCGAGCGACAGGATCACCAGCCGATAGAAGCTTGTGCGCCGCAGGAGATAGGCCATCGGCATCAAGGCGGCGACGATCGCCAGTTGCCCCGTCTCGACGCCGAGATTGAACGCCAGGAGACTGAGCAGACGCGAGCTGTCCGGCAATCCGAGTTCGCTCAACGCAGACGCGAACCCGAAGCCGTGGATCAGGCCGAAGATGAAAGCCACCAGCCAGCGACCGCGCGTGGCGATCGGCATCAGGTTGTTGAGCGCGGCGAGCAGCACGGATGCTGCGATGGCCGACTCCACCCAGCGGCTCGGCAGCCTCAGCACGTCGAAGGCGGCCAAGGACAGTGTGATCGAATGCGCGACCGTGAATGCGGTGACCACGCCAAGGACGGGCCACACCGCAGCAGCCAAGGTCGGCTGCGCTTCCCAACGATTCTTGACGCGGACCAGCACGCCCGGCAGCAGCAGCGCGAGCAGGAACAGGATGTGATCGAAACCGATCCAGATATGCCAGATGCCTTCGACCAGATAGTCCGTGAACTGCCGCCACAGCGAGACGGATGCCAGCGTGATGTCGACGACGGGCTGCGAGGGACTCAGCACCGCAGTGTGGGTTTGCTGATCGCCGTGCAGAACCAGGATTCCCCGGTGGGATGGATCCATCTCGAACAGCAATCCATATTCAATGGCGAGGCTGGCCGGCACCTGCGGACAGCTGCCTTCCAGCGAGAACCAGGCGAATCGGCCTTCCAGGCGATCGTTGATCAACAGATCACTGACTTTCAGGGCGCAGGGCCTGTTGTCGGTACGCACCGACAGCGATTGCATCAAAGCCACTTCCAGAGCCGGCTGTGCAAGGCGCAGCTCTCCCCAGGTGATCGCGGCATCGCCATTGGTGTCGATGGCAACCACAAGGTCCAGATCCCGTAGAGCGATCTCCCATTGCCCACTCAGGCGCGATCCATCCACGGCCAGTGTCAGGAAGGCATCGCTGGGGCGATGTGCGTCGGCCCCGGCGCTGAACAGCGCCAGCAGCAGCACGACAGACTTCAGCGCCTTCATGGCGTGCCACCTTCGAGGTAGGGCGTCAGCCGTTCATCCTGCATGCCGCTTTGCTTGAGGAACTCCAGCACGGCTTGCGCTGCAGCGGGCTGCGCCGCGGCACGGGCCGCTTGCAGAAGGACACGCGCATCCCAGGGCTCGCGCTGGATGCTCCAGTTGAGCTGTGCGAGGCGCAGCGCACGTTCGGGATCGCCATGTGCGAGCAGTGCGTATCGCGACTCCTCGCGAAGATGTAGCGCTTCATTGCGCAGATGCGCGTTGGCGAAGCTCGCTTCAAGCTGAGCGTCAAGCGCAGCAAAACCCGGATCATCGAGTTGATGCAGTGCCAGTGCGTGGCGCAGTCGCATGGCGTCCGCCGCGTCCAGCCCTTCCACAAGTGCCAGCACCTCACGCGGGCGCCGCAGATCCAGCAACAGATCTGCATACGCGGCACGCAGACCGAAATCACCGGGCGACCTTGTCAGTCCGGCACGATAGTGAGCCTCCGCCTGCAACGGATGGCCCAGACGCTCGGCCATGTCGCCGAGCTCCGCGGTGATCCATGCCGCGACCTCCGGCGACGCAGCAATCCGCGCATCGCTCATCTTCACAAGCTCGGCGTAAGCCTGCGCCAGCTGCCCGCTCGATCCGGCCACCGACCAGCGACAGGCTCCGGCAACCATCGAATCCGCGACGGCCGCCAGTTTCTCGCAAGCGGCGTCCGCAGCCTCGAAACGGCCGATCACGCGCAGCACCGTTGCCTGTGTCAGCCAGGCCTGTGCGAAGTCCGGCTTCTGCCGAAGTACGAGCGCCAGGTCCTGCAGCGCAGGCTCGAACTCGTGGTGTGCCTGCTTGATGGTTGCACGCAGAAGCACCAGCTCCGGCGGTGCATCGGCCGCCGTCCACCAGGGCATCAGCAGCCCTTGCGCGTAGCCCAGGAAACGCGGATCCGCTTCGCGGCGCGATCGTTCGATGTAGATCTTTGCGAGCGTGGCGGCAACCGTCGGATCGGCTTTCTGATTGGCGCGCGACGACTGCCGCAACATGCCCGAGCGCAGTCCTCCCGGCAGCTGTCCGAGGATCTCGGCGTCGTCAGCCGGCCGGAACGGCGCCGCCTCGGCGGTCGCCGCCATCAGCAGGAACGACAAAAGAAATAGCCCCCGTGGGGAGCGGGGGCTGGAGGTACGCATACGCGCTCTATATGGCTGCCTGGACCTGGCTTCAGATCAGCGGAATCGGCAACGAAGTCTCGTCCGTGTCTGTATCCGAGATCGGCAGATCGTTGAGCAGGATCGGCGCGGCGCCGTCGTTGGTGTTGCTGACGATCTCGTCGGACGCGATCTGCGTTGTCGTCAACGCAGACCCGTTGCGATCCCCGCTGTTGCAAGCCGCAAGCAGGGTCGCCGCCGCGATCAGCAGCAATAGCCGTTCATTGTTTTTCATGGCGTCCTCTCCTACGAGCGTGCGCCGGCCAGCGGCGTGTTCAGGTACGGGAACACCGTCAGATAGTCCGCGGGATTGGGGCGCGCGCCATCGTTGACGACCGCGCCGGCATTCTGCACCGCGGGCGTTGCACCGGCGACGTTGCAGGTCTGCAGGTTGTTGGTGCCGGTCAGCGCACCTTCGGCAACCGTCAGCGCGATATCGACAACGTCGTCGATCGGCCGGCGACCGTTCGGGAAACCGCCCAGATCACAGCCGAGGAAGCCAAGATCGTTCTGCGCAGCGGCGGCGGTGATGCCGACAGCGGTGTTGAGTCGCAGCATCTCGCCGGGCGTCGTCAGATTAGCCGGCGCGGTGAACTTGAACGACTGGCCGTTGACCGGCGTCGTGATGCCCGTGACGAAAGCGGCGAGCAGGTCGGCGCGCGGCGTTGCCGGCGGTTCCACGCCGAAGAGCACGTTCACCAGCACCGGCAGCGTCGGGAACTGCACGTAGGTACCGAAGCTGGCAACGTCGTCCGCCGGCTCGCTGGCATTGAACTTGTCCTTGTCGGTGATGCCGATCACGACTTCGTTCACCAACGGGCTGCCGAGGCGCGAGACCTGCGTCCAGGCTCCACCGTTCTTGACTGGCCCCTGCCCGCTGGCATCCGCCACCGGACCTACCGGCACCGGATTGACGAGACGCGCCTGGCGAACACTCGCCGTCGTCCACGCACCGATGACCGGATCGCTGCCATTGGTCAGGCACGACGCCGGGACTTCCAGCGCGAGCGAAGTGACGTTCTTGTTGCCGATGATATTGCTCGCCGAGTTGCGCGCACCCAGTGGATTCAGGTTGATCTGATCGAATACCTGTCCGAGGTTGACGACGAAACCTTCGCGGCGCTGGCCAACGAACATGCGCGCCGTCCCCGCACAGCCAGGAATATTGATGTTGTAGGTGAAGGCGTTGGCATAGCCGGCATAGTTGGGAATCGACTTGGTTCCGATGTTGTCGACCGGCTTCGTGAACGTCGTCGAGCCACCGCTGGCATTGCTGACGTCGCTGGCGACACCGCTGCGGCGGTTGCCGCGCACGACCTTGACCGAATAGGTTTCCACGACGTTCAGCGCTCCGGTGCTCGAGCCGCTTCCACCGCCGATGTTGACCAGCGGGACTTCAACGCCACCTTCGGGACCGCCGCTGACGGGAACCTTGCCGCCGCTGACGTTGAGTGACGGAATGCTGGCCTGCCCATACTGGTTCCGGAAGCGGAACTGGAAGGTCAGATCCTCGCGCGAGTCGCCCGTGTTATCGACATGGATCTCATAGAGCGCGTCCGGATCCATCGTGAAGTAGTTCGGACCACCGTAGGCGTCCTGCAATGGCTGATAGTTGGCAATCAGCGTGACGAAATCGCTGCGTCCCGACTCGTAGCTGCGGAACATGTAGAAATCAGTGCCATCGACCTTGGGACTGCCGGCAATGAACGGGGCCTCGCGATGGCTGGACGCCTGGGCGGAAGTACCCGCGATCGCTGCCATCGCGCACACGGCCGAGATCAGACATTTTCTGAAGATCATTTCGCAACTCCCCTGGTGCCCCGTGCGATGACGGAGCCGACGTTCTGAACCGTGCCAGCGGCGACGGCATGTGAGGGATCGAATCGGTTAGAACTCGTTCTCTGGGGAGGTTTACGCGGTTTGCCGGAAACTGGATTCACGAGCCTCGAAAGTCGGGGCTGTCATCTTGCGGCGACCATCACGAGGATCAACGTTCCGGCTCGGCAATCATCGCCCTGCGCGTCGCTGTCGATCACATCGTTGCGGGGTTGCGGACGAGTCGCGCGCAACTGCAAGCGACCGTCAGTTTTTGGCCGTCGCAAACTTTCTGCCCGGCCCCTTGGCATTTCCACCCTTGCTGAACGCCGGGGGCGAGTAGAAATTCAAGGTTTTCAGCAGCGTCCTTCCGGTGTTGCGAATCTCGTGCTTCTCGCGCCGCTCGATGACGATCAGCACACCGGACTTCAACGCCGTCTTCTTGCCGGCAACGATGGCAACGCCGGTGCCGCCGACCACGTACAGCCATTGATCGGCCGCGCGATGGTAGTTGTCCGCATCGCCCTCGGACTCGCCGGGCGCAAGCACCATTTCGGCGGCCTGGGCTTTGCGGACTTCCGCGGCGATTCGATAGCCTTTTCCGAAGCGCAGGGTCTTCTTCTTCATGGGCCCGAACCGGCGATGTCGTCGCGGCAGGTCTATGCAGCCTGCGCGGTGATACCGAACTGCCGGCGCCTGGCCAAAACCGGGCTGGCTTCCGTCCCGGCCTCCGACAGGTCGGTGACCAGATCGAAACCCAGGGTACCCTTGCTGATGGCGAGGTTGCCGATGATCTGCCGGCGCAACAGGCACTCGTCGAATTCCGCATGGCAGGGATCGGTCGGTGCGGTGAGCCCGGGAACCAGCGTCTGCCAGTTCTTGTCGATCCACAGATGCGGCCGCGTCGCGCACTCGCGGCGCCCGGCAAGGACGTACAGGCCGTCCTTGCAGATCACGCCCTGCGTGACGCCGATTTCAAGATAGTCCAGTACGGCATCGGCATACGCCGAGGCGAGCCTCTGAATGTCCATGTGCATTGCTCTTCCCTGAGTGTTCATGAGTGCCTTCCACTGACCAGTGGCGCCGGTTGAAACCGAGCAAAACCAACCCCTAAGCGTTCATTCTTCAGTGAGCCTTGGACCCCTGCTCGTTCTTGTCGACACCCCGCAGATTCAGGGCCGCCAAGCCGATCTGCAGAACGATGAGCGCGTAGGCCTGGGCATTCCAGCCCCAGATCGTCCACAGAACATTGCTCAACAGGTAAGTCCAGAATCCCAACTTTCGTCGCCGCGGACGCCGTGACGCGACCAGCCAGGCCGCGACCAGCGTCACTGCCATGGCGATCCACTGAACGGCATCGAGCGCCACCGGCATTTGATAAAGATCCGCTTCAACGATGGGATCAAAATGCTGCAGCGCGACTGACTTTTCGCTGAACGTGATCGGCTCGCTGACGTGGCGTTCGCCGCCTCAAGCGCGGCCGCTGACGCAGGTGTCCAGCACGCGGCCGATGTGTTGCCGATCGAAGCGCGACTCGGGGCCGATCAGCACCAGTTCCGAGCGCGGCGTGGAGCCGCCCCAGGCACCGGCGTCGATGCAGGATTCCTGGCTGCCGACCTTCTGGTACAGCGTGGCCAGCGGATAATTCCGCAGGTTCACGAAGCCCTTGGCGCGGTACACCGTGTTCGCCAACGACTTCATCGCCTGCAGGAACTCGGTCCGGCCCAGCGGCCTGTCGCTGCGCCAGACCATGCTCGCGAACGGATGCGAGCGAGCATCCATGACAGGCGTCGGGCGAAATGCCGACTGGCCGACTCGCGCATCGCCGAGCAGCAGTGCCAGCGGCACGCTGCCATCGTCGGACTCGATGATCGCGGCGGCAGGCAACAGCTCGGTGATGAATTCGCGCACCTTTTGCACCCGCTCGGGCCCGGCGATGCCGACTCGATTGAGCACGGTCATGAAGGCGCCGCGAACCTGCCGCTGGAACAACTCGGCGTACTCGCTGCCGCGAGCGTCGAGTGCGTGCATTGCATCGACCACCGTGACGACGTTCTCGAGGAAGACGCGGCGGCGCAGCCTGGACTGGTTGAGCGTGCACAGGATGTTGATCGGATCCGACACGCCGCTGGTCTCGATCAGCAACTGCTCCGGCGCGGGCTCGATGGCCAGCAGGCTTTCGACGCCGGCCACCAGATCGTCGCGGATCGAGCAGCAGATGCAGCCGTTGGCGAGTTCCATCCGCTGGCCCTCGACCTTCACGATCAGCCGGGCATCGATGTTCAGCTCGCCGAAGTCGTTGACCAGCACGGCGAGGCGCCTGCCCTCGCCTTGCAGCAGCAGGCTGTTCAGCAGGGTGGTCTTGCCGGCGCCGAGGAATCCGCCGATCAGCGTGATCGGCAGTTTGCTGACGCCGCTGGCGCGCTGGATCTCGGAATACCGGTCGAGCGGATTCAGCACGGCATCAGCCGCCCTTCACTGGTGGCGCCACGGGCCGGACATAGTCGCCGGTGCTGGCGACGAACTCGACGAACCAGTCCAGGCTCGCCGGATTCATCATCGCATCGCGGCTCGCGGCTTTTTCCAGCGGCCAGCCCATCAACAGCTTGCGCACCGGCACTTCCATCTTCTTGCCGGTCAGGGTGTAAGGAATTTGCGCAACCGCGTATATCCGGTCCGGCACGTGGCGCGGGCTGCAATCGAGACGCAGCTTGGCGGCGACTCTCGCGATCAGGGCCTCGTCCAGATTCACATCGGGCTTGAGCCTGAGGAACAGCGGCATGAAGAACTTGCCGCCGTCCAGCTCGCAACAGACCACGAGACTGTCGGCCACTTCATCCAACTGCTCGACCGCGCGGTAAACCTCGGCGGCGCCGATGCGCACGCCGAAGCGGTTCAGCGTGGAGTCGCTGCGTCCGTAGATGTAACAGCCGCCGCGCTCGTTGATCTTGATGAAGTCTCCATGGCGCCAGACCCCGGCAAAGTGTTCGAAGTAAGCCTCGTGGTAGCGCCGGTCGCCGGGGTCGTTCCAGAAGCGGATCGGCATCGACGGAAACGGCTTGAGGCAGACCATCTCGCCCACCTCGTCGGTCAACGGCTGGCCGTCGTCGCTCCAGGATTCGATGTCCATGCCCAGGCAGCGGCACTGGATCTCGCCGGCATGGACCGGCAAGGTCGGCGACGCACCGACAAACGCGCTGCCGACCTCGGTGCCGCCGGACTGCGAGGTGACCCAGAGATCTTCCTTCACGTTGTCGTAGAACCACTGGAAGGTCTCGGGCGTGCTCGGCGCACCGGCGACCAGAACGGCTTCCAGCGCGGACAGGTCGAAGTGATCGCGTGGCCGCAGGCCGGCCTTCTCCATCATCTGCACGAACGTCGGGCTGGCGCCGAAGTTCGTCGCCCGCGTAGCGGCGGCAAGCGACCAGAGGAAGTCCAGGCCCGGATGCACCGGGCTGCCGTCGTACTGGACGATGGCCGCGCCGCTGAGCAGGCTCGCGACCAGCAGCTTGTACATCGCCCAGCCGGTCGTGCTGTGAAAGAACATCACTCCGCCAGGCGCGAGGTTGAAATGAAAGCAGCTGAGCTTGAGATGCTCGATCAGCTGACCGGTGTGGTTGTGCGTGATCGCCTTCGGCAAGCCCGTGGTGCCGGACGAAAACATCACCCACAGCGGATGCCGGTTGTCGACGCGTTCGTAGCGGAAGCTGTCGCGCGGGATGTCCGGGCCGGAGAGCATCTCGCTCCAGCTCAGGGCGCCCGCAACGGGCGCCGCCTGGGTGCCGAGGTACGGCAGCCAGACGACGTGATCGAGCGTCGGCAGGCTGGAGACGATCTGCCGCACCTCGTCGCCGCGCTCGAAGTCGCGTCCGCCAAAGCGATAGCCGTCGCTGACGAAGATCAGCCGCGGCTCGATCTGCGCAAAGCGGTCGACCACCGTGCGGGTGCCGAACTCCGGCGCAGTCGACGACCACACCGCGCCCACCGCGATGCTCGCGATCATCGCCACCGTGGTTTCCGGAACGTTGGGCATGTAGGCCACGATGCGATCGCCCGGCTGGATGCCCATGGCGCGCAACTGGCTTGCCAGCACGCGGACCTGTCGTCCGAGTTCCTGCCAGCTCATCCTGCTCAGTGGACGGTTCTCGGTCAGGTGATGGATCGCGGTCTCGCCGGGCGCTGCCTTCGCTTCGTAACGCAGCAGGTGCTCGGCGTAGTTGACGCGCGTGCCGGGAAACCACTGCGCGCCGAACATGCCGTCGGCGTCGAGCACCCGGGTCGGCGGGCTGTCGGACTGAATCTCGAAGTAATCCCACAGCGCGGCCCAGAACCCCTCGACGTCGTTCACCGACCAGCGGCGCAGCGTCTCGTAGTCATCGACATTCATCCCACGCTGTTGCCGCAACCAGCGCATGAACTGCGCGAGCTGCGAGCGCGCCGCGAACTCGGGGCGCGGAGACCACAGCCGTTCACCTTCGGTCACTGCCATCCGATTGCTCCCAGATCGCCGGGCTGTCAGCGGGCCGCGCGCTTGAGCGCCGCCACTTCGGCTTCGAGCTGGGCAATGCGCAGATCCTTGGGATTGAGCATGAACTGGCTCTGCAGCGCCTTGCCGTCCATTTTCACGCGCTGTCCCATCATGATCCCGTACACGCTGGACACATCCTCGCCCCAGCAACCCATGTACGGCAGCTCCGCTGGCGGCTCGGGTGTATTCCAGGACTTCACGAACTCGTCGTAAGGAACGCCGCGAGCCAGACGCGCCGCGCGTTCCTCCTTGCGCAGCGCCTGGGTGCCGGTCTCGTCGACCAGGCGCGTGGCGGGGTCATAGGCGACCTTGAAGATCTCGCGCGCGGTGTTGTCGGAGATCAGGCTTTCTTCCAGATCCTTCATCACCCGTTCGGGCTCGCGCTGCAGCACGTCGCCGTAACCGCCGCCGGCACCCTGGCACATCATGTACAGCTCGCCGGGCGCGGCGAGTTCGAAGGTCATGCCCATGTCGTGCGTCGAGTAGGCGGCGCCTTCGATGGATTGCTCGTTCATCAGCCGGACGATGTCGAACGGCACCTTTTCCGGGTTGTTCTGCAGTTCCTTGAAAACATCGATGCCCTTCACCTTGCACAGCGGGTACGTCGGCGACGAATAGCCGCCGAACAGCGGCAGTGCGGAAGGAAACAGCGAGCCCGAGCAGCCGGTCATGAAACCCCACAGCGCCGATCCGCGGAAGGTGTGGATCTGTTCGTAGCCGAGACCCGAGCGCTGCTTGCCGAAGCCGACCCGATCCTTCGCCAGCGTGAACGCACCGAGGCGCACCAGCGGCAGGTCCTCCTCCATCAGCTCGATCTCGCCGAGGTCGCAGTGCGCGGCGAACGGCGGCGACACCGAGTGCTCGCCGTCGCGATGGCTGCGGCCGCCCTGCCCCATGCCGTTGATGTCGGCACAGAAGTTGCCGACGTACTCGGCATGCTGGGTCAGGCCGCCGTAGATCAGCGATGCCGGCTGATCGTACTGCGGCGCGACCATCGCGGTGTAACGGTGCGGCAGGCTGTAGTTGAACTTTGCCATCGGGATACTGGCGATGGTCATGGTCTTGAACAGCGGAATCAGGCTCATCGCCTGCGGCGTGTCGAACGAGCCGTTGATGATCGACTTCTCGTCGAAGATGAAATCGAACGGCGTGAACACCGCCATCGTGAACGGCAGGTCCGGCCAGATGTTCTGCATGTAGCCGCTGAACAGCATGGTCTTGAACGAGGCCTGGCAGGCATTGATCGAACGGTTCAGCAGCTCCGGCGACGAGCCGCGCATGTCGACCAGCATGCGATCGCCCTTGACCGTGATCGCCATGTTGAGCTTGAGCATCACGTTCTCGCGCAGCGTCGAGTCGGCGAAGGACATCGTGCGCGTGGTGCCGTCCGGCAGCTCGCTGATGCGGCGGTGCACCTCGACGACCACGTCCTCGATGTGCTTTCGCAGCGTGATGATCAGCGCTTCCTCGCCGTGCTCCTCGAGCACCTTCATCACGCGCTCGCGCAGGCGCAGCACCGAATGCAGGCGCACCTTCATGTCCTCCAGCTGCAGCTTGGGATCGCGCACCGAGTTCTGCAAGAAGGTCACGAGATCGCGCTTGAGCTCGAAGTTCTCGACAACCTTGAACGGCGACATCTTCAGGCCTTCGTCGAACTTGCTCTCCGCCGCGGCCGGCATGCCGCCCGGCTCGGTCGCGCCGTTCTCGCCTTCATGAATCGTCGCCGACAGCCAGCAGACCAGCTTGCCGTTCCAGAACACCGGCATCATCATCGACTGGTCGGTGTTGTGGATGCCTCCGTAACGCGCATCGTTGTGGATGAAGCCATCGCCCTCGCGCACGCCCACCGTCGGCTCATCGACCCAGTACTTGTTGATGAACTTGATCGGATAGAACACCGCCGCGGCGAAGCCGCCGACGCCGTGCGGCGCGATCATCGACAGATCGCCGCCGGCGGTGAAGATGCCGGTCGTCATGTCGCCCCACTTCGCGCCGGGCGCCGCGCCCATCTGCTCGATCATGGTGTTGGACTCGTCGAGCGCCGCGACGATCAGACCGCGCACCTCGTTGATCTTGTGCGGATCGACGTTCCCGGACAGCAAGCGCTCCTCGATCTCGCTGCGCGGCTCGATGCGATGGTTCTCCATGATCGCCGGATCGGGCGCGTAGAACAGCTTGTTTTGCCGCAGGAAGCGATCCAGCATCGCCTGCTGCTCTGGGGTCGTCGGTTCGTTCATTGGAATCTCCTTGTTCTGGTCGACGGGGCTAGGGCCTGTTAACGCTATTCGGGTCGTCGCGGTGCCCCCGGAGGGGCGGGACCGTTTTGCCGCATCGCCACGTCTCTCGTCAGTCATGTACATCGAGTACATCTCCTTCCTCGTTCCTCGCGCTGCGGCAAAACGGTCTCCGCCGCGGCGATCCGAATAGCGTTAACAGGCCCTACTCGATGCGCGTGAACCACACCGCGTTCTGATCCGCCGCCTGATAGCGCCAGCCCGGCTCGACCAGATAGGTCGTCGCCCGCGTGACCACGATCGCGGGGCCGTCAATCTGCGTACCGGGCTCCAGCGCCGCCTCGTCATAGAGCGCGGTCTTCATCGCGCCTTCGTGACCGACGAAATGACAGTCGCGCGAGCCGACCGCCGCCGGTGGCGGCAGGGTCTTCTTGGGCGGCCGGATGTTGCGGAACTGGATGCCCGGGTGGGCGATGTACGAGCACACGCGGATCGTGTTGATGCGCACGCCCGCTTCCGGTGTCTGGCTACCCTTGCCGAAACGCTCGCCATAGCGCGCATGGAACTGGTCGATCAGCTTCAGCACATGTTCCGGCGCGGTCACGCGATTGAGGTCGGTCACCACCGCGGTCTCGACGCGCTGGTTGCCGTAGCGCATGTCCAGTTCGAGCCGGTAGCGGACTTCCTCCGGCTCGAAACCCTGGCGCAGCAGATCGTCGCGGCCGCGGGCTTCGAGCTGTTCGACAATGGCGTTGAAGCGTTCGTAGTCGCTGAAGAACGCCTGGCGATTGGCGTCGAACAAGGGCGTCCAGGTACTCATCTCGTGGATGTGCAGCTGGTTCATGTTGCCGGCGCCGCAGGCCGAGAACACCGAGGCGTACGGCGGTGCGAGGATCGTCTTCACGCCCAGCGCGCGGGCGATGCCGCAGGCGTGCAGCGGACCGTTGCCGCCATAGGCCAGGGTCGTGAAGTTCTCCGGCTCGTAGCCACGCGTGCGCAGTTCGCGTGCGATGCCGTTGGCCATGTTGGCGTCGACCGTACGCTTGATCAGCTTGGCGCAGTCGACGACGCTGAGGTCGAGATCGTCGGCCAGGTGTTCCTCGATCGCCTGCTTGGAGCGGCGCGGATTGATCTTGATGCGGCCGCCGGCGTAGTTCGCCGGATCGAGATAGCCGAGCATCAGGTCGGCGTCGGTCACGGTCGGCTTCATGCCGCCACGGTCGTAGCAGGCCGGCCCGGGATCGGAGCCGGCGGATTCGGGGCCCACCTGCACGGTCTGGAACATGCGGTCGTACTTGCAGATCGAGCCGCCGCCGGCACCGAGCGTCACCAGATGCACCATCGGCACGCTGACCATCCAGCGCTCGATGACCGGATTGAAGTCGTAATGCTTGACGCCGCCCTCGACGACGATGCCGATGTCGAAACTGGTACCGCCCATGTCGGTCGCGACAATGTTGCCCAGCTCGGTCTGCATCGCCAGATGTTCGCTGGCGGCGATGCCCGACACCGGCCCCGAGTGCACCGTCTGCAGCGCGTCGGTCGAGTTCAACTGCGCCATGCCGCCGCTGTTGTGGTTGCACAGCATCGGCTTGTCGTAGCCGGCGGTGCGCAGGTTCAGCTCCAGCGTGCCGAGGCCGTGGTACATGACCTGATGCAGGAAGCCGTCGATGATCGTCGACATGGCGCGCACGTACTCGCCCTTGCGGCCGGCGACCTGATGCGACAGCAGCATCGGAATGGCCCCGAGCATGTGCCCCGGATATTCCTCGAGGAAGATTTCGCGGATACGCAGCTCGTGCACCGGATTGACCACCGAGTTGGCGAGCACGACGACGATCGCTTCGGCACCCAGATCCACCAGCTCGCGCAACTGGTCGCGCAGCTGCTCTTCGTCCAGCGCCATCACCACATCGCCGGCGTAGTCCACGCGCTCGCGCACCTCGAGGATCATCGGGATCGGCACGATGGGATCGGGCCGCTGCGCATTCGGCACGTCCATCTGCTGCTTGTGCGGCAGGCCGGTGCCATAGCCCTTGGCCCTGGTCAGCGGCACCGAGGAGCGGAAGCCGTCCGTCGTCAGCAGGCCGAGCCGCGGACCCTTGCGCTCGATCAACGCATTGGTGCCCAGCGTCGTCGCATAGCGAACCGAGTCGACTTCCGAGAGCAGCTCGCGTTCGCTAATGTCCAGTTCGCGGCAGGCGCTCTTCAATGCCTCGTTGAAGCCGAGCGCCAGGTTCTGGTGCGTGGTCAGCGCCTTGGACTCGATGTAGCGTTCGCCCCAGGCGACGAAGCAGTCGGTGAAGGTGCCGCCGATGTCGACGGAAACGCGCTTCATGCGCCTTCTCCGTTGAACATCCGTGCCGCGGGCTGGCCGCCATGCGCCGGCGGCCGTGGCGCCTCCTTGCCGACCGGCGCCTCGCTGACCTGCGGACGATCCTTCCATTGCAGCTTGAGCGCGTCGATGTCGAGCTCGATGTCGCGTACCGGCGGATGGCCCGGCGGCAGATACTCGGTCTCGATCATCGCGCCGCACCTGGGGCAGTAGTACTCGAGAATCCGGCACCAATCCGGGTTCGGCGCGTACGTCAGCTTGTACTTGCCCGGATCGAGCAGCGCCTTGTGGATCTCGCGTGGATCGCGGTTGTACACGAGCAGGCCGCGCTTGTAGTTGTCGCGCGCCGAAATCAGCTCGGCGTCGCAGGCACGGCACTCCCATTGCTCGCTGTCGAGATCGATGCGCAGGTTCTCGGTGATCAGCACTTTCTTCATGGCGATCTTCTCTCCTCAGGCCTTGGCGATACGGCTCAGCAGCACGTCGCCGGCGTCGTTGAATTCAAACTGCCAGGCAGCATCGATACGGCAGGTGAAGAAGGCTTCCTCGAGCACTGCCGGACCCACGGCGCGAGCGCCGGCCGGCTGATCCTCCACCCGATACAGCGGCAGCTCGCGTGGCTGGCCCGCCATCACCACACGGCGCTGGGCCGTCGAAGACGCCGCGACACCGGCGACGCCGAAGCGACCGCTCAGGCTCGGCTGCGCAATCGGCTTGCGCGCCTTGAGCGACACCGAATAGCGTTCGCCCGCCTTGAACGCCGGCAAGATGTCGGGCAGCGGCAGCGATTCGTCGCGACCCGCGGCACTGATCAACAACCGGCGTTCGAGCTCGCAGTCCGCCAGCGAAAATCCTTCAGCATGGATGCCGCGACGTGCGCGCTGCATCAGCGCTTCAAGGCAGGCGGGCAGATCCTTCGGCTTCTCCAGCGGCGACTCGTACTCGTGCGCGATGTCGGAAAAGCCCAGGCCGAAAGCAGAGAACACCGCGGCCAGTCCCGGAATCAGCACGCGAGATATACCGGCGACCTCGGCGACGCGGCAGACGACGAACGGCCCCGCGCCGCCGAACGCCGCGAGCGTGGTCTGCTCGGTGACCTTGGTGAAGGCATGGATGCTGTCGGCCACCTTCTGCACCCAGGCCGCTTCCATGCGCTCGGCCGCCAGCGCTTCGTTCAGGCCCAGCGGCGTGCCGACCGCCTGCGCGACCGCGGCGCGCGCACGATCGGCATCGAGGCGCATCTCGCCGCCGAAGAAGGTCGCCGGGTCCAGCAAGCCGCTGACCACGAATGCATCGGTGATCGTCGCTTCGGTGCCGCCCAGGCCGAAGCAGGCCGGGCCAGGCGCGCCGCCGACGCTCTGCGGGCCGACATCGACGGTCTTGCCGTCTCGGCTCCTGATGATCGAGCTGCCGCCAACGCCGACACTGACGACGTTGCACAGCGGGAACGACACCTCGACGTTCTCCACGCGACCGCGGCGATCCTCGCGCACGCTGCCGTTGCGCACCTCGCCGATGTCGGTCGTCGTGCCGCCGATGTCGATCGACACCAGATGCTCGAAGCCGTAGTGCTGCGCCAGCACGCGGGTGCCTTCCATGCCGCCGCGCGGACCAGAGCTGTAGGTCTTCAGCGCGATGGTCTTGGCGACCCGCGCCGACTGGCCGTCATTGCGGAAGATCAGCAGCGGATTGCGCACCTTGGCGGCGCGCAGCTTGTGCTCGGCGTTGTAGAGGAAGCGCTCCATCGCCGGGTGCAGGAAGGCGTTGAACAGCGCTGTCCAGGTGCGGCGCACGTCGTCCTCGTCCTGCGCCACTTCATGCGAGTACAGCAGCGGAATCGCACCGAGCAGGTGCTGCGGGAACTTGCGCAGGAAGACTTTCTTGAGCCGGGTTTCCTGAAGCAGGCGATCGCTGCCGCCATGCGCGACCACAACCCGGTTGGCGCCCGAGGACGCCAGCGCATTGATCGCGCGCACCGCGGCGTGCTCCAGCGCGGCACCGTCCAGCGACAGATCGAGCGTGGCGCAGCGGGTGTCCACCAGCGCGTCGAACAGTTCGCCGGCGTTCTCGGCGCCGCGCAAGGCCTCGCGGCTCAGGCTGCCGGTGAGCAGCAGGCCCAGCCGCTGGCCCTTGCGCTCGACCAGCGCGTTGGTGCCCTGCGTCGTCGAGTACCGGATGTGATCGGTGGACGCCAGCAGCGCCACCAGATCGTCGCTGCCGTAGATCGCCTTCGATGCGCGGGTCAGTCCGTCGATGAAGCAGCGCGACAGATCAAACGGCGTCGTCAGCGTCTTGGTGCGCCAGACCCGCGATCCCTCGAGCACGCAGATGTCTGTGAGCGTGCCGCCATTGTCGATGTTGATGAGCTTGCCCACCACCTTCTCCTCTCTTTCTTGATGGGAGCAAGGTATGCGGGTCCGCGGGAAACGACCCCACCCTAAACTACGGGCCGCGGCCGGTGGTGTTCGCGATCTTCTACTCGATCAGCCCGAAGCGCCGCGCGAACGCGATGGCCTGCACGCGGTTCTGGATGCGCAGCTTCTCGAAGATATTCTTCAAGTGCCACTTGATGGTGTTGACCGAAACCGAGAGACGGTCGGCGAGCTGCCGGTTGGAAAATCCCGCGGCGAGGAAGTACATCAGCTTTCGTTCGCCTTCGGTGAGCGCTTCGATCAGGCTCGGGCCGCTGGGCGTCGCCGTGTCCGCCGTCTTCGGCATCGGCCGGACTTCGGCATCGCCGCTCGCCGCGAGCAGGCGTTCCAGATAGGCCATCACCGCATCGGGTTGCAGTTCGCGATTCGGTCCGCGTTGCTGCGTCCACAGCTGCTTGAGCAGTGCGAGTATCGGCGCGCCCTCGTCGAGCAGGCTGCGCAGGAAACCGCCGGAGGCGCCGATCTGCAGCGCCTCGAGCAGCGCGCGACCGGCAACGTTGGCCTTGCCGGCGTCGTGCAGGCCACGGGCGTCGAGCAGGCGCAGCTTCAGTTCGCGCCGCCGCCGGCGGGTGGCGACCGCGCGACGGATCTCGACGGCGAGCCAGGGCCGCACGGCGGCGTAGCGGCCGGCCGCGATCTGCAGACGCGCATAGGTCACGCCGCAGGCTTCGTCCTCGCCGGCCTGGAACATCAGGTCGGATGATTCGGCATCGCGGTATGCGGCCGGCAGCTCGCGCAGCCAGCGCTCGGCGGTGTCCAGCGCGCCATCCAGGGTCGCCTGCCTTGCGAGCTCGGCATGCGCGTAGATCACCAGGCGTTGCAGATCGTGACGGTAGCCGAGATAGACCAGCCGCTCGAGAATTTCCTCGGCCTCACCGCGCCGGCCGCGCAGCTGCGCAATGCGCGCGCCGGTGATGCCGATCGTCGCCGCCGCATCGACGATCGCCTGCTGCTCGGCCAGCTGGCCGTAGTCGAGAATCAGCCGTTCCGCCTGGGCGATGTCGTTCTGTTCGTAGGCGGCGCTGGCCAGATAGGCGGCCACCACCGCACCTGCCGAAGCACTGCCCGCGGACTGCTCCTCGGTGCGCCGCAGCGCCGCGCACAGGCCACGCTGGGCATCGTCGATGCGGCCCTGCGCGGTCAGCGTCATGCTGGTGATCGCGTCCTGATAGGCCTGGCCAAACGCGTGATGGTCGCGATCGTGCAAGGGTCTTGCGCGCACCATCAGCGCACGTGCCTCGTCGAACGCGCCGCGACCGACTTCATACATCGCCCGCGCATTGAGCGTCACGCCATACAAGGCGCCGCCGCGATCCTGCAGCAGTTCCGCCGTCTCCAGCGCTTCGGTGCCCATCTGCTCGACGCGATCGCGCGCCGCCAGCACGAACAGACGCGATACCTGATGCAGATCACGTGCACCGGGTGCGGCCTTGCGCGACTTGAGGCGCGCACGATGACTCTCCAGCAGGCGTTCGGCTTTGTCGAACGAGCGGCGGAAACCGTAGGCGACGACCGCCGCATGCACCAGCGAGTCATGGCGCAGCACGGCCTCGATGCCAAGCCGGTCGACGTGCCGTTCGATCAGGCCGAGCCGCTCCTGGGCAACCAGGGATTCGACGATGCCGGCAAACAGTTGCGCGGCGCGCGCGGCATCGCCCGCATCGAGCAGATGGCCGATGGCTTCCTCGATCAGGCCATTGGCCTCGTACCACTGCGCGATGCGCTTGTGGCGACGCGCCAGCGCCTGCGCGGACCAGGTCTCGGCGGCGCGCCCGAGAAGGAACTGGCGGAACAGGTTGTGGAAACGCAGCCAGGTGCCTTCGAGGTCGACCTGCGCGAGGAACAGGCCCGCGCGTTCGATCTCGGCCAGATCCTGCGCACCCTTCGATTCGCCGGTGATGTGCTCCGCGAGCGCCGCCGACAGTTTCTCCGGCACCGCGAGTTCAAGCAGCCGCGTCTGCAGTTCCGGCGCGAGGTTCTCGAACATCTCGGCGGCGAGAAAGTCGATCAGCTCCCGGGTGACGCCCCTGCCTGCGTAGGCCTCCACGCGCGAGCGCGAACCGCGCCGCAGGCACAGGCGATACGCCTGCAGGGCCGCCGGCCAGCCGTCGGTGCGGGCATGAATCTCCGCGACTTCGGCGGGACGCAGATCGCCGAACTCGCGAAAGAACTCCAGCGTCTCCGTCGGGCGGAAGCACAGCTCCTCGTTCGCCACCACGACCGTGCCGTCGCGGATCTGCAGACGCGCGAGGCGCGCGGTGGGCAGCACGCGGGTGCCCACGCAAAGCTGCACCGACACCGGCAGGCTGCGGACGACCTGCGCGAACACGGACTCGAAGTGCGCGGAAGCGGCGGTCTCGAAATTGTCCACCACCAGCACCACCGGCTCGCGGATGCGCGCCAGGCGCCGCAACAGATCCTGAAGAGACGTCGCCCGCTGGCGTGCGGATTTGGCGGCACCCTGCGCTGGGCCGGGTTGCAGGCCGTCCACGGCATCGCGCAGCAGGCGCAGGAAATGCGCGGCATCGCCCGATTCCGAATCCATCCGCACCCAGGCGACTCGCTCGCCCAGCGCCGCGCGCCGCTCGCAATGCTGCCGCAGCAGCGAGGTCTTGCCGTAGCCGGCGGGCCCCTGCACGACGATCAGTCGCGGTCGCGGCTCCGCCGACAATCGCTCCAGCAGACGGTGGCGAATGATCGCGTAGGCGCTGCCGCTGGCCTCGGCCGCCGCCGGGCGACGGGCAGCCGCAGTCTTCTTGCGGGATGGAGACGCGCTGGTCGGACGGGTTCGCGGCATTCGTGCTGTCAAGCCTACGCTAAGAAAGGTCGGAACAATCGCGTGCCGTCATGTCCGCGACCGCGGCACCGACCATGCCTAGGACGCCGTCTCCGCGCCAATCTGCACCAGCACCTTGCCCTTGTTGGCGCCGGTGTAAAGCATCTTCAGGGCATCGACCGCCTTGTCGATGCCCGGCGTCACGTCGAGGCGATAGTTAAGCTTTCCTTCGAGCATCCAGCCGGCGAGTTGCTGCTGGTACTGCGGATAGCGGTCGGCGTAATCGAGGATCACGAAACCCTGGACGCGCAGGCGACGCATGATCAGGTTGCGGAACATGTAAGGCCCCGGAATCTTGTCGCTGGCGGTGCTGTTGTACGTTGAGATCAGGCCGCAGATCACGACCGAGCCGAAGTTCTTCATCACGGTGAGGCCGGCATCGAGCATCTCGCCGCCGACGTTCTCGAAATGCACGTCGACGCCCTGCGGCGCCAGCTCGCGCAGCCGCTCGACGACGTTCTCGCGCTTATAGTCGATCGCGTGGTCGTAGCCGAACTCCTGCGTGAGCCAGCCGCATTTCTCGGCGCCGCCGGCAATGCCGATCGTCGTGCATCCATGGATCTTCGCGATCTGGCCGACCAGCATGCCGACCGCGCCGGCCGCGGCCGTCACCACCACCGTATCGCCGCGCTTCGGCTGGCCGATCTCCAGCAGGCCGACCAGCGCGGTCGGCCCGGCGACGGCCAGTACGCCAAAGGCGTCGGCCAGCTTCAATCCGGGAATGCGCGGCACGATCGAGAAGCCTTCGCCGTTGCTGATCGAGAACTCCGACCAGGGCGCGAGGCCGGCCACCAGCGTGCCTCGCGGGAAGTCCGCATGCCGGGAGTCCATCACTTCACCGAGGACGAAGCCCTTCATCGGCTCGCCTTCGCGGATCGGATCCATGTACAGGTCCCAGTCGCCGAGCCACAGGCGGTTGGTCGCGTCCATCGACAGATAGATCGAGCGCAACAGGAACTCGCCGTCCTTGGGCGCCGGCAGCTTGTCCTCGCGCAGCTGCAGCGTGTCGGCTTCGATGTCGCGGGAAGGCTTGCGGTTGAAGTACCAGCAGCGCGTAGCGGTCATCGGTGATCTCCTCGGTATGTTATGCCCCGAGTGTCGTGCAGCTGCGGCCGCAAGCACCCCACCCGATCGGGCGGGGCCTTGCGCCCTGCCCGTCGGGCCCGGGCAGGCGGCCGTTCAGGCGTCCTGAATCTTCAGCCCGCCGATGAAATCCATCTTGCCGAGATCCACGCCGTTGTGGCGCAGGATTGCGTAGATCATCGTCAGGTGGAAGTTGAAGTTGGGGATGGCCAGGCCGACGACATAGTCGTTGCCGCGGAACCATTTGCCCTCCAGCCAGGGCGGCGCGACCTTGCGATCTTCCGAGCCGGCGAAATCCTTGTCGTCGACGGTCGCCAGATAGGCGATGCAGGTCTCGATGCGCTGGCGCAGTTCGGCGATGGTCTTCTCGGTGTCCGGATGCGACGGTGCCTTGGCGCCGGTCAGATAGGCTGCGGCGAACTTCGCCTGGTCGCAGGTGGACTGCACCTGCTGGGCCAGCGAGAACGCATCCGGTGCGAGGCGTGCGCCGGCGAGCACATCGACATCGAATTCCTTTGCCTTGGCGTGGCTTTCCGCCTTGTCCAGCCACTTCGCGATGTTCTGCAACTGGCTGGCGAACTGACGGACGATTTCTGCGTGGGTCATGAGGTTCCTGGGCTGGTTTGACAGGGGAAAGGCCGATGAGCCTGGCCGGACGGAGGGGGATATTAGACCGCCGGGGCTGCTTTGGTGTGACCGGGCGTGGGCCGCATCGGGGCGCCTGCCGGTGGGACGCAACCGTTCGGCGGCCATTCGCCAGCGTTCGGCTCCTGCCCCCTCAAGGTCCGGAAAGGCCCGACATATGCTCGGCCCACAGTCACCCACCGCGAGTTTGCCCGTGCGCCGAGATCGTTCCGCCTCCCCCGACACCGTTCTGCCTTCCGGCTTCCGGCAGCGCGCGCTGAGTGTGTTCGCCGCATCTCTGCTGCCTTTGAATGTCGCGTTGGCGGATGTGGTGCCCGAAGCCGCCCAGGCTTCCGGCTCGATGTTCGATGCGAAGACGGCCGTTCTGGTCATCGTCGCTGTCGCGGTCGCCTGGGGCCTGCGCGTCGTGCTTCGCCAGTATGCGCAGGGCGCAGACAAGTTGAAGGTCGCCAAACGGGACCGGATGCAGCCGAACCTCTAAGCCAAATGCGGATGCGGTGCCGTCGATGACGGCACCGTCATCGCGTCCGGCGAATCAGTCGAAATACGCCAGCACCGGCGCGTGATCCGATGGACGCCACTGGCGTCGCGGATTCGTCGTGACGAGGCAGTTCGTGCATCGCCGGGCCAGCGAGGGCGTGATCAGGATGTGATCGAGCCGCAAGCCGGTAGCGCATGGAAATACACAGGCATGCTTTCTGCTAAAGGCTCGTCCGTTCGTCGCCCTTTTCTGGACAGCGTCAGCGGATGTTCCAGATATTCAATAGAGGAATGAGCGCAGCTTTTTCTGCGCGGCAGTGCAATCAAGTGGCAGGGCCAATGTGGCTGCTCGCCGAACACATTAGATAGTTGAGAGAACCATCATGAAGGCTATTGTTCTAATCGCGACCCTTGCGCTGACCCTTTCGGGCTGCAGCTCAATGAAGGTTTCGAAAGTTGATTCGAAAACTGGATACTTGCCTGCACAGAGCGTGTCCGGATTTTTGTGTAAACGGCGGGTGGGTTAACGGATAGGCATCCTGTCTTCGAACTGGATGGTAAAT
>NZ_JBYSYK010000005.1:0-360609 GCF_058783185.1 Fontimonas sp. FW305-C-3 | reverse complement strand
AGAAAGCCAATGATCTGCTCTTCCGTATATCGCTTCTTCACGTCCAATCTCCTTGCTCATGGGATTGGACTCCAAACCGTTTTGCTACTCAAATGCGGGGGGACGTCGGGCTGACCTCCAGTCCGGTGGTGGTGTCCACATGCTCGTTCTCGGCCCCACGGGTGGGCCCCTGGAGCCGACGCCTCTTGATCGCCTCATGGCGGATCTCGAACAGCAAAGCCGCACGACCTGCTGCCTTTGCGGTGGTCGGCGAGGCGAAGGCCGGCTGGTGAAGTTCACGTCCTGGCTGCTCACGTGCTGCGAGGTCTGCGAGCCGATGATTCGCGAGTTCCGTTCCTTGCTCATGGAGGCTGGCGCATGAAGATCAGGATCTATTCAGATCTTCATATCGAGTTCGGCCGCTGGGACGCCATGTTCGAGAAGCGTGGCGACGAAGATCTTGTCGTGCTTGCGGGTGACATTGATGTCGGTGTCGCGGGCATCAACTGGGCCAAGGACACGTTTCCGCATGTGCCCGTCGTCTACGTGCTCGGCAACCACGAGTTCTACGGATTCGACATCAACCAGATGCTCAAGGAGATCCGTGCTTTCGCGCAGGGAACGAACGTCCATGTGCTAGAGCGCGACAGCTTCGATATCGGTGGCATTCGCGTACTGGGCACGACGCTGTGGACCGACTTCGAAGCCTATGGAGTCGAATACAAAGCGCGTGCAATGGAATGGGTCAGCACGGGCATGAACGACTTCCAGGTGATCAAGGATGCCGGGCGTGCGTTGCTGCCTCAGACCACCGTGGACCTGTTCGACCGCAACGTGGAATGGCTGACCCAGCAAGTCGATAACGCAGATCGACCGCTCCTGGTCGTGACGCACCACGCGCCGACGATGGCCACCGTTTCGCCATTCTTTGACGGACGGATCAGCAACGCCGCATACCACTCGCGTCTTGATCGCCTGTTACGTCCGCCGGTGCGGATGTGGGTGCACGGGCATACCCATTACTCCGTGGACAAGACAGTCAACGGCGTTCGGGTGGTTTCGAATCAATGGGGATATCCCAACCAGGAAGAGAAAAGCTTTCGCAGGGATGGTTTGTTCGAGATGGAGATCTGACGGGATGCTTTCAAGCACGCGGGATGTTCTGAAATGGCCGAACGAAAGCGGAGGCCGTGTACTGGTTGTGGGCGACATCCATGGGGAGTACGCGATGTTCAAGCGCCTACTGGCGCATGCCGGCTACGACGAGCGGAAGGATTTCGTCTATGCCCTGGGTGACCTCATTGATCGCGGACCGGACAGCCGCGGGGTGCTCGACTGGTTTGCAAGCGGACCCCGGCGGCGGTCGTTGCTCGGCAACCATGAGGCGATGATGGTGGAGTCGGTATTGGACCCGCGTATCGAGCGCGTGTGGATTGGGAATGGGGGTAGCTGGGCCAGTGAACTGAGCCATCGCGACTGCCACTTGTACCGATGCATGGTGCGCACTTTCCCGATGACAGCCGAGATCCAGTACGGCGATGGATATCGCATCGGACTGGTTCATGCTGATATCCCTCTGGGCGTTTCATGGGCTCAGATGGAAAAGGTCCATTTGCAGAGTGGCGACGCGATTCGTGATCACCTGAGTACGAAGGCAGTCACAGCAATCTGGGGCCGACTCCGGATCCGCGCGGCGCAAACGGTGCGGGATGACTTGAGCGCTGCAATCACACCGAGTCAGAAAGTCGCGACATGGCGGTACCTGCAGCCGGTCAAAGGTATCGATCTGGTCGTCAGCGGCCACACGGTTCTACGCGATCATGTCCCGTTCGGGCTCGGCAACGTGACGTGGATCGAAACCGGGGCAGCGTATCGAGGCCGACTCACTGCGATCGATCCGAAGGACCGGCTGTACTGGCAGGTCGGGCAAGCGCCGGGCGAGGTGTGGGGGCCAACGCCTCTTCCTGATCCGGTTCCGGTATCACGATCCAGGCGCCCAACAAAGGAGGAGCGCGCATTGGCTGCGAAGGACGGATATGGACTCAAGGCCGCCTTCCCGAAGCGTCGCATCAGGTTCCCATCACAGTAACTGGAGTATTGGGCCAATGAAGTCGCCCTGAGGGCCTCTGTCACGAAAGTCCCTCCGGGCCGATGTTGGTAGCAGTTAACCATCAGCGAGTGCCCATGGTTTCGAGAGCAGACGCATATCGCATCACGGTTCGCGAACATGCCGAGGTACGGGCGCGTCAGCGGCTCCAATTCATGGAGCTTGTCGCCCTGTTGGGGCAACACCTCTCACCTGTAGTGTCTGGCGCAATACGACGCGACCGCACAGTAATAGCGTCCGACCCGTGCAGGCAGCAGATGCTTGATGCGGCGATCGCCATGTGGCGAGGCGACCCTCGCGCTCCAAGTATCCAGGAGTTGGAGCGAACGGCAAGGCAGATCCAGCAGGACGCCGCGAGGCTGCTTTCAGCGCCGGAGTGCGAAGCCGCGCGGGACGAGGTGCGGGCTGCTGTCAGCGAAATCGCTCAGCACATGGTCGCGAACTGGATGTCGATGATCGATAAAGGAGATGACCGAAACGGAAGGAGCGCTGCCGAGCCGGTGATCGATTCCTCAAATGCAAGGGCAGACGCGACGCAGTTACTCGCTGGAACGGAAGGCTTCGGTGTCAATCCAGACCTACTTTTCGCTGCGTTCCAAACTTTTCTGAACGATTTACTCCCACATGAGTAGGGCACACAATGAAAGATCTACAGCGGACGGCAAGGTGCAACATCTAACTGGAGTTGATGACTCGGCGTTGGTGAGCACTTCAGCGAGAGCGCCCGAAGAATTGACTAAAGAGGCTCAACTGCAGCTACTAGATGAGCTACCCATCGACAAGCGTGACTTCGAAAAGGCAATCAATCACTTCGAAGTTTCCGGGCTGATCTCCGCTCAACGAGCAGGACGAGCGCAGGCTGGTCAAATCCGGATCAGCGGCAACAGATCCTGCCCCGATCCGGCCAGTTCACGCAGAATCGGATCCGACGAGCGGCAGGTGAGCCAATTCAAGTCCGCCGCCGATTCGCGCAACACGGGACGGCGAAGGAACTAGTTAGGGCCACGGCGGCAGCAGCTTCGACCACTCCTGCCGCAGGCGTTGTACACCGGGGTCAGGATCAGAGGCGATGCGAGCTTCCCAATCGGTCCGCTGGTCAGGGGTAGCTACAGCTAGCCGGCCGATTGAGCAGAGCACTTCTGCCGCGAAGCTAATCGCGTTGCCAGCGCCGAAGACAAACTGCGCGGACTGCAACACATTGCCGGTGATGTCCAGGATGAATACGGTGCCCTCCTCGGCGTCGCATTCCCTGGACGCTACTCTCATCTTTTGAACCTGCTTCCTTTCCGTCTGCTTGTCTAGTTCCTTACCTGTGAAGGTGAAGACAGGCCTCCCGTCGATGTCGTTGAGAACGCTGAGCGAGCCGGGCTTCGCGTACCAGGCTAGTCGATCTGTTTCGAAGATAGCAGGCCAACTGTTTTCTTCGACTGGAGGATCTGTTGCGAAAGCCGCCAGAGAGAAAAATAAAAGCAAGACACAGAGCAGGTGGCGCATACGTGGCAGGCAGCGTCGGTTGGGCTTCAGTTTGAGGTCTAGTAGGCCAGTAGTTCCGCGACGCGGCAAGTCCAATTGCGCAGAGAATTTCGGAGCACTTCTTAAGCCTTCGTCGGACGTAATCTGAGACGCTTGGCCAAGCAAAGGTGCTGGCTCTACCGGCACTTACGCCACTCCCAAGGCTTCTGAGGTCTACCCGCTTCGGCAGGCTTTTCGGCTAGTAGATGGCATGTGGGCAGCAATTGCTGGATGGAGGACTCGTTCGCGTAAACGGCAGTCAACCTTCATGAGCTAGAACTCGCCTGAAACGGGCGCATCTCAGCTTCCGTCTCTCGTGCAAAGGGTTCGAGCCTATCCGTAACCCGGGACGTCATTTGACTGAACGCTTCGAGTTGCGTTGCCGCGCGCTGTGGGTTGCCCGTCTCGAACAACTGGATTGCCGTATCCGCACTGTAGAGCGCCTGCCCAACCATGCTAACGGCAAGAGAGAGATCCACCGCGTGATTGGGCGGCAACAGATGAAACTGATCGGCTAAGGAGTTCAGTCGATCAAGTCTGATATCGCGAACGACGACTCCGTAGGCCGTTCTGGCCTTCATCACAGCGGTGGCCCCTGCAGGCGTTCCATAGGGTGCGCTTGTCATTTCGTCGACCGCCTTTTTGAGCACAGCGGTATAGTTGATGACCCGCTCGACGTCGACGTAAATAAGTGCGCTAAGCGCGCGGGCTCTAGCGCGCGCTTCCTTGGCTCGAGCGCCAGCATCCCGAAGCGCGATGCCGAGAGCAACCAATACCGCAGCAACCGTGCCGATGGCAGCCCAAGCGTCCCAAACCGGCTCTGCCGGCGCTTTACACAGCCATGTAGCGAGTTCGTCGAACACTTATGCTCTCCAATGACGAGAAATGTTGCGCTATGCAGATCCGCCGCCTCTCTGCACGCAGCTTGCCTGGCGCGTGAGATCGGATCAGGGATGGCGATTTCCCCCAAGCGCTAAGGCAAGGACAGCGTGTAGGTTCGACCTGACTTATTCCGGATCAGCTCACGTCGCTTGTCAGCCCAGTAGAGATGCTGCCGCACCGCGTCTGCATCAGCGGCGTCGAACTGGCTGACGAAATCAGTTTGCTTGATGCCAGCGCTGGTTGCCAAGTGCGCTCCATGGGCAGAGATTGACCAATTCCAAGGTGCCTTTCAAGCCCGACATCTGCCGCCTGCGATGCTCATCAATAAGGATTCGCTCGTGGTTAGAGTCGCGACACATCGAGCACGAAGACATCAATTAACCCCATCAGTTGCGGAGGAAGCTTTTCCACGATGCTGATCTTCAGCTCCTGCGCGCTACCGATTGCGTGCAGCCTTCTTGCAGCTACCGTTTCATCCGGACCGAACCAGAGCACTAGATATATTCCCTGTTGCTCCGCATCGGGATGAATTGCATAGCGCTCGCTCAGCTGCTCAGATGCAGCCGAATACAGTTCCTTGTGCCACTGACCCTTAACTTCCGTGACCAGCAGCCTCCGCCTGCCCCCGATCAGCTTTGCAACTGTAAAGTCACTCCGCTTCTCAGCCTTAAGTTGATGTTCCGGCGTCACGGTGATGTTCTGCGGCTGCAGCCTTAAGTTCAGGCGCTCAGCAATTATCTCAGTGCATTGCTCCTCATCAAGGTGTTCGCCTTTCTCGTAGAAGCGGGCAGCCGAATTAAACTCGCCTCCAGATATCGAATATTGGAAGCCTTTTAGTTCCTGAATCACCAACTCACGCAATCCCTCTACCGTCACGACTTCGTCACGATCCAAGAGATCCATAATCTCCTGAGGAGTTGGCGGTTCGAAATCTCGCAAAGCCGCTGCCCGAATCTGGGCCGATAATATGCTCCTCAGTGACCTATGTAGGTCAACAAATCGTCGATCGGCCAAGAGGCGATTGAGCACCGGAATCGCCTCATCGGATTGATCCGAGCTAATCGACCAAATTATCTCGGACAGAAAGCGATAAATTCTTTCTCCAAGAGGACTTTCCGTCCCCCAGTGATTCGGAAGTTCGACCTTTGGCCACTTTTCGAAGAACGCATCCAGAATCAATTCGATCTTCGTCGATGAAAGACCAGGCCAGTACGGACGATCACCGCGGTTCAGTTTTGCATATAGCTCACAAAGAACGTGCACCGTCGACTCATCTGCTTTAAGCCAGTTCCAGTACTGATCGGGCTTTCCGTTTCCGAATGCGAATGCGCGCACGTACCAGAATCTACGTCGTTGATCTGTATCTTTTTCCGCTGTCTCATCGGCCGCTATCGCCGCAAGGTCCGAACACCTAATCCGAACGATCTCTATGAGAGCGCTTCGATCTCCGTATTGGGCCGCGGTCTCGAAGAGAACATCCAATGTTTCAAGAGCCGCATCTCGAAATCGCTCCAGCCACTCCAATGACAGCGTGGCTCTGAAACCTCGAAATACCTCTTCAGAGCGCAGCATCCACACCTGTGCATGGATGCATGTCACCTGCGAAAGTTGAGGCTCAATGTATTGCCGAAGAAAGCTCTCAATGGCTGCCTCATCAGTAAACACCAGTCGGTCTACCTCAGCCGCCAATTTGGCGCGATCCTCGGCGGACACTGCGCTGTATCCCATCGAGATATTGGTACGCAATGCCCGAAGTAATGTGACATCGACGCCGTCAAGACTTCCAGCGTCTCGCATGATTTCCAAGCACGCCGCATAGAGGATCATCTCGGCGTACGCGCTCTGTGAACTGCACTGTAGTTCCGCCAGCCGGTGCATGTTCGGAACGTGCGGAGCTATAAAGTCGAGACAGTTCTTCAGAGCAGTTCTAACGATCGTCTCTTCGCCGAATTCCTGCTCCATTCGATCTGGCTGCATTAGCGTCAGTTCGGCAAATCGCAGCAGAAGTGTCCAGTGGCGCCCCCCTTCTACCAGCTCCCGATTGCTTCTCACGTAGCTGATGTTCTTCTGCCGAATCTCTTGCTGCCGTCTTTCCCGGCGCAGCATCCTGCGGTCGAAATGGAGCTTGCGTAACCCATGATCTCGCTCAAACTGCGCCGCGGCTCTCTTCGCTTTGGCCCACTCTCTCATGAACGACGGCTTCGCCAATGCATGGCCACGCATGGTTCGCCGCATCTCGTCCGCGGAGTGATCTCTTCCTGATCGAGAGAACTGATGATCTACGATAAAGCTGGCCCAGAGTGTTGGATTCTCGCTTTCAAATGCAAAGCTAGATAGGTACTCGGCATCGCCGACACGATATTTCAGGCCAGAATGGCAGTGCCATCCGAATCTGCGAATGCTCGTGTCACGTATCTGATCTCGATCAGTTAGCGCTCCGAGCACCTGGACCATGATTTCCCGTCGTAGTTCATTATTCTCCTGAAGGAACTGGACCGCTCGACTCTGCTTCGCATCCCTATGGTGCAGATAGTTCAGATTTCCCATCCAACGCCAAAGTCGTCTAGGGTCGAACGCAGTTACTGCGCGATCAAAGTAGCTGTCCAGTAGTTGACCGACAACTTTACTGATGCCGACTAAGCAGTCGCACTCGAAAGTGTTCTTTTCACACCTACATGCTATATCCGTCGACAGGTCGTCAAGGAGCCATTCGGCTGTATCTCGGTCAAAGCCTGCAATCAGTCTTTTAACGAAGTAGCGCCCACCGATTTCGCGATCCAAGTGACGATCACGTCCCGGATAGAGCGCAGCACATGCTCGCAGAAAATCAGCAAGAAAGGTTCGTTCGACATTTGCGAGACCGACGATCTCGATCATTTCGGCCACGATCTTCAATGCCGTCTGGGTTGCCTCAGACAAGAGGGCAGCCATTTCGGCGTGACCGTCAGCGTTTGGACCTTCAAGAAGGCATCTAGCTGCAAGCAAGCGCATGCCTTCGCTTTCGGACGGAGAAAGCAAAAGGCCCCTTAACTCCGAGCCAAGTTGATCAACCGCTGGAGATCCCGCTAGCAGTTCCAGAATTAGTCCGCGAAGGTGTCCATCCTCCCCTGCCGTCAGCAGCGGCCTTATTTCCTCTAGAACTTCGGGGGAAAAGAATCCCGCGACACTGAACCTGCGCCAGAGGTCTGCCCGTCGAAAGTAAGGATCTTTTGATTCGACATCTTTGAGTCGCCGCACTAGCAAGCGCTTCGAGGAGCTGCTCAGCTGAGAAGGATCTCCGTTGGCCAGCACCGCATAGGGGTCAAGCTCAATTAGCACTTCCTCAATTTGTTGATTGCCTAACGAAGCCATCCAACCAAGTAAACCACGGAGCTCATCTCTCACCGTCGCGTTTGGGGCAAGTATCGGCAAGCATTTAGAGAGCGTCAGAGGATCGGTCTGGTCGACTATCCTCTTGGTCAGATAGTCTGCCGCACAGAACTCCGCGACTATCTTGTGTACGGGTCTATGTCGATCTGCGCTATCTCCAGGCTTGAAAAGCTTCGTTGCAAGGATACTGCCTGCCGCCGATCCGTCTTTGGACACTGCCGATATCATCGGATACATCCGATTTTCATTCGCCTCGCTTGTCCCGACACCTTCAGCACCAGACAAAAGAATCTTCGCGAAAACCTCTGATGCCAGAGCGAGCCTCTGAGGCGCGGAAGGCGCACTACTCACGCGAGTTACTCTGTCGTTCGCCTCTCGAGCGAGACGCTCGGCGGCCAGCGTGAATATTGATCGTTTATCGGGAAAATGCCTTTCACTTTCTATGTACGCATCGGTAAAGAGCTTTAGAAACTGAGGATTTGGGAGCAGTGCCTCTAAGTCAAAGCGGGAGACTTCAGCCTTAAACTTTTCAAAGTCTTCGCCTGGAACATGACTATCAAATATCGCGCGCTGTTCCCATTCTTCAAATTCGCGCAAGCGAACTACCAAGGGAAGGTGCCCGAGAAATTCTTTGAAAGCGTTTGTTACAGCACTGTTCCACTCGCTGGAGCGGCTGGAGACTATTACGGAGGTAGGATCTACTTTTTTTACATTTGCAAGTAGCTTGAATATCCCCGCTTGGTCCACTTTGGACAACTCGTCAAATGCATCGATAACAAGTGGGCAGTTCCGTGAATCCGCGCCCACATATGCGAACAAGTTTGCGGTAGTCGCGATTGCGCCGACCTGGCGTGCCAGGCTCGTCAGAAGTTCAGTTTTCCCTCCGCCAGGTTCTGCGAGCACAACAATGAAATTGTCGGCGGCGAGTAACTCGGATTCGGTGAAGGCTCTGTCGATGCTTTCGAGCCTGCGCGGGAGATAGAACCTCGAGGTCATAGACGCTTCACTCGGTGTCGTTGAATGCTTTTTTATAGTGGGCTGCAATTTCGCAAATTCACGTCAACTCGCCAGCGCGCAATCGGTCGCGACGCATATCGTTCATCAGAACCACTGACGTTTACTGCAGCTTTTCACGCCCCCCAAAAGTCACCAAACCGACACTATCCATTTGAGCTTCCAGATATGCCACTGTACTAAAGCATAAGATCAGCGAGACTGCTTTCGCCCCTTTAAGCCTACTCTCTCATTCTCAAACGTCGTGGCCAAGGCGGACAAGCGCCGGCCGCACGTCTTGCAGATGGTGTCTATCTCAATATGATCCAGAGAAGACCTTGCCGACTTAAAGATTCCCCACCTAATTACTTTTCCTCAGGCGATGTAGTTCTGCGGCTAAATCTGGATTTAGCTTTTTAGCGTCTTCCGGCTTTCCGTCGGCAAATCCCGATTTAGCTTTCCTGAGGTGGGAAATCTGGTTTTAACTCTTCCCAATCTGAAAATGGCCCAGAAAAATCTGGGCCATTCGTGATTCCTACGCTGAATGAAGCAAAATCCAGTTAACTTTGTCTCGCGTAACGCCGACGATCCACAAATTCTCTCGAATCTTGTCGGCGCGACGGGTGCAATCAAGAAAATCTCTCTATCTCAGTCGCAACCCAAACGCATCAAACGAAAACTCGCTTTCTTGACGCCCAGTTCTCACGAACTATGTCGTGCTTCTCACTATCTATGTCGCGTCAGGTACGCCGCCACTTACTGATTGCAGCGAGACGCATAAACGCACAAACCCAATCAATCCCAGCTCAAAGCCCCACCCGTCTGATACTCCGTCACACGCGTCTCGAAGAAGTTCTTCTCCTTCTTGAGGTCCATGACTTCGCTCATCCAGGGGAACGGATTCTCGGCGCCGGGGTAGAGGGCCTTGAGGCCGATCTGTGCGCAGCGGCGGTTGGCGATGAACTTCATGTACTCGTTGAACATGCTGGCGTTGAGGCCGAGCACGCCGCGGGGCATGGTGTCGTGGGCGTATTTGATCTCGAGCTCGGTGGCTTCGATGATCATGTCGGCCACTTCCTTCTGGAACTCGGCGGTCCACAGGTGCGGGTTTTCGACCTTGATCTGGTTGATCACGTCGATGCCGAAGTTCATGTGCATGGACTCGTCGCGCATGATGTACTGGATCTGCTCGGAGGTGCCGACCATCTTGTTGCGGCGGCCGAACGAGAGCAGCTGCACGAAGCCGACATAGAAGAAGATGCCTTCGAAGATCACGTAGAACGCGATCATGTCGCGCAGGAAGCGCTGGTCAGTTTCCGGCGTGCCGGTGTGGAATTCCTGGTCGGCGAGGCTCTGCGTGAACGGCAGGCTCCATGCGGCCTTGTCGTGGATGCTCGGCACTTCGCGGTACATGTTGAAGACTTCGGCTTCGTCGAGGCCGAGGCTTTCGATGCAGTACTGGTAGGCGTGCGTGTGGATCGCTTCTTCAAACGCCTGGCGCAGCAGGTACTGGCGGCATTCCGGGTTCGTCAGGTGACGATAGACGGCGAGCACGAGGTTGTTGGCGACCAGCGAGTCGGCGGTGCTGAAGAAGCCGAGGCTGCGCTTGATGATCATGCGCTCGTCGTCGGTCAGGCCGTTCGGGTCCTGCCAGAGCGCGATGTCCGCGCTCATGTTGATCTCTTGCGGCATCCAGTGGTTGTTGCACGCGGCGAGATACTTTTCCCAGGCCCAGGTGTACTTGAACGGGACGAGCTGGTTGAGATCGGCGCGGCAGTTGATGATCTTCTTGTCGTCCACACGGATGCGGCGGGCGCCCATCTCGAGGTCTTCGAGACCGGTGGCGCCGGCGGCTTCGCTGCTGGCGGCGGCGTGCACGGCCGGATTGGCGACCGCGGCGCGCGGCGCGGCCGGCGCCTTGTGCATGGCGGCCGCGGCGGTGGCGGTCTGCGGGGTGTCGTCCCAGTTCAGCATTGTTCTAGCTCCTGATTTGCTTATCTGTTCCGGACGACGCGCGTCCGGACGATGATGTTGTGCGTGGCTGCTCGCTGCGCATGGTGGGGTGATTCCGCCGCCAAAACCGGCCGGTTGAAGGACCTGTTTTGTGCGCTGCTCACAGCGGTTGCCAGCGGCAACTGCGCTTGAGATCAAGATTGCGCCTGTGTAAGGGATGAGTCAAGCCTTTGATACAACAGATTGTGGCCATGCTGCAGTGCGGTCGCTATATGTAGTAGTTGCGGGGGCTTGTGAACCTACTACGCACAGGCTTTGCACCGGCTTTTGCAGGGCTTTCCAGTGGGGTTTTGCACAGGCTTGGGCACAGGGTTGTGCACAGGCGGGTGTAGATGGGTAACTTGATGGGGAAAATGCGGGCCGAAGGTGGCGTTGGGGCTCTCGATATACCCGCTGCGCGGGCACTCGAGACGAACGGGGTGGCTGGTGACCGCGGCACGCTGCAAGCAAGAACACTCAAGGAGAACGGGGCATGCAATTGAATCCGCTGTCGACGGCGCACCGCGCCCGCATCGTGCGCTCGGCGGCCGTGCTGTTTGCGGCGGGGCTGGTGATCGGGCTGATCTTCACGTTCGAGGCGATCGGCCGCATCGAGGCCTGGCCGCTGCTGCCGGCGATCACCTTCGATTTTCCGGGCACGGAGGCGGCGTGGCGGCGGGCGCATCTGGGCGCGATCATGAACGCGCTGGCGATGTTCGCGTTTGCCGGCATCGGCAGCGTGGTCTGCCTCAGCGATCCGGGCCAGCGCTGGCTGGCGCGCTGCGTGATCATCACGGGCTGGGGCAATTCGCTGGGCTTCCTGATCGGGGCGATCTACAGCGTGCGCGGCCTGGCGTTTGGCGATGTGGTGGCGAACTCGGTGGTGTATGTGCTGTTCCTGATCGCGGCGGGCACGGCGTTTGCGCAGGCGTTTCTGGTGTGGAAGGGGGCGCGGACGTAGGGGCTCGGGGAGGGCTGTTCCAGTCTCTCGATACACCCGCTACGCGGGCACTCGAGACGAACGGAGTTTTGTGGCGCTTTTCGCGGAAACAATAAAAGCCCGTTCGTCTCGAGTGCCGCGCCATCGGCGCGGTGTATCGAGAGACCGGCGCGGTACTGTCGATTCCGCGAAGCTTCGCTCGACTATTCGCAAGTTCCACGCAGAACAGCCCGGAGCAGCCCATGCGCAAACTCATCGTTGCCGCTTTCATCAGCATGGACGGCGTCATGCAGGCCCCTGGCGGGCCGGATGAAGACACCAGCGGCGGATTCCGTTTCGGCGGCTGGACATGGCCGTACTCTGACGACGCCACCGGCAATGCCGTGATGGCGTTGTTCGCCGAGCCTTTCGAGTTGCTGCTGGGGCGGCGCACCTACGACATCTTCGCGGCGTACTGGCCGAACTTCGAGGCCGGCCATCCGATCGCGGATCCGTTCAACAGTGTGCGCAAGCACGTGGCCACGCATCAGCCCGCCACGCTGGCCTGGAACAACAGTCATGCGTTGAAAGGCGATGTTGCCAGCGCGGTGCGTGCGCTCAAGCAGCAGGACGGCGGCACGCTGTTGACGCAGGGCAGCGGTGATCTGGTGCAGCAATTGCTCGCGGCCGGCTTGGTGGACGAGCTGCGGCTGCAGGTGTTTCCGCTGATCCTCGGACGCGGCAAGCGCTTGTTTGGTGATGACTCGGATCCGTCGGCTTTCAAGCTGGAGCGCTCGACCCCTGCGGGGGATGGGGTGCTGATCAACCGGTATGTGCGTAACGGTGCGGTGCGGACGGGGACGATTGATAACCCGGGGTAGGTTTTCGGCGGAGTTCGCGCGGGTCTCTCGATACACCGCGCCGAGGCGCGGCACTCGAGACGAACGGGCTGTGGTTGTTTCCGCGAAAGACCCACAAAACCCCGTTCGTCTCGAGTGCCCGCGTAGCGGGTGTATCGAGAGACCCGCGCTAAACCCTTTCATCGGCATGTCACGCCAACGTCATACGCTCCGCGCTTTGATGGGGAGCCACCGATGTCCAGCCACACCCGTGCGCCGTTTCGCGCGCTGCTCGTTGCCGCTGCGCTGAGCCTGAGCGCCTGCGGCAGTTCCGAGCCGCTTGCCAGTATCGAACCCACGCCGACGCCAGGCGTCGATGAGCCGCAGACGCCGGTGATGCGCTGTGCGCCGCCGCTGATCGAGGGTTCGGCGCAGTTGGTGCAGGCGGATTGTGTTGCGCCGGCGACGGAGCACGCGTCATGACGCGCATGGACCGTCGCGGCTTTCTGAAGCTTGCCGGCGGCGCGGCCGGTGCGGCAACGCTGCTGCCGCAGATCCTGCGCGAGGCGCTGGCGATTCCTGCCGCGACGCGCACCGGCACGATCATGGACGTCGAGCATGTCGTGATCCTGATGCAGGAGAACCGCAGCTTCGATCACTACTTCGGCACGCTGCGCGGCGTGCGCGGCTTCGGCGATCGTTTCACGGTGCCGCAGCCCGATGGCCGCAAGGTCTGGCAGCAGCGCAACCTGCGCGGCGAGATCATCACCTCGTATCACCTCGACAGCACGGTCGGCAACGCGCAGCGCGTCGACGGCACGCCGCACGGCTGGGCGGATTCGCAGCCGGCCTGGAACAAGGGCCGCTTCGGGACCTGGCCGACGTTCAAGGAAGACCAGTCGATGGGTTATTACCGTGAGGCCGAACTGCCGTTCCAGTTCGCGCTCGCCGACAGCTTCACGATCTGCGACGCCTATCACTGCAGCTATCACGGCAACACCAATCCCAATCGCCTGTTCATGTACACCGGCTGGAACGACCCGCTCGGCACCGGCGGCGGCCCGCGCCTGTACAACGACAACGACGATCTCGGTCCTTCCGCGGAAGGCTTCACCTGGACGACCTACGCCGAGCGCCTCGAAGCCGCCGGCGTCAGCTGGAAGGTCTACCAGGACATGGACGACAACTTCACCGACAACTCGCTGGAGGGCTTCAAGACCTTCCGCGAGGCGTACGAGAATCGCGAGGCCGATCCGACCCACCCGCTGCTGCTCAAGGGCCTGTCGACGACGCTGGCGCGCGGCACCTTCGACGGCCTGCGTGACGATGTGCTCGGCAAGACCTTGCCGCAGGTGTCGTACATCGTCGCGCCCGCGGAATTCTCCGAACACACCGGGCCGTCAAGCCCCGTGCAGGGCGGTTGGTTCATCGCCGAGACGATCAAGGCGCTGATCAGCGATCCGGAGGTCTGGAGCAAGACCGTGCTGCTCGTCATGTTCGACGAGAACGATGGCTTCTTCGATCATGTGCCGCCGCCGGGCGCGCCGTCGTATGTGCTGGCGGGACAGCTGACCGGCGACAAGGCCGGTGCTTCGACCGTCGATACCACTGGCGAGTATTACGAGCCCGCGCTCATCGCCGATCCGACCTTCCGCGGCAGCGTCTTCGGCCCCGGCCCGCGCGTGCCGATGTACATCGTCTCGCCATGGAGTCGCGGTGGCTGGGTCAACTCGCAGAGCTTCGATCACACCTCGATCATCCGCTTCCTCGAAGCGCGCTTCGGCGTTGCCGAGCCGAACATCACCGCGTATCGCCGCGCGATGCTGGGCGACCTGACGTCCTGCTTCAACTTCGAGAATCCCAACGACGAGTTGTTCCCTGAACTGCCCGGCTACACGCGCGACGAAGCCGCCGCGCTGCGCGCCGCGCAGGAAGCGCTGGCACAGATTCCTGCGCCGATCGGTGACGCCGGCACGCTGCCGCAGCAGGCACCGGGCCCGCGGTATTCGCGAGCGCTGCCGTATGAACTGCACGTCGAGTCGCAGCGCGATGCACTCGGCAATCTGCAGCTGGTCTTCAGCAACACCGGCACCGCGGGTGCGGTCTTCCATGTCTACGACCAGAACGACCTGGATGCGGTGCCACGCCGGTACGCGGTGGAGCCCGGCAAGCAGCTGGCGGATGTGTGGGCGTCATCGCTCAGCGGCTACGACCTGTGGGTGCTCGGGCCGAATGGTTTTCACCGCCAGTTCCAGAGCGGCCTCGCGGAGTCGGGGCCGGAGATCAAGGTCTGCTACGACGTTGCGAATGGGGATGTGTATTTGCGGATGGTGAATGGCGGTGAGTCAGCCGCGACGTTCAAGGTGATTGCGAACGCCTATCGCAATGATGGTCCCTGGACGTTCGAGGTTGCAGCGGGTGAGACGCTGGAGCACGGCTGGGTGTTGAAGGAGAGCGCTAGCTGGTATGACTTCAGCGTGACGGTGGAACAGGCGCCGGAGTTTCTGCGTCGCGTTGCGGGGCGCGTGGAGACGGGGCGGCATGGGGTAAGTGATCCGGCGATGGGAAGTTAGAAGCCTGCCCCTCACCCCGGCCCTCTCCCCGCAGGCGGGGAGAGGGAGACAAGAGGAGGCACCTTCTCAATACCTAATATCTAGGGATCAGAACTCCCTCTCCCCGCGAGCGGGGAGAGGGTTGGGGTGAGGGGCGGTTCGCGGCACGATCCCCTCAGAAAGATGTACGGTAGTTAAGCCATGCGAGGCCCCGACGTTCCAGCTACCAAGCGCTCGCGCGCCCTGCGCCGCAATCACACCGATGCCGAAGCCAAGCTTTGGCACCATCTCCGCGATCGCCGACTTGCCGGGCACAAGTTCCGCCGCCAGTTTCCGATCGGGCCTTACTTCGCCGACTTTGTCTGTGTCGAGAAGCAGCTGATCATTGAACTGGATGGTGGACAGCATGCAGGGCAATTGGCTCAGGATGCGCGGCGCACGGTGTTCTTGCGTGAGCAGGGCTATGCGGTGCTGAGATTCTGGAACGACCAGATGCTGCGTGAGGCGGAGGCGGTGCTGGAGGAGATATTGCGCGGGCTGCGGGGAAAAGACGCCCCTCACCCCGGCCCTCTCCCCGCAGGCGGGGAGAGGGAGGACAGCTGAAGTTGAGCAACAAAAAAGCCCCCGCACTGCGGGGGCTTTTTTGTGCAACGGTTACCGATTTACTGACATGCCTCGCAATCCGGATCCAGGATCGAGCACACTTTCGCGCTGCCGACATCGCTGGCCGCAGCCGGCATGACGATCGCCGCCGGGGCTGCTTTGACGCCGCCCTTTCCGTCGCCCACCGCGTTGAGGCGGCCATCGTTGATGGTCGTCTTTTCGGCGTGCGTGGCACCCATCGTGCGCAGGTAGTACGTGGTCTTGAGGCCGGAGGTCCAGGCGTGCTTGTACAGCTCGTCCAGCTTCTTGCCGTTCGGCTCGCGCATGTACAGGTTCAGCGACTGCGCCTGGTCGATCCACTTCTGGCGACGGCTCGCGGCATCCACCAGGCGCTTCGCGTCAATCTCGAAGGCGCACTTGTAGATTTCCTTGATCTCGGTCGGGACGCGGTCGATCTGCTGCACGCTGCCGTCGAAGTACTTGAGGTCGTGGGCCATGACTTCATCCCACAGGTTGAGCTTCTTCAGGTCGTTGACGAGGTACTCGTTGACGACGGTGAACTCGCCCGACAGGTTCGATTTGACGTACAGGTTCTGGTACGTCGGCTCGATCGACTGCGACACGCCGGTGATGTTGGCGATCGTCGCGGTTGGCGCGATGGCCATGCAGTTGGAGTTGCGCACGCCCACCGATTTCACGCGGGTGCGCAGGCTGCCCCAATCGAACAGGCCCGATTCGCTGCTGTCCTGCTGGATGTAGCCGCCGCGCTGCTTGGCGAGGATCTGGATCGAGTCCACCGGCAGGATGCCCTGCGACCACAGCGAGCCTTCGAAGCTGGAGTAGCGGCCGCGTTCTTCGGCGAGGTCGGTCGAGGCCTTGATCGCGTAGTAGCTGATCGCTTCCATCGAGACGTCGGCGAACTTGATCGCGGCGTCGGACTCGTACGGCAGGCGCAGCTTGTACAGCGCGTCGTTGAAGCCCATCACGCCCAGGCCGACCGGACGATGACGCAGGTTCGAGTTACGCGCGGTCGCGACCGAGTAGTAGTTGTACTCGATGACGTTGTCGAGCATGCGCATCGCGGTGCTGATCGTGCGCTCGAGCTTCTCGGTGTCGAGCGAGCCGTCGGCCTTGATGTGCGCCGGCAGGTTGACCGAGCCGAGGTTGCAGACGGCGATTTCCTGATTGGCCTTGGTGTTGAGCGTGATCTCGGTGCACAGGTTGGAGCTGTGCACGACG
Organism: Fontimonas sp. FW305-C-3; assembly: GCF_058783185.1. Taxonomy (NCBI): domain Bacteria; kingdom Pseudomonadati; phylum Pseudomonadota; class Gammaproteobacteria; order Nevskiales; family Nevskiaceae; genus Fontimonas; species Fontimonas sp. FW305-C-3. The sequence goes on along the minus strand of NZ_JBYSYK010000005.1, from coordinate 343,623 downwards.
CCGACATGCTGCTGCGGCGAACGCAGGTTGCAGGGGTCCTTGAACGTGACCCACGGATGGCCGGTTTCGAACAGCATCGACAGCATCTTGCGCCACAGGTTGATCGCCGGCAGACGCTTGAAGTTCGTGATGCGGCCTTCGTCCGCGAGCTTTTCGTAGGCGACGTAGCGCGCCTCGAAGGCTTCGCCGACGAGGTCATGCAGGTCCGGCGTCTGTTCGGGCGAGAACAGCGTCCACTGGCCTTCTTCCATGACGCGCTTCATGAACAGGTCCGGCACCCAGTTGGCCGTGTTCATGTCGTGCGTGCGGCGGCGGTCGTCGCCGGTGTTCTTGCGCAGTTCGAGGAATTCCTCGATGTCGCGATGCCAGGTTTCCAGGTAGGCGCAGACCGCGCCCTTGCGCTTGCCGCCCTGGTTCACCGCAACGGCGGTGTCGTTGGCAACCTTGAGGAACGGCACGACGCCGTTCGACTTGCCGTTGGTGCCCTTGATCCAGCCGCCCATGCCGCGCACCGGCGTCCAGTCGTTGCCCAGGCCGCCGGCAAACTTCGACAGCATTGCGTTGTCGTGGATCGCGCCGAAGATGCCGTGCAGATCGTCCGGCACCTGCGTGAGGTAGCAGCTCGACAGCTGCGGGCGCAGCGTGCCGGAGTTGAACAGCGTCGGCGTGCTCGACATGAAGTCGAAGCTCGACAGCAGCTGGTAGAACTCGATGCACTTGGCTTCGCGGTCGATCTCGTTCATCGCCAGGCCCATCGCCACGCGCATGAAGAACGCCTGCGGCAGCTCGAAGCGGATCTTCTTGCTGTGGATGAAGTAGCGGTCGTACAGCGTCTGCAGGCCGAGGTAGTCGAACTTGCCGTCGCGGTCGGACAGCAGCGCCTTGCCGAGCGCGTCGAGGTCATACAGCGCCAGCTTCGGGTCGAGCAGCTCGAGGTCGACGGCCTTGAGGATGAACTCGCGGAAGTAGTCCGGGTAGATCGCCTTCATTTCCTCGAAGGTCGGGCGCGACTGGCTCATGCCGAGGAACTTCAGCGCCTCGTGGCGCATCGAGTCGAGCAGCAGGCGCGAAGACACATAGGTGTAGGCCGGCTCCTTCTCGATACGCGCGCGGGCGGCGAGGGTCAGCGCCTGGCTCAGCTCGGCTTCCGGCATGCCGTCGTACAGGTCGCGGATCGCCGCGCTCAGTACTTCCTGCGCATCGACGCCGCTGAGGCCGGCGCAGGCTTCGTTGACGACACGGCGCATGCGGACTTCGTCGAGCGGCACGATCGTGCCGTCGTCGCGGGTGATCTTCAGCGTCGGCCGCTCGCTGGCCGGCAGGGCTGCCGCTTCGGCGTCGCGCTTCTTGGTCTGCTCGGCGCGGTACAGCACGTAGGCGCGGGCGACCTTGTGTTCGCCATTGCGCATCAGGGCCAGTTCGACCTGGTCCTGGATGTCTTCGATATGCAGCGTGCCGCCGCCCGAGATGTGACGGGTCAAGGCCTGGACGACCTGCTGGGTGAGCGCATCGACCTTCTGGCGCATCGACGCCGAGGCGGCCGCCGAGGCGCCGTCGACCGCGAGGAAAGCCTTGGTCACGGCAATCTGGATCTTCGAAGCGTCGAAGGCGGTAACTTTGCCGTTGCGACGGATGACCTTGACCGCGCCCGGCGCGGTGGCAACCAGCTCAGCGGTGGTGGCCGGCGTGCCGGCAGTAACAGAACGATTGGATTCGGATGGAGCAACCAGAGTGGTGGATTGCATGTTATTGGGCTCCCCGCTGAGCACTTATAGAGTTGATGAAAAACGCCAAAGCCACGGCCCCGGCAAACGGGAGCGGCGTGGCGATGACTAACAATATCTTGTGGTTCGGAGGGTCGTCAACCGCTATCTCTTGTGTCCAAGACAGTGCAGAGCCGGTGGGAAGCAAGTGCAAAAGCTGTGCATAAATGAGGGGCTTGGCGGCAGGTTTTCAAGGAATCCATGGACTTGCCGCATGCCCCTGTTCGGGCAATCGAATGTGACAGCCTCTGACCGCTGCAATGCAGCATGGAAAAGAATGAAATCGCGTTCGGATTTACTCGAGCCTGAGTGACTAAATATCAACTAATAGTTCAGTGATAGTTATATAAGCACAGTAACTTTTATCGCTGTGCGGGCCTACTGGGTCTCAAACACAATACGCGCCCGCGAATCCCCCATCGGCAGGCCCATGTTCAAACGATTTTTCCGGCTCCGTGGCGAAGCGCGCCAGGCCCGCGACGGCAAGCGCATGCTCGCCGCGATGCAGGCGCTTCAGGCCGCGGACGACAGCGCCCGCCTGCCGGCGCTGGCCGGAATCATCGCCTGGCTGCGGCCCGACGATGCCGAAGCAGCGGAACCCGCGCGTCAGCGTCTGCAGGCGCTGACCGAGCTGATGCGCACCGATGCCGCCTCACGCGCCGCGCTGCGTCACGCGCTGCTGTGGCTGGTGCTGCAGAAGCAGCCGCTGCGCCTGCTCAGCGATTCGGGCGTGCTCACCGGCGAAGGCCTGGTCAGCGGCCTGTGGCGGCGCATGACGCAGGGACTGCTGCCCGAGGAGCTCGACCCCGCACAGCTCAAGGACGCGGTCAGCCTGATCTTCCGGCGCGACGACGACCATCTGTGGGTGGCCGCGATCGACGACGACCAGTGGATTGCCTTGCTCGATGCACTCGACCTCGGCGCCCTCGGAGCGCTGTCGAATCAGACCCCGCCGCTGCAGATTCTTGAAGCGATGCTGGTGGTCTCCTACCGCATTGCCTCGCTGGGTCTGGAGCCGGAACTGGTGCGCAACCATCCGGCGATCGAGCGCTACGAGTCGCCGTTCCTGACCCAGAACGTCGAGATGCGTCAGTTCATCGACGAGCGCAAGGCGGCGCAGCTCGACAAGCGCGAGCCGACGATCGACGACAAGCATCTGCTCGTGCTGCTCGATCAGTGCGAACAGATCATCAGCAAGGTCCGCAAGCAGGCGGCGCAGACCGGCGCCAGCGTGAGCCTTACCGTGCTGCTGGCGCGCCTGGCGCAGAACATCGCGCGCCTCAAGCTGATGCTGCAGCTGCTCGAGGGGCGGCCGGTGCACGAGCTCAACGAGCTGCGCGTGCGTTTCTTCAAGCAGATCGTGCGTGCCGAGAACCGGCGCAACCACGTGTCCGAGATGTGGGCGCAGACCGTCGATCTGCTGTCGACGCGCATCGTCTCCAATGCCAGCAAGGCCGGCGAGCAGTACATCACCAGCAGCCGCGCCGAATTCTTCGCGCTGTTCCGCTCGGCGATGGGCGCCGGCCTGATCGTCGTGCTGGCGTCGCTGGCGAAGATCGCGCTGTTCGACGACGGCCGCTCGCCGATCGGCCAGGCGCTGGTTTACAGCGCGGTCTATGTCGTCGCATTCGTGCTGATGTACGTGTTCCATTTTTCGCTGGCGACCAAGCAGCCGGCAATGACGGCGCATGCGATCGCGCAGACGCTGGAGGGCAACGCCGACAGTGCGGGCAGGCGCATGGCGGCGCTCGCCGATCTGGTGGTGCGGACCTTCCGCAGCCAGTTCATTGCCTTGCTCGGTAATCTGATCATCGTCGTGCCGCTGGCCTTGTACGTGGCCCAGGTCTACTGGTGGCAGCACGACAAGCACTATGTCGACGCCCACAAGTCCGCGGCGCTGCTCGCCGAGGTCAACCCGCTGAGTCCGCTGGTCTGGTTCTGGGCCGCACTGACCGGCATCTGCCTGTTCGCGACCGGCCTGATCTCCGGCTACTACGACAATCGCGCGGCCTACGATCGCGTGCCGCAGCGCGTCGCCAAGACGCGCTGGATCCGCCGTCTGCTTGGCAAGGGTGGCGCGGCGCGACTCGGCGCCTATATCGAGAACAATTTCGGCGGCCTGATGGGCAGCATCCTGTTTGGCGTGATGCTCGGCTCGTTCGGCGCATTCGGCCGCATCTTCGGCCTGCCGATCGACACGCTGCACGTGACCTTCACGTCGGCGAACACGGTCTATGCGCTGTCCGCCGCGACGCAGCCGGCGGCGACCCTGGCGCTGTCCGCGATCGGCGGCATTGCCATCATCGGCCTGCTGAACCTGCTCGTGAGTTTCATCCTCGCGCTATACGTCGCGATGCGCGCGCAGCGCGTGAAGTTCGATGCCTGGCGCGCCTTGCTGCGGGCGCTGGGAAGCCATGCGCTCAGCCGTCCGCTGGAATTCTTCTGGCCGCCGCGTGATGTTGTGGTTGCGGTGGATGAGGAAGCGCCGGCGAAGTAGAGCGGCGGCGTCGGTGCGGGTCTCTCGATACACCGTGCGCAGGCGCACGGCACTCGAGACGAACGGCGCTTTTGCGGTCGTCAGGCACAACAAAATCCGTTCGTCTCGAGTGCCGGCGAAGCCGGTGTATCGAGAGACCGCAGCCCAACTACATCGCGGCCTTGGTCGACGCCGCGTCGAAGATCTTCTCGGCGTTGGCCGCCAGAAAATTACGGAAGATCAGCGGCTCGCCATCTTGTTGCCAGAGACGATGGCCATCGGCATCGCTGGCCTGGCCGCGTTCGATGATCTCGACAAACTGCTTCTCGGTCTGCGCCACACCGTTGCCGCCATCGGCTTCCAGCACCGGCGTGTCCATCGTCGCCGCCAGTGTCGCGGTCTGCCGCAGCATCGTGCCGGGTGCGCCCTGGATCGCCGGCAGCAGGCGGAAGCCGCGCGTCTGCATGGCCTGCGCCATTGCCTCGATGCCGGCGAAGCCGGCGGCGCGAACGTCGATCGTCACATGATTGAAGTCGGGACCGAGCGCCATCGCGCTGGCGGCTTCGCCGGAGATTCGCGCCACCGCGTCCAGCGTCGCTCGTTGCAGCGGCGGGCCGTTGCGGGCCATCAGCCGGTCGACAAACAGCGCCACGAAGCGCTGGCCATCGGTCGCGCTCAATGCCCCCTGGGTTTCGAACTGTTCGATCAGTGCGAGCAGCGGCGCATGATCGACAGCCGCCGCCTGCAGCGCGTTGTCCTGACGGATCAGCGCGGCGACCTCGGCGGGGAAGGCATCGAGATCCACCTGCGAAACGAAAATCTTGAACTGCGTCGAGTCCTCGCCAATGACCTGCAGGTCGCAGGACACGAGCTTCTTGGCGGGAAAACGGTAGTCGCGCTCGCGGCGCAGACCGAGCACCTGCGCGGCACGCAGAAACAGCTGGGTCGTCGCGGGATCGGTGGTGCGGATTGCACCGTGGTCGTTGCGGAACTGTCCGCCCTGTTCCTGGACCAGGGCCTGCAGGCGGACGAAGTCCGGCACGTTGCGCGCGAATCGTGCCGTCGCGTAGTCGACGAAGGCCTGGCGCAGTGCGCTGGAAGTCAGCATGGCGGTCATGCGGTCCGCTCCTTCGATGGGTGGCGCACGCGCAGTGTATCCAAGCGATGCTCTGTCGTAGCATGGGAAAACCCTGAGACCCGGACGTTGTGATCTACCAGAAGCACTGCCCCGGCTGTTTCGTCGACAAGAACAGCCTGCCCCTGTGTCCGCATTGCGGGTACTCGGAGTCGGCACCGCGTTCGCCGCTGTACCTGCCGCACGGCCTGGTGATCGGCGGCCAGTTCCGCATCGGCCGCGTGCTCGGTCAGCCCGGCGGTTACGGCATCAGCTATCTGGCCTGGGATGTCCACCTGCAGCAGCGCGTGGCGATCAAGGAATACCTGCCCAAGGCGCTGGCCGGGCGGGCCGCCCGTTCCTCCGACGTGCAGGTGCACGCGCCCGAACACCGCGGTGCCTTCAACGAAGGTCTGGAGCACTTCGTGCACGAGGCGCGGCTGCTTGCCCGTCTCGATCATCCGAACATCGTCAGCGTGCGCAGCTTCTTCCGCGCCCACGGCACGGCGTATCTGGTGATGGACTATTACGAGGGCGTCAACCTCGGCGATTACCTCGGCGCGCTTGATCAGGGCCGCGTCGATGCGAGCACCGCCGTGGCGCTGCTCGGGCCAGTGCTGCTCGGTCTGGACTTCGTGCATCGCAAGGGCATCGTGCATCGCGACATCAAGCCGCAGAACATCTACCTGGCGACGGGCGGCCGCGCGATCCTGCTCGACTTCGGCGCGGCGCGGCAGCAGGCCAACGAGACGATTCGCAGCGGCATGGCGGTGATGCTGTCGGAGGGCTATGCACCGCTCGAGCAATATCAGCGCAACAGCGAGCAGGGCCCGGCGACGGACATCTACGGCGTTGCCGCGACGCTGTTCCGGATGATCACCGGTGCGCCGCCGCCGCCGGCGCCAGAGCGCATCGGCCGCGATGCGGTGGCGGCGCGCAAGGATCTGCAGCCGCCGGCGTTCGCCGTTGTCCTGCGGCGCGGGCTCGCACCCAAGGCGCAGGACCGCTACCCGACGGCTGCCGCGTTTCAGGAAGCCCTTTTCGAAGCACTCGATCTGCCGGGGGCAGCGTCGTCAGCAACCTCGATCGGGATGCCGGGTTCGCGCCTCGCGCGCCTGCGCGCTGCCTGGCGGCAGTCGCGCTGGCGCGGTACCGAGCTGATCGCCGCGGCGATCGTGATCGGCGCGGCGATGATTGCCCTGGCGCTGCGCTTCAGGCCCCTCTGAGGGCGTCGACGATCGGCAGACGCGCTGCGCGCACCGCCGGGAACAGGCCGCCGATCAGGCCCATCGCCAGCGCCCAGGTCAGGCCCTGCTTGACTAGTTCCGGCGTCACGCGGAAGTCGAAGGCCACCTGGCTGAAGGTCTGGAAGTTCAGCGTATTGACGGTGAAGCCGTTGAAGAACAGATAAGCGCCGGCCGCGCCGACCACGCCGCCGGCGAGCGCCAGCACCAGCGATTCGATCAGCACCGAGATCACGACCGGCAGGCCGCCGAAGCCGATCGCGCGCAGCGTTGCGATCTCGACGCTGCGCGTCGCGACGGCTGCGTACATGACGTTGAGCGCGCCGAAAACCGCGCCGATGCCCATGATCACCGCCACCGTGTAGCCGAGCACGTTGATCATCGTGTGCAGGCTTTCCGAACGCGACGCGTAGTAATCCGGCTCGCGCTGCGCCGAAACGACCATGCGCGGATCGCTGGTCATGGCGTCCTTGAAGGCCTGGAAGGCTTCGGGATTTTCGAGCTTCACCGACACCGAGTTGTAGGCGGGGCGGCGCGCGATCGTCATCAGCACTTCGGCGTCGACCCACAGCTCGGACTGGTGCACATCGCCTTCGGTCTCGAAGATGCCGACGATGTTCCAGGGGCCGTCGCGGACATCGACGGTGCCGCCGATCTTGAGGTTCTCGAACTGACCGGCGAGGCCGCGGCCGACCACCACATCACGCGTGCCCGGCGTCAGCATGCGGCCTTCGACGATCTTGAATTCCGGACGCAGGCCGATGCGGGAAATGTCGGTGCCGCGGACGACGACGTTGTTCGGCGAGTTGGAGCCGGGCTTGGCAACGTCGGTCAGCAAGTAGACCTCGGCGAGCGATAGCGGCCGGCCATCGGCGCCGTCGGCGACGCCGGGCGCGTCGGCGATGATCTGCGCCTGCTCGCGGGTGATGACGCTGCCGAGTTCGTCGTTGGAGCCGCCGCGCAGCACGATCGCGCGCTCGACCGTGCCGGTGCCGCCGAGCGTGGCTTCGAAGCCGGCGCCCATCGACAGCAGCGCGACGAGCACGCCGACAACGCCGGCGATGCCGATGACGATGACCATGGAGGTGCCGAGGCGCGCCGGGATCGAGCGCAGGTTCATGCCGGTGACGGCGATGACTTGCTTGAGGGTATTTGACATGGTGTGTTCCTCAGTGCGCTGCCAGCGCATCGACGATCTGCAGGCGCATCGCGCGCAGCGCCGGCGGCAGGCCGACGATCAGCGCGAGCAGCAGCGCCAGGCCGAAGGCGCCGGCCATCGTTGCCGGCGTCAGCGTGAGGCCGGAGAAGCCGGGCATCTGCGCGGCGATGCCGGGCAGCATCAGCGCGGCGAGGCCGATGCCGAGCGCGGCGGCGATCAGGCACAGCGCCGCCGATTCGGCGAGCACCAGACTCAGCACCTGCACGTCGGAATAGCCGAGCGTCTTGAGCACCGCGAGTTCCGGAATGCGCTCTCGCACCGACTGCATCATCGTGTTGCCGGTCAGGAACAGCAGCGTGAAGAACACCGCGCCGATGATCGACGACATGATCAGGCCGATGTCGCCCATCTGCTTGGCGAACGATTGGTTGAAGGCCTTCTCGGTGCTGGTGCGCGTCTCGTTCGGCGAGTTGGCGAACAGCGCGTCGATCTTCTTGATCATGTCCTCGGTCTGCGCCGGGTCGTCGATTTTGACGACCATCCAGCCGACCGTGCCCTTGCCGAACTGGCGCGCCTCGTCGAAGTAGTCGTGATGGAACAGCATCATCTCGAACGCGGTGCGGTCCTTCGGGTTCTTGGTATCGAAGATGCCGACCAGGTCGAACTCCCAGTTGTTCGAGCCGTTCGCGAGCGGCCAGATGCCGGCGATGATCGGAATGCGGTCGCCGATCTTGAAGCCGTAGCGATCGGCGAGGGTCTTGGCGATGATCGCGCCGGTGCGCGTGTTGAGCATCGCCTGCTTCTGGTCTTCCGGCAGCACCATCTCCGGATAGATCTCCAGATATTCCTTGATCTGCGTCGGGAACTGCGGGAAGAAGTTGCTCTCCTTCTGGTAGTAGCCGCCGAACCAGCCCTGGCCGGCGACGCTGTGCACACCGGGCAGGCTGCGCACCTGCTGCAGATGGCCCTGCGGCAGCACCTGGGTCAGCGAGTAGCGGCCGGTCGTCACTAGGCGATCCGCGCCGGCAACCTCGAAGCCCGCGTTGAACGCCGCGTTGACGCCGGACAGCAGCGCGTAGAGCAGGAACGCGACGAGGATCGACAGCATCGTGAAGATCGTGCGTGGGCGGCGCCTCCACAGCGCGGCCCACACGAGTGGGAAGTACTTCATGCGGCGTTCTCCACCAGCGCGCCCTTGTCGAGATGCAGCGTGTGGCTGGCGAACTCGGCGGCCTTGGCGTCATGGGTGACCATGACGATGGTCTTGCCGTGCTCGCGATTGAGCACCTGCAGCAGGTGCAGAACCTCATCCGCGGTCTTGCGATCGAGGTCGCCCGTCGGTTCGTCGCAGACCAGCAGCGTCGGATCGGCGACCAGTGCGCGGGCGATCGCGACGCGCTGCGCCTGACCGCCGGAGAGTTCGTTCGGCTTGTGCTTGGCGCGTTCGGCGAGGCCGACGACGCCGAGCGCGATCTGCACGCGCTTCATGCGTTCCGAGGACGACAGCGATGTCAGCAGCAGCGGCAGCTCGACGTTGCGCTCGGCAGTCAGCACCGGCAGCAGGTTGTAGAACTGGAACACGAAGCCGACGTTGTTGGCGCGCCAGCGCGTCAGCTGCGCGGTCGACATCTGGTCGAGACGTGCTTCACCGACGCGCAGCTCGCCGCTGGAGGGCTTGTCGAGTCCGCCGATGAGATTGAGCAGCGTGGTCTTGCCCGAGCCCGATGGCCCCATCAGCGCGAGGAAGTCGCCCTTGGCGATGTTCAGATCCAGGCTCTGCAGCACTTCGACCTTCTGCTTGCCGCGGACATAGCTCTTGGAGACGCCGCGCAGGCTGACAATGGCTTCGCTCATGTGAATGCTCTCTCAGGCGTACAGAATGTGATTAATTGTTTACAAATAAATATAAAAGACGTTACTTCTTCTCATCCGGCTTGGCGATCTCGATCAGCATGCCGTCGCTGAATTTCGAAAGATCGCCGACCGCGAGGATATCGCCCGCAGCCAGGCCGCTGACGACGCGGACGTCGCTGCCGACCGTGCCGCCGACGCGCACCGCACGGCGTTCCAGCTTGTCGTCGCGGACCACGAAGACCACGCCCTGGTCGCCGTTCTGCTGCACGGCATTGCGATCGGCGAGCACGCCGGTCGGGGCCGCGGCGGTGCCGTCGGTCTTGGCGGCATCGCGGAAGGCCACTCGCACGCCCATGTCCGGCAGGATGCGCGGGTCGCGCTGCTTGAAGCCGACGCGCACCTTGACCGTCGCCTTCGAGCGGTCGGCGGTCGGGATCACCGCGACCACCTCGGCCGGAATTTCCCAGTCCGGATAGGCGTTGAGGCGCGCAGCGACCGGCTGACCGGGGCTGACGCGGTTGATGAAGTTCTCGTTGACGTCGACTTCGATCTCCAGCGATTCCATGTCGACCAGCGTGCCGATGCCGGTGCGGGTGCCGTCGCCGCCGGCCGACAGCGGCGAGATCATTTCGCCCGGCTGCGCGTTCTTGACCGTGATGACGCCGTTGAACGGTGCGCGCACGACGGTGTCCTCGACGTTGCGCTGCTGCACCTGCACGCCGCGCTCGGCGACCTCGACGTTGCTCTGCGTGCTGGCCAGCCGCGCGACCTGCGCGTCGTAGGTGGCCTGCGCGGTGTCGAGTGCCTGCACGCTGACCAGCTTGCGTTCGGCGAGCTCGCGCGTGCGCTCAAGCTGACGCTGCGCCTCGGCCTGCTGCACGCGGACTTCGACCAGCTGAGCGCGTGCGGCGGCAAGCTGGGCATCTGCCAGCTGCTGCTGGGCGACGGCATTGATGTCGTCGATGCGCGCCAGCACATCGCCGGCCTTGACCGCCATGCCTTCCTCGACCAGCACTTCGACGACCTTGCCGGTCACCTTGGAGGACACGGTCGCCTGACGCCGGGCAACCACGTAGCCGGACGCGTCAAGCACCGAAGCCTGGGCGCCGCCGCCGGAGGGCAGGGCACGTACGGTCGTTGTCTGGATGACCATGTTGCCGGAGCCGCCAAGCAGCCAGACCAGCAGGCCTGCGACGACCAGTGCGGCCAGGCCGACCCATAGCCACAGGCGCTTGCCGCCGGAAGGGCTATCCAGGTTGTTGCCACGATCTATTTTCAACTGGCCCAGCAGGGCAGAAGTGTCATTCATTGGGAGTGTGGAAGGCGGGGCAGGAACCTGCCGGAACGTGCTAATCCAGCGGCGAAGTGTGCCGACTTTCGCGGTGCGCGGCCAGCGCTGGTTTCTGACAGTCAAAGGGCCTGGCCGCGTATCGCCGGACCGGCCGATCCCCGCATAATCTGCGGGCGGCCATCCGGCCGCGGTTGTCCGCACAGGGGCCGTCCTTTCTCCATGAGCGCCGTCGTCACTGCCCAGAATCCCGCCGGCAACGGCCGCCCCAGCTGTCTGATCATCGGCGCCGGTCCCGGCATCGGTCAGGCGGTCGCGATGGCTTTCGCGAACGAGGGCTACAACATCGGCTTGCTCGCGCGGCATCGCGAACACCTGCGCGAGCACTGCGAGGCCATCGAGCAGAAGACCGGCCGTCGCGCGCTCGCGGTTGCCGCGGATGCTTCGGACGATGCTTCGCTGCAGGCTGGCATCGAGACCGTACGCTCGACGCTCGGCGCGCCTGATGTGCTGGTCTACAACGTCGCCTCGCATGCGCCGGGCCGGCCGCTGAGCGTTTCGCTCGACCATGTGGTCGCCAACTTCAAGGTCAACGTGGTCTCCGCGCTGCTGGCCGCACGGTCGGTGGCGCCGGCGATGATCGAGCGCAAGCGCGGCACGATCCTGTTCACCGGCGGCGGCTTTGCGTACGAGCCGGCGGCCGACTACAGCTCGCTGTCGATGGACAAGGCGGCGCTGCGTTCGCTGACCTACACGCTGGCGCAGGAGCTCGGCATGCATGGCGTGCACGTAGCGACGGTGACGGTCTACGGCTTCATCCAGCACGGCACGCATTTCGATCCGACGCGCATTGCTGCTTCGTACATCCGGCTGCATCGCCAGCCGAAGGGTCATTTCGAGACGGAAGCGATTTACAAATAGCCGATGAGCGCCAATCCCGCCTTCCCGCTGATTCGCGACACCGCCGCATTGGCGGCGCGCGAGTTCGACGTGCTCGTCATCGGCGGCGGGATCTATGGCGCCTGGACGGCCTATGACGCGGCGAGCCGCGGATTGTCCGTCGCGCTGATCGAGCAGAACGACTGGGCGTCCGGCACGTCATCGGCGTCGAGCAAGTTGATCCACGGCGGCCTGCGCTATCTGGAGCATTATGAATTCGGCCTTGTGCGGCATGCACTCAAGGAGCGCCGCACGCTGTACGGCATCGCGCCGCATCTGGTGCGGCCGCTGAACTTCGTGCTGCCGATGTGGAAGGGCCCGCGCGCGAGCCCCTTGATGATTTCCGCCGGACTCGTGCTCTACGACCTGATGGCCTATGGCCGCCAGCCGGTGCCGCGCCACAAGTTTCATCGCCCGCGCGAGCTGCTCGCGCGCTATCCCTTCGTCGATCCGCAGCGCCTGCTCGGCGGCTTCCGTTATGGCGACTGCCAGGAAGACGATGCGCGCGTGACGCTGGTCGTCGTCGCCGCCGCGCAGGCCAGCGGTGCGGTCTGCGCGAACCGGCTGCAGGCGGAAGCGCTGATCGAGGCGCAGGGGCGTGTGGTCGGTGCGCGCGCGCGCGATGTCTCGAGCCGGCAGTCGCTCGAGATTCGCGCGAAGGTCGTCGTCAACGCAGCCGGACCGTGGGCGCCCGGGCTGCTCGGTGCCGCGGCTCCGAAGGTCAAGCTGATCAAGGGCACGCACCTGGTGCTGCCGGCGATTGCCGGCTGCAACGAAGCGTTTCTGCTGACCGCGGCGGATGGCCGCGTGTTCTTCGTCATTCCCTGGTACGGCCGCACGCTGGTCGGTACGACCGAGCAGCAGATCGACGGCCCTGCGCAGGCGGTTCCCAACGACGACGAGACCGGCTACCTGCTCGACGGTGTGCGCCGCGGCCTGCCCGGCATCAACTGGACCGAAGCCGACGTCATCGGCCGCTTTGCCGGCGCGCGCATGCTGCAGGCCGAAGATACGGAATCGCTGGCGGCGGTCACCCGCGAGTTCGAAGTGCTGACGCCCAAACCCGGGCTCGTCATGCATGTCGGTGGCAAGTTCACGACCTCGCGCAGCGACAGCACCGAGATCGTCGACAAGGTGTTCCGCCTGCTCGACCGCAAGTCGCCGCGCTCGCAGACGCACGATCGAACCTTGCCCGGCGCGCCGCCCGAGCCGTTCGAACACTGGCAGTCGCAAGCGATCGCCGATCTGGTGCATGCCGGCGTCGACACCGAAGCGGCGCGCTGGCTGTCGCTGCGCCACGGCACCGGGATTGCCGCGATCCTCAAGCTGATTGCCGAGCGCCCGGCGCTGGTGCAGCGCATCGACGCCCGCGCGCCCTTCATCGCCGCCGAGGCGGTGCACGCGGTACGCGCGGAAATGGCCGGCAGTCTCGAGGACGTCGTGCGTCGCCGCATGCCGCTGTCGTTGCTGGTTGAGGATCAGGCCTGGCGGCCGGCGCTGCTGGAGCTGCTGCGCGCCGAGAACCCGGACATCGCCGACTCTCGCTAGGAGCCGGCTTGCCGGCTCCTAGCAGGTCTATCAGGCCGGTTCGGCTTCGGGGGCCAGCGGAATTTCCACCGGGTCGCCCAGGAACTTCGGCTGCGTGCGCAGCAGGAACAGATCGAACACCGCCTTCGTGCGCGCGAGAATCTCGCGCGGCGGATTGCGCATGCCCATGCCGCCGTCGCTGGTGGCGGGCGCCAGATAGGCGACCACATCCATGCCGAGCTTGCGGCTCAGGAAGATCGCGCGATAGCTGTGATAGCGCTGGGTGACGAGCGTGTAACGGGTCAGGCCGAAGATGGCCTGCGCGCGCATCACCGAATCGAGCGTACGGAAGCCGGCGAAATCCATCGTGATCGCGGTTTCCGGAATGCCGAGCTTGACCAGCTCCTGATACATCCGGCGCGGTTCGTTGTAGGTCTCGTCCGGGTTCGCACCGCTGACGATCAGATGGCGAACCTTGCCGTTCTTGTACAGCTCGGCCGCCGCGGTGATGCGTCCGCGGAACTCCGGACTCGGCTTGCCGCTTTCCAGATACTTGCTGGTGCCAAGCACGAGGCCGACGTCGTTGAACGGCAGCAGCGCCCAGTTCGTGTACATGTACGCGTCGGTGCTGTTGATGACCCAGCGATTCGACAGCAGGACAACGAGCACGAGCGCGCTGGCTCCCATCAGGATCCAGCGGCGCAGCAGACGGCGGGCAGACGGTCTCAAGCGCACAGACCCCACAGCAGGTAGCCGAACAGGCCGAGCTGCACAAAGTAGAAGGTTGCGCGGATCATCACCAGCCAATGCGAAACGCCGATCAGGTGCACGACGCTTTGCGCGATACGCGCATACAGCACCCAGCAGGCGACCGCGTCGACCATCGGCGACTTGCCGATCGTCGCGGCGGCCAGAACGATGACGGCGAAGATCGGCAGATTCTCCAGCGTGTTCAGGTGCGCGTGCTCGGCACGGCGGATCAGCCCGGGGCGGTCGGCCTCGGTGCCGCGGCCCCAGCTGTTGGCAGGCTTGCCGCGCAGCGTCTCGATGCCACGCCACAGCACGACCAGCAGCACCAATGCCAGCGTCCAGGCGGTGTAGCCGATCAGCGCGGTCATTCCAGTCATCTGTGTTCTCCCGATGTTTTGCTTGTCGTGGCAGCCGCGCCAGCGCGGCCATATCCCGTCATTCTAGGGTCTGCGGCATTTGCCGGCGCGGCTTAGCGGCGCGCCGGCATGCGGAACATCAGATCAACGTTGCGATCGCTCGCCGTGCCGACCCGCACGCCGCCCTGCGCGCACAGGGCGGACAGGTTGGCTTCGCTGATCGCGGCGGCGACGGCAGCCGGATCTGTCAGATAAAGCGCACAGCGGTCGTCGGCTTCGGCCAGCGGCTTGGATGCGGCGAACTGATGCTGCAGCACCGACGCCCTTATCGTACCGCTGCCGTCGCCATTGTCGAGCAGTTCGAGCAGGCGCTGTTCCTGCGGATGATCGATCAGCGACGCGCTTTCGATCTGCCAGAAACCCGTGCAGGCGCCTTCCTGCTTGCAGGCGACCGGGGTCTCGACCGTGCCGTTGCTGCCGATGCCGTTTTCGACCTTGAACGCGCGGATGCGATGTTGGTGCGTATGGCCGGCGACCCAGGCGACGACATGCGGCCAGCTGGCCAGCTCGGCATCGAGTTGGGCCGCGGTGACTTCGATGTTCACCAGCGCGCCGAAGATGCCGTACTCGGCGAACGTCAGGTCCGGATGGTGCGAGAAGATCAGTGCCAGCTGGCCGCGGCTCGACGATGCGGCGAGTTCCGCCTGCAGCCACTCGAACTGGACCTGGTCGATGCTGCCGTCCGACAACGCGAACGGATTGCGCAGCACCGACAGCGGAATGCGCGGGTCGACGCCGTCGATGATCGTGTTGAGCACGATCAGGCGCACCTTGCCGCCGGCGGCATCGGTCGCGTAGTGGCCGTCGTTGCGCGAGTCGTCGTCCATGCGCCGCGCGGTGTCGGCGTAGTTGAAGCCGTGACCGACCGGACCCGGCACCGGATTCGTGACGAAGAACTCGTCGATGAACTCGTGCGCGTCGAACATGTAATGCCGCCCGGTCAGCAGCGAGATTTCGTTGAGCGGCGTGGTGATCGCCACGGTGCCGCGCAGGTAGCCGTCGTGGTTGCCGAAGGCGACGTACCAGGGCATGTCGAGCGCGACATTCGCGCAGCCGGGGCCTTCGCTGCAGCGCAGGACTTCCGGCATGCCGGGTGCGCGCGTGAAGGTCTGGCGCGCCGGATCGATCGAGCCGTCCGCGGCGCGACCGGTCAGTGCGGCCTGCTCGGTCGCCAGCAGCTGGCGCACGCTGCGAGTCAGGATCAGCTGGAAGCTCGGGTCGGTCGGATCCGGATCGGCGGTCTGCGTATCGGCGATGCCGCGACCGGTGAAGCGCGTGCATTGCGTCGCGATCGCCGATTCGGAGGCGCCGGCACCCAGATCTGCGACGCACTTGGCTTCGAAGTCGCTGACCCGGTCGAACGTGCCGTCGAGATTGTCGATGAAACGGCGTGTCTCGGCGACGGTCGTCAGATCGGCGCTGTCGCCGGTGACGATCATGAATTCGGCCGGGAACTGCGCATTGCATTCGTTGACGCGGACGATCATGTCGTTCATGACCTCGTCCGTGTACTCCTCCTGCAGGCGCTGAGCGGCCTCGAAGGTCGGCGCCAGCGGATCGAGGATCGATGCGCCGTTGATCGCCTGCGCCTCGTCGTCGAGGATGTGATCGTCGGTGAACTGCACGAAGCGCAACAGCAGCTGGGCATCGTCGCGCCGCTGGCCGGCAGCCAGTTCATTGCGCGTCACGTAGGCGTCGCTGGCGATCGCGGTGCAGCGGGCGATACCGCCGCCGCTGCCCATGTCGTCCGGCGAGCGGGCATCTTCGCTGCAGCCCGCCAGCGCGACGACAAGCAGCCATGCAGCAAGCAGATTTGTCTGTCTCATTATTGTTTTCTCCCCAGCAGGTGCCACTCAACTCAACGGGTCAGTCTGCGCATTCCTTGCTCCAGGCCGGCGAGCGTCATCGGAAACATGCGCTCCTTTCCAAGCAGTTCCTGCGTGACCTGGATCGACGGCGAATACTCCCAGTGTGACTGGGTCTCCGGGTTGAGCCAGACCAGATGCGGGAACACGTCCATCACGCGCTTGAACCAGACGGCGCCGGGCTCTTCGTTCCAGTGCTCGACGCTGCCGCCGGGGTGGACGATTTCATACGGGCTCATCGTCGCATCGCCGACGAAAATCACCTTGTAGTCCGGCGTGTACTTGTGCAGCACGTCGTAGACCGGAATCTTCTCGGAGTGCCGACGGTTGTTGTCCTTCCAGACGCTTTCGTAGAGGAAGTTGTGGAAGTAGAAATATTCGAGATGCTTGAACTCGGTCTTGCAGGCCGAGAACAACTCTTCACAGACCTTGACGTGCGGGTCCATCGAGCCGCCGACGTCGAGGAACAGCAGCACCTTCACCGCGTTGTGGCGCTCCGGCACCATCTTGATGTCGAGATAGCCGGCATTGCGCGCGGTCGAGGCGATCGTGTCGTCCAGATCCAGCACGTCCGGCGAACCCTCGCGCGCGAAGCGGCGCAGCCGGCGCAGGGCGACCTTGATGTTGCGCGTGCCCAGCTCGATCGTGTCGTCGAGATTGCGGTACTCGCGCTTGTCCCAGACCTTGACCGCGGATTTTTGTCCGCCCGGCCCGCCGATGCGCACGCCCTCGGGGTTGTAACCGCTATTACCGAACGGTGAGGTGCCGTTGGTGCCGACCCACTTGTTGCCGCCCTGGTGGCGTTCCTTCTGCTCGGCGAGGCGCTGACGCAGGGTTTCCATCAGCTCGTCGAGCCCGCCGAGCGCCTTGAGCTTGGCTTTCTCTTCCTCGCTGAAATGGCGCTCGGCCATCTGCCTGAGCCATTCCTCGGGGATGTCGCCGAACATCTCGCCGGTAATCGCTTCGACGCCCTTGAAGTAGGCCGCGAAGGCCTTGTCGAAGCGGTCGAACTGCGACTCGTCCTTGACCAGCGTCGTCCGCGCCAGATGGTAGAAATCCTCCAGCGAGAAGATCGCGACGTGACGCGACAGCGCCTGCAGCAGCATCAGGAATTCGCTGAGGCTGGTCTTGAGTCCGGCTGCGCGGAGGGTGAAAAAGAATGTGAACAGCACCGGGGCGACCTCTTGTGCCAAGCTGCACCATGGGTCTGCATTGTAACGGGCCGCGGCCGGGCCTGAAGTCTGCGAGACGGGGGAGACGATGGCGGCAATTCACGAGGCGCTGCGCGCGGCGGACCGGCATCTGCTGGCCTGCGATCCGGTACTCGCTCCGCTGGTCCGGCAGTACGGCCCCTGCGGCCTGGTGACACGCCGCCGCGAACCGTTCCAGGTGCTGTGCGCGTCGATCATTTCACAGCAGATTTCCAGCCGGGCGGCGGACACCATTCATGCGCGGGTCGTCGCCGGCTTCGGCGAGCGCGGCAAGATCAGCGCGGCGCTGCTGGCCGCCGCCGATTTCGACACCTTGCGCGCCTGCGGCCTGTCGCAGGCCAAGACCAAATGGCTGCAGCATCTGGGCGCGCAGACGGCCAGCGGCGCGCTCGACTTCAAGCGTCTGCGCAGGATGGACGACGAAGCCGCGATCGAAGTGCTCGACGCGCTGCCGGGCATCGGCCGCTGGACTGCCGAGATGTTCCTGATCTTCGCGCTGCACCGGCTCGATCTGTTCGCGATGGACGACGTTGGTCTGCGGCGCGGCGTCGACATGCTCTATGGCAAGGGGCGCAAGCTGGCGGAGCCGCGCGTGCTGAAGATCACCAGCGTCTGGGCGCCGTATCGGTCAGTGGCGAGCTGGTATCTGTGGCGCTACGCCGACGGCCAATCGGAGACCTGGGCCTGATTCCACGCAGTCCGTTCACATCGAACGCCCGGTTCGTAGGATGGGCCGCAAGGCCCATCGCCCGGTGTCGAGCTGCGAACACGATGGGCCTAGCGGCCCATCCTACGGCGCTTTGCGGCGGCTCAGGCTGCGGCTTTGCGCGCTGCGGACAGCGGCGTCACCTTGCCCGAGGTCGTGCCGGCCTGGTTGAGATGATCGAGCTGGATCCAGCGCAGGACTTCGATACGGCCGTTCATGTCTTCGGTCAGCGCAGTGCAGGATTCAACCCAGTCGCCGCAGTTGTAGTACATCACGCCGTCGATCTTGCGCGCTTCTGCGTTGTGGATGTGCCCGCAGACGACGCCATCGAGGTCGCGGCGGCGGCATTCCGCCGCCAGTGAATCCTCGAAGGTCGAGACGATGTTCACCGCGGTCTTGACGTGCTGCTTGGCGAAGGCCGACAGCGACCAATAGCCCATGCCGAACTGGCGCCGCACGCGGTTGAACCAGTAGTTGAACTTCATCGTGCCTTCGTAGATCGCATCGCCGGCCAGTGCGATCCACTTGTGATAGCGGGTGATGACGTCGAAGAAGTCGCCGTGCGTCACCAGCAGCTTGCGGCCATCGGCGGTTTCGTGGATCGCTTCGTTGACGAGGCGGATGTTGCCGATCTCCAGCTTGTAGTCGACGAACTTGCGCAGGAACTCGTCATGGTTGCCGGTGACGTAGATCACGTCGGTCTCGCGCTTGGCCTTGGTCAGGATCTTGCGCACGACGTTGGTGTGTTCCTGTGGCCAGTACCAGCCGGTCCGCAGCTTCCAGCCATCGATGATGTCGCCGACCAGGTAGAGCGTGTCGCAGGTATGGCTCTTGAGGAAATCGACGAGGTGCTCGGCCTTGCAGCCGGCGGTGCCGAGATGGACGTCGGAAATCCAGATCGTGCGGTAGTGCGTGGTGCCCTCGCTGCGCTTCGCGGAAGGCTTCTTGTTTTTCGTTCGCGTCGTCTTGTCTGTCTTCATGCGCGCGACTATCGCCGAGGGCAATGTGCGAGATATGACAGGAAAATGAAGTTTGCATGACAGTGCCGGCCACGCGGCGGTGGCCGGTCTGCCGTCGATATCCCGTCAAGGGAGAGATCACATCGAACGACACAGGCCGGACAGCAGGGGCAGCGCGGCGAATGAACATTCCGCACCCTCGGGCGCGACGAACAGGTTGCCGATAGCAGCATGGAGCGCATCGATCATCGGAACCAAGGTCGGATCCGTCTTGCTGCCTTCGCTGGCCTGCGCAGTGTCCAGAACCGCGAGGACGGTTGGCAGCAGATCGCTTTCGACCGGCGCGAGAACCGCCGCCAGTGCGCTGTCGAGCGCGGCGGTCTGTGCCGGAGTCGCGGCGGTTCCGACGCTGCTCTGCCAGAGGCTGCCGTAGTTGGCGACGCTGATGCGGATCGGAAAGCCGATCAGATCAGGCTGTCCGGCGTGGCTTTCGATCGCGCGCACCGGCAGCACCTGGGTGGCCGTGTTGATCAGGGTTTGTTCGAGCTGGATGCGCAGACTCTCACCGATCGCCGCCGGGTCGTGACTGAGCACGGCGGCGAGCACGGCGCTGTTGCTGGTGAGCGCGACCGCCACCGTATGCAGGATGCCGCCAACGATCGGGGTGCGTCGCGCTTCGAGGGGAACGCGCTGCAGGCCGAGCTGCATCGCGTAGTCGATGTCCGCGAGCAGCTCCGCGACCCGCTCGACGCTCAGGGGTTCGGTTCCGGCCTTCGGATCGTCGTGCCTGTCGACCAGGGTGGCAACGCGAGCCAGCAAGGGGCCTAGCGTGGTTCCCAGCGGCTCGAATGGCGTGCCGACCAGCGGATTGTCGTTGAAGCCGATCTGTCCGAGGCTGGCGCTGCTGTCCACGCAGCCCTCACCGCCGCCGGCCAGGGCCTGCAGCAGCTGCGTCAGATTGATGGCGACGCTGCCGAGCAGATTGGTCAGTTGCTGTTCGTCGGGGCGCAGAGAGGTGTTACCGCCACTGCGCTGGCTCTGCTGGAGCTGCGCGAACGCACTGTCGGCAATATCGAGAATGTTGTGGCTCACGATCGCGTCGGTACAGCGCAACAGGGCTTCGAGCGGCGTGCCGGCGACGGCGCTGGTGACGGGGGTCAATATGGAGGTGCCGAGCCGGGTCTGTGCGGTGTCCAGAGGTCCGTCGACCGACTGGACGCTGATGACTCCGTCGCCGCCCTGGTCCTGCTCGGCCGTCAGCGCCGCCGGTTCCGGCGCGGCAGCGTTATCGGGTTTTCCGGTGCAGCCGCTGATGAGCGCAACGACGCCAATGACAGCTGCAGAAATCGATCGATTCAGCATGGTCATCCCTCCGATATGTATGTCTTTTTGTGTCGCTGAAAATCAAAATACAAGAACACAAGGGGCAAAAGGTACTTATCTGACGAGCGGCACTCAATGTATCCAAGTGCAGCGACAAACCAGTTAAAAATCAGTCCTCTGAAATTCACTCCTAAGGGGAACAATGAAGCTTCTACGCCCGCTAATACTGGAAATTAGTCAGTAGTTTGAGAAAGATCAGAAATAGTCGATCTGGAAAGAAAAACGGGCCGCGAGGCCCGTTTCCCCTACCGCTAGACGGCGCTGCTCAGACGAGTCCGCAGAGGCTGCCCAATAGCGGCAGTCCAGCAAACGGGCAGGTCTCGCCGCCTTCACCACCCTCACCACCACCACCCAGGCTACCGAGCAAGCCCTGAAGCACGCCGGTGACTGCATCAATGACCGGCGCCAGCGGCGTGCCGGCGAGCGGATTGCCGAGATCCGGGACGCCACCACCCAGTCCGCCGGTCAGCGCTTCGGTCAGTGGTCCGAGAATGGTTGGCAGCAGGCCGTTCTCGATCGGATCGAGCACCGGCTCAAGCACGCCACCGAGCAGGGTTTCCAGTGCCGGCGTCGTGATCGTGCCGACCGCATTCGCGACAGTCGCGGAGAACGTGGCGACGGCGGCTTCGATCGGGCCGCTGATCGCGCCCGGCTGGCCGGCCTGGTCTTCGATCATGCGCACCGGCAGGATGTTGGTCAGCGCGTTGACGACCGTGTTGTTGAGCAGGGTCTGCAGGCCCGCCGTCGTGCCGGTCGCGTTGTAGACGAGCACCGAGCCCATCAGATTGTTGGTGTCCTGCAGGGCAGTCGATACGGTCGTGAGCACGCCGCCGACGACCGGTGTTTCGTAAGCCTGGGCCGGAATCTGCGCCAGAGCGGTCTGCATCGCGGTATTGAGCTGCGAGATCAGCGTGGAAACCTGGCTGAGCTGCAGGTCTTCTTCTTGGCCGTCGTAGCTGTCGAGCACGGTCGCGATCTGCGCGAGGACGGGGCCGAGCTGGGTGCCGAGCGGTTCAAGCGGCGTACCGACGAGCGGATTGGTGCCCGAAGCAAAGCCGATCTGGCTGAGTGTGAACGTGCTGGCGAGGCAACCGCCGCCGGTGTCGGCGAGGCCCTGCAGCAGCTGGGTCAGATTGGCGGCAAGACCTCCGAGCGAGGCGGCGAGTGCGGCCGGATCCGGACTCATCGACACCCCGCCGCCATTGACCAGACTGGTCTGCAGCTGGGCGAGAACTGTGTCGGCGAGATCGAGCGTGCCCTGCGTGACCGTTTCATCGGCGCAGCGCACGACGCCTTCCAGCGGTGTGCCGGCGACGGCAGTGCCAAGCTGACCGAAGACGCCGCTGAGCTGATCCTGCACCGGGTCCAGCGGACCGGCGACGCGCTGGCTGACGATGAGGCCGTCGCCATTCTGCGTGGTCGGCGGCGGGGTCGGTGCCGGAGCGTCGGAGCCGCCGCTGCTGCCACCGCAGCCGGTGAGGAGAAAAGCGCCGCCGACGGCGGACGCGAGCAGAATCTTTTTGAACATGGGGGACTCCGGTTGAGCGGGGGTGATGACGAACCCAATCTACAAAGCGGAATCCGGATAAAGAGGGCGCAGCGATTGAACGGTGCGGTCGTGGCGAACCAAAGGTCGTGAGCGCGATAGTCAAGACCGCTGGTCGCGTCGCAACTGCAACAGGTCGCCGATATGGGTAGGACGATGCCTGACAGCGCGCGCACCGTCTCGATCGGCAGGCAAAAAAATACCCCGCCGTAGCGGGGTATTTTCATGCAGCGGACTGCTTACTCGGCGACGAGCACGCCGTCGGTGCAGACTTCGTGCAGGTACAGCGCTTCCGCAACGTCTGCCGAGAGCAGACCGGAAGCCAGGCTCACCGCAACGCGGTTGTACGGCTGGCTGACCTTCATGCCGACCATGGCGTACGGATCGCCCACCAGCGGCAGGCCGAGCAGTTCGATCGACGTCGCGTCGAACGTGGTGCTCTCGAGCGCGATGTCGTTGTTGTACGTCGTGACGGTCACGCCGGTCAGCAGGCCCAGATTGACGAGGCCACGCGGGAACGAGATGGCTGCGACGGCGTACTTGCCGGCAGCAATCGTCGAGCCACCCGGGGTGTAGACGTTCTGCTCGATCGTATCGATTGCGGTGCCGAGCAGGCTGGCCGTCAGCGTGTAAACCGAGGCGGTGCGGAGATCGGCGTCGATCGCCTTGTCCGGGCTCGTCACGCTGTTGAGCAGCGAGGTGGCGCTGCCGCCGCCCAGCATGTTGACCAAATCCGTCAGCGGGCCGCCGACCAGGCCGTTGGCACCGACGTCGGTGCTTGCGCCGAAGTCGCTGTTGAAGGCTGCACGGCACAGGAAGCGCCTGCCGCTGGTGCCGCCGGCGACGTCGGTCTGATCGCCGCTGCCGGTGCCATCGTCTTCGACAACCTGATTGGCGACATCCTCGAGACCCGGCGTACCGACCGAGTTCGGGATGCCGGTATCGTCGTTGTCCACGGTGCCGGAATCGCCGTCGGTACCTTCGACTTCGCCGGTCTGGTCGTCAATGCCATCGTCGCCGTTGATGGGCGAAGTGCCGTTGCCGTTCGGGCCGCCGTTGGTGGAGCCGTCGGCGTCAGCCTGGCAGCCCGACAGTCCGGCGACGAGGAACGCCGCGATCAGGGTCGTCTGGAAAATCTGTTTGATCATCATGATGTGATTTCCTGTTTTCGATTGCCGTGCGGCGTCTTAGTTGAGAATGCGCAGTTCAACGCGACGGTTGCGCTCGCGGCCTTCTTCGGTGTCGTTGGTGTCGCGCGGCTCGGACTCGCCGTAGCCCTTCACGCTCACCTGCGTATCCGGAATGCCCTTGGAGACGAAGTAGTCCTTGACGGACTGTGCACGGCCTTCGGACAGCTTCTGGTTGTATTCGTCCGAACCGATGTTGTCGGTGTGGCCGGCGACTTCAACCAGCATATCCGGGTACTTCACGAGAATGCCGGTCGCGTAGTCGAGAATCGTCTCGGCGTCCGGACGCAGGCGGGTCTTGTTGAACTCGAAGGTGACGCCCTTCAGCTCGATCGTCTTGTCCAGCGGGCAGCCGTCGCCATCGACGCGCGTGCCAGCCGGGGTATCCGGGCACTTGTCCTTCTCGTCCACAACGCCGTCACCGTCGGAATCGGTCAGGCCGGTCGGGACCTGCACGACTTCAACCGATTCGGTCGCCGCGACTTCGACCATCTGCTCTTCGAACAGCGGGATCTCGATACCGAGATTGACCTGCGGTTCGCTGTAGCCGTCCATGAAATCGTCGTAGATGTAACGCGCTTCACCGCGGATGCGGATCTGGCCGCGCTTGGTCACCGGACCGGTGACGAAGCCGAGGCCTGCATTGGCCGTCCAGCTCCAGTCGTCTTCGGTGTCCGGCAGCGCGTCGTTGTAGGCCGCGGCGGCGCCGATCAGGAAGAACGGCGTGAATTCGGCGCGCGAGCCGAACGAGTAGGTCAGGTCGAGGTTGAGACCCGAACGGTAGTAATCGACACCGTTCGACTTGTCGGTCTCATAGTTGTCGAAGAAGCCACCGACTTCGTAGCCCCAGCTGCTGTCCTGTTCCTTGTGACCGTAGAACAGACGCAGGCCGGTGGCATAGTCGAGGTCTTCGCCGCCGCGGTCTTCGTCCGCGAAGGTGTAGCCACCCAGAATGCCGATATAGGCTGGCGAAACCAGCTTGTTGGTAGTCTCCGCGAGGGCCGGAGCAGATACCAGGGCGCCGGCCATGCCGGCGGCGAGAATTGACGCGATCTTCTTCATGACAACCCCTGTCCTTTGTTGTTGTGAACTCACTGTGTACAAATGCCTGCTGCCAATACCTGCTGCGCAGCATTTGGCTGCGCATCGTCCATAGTGCCGCTGACTCACAGCTGAGCGATATGGACAATTCTTTGCGCGCGAGCCCGGGCCGCGGCTCGCGGGGACCACTTATATCGGTGTTTTCCTGCCTAACGTCTTCATTGCACTTGCCGGTTGATCCTGCGGGCGCTGGGGGGCGCGCGATGAACACAGCGAGCGGTTGGCAGGTGAGTCGCTATTGCGGGGATCGCTCCCGCGCCTTTACAACCCCCTGCGTTCCTCTTGGTAGATCCTGGTTCCTGCACGGTGACGGGCCGCCAACGACGCAGTAGACAGCTGGTAAATCAAGCCTAAGTAGGAACAATTACAGCTATTAGTAGCATAGGTCGCATGCCCTTGCCACGACCCGCAAGAAACTTGCGGGTCGGTTGCACCAAAGCGGTGCGAGCAAGGATGGCGAGCCCAATCGAATGAGCGGAATTGATTAAAACTGATACTTCACGAAAGCCTGGGCGTAGTCGCGGTCGCGGTACAGATTGTGTTCGCCGCCGCCGAAGAACCAGGTATAGCCCAGCGTGAACGACAGCGAGCTGCGATAGCGGGTTTCGATGTTGAGCAGCATCTGCTTGCGTTCGTCGACGAAGTTCTCGGCCGGTCCCGGCGCGGTGCCGTTGACGTCGTGCGACCAGATCATGAACGGCTGGATGCTGAAGGGACCGTAGACGCCCTCGTATTTCCAGATCGCGATCAGGCGATAACCCCATGAGAACTTGTCGACGTAGCCGTCGAGGTCGGCCTGCGTCGGATTGAAGCGCAGACCATCGACACCGACGAGGCAGGTCACGGTCGACGAGCAGGCTTGCTGCGAGCCATCGGCACCGGTGCCGTCGGCGCCGGCGCTGGCATGCGTGAAGATGCCCGGCGCTTCGATCTGCAGTTCGTCGAGGTCCGGCAGGCCCGGAATCCACACCGCACCGAATTCACCGACGAGCTGGATCTGATCCGCGCCGAAGGGATTGTCGGTGTTGCCGAACAGCTGGGTGAAGCCGAGGTTGAACTGGAAGGTCTCGAACTTTTCCCAGCCCTGGATGTAGCCCGGGTTGCTCGAGTTCAGCGGACGGTTGAGGTCGGTCGGCGCATTCTCGCCGGCGACGCCGCCGCGATAAGGAATGATGAAGTTCGGGAACGAACGCGCCGAGCCCGGTGCGTGGCCGAGCAGGATGTTGATCGTGTCGTTGAAGCCCGCGTAGTCGCTGGAGCCGTACCAGGGGCTCTGGCCGATGCCGCTGTGGCTGCCGTCCTCGTAAAAACCGGAGCCGGCGGTGGAGCCGGCGCAGTTCAGGCTCGGATCGTGGCAGCGCGTCAGCGTCGGGCCGGCGGCGGCGAACGACAGGTCGGCAATCGCGATCTGCAGCGGCTGGGCCGGACGGTAGGCCACTTCACCCTGCACCGAAATCTCGCCGAAGGTGGTGTTGAAGCTGGCGCCGAACATCTGCAGGTCTTCGGGATACTCGAACTGAATCATCGCGCTGTCGAGCGGCACCGCGTTCGACAGCGGCGCATTCGGATTGCCGCCGAGCAGCAGATCGGTCAGCACGCCGAGCGCGGCGACCGGATTGGCGAGGATGGCCGGATCGGTGATGCCCAGATCGTTGATCAGGATGCCCGGGTTGGCGAGGATCAGCGGCAGCGAATCCTGCAGCAGCTGGGTGCGCGCGCTGGCGATCGCCATGACCGGCAGATTGTCGCAGGCCTGCAGGAAGCTGACGGTGCTGTTGGCGTCGATGCCCAGCGAATTGCCTTCGCGGCGCGCGCACGAGGCCTGCGTCGAGTAGAAGCTGACGTACGGCAGCTTCGAGTGATAGTTGATGAAGTACAGACCGAACTCGGTGCCGTTGTTGAGATCTTCGGCGTAGTACTTGAAGGCGACACCGAACTGGCCGGAGTCCTTCGCCTCGTTGTCGCGCACGCGCAGCACGGTGGCCGAGGTGTCGGTGATCAGCGTCAGCGGATTGTCGAGGAACACGCCGAGCTGGTCCGGATCTTCGGCCGAACCGCCGAAGCTCAGGTTGGCGTTCATGACCGCGTTGTTGGTGCCGATGTCGGCGAAACCGAAATAGCTGCCCGGCGTCGGCGCTTCAACCGGTTCCCACTCGTACTGGTAGTAAGCCTCGACCGTCGCGTTCTCGAACAGATCGGTGCTGAGGAAGATCGAGCCGGTTGGCGTGAAGACTTCCTCGACCTGGAAGCCGATGCGATAGAGGTTGTTGGCGATGACCGGGTTGGCCTGGTTGACGCTGCCGATGGCGAGCAAGGTCGACTCGCCCCAGTTGACGATCTGGCGGCCGATCTTGAACGTCAGCTCCTTTTCGCCCCACAACGGCAGATGGCCGTAGAAGTTGAAGTCGAGCAGCTGCAGGTTGGTGCCGACCTGGTTGAGGATTTCACCGTCGGTGCGCTGGTTGCGCACCACGCCGCCCGGGCCGAAAGTCTGATCGTAATAACGGTTGGCGATCGGATCGCCGCGGAAGCCGACTTCGTCGACGTTCTCGGCGGTGATGCGGTTCGGGTGGTACTCGGTGAAGTCGTTGTTGACGAAGTCGTAGAAGTACAGCCACTTCGCGAAGAAGCCGAAGTCGCCATAGGTCAGGTTGAGATCCTGCGTGACCTTGAGCAGGCCCGAGAGCATGTCGTGCTTGTCGTAATTCAGGTTGCCGTCGTCCGCGCGCATCGAGGCCATGCCGGGCGACGTGCGGATGCGCTCGCCCGGATAGCTCTGCGCCTGGAACAGGCCCTGGCAGGACTGGTACTGACGGGTGCAGACCAGCGGATCGAGGTTGGCCTTGCCGACCAGATCGTGAGCGCGATCCTGCATGCGCCAGCCGCCGCCGAGAATCACGGTCGTGTTGAGCACGCCCTCGATGTCACCGTCATCGTCGACCTGGAAACTCAGGGCCTGGACCGAAGCGCTGTTGAGCAGGAGGAATACGGCGGCGAGCAAGCCGGCGGATCGACGGATGGTCTTGTTCATGGCGTGATCTGTATCGCAACGGTGCATGGGGGATAGCGACGGGCTCCCATGCCTGTCGCAATGCACAAAACAATATCACGCAGATGTAACTTCCGGCTGCATTTTTGTGCAGCCGGAAGCGTTGACAAAACTTACTTATCGATGTGCCTGGGGTTGAGCTTTCGGTATGGGGCATCGGCCTCGGGCCCCAGCTTTCCGCTCAGCGACAGCGCCTTGCCGTGGCGCATCACATCCATATTCACGGCACTGCCTTGCGCGTTGGCGAGTTGTTCCCAGGCCGCGACCGGACTCGCGACCGAGCGGCCGTTGATGCGCTGGATGACATCGCCGCTCTTCAACGCCAGCGTGCCGCCGGCCGGTGCGCGCAGTACGAGCACGCCGTCCTTGGTCCTGAAATATCCGGCCAGTTCATCGTCGATGCGTGCCAGCTGCAGTGCCTGTCCGCCGTCGGCATCCGACCATGACCAATGTTGCGGCGGCACCGGCGGCACCGGCGGAATCACGACATTGATGTCCTTGTCCTCGTGCCAGTCCATCATCGACTCCGGTGCGATCGCTTCGACCGGCCGCGTGGCGATGACCTTGGTGCTGCCGCGTTTGCCGTCGCGCTTGTAATCCAGCGTGACCGGATCGCCGGGCTTGAGCGGCTCCATCACCGACCACAGCCGCTTGGACGGCGTGGTTTCATCGACGGCGGCGAGGCCGACCCCGTTGGCGACGAGCAGCAGGTCGCCGGTTTTGATGCCGGCCTTGTCGGCGCCGCTGCCGGGCGTCACGCCGGTGATCAGCACGCCGGCCGAGCGGCCTTCGACTTCAGCGCCATCGGTGATCGTGACGCCGAGCATCGCGCGGTCGGGATCGGTCGCGAACTCGTAAGCGAAGGCTTTCGGATTGCTCAGCTTCTGCTCGCGGCTGATACGCACCATCTCTTCCGCCGCGCGCTTCATCTCGGCCTGGGCCCGCTTCATCTCCGCGCGCGCACGTTCCATCTCGGCCGCAACCTGCGGGCTCGGCGCCTGCGGTGCGACCGGCGCGCTTGGCGCCAGAGGCGCTTCGGGAGCTTTGGGCGCCAGCGGCGCGGTCGGCGCGCTGCCGGCGAGGGCCGGGCCCAGCTGCAATGCCAGGGCGAAGGCCGTCGCAGCGCTCGCGACGCTCAAGGGCATTCGCGCATTCATAGGTTCCACTCCTGTGCCGCGGTATTCGAGGCCTGCGGACGATTGCCGAGGCTGGCGGCGCGATGGGTTTCGACAAGGCGCGACATCAGCGCGACGCGGTCCTGCCACAGACGGCGTGCGCCATCGGCGTCGGCATGATTGAGTTGCAGATCGACCATGGCGAGGCGGCTTTCCAGCGTCTGCGTTGTCGCCGCCAGGCGGCCGTCCCAGACCACGACCTGCGGGCGTACCTGGGCGAGATCGCTTTCCAGCGCACGCGAACGCGCCATCAGGCCGGCGATGGCGCCGTCCGCGGCCTGCGCCGTCGCGACGTTCGTGGCCGGGGCGGATTTGAGCGTCGATGCGAGCGGCGCGGTGGAAGCGACGGGGGCGACGGGGACGTACGCCAGCCAGCCGGCCGCGATCATCGTCAGCACCGACGCGGCAAGCGCCAGCGGCGTGGCGCTGCGCCGCCGACGGCGCGATGCGACGGGTTCAAGCTGCGCCTGCAGTCGCGACCAGCCATCGGGCGGCGGATCGAACTCGGGCAGTGCCCGCAAGGATTCGGACAAGGTGCTCATGGCAATGCTCTCAACGAGGGGGCCGCGAGTGCAGGGCGGCCGTCATCCAGTGCGACCCGCAGGCGCGCATGCGCCCGCGACAACTGGGATTTGGAGAAGCTGGCGGTCTTGCCGCACAGCTCGGCGATTTCGGCGTGGTTGTAGCCTTCGACGTGATACAGCCACAGCACCGCGCGCGGCATCGGCGGTAGCAACTGCAGCGCACGTTCCAGATCGAGCTGACACAGCGCATCGACGCTCGGGGCGTCTTCGTCGATCAACAGCTCCGGCTCGAACAGCTCCAGCCAGCGCCGGCCGGCGCGCAGGTGCATCAGCGACTCGGTTGCGCAGATGCTGCGCAGCCAGTGACCGAAGGCCGCTTCGCCGCGGTACTGATGCAGCGAGCGGAAAGCGCGCAGGAAGGTGTTCTGCATGACGTCGGCCGCGGCGTCGGGACATTGGGTCATTCGACGCGCGAGGTTGTAGACCGCCCGCTCGAACTGGCGGTAGATCGAGGCCTGGGCCGCGCGCACGCCGGTCCGCAGCTGATCCATCAGCTCGGCGTCTATCGCAAGGTCAAAGCCCGTTCCCATCGCGGTTCCCATGGCTCCTTAGATGCCGCGGATCGAAAAAGGGTCGCAAGCCGCTTATCCGGCCGAAGGCGGCAGTCCGTGGCGTGTCAGGAAAGACCGGATCAGCGGTGCAACCCTGTCCGGATCTTCCTGCATGAAGCAGTGCCCGCCCGCAACTTCGATGGCCTCGAGCTGGGGCATGCGCCGGCCGACCATCGCGACCGACTTTCGCATGAAAGGGTAGCTGTCGCGGCCATGGATCAGCAGTACCGGGCAGTGAACATGCCGCAGCATGCGCCAGGGATAGACCGGGTTCTCGAAGATCGAGGCTTCCTGCTCGCGCGGGCAGCACAGGATGCGTTCGTCGCCGTCGTCGCGGGTCGCGTACTCGACGAAACAGTCGAAGCCCGCATCGCTCCAGTTGCGATAGATGCCGCGGTTATGCAGGCGTTGATGGCATTCCTCGCGCGTCGCCCAGCGGTCGCGCCGGCGCCGGGTCGCGACCGCCATCGGGTTGCGGCCTAGCCTGGAAGACAGCCAGGACAGTGCCCAGGTTGCCGGCGGCAACAGGATGGGATCGAGCAGCACCAGCACCTTGAACAGCTGCGGATTGCGCGCGGCGACGGCGAGCGTCACCGCGGCGCCGAAGCTGTGGCCCATGCCGATCAGCTGCGGCTGGATCAGGTTCTGCTCGCCGATGACCGCGGGGATCCGGCGGATGATCTCGGCGGTCCCGGAGTAGTGCGCCGGCGCGTCGCTCGCGCCATGGCCTTCGAGGTCGTGGCAGAACAGGCCATAGTCGGGCAACAGACGTCCGAGCAGCGGCCAGTACACACCGCCGCAGAAGCCGTTGCCGTGGACGAAATGCAGCATGGGCTGGCGCAGCGGCGTGCGCCGGCCGCGCAGCGTCGGCCCCTGCCCGGCACTGGACTGCCAGGCGGTGGTGGTGTCGACAAAGCCGCGCGCGGAAAGATCGGACATCGCGGAAAATCAGAGCGGAATCGAAGCGCGATCTTACGTGAGCTAGGTGAACAAGGGGCCGATGCGCGCGGCGTTGCGCCCGCGCTTCTTGACGGCGTACAGATGCGTATCCGCGCTGTGATAAAGCTCGGACATTGGCAAGCTGCCGTCGGAGATGACGCCGCCGATGCTGGTCGTCAGCACGCCGAGCGGCGCGTCGACGTTGCTGATCGCAAGGCCGGCGACTTCCGCCACCAGATTCTCCAGCAGGCGCCGGCCATCGTCCTCGTTGCAGTCGTAGAGCAGGATCGCGAACTCTTCGCCGCCGAGACGGGCGACGACATCGAGCGGGCGCCGGCCGAACTGGCTGAACAGCACGCCGACTTCGGCCAGCACGCCGTCGCCGAAGTCGTGGCCGTAGCTGTCGTTGATGCGCTTGAAATAGTCGAGATCCGCCAGCGCGAAGACGATGGGCTTCTGTTCGCGCCGCGCCTGCGCCGCGGCGGTTTCGAAATGCTGCTCGAACGAGCGGCGGTTGCGCAGACCGGTCAGCGGATCCTGATAAGCCTGGATCTGCAGCAGGCGCCGCGCAGCCCAGCTACGTCGCCGTGTGGTTTCCATCCACAGCGCAGCGACGGCCGACAGGCCGGCAAGACAGATTTCGCCGAGCCACATCGACGGCGTGCGCAGCCGCGCATCCATCCAGTGTTCGCAGGCCAGCACGACGGCGAAGTACACCGCGATGATGATCAGCACGCGGACGAAGCGGAAGCCGCCGAGGATGCAAAGGCCGACCGGAACGGCGATGGCCATCGAGTGATCGAGGTCGACGCCGCGACGCGCGCATTCCGTCCGCAGATATTCGATGGCGATGACGATCAACAGGCCCGCGATCGTGATGATGCCGCTGGACGAGGCGCGGTGCGGCTGCAGCCAGCAACTCGCCGCGGCAATCAGACTGCAGGGCAGCACGATGCCGTAGGCCACCGCGCGCAGCAGCAGCGAAAGCTCGTCGGATACGCCGAGAAACCATTCCGCCCAGAACGGGATGATGCCGAAGATCAGCGTCGGGATCAGGCTCAACAGCGTACGAACGTGGTTGGCGGTGACTCGCCATTCGTTGCGGTATTGGTTTTCGACTTCGGCGGGGAAGCTCAGCACCGAGCCGGCGCTTTTCGAGATGGTTTCCAGTGCGCGTACCGTCGGCAGCGTCAGCTCATGCGCGGACGCAGCCTGACTCGCCGCGGCCCTGAGGCCGCGGTGGCGCAATCGCATGAAAACGTTCGCGCTCGTCGCGCGTCCCGCCGCTCCGTCAAACACGCTGTCCGCACACCCCCGAACGCAGCGCATTGAGGCGGCAGCCTCAGCGGTGATGCGTCCTACGTTGTATAGCCGCTGATGCGCCGCCGGAGACAGGCGACCTCAAGGCCCCCCGGCCCAGCCCGTCCTGCGTGCGCAGGCCCGCATTCTATGTGAAACCCGGGGCTGCGGCCTGCCTAGCCCTGGCGCAGGAAATCCGCGATCAGGCGGCCGGTTTCGAGCGGCGCATCGAAGTGCAGCATGTGACCGGCATCGGCAATCGTGACGTCCCGGCGTTCGCGGAAGCAGGCGCGGCGCTCGGCATGTTCCTCGGCGCTCAGGGCCTGGGCGAGGGCCGACTTGCCGGCGTCGATGAACAAGGTCGGCGCCGTGACCTGGCGCCAGATTTCCTTCGATTCGGCGGCGCGGTACAGATGCGGCATCGGCAGATGGTGCTTGGGGTCGGCCAGCAGGCGGATGCGGCCATAGGCGTCCTCGGCGCCCCAGCAGCGCGCGATGAACAGCGCCCGCTCGGGCGTCAGCTGCGGGTGCTGGACGCGGACCCGCTCGGCGAGGTACTCGAAGGACTGATACGTCCGGGTCGGCGGTTTGCCGGGCCAGATATCGACCCAGCGGCGCAGGTGCTTGGGAGCCAGCCGGGCTTCCATGTCGGGCAGGAACAGACCGTCGAGGCAGACCAGGTGGCTGACCTTCTGCGGACGCATGCCCGCGTACAGGCTCATGATCTGCGCGCCCATGCTGTGGCCGACCAGGACCAGCGGCGTGCCCGGCGAGAAATGGTTGACCAGGCCGTCCAGGTCGGCGACATAGTCCTGGAACCAGTAGCCGTCGACAGGCCACTGGCTGTGGCCGAACCCGCGCCAGTCGGGCGCGACGACGCGCCATTCGGCCAGCAGCGGCTGGACCAGGTCCTGGAACGTCGCCGAGACATCGAGCCAGCCGTGGCCCAGCATGACGATCGGCCTGGCCGGGTCGCCCCATTCGCGGACGTGGTGGATCAGGCCGCGCAGCCGCAGAAAATGCGAGCGGCTGGTGACGGCCGGCGGGGCGGGCGCGGGCTGCAATTCAGTGGTATTCATGGCGGGCGCAGTATACGGAGGCTTGCCCGCCCTCCGGCCGGTCACGCCGAACTGGCAAGCCTTTTGCGCGCAATAGCGGCGATTCGACCCATTACGAAGGCTCATGTCCATACACGTTGCCCTGCATCACCAGACCCGCTACAGCTACGACCGGCGGGTCGGCATGTCGCCGCAGATCATTCGCCTGCGGCCGGCACCGCACACGCGGACCGAGGTGCTGAGCTACGCGCTGCACATCTCGCCGGACCCGCATTTCATCAACTGGCAGCAGGACCCCTTCGGCAACTGGCAGGCGCGCGTCGTCTTCCCGGAGAAGGTCAAGGAATTCGTCGTCACGGTTGATCTGGTCGCCAATCTTTCGGTCATCAATCCTTTCGACTTCTTCGTCGAGGAAGACGCACAGAAATTCCCGTTCAACTACGAGCCGACGCTCAAGGCCGAGTTGCTGCCGTATCTGCGCCAGCAGCGCCCCGCCGGCCGTCCGCGCTACTCCACGGGCCGCGAGCTGCAGAAGTTCATCGACGGCGTCAGCCGCGAGCCGATGTCGACGACCAACTTCCTGGTCATGCTGAATCACAAGATCCAGCAGGAGATCAAATATCTCGTGCGCATGGAGCCGGGCGTGCAGACGCCCGAGGAAACCCTGACGCTGGGCTCGGGCTCATGCCGCGATTCGGCCTGGCTGCTGGTACAGGTGGCCCGGCATTTCGGCCTGGCGGCGCGTTTCGTTTCCGGTTACCTGCTACAGCTCAAGCCCGATGTGAAATCGCTGGACGGACCGAGCGGTGCGGAAGCCGACTTCACCGATCTGCACGCCTGGGCGGAAGTCTTCGTGCCGGGTGCCGGCTGGCTCGGTCTCGACCCGACCTCGGGTCTGTTCGCCGGCGAAGGCCATATCCCGCTGTGCGCGACACCCGAGCCGTCGTCGGCGGCGCCGATCACCGGCGCGGTCGACGAATGCGAGGTCGAGTTCGGCCATGAGATGCGCATCCAGCGCATTGCCGAAGTACCGCGCGTCACGCTGCCGTTCAGCGAAGCATCCTGGCAGCGCGCCGATGCGCTCGGCGCCAAGGTCGACGAGCAGCTTATCGCCGACGATGTGCGCCTGACGATGGGCGGCGAACCGACCTTTGTCGCCGTCGACGATGCGCAGGCCCCCGAATGGAACACCGCCGCCGTCGGTCCGACGAAATCGCAACGCGCGCTTGATCTGGCGCTGCAGCTGCGCGAGCAGCATGCGCCGCAGGGCTTGCTGACCTACGGACAGGGCAAGTGGTATCCGGGCGAATCACTGCCGCGTTGGGCCTACACGCTGTACTGGCGTCGCGACGGCCAGCCGCTGTGGCGTCAGCCGATCCGCTCGCCCGATCTTGCCAAGCCGCCGACGCTGCTGCAGGCCAACCAGTTCATGCTGGGTCTGACGCAGCGTCTTGAACTCGATCCGCGCAATGTCGTCGAGGCCTACGAGGACACGATGCACTACCTCGTGCGCGAGCGGAAACTGCCGATCAATCTCGATCCGAAGGACAACCGCCTGACCGATCCGGAAGAGCGCGCGCGCCTGCTGCAGGTTTTCGAACGCGGCCTTGGTACGCCGCGCGGCTACGTGCTGCCGGTGCAGCGCTGGCAGGCCGCCGCGCGCTGGATGAGCGAACGCTGGCTGTTGCGCACCGGCAAGATGTTCCTGATTCCGGGCGACTCGCCGCTTGGCTTGCGCCTGCCGATCGATTCGCTGCCGGCGGTGCCCGGCGGCGGCGTGCCGATCACCTGGCCGGCCGATCCCTGGGGTGTCACCGGCGAACTGCCGAAGCCCGATCCGCGCCGCCAGCCGTATCTGCAACTGCGCGGTCGCTCCGAAGCCGAGAAGGCCGCGGAACAGGCGGCGCAGAAACTCGGCAAGGAGCCTGAGAAAAAGCCGCCGCCGCGCGGCACCTACCTGAACGGCAACAACGTGCGCACCGCGTTGACGGTGGAGTCGCGCGATGGCTGGCTGTGCGTGTTCCTGCCGCCGGTCGCGCGCGCGGAAGATTTCATCGAGCTGATCGCGGCGATCGAGGACGTTGCCGCCGAAACCCAGCTGCCGGTGCGCATCGAAGGCTATTCGCCGCCAACGGATGCGCGCCTCGAACTGCTGAAGATCACGCCGGACCCGGGTGTCATCGAAGTCAATGTGCAGCCGACGCGTGGCTGGGCCGAACTGCGCGACAACACCGAATCGCTGTACGAGCTGGCACGCCAGCGGCGCCTGACCGCGGAGAAATTCCTCATCGACGGTCGCGCCGTCGGTAGCGGTGGCGGCAACCACGTCGTGCTCGGCGCCGCGACGCCGCCGGACTCGCCGTTCCTGCGCCGGCCCGACGTGCTCGGCAGCATGATCCGCTACTGGCAGAACCATCCGTCGCTGTCGTACCTGTTCTCCGGCCTGTTCATTGGCCCGACGTCTCAGCACCCGCGCGTCGACGAGGCGCGCGACAGCCAGCTGTACGAACTGGAGATCGCGCTGTCGCAACTGCCGCGCAAGGGCAGCAACGTGCCGCCCTGGCTGGTCGATCGCATCCTGCGCAATCTGCTGGTCGACCTGACCGGCAACACGCATCGCGCCGAGTTCTGCATCGACAAGCTGTACTCGCCGGACAGCCCGACCGGGCGCCTTGGTCTGGTGGAGCTGCGCGGCTTCGAGATGCCGCCGCATGCGCGCATGAGCCTCGTGCAGCAGCTGTTGATCCGCGCACTGGTCGCCTGGTTCTGGCGTCAGCCGTACACACAAGCGCTGGTGCCTTGGGGCACGCAGCTGCACGACCGCTGGATGCTGCCGCATGACAACTGGCAGGACCTGCGTTCGGTGCTCAAGGATCTGCGCGGCGCGGGCTTCGCCTTCGAGGACGAGTGGTTTGCCGCGCAATTCGAGTTCCGCTTCCCGCGCCACGGCGTATTGCGCAGCGACGGCATCGAGATCGAGCTGCGGCATGCGCTCGAACCCTGGCCGGTGCTCGGCGAAGAGCCCGGCGGCGGCGGTACCTCGCGCTTCGTCGATTCGTCGATCGAGCGCGTGCAGATCATGGCGACCGGCCTGACGCCGGGACGCCATGCGATCACCGTCGGTGGGCGCGAGCTGCCGCTGCGCAGTACCGGTGTGCAGGGTCAGTACGTCGCGGGTCTGCGTTATCGCGCCTGGCAACCGGCGTCGTGCCTGCATCCGACGATCGGTGTGCAGACGCCATTGATGTTCGACCTCTACGATCGCTGGAGCGGTCGCGCCGTCGCGGGCTGCACGTATCACGTCGCGCACCCGGCGGGCCGCAACTACGACAGCTATCCGGTCAATGCCTTCGAAGCGGAGGCGCGTCGCATCGCGCGCTTCCAGCCCTGGGGCCACAGTGCCGGACCGTATCGCCTGTATCCGGAGCGGCCGAATCCGAACTACCCCTGCACGCTGGATCTGCGTTTACCGGCACCCTGGCTTTGAGCCTTACGGACTGAGTCGCGTTGCGCGCAGGTCGAAGCGGATCGCGACCGGGTCCTGCACGGCGATGACGCCGCCGAGGATCGACAGCGGCGTCACGCCGAACTCGGTCTGCCGCAGCACCAGCTCGCCGCGGGCGCGCAGCAGCAGCTCGTCGCGCTCGACCTGCAGCAACAGCTCGCGTTCGCGGCGCACGCCGTGCATCTCGACCGCCACCGTCGCGACGAGCATCGGCCAGTCACCGGCGACCGCCAGGGCGCTGACACGCAGCGCCGGGAACTCGTCGGCACCGAGCACGCGCGGGCCGAGCATGTTCTTGCGCGTGCCGCTGATGTCGGACTCCGACCGCGTGCCGGCGAAATTGCCGCCGGTCTGCTCGCGCAGCTTGGGATCGTCGATCCGCAGTTCGTCGAAGCGGAACAGCAGATCGAAACGGGCGTCGGCCGCGGCGTCGCCGGCAACGCTCACATACCCCTCGAAGCGCGGCGCCGACAGCACATGATTGTGTCCGAGCCTGGCCGCCTTTCCGCCGCGAAAAACATAGATGCGCAGATCCGACGCGGCCGGATCGACGCGCCAGACCTGGGCGCCGCCCGCCAGCAGCGCCTGGTAATCGGCGGCTAGATCGACGCTGGCCGTAGCGGCGGGCGCATCTGCAGCAGGCTGTGGCGCAGGGGTCT
The DNA here is from genome assembly GCF_058783185.1 of Fontimonas sp. FW305-C-3. NCBI lineage: Bacteria > Pseudomonadati > Pseudomonadota > Gammaproteobacteria > Nevskiales > Nevskiaceae > Fontimonas > Fontimonas sp. FW305-C-3. Next base: position 306,316 of record NZ_JBYSYK010000005.1, on the reverse strand, counting down.
GGCAGGCGCCCAATGTCAGGGTCAGCACTACAACGGCCAGACCGCGCGGCGTCTTCATCCGCCCAGCCGTCCGCCGAGATAGGCGCCCATCAGGTCGAGCCGATCGTTGCCCCAGAACAGGGTATCGTCGACGAAGAACGCCGGCGCGCCGAAGACGCCGCGACGCACGGCTTCCTCGGTGTTGAGCTTGAGCTGGTCCTTGACGGCCGGATCCTGAGCCAGCGCCAAGCTTGCCTGTGGATCGAGGCCCAGCGCGCTTGCGATCTCCTGCAGCACTTCGGATTTGCCGATGTCTTCGCCGCGCCCCCAGTACGCCTGCATCAGCGCCTGGGCCCAGCGGCCGCAGTCCTGCGCGGGCAGGCCGCAGGCAATGCGCATTGCAGTGATGCTGTTGGTCGGGAACACCGAGGGCATCGTCAGCGGCACGCCGTAGTAGCGCGACCATAAGGTCAGATCGCGGAACATGTACTTGCCCTTGGCCTGCACCGTGATCGGCGGCCGGTTGCCGCTGGCTTCGAGCACCTTGCCGAGCAGCATCGGCTTCCAGATCAGGGTCGTGCCGTGCTTTTGCGCCAGCGGTTCGATCTGGGTTGCCGCGAGATAGGTGTAGGGACTGACCGCGTCCCAGTAGAACTCGATGTTACTTGGCGGCATGGCGCGGAGGTCCGGGAGAGGATGCGGCAGTCTTGCACGCTGGTTTTCGGCGGCACAAGTTATGCATGAGGGGGTGGGCGGCGGCAGCGGCGGCGCAGATTCCTTAAACTGCGCGCTGGCGAGACGTCGACGAGCGGTTCCGTCAGCGCTGCTACTAGCGGTTGATAACCTAAAAAAGCTGAATACGAATGACTTATTGCGTCGCCATCAAGGTGAATGAGGGACTGGTTTTCGCAGGCGATACCCGCACCAGCGCGGGTATCGACGATGTCCGTACCTACAACAAGCTGCATGTCTTCGAATTTCCGGGAGACCGGGTTTTCGTCGTGATGTCGGCCGGCAACCTCGCGACGACGCAGGCCGTGCTCGCGACGATCAAGCGCGATCTCGACAACCCCAACGCCACGACCAATCTGCGCAGCGTGCGTCACATGTACGACGCCGCCGAGTACGTCGGCTCGGTATCGGTCCGCTCGCAGAAGGAAACCGCGGACAAGATGCAGTTCGGCGGCACCGTGGATCTGCGCACGACGCTGATCCTCGGCGGCCAGATCCAGGGCGAGGAGCCGGCGCTGTATCTGATCTATCCGGAAGGCAATTGCATCTCGACGTCGCCGGAAACGCCGTATCTGCAGATCGGCGAGAGCAAGTACGGCAAACCGATCCTCGATCGCGCCATCAACGTCAACACATCGATGGAGGACGCCGCGCGCTGCGCGCTGGTGTCTCTGGATTCGACGATGAAGTCCAATTTGTCGGTCGGTCCGCCGCTGGATCTGGCGATCCTGCCGCGCGATGCGCTGCGCATCACCCACACGCTCAGACTGGATCTGGATACGCCGCTGCTGGCCGGGATCCGCGAGGCCTGGGGTCGTCAGCTGCTGCAGGCCTTCCGCAGTCTGCCGCGCTTCGACTGGGAAATGCCGGAAGCGCAGCAGAGCCTGATTCAAAACGATCCGTAGGCGCGGCTGCGGTCCGGCCGGACTCTGCGCGGTCTGCGCAGAGTTTTCTCAGGCGGTGAAGTAGCTCTCGGCCAGCGAAGCGTGCAGGTTGCCGATGCCAACCTGAACTTCGTCGATCCATTCGTGCAGGCCGCTCTCGAGCAGGTGCTCGATGTTGGCGTCCTGAACCAGCGCACGGACGCGTTCCAGCGCACGCTCGGGCGACCGGCTGGTCGGCAGATGCGGCAATGTGCGGCCGATCAGACTGAAGCAGTACATCACCGAACGCGGAAACTCGCGGCTCTGCAGCAGGAAGCGCAGCACTGCCGTGCCGGACACGCGCGAGCGCTCGTGGCGACGGTACATGTGATACGCCGTCAGCGACTGCAGTGCGCTCATCCACTGAAGATTCTGGAACGAGCGGGTCAGTTCGTCGCTGGTGCGCGAGCTTGAGAAACTGGCGGCGCGGACATCGATGATGCGCGTCGTCATGTCGGCTTGTTCGAGGCTGGTTCCCAGGCGCATGAACTGGTAGCCGACGTCGTGGCTCATGCTCGCGGTGACGATGCCGTAGGTCATCAGCGATGTGTCGACGACCTGTTGCAGCAGGCCCTGGCGCTTGCCGCGGCCCAGCGATTTCTCGCCGATGTCCTGCAGATGCATATGCAGATTGTTGATGTGCTCCCAGGTTTCCTGCGGCATCGATTCGCGCACGGTGCGAAGAATCTCGCGGGCGCTCGACACCGAGCGGGCGATCGAGCCGGCGTTCTCGGTATCCAGCAGCAGAAAGCGGACGACGTCCATTTCGTTGTAGCGTTCATCGTAGCGCTCGACGAACGAGGCGCCGACGCCGAGGATCTCGACCAACGTCGACCAGCCGACGTCGAGTTTGCGCGGCATGTCGAGCACCAGATCCGAATGCGTTGCGAGCAGACGGGCGGTGTTCTCGGCGCGCTGCATGTAGCGGCCGAACCAGTACAGATCTTCAGCGACACGCGACAGCATCAGCGGGTGCTCCGGCGCGGCGTCGACGATTGACTCTGCGATTGAGTCTGGCCTTGTGTCTGCGCCTGCGTCGACATGAGATCGGCATCGTCGTCCAGATCGACGATCCAGGTGTCCTTGGCGCCGCCGCCCTGCGAACTGTTGACGACCAGCGAGCCTTTCACCATCGCCACGCGGGTCAGACCGCCGGTGGTGACATAGGTCGAATCGCCGCGCGAGAGAATGAACGGCCGCAGATCGAGGTGGCGCGGATCGACGCCGTCCGGCGTCAGCGTCGGGGCGGTCGACAAGGCCAGCGTCGGCTGTGCCATGTAATTGCGCGGATCGGCTTCGATCAGTTCGGCGAACTTGTCGCGCTCTTTCTTCGTCGAACGCGGGCCGATCAGCATGCCGTAGCCGCCGGATTCATTGGCCGGCTTGACGACGACCTTGTCGAGGTTGGCGAGCACGTGATCGCGATCTTTCTTGCGCATGCACAGCCAGCTCGGCACGTTCGGCAGGATCGGGTCCTGGTCGAGGTAGTAGCGGATCATGTCCGGCACGAAGGTGTAGACGACCTTGTCGTCGGCCACGCCGGCGCCAGGCGCGTTGACCAGTGAGACGTTGCCCTTCAGCCAGGCGCGCATCAGGCCTTTGACGCCGAGCATGGATTCCGGGTTGAACGCCTCGGGATCGAGGAACAGATCGTCGATGCGGCGATAGACCACATCCACCCGCTTCGGGCCGTAGACGGTGCGCATGTAGACGATGTCGTCGTCGCCGACGAACAGGTCGGGGCCCTGCACCAGTTCGATGCCCATCTGGCGTGCCAGCCAGGAGTGCTCGAAGTAGGCCGAGTTGAAGATGCCCGGCGTCAGCAGGACGATGCTCGGTTTGTTGCCGGGTCGCGGCGACATTGCCGCCAGCATGTCGTAGAGCTGCGCGGGGTAGTCGTCGACCGGCAGGATCGCGCCGGTCTCGAACAGCTCGGGAAACACGCGCTTGGTGACCAGTCGGTTCTCGACCATGTAGCTGACGCCCGAAGGCACGCGCAGGTTGTCTTCGAGCACGTACATCGTGCCGTCCTTGTCGCGGACCAGATCGGAGCCGCAGATGTGCGCCCAGACGCCGCCGCGCGGCGTCATGCCGACGCACTGCGGGCGAAAGTTCGCCGAATCCTTGAGGACGCTGGCAGGGAAGATCTTGTCCTTGACGATCTTCTGCTCGCCGTAGATATCCTGGATGAAGTGGTTCAGTGCCTGCACGCGTTGCTGCAGGCCGCGCTCGGTGCGCCGCCATTCGGTGCTGGTGATGGTGCGCGGGATGATGTCGAAGGGCCAGGACCGGTCGACGTTGCGGCCTTCGGAGTAGACGGTGAAGGTCACGCCCATGGTCTTGATCGCGAGTTCGGCGGCCAGCCGGCGTTCCGAAAGCTCGGCGCTGGTCAGCCCGGCGAGGTAGTCCGCGAGGCGCCGGGCACTGGGGCGTGGGACCCCGGAGTCCTGGATCAACTCGTCGAAGAATCCCTCGCTGCGGTACCGGGTCCAATCAATCGCCATGCCGCAGTGTGCTCCATCCATATGACTTTATTTGCCCATTCCGGGTGTCCAGGCCAATCAAGCAAAACGCGAGCCAACCTGAGCTACAGTGCACCGGAAAGGAGCATGGGGGTCAATTTACTCCTGCGTCACCTCGGTACGGCTGGCTACCGTCAAACCGCCCCGGAACAAGGAATGCGCGGCGCAGCCGTGTACAATCCGGCAATTCACTGCCGACGTTATGACCCAGAAAAAAGCGCTTGAATTCAAGGGTCGCATGCTGTCATTGACGCGTGCTCGGATACTCGACCCCGATCTGTCCGCCATCACCGCCCAGCTCAAGGACTTCGCCCGCCAGATGCCGCAGGCGGTCAAAGGCATGCCCGTCGTCATCGAGGCCGATGCCCCGCTGAACCTGCCCGAACTGGTCACGGCGATGCGCGAGGTCGGCCTGCAGCCGCTCGGCGTCGTCGACGGTCCGCTCGCCGAATCGGCCAGGCATCTGGGTTTTGCAGTGCTGCCGGCGGAGGCCGCCGGGCGGACTGCACGAGCCTCCAGCCCCGTCGAAGCCGCAGCGCCGGCCGAAGCGCCGGCGCCGGTCGCGCCGACGGCGCGCCGGTCGACCCGGATCATCACCGACCCGGTCCGCTCGGGTCAGCAAATCTACGCGGCGGACAGCGACCTGATCGTCCTCAACACGGTCAGCGCCGGCGCCGAGATCGCGGCCGATGGCTGTGTACACGTCTACGGCACCCTGCACGGACGCGCGATAGCGGGCGCCCGCGGCGACCAGACGGCGCGGATTTTCTGCCGCCGCTTCAAGTCGGAGCTGGTCGCGGTGGCCGGCGTCTACGCGGTGGCCGAGCAGATGCAGGGTGAGCTGCGCAATCAGTCCGTGCAGGTCTCGCTGGCCGACGGCAAACTTGTTTTCGACAAGCTCGACATCGCCTGAGGGCAGGTCGCAGCGTTCGGATGGTTCGTTATTTTTTGGTTTCCGCAGGAGCAGGGCATTGGCAAAGATCGTCGTAGTCACATCCGGCAAGGGCGGCGTGGGCAAAACCACCACGAGCGCTTCCTTCTCGACCGGCCTCGCGATGCGTGGTCACAAGACGGTCGTCATCGATTTTGACGTCGGCCTGCGCAACCTCGACCTGATCATGGGCTGCGAGCGCCGCGTGGTGTTCGACTTCGTCAATGTCATCCAGGGCGAGGCCAACCTGCGCCAGGCCCTGATCAAGGACAAGCAGCACGAGAATCTCTTCGTGCTGGCCGCCAGCCAGACCCGCGACAAGGATGCGCTGAGCACCGAAGGCGTCGGTCGCGTGCTTGAAGAGCTGGCCAAGGATTTCGACTACATCGTCTGCGACTCGCCGGCCGGCATCGAAAAGGGTGCGCATCTGGCGATGTACTTCGCCGACGAGGCGCTGGTCGTCACCAATCCGGAAGTCTCGTCGGTGCGCGATTCGGATCGCGTGCTCGGTCTGCTGTCAAGCAAGACTAAGCTGGCCGAAACCGGCAAGGGCCGCGTCAAGGAGCATCTGGTCCTGACGCGCTACAACCCGGCACGTGTCGAGAAGGGCGAGATGCTGTCGGTCGACGACGTCAAGGAAATTCTCGCGATTCCGCTGCTCGGCGTGATCCCCGAGTCACCCGCCGTGCTCAGCTCGTCGAACGCTGGCACCCCGGTCATCGCGACCCCCGACAACGACGCCGCCCGCGCCTATGACGATCTGGTCGCCCGTTTCCTCGGTGAAGCCCGTGAGCATCGCTACCTCACGGTCGAGAAAAAGGGCCTGCTCGGCCGCCTGTTCGGAAACTGAGGAGGCTGATATGGATTGGCTGAAATTTTTCCGCAACGAATCCAAGCCGACGGCCTCGCTGGCCAAGGAGCGCTTGAAGGTCGTCGTCGCGCATCAGCGTGAAGGCCGCGCCAACGGCCCGGTCTATCTGCCGCGCCTGCGCGAAGAACTGCTGCTGGTCGTGCGCAAGTACGTGCAGGTGCCGGACAACGCAGTCCATGTCCAGGTCCAGCGCGAGGATGGCCTCGAAGTGCTGGAAATGAACATCACGCTGCCGGACGTGACCTGAGACGTCTAGTAGGCCGTCCTGTCCGGCAACTGAGCCCAGGCCCGCATGACGGCCTGGGCTTCGCTCATGACGAGCCGTTCGCGCAGCAGCGCTGACGCCGGGGCTGACCCCGAGCCTTCGAACAGCCGATACAGGTCGTCATCCTGAAAGCCGGCCGCCGCCGCGTCGGCGCGATCCGCGGCATAGACGATCCTTGAAATCTGCGCCCAGTGCGCCGCCGACAGACACATCGGGCAGGGCTCGCAGGACGTGTACAGCGTTGCGCCGTCGAGATGAAAACGCGTCAGCGCCCGGCTCGCCGCGCGGATCGCAACGACTTCGGCATGCGCGGTCGGATCGTGGCTGCGGACGACCTGGTTGCTGCCTTCGCCGACGATGCGGCCATCAACGACCACCACCGCACCGAAGGGGCCGCCGTCGCCGCTGGCGAGATTGCCGCGCGCAAGCTCGATCGCTCGCCGCAGGAAGTCCAGATCGTTCACGGCTCAGGATTTTGCTTCGACCGTGACCAGCCACTGACGCAGGCTGACCGGTCCGGCGTTGTCCGAGAATGCGCCATCGGCGGCATTCAGCAATTCGTTGACGCTGCGGCCCAGCGGCTCGTTGCCCAGCGGCGTCGGTACGGTGGTCGTTCCGGCTCGCACGAGCCGCCACAGGCGCGAGAGGTCGACGGAGTCGAGATCGATGCCCGGCTGCAGCTCGGCGCGGTCGCTGCCGGTTTCGGCGAGCACGCCGTGATAGACCAGCACGTCGATCACGCGGGCGACGTGCTCCGGCTCGGCGTTCAGCGCCAATGACAGCTCGTCCGGTGTGTACGGGTGCTCGCCGCGCATGAATCGACGCCCGACCAGACCCATGATCATCAGAGACAGGTACTCGCTGGCGCGGCACGACAGGGTTGCCGGCGTGCGGCGTTGCTTGAGGTGCTCCGGATGCTGGATATAGAACGCGAGCTGGCAGCCGATCAGCAGGATCAGCCAGCCCAGCTGCAGCCAGATCAGCAGGAAGATCAGGATCGCGAAGCCGGAATAGATCGCGTTGTAGTTCGAGGCGCCGGAAACGAAGCTTGCGAAGATGGCGCTGCCGCTTTGCCACAGCACACCCGCCAGCAGGCCGCCGCTGACGGCCGCGCGCAGGCGCACGCGGGTATTCGGCACATAGATGTACAGGAAGCTGAAGGCGCCAATGATCAACGCGTAGGGCAGCAGTTTGGTGCCGAGGTAGATCAGCAGGCCAAAAGGTTCGATCGCCGTGATCCGGGCGAGAAATTCGCTGTTGAGAACGGTGGCGGTCAGCCCCAGTGCGGAGAACACGGCCACCGGGCCGACCATCAGCACGGCCAGGTATTCGCCCAATCGCTGCGATAGCGGCCGCGGTCGCTCGATGCGCCAGATGTAGTTGAACGCCGACTCGACTTTCTGGATCAGCGACAGCGCCGAATAGAACAGCAGTGCCACGCCGAGCGAACCGAGCACCCCGACGCGGATGTTCTCGACGAAGCCGATGATGTTGCCGCTCAGCGCCGTAGCCTGATCGCCGAGCGGGCTGAGGAATTCCAGCAGCAGCGGTTCCAGCGCGTTATGCGCACCGAGCGCCTTGAGAACCGAAAACGCCAGCGCCAGCATCGGCACCACGGATAGCAGGGTCGTGTAGACCAGGCTCATCGCACGCATCGTCAGCTGGCCGTCGAGCAGGTCGCGGCCGAGCACGAAGGCATACCGGCCGGCATTGACCCAGCGGCGGGGATAGCGCTTCGCCGTCTCGAGATCCCACAGCAACTCCCGGACGTTCTTGAGAAATTTGTTCATGTTCAGAGGATAGCAATCGGGCCGCGGGCTGCGGTGGTTGACAGCCTTGGGGTCGGCTTTTATGATGCGACGCAGCAAATGTTGCGGTGCAACATTTATCCGATTGTTTTATCGAGCAAAAGCTTTTTTGTTCCCTGTATCTGGAGATGACCATGAATGTTGAAACGCTTGTTAATGATGTGAAGGTTCGTGCCGACGTCGTCGTTACCCGCGGCCAGGATGTCCTGGAAGCCGGCGTCGATGCGATCAAGGCTGTCAATGCCATCGTCGTCGATGGCGTGCAGGAACTGGTGCAGACCCAGGTTGCTGCCGGCAAGGAACTGGTTTCGCTGGCCCAGGCCAGCTTCGAGAAGGCGCGCGCTGACGGCATCAAGGCCGTTGCTGCCAACCCGATCGCCTACATTCCGGAAGGCAAGGGCACCGTCGTCGCCGTCTACAACGACAGCGTCGCCACCGTGACCAAGACCGGCGAGCAGCTCGCCAAGACCGTCACGAGCAGCTTCGAGACGATCACCGCCAAGATCAACGGCCAGACCCTCGCCAAGCCGGCTCGCGCCGCGAAGAAGGCCGTGCGTAAGGTTGCGACCAAGGCGAAGAAGGCTGCGAAGGCTGCTGCCTAAATCGTCAGTGACTTCGCGTCGGTCCTCGGACTGACGCAAAAAAGGCCGGGAGATTCGTCTCCCGGCCTTTTGCTTTTTGTGCGCTTGTCGCTGCGCCGCGAACCCGCCTAGGCGGCAGGTTTTGCGCGCTTGGCGCGGCGCTTCTTGCCCGGCTTGGTTTCCTCGGTCGTCACGCCCTCGGCGATGCGCACGCGGGCGATCAGCTTCTGCAGCGCCGGATTCTTGCGCAGCGAATCGAGGTTTTGCTTGACGAAGCCGGTGGCATCGAACTCGCCGGCCGCATCGATCTTCTGGCGGACGAACTCGATCACGTCGTCCTGCAGTCCGGCCACATCCGGCAGGCCGAGAAAGCGTCGCAGCTCATCCGGGCGAACATCGATTTCGATCTTGATCTGCATGCTGGGCTCCGGGCTTGGAAAGAGGACGCCGCGATCAGGCGCGGGCGGCGACGACGAACAGTCCGATGACGCAGGCCTGACCGATCATCCAGACCAGCGAGCGCAGCGTGGCGCGGTCGGCGATGTAGAGCAGGCCGAAGACGATGCGGCTGGCGATGAAGCCCAGCGCGAGTTGGTCGGCCGTGGCGTTTGGGCCGGCGAGCAGATGACAGATGATCGCACCGGCCGCGAACAGCGGAAAGACTTCGAGCGTGTTGAGCTGCGCCCAGTATGAGCGCTGGCGCCAGCCGCTGAGCTGGTCGAAATAAGTGCGCGGCTTCGCGTTGTCGAAGCGCTTGCTCCACTTGGCGCCGAACGCAAAGGGCAGATGGATCAGGCCGCCAGCCAGCACACACCACAGGGCAATCGTCATTTCTTGTCCGTCGTCGAATAGGTCAGCGGTAACTTGCCGCGAGCATACCAGTTCGAATTGCGGCGGCGACGTGGGGGCTATTTATGCAGCGTCCACCATTGGGACGCGCCGGACATCATCATCTCGACGGCGATGGTGACGAGGATCAGGCCCATCAGTCGCTCGATCGCGGTCAGGCCGCGCTCGCCGAGCAGGTCGCGCAGGCGGGTGCTGCCGAGCATGACCGGCAGGCACAGGCCCCAGGCCAGCAGTACCGCGCCGACCCATTCCATCCAGCGCGCCGGTTCGCGGCTCATCAGCAGCAACACGGTCGCCAGCGCCGACGGACCGGCCATGTAGGGGATCGCCAGCGGCACGATGAAGGGCTCGGCGCTGACTTCCTCGTGCAGGCTGTTGTCGCGCGTCGGGAACACCATGCGCAGCGCGATGATCATCAGGATGATGCCGCCGGCCACCGACAGTGCCGGCTCCGACAGGCCGAGCAGGCGCAGCATCTGGCCGCCGAGAAACAGGAACAGCAGCAGCGCCGTCAGTGCGATCAGCATCTCGCGCAGGATCACGCGCTGCTGGCGCTCGCGCGGCACGCGCTTGAGCGCCGACATGAACAGCGGAATGTTGCCCAAGGGGTCCATGACCAGGAACAGCAGCACGGCGGCCGAAGCGAAGGTCATGGGCGGTCTCCGGAACTCAGACGCCGGTCAGCAAGCGCTGCGCTTCGCGATACTTCGCCGCCGACCGGTCGAGAATGTCCTGCGGCAGCTGCGGACCGGGTGCGGTCTTGTTCCAGTCCAGCGTCTCGAGGTAGTCGCGGACGAACTGCTTGTCGAAGCTCGGCGGGCTGATGCCCGGGCGGTACGTGTCGGCCGGCCAGAAGCGCGAGGAATCCGGCGTCAGCACTTCGTCGATCAGATGCAGCTTGCCCTGCTCGTCGAGCCCGAATTCGAACTTGGTGTCGGCAATGATGATGCCGCGTGCGCGCGCGTACTCCGCGGCTTCGGCATAGATGCGCAGCGTCGCATCGCGCACCTGCGCGGCGAGGGCAGTGCCGATGCGCTTTTCGACTTCGGCATAGTCGATGTTCTCGTCGTGGCTGCCGACCGGCGCCTTGTCGGCCGGCGTGAAGATCGGTTGCGGCAGGCGATCGGCAAGCTGCAGGCCCGAGGGCAGCTTGATGCCGCAGACCGCGCCGGTGGCCTGGTAGTCCTTCCAGCCGCTGCCGATCAGATAGCCGCGCGCCACCGCCTCGATCGGCAGGGCCTTGAGTCGTTTCGCGACAACCGCGCGGCCTTCGATCTGCGCGCACTCGGCGGGCGTCAGCCAGTCCGCAAGATTCACGCCCTCGGCGAAATGGTTCGGCAGGATGTGCGTGAAGCGCTTCATCCAGAACTCGGTCACGGCAGTCAGCACGATGCCCTTGCCCGGGATCGGCTGCGGCAGGATCACGTCGAAGGCCGACAGCCGGTCGCTGGTGACGATCAGCAGATATTTTTCGCCGAGGGCGTAGATGTCGCGCACTTTGCCGCGATGCAAGCGCGGAACACTGCTGATGCTCGATTCGTAAAGGGCGTTCAATTCGGCGGTCCGTTTGTCTGATTTGTCTGACAACTTCAGGCGCGCATTGTGGAGAAGCTGAACAGGGGGGTAAAGCCCGCATCTTGCAGGCTGCATCATTGACGAAGTTTCAGCCCGGGTTCAGTCCCCCATGGCTACGGTCGAGTCCGACCCAATAGCGATGAGAATCTGGTGACGGACCGCATCTTCAACGGCGTCGCGATACTGGCCCTGATGGCGCTGGCATTCCTGGCGGGGAGCTACGCGATGCTGGCGCAGCGCTTCCCGTATCAAGGTCTGCATGATGCGTATCGAGCCGGCAAGGCGCTGATCGACCAGAACCGCGAACTGAAGTCGGCGCACACGACCAATCTGTGGCAGCCGGCGCGCAGCGAACGGCGCGGCGTGACGGTGGCCGATCAGGGCGCGGCGCAAGCCGGCTACACGATCTACACCTCTGGACATACGCAGGCGGCGTTCCTGATCGACCTCGAGGGCCGCCAGGTCCATGAATGGAAGATGCCCTACAGCGCGATCTGGGACGACTCCGCAGCGCCGCGTCATCCGGTACCGGACGAGCGCACTTACTTTCGCAAAGTCCATCTCTATCCGAACGGCGATCTGCTGGCGATCTACGATGGCATCGGCGACACGCCGCATGGCTACGGCCTGGTCAAGCTCGACAAGGATTCGCGCGTGCTGTGGAAGTATCTCGAGCGCGTGCATCACGATCTGGCGGTCGCCCCGGATGGGCGCATCTTCGTGCTGACGCACGAAATCACCCATGACCCGATTCCGGAGCGCGAGAGCCTGCCGCCGCCGCGCATCGACGACTTCATCGTCGAGTTGTCGCCCGACGGCAAGCCGCTGCGCAAGCTGCGCCTGATCGACGCCATGCGCGCCGGCGACTACCTGCGCCTGCTCGATGCGCTGCCGGGCTATCTCGCCGAGAGCGGCGATTACCTGCACACCAACGACGTCGAGTTCGTCGACGACGCGGCCGCCGCGAAATTTCCTTTCCTGCGCGCGGGACAGCTGGTGCTGTCGATGCGCGAACCCGGCGCGCTGGTCGCACTGGACATGGACAGCGGCACGATCAGCTGGGGCATCCGCGGCCCCTGGGTCGGCCAGCACGATCCGGATCTGCTCGCCAACGGCCACATCCTGCTGTTCGACAACAACGGCCAATACAACGGCAGCGGCCGTTCGCAGGTCATCGAGTTCGATCCGCAATCCGGCGGCGTCACCTGGCGCTACGGCGGCAGCGCGGAGCATCCGCTGGAAAGCGTCATCCGTTCCTGCCAGCAGCGTCTGGCAAACGGCAACACCCTGATCACTGAATCCGACGGAGGTCGCTTGCTGGAGGTCAATGCGGCCGGAGACATCGTCTGGGAATACGTCAATCCGGTTCGAGCCGGTGAGGCGGATCGCCTGATACCGATCGTGTCATCGGCACAGCGCATCACCCCGGACGCCCTAGATCCCGATTTCCGACAGCAACTTGAAGCTGAGGAGAGGAGTTCATCATGAAGAAGTCATCGAATGTTCTGTTTGTCGTTGCCCTGTTGCTGGCCTTGCCGGCGGAAGCCTACGTTGGGCCCGGTGCTGGCCTGAGCTTGCTCGGCGCGCTGTGGGCCGTGGTCGTTGCAGTGTTTGCCGCGCTGTTCTTCGTCGTCATGTGGCCGGTGCGGCGGATGATGAAGCGGCGTCAGGCGGAGCGGGTCAGCACCGCGATCGATCCGGTAACGCCGGGTCATTCCGGCGTTGCGAAGTAGGCGGGCCTGGCCATGGACCTGCTCGAACTTCCCGTAGGCCTGCTGGGCTGGGCCGATGCGCAGATCGCGCCGCTGCTGCCGCGCATCGCGCGGCTGGTGATGTGGAGCGCCGTTGCCGGCGCGCTGACGATGCTGATCTACGCCGCGCTGTCGCCGCAGCAACGCATCCGCAAACTCAAGTCGGAGCTGGTCGTCGCGCGCCGCGATCTCGACCAGTTCGACGGCGAGTTTGCCGATGCCTGGCCGCGCATGCGACGCATGCTGTCCCTGGCGTTCGCCCAGCTGGGCCTGGTCATCGGGCCGGCGGGCGCGGCGCTGGCGCCGATGGTGCTGGTGGTCGGCTGGATCGCTCAGACCTACGGCTACGTGTTCCCCGCTCAGATCGAGCAGGTCCAGGTCCGCACCGAGCCCGCATTGCTCAGCGCGCAGTTGATTCCGCCGCAGGGCGAAAGCAAGCCGCGCCTGGCGCTGACCGATCTGCACGGTCGCGACGTCGGCGAGATCGAATGGGCCGAGCCGCGGCCGGTGCTGGAGAAGCGGACCTGGCAGGCGGCACTGGCGGGTAGTCCGCTGGGCTGGTTGCCGGAAGAGCTGCCGATCGACCGCATCGAACTCAAGCTGCCGGAGACCGAGTATCTGAGCTGGGGCCCGGGCTGGATGCGCGGCTGGGAGTTCACGTTCTTCACCGTGCTGACGCTGGTGGCGCTGAGCCTCAAGCGCGTGCTGCACCTGCAGTAGGACGTGCGCATGAACTCGCCCGTCGCAGTTGCGCATCCCTTTGAAGTTCCGGACTGGACCGACCGCCTGGCCGGCTGGGTCGCGGCATCCCCCGGCTTCTGGCAGAAGCTGGGTCGCCTCGAAACCCGCTTGCTTGAAGATCGCATCGCCGCGGTCCGCGTCGCGGCGCCGATCTATGTCTGCGGCCTGGCCCGCTCCGGCAGCACGATCCTCCTGGAATTGCTGGCCACTCACGACGACACCGTGACCCAGGCCTACCGGGACTTTCCGCTGGTGCACACGCCGTACTTCTGGAACCGCTTTCTCGACCGCGCGCAGCGCGAGACGGTGGCGGTCGAGCGCGCTCATGGCGACGGCATCCTGGTGACGCCGGAGAGCCCCGAGGCGGTCGAAGAAGTGCTGTGGATGAGCTTCTTTCCGCGCTTGCACCAGCCCGGCGCCCTTGATGTGCTCGACAGCGACACCTGGGCGCCGGAGTTCGAGCGCTATTACGACGAGCATCTGCGCAAGCTGCTCTGGTTGCGCCAGGGCCAGCGCTATCTGGCCAAGGGCAACTACAACAGCACGCGCATGCGGTATCTGGCACGTCTGTATCCGGATGCGCGTTTCGTGGTGCCGTTGCGCGAGCCGCTGGCGCATGTTGCGTCCTTGCAGCGACAGCATCAGCGCTTCTGTGCCCACCACGCGGCGGATCCGAAGGCGCAGCGTTACATGTCGCGGCTCGGCCACTTCGAGTTCGGCCTCGACCGCCGCGCGGTGCATACCGGCAATGCAGCGCGCTACGAGGCGATCCGCAATGCCTGGGCACGCGGCGACGACATCGAGGGCTATGCACTGGCCTGGGATGACCTGTACCGGCACATCGCCGATCAGCTCGACGCCAGCCCGAGCCTGCGCGCGGCGACGCTGATCGTGCGGCACGAGGCACTGTGCGACGCCCCCGAAGCGCAGGTGCGGCGCCTGTTCGACCATTGCGGCTTGCCCCTGGAGCCGGGCGCCCAGACCCGGCTGGCCGCGAGGGTCCAGGACGAGTCGACGGCGACGGCGCTGACGCAGGCGCAGCGGCAGCACATCACCGAGCTCACCGCGGAGACGTTGCGGCGCTACCAACGATATTGAGCAGCCGCGGCGGCCAAGATCGGCAATAATGCGCGCCTCCTCCGCGTGCCGACCGATTTCCATGGCCAAGCTAGCCCCGATGATTGCGCCCAGCATCCTGTCCGCCGACCTTGCGCGGCTCGGCGAGGATGTCGAAAAAGTGCTCGCCGCCGGCGCCGACATCGTCCATTTCGATGTCATGGACAATCACTATGTGCCGAACCTGACGTTCGGGCCGAGCATCTGCGAAGCGCTGCGCAAGTACGGCATCAAGGCGACGATCGACGCCCATCTGATGGTCGAGCCGGTCGATGCCCTGGCCGAGTCCTTCGCCAAGGCCGGCGCCGACTACATCACCTTCCATCCCGAAGCGTCGCGGCATGTCGACCGCAGCCTGCAGGCGATCCGCGGCATGGGCTGCAAGGCCGGGCTGGTGTTCAACCCGGCGACACCGCTGGATGTCCTGCGCTATGTCATCGACAAGGTCGACATGGTGCTGATCATGTCGGTCAACCCCGGTTTCGGCGGCCAGAGCTTCATCCCGTCCGCGCTCGACAAGCTGCGCGAGGCGCGCAAGCTGATCGACGCCAGCGGCCGCGAAATCCGGCTGGAGATTGACGGCGGCGTCAAGGTCGACAATATTGGCGCCATTGCCGCCGCCGGTGCCGACACCTTTGTCGCCGGCAGCGCGATTTTCGGCAACAAGGATTACGCCGCTACAATCGCTGCGATGCGCGCAGAGATTGCCAAGGTCGGATAGAGACGGAACGTGAATCGGGAATCAGCAGGAAACAAGTCGTGGCGATGGTGGTGATTCACCGCTAGGGGCAGCTTTGCCCGCCGTTCACGATTCCTGTCTACACATCCCGTATTCCAGTCCAGCCATGACCTACAACCGCATCGCGCTGACGCGCGAACTCTCCGGCGACCTCGATACGCCGGTCAGCGCCTACCTCAAGCTCACCCGCAACGGCGCGCAGCCGTACGCCTATCTGCTCGAATCGATGCAGGGCGGCGAGCGCTGGGGCCGTTATTCCTTCATTGGCCTGCCTTCGCGCGAAGTGCTGCGCGTCAGCGGACGGCACATTGAAGTCACTCGCGACGGCGCCGTCGTCGAACAACTCGAATCTGCCGATCCCATCCAGTGGGTCCGCGACTACGCGGCGCGCTTGCGCGTGCGGCCGGATTCCGGTCTGCCGCGCTTTTCGGGCGGCCTGGTTGGCTATTTCGCCTACGACTGCGTGCGTTATTTCGAGCCCAAGCTGGCCGCGACGCAGAAAGCCGATCCGCTAGCCACGCCCGACATCCTGCTGATGCTGTCGGATGAACTGGTCGTGTTCGACAGCCAGCGCGCGAGTCTGATCCTCGTCGTCCATGCCGATCCCGACAACGCGGCCGATCTCGCGCGGGCACGGCAGCGCCTCGACGAGATCGAAGCCCAGCTGACGGCGCCCGCCGGCTTCGTCCACGCGCCACTATCGACCGCGGACGCCGGCACGAACTTTCAGTCGTTGTTCGGCGAAGAGCGCTTCAAGCAGGCGGTCGACCGGATCAAGGATTACATCGCCGCCGGCGATTGCATGCAGGTCGTGCCGTCGCAGCGCCTATCCGCGCCGTTCGAGGCCGAACCGCTGCAGCTGTACCGCGCGATCCGCCGGCTGAATCCGTCGCCGTATCTGTACTGCCTCAACCTGGGCGATCACCACGTCGTCGGTTCCAGCCCGGAAATCCTCGTGCGTGTCGAAGACGGCGAAGTCACCGTGCGCCCGATCGCCGGCACGCGCCCGCGCGGCGCGACGCCGGAACAGGATCAGGCGCTGGCCGCAGAGCTGCTCGCCGACCCAAAGGAGATCGCCGAGCACCTGATGCTGATCGACCTCGGCCGCAACGATGTCGGTCGCGTCGCCGAGATCGGCCAGGTGCGTGTCACCGAGCAGATGGTCATCGAACGCTACAGCCACGTCATGCACATCGTCTCCAACGTCAGCGGACGGCTCAAGAAAGGGCTCGATGCGCTGCATGCGCTGGCCGCGACGTTCCCGGCGGGCACGCTGTCCGGTGCGCCGAAAGTGCGGGCGATGGAGATCATCGACGAACTCGAGCCGGTCAAGCGCGGCATCTACGGCGGCGCGGTCGGCTATCTCGGCTGGGACGGCAACATGGACACCGCGATCGCAATCCGTACCGCGGTCATCAAGGACGGACAGGTTCATGTGCAAGCCGGCGCCGGCGTCGTCGCCGATTCGGTGCCGCAGTCCGAATGGGACGAAACCATGAACAAGGCGCGCGCGATGATGAAAGCCGTCGCACAGGCTCAGGCGATTCCTGCGTTCGCCAAGGCGGGGAGCTAGTCATGTTGCTGATGATCGACAACTACGACAGCTTCACCTTCAACCTGGTCCAGTACTTCGGCGAACTCGGCGCGGACGTCAAGGTCGTGCGCAACGACCAGATCAGCGTCGATGAAGTCGCGGCGTTGAAGCCGCGCCACATCGTGCTGTCGCCCGGACCCTGCACGCCGAATGAAGCCGGCATTTGCCTGGAGCTGATCGACCGCCTCAAGGGCCAGTTCCCGATCCTCGGCGTGTGCCTGGGGCATCAGTCGATGGGCCAGGCCTTCGGCGGCGTCGTGACGCGCGCGCGCGAAGTCATGCATGGCAAGGTCAGCCAGATTCATCATGCCGATGCCGGCGTGTTCCGCGGCTTGCCGACGCCGTACACGGCGACGCGCTACCACTCGCTGGTCGTTGCGCGCGACACGCTGCCGGACTGTTTCGACATCACGGCCTGGACGCAGCATGCGGACGGCTCGATGGACGAGATCATGGGCTTGCGCCACAAGACGCTGCCGATCGAAGGCGTGCAGTTCCATCCGGAATCGATCCTGACCGAGCATGGCCACGCGCTGCTGAAGAATTTCCTGGAGGCCTACTGATGGCGATTACCCCGCAGGCGGCGCTGCAGCGCGCGATCGAACATCGCGAAATCTTCCATGACGAGATGGTCGACCTGATGCGCCAGATCATGCGCGGCGAAGTCTCGCCGGTGATGATGGCGGCAATCCTGACCGGCTTGCGGGTCAAGAAGGAAACCGTCGGCGAGATCGCCGCGGCGGCGCAGGTGATGCGCGAGTTTGCGCGCACGGTGCCGCATCCCGCGGGTGCCGATCTGAGCCACATGGTCGACATCGTCGGCACCGGCGGCGATGGCGCGCACAGCTTCAACATTTCGACGGCGTCGATGTTTGTCGCCGCCGCAGCCGGCGCGCGGGTGGCCAAGCATGGCAACCGCAGCGTGTCGTCGAAGTCCGGCAGCGCCGATGTGCTCGAGGCGCTCGGGGCGCAGATCGATCTGCAGCCCGAGCAGGTGGCCGAAAGCATCGCCGCCTGCGGCATCGGTTTCATGTTCGCGCCGAATCACCATCCGGCGATGAAGGCGGTGGCGCCGGTGCGCCGCGAGATGGGCGTCCGTACGATCTTCAACATCCTTGGGCCGCTGACCAATCCTGCCGGCGCACCCAACATCCTGATGGGTGTGTTCCATCCGGACCTCGTTGGCATCCAGATCCGTGTGCTCGAAAGATTGGGCGTGCAGCGCGCGATGGTCGTCTGGGGCAAGGACGGCATGGACGAGATCACGCTCGGCGCCGGCACGCTGGTCGGCGAACTGCGCGATGGCGTGCTGCGCGAATACGAAATCCATCCCGAAGAGTTCGGCGTGCAGATGGCGGGCAGCCAGAACCTGCGCGTCGCCGATCCGGCCGAGTCGCGGGCCAAGCTGATCGAGGCCTTGGAGAACAAGGACGGCGTCGCGCGGGACATCGTTGCGCTCAATGCCGGTGCCGCGCTGTACGTGGCTGGTCTTGCCGATTCGATCGCCGACGGTCTCAAGCTGTCCCGTCAGGCGCTCGCCAGCGGCAAGGCGCGCCAGCAGCTCGATCAGTTCGTGCAGGCGACGCAGCGCATCAAGGGAGCGGCCTGATGGCCGACATCCTCGATCGCATCCTCGCGACCAAGCGCGAGGAGATTGCCCGCCTCAATGTGCGTTACACGCCGGGCGATCTGGAGCGGCTGGCGCAGAACGCCGACGCGCCGCGCGGGTTCATCAAGGCGCTGCAGGGCAAGGTCGACAAGGGCCGTGCCGGCGTCATCGCAGAGATCAAGAAGGCTTCGCCGAGCAAGGGCCTGATCCGCGCCGATTTCGATCCGGCCTGGCTTGCGCGCGAATATGCGCACGGCGGGGCCGCCTGCCTGTCGGTGCTGACCGACGAGCAGTATTTCCAGGGCCACAACGCTTTTCTGGTGCAGGCGCGTGCGTCCTGCGGCCTGCCGGTGATCCGCAAGGATTTCCTGATCGATGAGGCGCAGGTCGTCGAGGCGCGCACACTCGGTGCCGACTGCGTGCTGCTGATTGCCGCTGCGCTCAGCGCACCGCGGCTGAAAGCGCTTTACGACTGCGCGCGCGTCTGGAACATGGACGTGCTGGTTGAAGTGCACGACACGGACGAACTCGATCGGGTCCTCGGTGCTGGGCTCGGTGCGGGGCCGGGCGACGGCTGGCTGCTGGGCATCAACAACCGCAACCTGCGCACCTTCGAGACGCGTCTGGAAACGACGCTGGACATGCTGCCGCGCCTGCCTGCGGGGCTGGGCGTCGTCACCGAAAGCGCGATCGGCACGCGCGACGACGTCAACCGCATGCGTGAAGCCGGCGTGCAGCGTTTTCTGATCGGCGAATCGCTGATGCGGCAGTTGCGGCCGGGAGCCGCACTTGTCGAACTGATGGGTGGCTAAAAAGCTCAGCGACTCGGCGGATTGATGCCGAGAATCAGGATGCTGCGCCCCTGCGACTGCACCATGCCGTCTTCCTCGAGCTTCTTCAGCACGCGGCCGGCCATTTCGCGCGAGCAGCCGACGAGGCGGGCGAGTTCCTGACGCGAGGTACGGATCATCGTGCCGCGGGCGTGGGCAACGGCGCCGGGCTTCTTGATCAGGTCGAGCAGGGTGTGCGCCATGCGGCCGGCGACGTCGAGAAACGCGAGGTCGCCGAGGCGGCGGGTCGTGTCGCGCAGGCGCGCGGCGAGCTGGCCGGCGACGGCAAACATGATGTCCGGATATTTGCTGACCAGTTCGCGGAAGCTCTGGTAGCCGACTTCAGCAACCAGTGTCGGCGTGCGCGTGCGGACGATCGCCGTGCGCAGCTGCTGATCCGGAAACAGGCACATTTCGCCGAAGAAATCGCCCGGTCCGAGGTAGGCGAGCACAATCTCACGCCCGTCATCGTCCTCGAGCATGATGCTCACGGAGCCTTCTAGCAGCAGATACAACGACTGCGGCTGATCGCCGGCGTGGATGATCGTGTGCTTGGGGGAGAAGCTGCGCTTGTGGGCGCCGGCGATGAACGCCTGGACCGGCTCTTGTGCGAGTGCTGGATTCGGCATGTTTGTGGTTGTATTTGCGATTTTGACTGAAAATAGCATATCCCTAGCGGGTTCCACTGCGGGTTTAGCGCCGGAGAGCCGGGTTTGAAAGCACGAGTCAAATGGGTAGAAAACGCCAGCTTCATCGCCGAAAGCGGGAGCGGGCATTCGGTGGTTCTCGATGGCCCGCCGGAGATCGGCGGCCGCAATATCGGCGCGCGGCCGATGGAACTGCTGCTGATGGGTGTCGGCGCCTGCTCGGCCGTCGACGTGACGCTGATCCTCAAGAAGGCGCGTCAGCAGGTGCGGGATTGCTGGGTCGACCTGGAGGCTGAACGGGCCGAGACCGAGCCGAAGGTCTTTACCAAAATCCATCTGCATTTTGTCGTCATCGGCACCGATCTGGTCGAAAATCACGTCAAACGAGCCGTCGAGCTGTCGGCCGAGAAATACTGCTCGGCGTCGATCATGCTCGCCCGCGGCGGCGTCACGATCAGCCACGACTATGAGATCCGCGCCGCCTGAAGCGTGCGTGGATGGCTGCCCGAATGGGTCAGTCATGGTTTTGTCGTCGATTTACCGCATAATTCGCGGTTCTCGGACGCCGGCCCCGGCTGGCGTCCCCCTCTGCTGACCGGAGTACTGCATTGGCCAAGGCCAAGCCCAAACCGACCAACAAACCGAATCTGAAGCTGCACGGATTCAACAATCTGACGAAGTCGCTGTCGTTCAACATCTACGACATCTGCTATGCGCGGACCAAGGAACATCAGCAGGAATACATCGAGTACATCGATGAGGCCTACAACGCCGAGCGCCTGACCGCGATCCTGACCGAAGTCGCCAACATTGTCGGTGCCAACATCCTCAACATCGCGCGCCAGGATTACGATCCGCAGGGCGCTTCGGTGACGATGCTGATCTCCGAGGGCCATCACGATGGTCTGCCGACGCCGGGCAAGCCGAGCGCCAAGGCCAAGACCAAGGGCAAGGCCGGCACGAAGAAGAAGGATTCGGTCGTCGCGCACCTCGACAAGTCGCACATCACGGTGCACACCTATCCGGAAACCCACCCAGATGCCGGCATCTCGACGTTCCGTGCGGATATCGACGTGTCGACCTGCGGCAAGATTTCGCCGTTGCGCGCGCTGAACTATCTGATCAAGTCCTTCGAGTCGGACATCGTCGTCATGGACTACCGCGTGCGCGGCTTCACCCGCAACGTGCGCGGCATGAAGCACTTCATCGACCACAACGTCGAGTCGATCCAGGACTTCCTGTCGGCGGACATCAAGAACCGCTATCAGATGATCGACGTCAACGTCTATCAGGAATTCATCTTCCACACGAAGATGCGCCTGAAGGAGCTCGACCTCGATACCTATCTGTTTGGCGAGGGCGCGTCGGAACTGCCGCCGCGCGAGTCGAAGAAGATCCGCGATCACGTCAACCGCGAGATTCTGGAAATCTTCTACGGCAAGAACATCCAGCGCTGAAACCGCGCCGGGATCGAAAAAGGCAGGCTTCGGCCTGCCTTTTTTGTGGGCGCCCGCCGAGGCGTTTAGAGTGTCCGGCATGCACGACCACCCGCACAACGATCACGCCGCGCACGACCACAAGCACGGTCATGCGCACGGCCGCGGCCATGAGCACAACCATGATCACGATCACGGCCACAGCCACGGCGGTCTGAGTGCGCATGCCGGGGTGACGAGCGCGACACGGCTCAAGCTCGCGCTGGGCCTGACCGCGTGTTTCATGGTCGCCGAGGTTATCGGCGGCCTGTGGTCAGGTTCGCTGGCGCTGCTGGCCGACGCCGGCCACATGCTGGCCGATGCGTTTGCCCTCGCGCTGGCCTTGTGGGCCCAGGTGCAGAGCCGCCGCCCGCCGGACGCGATGCGCTCCTACGGCTACCACCGCATGCCGGTGCTTGCGGCGTTCGTCAACGGCCTTGCGCTGCTCGCGATTGCGGCTTGGATCAGTGTCGAAGGTGTGCTGCGCCTGCTGGCGCCACCTGAAATCGCCGGCGACATCATGCTGTCGGTCGCGATCGGCGGACTCATCGTCAATGCACTGAGTTTCTTCATCCTCCACGGCGGCGCCGAAGAGGACATGAACGTGCGTGGCGCGATGCTGCACGTGGTGGGCGACTTGCTCGGTTCCATCGGCGCGATCGTCGCGGCGATCGTCATCCTGTACAGCGGCTGGACGCCGATCGATCCGCTGCTGTCGATTCTGGTCGCCTTGCTGATCGTGCGCAGCGCCTGGCGCATCGTCCGCGAATCCGCGCATGTACTGCTGGAAGGTTCGCCGGAGACCTTCGATGCCGTCGCGTTTTCCGCGGCGCTGCCGGCCGGCGTCAGCGGTGTGACGAGCGTGCATCACGTGCATCACTGGATGCTGACGCCGGAGCGTTCGGTGATGACGCTACACGCGGTGCTCGCCGAAGGCAGTGTCAGCGATGATGTCGTGGCAAGGATCAAGACCTGGATTCATGCGCACCACAAGGTCACGCACATCACCGTGCAGATCGAGCATGGGCGTTGTGCTGATGACGGCGATAATGTGCAGGGCTACCGTCCAGGTTGCGCGCCGTAGCCCGGGTGCAACCCGGGGTTCACCCGGGCTACAGGTATACGCTAGATTCGGTACGCGCCGAACTTCATGACCCGCGCGACCTGACGCATCAGCGTCTTGACCGGCGATGGCAGTTCGCTGGCGCCCGCGGCGCGCGCTTCGGCGCCGTGACGCTCCTCGTCGCTGCGCATCTGTTCGAGGATCGCGCGGCTGCGCTGATCTTCCGCGGGAATCTGCTGCAGGTGTTCGCCCAGGTGTTCGGCGACCTGGCGTTCGGTCTCGTCGACGAACCCCAGGCTCCAGCGATCGCCGGCCAGCGCCGCGACGGCGCCGATCGCCAATGATCCCGCATACCAGACCGGCTCCAGCCGGCTGGGCTGCTCGCCGAGCTCGTGCAGGCGCTCCTCGCACCAGCGCAGATGGTCGCGTTCCTCGCTGGCGGCGGCGAGCAGGTGCTCACGCAGTGCCGGATCGCGCGCGACGAGCGCCTGGCCGTGATACAGCGCCTGCGCGGCAACCTCGCCGGCATGATTGATGCGCATCAGGCCGGCGATGTGACGGCGGCTGTCGTCGTCGAGCGGGTTTTCGCTGCGCGCCGCCGCGGGATTGGCCCGCGTGGCGCCGTCGGAGCGCTTGGCCCACGTCGACAGGCCGCGGTTGAGCGAGGCGAGGAAGCGGTCGGTGGGGCTCAGATGGCGCTGCATCGGCGCAGTTTACGTCCGCCGCCCTGGAATTTCCGGAAATCGGCCGCCCAGCGACTACAATCCCTGTCCCGCTTGCCGCCGCCTTCATCCCGACCGTGCAGCTGAAGCCGCATCAACTGAACGCGCATCTCTCCAAATCGCTGGCGCCGATCTATCTGGTCGCCGGCGAGGAGCCGCTGCTGATCCAGGAAAGCCTCGACGCGATCCGCGCCGTGGCGCGTGCGCGCGGTTTCAGCGAGCGCGAAGTCCTCGACGTCGAACGCGGCTTCAACTGGCAGCAGCTGGCCGACAGCTGCGCGAGCATGTCGCTGTTCGCCAGCCGGCGGATCGTCGAAGTGCGCATGGCGGCCGGCCCGGATGCGACGGGCGCCAAGATGCTGCAGGAAATCGCCGTGCGCCCGCAGGACGACGTGCTGCTGCTGGTCGTCTGCGGTCCGCTGGAGTCGCGCGCCCGCTCGGCGGCCTGGTTCAAGGCCCTGGAGACGGCTGGCGCGAGCCTGTATTTCTGGCCGATCAAGGGTGCCGACATCGTGCCGTGGATCGAAAACCGCCTCAGCAGCGCGGGCGTCAAGGCGGATGCCGAGGCGATCAGGCTGCTCGCCGAGCGCACCGAGGGCAATCTGCTTGCCGCGGCGCAGGATGCCGCCAAGCTGGCCCTGCTGTTCCCCGGCCATACGGTCAGTGCCGACGATGTCACCCAGGCGGTGGCCGACAATGCGCGCTTCCAGGCGTTTGACCTGAGCGACCGCGTGCTGGCCGGCGATGCCGCCGGCGCCGTGCGCAGCCTCGACCGCATGCGCGAAGAAGGGCTCTCGCCGCTGGAAATCCTCGGCGCGCTGATGTGGAACCTGCGTCAGCTGATCAAGGCGACCGTCGCCTACGCCCGCAGCCGGGATGCCACTGCGGCCTGTGCCAGCGCCGGTATCTATGCGTCCCAGCAGCAGAAATTCCTGCGTGCTGTGCCGCGCAGCCGGCCGGGCGAGGCGATGGGCTGGTTGCGCCGCGCGGCGCGGATCGACCGTCTGGTCAAAACCGGCCAGGAGTCTGCCGCCTGGGAAGAATTGATAACATTGGTCCTTGCCGCCAGTGGGGCGGCGCTCCAGCCAACACAATGAGTCCGTCTGTTACCAAAGCTGCACCCAAGGCCAGGAACGACAGCATCGCCGCCGACATGCGCGAGCGGGGCGTCAAGGCGCGCGCCGCCGCGCGTGCGATGGCGCGTGCCGACACCGGCATGAAGAACGCCTGCCTGTTCGCCCTGGCGCAGATCCTGGTCGACGAGGCCAAGACCATCCTGGCCGCCAACGCCGTCGACATGCGCGAAGGCCGGGCCGCCAAGCTCGACGAAGCCATGCTCGATCGCCTCGAGCTGACGACCAGCCGTATCCAGGCGATGGCCGATGGCGTGCGCCAGGTCGCCGCGCTGGCCGATCCGGTCGGCGAGCTGATGAACATGAAGCTGCGCCCGTCCGGTATCCAGGTCGGCCACATGCGCGTGCCGCTGGGCGTGGTCGGCATCATCTACGAATCGCGCCCGAACGTGACGGCCGACGCCGCCGCGCTGTGCCTGAAGTCCGGCAACGCCGCGATCCTGCGTGGCGGTTCCGAAGCGCTGCGCTCCAACCAGGCGATCGCGCGCTGCATCGAGCGCGCGCTGACCGATGCCGGTCTGCCGAAGGATGCGGTGCAGGTGCTCGACATCACCGATCGCCAGACCGTGACTGAAATGGTCTCGATGCCGGAATACATCGACGTCATCATTCCGCGCGGCGGCAAGGGACTTGTCGCTGCGGTGTCGTCGGCCGCGCGCGTGCCGGTCATCAAGCATCTGGACGGCGTCTGCCACGTCTATATCGACGCCGATGCCGATCGCGAGAAGGCGATGGCGGTGGCGGTCAACGCCAAGACGCAGCGCTACGGCACCTGCAACACGATGGAAACCCTGCTGGTCGACAAGGCGATCGCCGCCAAGCTGCTGCCGGAGCTGGGGCAGATCTACCAGGACGCCGGCGTCGAGCTGCGTGGCTGCGCGGCGACCTGCAAGCTGCTGGAAGATGCGATTCCGGCGACCGAGGAAGACTGGTACACCGAGTACCTCGCGCCGATCCTGTCGATCCGCATCGTCGATGGCCTCGACATGGCGATCGACCACATCGAGAAGTACGGCTCGCATCACACCGACTGCATCGTGACCGAGAACTACAGCAAGCTGCGCCGCTTCGTCCGCGAAGTGGATTCCAGCTCGGTGATGGTCAATGCCTCGACGCGTTTTGCCGATGGCTACGAGTATGGTCTGGGCGCCGAGATCGGCATCAGCACCGACAAATTCCATGCGCGCGGTCCGGTCGGCCTCGAGGGCCTGACCAGTCTGAAGTGGGTTGTGCTCGGCGACGGTAACGTTCGTTGATCGCCCGACCCGCGGTCCGGCTTGAGCGCCGATGAGATCCATCGGCATTTTCGGCGGCGCGTTCGCACCTTTCCATAATGGTCACCTGCGTCTTGCGATCGAAGCGCGCGAGCGCCTCGGCCTGCAGCAGGTGCGCCTGATTCCGACCGCGCATCCGCCGCACCGGCCCGACTCGCGCGTGCATCCGCAGCGCCGGCTGGAATGGCTCAAGGCTGCAACGCGTCGCGAGCGCGGACTGGTGGCGGACGACACCGAACTGCTGCGCGACGGTCCGTCCTACACGGTCGATACGCTGCTGACGCTGCGCGAGCATTTTCCGAACAGTTCGCTGGTGTTGCTGATGGGCAGCGATGCGTTTGCGCATCTGCACGCCTGGCACCGCTGGCGCGAACTGCTCGGCATCGCCCATCTTGCGGTCGTGTCGCGCCCGGGCGCCGCGCTTGAAGCTTCGGCGCAGACCCGTGAGCTGCTTGGCCCCTGCGCGCAGGACGTCAGCGAATTGCAGAACGCGCCCTGCGGTCGCTGGTACCGCTTCGAAGTGCCGATGCTGGATATTTCCTCGACCCGGATTCGCCGTCTGCTGAAGTCCGGACGCTCGGTGCGCGGGCTGGTGCCCGATGCCATACTCAACGCTATGACCGCCGCGGATGTTGCGGCGCTGACTCAGGATGACGATGCCACAACCCACTAAAGCCAAGCCCACCACCCTGTCCAAGATCGTCGTCAACGCGCTCGAGGACCTCAAGGGCCAGCAGATCACCGTGCTCGACGTCCAGAAGCTGACGACGGTCACCGACACGATGATCATCTGCACCGGCACTTCGAACCGCCATGTGAAATCGCTGGCGCAGAACGCCGCCGAGGACGCCAAGAAAGCCGGCTTCCGGCCCTTGGGCATGGAAGGCGCGGACACCGGCGAATGGGTGCTCGTCGATCTCGGCGGCGTGGTCGTTCACGTGATGCAGGCGCAGGCCCGCGCGTTCTACCAGCTCGAGAAGCTGTGGACCGTCGAGGAAGAAGTGCCGCAGCCGATGCCGCGTCCGAAGACGGCGAAGCCCGCCGCGAAGAAATCCGCAGGCAAGGCAGCACCGGCGAAAAAGTCCGGCAAGGCGGCGCCACGCAAGGGGCCAGGCGGCAAGCCGGCACCGGCCAAGAAGCCGGTGGCGAAGAAAGCTGCGGCCACCAAGCCGGCGGCGAAGAAACCGGTCGCCAAGAAGCCCGCGGCAAAGTCAGCGGCGAAGAAAGCGCCTGCCCGCAAGCCGGCCAAGAAATCCGCGCGCTGATGGAATGAGTGCGGCGTGCGTATCCATCTGATCGCAGTGGGTACGCGCATGCCGGCCTGGGTCGAAACGGCCTGGGCCGACTACTCCTCGCGGCTGCCGCATGAATGCCGGCTCGAACTCGTCGAGATCGCGCCGGCACAGCGCGGCAAGAACGCCGATATCGAGCGTGCCAAGCAGCAGGAAGGCGAGAAGATTCTCAAGGCAATCCCGCGCGACAGTTTCGTCATCGCACTCGATGAACGCGGCGAAGCGCTGAGCAGCCCGCAATGGGCGACCGAGCTGCAGAAATGGATGCAGTCGGGCCGCGACACCTGTCTGCTGGTCGGCGGCCCGGATGGTCACTCGGCGGAAGTGCTGGCTCGCGCGGATCGCAAGTGGTCGCTGTCGAAGCTGGTATTGCCGCATGCGCTGGTGCGCGTCTTCGTGGCCGAGCAGCTGTTTCGCGCCTGGAGCCTGCTCAGCAACCACCCCTACCACCGCGCCTGAGCGGCCGCGGACACTGTCCGGTGGACTGTCCGCAGCTGTCGCGCGGACAGCGGACGGTCCCAGTAGTCAGCAATTAAAGCAATATAAATCAGGTACTTGATCTGAAGGCACGCTTGGCACGCGCTTCGCAATAAGAGGCTTACATCCTCACAGCGGAGCCCGCCATGTCGAACCGTAAGCTGACCTCTCTCGCCCTTGTCCTGATGCTGTCGGTGCTGCCGGCGAGCTTCGCCCATGCATCGGAACCCACGCTCAGCGATGTCATCGCCGCGCAGGGTAATGTCGCCCTGCAGCAGATTCGCAGCGAAGCCGCGCATAGCCTGCCGGGCCGCCTCAAGGCGCAGATCGCGCTGCCGCCGCGGGCGAACGGCTATTACGCCGACGAAGCCGGTGCCGCGCACGATGCCAAGCTGCTGTATGTCGAGATGGACGCTGCTCAGTTTGCAAACGAAACCTGAGCGGCAGATCGACGCACTTGCGCGATGCCGAGCTGATCATCCGAGCCATCGTCCGGGTCATTGCCAAGCGATGATTTGCGCAAGAATTTAAGTGACCAAAAAGTAGCATTTCGCAGAAGCATCAGCGCAGGTAGGAAAAGCTCTGACGCTTCGAGCGCGGCCGCAAATTTTCTGTAGAACGACGCAGACACTAAGAGTATCTTGCGCAGGACTTAAGTCTCGCGATGATTTCTCTAACGATGGTCCGCAACTCTGCGTTCTACACCGGTTGGCTACTGGCGATGGCAGCCGCGCTGACCTGTTGGACGGCATTCGGCGGCGCGCCGGCACCAGCGACATCCGACGGATTGAATACTTCGGCGGAGTACATCGTCGGCTTTGTTCGCCACGTCCGCTGGAAAGCTGAAGATCGACTGCCGGCCTGGCAGATCTGCGTCATCGGCGATCTGCCGCGCGATCAGGAACGCGCCTACGTTGGACGCACCGTTCGCGGCAAGCCTTTCGCCGTCAGCCACATCGAAGCCGATGCCGCGCTCGACGAGTGCCAGGTACTCGACCTCACCGCAGCCAGCAACGAAATCGCGGATCAGGTCCTGTCGCGCATCCGAAAAATGCCGATCCTCGCCGTCGGCTCCGGTGCCGGCTTCTGTTCCGCCGGCGGACAGATCTGCCTGCACCTCGCGGTCGATGGACCGCAGCCGCGGCGGAAATTCGAGGTCAATCTTTCGACGATCAAGGAATCCACGCTGGAAGTCAGCGCACGCCTGCTGACGGTCGGCATGGTTCGCGCGGCCAGCGACCACGAACGATGAGCGCGAAAACATCAAGCAACGAATCCGCGCCGGCGACCGGATCGGCAACGATCTCCGCGGCGCATATCGGACGAGCGCTGCTGGCGATCTCGACGCTGGCGATTCTGGTCGTCGGCGCTGGCGCGTTTCTGCTCAGCTACGACTCCTTGCATCAGCAGACGGCGCGCAATCTGCAGGCGCTGATCAGCTTTGCCGCGAGCGAGAGCAGTAGCGCGATCGAGTTTCGCGACTCGGAAACCGCGGCGGAAATCCTGCGGTCGATCCCGCGCGAAGTAGGCCTTACGGCCGCCGAGATTCGCGACGAATCGAACGTCGTTCTGGCGCGCTTCGAGCGGCATCCGGAAGGCCTGCTCGGCGTGCTCGCCGGTCTGGTCGGTATGGAGCGCGTCGAGCAGGATGTCTTCCTCGAAGGACGACGCATTGGCAGCGTCATGCTCGAAGGTGGCGCCGAGCCGATGGTAAGTACGCTGCTGGGACTGCTCGCCTGGCTCGTCTTCGGCATGATGCTGTTCGCCGGCTGCGCGCTGATCGTGGGCCGTACATACACCGTTCGTTTCACCGAACCGATCTACCAACTGCGCGAGATCGTCCAGCGCATGATCGAACATCGCGACTTCAGCCAGCGCGCGCCGGCGTCGTCGCTCGCCGAGGTCGAGGATCTGCGCCTCGAGTTCAACGTGCTGCTTGAGGAAATCGGACTGCGGGACCGCCGCCTGACGCAGAGCAACGAGGCGCTGCGCCGGGCTGCATATATCGATGTGCTGACCGGGCTGCCGAACCGCGCAATGTTCGATTCGATCCTGCAGACGACGATCGACAGCTGCAATCTCAACGATGGTCGCGCCTGCCTGTTCTATCTGGACATCGACGCGTTCAAGTTGATCAACGACACCTTCGGTCATGCGGTCGGCGACGAGCTGCTGAGCCGCATCGCCGCGCGCCTGGGCGCGTGGCGCGAGCACGAGACCTTCGCAGCGCGGCTTGGCGGCGACGAGTTTGTCCTTTTGCTGTCGCCGCTACGCCAGCACGCCGATCTGGACGCGATTCTGAGCGAATTGCGTGCAGCGCTCGAGCAGCCCGTGCATCACGCCAATGTCGTGATCAAGCCGGGGGTGAGCATCGGTACGGCAATCTATCCGGACGTCGCAGGCAATCCGGAAGATCTGATGCACCAGGCCGATCGCGCGATGTACCTGATCAAGAACGGCAATCATCGGCGCGGCCAGGTGACCCAGTGGCAGATGATTGCCGGTGCCGCTGAAGCCGCGATCAATCCAAAGCCGGAGATCGGCGGGAAGACCCGGGAGATGGCATCGCGTCCCGGTTTCGCCGAGCCGGTCCGCGAGGTACTCAGGCAGCACTGAATCAGCGCTTCACCCGCCCGCGAATCTGGTCCGCACGACAGGTCGTCGCGGTACGACCCACCCGAATGGACAAAGAACCATGAACGGAAAACATAGAACACAAGGGAGTCACGCTCGCACGCCTGCCGCATTCGCGGTCTTGCTGGTCTGGGCTGCGTTCACGTTGAGCGGCTGCGCCAGTCTCGCGGACCGGCAGGCGAAAACGCTGGCCGGGCTCGGATTTCAGCCCGTCACCGACGGCTGGCAGTTGACGCTGCCGGAGCGCATCTCCTTCGAGTTCAACAAGGCAGATCTGGCTCCCGAGCTGCGCAGTTCAATTGCTGACGCCGCGCGTCAGTTGCTGGCTGTCGACATCGACCAGCTGCGTGTCGAAGGCCATACCGACAACATCGGCGCACGCGAATACAACAAGGAACTGTCGTTGCGGCGCGCCGAAAGCGTCGCCGCCGTCCTCGTTGCGTCGGGATTCTCCAAGGAGAACGTCGAGAGCGAAGGCTACGGCGCCGACCAGCCGGCAGCCGACAATGCTAGCGAAGAAGGTCGCGCGCAGAATCGGCGCGTCGAGATCATCGTGACGTCCGGCGTACTCGCCGCGCCATAGCGGCAACACCTTTCAGGCCATATCCCCGCGCAGCTCGCGAACCTTTGCTTCGAGCAAAGCAGCGCTGGCCTGTGCGGCCGGAATCGGCGGGCCGGCGACGATTTCCACGCGCGACCAGAAGCGACGCGGCAGGCGCGCGCGCTTGAGGAAATTGTCGCGGCGCGAGAACAGGCTGCCCCACAGGCCGCGCAGAGCGACCGGAATCACCGGCACCGGCGTTGCAGCGAGCACACGTTCGACGCCGGGGCGGAATGTGGTCATCTCGCCATCCATCGTCAGGCCGCCTTCGGGAAAGATGCCGATGACGTCGCCTGCCTTCAAGGCCGCTTCGATATCCGCAAAGGCCTTGGCCATCAACTCCGGATCTTCCTTCGATCCGGCAATCGGGATTGCCTTGGCGGTGCGGAAAATGAAGTTGAGTACCGGAATGCGGAAGATCTTGTAGTACATGACGAAGCGCACCGGCCGGCGGATGTTGCCGCCAAGGATCAGCGCATCGACGAAGCTGACATGGTTGCAGACGACGACCGCCGGGCCCTCGTCCGGAATGTTTTCCAGCCCCACCTTGCGGATGCGGTACAGCGTGTTGATGAGCATCCAGATCATGAACCGCATCAGGAACTCGGGCACCAGCGAGTAGATGAAGACGGCGACCGCGGCATTCATCAGCGCGGTGGTCAGCAGCAGTTGCGGAATCGTCAGGCCGGCCTTGAGCAGGACGATCGCCAGCAAGGCGGCGACGACCATGAACAGCGCGTTGAGAATGTTGTTGCCGGCGATGATGCGCGAGCGATGGCTGGCCTCGGACCGCGTCTGGATCAATGCGTAAAGCGGCACGATATAGAAGCCGCCGAACACGCCAATGAGGAACAGATCCCACAGCACGCGGTGGCTGGCGGCGATCTGCATGAACGCGCCGGCCGAAATGTTGGCGGCCGCAACGGCCGGCTGCGCGAAGAAAAGATCGATGCCGAAAAGCGTCAGGCCGATGGAGCCGAGCGGCACCAGGCCGATCTCCACCTTGTGCCCGGACAGGCGTTCGCACAGCAGGGAGCCGATGCCGATGCCCAGCGAGAATACCGTCAGCAGCAAGGTGACGACGGTTTCGTCGCCGCCGAGCACGGTCTTGGTGTAGCTCGGCAGCTGCGACAGGAACATCGCGCCGTAGAGCCAGAACCAGGAGATGCCGAGCACCGACAGCAGCACGGTGCGGTTGGTCTGCATGAAGCGGAAATTGCGCCAGGTCTCGGTCAGCGGATTCCAGTTGATGCGCAGGTCCGGCGCGGCTGCGGCTGCGGGCGGAATCCAGCGCGACGCGAGATAGCCAAGCACGGCGAAGAACACCACCGCTGCGCTGACCGTCGTCGCGCCGCCTTCGCGCGCCATCAGCCAGCCGCCCAGCATCGTGCCGAGCAGAATCGCGAGGAAAGTCGCAGCCTCGACCCAGGCATTGCCGCCAACCAGCTCGTGTTCCTGCAGATGCTGCGGCAGGATCGAATACTTGACCGGGCCGAACACCGCCGCCTGGGCGCCAAGCAGGAACAGCGTCGTGAACAGAATCGGCAGGCTGGTCAGGACCAGGCCGGCGACGCCGAGGCACATGATCAGAATCTCAGCCAGCTTCACCGCACGGATCAGCTGCGCCTTCTCGTATTTCTCGGCAATCTGACCGGCCGTCGCAGAGAACAGGAAGAACGGCAGGATGAACAGGCCGCCGGCGAGATTGATGTAGTAGTTGATGTCGTCGGCCGACAGTCCGACGATGCCGAAAGTCACCAGGATGATCAGCGCATTCTTGAAGACGTTGTCGTTGAACGCACCCAGCGTCTGGGTCAGGAAGAAAGGCCCGAAACGCCGCTGGCCCAGCAGGCCGAACTGACTCTTCTCTTCGCCGCTCATGAACTACCCCCAATCGTCATGCGCACAAGCATAGCGCCTGTGCGGCTGGCGGGCTTTGCGGCATGATCGGGCTATGAAACGACAGGCCGACTGGCTCCTGCAGGAGCTGCCGCAGCTGGAGCGCGAAGGTGTACTCGACGCTGCGACGGCAACGCGATTGCGCGAGCGCTATGCGAATCGCGACGCGGCTGGCGGTTGGACCGGCATCGTATTTCCGCTGCTGGGTCTGCTGCTGATCGGCCTGGGCGTCGTGCTGCTCGTCGCGCATAACTGGGATCAGCTTTCGCGTCCGCTGCGCCTGTTGCTGGCATTTGCACCGCTGGCAGCCGGCCAGTTCGCCTGCATCCGCGTGACGATGCGCGACGCTTCCCTGGCGTGGCGCGAAGCCTGGGCGGCGTTCACTGCACTGGCGTTCGCCGCCGCCCTCGCGCTGGTCGGGCAGATCTATCACTTCCCCGGCGATCTCGATCGCTATCTGCTGACCTGCGGTCTCGTGGCGCTGCCGCTGGCCTACCTGATGAACGTCAGTGCCGTGCTCGTGCTGTGCGCGGCGGCATTCACCGGCTGGAGCACGATCGGCGGGGGGTTCGGTTGGAGCGGACCTGCGGGCGTCGAGGCCTGGCGCATGCTCGGTACCTTGGCGCTGTTCGCATTGCTGGCGCCGCAGGTCTGGCGACTGGCGCGATCGGCGCCGGCATCGAACGATTCGCTGCGCTTCAATGCGCTGCTCGCGGCCCTGGTTCCGCTGTTCTTCGTCGCGGTGCTTGGCAATCTGCTGCGTTCGCCGGCACTGGGGATCTGGTGGTTCGTCGAGCTCGGTGCGCTGCTGGTGATGCTCGATGCACTCATGCGCGATGCGTCGCTGTCGATCTGGCGCCGGCCGCTCGCACTCTACGGCGGACTGGCGACGACCTGGGGTGCGCTGCTCGGCAGCTTCCCCGAGGCCTGGCGCATGGAATGGTCGGTGCAGGCGCTCGAGGCGGTGCCGCAGCAGTGGACCGTGCTGATCGTCGGCATGGCCTTGCTCGCAGTGCTGAGTTGGCGCGCGCTGCAAGGCGGCAAGCCGCTGGCTGCGATGCAGATCATTCCTGCGCTGGTCATGGCGCTGGTGGTGTGTACAGACGTCGAACCCTGGGCGGTTCACCTGGCGATCTTCATGACGCTGTATGTCCTGGTGCTCGGGCTCGCCCGCGTGCGCGTCGGCATTGCGCAGCGTGATCAGGGCCAGGCCACCGGCGGCTTGCTGCTGATCGCGGCGCTGATCCTGTTGCGCTTCCTCGACACCGAATGGTCGTTCACCGCGCGCGGCATCGCGTTCTTGCTGACCGGTGCGGCGTTTCTAGCGGCCAACGCCTGGATGCGCCGCAAGGTGCGTGCATGAAGACGCAGAGCCAGCGACGCGCGCTGTTGCTGGGACTGGCCGCGTTGTGCCTGATCCAGTGGTCGATACCGCTGGCTCTGATTCACCGCGGACAGACGGCGCTGGAACAGGGCATGCCGTACAAGTTCCGCACCGCACCGGTCGATCCTTCCGATCCGTTCCGTGGGCGTTACGTGATTCTCGATTTCGAGGCGGCACTCGTGCCGTCGACGCATATCGATCCAAGCTTGTACGAGGGGCAGCGCGGCTATGCGTCCATTCGCCTCGACGCCAATGGATTCGCGCAGTTGCATACGGTCAAGGCAACGATGCCGGATGCAGGCGACTATCTGCCGGTGACGGTGCTGTGGAAGGATAGCGAGCAGACCCGGTTGCGCCTGCCGTTCGATCGCTACTATCTTGACGAAGAGCAGGCGCCCCAGGTCGAGCAACGCTATCGCGAGAGCAATCTGCGGCTGGGGCCGGATGAGGAACCGCTGCCCAGCGCGCAGCCGACCTACGCGACCGTGCGCGTCCTTGACGGTTACGCCGTCCTCGAAAATCTCGTGCTTAATGGCGAGCTGGTGAACAGGGCCCAGTGAGTCCAGTGAACCGTTTAACCGGGCGGTGCAGATCGCGGATAATGCGCGTCTCCTGAAGCACGTCCCGTCATGTCCGTTCTCAACATCGCCGCTTATCGCTTCGTCACCCTGCAGAACCTCGAGGAGCTGCGCGAGCGTTTGCTGACCGCGGCGGAAGCGCGGGAGCTGAAGGGTACGATTCTGCTCGCCGATGAAGGCATCAATCTGTTCCTCGCCGGCAGTCACACCGGGATCAAGGCATTCATCGCGGCGCTCGACGCCGATTCGCGTCTGGCACATCTGACGCTCAAGCGCAGCGAATCCGCGACACAGCCGTTCCGCAAGATGCTGGTCAAGATCAAGCGCGAGATCATCCGCATGGATCAGCCGCAGGTGCAGCCGGCGCAGACGCCGGCGCCGGCGGTCACGCCCCGGCAGCTCAAGGTCTGGCTCGATCAGGGCCACGACGATGGCGGGCGCGAAATCGTGTTGCTCGATACGCGCAATGCCTTCGAGGTCGACCATGGCACGTTCGACGGCGCCATCCATCCCGATATCGCGAAGTTTTCCGAGTACCCCGACAAGCTGCCGCCCCCGGAAGCGTTTGCCGGCAAGACCGTCGTCACCTTCTGCACCGGCGGCATCCGCTGCGAAAAAGCCGCGCCGTGGATGCTGCAGTCGGGCTACGACCGCGTGCTGCAGCTGCAGGGCGGCATCCTGCAGTACTTCGAGGACTGCGGCAGCGCGCACTTTCACGGCGACTGCTTCGTCTTCGACGAGCGCCGCGCGCTCGACGGCGATCTGAGACCTACCAACGAGGACAGCGCATGACGCCGAATCCCGCTTATGTCGCCGCGCTCAAGGAGAGCGTGCGTAGCGCCGACTATCCATCGCTGATCGGCATGACGCTCGGCGACATTGCATTCGATACCTGCCGCATCGACATCGAACTCGGCCAGCGCCACCTGCAGCCTTTCGGCATCGTCCATGGCGGCGTGCTGGCGACGCTGATCGACACCGCGACGTTCTGGGCCGGCTTCCTGCGGCTGCCGGACGACTGCGGCCTCGTCAACGTCGATCTCAAGCTCAACTATCTGAAAGCCGTCAGCCAGGGCCGGCTGCGGGCGGAAGGGCGTTGCCTGCGCGCGGGTCGCGTCATCAGCTATACCGAAGCGAGCATCTTCGATGAGCGCGACGAGCTGGTTGCGCACGGTACGTCGACGCTGATGGCGCTGCCCGGCAAGGGCCTCAAGCTGGGCGTGTCGAAGTTTCTCGACTGATTCGGAGCGGCCGCGTTATTCCGGCGCGGATCCCTGCAGCTTCAGCGCCAGGTCGTACAGCTCCTTCTTGCGGCCGCCGCTGATCTCGGCCGCGAGGCGCGCTGCGGTCGATAGGGGCAGTTCCTTGATCAGCAGACGCAGCATGCGTTCGACGTCGATGCCGACACCCGCGGCGCTTTCCGCGGCGCCTTCGATCAGCAGCACGAATTCGCCGCGCTCACGATTGCTGTCGGCGGCGATCCAGCCGGGCAGTTCGCTGGCGGGCAGGGTGACGCTCTGCTCGTGCAGCTTCGTCAGTTCGCGGGCCAGGCACACCGCGCGCGCGCCGTAGAGCGCCGCGAGATCGGCGGCGGTGTCGGTAATCCGGTGGCTGGATTCGTAGAGGATCAGGGTCCGGGTTTCGCCTTGCAGTTCCTGCAGGCGCTGACGCCGAGCCGACGACTTGGCCGGCAGGAAGCCTTCGAAGACGAAGCGGTCGCTCGGCAGGCCGGAGACCGACAGCGCGGCCACGGCGGCGCAGGGCCCGGGAATCGTGATCACCGGCACGCCGGCCGCGCGCGCGGCGCGGACCAGCACAAAGCCCGGATCGGAAATCAGCGGCGTGCCTGCATCCGAGATCAGTGCCAGCGCCTTGCCGTCCTGCAACGCGCCGATCAGGCTGGCGCAGGCGCTGGATTCGTTGTGGTCATGAACCGCGGTCAGCGCGGTGCGGATGCCGTAATGCGCCAGCAGCCGTGCGCTGTTGCGGGTGTCCTCGGCGCAGATGCGGTCGACTGCGGCGAGGACCGCCTGTGCCCGCGGCGACAGGTCGCCGAGATTGCCGATCGGGGTGGCCACCACGTACAGGTGGCCGGGTTCCGCGGCGCGGCTGGAAGTGCTCATGGGCCGGCGCCTGCCGCAAGTGTGCATGTCATACTTGGGATTATGGTTCCAACGCCCGCCGCACCCCAAACCCTGCGTGGCCTGCAGCGCTTGCTGGCGCTGAGCCTGGCGGCCTGCGCCGCCGCCTGCGTCAGCCCGATTCCGCAGCCGGACAGCGGCAATCGGCCGGCGCCGCCGGTCGCTGCGCCGAACCTGCCGACGCCCATGCCGGAGCGCGTCCAGGCCTGGCTCAACGAGCCTCCGCCCTATGCCGCCAACGCCAGCGGCAGGATCGCGCTGCTGCTGCCGCTGAGCGGCTCGTTCGCGGCGAATTCGACAGCGGTGCGCGACGGTGTCATGGCGCGGCATTTCGCGGATGGCGCGCGCGACGAGCTGCGCGTCTACGACACCGGCGCCGGCGTCGATCAGCTGCGGGTTGCGTATCAGCGCGCGCTGAACGATGGCGCGTCGATGATCATCGGGCCCTTGATCAAGGAGCAGGTCGCGCAGCTGGCGGCGCTGCGTCCGCCGGTGCCGGTCATCGCCCTGAACTACCTCGATGCACCGCCGGGCAGTCCGACGCCTTTCAATTTCTATCAGCTCGGCCTCGCCCCGGAAGACGAAGCGCGCTCCGCGGCCGACGACGCGGTGCTGCAAGGCCTGCGCCGCGCGGTCGCGCTGGTACCGGAAGGCGACTGGGGAACCCGTGTGCTGGCGGCGCTGCAGACGCGCCTGCAGCAGTGGAACGGCGCACTGGTCGCGAGCGCACGATATCGCCCCGGCGTCAGCGACCAGACCGATCTGATTTCGCAGCTGATGGGCGTCAACACCAGCGAGGAGCGGCACAAATCGCTGACCGCGGTGATCGGCGTCAAGAGCGAGTTCGATGCCAAGCGCCGCGACGACATCGATTTCGTCTTCCTCGCCGCCAAGAGTGCCGATGCGCGCATCCTGATGCCGCAGCTGCGCTTCTATCGCGCCAGCGATCTGCCGCATTACGCGACTTCGCTGGTCTACAGCGGCAAGGTCGATCGCGATCTGAGCGGCCTGCGCTTCTGCGACATGCCGTTCATGCTCGACCAGTCTGGCGAGCTGGCCGTCGAGCGCGATCGCGCCCAGCGGCTGCCGTGGGTGGCCGGCACGCCGCGCCTGTATGCACTCGGTTGGGATGCCTATCGCGTCGCGACTGCGCTGCGTAGCGGCCAACTGCGCGTCGGCGATGCTGCGCAGGGCGCGAGCGGCCGTTTCGAGTGGAGCGACAGCAGCGCCCTGCTGCGCCGCCTCGAATGCGCCGAGATGCGCGACGGTGTTCTGCTGCCGCCCAAAGCGCCGGTCGCGGCAGTCGTTCGGTAACCATGCGCGGCGGCGACGCGGAAGCCGCCGCCGAACGCCTGCTGCAATCGCGGGGCCTGCGCAGCGTCGAGCGCAATTTCCGCTGCCGTGGCGGTGAACTGGATCTGATCATGCTCGACGGCCAGACCCTGGTCGTCGTCGAAGTCCGTGCGCGCGGCAACAGCCTTTTCGCCAGTGCCGCGGAATCGATCGACCATCGCAAACAGGCCCGCATCATCCGCGCGACCCAGCTGTACCTCGCCAGTCATCCGCAGTTCGCCCAGCACCTGCTGCGTTTCGATGTCGTGCTGTACGACGGCGACGGCCCGGGCGAGTGGATACGTTCCGCGTTCGACGCTTCGTAGGACCATGTTGGCCTGACGCCCGCGAGGGGTTCAGAATGTGGCCATGAGTTCAGCCAGCCCGTCGATCCAAGCCGCTGCGCCGCTGCCCGATGCGGCCTTGCGCCGCTTGCGCGAGCACTTTCCGGCGGAGGCGCTCTATACCGATCCCGCCGATTGTCTGGCTTACGGCTACGACAATTCCAAGCGCATGGCGATGCCGCAGGCGGTCGTGCTGGCGCGCTCACATGACGACGTTGTTGCCGTCACGAAGATCTGCAATGAATTCGCGCTGCCGCTGATCGCGCGTGGGCGCGGCACCAACACCACCGGCGCGACGGTGCCGATCCATGGCGGCATCGTGCTGTCGCTGGAGCGGATGAATCGCATCCTGCGCATCGTGCCGGGCGACCGGCTGATCGAATGCGAGGCGGGTGCGCTCAATGGCGACGTCCAGGCCGAGGCGGCAAAGTATGGCCTGTTCTGGGCGCCGGACCCGACCAGCCTGGCGTACTCGACCGTCGGCGGCAATCTGGGTTGTTGCGCCGGCGGACCGCGCGCCGTGAAGTACGGCACCGCGCGCGACAACGTGCTGGGTCTGCGCGCGGTGACCGGCGCCGGCACTTCGATCAAGACCGGCTGCACGACGACCAAGGGCGTCGTCGGCTATGACCTGACGCGCCTGCTGGTCGGCAGCGAAGGCACTTTGGCGATCATCACCGAGGCGACGCTCAAGCTGTTGCCGAAGGCGGCGTGCACGAAGACGGTCCGCGCCTGCTATGTCGACGTTGCGGCA
This sequence comes from Fontimonas sp. FW305-C-3, assembly GCF_058783185.1. Lineage (NCBI taxonomy): Bacteria > Pseudomonadati > Pseudomonadota > Gammaproteobacteria > Nevskiales > Nevskiaceae > Fontimonas > Fontimonas sp. FW305-C-3. The sequence continues at coordinate 267,150 of NZ_JBYSYK010000005.1, read as the reverse complement.
GCCGCTGAAGCGGTGGCGCGCATCATGGGGCAGGCGGAGACGCCGAGCGCGTTGGAGTTCATGGACGGCGACGCGGTGCAGCTCGCCGAGGCTTACCAGCCGACCGGCATTCCGCCCGGCGTCGGTGCGTTGCTGCTGATGGAAGTCGACGGCAGTGCGGATTCGATCGACGCCGCCCTGCGCGCGGTGTCGGCGGCGGCGAGCGGTGCGGGTCTGATCGAGCTGAAGACCGCGGAGACCGCAGTGGAAATCGAAACGCTGTGGACCTGTCGCAAGGCGCTGTCGCCGTCCCTGCGCAAGATCGCGCCGAAGAAGGTCAACGAAGATGTCTGCGTGCCGGTCACCAGGTTGCCCGAACTGGTTGCCGGCCTGACCGAGTTGTCGCGCAAGCACGGCATACGCATCGTCAATTTCGGCCATGCCGGCAACGGCAACATGCATACCAATCTGCTCGCCGATCCGGAAGATCCGGCGCAGATGAAAGCGGTGCACGCCTGCCTCGCCGAAGTGTTCCGCCTCGTGCTGGCGCTGGAAGGCACGCTGTCCGGCGAACATGGGGTCGGCATCGAGAAGCGCGATTACGTCGGCTGGGAAATCGCCAGCGATACGCTGGACGTCATGCGTTCGCTCAAGACCGCGCTCGATCCGCGCGGCATCCTGAATCCCGGCAAGGCCTTGCCGGGAATTTAATCTCTGATCGGAGCGGGCATGCCTTCCTCGTTGGTCATCCGGCGTTTTGCGCAGCGCGCTGCGCAGATGCTGTTTCTCTCGCTGCTGATCGCGGCCTGTGGCGATGGCTCGTCGCCCGGCGGCGGAGCGGCTGCGGGTGCATGGCCGCCTTCGCAAGCGGGCGAATCGCCGCCGCCAGCGCCTCAGGAAATCGAGGCCGTCATCGGCAACCTCGATGCTTTGGCCGAGCTACTGCCGCGCGATGCCGTCGCGCGGCTATTCGATCCGCTGGCGCTGGGCGCGACGATTGCCGACATCAGCGATCCAGGCCTCGCCGCGTTCACCGTGCGCGCGACACTGGCGCAGCTGCAGGACGGTTCGCGTCTGGATCAGGTCTACCACTGGTACGGCCATCCGGATTACAACGATGCGGTGGCGCTGGTGCCGGTGACGTTCGACAACCGCTACGGTACGGCGCTCTACGGCGAGATCGTGCTGCCGAAGCGCGGCACGGTGCCGCCTTCTTCCGGTCCGTTTCCCGTGATTCTGGCGCTCGAAGGCTTGAACACCAATGTCGCGATGTATCGCTGGTGGCATCAGGTGTTTGCCGACGCCGGCTATCTGGTCTTCGCGTTCGATTTCAGTGGCCAGGGCCATTCGGCCGACGAAGCCACAGGCGACCCCGGCGACAACATCACCGAAGCGCAGGATGCGCTCGACTGGCTGTTGAACGAGTCGCCGGTGCGCGATGCGCTCGATCGCAGCCGCATCGGCGTGATCGGCCACAGCATGGGCGCCATTGCGACGCTGGGCCTGCAGGCCGTCGAGTCGCGTCTGCGCGCTGCGGTCGCCGCGGCGCCGATCAGCGAGGCTTCCGCGCCGTTCGACCGCAATCCGATTCCGGTGATGATCCAGACCGGCGATCACGATGGGCCGGTCGCGCCGATTCCCTTCCTTAATCCGGCGATCGTGCGGCCGGTCTACGAGAAGCTCGAAGGCGACCGTGCTTTCATCGTGACCGAAGCGGCTTCGCATGCGCAGCACACCAACTACGCGCTGCTGCCGACGTCGCGCTGGGGCCACGAGATTGCCGCACGTTACTCGCTGGCCTGGATGGATTGGCATCTGCGCGGCGATCCAGCGGCGTTGCCGCTGCTGCGCGAGGCGCACCCGCATCTATCGTTCCTGTGGGACAGCGAAGTGCGGATCGATGGCGAAACCGCGGTGCTGCGCGGTGCCGGACCGCTGGCGAGGTAGCGCCCGCCGTCGGCTTACTTGACGACGCGCAGCTGCGGCCGCTTCGGCTTCGGCGGTTCCGGCTCGGGCGGCGCGCTGGCCGCGGCTTCCGCTTCGGCGGCTTCGGTGTCGCCGAAGATGATGCCCTCGCCGTTTTCGCGTGCGAATGCGGCGATCACCGCACCCGACGGCACCTGGATGTCATAAGGCTGACCGCCGAAGCGCGCGGAAAACCAGATCGGCTCGATGTCCAGATTGAGGTTCTGCACCGCGACCGGGCTGATGTTCAACGTGATGCGGCCGTCCTGGATGAACTGCGTCGGCACGACGACGCCAGGGTAGTCGGCGGCGACGAGCAGGTGCGGGGTGTAGCCGTTGTCGCAGGCCCAGTCGAAGATGGCGCGGATCAGATACGGGCGGCGTGATTTGGTCATTGCTGCGATTGGGGGGAGTGACGGACTGCGAAAGCGAGCGGATCGCCGGTGCGGAAATGATTAGGGCCTGTTAACGCTATGGCAATCGCTGCGACGGAGACCGTTTTGGCGCAGCGCAAGGAACGAGGAGCGCGGTGTACTTGACGCACATAAGCGACGAATGACGCGGCGATGCGCCAAAACGGTCCCGCCCCTTCGGGGTGCCACGGGATTTGCGGCCATGCGGCGTTCCAGCCTCCTCATTTGGAGTCACCAAACTTCGTCGACCGGGCCTTGCCTGGCCGCAAATCTCGTGGCATCGCAGCGATTGCCATAGCGTTAACAGGCCCTAGCGCAGGCAGGCCTGGATGCTCGGCCGCGCGAGGACGCGTTCAATGTAGCGCAGCAGCAGGGGATCGGCCGGCAGCTTGATCTGCAACGCGCTCAGCTGCGACAGCAGCGCGCCCCAAGCGCAGTCGGCGAGATTGAAATCCAGGCCCATGCACCAGCCGCGTTGCGGGAAATAGGCGCTGCTGGCCATCAGGCTGTCGGTCAGTTGCTTGCGCTGGGCCTTGGCGGCCGGTGCGCGCGGGGCATCGATGATCGCCTGCGCCAGCGGCAGCAGTTCGTGTTCCATGCGCGACAGCATCATCCGCAACAGCGCGCGGGCAGCGGGGTCCTGCGGCGTCAGGCGCGGATGCGGATATCGCTCGTCGAGATACTCGCAGATGATGCCGGCCGGATAGATCACCGCATCGCGGTCGGCCAGCGTCGGTAGCGTCAGCGTCGGATTGAGCACGACCAGATCCGGATGCGGTTTGCTGCCGGGCCTGACCCACTCGGTGCGGGCGTGATCGACGTCCTTTTCGGTCAGGACGATGCGTGTCCACAGACTGCCGAAATTCGCCGGACTGCAGAACAACGTGAGGCCGGCACGCGCGCCAGGGCGCGTCTGCATCACGTATTTGCTTTTGGCGGGTATCGACATATCAAAAAAAAACGGCGCCGTTCATGCCCCAGTGATACAGCATGAACGGCGCCGTTGTCATCTTGACAGCTAGTGAACGTCTTTCCAGTACTCGCGCTTGAGCAGATAGGCGAGCCAGGTGAACAGCATCAGGAACAGGATGGCCTTGACGCCGGTACCGACGCGCGTCAGCGCACCCGGCTCGGCGGCATAGGCCATGAAGTTGACCGTGTCGGCGACAAACTTCTGGAATTCCTTCTCGTCCATCGAGCCCTTGGCCACCAGCGTGAACGGGGCAGGCTTGTGGTGCCCGCCGCCATGCTCGCCTTCGGCGGCGTGCTCGCCAGCGGCAGCTTCGCCGTGGCCCGCAGCCGGAGCTTCGTTCTTGACCTGTACGCCCTGCAGCGCACCGAGGACGTTCGGCATCGACGCGCCCGGCAGCATCAGGTTGTTGGTGCCCAGCGGACGACCGCTGTCGACGTAGAACGTCATCAGGTAGTTGTAGACCCAGTCCGGGCCGCGCATGCGGGTCTCGACCGTCAGATCCGGCGGATTCGCGCCGAACCAGGTCGACGCAGTCTTCGGCATCGACGACAGGATGTGATCACCGACCTTGCTGCTGGTGAACATCAGGTTCTTTTCGAGCAGGTCTTCCGGAATGCCCAGATCGGCGGCGAGACGCGCATAACGCAGGTGCTGCATCGAGTGGCAACCCGAGCAGTAGTTCATGAAGTTGCGCGCGCCGCGCTGCAGCGACGGCTCGTTGCCGAGGTCCGCTTCGAACTTGTACGGCATCGCATGACCGCCGGCCGCATGCGCGGTCCCGGCGACGAGCAGTGCGCCGGTCAGTGCCAGAGTACGCAACATGAGATCAATGCGCTTCATAGGTCACGCGCTCCGGAACCGGCTTGGTCTTGTCGATTTTTGTGTAGACGGGCATCAGCAGGAAGAACGCAAAATAGATGAACGTTCCGATGCGGGATACCAGCGTGCCGACTGGGCTCGGCGGCTGCAGGCCGAAGTAGCACAAGGCGATGAACGACACCGTGAACAGCGCCAGTGCGGTCTTGAAGATCGGGCCCTTGTAGCGCACCGACTTGACCGGCGAGCGGTCCAGCCAGGGCAGCGCGAACATGACGAGCACGGCGCCGAACATGCCGATGACGCCGAGCAGCTTGTCCGGAATCGCGCGAAGGATCGCGTAGAAGGCACCGAAGTACCAAGCCGGCGTGATGTGCTCCGGCGTGACCAGCGGATTGGCTTCCTGGAAGTTCGGCTTCTCGAGGAAGTAGCCGCCGCCATCCGGCGCGAAGAACACGACGCCGAGGAAGATGATCAAGAACACGCCGACGCCGACCAGATCCTTGACCGTGTAGTACGGATGGAAGCCGATGCCGTCGAGCGGGATGCCGGTCTTCGGATCCTTGTGCTTCTTGATCTCGACGCCGTCCGGATTGTTGGAGCCGACTTCATGCAGTGCCAGCAGGTGGGCAACCACCAGGCCGACGATGACGAACGGCAGCGCAATCACATGCAGCGAGAACAGGCGGTTGAGCGTGGCATCCGACGGGATGTAGTCGCCCTGCACCCAGATCACGAGGTCCGGGCCGATCACCGGGATCGCGCCGAACAGCGAGATGATCACCTGCGCGCCCCAGTAGGACATCTGACCCCAGGGCAGCACGTAGCCGGCGAAGGCTTCGGCCATCAGCGCCAGGAAGATCAGGCAGCCGAACAGCCAGATCAGCTCGCGCGGCTTGCGGTACGAGCCGTACAGCAGGCCGCGGTACATGTGCAGGTAGACGACGATGAAGAACGCCGAGGCGCCGGTCGAATGCAGATAGCGGATGACGTTGCCCCAGGGCACGTCGCGCATGATGTATTCGACGCTGTGCCAGGCCAGCGTGGCGTCCGGCTTGTAATGCATCGTCAGGAAGATGCCGGTCAGCAACTGGTTGACCAGGACCAGCAGGGCGAGCGAACCGAAGAAGTACCAGAAGTTGAAGTTCTTCGGCGCGTAGTACTCGGTCAGATGATCCTTCCACATCTTCGTGAGCGGGAAGCGATCATCGATCCAGCCGAGAACGCCGGTCGTCTTGTGCGGGTTGGGAACGATGGCCATGTTTATGCAGCCCCCACTTGGTCTTCACCAACGACGATGGTGTGATCGCCGTCGTAGCGGTGCGGCGGCACAACCAGGTTCAGCGGTGCAGGCACGCCCTTGTAGACGCGGCCGGAGAGGTCGAACTTGGAGCCGTGGCAGGGGCAGTAGAAACCGCCTTCCCAGTTCGGGTCGATGTCCGCGGCCGGATGGTCCGGACGGAACACCGGCGAGCAGCCCAGGTGAGTGCAGGAGCCGACCATGACCAGCATTTCCGGCTTGATCGCGCGGGCTTCGCCCTTGACGTAATCCGGCTGCTGCTTCTCGGCGCTTTCCGGATCGCGCAGCTGCGCGTTGACCTTGGGCAGAGATGCCAGCATTTCCGGCGTGCGCTTGACGACCCAGACCGGCTTGCCGCGCCAGGCGACGATGATGCGTTGGCCGTCTTCGATGTGGCTGACATCGACGGTGATCGGCGCGCCTAACGCCTTTGCGCGTTCGCTCGGCTTCAGCGACGCGAGAAACGGCCAGACCGCCGCTGCCGCACCTGCACCGCCAACGACCGTGGTCGTCAGCGTCAGGAAACGGCGTCGACTGGGATCCACGCCTTGATTGCTCATTGAACAAAGCCCCTTCGAGGAGATGATGATGAAATCCGCGAGGCGCAAGCACACAAAAATGGCGCAGTCAGGTGCCTGGCTGCGCTGTGCTTGGCCTAACCGCAACAGTATAACGGCAGGGTCAGGCCGGGGGTAAGCCTTGATTTTGCAAAATTCCGTGGTGGCGCAATCCGCGCCGGCCCCGGCGGCTCAGGACAGCAGGCCCCGCAGCGCGGCGAACCGGACGACTTCCGCGGTGTTTCGCAGGCCGAGCTTTTCCATCATGCGGGCCCGGTGGTTCTCGGCGGTCTTGACGCCGATGTCGAGAATCTGCGCGATTTCCTTCGTCGTCTTGCCCTGGATCACCAGATGGAAGGTCTCGCGCTCGCGTGCGGTCAGGCTTTCATAGGGGTCGGTGCTGATGCTGCGACCGCGGCTCTGGCGGTCGGCGAGGGCCTTGGTCGCGCGCGGCCCGAAGTAGTTCTGGCCGCCGTGGATGGCCTTGATCGCGGTCATCAGCTCGGCCACCGAGGTGTCCTTGTTCAGGAAGCCATTCGCGCCCGCACGCAGGATCGGCAGGATGTACTCGTCTTCCTCGTGCACCGTCAGGACCAGCGTGCGGGTTTCCGGTAGTTCGGCGCGGACGCGCTTGACGACCTCGAGGCCGGACATGCGCGGCATCGAGATATCCGTGACGACGACATTCGGCTGGGTCTTGAGCGCCAGCTCCATCGCCTGGAAGCCATCCGGCGCCTGGGCGACGACCTGGCATTCGCCGGTCTCTTCGAGCATGGAGACCAGGCCTTCGCGGACGATGGTGTGGTCGTCGGCGACCAACAGGCGGATCGGAGTCATGGGGGTCTGCGTTTGGGGGTATGGGACGCGATTTAACGACGGTCGCCGGGGTCCAAGCCTAGCGTCATTTGTACGGCGGTGCCCTGGTCCGGAATCGACTTCACGTCGATGCGTCCGCCAAACAGCTCGGCACGGTCACGCATGCCGCGCAGGCCGCTGCTGCCGCCGCCGCGCTCGCTGTCGGTCACGGCCTGGGTATCGAAACCGCTGCCATCGTCCTCGACCCGCAACACCAGGGTGTCGCCGCGCCGCTGCAGCTTGATATGAACCGTGCTGGCGCTGGCGTGGCGGATCACATTGGTCAGCGCTTCCTGCGTGATGCGGAACACAAGGGTTTCGATGTCGGGATGCAGGCGCTCTTCGTCGAGGCCGGATTGCAGGTCGATGGCCAGTCCGGTTCGCTCGGCGAGCGTGCGCACCAGCCAGTTGAGCGCGGCGTCGAGGCCGAGGTCGTCAAGCAGGGTCGGCCGCAGCAGGCGCGACAGCTCGCGCGTGTCGTGCAGGGCGCTGCGGGTGACTTCCAGCGCATCGAACAGCCGGTGTTCCAGGCCGAGATTGCCGGCGCCGCGGGCGTCGTCGAGGATGCGCTGCAACTGGTTGGCGACCGCCGTCAGCGTCTGGCCGATGCCGTCGTGCAGTTCGCGCGCAAGACGGCGGCGTTCTTCTTCCTGAACGTGCCAGACCGATTTTGCGAGGGTGCGGAAACGGCGTTCGCTGCGGACCACCGATTGCAGCAGACGCTGGTTGTCGGCGGTCAGCGCCTCGACCTGGCGCAGCACCGCCTGGCGGAAAGTCTCGCCGCTGTCGTTGGCGCTTGAGGCGAGGCCGGGGTCAGCTGAGGCCTTGCGCTCGGAATCCATGACCGGATTGGCCGACCGGATCAGCCGGCGTGCCTGTTGGCGAATTCTTGGAGGCTGGCGGCGAGCTTGGTCAGTGCCGATTCCTGGCTGGCGGCGCGTATCGCCAGCGCCGCCTGATCGGCCAGCGCGCCGAGAATCTCGGCATCCAGCGCGGACAGCGCCCGCGGTTCGTCTTCGCGCAGCAGGCACAGCGCGCCGCGCTGGCCGGAGCCGAGATCCAGCGGCAGGGCGACCGCCACCGGGGCGTTGTCCTGTCGTTCGAAGCTTTCCAGCATGACGCCCTTGCGGTCGACCAGGCCGAGCTTGTCGTGGGCCATCGCCTGGTGCAGCGCCGGTGCGGCGCGGCCGAGGGCAGCGTCGATCAATTCCTTGGGGCCGATGCGGCAGGCGCAGGCGACATCGAGGCTACCGTTGTCGCGGGTCTGGAGAATGAAGCCGCGGTCGGCGCCGATGACATCGCAGGCCGAGCGCAGTGTATTGCGCAGCACCTGCTGGGCGGCCTCGCTGGCGATGCTGCGCGGCCAGCTGATGACGCTGCGGCGGACACGGTGAGCCTGCTGGCGCAAGCCACCATTCGATGACAACGCCCGGCTGCCGCGAGCCAGGTTGGGCGGTTGGTGAATCAACAAGTCAGTTCCTCCAGTATTGAGCACTGCGTACCGCAAGTTGCATGCCACTGGTTGCACCACTACGTCGGTGGTGCGGCTAATGTCGGGCGAGTGTATCAGATGAATTTACCGCCGCGTTTCGGGTATTTCGCAAGCCCGCGGATTGACCATTTCGGCACCGGCCGAGCCTGCTTCAGGGCTCGCTGTCGAGGCCCAACTTCTTGATTCTGTATCGCAATGAGCGGAAGGACATGCCCAGCAGTTCCGCCGCGCGTGTCTTGTTGTAGCGGGTGCGGACGAGGGCGTCGCGGATCGCCTGGCGTTCCATGTCGTCCATCTGTTGCTCGAGTCCGGACGGTGTTGGTGCAGCGGACGGCGGACGCAGCTGCAGATCGGCCATCGTGATGCGCTCGCCGTCGCACAGGGTCATCGCGCGTTCGAGCACGTTTTCCAGTTCGCGCACGTTGCCGGGAAACGGGTACTGGCGCAGCCCTTCGCTGGCATGCTCGTCGAGCTGCGGCACGCGGTCCATGCCGGCATCGCGCGCAATGCGCCCCAGGATGTGCCGCGCGAGTTCGGGAATGTCGCCGGCGCGTTCGCGCAGCGGCGGCGTACGCACCGCAATGACATCGAGCCGGTAGAAGAGGTCCTGACGGAACTGACCGGCGCGGACCAGCTCGCCGAGATCGCGGTGGGTGGCCGAGATGATACGGACATTGACCGGCAGTTCCTGTTCGGCGCCGACGGCGCGGACCCGCCGCTCCTGCAATGCGCGCAGCAACTTCACCTGCATATGCATCGGCAGCTCGGCGACTTCGTCGAGAAACAGCGTGCCGCCCTCGGCGGCCTGGAACAGCCCCGACTTGTCGCGATGCGCGCCGGTGAAGCTGCCTTTCAGGTGGCCGAAGAATTCGCTCTCCATCAGTTCGCCGGGAATCGCGCCGCAGTTGACCGCGACAAACGGCGCCGCGCTGCGCGGACCGCTGCTGTGGATCAGTCTTGCGACGAGTTCCTTGCCGGTGCCGGATTCGCCGGAGATATGCACCGGCGCCTGGCTGCGCGCGAGCCGGCTGATCATGGCGCGCAGCTGGCGGATGCTTTCATGCGAGCCGAGCAGACCGCCGCCGGGTTCGGCCGGCGGCGGCGTGCCGCGCAATTTGAGCGCGGTGTCGACCAGCTTGCGCAGCGCGGCAACGTCCACCGGCTTGGACACGAAATCGAAAGCGCCCGCCTTCAGGCTGTCGACCGCGGCCTCGGCATTGCCGTACGCGGTGATGACGGCGACCGGCGTCTGCGGCGCCAGGCGCTGGATATCGGCCACCAGGCTGATGCCGTTGCCGTCCGGCAGCCGCATGTCGGTGATGCACACATCGAAGGTCTGTTTCTGCAGGCGCTCGCGCGCTTCGGCCAGCGTTGCGGCGGCATCGGTGCGCAGGCCCATCCGCGACAGCGTGATCTCCACGAGTTCGCGGATGTCGGGTTCGTCGTCAACGATCAGGACGCAGGGAGTGGTCATGCGATGGCGGTCGTCGTGGGCGGCGTGCGGCCCCTGAAGCGGATGCGGAACATGGCGCCGTGCCGGCTCGGGACGTGATTGATGCGGGCCTGATTGTATTCACAGAGTTCGCGGCACAGATACAGCCCCAGGCCGGTGCCGCTGGCGGTCGAGGTGAAGAACGGCTCGAAGATGCGCTCATGCATTTCGGGCGGAATGCCCGGGCCGTCGTCGAAGACATCGAGGATCACCGCGCCGTCGTCGTCGCTGAGCGAGGCCTGCATCATGACCGTGACCGCCCGCTGGGCGCGGCCGCCGTGACCGAAACTGTTGTCCCAGAGATTGAACAGCACCTGCTGCAGGTGCTCGGTGTCGAACTGGATGTAGAGATCGGCCGGCACGTCGGTCAGCTCGATCGGGCGCGCGGACTGCGGATAGCTCTCGTGATAGAGCGAGGCGGTGCGGGTCAGCCACTCGCGCAGGCGCAGACGCACCTGATCGGCGCTGCTGCGCCGCGACAGATCCAGTACGTCGCGGACGATGCGTTCGATGCGTGCCGCATGACGCTGCACCATTTCCAGCAGGCGCTGGTTGCCGGCATCGAGCGCGGTCGACTCGGCGAGCAGCTGGCTGGCCTGGGTGATGGCCGACAGCGGATTGCGGATCTCGTGGGCGATGCCGGCCGACAGACGGCCCAGCGCGGCGAGCTTGATCTGCTGCGCCTGCTCCTGCAGCTGGCTGGCGTCTTCGAGCGACAGCAGGATCTGCGCCTCGGCGCCCCAGCCCAGACGGGTGAAACGCACCATCAGCTCGCGGCCGCTGCGGTGCATCGCCAGCGGCAGGGCATTGTCGCCGCGGCCCTCGCGCCACTGCTGCAGCGCTGCGTGGAGGACCGGCACCGCCTGCGGCAGGTTCGCGCCCGGCAGCAGGTCATCGCCGACCAGCCGGCGTCCCGCCGCGTTGGCGACGCGAACGCGGTTGCCCGAGTCGACGACCAGTACGCCGGTCTGCATCGATTCGATGATGTTTTCCGATAGCCGCGACAGATTGACGAACTCGCTGCCGACACGTTGCGCCACCGCCTCGGAGCGGCGTGCGCGCTGCGCCACCGTGTTGGCGACGAGGCTCGAGACGAAGAACATCAGGCCGAGCAGTCCGGTCTGCGAATAGTCTGCGCTGTCGAGCGTGTGGGTGTCGATCTGGTGGATCGCTTCGGCGCCGAACATTGTCAGCGTCGCCATCGCTGCGTGGACCGCGGCCAGGCGCGGACTCAGCACCAGGCTGCTGCCGACCACTGGCGGAACCAGCAGGATGCCCAGGCCGCTGCTGATGCCGCCGGCGCCGTAAACCAGCGTGCCGATCGTCAGCAGGTCGACCGCCAGATGCAGATGCGCCTGAACGCGCACGCGCGGGCGCCGGAACGCACCGAGCAGCAGCAGTACCAGCGCGAGCAGCGCGTAGGCGAGGCAGCCGTAGAAAAAGGTGGTTGGCTTGAGCAGGCCGAAGAATTCCGGCGCAAAGCCGCTGCGGTGCAGGGTCAGCAGGGTCGTGACCAGCAGCAGGCGATACGGTCCGAGTACCGCGAGGATGCGCCAGTCTTCGGTGCGCTCGCCGACGACCGGCGCGCGCACCGGCATCTTCAGGGCCGCCGCGGCAACCGCGTCATTCACTGCAGCGGCCGCAAGTTCCTTTTGAATTCAGCACTTTCGCGGGCATGTGCGTGCCGCACTTGGCGCATTGCGCCATCGGTTCGTAAAGCTCGTCGCGGACATTGTTCTGCGGCGCCGCCGGCTGCTGAAGCTGCGCGCGCACCTGGCGAAAAATGCGCCAGACCAGCCAGGCAGCTGCGACGAGCAGCAGAATTCTCAAAATTGTCATGGCAAACGCCTCCGTGAGCGCCATTGTAGGACCAATGACGCGCCGATTTGGGGCAGTCGGGATGCTGAATCCGCGGTGCGGGTCGGCCGATGTTACGGGGTCGGCCGGCGTTTTTTGCTTCACGGCGGGATGTAAGTAAGAATGCCGCGCGTTCATGTAGCCAGTTTGATGTCACTTACCTGCTCCGCGCAGGCGCAACATCCCCAAAACGGACGACAAGATCGGCGACGCGTTCCAACGGCGGAACGGTCCCTGAGCTTTTTCTGTTCCGCCGGATTTGCGGCAGCGCCTTTGAGGAAGTGCCCAAACGGGCTACTGCGACGAACCGGCCCAAACAGAGAAGCAGCATGAATCTGCATGAATATCAGGCAAAGGAAATTTTTGCGCGCTACGGCATCGTCGTCCCCAAGGGACAGCTGGCGACCAGCCCGGAAGGTGCGCGCGCAGCGGCGAAGCAGATCGGCGGTGAGCGATTTGTAGTCAAGGCGCAGGTTCACGCAGGCGGCCGCGGCAAGGCCGGCGGCGTCAAGCTGGTCGACGGCTTCGATGCCGTCGAAGAAGCGACCAAGAAAATGCTGGGCCAGCAGCTGGTCACGATCCAGACCGGCCCCGAAGGCTTGCCGGTCAACAGCGTCTGGGTCGAAACGCCGTCGGCGATCGCCCGCGAGCTGTATGTGTCGGTGCTCGTCGATCGCTCGCGCGAGCGCATCGTGTTCATGGCTTCCGCCGCCGGCGGCATGGACATCGAGGAAGTGGCGCACAACACGCCGGAAAAGCTCAAGCACGTCTATGTCAATCCGGCCGCTGGCCTGCAGCCCTATCAGGCGCGCCAGCTCGGCTTCTTCATGGAACTGAACAAGACCCAGGTTGATCAGTTCACCAAGATCCTGATGAACCTCTACCGCATGTTCGTCGACCTCGACGCCGCGATGGTGGAGATCAATCCGCTGATCGTGACGAAGGACGGCGACGTCATGGCGCTCGACGCCAAGATCAACTTCGACTCCAACGCGATGTATCGCCAGAAGGCGATCGCTGAAATGCGCGACTTCTCGCAGGAAGACGAACGCGAGCGCGATGCCTCGAAGTACGACCTCAACTACGTGACGCTCGACGGCGACATCGGTTGCATGGTCAACGGCGCGGGCCTGGCGATGGCGACGATGGACATCGTCAAGCTGCACGGCGGCCGTCCGGCCAACTTCCTCGACGTCGGCGGCGGCACCACGGCTGAGAAGGTGACGGAAGCCTTCAAGCTCATCACGAAGTCGCCCGAGTGCAAGGCGATCTTCATCAACATCTTCGGCGGCATCGTGCGTTGCGACCTGATTGCCGAAGGCATCATCCAGGCCGTCAAGCAGATCGGTCTCAAGGTGCCGGTCGTTGCGCGCCTGCAGGGCACCAACATGGACAAGGGCCGCGAGATGCTCGCGAGTTCGGGTCTGAAGATCACGCCGGTCGATGACCTGACCGAAGCCGCGAAGACCGTGGTCAAGCTGGCCAAGAGCGCCTAAAGCGCCAGCGCCCCAGAAAGAACCAGAGATAGCACGATGAGCATTCTGATCAACAAAGACACCAAGGTGATCTGCCAGGGCTTCACCGGCAAGCAGGGCACCTTCCATTCCGAACAGGCGATCGCCTACGGGACGCGGCTGGTCGGCGGCGTCACGCCGGGCCGCAGCGGCAGCCAGCATCTGAACCTGCCGGTGTTCGACACCTGCCACGACGCCGTCGCCAAGACCGGTGCCGACGCGACGATGATCTACGTGCCGGCGCCGTTCGCCGCCGACGCGATCCTCGAAGCGGCGGATGCCGGCATCCGCGTCATCGTCTGCATCACCGAAGGCATTCCGGTCAATGACATGGTCAAGGTCAAGGCCGCCCTGCGCACGCAGTACAAGAACTCCGTGCTGATCGGACCGAACTGCCCGGGCGTCATCACGCCGGGCGAGTGCAAGATCGGCATCATGCCGGGCCACATCCACAAGCCGGGCAAGATCGGCATCGTGTCGCGCTCCGGCACGCTGACGTATGAAACGGTCTACCAGACCACGCAGAACGGCCTGGGCCAGTCGACCTGCGTCGGCATCGGCGGCGATCCGGTGCGCGGCTGGGGCTTCATCGAAGTCATCGAGCAGTTCGAGAAGGATCCGAACACCGCCGGCATCATCATGGTCGGTGAAATCGGCGGCGCCAGCGAAGAAGAAGCGGCCGACTACATCAAGGCCAACGTCAAGAAGCCGGTCGTCGCGTACATCGCCGGCGTCACCGCGCCGCCGGGCAAGCGCATGGGCCACGCCGGCGCGATCATCTCGGGCGGCAAGGGTACGGCCGACGAGAAGTTCGCCGCGCTCGAAGCGGCTGGCGTCAAGACCGTGCGCTCGCCGGCGGATCTCGGCGCGGCGATGCTGTCGCTGCTGAAGTAACGCTGGAAAAACGCGTAGCAACAAACAAGGCGGGCGTAGACTGTTCTCAGTCGCGCCCGCTTTTCTTTTGATGCAGGGACGCCATGGCACAACCGCTAAAGATGGCGCTGGCCCAGATCAACCTCTGGGTTGGCGATGTGGAAGGCAACGTCGACAAGATCATCGACGCCGCCAGGCATGCGCGTGATGAACTTGGTGCAAGCCTGCTGGCCTGTCCCGAACTGTCGCTGATCGGCTATCCGCCGGACGACCTGCTGCTGCGTTCGGCGATGCCGCGCTTGATCGACGAGGGCGTGCAGCGCCTGCTGCGTGAAGTGCAGGGCATCACCATCATCGTCGGCCTGCCGGAATTCGCTGGCCACAGCGCCGGCATGCGCGCGACCTATAACGCCGCCTATGTGATCCGCGATGGCCAGATCGTCGCGCGCACGCGCAAGCAGTTGCTGCCGAATTACGGCGTGTTCGACGAGCGTCGCCACTTCACGCCGGGCAACAGCACACTGGTGTTCGAACACGAAGGCCGGCGCCTGGGCCTGTGCATCTGCGAGGACGTCTGGGGCAGAGCGCCCGCGGCAGCGGCGCGCGCGCAGGGCGCCGAACTGCTGATCAACATCAACGCTTCGCCGTTCGATATCGAGAAATCTGCGGCACGCCGCCGCGAGCTGGCCCAGCGCGTCGCGGAAAATTCATTCCCGATCGTCTACGTCAACTGCGTCGGAGGCCAGGACGATGTGGTCTTCGATGGCGACTCGATCGCTGTCGACGGCGACGGTCGCCTGGCTTTTTCGGCACCGCTGTTCGAGGAAGGCATCTTTGCGCTGACTTATGCCGATGGCCGTTTCAGCGGCGCGCTGCGGACCGAGCTGCCCGAAGAAGCGGTGGTCTGGCGCGGCCTGGTCCAGGCCGTGCGCGACTATGTCAATCGCAACGGCTTCCCCGGCGCACTGGTCGGCATGTCCGGCGGCATCGATTCGGCCATCGTCGCCGCGGTCGCCGCCGATGCGCTCGGTCCGGAACGGGTCTGGGGCGTTTCGATGCCTTCGCGTTACACCGCGCAGATGTCCAACGACGATGCGCGCCTCCAGGCCGAGGCGATGGGCATCCGCTATTCGACGCTGCCGATCGAATCGGTCTTTCAGGCGGTGACCGGCACACTGGCCGAAACCTTCGCCGGCAAGGCGGTCGATCTGACCGAAGAGAACATCCAGTCGCGCAGCCGCGGCGTGCTGCTGATGGCGCTGTCGAACAAGTTCGGCCAGGTCGTGCTGACGACCGGCAACAAGAGCGAGATGGCGGTCGGCTACGCGACGCTGTACGGCGACATGTGCGGCGGTTTCGCGCCGTTGAAGGACGTCTACAAGACCCTGGCGTACCAGCTCGCGCGGTATCGCAATACGATTTCGCCGATCATCCCCGAGCGCGTGATCACCCGGCCGCCGAGCGCGGAGCTGCGCGAGGACCAGAAGGATTCGGATTCATTGCCGCCCTACGAGGTGCTGGATCCTTTGCTCGAAGCCTATGTCGAGGATCAGCTGTCGATTCCGGAGATCGTCGCGCTCGGCTTCGACGAGGCTGTCGTCAAGCGCGTCGCCGCGCTGGTGCGACGTTCGGAATACAAGCGTCGCCAGGCGCCGCCGGGGCCCAAGATCACGCGTTGCGCCTTCGGCCGCGAGCGGCGCTATCCGCTCACCGCGCAGTACGGCGACATCTGAGAATTGAAGGATGGGCCGTGAGGCCCATCGTTTCAGCCGGCAACTGCGCAGCGATGGGCCTCGCGGCCCATCCTACATTCAGCTTTTTGCCGGCGGCGCGTCGACGGGCGTGACGGCTTCGTTGAGCTTCTCGGTGACCGCCGAAGCCAGATAGGCCTCGCGCAGCTTGCGCGCATCGGTTGCCTGCGGAAGCAGATCCAGCGCGGTGTAGCTCTCCTCGAGCATGGCCAGTGCCTGGATCGTCGCCGGGGAGCCCGGATACTGGGCGACAACCTGCTCGGCGCGCTTCGACGCGGCGACAAACGCACCGCGACGGAAGTAGTACTCGACGACGGTCAGTTCGTGCTGCGCAAGGCGATTGCGCAGGAAGATCATGCGATCGCGCGCATCGGCCACGTAAGGGCTCTGCGGGAAGCGCTGGATCAGCAGGCTGAAATCGTCGAACGAGCGGCGCAGGTTGCTGGTGTCGCGGCGCGTGGTATCGAAGCCCAGTGCCTCCGAGATGCCGGCGTCGCGACCGAAATTGACCAGGCCCTTGATGTACTGGACGTAGGCGGTGTTCTCGCTGCGCGGGTAGTCGCGCATGAAGCGGTCCGCCTGCGCCAGCGCTTCGTCGGCCTGGAAGTTGCGGTACAGCGCATAGATGCGCTCGACCTGGCCCTGCACCGCGTAATCGGTGAACGGATAGCGCAGGATCAGCGTGCCGTAGCGCTGCACCGCCGTCGCAAAGTCGCTGGATTCCAGCGACTCGCGGGCAAGTCGGTACAATTCGCTCGCCTGGAGGCGCTGTTCGCGCGTGCTGTACTGCTCCGGCTTGAACGGATTCTCGGCCGGCAGGCGGTCGGGATTGGAACTGCACGCAGCGCTCAAGGCTGCAAGCGCCGCAACGGCGACAATGCGGAAATTCATTGGCTAATCAGAGTGTGGAAAATGGCTTTGCTGAGACTGCAGGCGCGACGCGAGTATAGCCGATGACCGCCAGTCAACCCGACGACGATAACGACCTGCAGCAGCGCGCCGAAGTTCCCGAGGAAATGGACGGCCTGCGGCTGGATGCCGCCTGCGCCAAGCTGTTCCCGGATTACTCCCGCTCGCGCCTCCAGGCCTGGATCGACGGCGGGCGCCTGCGCGTCGACGGCGAGGTCGTGACCCGCCAGCGCGAGCCGGTCAAGGGGGGCGCCCAGTTGCTGCTCGATGCCGAGGCCGAGGAGGATTTCCGCGTCGGCCCGCAGGACATCCCGATCACCGTGCTGCATGCCGACAAGGACATCCTGGTCGTCAACAAGGAAGCCGGCTTGACCGTCCACCCGGGCGCCGGCCAGGCGGACGGTACGCTGCAGAACGCCATCCTGTACCACTATCCGCAGGCGGCGTCCGTGCCGCGCGCCGGCATCGTCCATCGGCTCGACAAGCAGACCTCGGGCCTGATGGTCGTGGCGCTGAACCTCAAGGCGCACACCAAACTGGTGGCCGAGCTGCAGGCCCGCGAGATCCGCCGCGAATACGACACCCTGGTGCAGGGCGAGCTGATCGCCGGCGGCACGATCGACGAGCCGATCGGCCGTCATCCGCGCGACCGTCTGCGCATGGCGGTCACCGATCACGGCGGCCGCGATGCGGTGACTCATTACCGCATCGAGGAGCGCTACAGCCAGTTCACCCGGCTGCGGGTGCAGCTGGAGACCGGCCGCACCCATCAGATCCGCGTTCACTTGGCGCATATCCGCTACCCGATCGTTGGCGATCCGGTCTATGGCGGCTCGCTGCGCGGCAGCGGCCTCGATCCGGCCTTGCGCGACGCCCTGCGCGGGTTTTCGCGCCAGGCCCTGCATGCGCGGGCGCTTGAGCTGACCCATCCGGCCAAGGGCAAGCGCCTGAGCTGGAGCGCCGAGCCGCCGGAAGACATGCAGTCGCTGTATGCGCTGCTGCGCCGCTATGCCGCGCGTAGCGCCTGAGGCCGGGCGCCGATGAGCGCGGCCTGGGTAGACGCGGACTGGCCGTCGCCGCCGGGTGTCCGGGCGCTGCAGACCCTGCGCAGTGGCGGGGCCAGCGTCGCGCCCTACGACAGCTTCAACCTGGCGACCCATGTCGGCGACGATGCCGTGACGGTCGCCGGCAATCGCGAAAACCTGCGCGCAGCGCTGCAGCTGGCCGAGCCGCCGCGGTGGCTGCGGCAGGTGCATGGCGTGCGCGCCGTTGCCTTGCCCGATCCGGACGCGGAGCCGGAGGCGGACGCCGCCTGGACGACGCAGCCGGGCATTGCCTGCGCCGTGCTGACCGCGGATTGTCTGCCGGTGCTCTTCAGTGCCCTCGACGGCTCCGCCGTGGCGGCCGCGCATGCCGGCTGGCGCGGCCTGGCCGACGGCGTGCTCGAAGCGACGATGGCGGCGATGCCGACCTCGCCCGGCAAGCTGCAAGCCTGGCTCGGCGCGGCGATCGGCCCCCAGGCCTTCGAGGTGGGTCCGGAGGTGCGCGCGCGCTTCGTCGACGACGACGCGACATTCGCGGCCTGCTTCACGCGCGGTCGCGACGATCGCTGGATGGCGGATATCTACGCACTCGCGCGTGCCCGCTTGCAGCGTGCCGGAATCGCCGCGGTCTACGGCGGCGGTCGCTGCACCTACAGCGAAACGGATGCCTGGTTTTCCTTTCGTCGTGCGCCGCGCTGCGGACGAATGGCGAGCCTGATCTGGATCGACGCTGCGGTGCAGCGTCGGTAGTAGATACATCCTGAATCTTGCATGGGTGGCGCGCTTCGGTTGCGCCACTGCTAGGCGTCTGTTAAAAGTTGCTGAGGTGATGGTGTTCACGACAGAGCACCGCATTCCTATTTGAAGAAACCGCATACAGGTTTCGTGCATTCGGAGGAGGACCAGGCTCAGCGTTGACTAGCGCCGTGCCCGAGTTTTCGGCCAATGCCTGTGTGCGCAACTGACTGACTCGGGGGAGCAGGGAAATGATGCAGAAGATTGGGTCGCGGGTTCTGGCGCGGATGGCGGGTTCGCTCGCCGCCATGGCCTTGGGCTACAGCGGCGCTGCCAGTGCGCTGAGCTTCGATATCGGCGAAAACGAGATCCGGCTGGAGAATCTGGTCACGATCGGCGCCTCGTGGCGCATGCAGGATCGCAACACCAGCCTGATCAGCAAGTCGAATCTCAATCCGGGCCTGTGCGTCCGCCGCGTCGGCGACGATCGCGATCCGAGCACGCCGGAGGGCAACGACGGTCCGGATCCGGGCGGCAACAACTTCTTCATGGGCGACACCTGCTCCGGCACCGTCGAAGACCCGGAATTCGGTAGCCGCAACAACTTCTACGTCGCCCAACCGGGCAGCTTCCAGCCCAACAACGACGACGGCAACCTCAACTTCGACAAGCGCGACATCGTCCACGCGACGGCCAAGCTGACGAGCGATCTCAACTTCGACATCGCCGGCTTCAACGTCTTTGCCCGCGGCATCTATTTCTTTGACGCCAACTACGACGGCTTCAAGGAAACCCATCCGGATACGACGTTGCAGCCGTATCGCACCGCGTACCCGGACGGCTCGATCGACGTCAACGGCACCGATGTGCAGATGCTCGACTACTTCGTCAGCAAGACGTTCGAGATCGACGAACGCCTGGTCAGCATCAAGGTCGGCAACCAGGTGCTGAACTGGGGCGAGAGCGGCTTCCTAGCGCTGAACAGCCTCAACACCGTCAACCCGCTGAACCAGGCGCTGCTGCGCATCCCCGGCTTCGATATCAAGGAACTGTTCCTGCCGGTGGGCATGGTGACGGTCAACGCGCAGGTCGCCGAAGGCCTGAACATCGAGGCCTTCTACCAGTACGACTGGGAGCCGTTCGTGCTCGATCCGGTCGGCAGCTTCTTCTCCAGCGCCGATATCCTCGGCGAAGGTGCGACCTACACGATGCTGTCGTTCGGCCGCGCGCCGCAGGATCCGCTCGAGCTGTACGAACCCTGGCGCAATCCGGACGATCCGGCCTCGGTGCTCGGTTCGCGTTCGGACCGTACGATGAAGCGCGACTTCGAATTCGAGAAGGGTCTGCGTCCGGACAATGGCGGCCAGTACGGCGCGTCGATCAAGACCTATTTCGAGAACATCAACAACGGTACCGAAGTCGGTCTGTACTTCGCCAACTACCATTCGCGCCTGCCGACGGTCGGCATCCTCGCTGCCGATTCAAGCTGCCTGCCGGACGAATCCATCGTCGGCGAGCTGCCGGTGATCGGTGGTCCGCTCGGCCAGATCCTCGGCGCGCTGCCGACGCAGACCGCGCTGAACCTGCTGACGCTGATCAATCCGGTCGGCGACTGTCGGGTTCCGGTCGGCAACCTGCTCGCGGCGGCCGGTATCCCGGGCGCGACCGTCGGGCCAGCCACCGGCCCGCTGGATGGCCTGCCGGTCGGTTCGATCCGCTATTTCGCCGAGTATCCGGAAGACATCCGCGTCTACGGCATCTCGTTCAACACGACGCTCGGCGACATCGCCTGGTCCGGCGAGTACGCGTTCCGCGACAACATGCCGATCCAGATCCACACGACGGATCTCGTGTTCGCGGGTCTGCAGCCGGCGTTCCCGGCCGTGGACTTCAGCCTCGAGCCGATCGCCACGCTGCCGGGCCGTCGCACCGCGGCACCGGACTTCGTCTCCGTCTATCGCGGCGTCGAGTACGGCCCGGGCGACTACATCCGCGGCTACGAGCGCATGAAGGTCGGTCAGCTCGGCACGACGTTCATCAAGACCGTCGGCGGCGACAATCCGATCAATGCCGACCAGATCACGCTGCTGCTCGAACTGGGCATGACCCAGGTGTTCGACATGCCGGGCCTCGACGAACTGCAGTTCCAGGGCGCCGGCGTCAACACCCACATCTCGTCGGGCGCCGACGGCAGCGTCGGTATCAATCCGATCGACGTGCGCACCGATCCGAACGATCCGACCACCAACGGCAGCGATCCGAACCTGCGCCAGAATCCGACGGCACAGAAGGGTCTCGATGGCTTCGGTACGGACATCTCGTACGGTTATCGTTTCGTCACGCTGACCAAGTACAACGACGCGTTCCTGGGCGTGAACCTGGAATTCCTCGCTGCGCTGTTCCACGACGTCCAGGGTGTTGCGCCAGGCCTCGGTCAGAACTTCGTCGAGGGTCGCAAGCAGATTCTCGGCGGCGTACGCTGGGACTTCCTGACCAACTACACCGGCGAAGTGCGCTACACCTGGTTCACCGGCGGCAAGGGTCGCGATGTGACCAGCGACCGCGACAACGTACTGCTGTGGCTGGGTTACCAGTTCTAAGCGCAGCCTCATCAATGCATACAGGACCGCATGGGTCAGCTTAAGAAAGACATCAGCGGCAAGCCTGCAAGTTTGATCCGGACCATGGCCGCAGTCGCGATGACTGCGGCCATGCCCGTTCTGCTGCTGCTGCCGGCCACGGCCGCCGCACGCGTCAGCGAAGATCAGGCCGCGCAGCTTGACGCGACATTGACGCCGGTCGGCGCCGAGCGCGCCGGCAATGCCGAAGGCACGATTCCAGCATGGACCGGCGGCCAGACTGCCGTGCCGGAATGCTTCCAGGGCGAAGGGATGCGCTACTGCGATCCCTATCCGGAGGACCAGCCGCGCTTCACGGTGCGGGCGGAAAATCTACTGCAGTACGAGAAGTGGCTGACTTCGGGGCAGATCGCCCTGCTGCGCAAGCACGCGGACACGTACAGCATGCCGGTCTACGGCACCCGGCGCAGCTTCGCGAATCCGGATTTCATCTACGCCGCGACGCGCAGCAACGCATTGAGCGCCGAGCTGCGCAACAACGGCGAAGCGCTGGCCGGCGCGGTGACCGGTATTCCGTTTCCGGTGCCGGCCAATGGGCATGAGGTCATCTGGAACCACAAGACGCGGTATCGCGATCTGGCGGTGCGGCGCTGGAAGAACCAGTTCGCCGTCTCGCCGTCGGGCGACTACAGCGCCGTCAAGCTGCGTGAAGACGCGCGCTACCGCTACAACGAGCCGGGTCTGAGCATCGAGGCGCTCGACAATCTGCAGCACGAACTCGTGCAGCTGATCACCGAGCCGCCGCGCCTGGCCGGCTCCGCGCTGTTGATCCGCGAGACGCTGGATCAGGTCAAGGAACCGCGCGCCACCTGGCAGCGCAGCCCGGGGCAGAAGCGCCTGCGGCGGGTGACCAATCTCGGCTACGACACCCTGGGCACCGGCGCCGACGGCTTGCGCACCAACGACCAGATCGACAGCTTCAACGGCGCAATGGATCGCTACGACTGGAAGCTGATCGGCAAGCAGGAACTGCTGGTGCCGGCCAACAGCTACCGCCTGCACAGCGATGCGCTGACCTACAGCCAGGTGCTCGGCAAGCGGCATCTGAACCAGGCGCTGACGCGCTACGAGATCCGCCGGGTCTGGGTCGTCGATGCGACGCTGCGCGCCAGCGCCGCGCACATCTACAAGCGCCGGCGCTTCTACGTCGACGAAGACAGCTGGCAGATCCGCGTGGTGGATATTTACGATTCGCGCAACGAACTGTGGCGCGTGCAGGAAACCCATACGCTGGTCGCCTACGACAAGCCGTACGAGCTGGCGGTTGCGGAAACCGTGTACGATCTGAAGGACAATCGCTATCTGGCGCAGGCGCTCGACAACGAGGATGCCGAGGTCGCCAGCGTCGTATTCGACGAAGATGCTTTCGAGCCTGGCGAAGTTTCCAGCCTGGCCGCCAAGCTCGCCAAGGAAGCAAAGAACGACTAGCCCGGTGGCGGAGCAGAGCGTCGCAAAGACGACGCGCCGTCGTCGCACAGAATTGATTGAAGAGGAAAGCCGATGAACCTACAAAAAGCACTGTGCGCGGGCTGCATCGCTGCAGGCTCGATGTTTGCGTCGTTCAGCGCGTTGGCGCAAGACGAGGCTGCAATCGATGCAACGACCGATGCGACGGCGGCTGCCGACGCGCCGCCGGCGGTATCGCTGCCTTCCGAACTCATGCGTCTGAGTCCGGCCCGCTTGCTGCTCGACATCGTCAATACCGGTGCGCATCTGGTTGCCGTCGGCGACCGCGGCGCGATCCTGGTTTCGAACAACGGCAATGACTGGGCCCAGGTGCAGACGCCGACGCGCTCCACCTTGAATGCCGCAGCCTTCGCCGACAGCAACAACGGCTGGGCGGTCGGTCACGATGCGGCGATCCTGCACACGAAGGACGGTGGCAAGACCTGGGATCTGCAGAACTTCCAGCCGGAACTCGAAAAGCCGCTGCTTGATGTACTGGCGATCGACGCCAACACCGCGTTCGCGGTGGGCGCTTACGGCCTGCTGCTGCACACGACCGACGGTGGTTCGAGCTGGAACGAAGTCGATACGCCGATCCGCGAGGATGAGCTGCATTTCAACTCGATTGCGCGCCTCAACAACGGCGATCTGTTCATTGCCGGCGAGCAGGGCAAGCTTGCCTTCTCGGCCGATGGCGGCACGACCTGGACCGCGCTCGAATCGCCGTACGAAGGCTCCTATTTCGGCGCACTGCCGCGCGGCGACAAAGGCGTGCTGATCTTCGGTCTGCGCGGCAATGTCTACGTCAGCGAAGACGGCCGCGGCGGCTGGACGCCGATCGACCTCGGTTCGGTTGCCACGCTGTTCGGCGGCGCATTGCTGCCCGACGGCAGCCCGGTGCTCGCCGGTCTGGCCGGCAACGTGCGCCACATCGGCACCGATGGCACGGTCAGCAAGATTCCGGTGGTGGTCAAGGAAGTCGACGCCAAGGGCAACAGCCAGCTCAAGGAACGCACCGGCACGCTGAGTGCCGTGCTGCCCTTCGGCGAAAGACTGCTGCTGGTCGGCGAGAACGGCGTGCTCAGCGTCGCGATGAAGCTTTGAGCGGCCGCGCGCCTGCGAGGAATTGGATATGAGCGAAAACGAACAACTGACCACCACCCAGAAGATCCTGCGGCTGTTCGAGCCGCTGATCTATGCCCGCCGCAGCCTGACGATGGGCATCCTGCTCGTGATCACGGCGGTGCTGTTCTGGCAGATGCTGCAGATCCGCAGCGACGCCGGCTTCGACAAATCGATCCCGCTCGATCACCCGTACATGAAGGTGCTCAAGCAGTATCAGGCCGAGTTCGGCGGCGCCAACTCGGTGCTGGTCGCACTGATCCAGAAGGACGGCAAGGGCGAGATCTACAACGAGGCCTTCCTCAAGACGCTGAAGACGGCGACCGACGAAGTGTTCTTCCTGCCGGGCGTCGACCGCTCGCGCGTGTCGTCGCTGTTCACGCCGGACGTGCGCTTCCTGGAAGTCGTCGAAGGCGGCTTTTCCGGCGGCAACGTCATTCCTGCCGAGTACCAGCCGACGCAGGAAATGTTCGACCTGGTCAAGGCCAACGTGAACAAGGGCGGTCACGTCGGCCGCTACACGACCAAGAGCCAGAACGGCTCAATGGTGTTCTCCGAACTGATGGAGATCGACCCGATCACCGGCGAGAAGCTCGACTACGCGCGTGTCGCCGATCTGCTCGAAGACCGCGTGCGCGGCCGCTTCACCAGCGAGACCAAGTTCGTCTACAAGCTCACGGAAGATTTCACGTCGGAAGACGGCCGCGTCCAGCTCAAGGCCGGCGAAGTCGTCGACGAGAATTTCGTCGATCCGGGCTGGAAGCTGCGCTTCAAGACGCTGCACGCCTCGCGCACGCTGCCCGATGACGGCGGCACCGTGCAGGTCGCGATCAAGGGCAGCCTGGTCGATGTGGAGACGGCGCCGAATCCGCAGTACAACCCGGATCTCGACGTCCACATCCTCGGCTTCGCCAAGGTCGTCGGCGATGTCATCGACGCGACGATGATGGTCGTGATGTTCCTGATCCTCACGCTGTTCATGACCTGGCTGCTGCTGTGGGCCTACACCGGTTCGATGAAGCTGGCGATCCTGCCGCTGGTCTGCGCGGTGACCGCGGTGATCTGGGAGTTCGGCCTGCTGCGTCTGTTCGGCAAGGGCCTCGATCCGTTCGCGATCCTCGTGCCGTTCCTGATCATTGCGATCTCGGTGTCGCACGGCGTGCAGTACGTCAACGCCTGGGTCGGCGAAATGACGCTGTTCAAGCGCAACAGTTTCGATGCCTCGCTGCACACCTGGCGCCGCCTGGCGGTGTACGGAACGATGGCGATCATGACCGGCTTCGTCGGTTTCGCGCTGATTGCGGTCATCCCGATCGACATCATCCGCGAGATGGCACTGAACGCCTCGCTGGGCATGTTCGCCATCTTCATCACCAACAAGGTGATGATGCCGATCTGGCTGACCTGGGTCGACATCGGCGATCCGCAGGCCTTTGCCGAAAAGCAGGAGAAGCGCGACAGCGTGTTCGACCCGCTGTGGCATCTGCTGTCGAACATGGTGCGGCCGACGCCGGCCATCGTCGCGATCATGGTCGGCAGCGTGCTGCTCGGCTGGAGCCTGTGGGAAGGCAAGAACCTGCAGGTCGGCGACAGCCAGGCCGGCGTGCCGGAGCTGCTGCCGGATTCGCGCTACAACAACGACACCGCGGCGGTCACCAGCAACTTCGCGATCGGCACCGACATCTTCAAGGTCATCGCCGAGACCGATGCCGAAGCCTGCATCAAGTACGAGGTGATGGCGCAGATCGACCGCTTCGCCTGGCACATGGACAACACCGAAGGCGTGCAGTCGACAATGTCGCTGCCGTGGGTTGCCAAGCAGGTCAATGCAGCGTTCAACGAAGCCAATCCGCGCTTCAAGATCTTGCCGCGCAACCAGTACACGATGGTGCAGGCGATCACGCCGATCCCGACTTCCTCCGGCCTGCTCAATCCGAACTGCTCGGCGATGGCGGTGTTCCTGTTCACCAAGGACCACAAGGCGACGACCCTGTCGCGCATCGTCAGCGAAGCCAAGGCTTTCAATGACAGCAACGCCGCGGAGTTCTTCGCCGTCCACAAGGACGTCGACAAGGCCTACTGCGACGGCAAGACCGAAGCGCGCCGCGAAGTCGGCGTGCACACGGTCGCCGCGCAGAAGTACGCCGAGAAGCTCAAGAAGCAGCGCAAGGGCATCAGCGATTCCGAGGTCGAGGCCGACGAGGGCTACAAGAAGCTGGTCGCCACCCGGCAGGAGGCCGAGACGGCCTATGCCGCGATGGGCAAGAGCTGCCCGGTCAATTTCGCGCTGGCCTCGGCCCAGGTCGGCGTGATGGCGGCCACCAACGAGGAAGTACATCGCCTGGAGAAGCCGATCCTGCTGATCGTCTACGCCGGCATCATTGTCTGCGTGTTCCTGTCGTTCTTCGAATGGCAGTCCATCGTCTGCATCATGTTGCCGCTGGCCCTGGTGTCCTGGATGGCCTATGCGGTGATGGCGGTGCTCGGCATCGGCATGAAGGTGGCGACGCTGCCGGTCGTTGCCCTGGCTGCGGGTGTCGGTGTCGACTACGGAATCTACGTTTATGCGACCTTGGCCGACGCGACGGCGGCCGGCTTCAAGCTGCGCGAGGCCTACTTCAAAACCCTCAAGCTGACTGGCAAGGCGGTGGTCTTCACCGGCCTCACGCTGGCTCTGGGCGTGGCGACCTGGCTGTACTCCGGCCTGCAGTTCCAGCGCGACATGGGCAAGATGCTGGTCTTCATGTTCACCGCCAACATGTTCGGCGCGATTCTGCTGCTGCCGGCCATCGCCTCGATGATCCTCAAGCCCAAGGAACTGGCGCCGGGTGAAGTGCCGGTGTTCAAGCCGCGCCACTGATCCGGTCGCGGATGTAAAGGCAGGCCCCGCCAGTGAGCGGGGCCTTGCCGTTTGTAGGGCGAGCGATGACGAGCTTGACCTACACGACAGCCCGCGTCGCTTTCTCCATAATCCTGCTCTCGCCGGCCCTGAGTGCCGGCCAGCCGGTCAGCCTGTGAATTCGAGGTCCATGATGTCGACTCGCCGCAACAAAGCCTGGAGTCTTGCCGCCAGCCTGCTGATCGCCGCCGGCACAGCCAATGCGCAGTCTGTTGCCGAGGCTCCGGCCGCCCCGGCTGGCCCCGCCGTGACCGCTGTCGGCGACCTGCTGACCGTCTGCAACGATGCGCTGCAAGCCAATGCCGCGTATCGCGCCGCGCGCGCCCAGTACCGGGCCGCGCTGGAACTGCTCCCGCAGGCGACCGGCAAGCTGCTGCCGCAGCTGGGCCTGCGTGCACAGTACGACTGGATCAACGAATCGATCGAGGGCACCTATTACGGGATTGTCGACTACGACAACCGCGACGAGTTCGACCGCGTGTTCTATGGGGCTCAGCTGACGCAGGCGCTGTACCGTCCCGAGCTGATCGCTGAACGCAAGGAAGCCAAGCTGAAGATCTCGCAGGCCGAGCATGTTCTGCAGGCCCAGCAGGATGCGCTGCTGATCCAGGTCGCCGAGGCTTACTTCGGCGTGCTCGCGGCCAGCGACGCCGTTGCGTTCTCGACGGCCGAAACCCAGGCGCTCAGCGGCCAGCTGGATCAGGTGCGCATCCGCGTCGATTCCGGTCTGGTGACCGACGCCGATCTCAAGGGCACCACCGCGCTCTACGAGCTCGCGCTCGCGCGCGAGGTCGACGCACGCAACGCGGTGGCCAACGCCGCGGCGCGTCTCGAGGCAATCACCGGCCGCAGCTATCTCGCGGTCAAGCGCCTGCCGCTGAACATCACGCTGCTCGCGCCCGAGCCGGCGGACGAGAACGTCTGGATCAAGCGCGCCGAGACCGACAATCCCGGGGTGCTCGCACAGCGCCTGGGCGTCAGCGTTGCCGGCCTCCAGCAGCACAAGGTCGATCGCCTGGCCTGGCCGAAGATCGATCTGGTCGGTCTGGCCTACGATCTTGACGCCGGCGGCGGCGCGACCGGCGAGCGCGACGAAGTGCAGCAGCAGATCGGTGTCGTGCTCAACATGCCGCTGTATGCCGGCGGCCAGATCAGTGCCACGCGACGCCAGGCCGAAGCGATGAGCGAGCGCGCCGCGGCGCTGCTCGACGACGGCGTCTCGGACATCATCCGCGACACGCGCATTGCCTACCGCAACGCCACCGCCGGACTGACGCGCGTCAACGCCCTCAAGCGCGGTCTCGATGCGACGATTGCCTACGAAGCGGCGACACGCTCGGGCTACGATGCCGGCACGCTGCCGAGCACGGATGTTCTCGAATCGGTGGAACGCCGCTTCGCCGCGGAGCGCGACTACGCGCTCGCGCGCTACCAGGTCCTGCTCAGCTCGCTGCGGCTCAAGCTGCTCGCCGGCAACCTGCTGGTTGCCGACCTGGCGCAGATCAATCGCATCCTTGTCGATCCGCTGCCGACGCCGCCGGAATCCTCACCCAGCGCGCCCTGAAGCCACACTGGTACGGCACCCGGCTAGCGCGCGCTGTACCCGCCATCCACCGGCAGCAGATGGCCGTGGATGTAGCGGGCCTGTTCCGAGCATAGCCACACGGCAGCGTCGGCCACTTCTTCGGCAGTGCCGATGCGGCCTGCGGGATGCAATGCGAGCACGGCACCGACGTCTTCCACCGCGCGTTCGCGGAAGCGTGCGCCCATGCCGGCGTCGATCAGGCCGGGGCAGACGGCGTTGATGCGGATGTTCTGTTTCGCGTAGCTGATCGCCGCCGATCGCGTCAGACCGGCGATGGCGTGCTTGCTCGCGGTATAGGTTGCGCTGATGCCGCCGCCCATGCCGAAGACCGAACAGTTGTTGACGATGCGGCCGCCGCCCTGTTCCAGCATCCAGCGGATCTGGTGCTTCATGCACAGGAAAGTGCCGCTGACATTGGTGCGCATGACGCGCTCCCAGTCGGCGTCGTCGACGTCCGCGAGCGGGGTGCGCAAGCTGCTCGCGCCGGCGTTGTTGAAGGCGGCATCGAGCCGGCCGTAGCGGTTGCGGACCTGCGCCAGCATGCCTTGCACGGCAGCGCTGTCGCCGACATCGACGATCAGGGTCAGCGCGTCGAACCCATCCTGCTGCAGCTGTGCTTGAACGTCCTGCGCGGCGTCGCTATTGATGTCGGCGATGGCGATGCGATAGCCGGCCCGCGCGAAGGCGACAGCCGCGGCGCGACCGATGCCGCCGCCGCCACCGGTGATCAGTGCAACTGGGCTGTCGCTGGGGTTCAAAACTGCGCTCCGGATCGGTGCAACGTAGGAAGGGGCCTACATTAAACACCGCCGGAGCGCCGGCCGCATGTGGGGGTACCCCCGACAGCGGCGTGCTGGACCTTCCGCCCGGGGCTATCTCGAATGGCGCAGGAAGAAGTCGACGATCTGGGTCGCCGCGTTGTAGTCGGTCGTGTTCTTGCCAAGCAGTCTCGGCAGCAGCGTCTTGCCGCCCGGCCACTGGTGGCCGACGCCGGCCAGACCGCACCACTGCACGTCGTTGCCGGCGGCGCAGCCCTTGAGCGTGGTGCAGGTGGCGGCGCCGCTCTGCAGGCTGACCGTGCCTTCCGTGCTGCAGCCGTTGCGCGCGGCGAGCAGGCCGACGACGGTCTTCACCGCCGGGCGGAAACTGTCTTCGACCGAACCGCCGTCCCAGGGAATGCGCGGATCGTCGCGGCCCTGGATCAGCAGCGTGGGCGTGCCGCGTGCCGGCTTGCAGGACGGCGTCATGATGCCGCCGGCAACGCTCGCGATTGCCGTGAAGATTTCCGGCTGCTCGCAGGCGACGCGGTGCACCATCATCGCGCCATTGGAGAAGCCCGCACCGTAGACGCGCTTGTCGTCGACGGCGACCTTGGTCTTGATGTCGGCCACCAGATTGGCCATGAAGGCGACGTCGTTGACGTTGTTCTCCATCGGCTTCGCGCAGCAGGTGCCGGCATTCCAGGCCCGGCTGATGCCGTCGGGGTAAGCCACGATGACGCTGCGCGCGTCGGCGACGCGGTCGAAGCCCGAGACCTCTTCCATGTTCTCGCCGGTGCCCCAGCCGCCATGCAGGGCGACGAGCAGCGGCATCGGCTTGCCGGCCTGATAGCTCTTCGGCACATACAGCAGATAGCTGCGCTCCTGCGCGCCGCTGCGCATTTCGTACTCGACGGCCTTGCCCGGCTGCTGGGCCTGCGCCGGAGCGGGGAGGGAGCAGGCGACCAGTGTCCCGTAACCGAGCGCAAGCAGGAATGCGCCGAGGGTGCTGCGTGCGGAGAGGAGATTCATACAGGCCTTTTTACGTAGGAAGACAATCCGGATCGGTTATTCTGAGCAACCGGGGATGAACATGCCATGAAATGGCCGGCCTGTGTTTCAGGGACGACGAAAGCCCACCCGGGGCGGCCCGACACCTTGTGCGTCATGGCTGACGGGTTCTGAGGTCAAAGTTCGATAGTTGCTGTGTGTACTGTCTGTCAAGCTGCAGCCCCCGGGTCGTACTCGCGGACTGCAGGGGAGTGGCGATGCGGCCAAGCGAGCACATGAAAATACGGGCAAATCTGATGCGGCTGGCGATGTGGACGACCGGCAATGCCGCGGCTGCGATGCCGAGAGTCCTACCTCGCCGTTGACGATGTCGCGATCCCGATTCCGCAAGTTTGTCTGCGCGCGCGCCGAGCCCGGCGACGGCGGCGTTGCCGTGTGGGCCGACGGCACCGCGGAGCCAGTCATTCTCAGCGAGGGCGACTATGCGCTGGCCCAGTTGCACGACGGCAGCCGCAAGGCGCCGCAGGTTCATGCCGCCGCCATTGCCGCCGGCCAGTCGATCACGCCCTCGGCGCTGGAAGGTTTTGTCGCCCAGTTGTCGCAGCGTCACCTGATGTTCCGCGGCACGCACGAGACGCTGCCGCCGCCGGCGCTCAGCGACGAGGAGCAGGTCACGCTCGGCTGGCTGGGCGGTTTGCCCAATCCCCTCGCGCGGCCCGCCCTGGCGCTGGCGCCATCGTCCATTCCCGGTTCGCGCGTCAGTCCCGGCATGACCGGCAGCCTCACCGGCCTGATCACCGGCCGGCGCGGCCAGCCGAACCAGTTCGACATCCCCCTGTCGCCCAATCCGTTCCTGATGCTCGGACGCCTGCTGATCTGGCCGATCAGCTCGGTGTGGGCGCTCGCCGCGTTCGTCAGCCTGTTTGCCGGAGCCATCGCGCTGCTGGTTGCGCACCATCTGGACTGGCAGGCCATGTCGGTCGGTCTGTTCGGCAGCTATCGCGCCATCGCCACCGGCATCATCAGCGCCTTCCTGGTCAATCTCTGCTCGATGTCGGCCCGCGCGGCGGCCATCGAGCGCTACACGCCGGCAATGCCGCGCATTGGCCTGGTGCGCGGCGTGTTCGGTATCCCGCGCCTGTTCGTCGATACCTCGGGCGCCGCCGAGGCCGCCGAGCGTATCGGCCGCATGCGGATCGTCGGCAGCGGCCTGGTCGGCACGGCGGCGCCGATGGCCTTGTCGATCCTGATCTGGTTCCTGTTCGTCGACACCCAGCTGTCGATCGCGCGCTTCTGCGTCGGCCTGACGATCGTCACCGGCATCTCGCTGCTGCTGCGGCTCAACCCGCTGCTCAAGTACGACGGATACTTTCTGCTGAGTACCGCGGTCGATGTGCCGGACATCCGCGAACGTTCGATCGGCGCGCTCCTCGGCCTGCGCCATCGCGCCTGGTCGATCGCGCTGCGGCGCATCCCTTATCGCGTGCTGCTGCTGTACGGCGTCGCGATGGTTGGCTTCATGGTTCTGTTGGCGGTGTTGTTGCTGTGGCTTGTCGGTGGATGGCTGAGCGAGCGGTTCCACGGCATCGGTTTTCTTGGGATTTTGAGCGTCATGGGGGTTTACATGGTCAAGCAGTACACGCGCGTAGTGGCGGATCGCAGCTCGATGGGTCACATCAAGCGCCCCTGGAAGCCGACGCGCAAGCAGAAGATCATCGCCGGCGTCGTCGCCGCGATCTGCGTGATGCCTTATCCGTACTCGGCCAGCGGCGAGTTCAAGGTACTGCCGCACGATCGCGCCGAAGTGCGCGCACTGATCGCCGCGGACGTGCGCGAAGTGCTGGTGCACGAAGGCGATACCGTCAAGGCCGGTCAGGCGATCGCGCGCCTCGACGACTCCGCGCAGCGCGCTCAGGTCGCCGCGGCGGAAGCCGACTTCGCCAAGCTCAGCGCCGACCTGGCATTGGTCAAGAACGGTGCCAGCAGCGAAGAGATCGAAGTCGCGCGCAGCCGCGTCGCGACGGCGAAGGCCGCCTCGGAGCTCGCCGAGCGCACGGCGCGCCGCGTCACGACCGCCTACCGCGGCAAGTCGGTGACGCCGCAGGAACACGAGCGCGTGCTCGGTGCGGCCGAGGTGGCGCGCCAGCAGCTCGCCGAGGCGCAGCGTCAGCTCGATCTGGTCGGCAGCCCGGCGCGCGACGAACGCCTGCGCGCACTGGAAGCCGATGTGCAGCGCGCCAAGGCGCAGCTGGAATACTCGAAGCAGGAGCTGGCATACACCCGGGTCACCGCACCGATCGACGGCCGCGTCGTCTCGTCGGAGCTGCAGTTCGCCTTGGGGCGCTATCTGGCGCGCGGCGACCAGATCGCCACCGTCGTCGACACCGGAGAACTGCTGGCCGACATCCGCGTGCCGGAATCCTCGATCGCCGACATCGCGCTGGATGCCGAAGCCTCGCTGAAGCCCTGGGCTTATCCGGCGTCCAGCTTTGAGGGCCACGTGCGCTCGGTGGCGCCGGAGGCCGAGGAAGGCGCCTACGGCCAGGTCGTGCGCGTGCAGGTCGTGCTGCAGGATCCGGACAACCTGCTGAAGACCGGCATGACCGGCAATGCCAAGGTCGATGCCGGCTGGAGCATTGTTCTGGTTGTCTTCACGCGCGCGATCTCGCGCTTCCTGCTCGTCGAGCTGTGGTCCTGGATTCCATGATCGACGCAGTTCCGGGGGGGCTCGGCGAAGGCGATTTCCGCCTGACCTGCGACAACGGCTTCGGCGATGGCTGGAACCACTATGCGCACAGCATGGCCTGGTTCCGCGACCGTCTGTACGTCGGCACGTCGCGGGCTTCGCTGGCCGCGCAGCGCCAGGCGATCCCGACGCCGCGCCTGTTCCCCTGGCCGATCCTCGCGCCGGACGATCTCTACGACATCGACCGTCGCGCGCAGATCTGGGCGTATACGCCGCAGACCGATACCTGGGAGCTGGTGTATCAGGCACCGACCGTCGCCGGTACCAACGGCCGCGAAGTGCCGAGCTACATCGGCCTGCGCGGCATGACGGTGTACAAGGACGCCGGCGACGCCGAGCCCTGTCTCTATGTCACGACCTGGTCGCCGCACACCGCGCATTCGCCGGACCTGCTGCGCACCGCCGACGGCCGCCACTTCGCGCCGGTCACGCGCCCGCCGTTCGCGCCGACGGTGCGCGCCTTCCGCACGCTGCAGCCGTTCCAGCAGCGCCTGCACATCAGTCCGACCGCGTCGGGTTCTGCGAAGGGTTTTCTGCAGGACATCAGTTCGGAAGCGGTGATCTACGCCAATTCCGATCTGCGCACCGATCAATGGGTGCCGGTCAGCGAAGAGGGCTTCGGCAATCCGGACAACGTCACCGTGTTCGAGATGGCGACCTACGACGGCCATCTCTACGGCGGCACCATCAATCCGAACACCGGCGGCGAGCTGTGGAAGACGCGCGGCGACAGCCTGCCGTATCGCTGGGAGCCGGTCATCGTCAACGGCGCCGGCCGCGGCCGTCTCAACGAAGCCGCGGCGACGATCTGCGAGTTCAAGGGCGCGCTGTACGTCGCCTTCGGCATCATCAACGGCGGTTATCACCGCGGCGCGCGCGTCGGTCCCGCGGCGGCCGAGGTCACGCGCGTTTGGCCGGACGGCTCCTGGGATCTGCTGGTCGGCGAAGCCCGCATGACCGATCAGGGCCTGAAGTATCCGCTGTCGGGTTACGGCCCCGGCTTCGACAGCCTGTTCAACGGCTATGTCTGGCGCATGTGCGTGCACGAAGGCTGGCTCTACGCCGGCACCTTGAACTGGACCAACACGCTGCCTTATCTGCCGATCGGTTTCTGGCCCGAAGACCTGCTGACGCTGGTGCAGCGTTGGGGCGCGGAGAATCTGGTTTCGCATTACGGCGGCGCCGAACTCTGGCGCACCCATGACGGCATCCACTGGGAGCCGGTGACGCGCTCGGGCTTTGGCAACAAGTTCAACTGGGGCTTCCGCACGCTGGCGTCGACGCCGCACGGCCTGTTCGTCGGCACCGCGAACCCCTACGCACCGAACGTTGCGGTCAAGCGCGATGGCGAGTGGTGCTACGTCGACAATCCGCGCGGCGGCTGCGAGGTCTGGCTCGGCCAGTTCGCCGCGTGAGTACGCCTCCCGCACCGGTCTTCATCCTCGCCGCGCCGTATTGCGGCGCCGCGCGTCTGGCGCAACACCTCGCGCGGCATCCGGCGCTGTATGCGTTGCCGGAGCTGTGTCTGTTCATGGCCGATCGTGTCGACGATCTGCTCGACATCTACCGCATCAGCCAGGGCACGCATGCCGACGGTCTGCTGCGCGCGGTCGCCCAGCTGCAGTTCGGTGCGCAGCGCGATGCCGAAATCGACGCCGCGCGCGACTGGCTCGCGCAGCGTCGCGGCGGCACGGTCGGCGAGCTGCTGGCTGAACTGGCCGCACTGATCGCGCCGCGGCGGCTGGTGATCCCCGACAGCGAGTCGCCGCTGCGGCCGATCGACCTGTGGCGCCTGCGGCGGCATGTCGCCGGTGCGCGGGCGATCCAGCTGGTGCGGCACCCTTGGACGCAGGGCTGCCTGATGTCGCATTCGCTGCGCCAGCGGCTGTTCGTGCCGCCGGACTTCAAGGATCACAGCTGGGATCCGCCGATGGCCGATCCACAGATTCCCTGGCTGCGCTGCAACGCCAACATCGAGGCGTCCTTCGGGTCGTCCCCCGAGCTGATGCGGCGCCTGCGCCTCGAAGCGCTGGAGTCTGTCCAGAGCCGTGCCGGCGCCTTGGCGACGCTGTGCGAATGGATCGGTGTGTCTGCAGCACCGGACATCGTCGAGGCCATGTGCAAGGCAGATGACTGGGTCTTTGGCGACTACGGTCCGCGCGCCGCGCCTTACGGACTGGAAGCGGAGATGCTGGCGCCGCCGCCGCGGGCGGAGCGCGAACGCGCCAGGCAGGTCGCGCTGAACCTGCCGTTGCCGTGGCGGCCCGATGCGATCGGTTTCGATGTCAGCGTGGTCGCGCACGCCCAGCGCTACGGCTACTGAACGGCGCGCGGTTCCTCAGGACAGCGCGTAGGCGGTGCCGATCGTATCGGGACTCAGCGTCGGCATGTCGTCGCCGCGACCGGCGGCGGCGAACCACGCGGCGTTGTCCGTGCCCAGCCTGGGTCCACGGCCCTGCACGCCACCGCCGCCTCGCGCAAAGCGGAACGGCAGGCCCGGAAAACGATCGCCGCCGGCTTCGAGAAACCATTGGCGCGCCGCCAGCTGCGCATCGGCTGCCAGGTCGGCGCTGGTCATGACGACGGCAGCGGCAATGCCGGCTTCCTGCAGTTCACGTTCCGCGGCAAAGGCGTCGCGCGCTCGCAGCCACTCGCCGATACGCGCATCGAGTTCATCGTGCGCACCGCGGCGGAGTGCGGCGCTGGCGTAGCGCGGATTGCCGGCCAGCGCAGCGCCGCCGATCAGGCGCGCGAAGGCCTGCCACTGTTCATCGCTGCGCACGCACAGCGTCAACCAGCGGTCTTCGCCGGCCGCGGCATAGCAGCCCTGCGGCGCATGGACCGCATGACGGTTGCCGCGCGGCGCGGGCTGCACGCCGCGACGCGAGCCGTCGAGAAAGTGCTCGCCGACAAACCAGCCGGTGGTTTCGTTCTCGGACAGGTCGATCCACTGACCCAGGCCATCGCGCTCGCGCTGCCACAGCGCCGTCATCGCGGCGCAGAGGCCCATGATGCCGTTCATGACGTCCATCTCGCGCACGCGGAACCAGGGGCTGCGCGCGTCATACGCGGTCAGCGATTGCAGGCCGCTGACCGCTTCGAGCGTGCCGCCGTAGCCGCAGTAGGCGGCGTAGGGGCCGGTTGCACCGAAGGCCGACATCGACAGCAGCACGAGCCGCGGATTCAATGCCTGGAGGCGCTCATAGCCATAGCCCTTGCGCTGCATGACGCCGGGGCGCGAGTTCTCGATGACGAGGTCGGTGCCGCGCACGAGTTCGTCGAGCACGGCGCGATCGGCGTCGCGCTTGAGGTCCAGCGTCAGCGACTGCTTGCCGCGGTGCAGCTGCCAGAAGCGCGGGTGATCGTTGATCTTCTCGACGTAGCCGCCGCGCATGCCGTCGAGGCGCTGCGGATACTCGATCTTGATGACCTCGGCACCGTAGTCGGCGAAGAAGCGCGCGGCATGCGGTCCCGCCCAGTCGTGCGTGAAGTCGAGGACGCGCAGGCCGGTGAAAGGGGCGGGTGCCTCAGCTTGTGCAGCAGACAGATCGCGTTTTGGGTCGCTATGGACTTCGCCGGCAGCCGCGTCCTGCCAGCCGCCGCGCTGCAGCCGGAACGGTGCGCCCGGCATACGCCCACCGCCGGGGGCCTCGACGAAATAGCCGCGCGCCGCGTGCTGCGGATCGGCGAGCGCTTCGAGCATCGACTGCAGCGGCGCCCAGGCCAGGCCGGCGCGCTGGCCGGCGGCGAACAGGTCCTGGCGCGTCTGTGTCGCCAGCCAGGGCTTCATGAGCGCCTCGGTCTGGGCGCGGTGGGCGATGCGGCCGCCCATCGCTTCGAGCTTGGGCGACAACAGTTCCGGCGCGCCGAACATCGTCGCCGCCTTCAGCCAGTGGCGGATCGGGCCGCCGACGATCGCCGCCTCGCCATCCGCGCAGGCGTAGGTGCGCCAGGGCACCATCGCGTGCTGGTCGCCGTTGCGCCGCGCGACCTTGCCGGTCGCGAGGTGTTCCATCAGCGCGACCTCGTAGTTCTCCATCGCCGCCTCGACGATCGCCAGGTCGATGACGTCGCCGCCGCCGTCGCGGGCGCGGCGCAACAGCGCCATCAGGCAGGCGCAGTAGGCGTTCATGCCGGCCGTCAGTTCGGCGATGCGGGGTCCGGCGTGCAGCGGTTCGCGCGCGCCGTCGCCGGTCGACTGCATCAGTCCGGCGGCGGCGTACAGCGTGATGTCGTCGGCCTGCCAATCGCGCTTCGGGCCGCTGAGGCCGTGGGGCGTGATGCGGCAGATCACCGCCTGCGGATTCAACGCATACAGCCGTTCGGCATCGAAGCCGGCGGCGTCGAGGATGCCGACACCCCAGGCATCGATGATCACATCGGCGCGCGAGAGCAGCGGTTCCAGCGCGGTCGCGTTCGTGCCGGCGGGGAGTTCGCGCTTGCCGCTGTGAAACCAGCTGCGCGCCGCGTCGTCGAGCGCCGCGTCGTGGCCGCCGGGCAGGCGCTGGACCTCGGCGCCGAAACCGGCCATCAGCTTGCCGCAATAAGCGCCGGCGACGTGGCCGCTCAGTTCCAGCACCCGCAGATTGTTGAGGCTCGACATAGGCTTTCAGTGTAAAGCCAGCAGCGCGCGGATCTCGTCTTGCACGCGCTGCGGCTGGCTCAGCGGGAAGAAGTGCCCGGCGTCGGCGAGTTCGACGTAGTGCGCCTGCGGCAGCAGTTCGTGCAGGCGCCGGCCCGAATGCACGCAGCGCGACAGCGCGCCGTACATCAGCAGCACCGGCATGCGCAGCGCGGCGATGGCGGCTTCGCTGATGCCCGGCTCGTCGAGTTCGGCGCGGGCGCTGGTATGGTCGAGCAGCTCCAGCCAGGCCTTGGCCGCGCGCGCGGCGCCGCGGCCTTCGCCGAACGGCGTGAAGTCGTCGCGGGCGCTCGGCAGCTTGCCGGCCAGGCGCATGCGCGCCGCCGCTTCGAGGAACAGATAGCCGACCTGCGGCAGATTTTCCCAGTCGGCGTCGTGGGTCGCGGCGACCTCCCTCTCGGCGGCGCTGATGACCGGTGTGTCGTGCAGGCGCAGCAGCGGCTGGATGCGCGAAACGCGGGTGTCGATCAGGCCCAGGTGACTGACGCGGCCGGGGGCCATGCCGGCCAGTTCCAGCGCCGCCGCCCCGCCGTAGCTGTGTCCGATGACCGCTGCGGTTTTCACCGACAGCGCGTCCATCAGGCGCAGTGTATCCTCGGCAAAATCTGCGGGGCGGTAACCGCTCGCCGGGCGCTCGCTGTAGCCGTGGCCGCGCAGATCGAACAGGGTCACCCGGTAGCGGTCCTGCAGCGCGACGGCCGTCGCGTACCAGAACGCGCGGTTGGTGGCCAAGCCGTGGATCAGCACCAGGTCCGGGCCTTCGCCGAGTTGTTGCGCGGCGAGTTTGGGTGCGGCGCTCATGCGAGCGATGCCCACGGGTGGTCAGGGCCGAAAGAATTTTGGAGAGAGCAGGAATGTTGTCCGCGCACAGTCAGGATGTCGTCACCCACTACACGCGGCGCCACACGGGCCGCGACGGCCTGTTCGGCGACCAGCCGTTTGCCAACTACGGTTACTGGACGCGGCCCGGCATGACGCTGGAGCAGGCGGCCGAGGCGCTGACCGAAGTCGTCGCGACGGCGGCGGGCCTGCGTCCGGGCGATACGGTGCTCGACGTCGGCGCCGGTTACGGCGCGGGCGCGGTGATCTACGCCAAGCGCTGCCGGCCGGCGTCGATCGTCGGCATCGACATCACGCCGGTGCGCATCGAGGAAGGCAAGAAGTACGTCGCCGGCCACGGCCTGTCCGACATCATCGACCTGCGCATCGACAGCGCGACCGCGATGAGCTTTGCCGATGCGACCTTCGACAAGGTCGTCTCGGTCGAATGCGCGTTCCATTTCGATACGCGCAAGGATTTCCTGCGCGAAGCCGCGCGCGTGCTCAAGCCCGGCGGCACGCTGGCGCTGACCGACATGATTCCGCGCCGCGGCGTCGACCCCGCCAGCTACATGCGCGGCGAGAAGACGCTCAACAGCGGCGTCTGCCTCGACAACATGGACAACGCCTACGACGCCGATGCCTACGCCGCGATCCTGCGCGAAGTCGGCTTCGAGGCGGTGCGCGTGGAGTCGATCGTCGAATGGACGCGCCTGCAGTTCGCCGCGACGCTCGATGCAATGGGCGAGGCGCGCAGCGACGACACCGGCGCGGCCTGGCGCCGCTCGGCCGCGCGCCTGCGCGAGATGGTCGCGCTCGGCGAGGATTACGTGCTGGTCGTTGCGCGCAAGGCGCGCTGAAGCGGCCGTCTGCATCCAATCATTCTTGGTATTTGAGGAGTCAGCAGCAATGACGTCGGAGCATACGGAAGGCATCGTCAAATACTACACGCGCCGCCACACGCAGCGCAGGGATGCCTTCGACCGGCCGTATGCCAACTACGGTTACTGGACGCGGCCCGGCCTGTCGATGGCGGACGCCGCCGAGGCGATGGCCGGCCTGGTCGCCGGCGCGGCGGGCCTCGGCCCGCAGGACGAGGTGCTGGAGGTCGGCTGCGGCTATGGCGCCTGCGCGGTGCGCTACGCAAGCTGCTTCGGGCCGAAGTCCATCGTCGGCATCGACATCACGCCGACCCGCATCGAGCATGGCCGTGAGTACGTGGAGCAGTGCGGTCTGTCGAAGACGATCGACCTGCGCCTCGGCGATGCGACGAATCTCGATTTTGCCGACGCCAGCTTCGACAAGCTGATCGCGGTCGAATGCGCGTTCCACTTCGACACCCGCCGCGACTTCCTGCGCGAGGCCGGGCGCGTGCTGCGGCCGGGCGGCACACTGGTGCTGACCGACCTGATCCCGAAGCGCGGCACTGACATCGCGCGCTATGTCGCCGCCGAGAACGAGCTGGCGGCCGACATCGACATGTACAACGAGAAGAACGCCTACGACGCCGACGTCTACACCGGCTATCTGCGCGAGTCGGGCTTTGCCGAGATCCGCATCGAGTCGATCCTGCCGCTGGCGCTTGCGCGCTTCGTGCCCGCCTGCCGCGAGTACGCGCAGCGGCCGACGACGGTGGGTGGCGACAAGATCATGCAGCACGCCGACAAGCTGCAGGCGGTGATCGACGCGGGCGAGGACTACGTGCTGGTGGTGGCTCGCAAGGCCGAGTAAGGGTTGGCGCTAGTCTCTCGATACACCGTGCGCCTTGCGCACGGCACTCGAGACGAACGGCATTTTGTTGTAGCCCGAAGGGGGCAGCCAAAAGCCCGTTCGTCTCGAGTGCCGCCGAAGGCGGTGTATCGAGAGACCGCCGCTACGCCGTGTGCGCCGCGATGTACTTCGCAATCTGCCCAATCGACAGATCGTCGACATACCGCCCATCCTTCATCAGCAGCGCATCGAAGGACAGCTTGCGGCGGACAACTTCTTCCTGGATCGCGACGACGAGCTGGATGATGTCGATCGATTCGAAGCCCAGGTCGGCGAGCAGCTTGGTGTCGCTGCCCATCGGGCCTTCGAAATCGTTATCCCAGTCTTGCGTGAAGTCTTCGAGGAGTGCGATCAGTTTCTGCTGGTAGGGGTCGCTGGGGGACATCGTTGTCTCTGGGGTAGTACAGCGACTCCGGCAGCTTTTCGAGGTCAAAGCCCTCGCAGTTGCGGCGGACGCAGTAGGTATCGGGTTTCAGGACCCGCAGTTTACCCATTGCGCGCTGTTCTTCCAGATAGTCCAGCGTGGCTTCGACATCGGCGAAGTCCAGCTCCCCCTTGTGCGGGGCGAGATCGTAGCGCCACCACTCGAGCGCCAGCAGGCGTTCGATCTGGTCTTCCGGCAGCCGCATGCGCATGAGCTTGGCCGGCGTGCCGGCAACGATCGCGTACGGCGGTACGTCCTTGGTCACCACCGAACGCGCGGCGACGACCGCGCCGATGCCGATCGTGACGCCGCGCTTCACGAAGGCGCCGGCACCGACATAGGCGTCGTGGCCGATGACGGTCTTCTGCGGCAGCGTGAACGCTGTCGGTGTCGGGCCATCCGGCGCCAGGCGCGCGGCTTCCGGCAGTTCATAGAAGCGCGGCAGATATTCGCGCTGGGTGAACGTGAACATGTGCGTGCTGAACCAGTCCATCGGATGTTCCGGCGGACCGATCACGCAGGATTCGCCGATCTGGCCATAGCGGCCCACCTCGGTTGCGTACATGCTCGAGGTGCTGTGGCCGTTGAAATAGGTGAAGGCGCCGACCTTGCAGTTCTTGATGCGCCGCGGGTCGAGAATGAAGGCCGGATTCTCGTAAATCAGCGTGCCGGCAATTCCTTTGCCTTCGTAGATCTTGAGACCGTGGTCCAGCAACTGCTTGGCCGTGAGGCCGGTCAACCGGTTCGTCTGAGGTTTCATGTCTGGCGGGCTCATGCGGGGGGACACTGAGGCTCCATGCTGCAAATATGCAGCAAGCATCATGCCCGCGCAGAGCCCTGGCGCCTGCCAGAAAAGCCCTACGCGGAAGTCAGCATTCGACGTTGTCTGCTCTTCGTTTACTCCATGTAGCCGAGCATTTGCAGCTGCTCGATGATCTGCTTCTGCTCGCCGGCGTCCATTTCGGTTTCCAGCTCGCGACGCTGCGGTGCCTTGGTGCGTGCACCCTTCTTGACCGGGTTCGCGGCGAGCCATTCGGCGCTGAAGAACGTGTCCGGCACCTGGCCTTCGAAGTCGACCGGTACGGCGAGGCCGACGCTGTGCAGCAGCGTCGGCGCCACATCGACGATCTGCCGCAGACCGACCATGCCGGCCGCCGGAATGCCGGGACCGACGGCCATGAAGATGCCATCCGGATGATGCGTGCCGGCCGCATGCGGGCGATCGGCGACGCAGGGCTGCAGGTTC
The DNA here is from genome assembly GCF_058783185.1 of Fontimonas sp. FW305-C-3. NCBI lineage: Bacteria > Pseudomonadati > Pseudomonadota > Gammaproteobacteria > Nevskiales > Nevskiaceae > Fontimonas > Fontimonas sp. FW305-C-3. The sequence goes on along the minus strand of NZ_JBYSYK010000005.1, from coordinate 225,519 downwards.
TTGATCGACACGAAGCCGTTGTCCGACAGCACCAGCGTCAGGTCGCAGGCGCGCTGCATGTGCTTGCCGGGAAACCACTCCTCGCGCTTGAGCACGTCGGTGATGATCTGCTCGCCGGTTTTCGGATGCTTCAGCGACTTGAGGTCGGCGATGAGTTTTTCGCGGAAGCTTTCGTAGTCTTCCGGCTTGATGCCCGGATCGCCCGGCTTCTCGGCGACGCGGATGTGAATACCGTTGCTCGACGGCGTGCGGCAGTACGCGGTGGTCTTCGACCAGTCGAGGTTCGCGAAGTCGGCGGCTTCTCGGCGGATCGCCATGTCGGTGCCGTCGCTCTTCGCCCACGCGAGATAGCCCTTCTCCTCGAGAAAGGCGTTGATGCGCAGCACATAGGTCGATGCGGTGAAGCCGTGGTCGGACGCGAAGAACACCTGCGTGTCCGGCCCCGCCAGCTTGACCAGCTTCTCGATATAGCCGTCGAGATTGCGGAAGTATTCGATGCAGACCTCGCGCATTTCCTTGTCGTGGCCCTGCGGATTCGCCGGCAGCAGATCCTTGTCGAGCCACGGCCAGGCCTGGTGCTGGATCTTGTCGGTGCCGTCGAACATCACGGCCATCAGGTCCGGCTGATCGTTCTGCAGAATGAATTCGGCGACGCGGAACCACTGTTCCTCGCGCGGCAGGTGATAGCGCACCCACTTCGCGGTCTCGTCGGCCGACAAGGATTCCATCGCCTGCTTTTCCTTGTCGAAGTCCCAGGCCAGCTCCTTCGGATCGAAGCCGGGAATCTGCGTCTTGATGCGCTCGAACAGCTCGCGCGGATGGGTGTTGCGACGCAGGTGCTTGGCCGGGATGAAGCCCGGCACGATCGAACCCTTGAGGTCCTCGGCGGCCGGCGCGGTGAGCGGGAAGTTCAGTGCCGCGACGGACTTGGCCTTGCGCGAGCAGATCGACCAGATCGTCTCGCAGTCGATGTCGCGCGCGTCGTACAGCGTCCAGTAGACCTCACCGCCGCGGTCTTCCGCGCGGATGAAGTCGAACACGCCGTGCTCGCCGGGATTGCGGCCGGTCATGATCGAGCACCAGGCCGGCGGCGTCAGCGGGTTCGGCGTCGAGCGCAGCTTGGCGCGCACGCCGCGTTCGACCAGCGATTTCATGAACGGCATCGTCACGCCTTCGCCGGGCAGATCGCTGATCATCTGGTCGAGCACGGTGAAGGTGCAGCCGTCGAGGCCGATGAACAGGGTTTTGGTGGCGCTTTTCGGGGCGGTTTCAGACATTGGGGGAATCGGAGGTGACGCGGGGGGATGAGTAGTGTGCTTCAGTTTCTATGAAGATGTGACGCGCTGGCCGCCGGCATGCGCGGCGACGACGCACAGCGCGCTGACCGCCGCGGGTTCGACGAACTGCAGCGCCACATCGTAAAGCTGCCCGTTGTGGCTGATGCGTGCCGAGCCGAAGGCCACGGCGCGCGGATCGAGCTGACAGGCGGTCACGGTCCAGTCCTGCGGACGGCCTTCGAGACCGCTGCCGGCGGCTTTCGACGCGGCTTCCTTGGCCGACCATAGCGCGGCGGCGGCGAGGCCGCGGTCCTTCGCATCGAAGCCGGCGAACCATTTCTGCTCGGCATCGCCGAAGCCGCCCTGGATCAGTTCGTCGGCCTGCACGCGTTGCAGCGGCTGATAGTCGAGGCCGACCGCGAGGCCCGGATCGGCGACGACTGCCGCCGCCCAGCCGTGGCTGTGCGAGATCGACACGGCCGGCATCTGTACGTTGTTCAGCGCCGCAATTCGCAGCAGCGGCCGGCCGCGCGCGTCGTTGTCGACTTCGATGTCGGCGGAAGCCAGTTCCAGCTGCAGGCGCGTGCGCACCCAGTCGCGCGCCGCCTCCTTCGCGGCGATGCGGCCCATCAGCCATTCCTCGCGGCGCGGGCCGCTGGCCGGCAGCGCATACCAGGCGGCGCGTTCGCGCACGCCGAGCACCATGTGCGCGAGGCCGCGGCCCCAGATGCCGCCACCCTGCGCGAGCAGATCGTTGTCGAACGGCGCGACGCGGCGCGCGTGCAGGCCCGGCGGCAGCAGGCCGTCCATCCAGACTTCGCCGAGGAAACCGCGCGGCGGGTCGAGGCGGAAGCGGTAGTAGCGATCGGCGACGTCGAAGGTGCGGTCTTCCCAGTTCGTCGCGCGCATCAGCACACGGCCGTCGGTGGTCGTCGCCTCGACATCGCCGGCGAGGCGGTCAGCGGCGGGCAGGCTGACCAGTGCGCGGCTCAGCACCGTGGTGCCTGCGGGCTGCGGCGGCGCATACAGCGCGATGCGTTCGATGCCGAACGGGAAACAGTTGATCTGGCCGCCGTGCTGCTCCTGCAGCCAGTAATAGAACGTCTGGCCCAGCACGTCGGCGAGTGTCGGATCGATCTGCAGGCGCGGGCTTTGCGTGAAGCTGAAATAGTCCTGCGTCGGCAGGATGCGCAGTTCGGCATCGAGGTGCTGGGTGTTCCAGCCCAGCAGTTTGTGCGCGCCCTGCAGGCCCGGGCCGTGGAACATGCCGCGTGCGTAGAGTGCGTCGTCGCTGTTGAAGGCGGCGGGCTTGCCGGCCGCCGGTGCGCTCAATGCCGCAGGCGCGGACGGATACGTTGCGGCGAGCGCGACCTGCGCTTCGAAGACGACCAGCCCCATCGCGGGGCCGCCCTGGCCGAGCAGGAACAGGCGCACATGCGCGCGCGCCGCCTCGCCGGTGCTGGCGCCGACGCGTTCGGCGACGATGCGCAGCTGCAGCTCGCCGTCGTCGAGCGCCAGCCAGCGCGAACCGCGCGCCTGCTCGATCGCGGTGACCTTCAGCGCCGGATCGCCGATCAGACGCGCGGCGGCTTCGGCACAGATTTCCAGGCTGAACGTGAACGGGATGACCGGAATCGCCAGCAGCGACGGGTCGCGCAGGCTCGGCGTGCCGCCGACGCAGTGATCGCGCAGGAAGCGATCGGTCTGCAGGTCGTAGCGGCGCTCGCAGACTTCGCGCGCGTCGCTGCGTTCGAGCACCGGACCGAGCAGCGGGAAGCGGGCATCGAGGCCGTTGCTGGTCGGCGCCGTCGTCGATGTGGCCGTTGCAGGGCCTTGCCCGGTCGCCAGGCCCAGCACGCGCGCCTGGCTGTCGAGGAAAGCCTGCATCAGCGAGAAATGGCTTTGCAGCACGGCGAGGCGTCGATCGTCGGCCGCCGGTGCAGCGATAACGGGTGCGACGGCCGCAGCCGGCGCAGCACTGGGCATTGGACGCTTCCAGTGTTCGGGCAGGCTGATCTGCGGCATCTGCAGCGCGACTTTCGCCGGCTTCTTCTTCGCGACGCGCGGTGCCGCGAGCAGATCGAAGCTGGCGATGTCGCGCTGCGCATAGAGGCGCCGCGGATCGAAGGACACGCCGGCGGCGAACAGCTGCGCCAGCGCGCCGTGCAGCTGCGCGAGACTGCCGCGGCGACGGTTGTCGCTGGCGATGGAAATCACATCGGCCTTGTCGCGTAGCGTGTCGGTGACGAAGGAACTCAGGTTGCCGCCGGGTCCGACTTCGAGAAACACGCGATAGCCATCGGCATACAGGCGTTCGATCGTCGCGGTGAAGCGCACCGGATTTTCCCACTGCTGGGCGGCGAGCTCGCGGATTGCATCCGGTTCCTGCGGGAAAAGGCCGACGCTGCGCGCGCTGTACAGCGTCGTGCGGCCGGGGCCGAAGTCCAGCGTGCGGAAATACTCGCGGAAAGCATCCGCCAGCGGCTTGAACAGCGGCGTGTGGTAGGCGCGGCCGAACGGCAGGGCCTGGCAGATCGCACCTTCCGCCGCGCAGCGTTCGCGCAGGCGTTCGGCCGCGGCCGGCTCGCCGAACATGACGAGCTGGTTCGGGCAGTTGTCCATCGCCAGCTGCATGCCGTCGCTGCCGGCCAGCAGGCGTTCGCGCGCCGCCGCATCGAGGCCGCCGATCGACAGCAGCGTGCCGTGCACGATCTGCTGGCGGCTTTCGAGCGTCTGGTAGATGCCATGCACGGCCTCGACCGCGTCGTCGAGTTCCTCGCGCGATGCATAGCGGCGCAGGCCGCTGGTCGTCAGCGCGGTGTTCTCGCCGGTGGAATGACCGAGCATCGCGTCAAACTTGAGGCCGAGCTCGTCGTACAGCGCCTGCAAGGCCAGGCTCGCGGTGAACACGGACTCCGCGCCGAGATCCATCGCATGCAGCGCCTGCTCGTTCGCGGCTACCTGACCGGCATCGAGTCCGGTCGGCGCGGGGAACAGCACCCGGGCCGGCGGGGTCGCACCGCGCCGCGTGGCGCCCGCGGCCATGCGGTCGAAAGCCTCGCGCACCGGCGGAAAACGCAGGCAGACGTCGGCGAGCATGTCGGGATACTGCGAACCTTCGCCCGGGAACAGCAGGCAGACCTTGCCGTTCAGCGCGCCGTGCGCGTAGGCCACGCCGGTACGCGTCTTGAACGCCTTGGCACCGGGCACGGCGAGCTTGTCGAGTGCGCCGCGCAGTTTCTTGATGAGATCGGCGCTGCTGTCGCAGCTGGCGGCGAGGCGATGCATGCCGTCGCAATAGGCGGACGCCGCGGCGGCGCACTCGGCGAGCGTCAGCGGCAGCGGCCCTTCGAGCTGGGCCAGCGTCGCATTGATGCGCGCGATCAGTTCGGCCTGCGAGTTCGCAGCGAGCAGGAAGACTTCGCCGGTCTGCGGTGCGTTCAGCGCTGCGGCCTGCGCCAGCGGTGTCGCGCGCGGCACATACTCCTCGAGGACGACGTGCGCATTGATGCCGCCGAAGCCGAAGGCATTGACGCCCGCGCGGCGCGGCGTCTCCGCGCCGTGAATCCACGGCCGCGTCTGGTTGTTGATGTAGAACGGCGTCTGGTCGAGATTCAGTGCCGGGTCCGGCTCGTCGCACAGCATGGGCGGCAGCACCTTGTGGTGCAGCGCCAATGCGGTCTTGATCAGCGATGCGGTGCCGGTGGCCGGCAGGCAATGGCCGATCATCGACTTCACCGCCGAGATCGCGATCTGCGGCCCCGCGCCGCGCGCGCCGAAGACTGCGTTGAGCGCTTCGATCTCGGTCTTGTCGCCGACGACGGTGCCGGTGCCGTGCGCTTCGATCAGGTCGACCGTCAGCGGATCGACGCCGCTGGACTCATAGGCGCGATGCAGCGCGAGCACTTCACCTTCCAGGCGCGGCGCGAGCAGGCCCTTGGCCTTGCCGTCCGATGCGCTGCCGATGCCCTTGATGACGGCGTAGATGCGGTCGCCGTCGCGTTCGGCATCCGCAAGACGTTTCAGCACCAGCATGCCGCTGCCTTCGCCGATCAGCGTGCCGTCCGAGCCTTTCTGGAACGGCCGCAGGCGGTCGCGCGACAGCGCCTGGATCTGGCAGAACTGGATGAACAGCTGCGGCGGCGTCTGCGCCTGCGTACCGCCGCACAGCATCAGGTCGCAGCGGCCGTTGACGAGTTCCTGCACGGCCTGGTCGAGTGCGATCAGCGACGACGCGCAGGCGGCATCGACGATGTAGCTCGGCCCCATCATGTCGAGCCGGTTGGCGATCAGGCCGGCAATGACATTCGGCGTCAGCACGCCGACGAAGTCGCCACCGTAGGGCGGCAGCTGCTGCTTGAGATCGGTCTGCAGTGCGCGGATGTCGGTGTCCGTGAAGTCCGGGCGCAGGCCGCGGATCACGTCCATCATCTGATCCATGAAGAAGCCGCGCGACAGCATGCTGGCGAGGCCGCGGTTGCCGTAGGTGCCGCGCGCAATGACGACGCCGGCGCGCCGGCCGTCGAAGGCCTTGCCGCCGGCCGATGCGAGGTAGCCGGCGTCGGCAAGCGCATCGCGCGCCATCTTCAGCGCGAGCAGATGATCCGGATCGCTGCCGACCGCGACGCTTGGCATGACGCCGACTTCCATCGGATCGACATGCGCCAGCTCGTGCAGGAAGCCGCCCTTGGTCGTGTAGATGCGGTCGTCGGCGCTGGTGCCGGCTTCGAAGTAAGGGCCGACCCAATCCGCCGGCGCATCGCTGATCGCGTCGACCTTGGCGCAGATGTTCTGCCAGAACGCACGCGCGTCGGGCGCGCCGGGATAGACCCCGGCGAGCCCGACGATGGCGATGTCGAGTGGCTGGCTCACGAACGCGGAACTTAGCGTGCGCCGCCGATGGCGGGGTCAACGTAGTCCGGCGAGCTCGGCGCGAGACGGTTGAGCGCGGTGCTGATCGTGCTCTCGGCGTCCTCGATGACGTAGCGCACGGCGCCGCTGCTGTCGACGAACTCGGCGACCGAGGTCAGCTGTTCGTTGTCGCCGGCGACGAAATGCTGCACCAGGGTCAGCGTGCCGCTGACCGGCTGCAGGCCGAAGCGACGCAGGCGGCCGATGCGTTGCGGCATCACGCCCTTGCCTTGATGGCGCTGCGCCCAGACGAAGGCGAGCTGCGCAGCAGCGTCGAGCAGTGCGGGGTCGAACAGCCATGCGGCGCTGCTGCCGGCGATGAAGCGATCCGGCGACGAAGCCCGCACGCTGGCGACGGCGCCGTTGGCGGCCAGCGCGCCGATGTGGTCGACCGCGCGCAGGCGTTGGCCGCGGCACAGATGCTGTGCGTAGGCTTCGCCGGCGCTCATCGGATCGAGTTCGCTGAGCGCTGCCAGTTGCGCGGCGATGCCCTTCGGCAGCTGCTGCATCAGCACGACGGTGGCGCGGAACCAGGGCTCATCGGCGCGGTTCGGCGTGCCGAGTTGCACGGTGATGCACTGGCTGCCCGGTTCGGAATGCGTCGCCGCCTTGGCGCGCAGCTGGATGTCGGTGCCGGTCTCCGGATCGACGACCAGCGCCGCGTGCGTGCGCAGATCGCGGATCTCCGCGACCGTCCATTCCGGCCAGCCGCAGGCGACAAACTGGGCGATCGTCTCCAGCGCAATCGCCAGCGGCACGACCGGCTGACCATCGACGACGTGATCGCGCAGCCAGGGGTCCTCGGCGACGTTGAGCTTGTGATCAAGCGTGACAGCGCCGCCGACGCCGATGCGTACCGGCTTGCGCGCGAAGGCGTAACGCAGGCCAGCCGCAGCGCCCGGTGCTGGTGCCGCAGTCGCGAGGGCGCCCCAAGGCCCCTGACCGGCGACGAGTTCGACATCATGGCGCGGGCCGTTGGCGAGTTCGTCAAGGAAGAACTGGCAGCCGGAAGGCAGCGGGATCGGCTCCATGCCGCGCTCGCGCAGCTGGCGCTTGATGCCCTCGCTCGCCATGCCGCCGTCCCAGGGGCCCCAGTTCACTGCCATCACGCGGGTCTGCGTCCAGCGCCGATGCAGGTCCCAGGCGAGGCGGTTGAGGGTTTCGTTGGCGGCGGCGTAGTCGCTCTGGCCGCGGTTGCCGTAACGGCCGGCGACCGACGTGAAGAAGGCAATCAGCTTCAGCGTGTCGGGCTTGAGCTTCTGCGTCAGCACGAACGCCGGATCGAGCTTGGTGCCAAGCACGCGCTCGAAGGATTCCGCCTGCTTGTCGGCGAGCAGCTTGTCCTCGATGACGCCGGCGCCGTGAATCACCGCGTCGATGCGACCATGCTGCGCGTAGATGCCGTCGATCAACGCACCAAAGGCGGCTTCATCGCGGACATCGCAGGCGCGGTAGTCGACGACTGCGCCGGCGGCGCGCAGGCTTTGCAGGTTCTCGCGCAGTTCGCGATCGACCTGGATGCGGCTGACCTCGCGATCGATGTCGACCGGCCGCGGGCGTTCGCCGCGGGCGAGGCGCTCGGCGAGCAAGCCCTTGCGCAGCGCGTCGGTGTCGGCGAAGGCGCGCGTCGCGGCGGCTTCCTCGCCGGGCTCCGCGGTGCGGCCCAGCAGCACCAGGCGCATGCCCGGCTTGACCATGCGTTCGATGATCTGCGCGGTGATGCCGCGCGCGCCGCCGGTCGCAAGCAGCACCCAATCGCCGTCCGGCGTCAGGTGCGAGCCGAAGGGGCTGACGGCGAGCGCCTGTTCCAGCGTTGCAGCGCCGTAGCGTTCGCTGCCGATGTAGCCGGCCTCGGTTTCGCCGTCGTCGGCAAACACTTCGTCGATCAGCAGGCGCACGACCTGCGCGTCGCTGTGGCCGTCGAAGTCGACGGCGCGTGCGACGCAGCCCGGCACTTCGATGCGCAGGCAGTTGAGGATGCCGTTGGCGCCGCCGGAAATCGGCAGGCCTTCGCCGATCGCGTCGCGGCCGAAGGTGCCGCCGTTGCGGCTCGCGGCGATGACGCGTGCGGCCGGCAGGTCGACGAGCGAAACCTGGATTGCGTGGAACAGACCGACGATGTCGCGCTGCCAGGCCTGCTGCCAGCCGCGCAGATCGCTGACCGGCTGCATGCGCAGGCCGTGCAGGTTCAGCAGCAGCTTGACCGGACCGTGCGCGCTGCGCGCCTGTTCGATCTGCGCGCGCAGCGCTGTCGCATCGGCGGAGCCGATCAGCACCGGCTGCAGGCCGCGCTGCTTGAGCTGCGCGACGAGTTCGGTGGCGATCGCGTCGCTGTCGCCGAGCAGGACTGCGAGGCCCGACAGTGCGACGTTCGCGGCGGCAAGAGGCGCCGGACGCGACTTGATGACGTAACGCGGCGTGGCGGCGACTTCGACCTGGGCCGCCGGCACGGACAGCACCGCAGGCACGGCAGGCAGCGCAGCGGCCGGCGCGGGCGCCAGCGTGGCTAGCGCGGACAGGATCGCGTTGAGCGACTTGGCCTTGGTGTAGCGCTCCATGTTCTGCTGGATCGCGGCGGCGACGGACTCAGGCACTGCCTTGCGCAAGGCGCCGACGATCTCGACGCGCTTGATCGAGTCGATGCCGAGGTCGGCTTCGAGATCGGCGTCGAGCGCGAGCATGTCGGTCGGGTAGCCGGTGCGCTCGGCGACGATGCCGAGCAGCAGCGTCTTGTAATCGACCGCGGCAACCGGCGCCGCATTGCTGACGGCTGCCGGTGCTGCCGCCACGGCGACGGCCGGTGCGAGCGCGTTGAGCGCGGACAGGATCGCGTCGAGCGACTTGGCCTTGGTGTAGCGCTCCATGTTCTGCTGGATCGCCGTGGCAACGGATTCCGGCGCCGCCTTGCGCAGCGCGCCGACGATCTCGACACGCTTGATCGAGTCGATGCCCAGATCGGCTTCGAGGTCGGCGTCGAGCGCCAGCATGTCGGTCGGATAGCCGGTGCGTTCGGCGACGATGCCGAGCAGCAGAGACTTGTAGTCGACAGCAGCGACGGCGGTGGCTGCGACGGGGACGGCCGCGGCAGCGGGCGCGCTGCTTGCCGGTGCGATGGTCGCCAGCGCCGACAGGATCGCGTTGAGCGACTTGGCCTTGGTGTAGCGCTCCATGCTCTGCTGGATCGCGACGGCGACGGACTCAGGCACCGCCTTGCGCAAGGCGCCGACGATCTCGACGCGCTTGATCGAGTCGATGCCGAGATCGGCTTCGAGGTCGGCGTCGAGCGCGAGCATGTCAGTTGGATAACCGGTGCGCTCGGCGACGATGCCGAGCAGCAGCATCTTGTAATCGACCGCGGCAACCGGCGCCGCATTGCTGATAGCCGCGGGTGCTGCCGCCACGGCGACGGCCGGTGCGAGCGCGTTGAGCGCGGACAGGATCGCGTCGAGCGACTTGGCCTTGGTGTAGCGCTCCATGTTCTGCTGGATCGCCGCGGCGACCGACTCAGGCACCGCCTTGCGCAAGGCGCCGATGATCTCGACGCGCTTGATCGAGTCGATGCCGAGGTCGGCTTCGAGATCGGCGTCGAGCGCGAGCATGTCGGTCGGGTAGCCGGTGCGCTCGGCGACGATGCCGAGCAGCAGCGTCTTGTAGTCGGTCGAGGCGACGACGTTTGCCGTCACAACGATCGGTGCGACCGGAGTGGGGGCGCTGATCGGTGCAACCTGCTGCGCCGGCGCGACAACGGGCACCGCCGGTGCCGCCAACGTCGGCATCTGCAGCGCCGCGCCCTGCGGCAGCGGCGCGCCGCCGAGATACTGCTGGACGACGCGTTCCTGCAGGTCGAGGAACTGGCGCATCGTCTGCTGATAGGCGATCAGCGCTTCGTTGCTCAGCGCCGTTGCCGCAGGCGCGGAACCCGTCGCGGCAACGCTGGCCGGCAGACGGGCGCGGATCGTCGCTTCGAGCTTGGCTTCGATCTGTGCGCGGGCCGATGCCGCGCTGGCGCGGGTCAGCGCCGGCAGCTTGCCGGTGCGCTGCTCCGGCTCGTGCTGCGGGCGTGCGCAACCGCCGCTGAGCATCCAGACGTGCTTCGCGAGCACCGGCACCGCGGCGCGTTCGCGCAGCTGCGCGAGATCGAGCAGCGGCAGGTCGCGCTGCGCATACAGCGCGCTGATGTCGAAGTGGACGCCGGCGACAAACAGTTCGGCGAGGCCGAGTTGCAGGCTGCGCAGACCCTGCGCGCCGGTGTCGAGCGAGATCGCCTGCGCGTCGCGGCCTTCGAGAATCTGCCGGGCGAGGCCGGCGCAGATGCCGCGCGGTCCGAGCTCGACGAATACGCGTACGCCGGCGGCGTGCATCGCTTCGATCTCGCTGACGAACTCGACACTCGACAGCAGGTGCTGGTCGAGCTGCGCCTGCATCGCCGCCGCATCCTGCGGATACGGCTGGCCGCTGCTGTTGGAATAGACCGTTAGCTTCGCGGCACGGAACGGCGTCGCATGGATCGCCGCCGACAGCGCGACCTTGGCCGGCGCGACGAGCTCGGTATGGAAGGCGCCGGCAACCGGCAGCGCAACGGCGCGCCGGCCGGCGGCTTCGAGCCGCTGCGTCGCGGTCTCGAGCGCGGCCTTGGGCCCGGAGATCACGCTCTGCTGCGGCGCGTTGTGGTTGGCGACGACGACGCCGTCGAGATCGGCGATGTGCGGCTGCACGTCCGCGCGTGCCGCCTGCACGGCGACCATGCCACCCGGCACCGAGACCGCGGCAGCCTGCGCCATCGCGCGACCGCGCTCGGCGGACAGGCGCAGGTAATCGGCGGGGTCGAGCACACCGGCGGCGAGCAGCGCGGTGTATTCGCCATAGCTGTGGCCGGCAGTTGCGATGGCGCGCAGGCCGAGGCGTTCGGCGAAACGCAGATAACCGAGCGACAGCGCGCCGATGGCGGGTTGTGCGTAACGCGTGTCGGTGACCGCCTTGGCCTGCAGCTGTTCGGTCTCGGCGTCGAAAGCCGCCGGCGGATACATGCGCGCGCTCAGGCGTTCCGGCAGCTGCTCGGCGAGCGTGTGTTCGGCGAACTCGAGCGCGCTGCGCACTTCCTCGATATACAGCGCGGCCTCGCGGCCCATGTTGACGTGCTGCGCGCCCTGGCCCGGGAACAGGAAGGCGACCGTCGGCGCTTCGGCCGGCACCGCGCGGTTGATGCGGATGTGCGGCGGCAGCGGACGGGCATTGCCGTTGAGGCTGTCGATCGCGGCTGCCAGATCCTTCTTCAACGCCGCCAGATCGGCAGCGACGATGGCGACGGCGACCGGCAGGCCGCGCTTCTGGTCGGCCTCGCGTGCCAGTGCCTGCGCGAGCTCGCCGGCCTGCAGCGGACTGTTGTCGGCGAGTGCGTCGATCGTGCGCTGCAGCGCGACGCCCAGCGCCGCGGCGTTGGCACCGCGGAACACGAACAGCTCGCAGGGCCAGCGGCGTGCACCCGGCGTCGCGCGCTGGCCGCGGTACTCCTCGAGCACCGCGTGGAAATTCGTCCCGCCGAAGCCGAAGGCGGACGCCGCGCCGCGGCGCGGATGATCCTTCGGCGCCAGCCAGGGGCGCGGGTCCTTGAGTAGATAGATCGGTGCGGCCGGATCGCTGATGACATCGATCGGCTTGGTGACGCCGGCATGGCCGGGCAGCACGCGGTGATGCAGCGCCAGCGCGACCTTGATCAGGCCAGCGGCGCCGGCGGCGGCCTTGGTGTGGCCGAGCAGGGTCTTGACCGAACCAATCGCCGCGCTGCGCGGTGCGGCGCCGCTGTCGAGCAACGCGCGCGACACGGTCTGTGCTTCGGTGCGATCGCCGACCGGCGTGCCGGTGCCGTGCGCTTCGACCAGATCCAGCGTCGCCGGCGAGAAGCCGGCCTTGGCGTAGGCGCGGTTCAGCGCGCGCACCTGACCTTCGGTGCGCGGCGCGGTCAGGCCCAGGGCCTTGCCGTCGCTGGAACCGGCGGTCGCCTTGATGACGGCGTAGATGCGGTCGCCGTCGCGTTCGGCATCCGCCAGTCGCTTGAGCGCGACCATCGCGACGCCTTCGGAGATCGCAATGCCGTCGGCGTCCTGATCGAAGGTGCGCGGCTTGCCGCTGGCCGACAGCGCCTGCGTCTTGGCGAACGCGGTGAACGCGTAAGCCGACTGAGTTGTGTCGAAACCGCCGGCGAGCACGAAATTGCTGCGGCCGGTTTCGAGTTCATTGACGGCGAGGCTGATCGCCGCGAGCGAGGAGCCGCAGGCGGCATCGACGACGAAGTTCACGCCGCCGAAATCGAGGCGGTTGGCGACGCGGCCGGCAGCGACGTTGAGCAGCGTGCCGGCGAAGGATTCCTCGGTCCATTCCGGCAGGCGGTCCCAGACTTCGGGCGACAGATTCTCGACGAAGCGCGGCAGCTCGGCGCGCATCGCGTATTGCTGGCCTAGGTCGCCGGCGCCGCCGCCGGCGCCGAGGATCACCGACGCGCGTTCACGATCGAACTGTCCGTCGGCATAGCCGGCGTCAGCGAGCGTGCGCGCAGCGGTTTCCAGAGTCAGCAGCTGCAGCGGGTCGATTGCCTTCATCGACTTCGGCGGGATGCCGTACTTGAGCGGATCGAAGGCGATCTCGTCGAGGAAGCCGCCCCACTTCGAGTAGACCTTGTCGCGCGCCTTCGGATCGGCGTCGTAAAGCAGCTCGGCATCCCAGCGCTGCTGCGGCGCTTCGCGGATCACCGAAATCTGCTTGAGGATGAGATCCCAGTAATCGTCCGGTGTGTTTGCGCGCGGCAGCGTGACGCCGACGCCGATGATCGCGATGTCCGACGGTTTCGCCGCGATCGGTGCAGCAGCACTTTCCGCGCAAGCGGCCAGCACTTCGCCCGCGCCGTCGCAGACCTGGCTGTGCAGTTCGGCGATCGACACGACCTGGTCGCGCAAGGTCGCGACCTGGCCGATCATGAACATGCCGTCGTCGCGCTGGCGCTGTTCGCTGACGACGACGACCTTGCCGGTCGGATCGCGGTCGAGGCCCTTCGATGCAATGCGCAGGCGGCCGAGGTTGAGATCTTCCAGCGCGTCGCGGATGTCCTCGACGCTGCGGCCTTCGCGGATCAGCTGGCGGCGCGTGTCGTAGAAATCGCGCGCGAAGCGGGTGTCGACGCAGCGCGATGCGTGGCCGGGGCCGGATTCGAGATTGAGCGTCTGCGTGCAGCTCAGCGCTACATCCTGGAAGCCCGGCACGATCGCGCCGGAGCTGACGATCTCCTGCGTGAACAGATAAGCGGTGCCCATCAGCACGCCGACCTTCATGCCGCGCGCGGCGAGCGGCGCGGTCATGGCCGCCACCATCGCCGCCGACGTCGCGTCGTGGATGCCGCCGGCGAACAGCACGTGGATGTTCTTGTCTTCGCCGGCCGGCACCTGTGCCAGCAGCACGTCGATCATCTGCTCCCACAACGGGAAGCTGGCGATCGGCCCGACATGGCCGCCGCACTCGCGGCCTTCGAACACGAAGCGGCGCGCGCCCTGTTCGAGGTACAGCGCGAGCAGCGCCGGCGCCGGCGCATGGATATAGGTCGGAATGCCTTCGCGCTCGAACTCCGCCGCCTGGTCCGGACGGCCGCCGGCGATCAGCGCGAAGGTCGGCTTGCAGGCGAAGACTTCGGCGCACTGCTCGTCGCGCAGCGCCTGCGGCACGAAGCCGAGCATGCCGACGCCCCAGGGCTTGCCGCCGATGCGCTTCTGCGTGTCCTGCAGCATCTCGCGCACCTGCGGACCGCGCATCAGCGCGAGCGCGAGGAAGGGCAGTGCGCCGCCGGCTGCAACATCAGCGGCGAAGGCCGGCGAATCGGAGACGCGCGTCATCGGGCCCTGCGCGAGCGGATAGCGCGTGCCGTGCGACTGCGCGAGCGCGGCGTTCTCGGCGAGCGGCTGCAGCGCGATCGCCTGTTCGATCTGTTGCTGCACGGCGCGACGCAGCGCCTGCAGCAGGCGTGCGGTGCTGCCGTAGCGCTGCCGGTAACCGGCGGCAAGACCGATGCCCTGGCCCAGCGGCAGCAGCTGATCGGCCGACCAGCCGATGCGCGCGCCGAACTGCTGTGCCCAGTCGGCGACGGTCAGATGGCCGCCATCGAGCAGGCGCAGATCGCTTTCGGCGGCACTGAGCGCAGCGCTGCCGGCGCGCGCGTAGACGCGGCACGGACGACCATGCAGTTCGCCGTAGGGTTTGCACTCGGCGCCATTGAGGCGCGCGAGTTCCTGCTGCTGGCCGACCGGCAGTGCGGATTCGGCGAGCAGCCACAGCACATCGTCGAGGACCACGCCGGCGGCGCCGGCCGCGCGGCAAGCGGCCGCGGCACGGATGCCGATGCCGCCGTGAACCAGAACCGGGCCGCGCACCGGAGCCGGCCCGCTGCGAGCCTGCATCAGCTTTTGCAGCAGGATGGAGCTGCTGTCCTGCGCGACCCAGCCGCCGCCTTCGTGGCCGCGGGCGATCAGCGCGTCGAACTGACCGTCGAGCTGGCGCGCCGCTTCGAGTGTCGTGACTTCGGCCAGCCAGCGTGCGGAGAGCTTCTTGAAATGGCGACGCAGCTGCAGCGCTTCATCGGCGCTGCCGCAGCAGATCAGGGTCAGGGTGCTGCCGGGGTTCGACGCGAGGAGCTGTTCGGCCAGCGCAAGCTGGGCAAGACCGAAGCGCAGGCCGATCGAAGATTCGCCAGCGGCGCACAGGCTGCTGAAATTCTGCCGCGCCCTTTCGGCGTCGACGCAGAATTCGAGGTCGAGGACGCCCGTGCCGCCGTTACGGCTGAGTGCGACGGCAATGCCGGCATGACTCCACTGCGCCGGCACCAGACCAATGACATCGAACTGCTTCATGTTGCTGCGCTCCGTGCGCTGCGCCTATTCCCCCCGGATGGCGCATTGATGGAACCGCCCCTCATTGTTCTGAAACTAGCGCTTCTTGCCTTCCAGAAAAGGCACCTGCAAAACTTTTTCATGAACGATCGGGCCGTGGCCGAAATAGCCGCCTTCGCCGAAGCACTCGCCATGGTCGGCGGTGATGATGAAGTGCGTGTTAACCGGCGCCTTGGAAATCAGCTCGTCGAGCAGCGTGTCGACATGCTCGACGCATTTGATCTGCTGCTGGTGGAGCGAACGCATCTGCTCTTCGTCGAAGAAGCGATCCTGCGTCGACTCGCCCAGATTGTCGTCCATGTGCTTGAAGACGCCGTGGACGCCGGACACGTGCGGCAGCTTGGCGCCGTCAAGCATGTACGGATAATGCGTTTCGCCGAGGTTGAGGAACAGGAACTGCGACTCGTCGTCGTAGAAGTCCGCTTCCTTGACCATGCCGCCGAAGTCGTTGTGATCGGCCATCAGCTTGTAGTCGTCGAAATGCTTGTTCAGGTGCGAGGTCGGATTCAGCACCGGCATCGACACGCGCGCGATCGTCCGGTAGTCGTTGTCCTGCAGCACCTTGGGCAGCGATAGCTGCGGCACGAAGCTCTTGAACGCGAGGCCTTCGATGCCGAGGCGATCGACCCACTTCACGAAATCCTTCTTGTAGACCTCCGACGCGAACACGCCCTGCGGGCTGTTGTGCGGGATCATGCCCATCAGATACGTGTAATGCGAAGGTGACGTCCACGACGCATACGCATAGCGCGCTTCACCGGCGCCGATGCGGTCCATGCTCGGCGTCCGTGCCGCGGCGTAGCTGTCGAACCGGCAGCTGTCCATCACGATGAAAACGAGGTTATTGCTCATTGCGCCTGAAAGATGACCCTGCACGCGCCCATCGGGGCGTAGAAAAATGACGACGCGCGCTGGCTCTTGGCTTGCGCTGGATTTTTTTCGAGCCGTGCGTTGCGGTCGATGTTGTTGGGTGCGGTTCGGACCCCACCGGCGCTACAAAAACAGCCCGATATCTGCATGTTAGTAACTTCGTCTGGCCACCACTCGAAGGGGAACTAAACCCACTTAAAAACAGTATGGCCGACAATATCTTAGCGCTCTGTCAGATAATACCGACAAGCGCGCACTACGGGAAGACGCAAGAGTCTTACTGCGGTCTTGCCGAGGGTTGTCCGGGGACCTGCAGCAGCGCCCTGTCTTCGAGCCGCAAGGCGGTCAAGGGGCCGCCCCAGATGCAACCGCTGTCGAGCCCCCAGACCCGCTGTCCGGGCCATGTGATCTGGCCGAGCGAGGACCAGTGGCCGAAGACGATGTCGTGGTCGAGATGCTGCCGGTTGTCGGCCATGAACCAGGGCACCAGGCCGGCGGGCTGACTGCCCGGCGGACCTTTTTCGGCGTACTCGAACTCGCCCCGCGGCGTGCAGTAGCGCGCTCTGGTCAGGCAATTGATCGTGAAGCGCAGGCGTTCGGCGCCGGCCAGTGCCGGATGCCAGGCCGCCGGCTCGTTGCCGTACATCTGCGGCAGGAAATCCCTGCGGACCCGCGGGTCGCGCAGCATGGCGTGGACCTCGGCCGCCAGTTCCAGCGCCAGATCGACGGTCCATTGCGGCGCGAGGCCGGCATGGACGACCAGAATGCGGCGCTCCGCGTCATGCCAGGTCAGCGGCTGGCTTGCGACAAATTCAATCAACTCCGCGCAGTCCGGCGCCGCGATGATCGTGTCGAGCCCGTCCTTGGGCTTGCGCAGGCCCTCGGCGACGGCGAGCAGATTCAGATCGTGGTTGCCGAGGACGGTCGTCGCGGCGCTGCCCAGATTGCGGACGTAGCGCAGGGTGCCGAGCGAGTCCGGCCCGCGGGCGACGAGGTCGCCGGCGAAGATCGCATGATCGGCCGCAGGGTCGAAACGGCAGTGGTCGAGCAGGCGCTTGAGCGGCTCAAGGCAGCCTTGAAGATCGCCGATCAGGTAGGTCGCCATCTGCTTTTTGCGCGGAAAACTGAAAAATCCGGGTAGGGGGCCAACCGACAGACGGTACAAATGAGGCCGTCAACGAGCTTTGACCCTGACTCGGGCTGCCGACCATAGTATGCACACGTTCGGGGTACAGCCGAATGTCGCGGCAAACGTCCCGGCAGGAGCGCTGGAACGTGGACCCAAACACCTGACCGGAGTTGATCATGCTGAACAAAACCTTTGCTTCCATCAAGAATTTCTTCCGCAACGAGGAAGGCGCCAGCGCCGTGGAATACGGCCTGATCGTCGGTCTGATCGCCGTTGCCCTCGTTGTCGTGCTGGGCCTTGTTGCCGGTGACGAAACCACGGGTCTCCAGGGTCTGTTCCAGCGCGTCGTCACCGCCGTCGGCGGCGCCTGATCGCCGGGCCCGGCCCTGGCCGTCCTGAGTGTGTGGATGGTGGCAGCCTGGGCTGCCACCATCGCCGTTTGGGATTTGCGCTACCGACGGGTGCCGAACTGGATGCTGCTGCTGGCCCTGCCGCTGTTGCTGGCCAGTTTCGGCATCCTCGGACAGGCCCCGCTCGGCGCGAGTTGGCAATCCAGTCTGATCGGCGCCGGCCTGGCACTGATTTTGACGCTTCCCGGTTACGGCCTCAAAAGGCTGGGCGCCGGAGATGTGAAAATGGCTGCCATACTCGGCGCATTCGCGGGTTGGGCGGGGACGATTGAAATTTTGCTGATTGCGGCGCTGGTGCTCGGTCTGATGGCCCTCGGCGCAGTGATCATCGGCCGGCGCAACGCGCGTCTGCCGGCGGCGGTGGCACTGGCCGCCGGTTTGTTCGTCGAATGCCTGATGGGTCCGATCTGGCTATAGGGGGCGAGGCAATGACAAGCGCTTCAAGACTTGCCTGCAGGCCGCAGCGCGGTGCCGCGCTGGTCGAGTTCGCCTTCGTTTTCCCGATCCTGTTCATGCTGGTCTATGGCGTCATCGTCTACGCCTATGTTTACGTCATCCAGCAGGCGCTGACCTTCGCCGCGCAGGAAGGCGCCGCCGCCGCGGTGTCGGTCGACCCGACGACGGCGAATCCGCTGACGGTGCAGCAGGAAGTCGTCCGATCGACGGTGACTTCCACGCTCTCCTGGCTGCCGGCATCGCAGCGCGCGCGCGTGCTGGGCACCAGCGGCGAGCGGGTGCAGGTGCTGCTGTGCCCACAGGGCGCCGGCGGCTGTCCGATCGACAGCAATGCGCTGCGCGTGACCCTCATTTTCACGGTACGCCCGAGCGGCAGCGAATGCTCGACGGGCGCGCTGTTTCCGATGCTGAACCTGTTTCTGGTCGGCTGCATTCCGCCGTTGCCGGAAACCCTGAGCGCCACGGCGGTGGTGCGCATATGAACAGGCATTTGAATTTCGCACTTGAACTCATGGAACCGAAGCAGATGGCCAATATTGAGCGGACCGCGACAGCGACGGGGGCAGCGCGATGAGCAGCACCACGATCAAGATGATTGCAGTGGTTTCGGTGCTGGCGGCCATCGTCATGGTGCTGCTGGGCTTCCAGTTCAGCCGCAACTTCGCCGAGCAGGCGCAGAAGGCGCAGGAACAGGTCAGCGTGCAGGAAGCCAAGCAGACGCTCGCGGTTGTCGCGCTGCGGCCGCTGGCGGCGTACGAGCCGATCCCGCGCGACGCGATCGCCCTGGTGCCGGTGTCCATCGTGCCGCCGGCCAATTACGGCAACATCGATGATGTGGTCGACAAGATACCGCTGGTCGATATCGACGCCGGCGCGCCGGTCACCCAGCGTTATTTCCGCGAAGGCAATGCGCTGGTCCGGGTGATTCCGCCGGGGCATCAGGCCGTGTCAGTCGAGGTCAACGACGTGGTCGCCGTCGGTGGATTCGTCCGTCCGGGCGACATCGTCGATGTGCTGCTGTTCCTGCGCAGCGGCGCCGGCATGGGCGATCCGCAGTCGCGCGTGCTGCTGGAGAGCACCCGTGTGCTGGCCTACGAAGAACGCATCATCGATCGTCCGGAAGGCATCAAGTCGGAGGACAAGCAGCGCGCCCGCGTGCGCACGGCGGTCCTCGCGGTGCCGGAAAAGGACACCACCAAACTCATGCTCGGCGCGAGCATCGGCGAGCTGCGCCTGGCGCTGCGCGGGCAGTTGCCGGCGGCAGACTCAGCGGCAGCCGATCCCGCGGCGCCCGCGACGCCAGAAGCAGTTGCAGCCGCCCCCGATAGCGCCGCGAAGTCGACAGCCGCACCGGACAAGGCGATCAGCCTCGCCGAGCTGTCGCGTCTGCAGCAGAAATCCAGCGGCCAGGCCCCACCGCGACCGAAGGTGGAAATCCTGCGCGGCAGCGCCCTTGAAACCGTGACGACGCAATAGGCCCGCATATGAAGCAGACCCCTTCCTCATGGTTTCTTGCGCCGCTGCTCGCCGCGCTGGCGATGTGCCTGACCTTGCCGGCCGGCGCCGCCAATCCGGGCGATGTGCTGCAGATCGAACAGGGCACGCAGAAGCTGCATCGCGCCGCCACGCCGGTCACGCGCGTCGCCGTCGGCAATCCGGAGATTGCCGACGTCAACGTCGTCAATCAGCGCGAGCTGCTGCTGACCGGCAAGAAAATGGGCATCACCAGCCTGATGATCTGGACCAAGGGCGAAAGCGCGCCGCAGCAGTACCGCATCCGCGTCGGTGAAGCGATCGATCCGTCGCGCAGCCCCGCCCCCGATCCGGAACTGCAGGCGGCGATCATCGACCAGGGCCGCGGCCTGTCGGGCCAGCTGCCGAATCTGATGGCGCACCGGCGTGCCACGCTCGCCTCGAAGACCGCCAAGGAAGGCGAGATCAGCGATCGCAGCGATGTGCAGATGGATACCCAGGTCATGACCTCGGTGCGCATCGCCGAGATCAGCCGCAGCACGATGCGTCGATTCGGCCTGCAGGGTTCCAGAGCGCGCAACGGCGACTCCGGCGGTCTGTTCGCGCCCGGCAGCCTCAACAGCGTGTCGCAGACCACCGGCGGCGACGATGAAGGCATCACCTTCAACCAGAGCCTGCCGATCCAGAGCGCGTTCAACCTGGTGTTCGGCAATCCCAGCAAGGGCGTGCTCGGCGTGCTCAGCCTGCTGGAAGGCAAGGGCCTGGTGCGCGTGCTCGCCGAACCCAGCCTGGTGGCGATGAGCGGCCAGACCGCCAGCTATCTCGCCGGCGGCGAGTTCCCGGTGCCGGTCAGCCAGGGCGGCTCTTCGGCGGCGGGCGGCATCTCGGTACAGTACAAGGAGTTCGGTGTGCGCCTGTCGCTGACGCCGACGGTGCTGTCGCGCAGCCGCATCGGCCTCAAGGTAGCGCCGGAAGTCAGCGATCTCGACTTCAGCGCCGGCATCCAGATCGGCGGCGTTGCCGTGCCTGCGCTGTCGGTTCGGCGTACCGAAACCACCATCGAACTCGGCGACGGCGAGAGCTTCGTGATTTCCGGCCTTGTCAGCAGCAGCCTCAGCGATCAGGTCGACAAGCTGCCGTGGCTGGGCAGCATCCCAGTGCTCGGCGCGTTCTTCAAATCGACCAACTACGACCGCAACGACCGCGAGCTGATCATGGTCGTCACGCCGCATCTGGTGCGGCCGCTCGCCAAGGGTGCGGCGCTGCCGAAACTGCCGGGCTCGGAATACGACACCTACAAGCCTTCCGCAGCGCGCACGATCTTTCTCGAGAGCGGGGATTTCGATTCCGGTTTCAGCCGCTAATATCCAGCCAACTAAAACAAGACTTCGCAAAATCACTGGATGCCCGCCCCATGAAAACCCAGGCCATCGTTGTCGCCGACGATCCCGTCTATGTGAGCTGGCTCGAGAACTCGGCCGGACAGGGCGCCGAGTTCTCGCTGGTGCGTCCGCTCGACGCCGAGGACCTGATCGAGCGCGTCCAGCTGATGGGCCGCATCGACGTTGCGTTCTTCCAGTTCGAAGCGAGCAATCTCGATGCGCGCATCAGCATGATGGAGCGCCTCGCCGAGCGCATGCCGGATCTGCCGCTCGCCGGCCTCGGCGCCGACAGCAACCCGGACATCGTGCTCGCGGCGATGCGCGCCGGCGCGCGCGATTTTCTGGTGCTGCGGCGCGATGAGGGCGATGTCTCCGCGCTGCTGAGCAAGCTGCTGCGTCGCACCGTGCCGACGGCGCGCGCCGCGCAGAAGGAGGGCCAGCTGTTCGGCGTCTTCGGGCCGCATCCGAGCGAAGCCATCGCCTTCGTCGCGGAGCACCTGGCGCTGGCCGTGCAGGCGCAGCTGCCGCGTACCGAGCAGGTGCTGTTCATCGATGTCGCCTCGCCGGCCGGTGCCGGCGCGATCTTCATGAACATCACCCAGGCCTACAGCGTGCTCGACGCCGTCAACGACGTCTATCGCTGCGACCAGACCCTGGTCGATACCGCGTTTTCCAAGCACGCGAGCGGCCTGTACGTGCTGAGCCTGCCGGAAGATCTGATCGGCCCGGTGCCGACCAATTTCGACGAGTTCATCAAGTTGCTGAAGGTCGTGCGCGGATTGTTTGCCGCCGTCGTCGTCGCCTTCGACGGCCACCTGCCGTTGACCACGCTGGCTGGATTGCTGACGCAGGCCGATCGCTCGGTGCTGCTGTCGGATCAGTCGATCATGAAGTCGCGCCACAGCAAGTACCTGCTGCGGGCGCTGCGTCTCGAAGACTGCCCGCTCGACCGTACCGCGCTGGTCGTCGACAGCTACCAGCGCCGTCTCGGTCTGGAGCCGGAGAATCTCGCCGAGATTCTCGATCTGCCGGTGCTCGGTACCTTGTCCGCCAGCAGCGGTCATGCACGCGTGCAGTCGATGAACGCCGGCGAGCCGCTGTTCGTCACCGCGCCCAAGGATCCGTTCTGCGCCGACATCCGCCGCCTGGCCGCGGCGCTGATGGGGGCGCAGCAACGCATGGACAAGCCGGCCGCCGGTTTGTTGGGCCGCCTGCTCGGCTAGCCGATTTCCGACCGTGAACAGTTCCGCACCCGATCTGCAGATCACCCGCTTCCGCCTGTCGGAGCAGTATCAGCAGCTCAAGCACAGCTTTCACCAGCATCTGATCCAGCAGATCGAACAGCGCGATCTGGACATCGATGGTTGGGACGCGGCGAAGATCGATCGCTTCATCATGGAGCAGATGCGCCGCTACATCATCGAACAGCGCCTGCCGGTCAGCCAGCGCGAGTCCGAAGTGCTGGCCCGCGATGCGCGCGACGAGCTGGTTGGTTATGGACCGATACAGGCGCTGGTCGACGACGACAGCGTCAACGATATCGTCGTCAACGGTCCGAACACGGTGTTCGTCGAGCGCGAAGGCCGGCTGTACAGCGAGCCGCTGCGCTTCTTCAACGACACGCACGTCATCCGCGTGATCCAGCGCATCCTCGCGCCGATCGGCCGTCGCGTCGACGAATCGACGCCGATGGTCGACGCGCGCCTGCCGGACGGTTCGCGCGTCAACGCGATCATTCCGCCGATCGCCCTCGACGGCCCCTGCCTGTCGATCCGCAAGTTCCGCAAGCAGCCGCTGAGCGCGGACGATCTGCTGCGTTTCGGCACGCTGACCCCCGCGGCGCTGAGCTACCTGCAGGATCGCGTGCGCGAGCGCACCAATCTGATCGTCATCGGCGGTACCGGTTCCGGCAAGACCACCTTCCTCAATCTGCTCGCGCAGTGGATTCCGCAGGACGAGCGCGTCATCACGGTGGAAGATGCCGCCGAGTTGAGATTGGGCCACGGCCATGTCGTGCGTCTTGAAACCCGTCCGCCGAACCTGGAAGGCGAGCGTGCCGTCTCCGCGCGCGATCTGGTCCGCAATGCGCTGCGCATGCGGCCCGATCGCATCGTCGTCGGCGAGGTCCGCGGCGACGAGGTACTCGACATGCTGCAGGCGATGAATACCGGCCACGACGGTTCGATGACGACGCTGCACGCCAACGGCCCGCGCGATGCGTTGCATCGCCTTGAGTTGCTGGCCGGATTCGCCGGCTATGCCGGCAGCGAGATCACCTTCCGCGGCCAGGTGGCTTCGGCGATCCAGCTGCTGGTGCACGTCAGCCGACTCAAGAGCGGCGAGCGCCGGGTCATGTCGATCACCGCGGTCGAGGGCGTCGGGCCGCAGGGTCTGGCGATGCGCGAAATCTTCCGCTACGACCTGGACCTCAAACAGTTGCTCGATTGCCGGGAGCAGCGCGCATGAGCATGTTCGTCGTTTTCGCGATCGCTGTTCTGCTCGCCGCAGTCGCGATCTGGCTGTTCGCCCACGCGAATCTGCGCGAGCACGAAGAGGAAGTCCTGCTGCGCCTGCGCGCCACCGGCACCGAACCGGCCATGGCCGGCGGACGCCAGGACAGCGCGCAGATCCGCAATCCCCTGCTGCGCTGGGCCTGCTATCAGGTCTGGCGCACCGGCGTCGAGCTTTCGCAGGCCGCGGTCGCGCGCGTGCTGCTGGTCATCATCGTGCTGGTCGTGCTGGCGATCGCATTGCTGGGCCTGTTCGCCGGCTTCTCGACCGCGGCAGTGCTGCTGACCCTGGGCTGGGCCTGGCTCAATCACGTCGCCGATCGGCGCCGTGCGCAGATCGTTTCGCAATTGCCGGCGTTCCTCGAGGGCGTGATCCGCGTGCTCGGCGCCGGCAATACGCTCGACGAGGCGATTTCATCCAGCGCGCGCGAAGCGCAGGATCCGATCCGCCCGCTGTTCCTCAGCGTCGGTCGCCAGGTCCGTCTCGGCGCGCCGATCGAATCGGTGTTGATCGAGACCGCGGAGATTCATCGTCTGCACGATCTCAAGGTGATGGCACTGGCTGCGGCCATCAACCGCAAGTACGGCGGCAGCCTGCGCAATGTGCTACGCAGCCTGATCCAGGCCGTGCGTGCACGCGATACGGCGGCGCGCGAGCTGCGCGCCCTGACCGCCGAGACCCGGTTTTCCGCCGTGGTGCTGTCGATCATCCCGATCGGTCTGATGGCCTACATATTTGCGCAGAACCCCAGCTACTACCAGGTCATGTGGGCCGACGGCACCGGTCGCTGGCTGCTGATTTTCTCGGTGTCCATGCAGGTCTTCGGGGTGTTCTGCATCTACCGGATGATGCGGTCGACCGGAGACGGCGCATGAGCCCGACAGGCTTCGGTGTTCTGGTCGCCAGCACGATCCTGGTCTGCCTGATCGGCATCGCGACGCTGGTGATTCTCGGCTTGCGCGCGCGCGGCAAGCTGCAGCTGCAGCGACGCCTGGCGCCGGAGCGCGGCGACGGCGATCGTTTCGACGAGGCCGATCGCTACAGCGTGCTGACGTCCGTCGCGCGCGGGGGGCGCAAGCTCGAGGGTCTGGTCGACAGCGACGGCGAAAGTGCGCGCCTGCTGATGCAGGCCGACCTGCGCAGCGCCGAAAGCCGGTTGGTCTGGTACGTATTCCAGGGCGTGCTGCCGGTGCTGACGATCGTGCTGGTCGCGGCCTATTGGGTGCTGGCCGATACCGACAAGCATCGCTCGGTGACGCTGCTGCTCAGCCTGACGGCGCTGGTCTTCACATTCCTGTTGCCGCGCTGGATTCTGCGCGGCATGGCGGCGGCGCGGCAGCGGCGCATCAAGGCCGAAGTGCCGATGCTGATTCACCTGCTGGCATTGCTGTTTGAGGCCGGCCTG
Organism: Fontimonas sp. FW305-C-3; assembly: GCF_058783185.1. Classification (NCBI taxonomy): domain Bacteria; kingdom Pseudomonadati; phylum Pseudomonadota; class Gammaproteobacteria; order Nevskiales; family Nevskiaceae; genus Fontimonas; species Fontimonas sp. FW305-C-3. The sequence continues at coordinate 200,768 of NZ_JBYSYK010000005.1, read as the reverse complement.
TCGACGCGCCAGGCGTTGGCGAGCCTGATCCGTGAAGGCAGCGGCGTGCTGCCCGAGATCGGCCGCGAGTTCGAACTGGCGATCCGCCAGATCGAGGCGGGCGGCGATACCGCCGTCGTTCTCAAGAGCGTGGCCGACAACATGGCGGTCGACGATCTGTCGACCGTGCTGTCGGTGCTGCGTCAGGTCGATCGCTACGGCGGCGAGATCCGCGAGCCCTTGCTCGAAACCCTGGAAGTGCTTGAAGAGCGACGCAGCCTGGACCTGCGCGAGCACGTCAATCTGCTGTCCGGTCGCATGACGGTCGTCATGGTGCTGTTCTTCTTCCCGGCCTTGCTGGTGTTCGTTTCCGGCCCCGCGTTCCTGGCGCTGATCCGTGCCCTGGGTGAAATCAATGGTTAGGCTGGCCGCAGCGCTCGCGGTGCTGCTGGTCTTGAGCGGCTGCGCGACGCCGCCGCGAAACGACGGCGGCGCCGAAGCTTTGTCTGTTGATCGTGAGGTTTATGCCGACCTGATCCGCGGCATGCTCGACGAGGGCCAGTACTACGCGGCGCTCGCGCACATCCAGCAACGCCAGCGCAGCGGCGGCGGCGATGCCGAACTGCTGCGTTATTTCGAGGGCGAAGCGCGCCGCGGCCTGGGCCAGATTCCGCAGGCGCACGCGCTCTATACCGGTTTGCTGAAGTCGAAGCTGGCCGCGCAGGCTTATCACGGCCTGGGGCTGCTGCACGCGGGTACCGATATCCATCGTGCCGTGTCGTATCTGCAGGAAGCCGCGACGCGGGCGCCGACGAACTCGGAAATCCGCAACGATCTTGGCTACGCACTGATGCGGGCCGGCGCCTACGACGCCGCGCTTGCCGAACTGGCGACGGCCGCGGAACTGGCACCGGGCTCCGACAAGGCGCGCAACAACCTGATGCTGTTGCTGATGGTCCGCCGGGACGAAGCCGGCGTGCAGCGTTTTGCCAAAGAGGCGGCAATGCCGCCGGAAACCGTACAGCGTCTGCGGCAGCAGGCGCGTACATTGATGACGTCGAAAGCGCAGACGCGACCTTGAATACGACTGCGGCGAGGAACCAGGCCATGAAGAACACGCTGAACAGCACCGTCAACACAATCCGTCTTTCGATCCCGGCGATGCTGATGCTGGCGTTTCTGCTGCTCGCGGCGGCGGCGCAGGCGGCCGAGCCGGTGCCGCCGCAGGGTGCGGCGACGCAGGCCTGGCTGGATTTGCAGATCAGCGGCAGTGCGGCCCCCACCGACGAGCGGCCGATGCCGGGCGAGATCGCCGACAAGGTGTATCAGCGCTACGTCGAGAGCTTCGACCGGCCGATTCCGGAATCTCTCAAGCGCGACAACTTCGTCAGCGCGGGTAGCGACGGCGGCTGAGCATGCGCCTGAACAACCGCCCGGCGAAGCAAGGCGGTGCGGTCAGCGTCTTCGCCGCGATCTCGATCGGCGCGGCCTTGTCGGCGCTGGCGCTGGCGATCGACGTCGGCAGGCTCTATGCGGCGCAGCGCGATCTGCAACGCGTCACCGAGCTGGCGGCGCTCGACGCGGCGCGGGTGTCCGGCGGTTGCCTCGGCATGCCCGACGATCCGGCGACCGCGGCCTACAACGAAGTTCTGCAGAGCGTCACCCGCAACAGCAGGCGCACTGCCAACGTCAGCGCCGATCAGGTCGAGATCGGCCTCGATGTGCGTGCCGACAACGGCCTGCGGGGATTCCAGCCGTCCACGCCGGCCGCGCACAACGCAGTCCGCGTCAGCCTCAGACAGCCAGCGCCGACGCGCTTGCTGCCGCTGATGCCGACGCCGCCGACACTGCGCGCATCGGCCGCGGCGCGCTCGCGGCCCAGTGCGAGCCTGCATGTCGGCAGTATGCTGCTGTCGACCAATCCGACCGGACTCAACCGATACCTGAGCCAGATTCTGAGCGGCCGCGACGACGCGCTGAACATCGATGCTTTCGGTTACAACAGCCTCGCCGCCGCCGCCGTGCCCCTGAACGAAGTGTTTCCGCCGGACGAGGACGACGAGATTCCGCAGACCTATCCGGTCGCCGGCATCTTCCGCAATCTGGCGACCGCGCTGTTCGATCTCGGCAACTCCGCGGCCGGAACGGTCGCGCGCCAGCTCGCCGCGGTGACCAACAACCAGCTGCGCATCAATCCCGAAGACATCCTGTCGATCGGCGACGGCGTTCTGGGCGATACGCCGCAGGTCAACGTCGCGCAACTGACGCTGCTGGCGACACAGGCCGCTTCGGAGCTGGCCGCGGTGGAGCTGCTCTATCGCCTGCCGCCGCCGTTCGGCGACACCGTGTCGCAGGTCAGAGTCATCGATCCGGGCGAGATCGCTGACCTGACGCCGCAGAGCGCCGGCGACCCGGAGGAGTTCGCATCGAACACGCAGGCGCTGGTCAATGCCGACGTGCGCATTCCCCTGGCCTTGCTCGGCACCGAAATTCGTCTGCCGCTATGGCTGCAGATCGCGCAGGCCACCGCCGTCGTCACCGACATCGAATGCGCGCGCAGCGGCCAGCCGGAAGATATCGTCACGGTGGATGCGCGCTCGAGTGTGGCGCGCCTCGGCATCGGCAGCTTCCAGGACATCAATGCGCCGAGACTGCAAGCCGAGCCGGTTGCGCTGATCGACAGCGCGCTCGGCGCCGGTTTGCTCGGCATCCCGGTGCCGGTGCGGGTCAGGATACTTGCCGCCGCGATGACCGAGATTCCGAGCGGGCAGCGCGAGATGGTGATCCCCGGACCGTTCCCGTCGCAGCCGCAGGCGATCGGCGGTTCGGACCGGCAGATGCTGAGCCGTGCCGTCAGCCAGCTGATCGGCGAGTTGCGGCTTTCGGTGGAAATCATTCCGCTCGGGGCTGACGGTGCTGCGCTCAGCGGCTTGCTCAACCCGGTCGTCAAGGCCGCGGTGGATCTGGCTCAGGCTCCCCTCGAGCGGGCCGTGCAAACCGGCATTGCCGATGCGCTGGCGGGAACGGTCGATCCCTTGCTGGCGCAGGTGCTGAGCAGCGCGGGGCTCAGCATCGGGACGGCCGATGTGCAGGTGATGAGCGTCGACGGCAAGGAGCCGCAGCTCTTCATCCGCTAGGTAAGCCCGGCGGCTGCGAGCCCGCCATGCAAGAGATGCGTTGCTCGTGTCACGATCACGCAGGACGGATCGTCGCCGGACCGGTCAAACAGAGGAGCAGGCCGTGCGCCAAAGCTGGCGTGTGGACAGAAGCCTGGGTATCACCGTGCTGTCAGTGGCCTGCCTGGGCGTGCTGATCGGCCTCGCGGCGCTGTGCGGCTGGCAGGCGCGCGCCTTGCAGTTGAGGCTCGATCATCACTACGTCAGCGGCGCCCTCTTCGAGGCGCTGGCGCCGGTGTTGCGGACCTCGGGCGGACAGAATCAGTTGGGGGCGACGGTCCAGGCACTGATGCAGCGGCGCGATCTCGCGCTCAAGGCGATCCAGGTGCGCGATGTCGACGGGCTGGTCCTCGCCAGCGCCGGGCGCTTCGACTCGCTGCGGCTGCCGCTGGTGCCGCGCGAGTTGCAGCAGCGCGGCCGCGAGTTCCTCTACGACCTCGTCGGCAGCCGGGGCAAGCGCCCGATCTATTCGAGCGAACGGCGCGCGCTCGGAAGCCTCGACTACGTGATCGATCTGGGCGATGTCGAAGGCGTTCGCGTCGAAGCGGTGACGGCGCTGCGGTTTGCCGGCTGGATCGCCGTCGCGCTGGCCTTGCCGGTGCTGCTGATGCTGGTCATCGGCATCCGCCGCGAGCTGCGCAAGCAGCCCTTGTGGACTTCGCGGGCGCAGCCGCCCGCCGGCAATCTGGGTCTGGATTTCGGCTCGGCCGATCGTGTCGAGTTCCGCAACCGCGCGGCGAGCACGATGGACGTCCTCAAGTACGGCATCGTCGTCGCCGACCGCGGCGGCTGCATTCGCCTGATCAACCAGACCGCATCGCGGCTGACCGGATGGAGCGCGGAAGACGCGAGCGGACGCCTGCTGCGTTCGGTGATTCATGTCGTCGACGCCGACGGCATGCCGCAAAGCAGCGTGCTCGACACCGTCAACGAAAGCTCGCGCCCGGCGCCAACCCAGACGGCCTATCTGAAGCAGCGCTCCGGCGGCGTGCTGCCGGTCGAGCTGACCGTCAATGTCTACCGCGGCCGCGACGGCGGTGTCGATACGATCACGCTGCTGTTCCGCGACACCAGCGTCTACCAGCGCGAGCTGCAGCAGACGCAGCGCCAGGCGCGTCTGGCGCAGGCGGTCGTCGATCATCTCGACGAAGGCCTGCTGACGACCGACATGGCCGGTGTGGTGCGCTCGGCCAATGCACGCGCCGAGCGCATGTTCGGCTACTCGCGCGACGAGTTGAATGGCTTCACTGTCAGCAAGCTGATGCCGGTGCCGTTTCTCAATGTGCCGGCAGTGCGCATCGCCGACTTCGTCAACGGCGCCGCGGCGGCGGCGCTGCCCAAGGTCGTCGGCTGGCGCAAGGACGCCACGACTTTCCCGGTCGAGCTGCAGGTGCAGACGATGCGCGCCGAAGGCACCCAGTTGCTGGTCGTGATCATCCGCGACATCAGCGAGCGGCTGCGCGGCGAGAACCTGGCCAACCGTCTCGGCCGCCTGCTCGACGGCGCCAAGGAAGAGGTCTATATCTTCGACGCGCAGTCGCTGTGTTTCCTCGAGATCAATCGCGGCGCGACGGACAATCTGGGCTATCGCTCGGACCTGCTCGCGCGCATGGGTCCGCTGGACATCAGTGAAGAACTCGATCGCGAGACACTGGAAAACTATCTGGAAAGCCTGCGCCGCGGCGAGCGCGAGCATCTGGTCTACCGTTGTCGGCACCGGCGTGCGGACGACAGCAGCTACCCGGTGGAGGTGCGCCTCAACTACTCGCCCGATGAAGAGCCACCCGTGTTCATGGCGATCGCGACCGACATCACCGAGCGCCTGGCCGTCGAGATCAAGCTCAACCAGATGGCGCTGTTCGACGCGCTGACGGGTCTGCCAAACCGCGTGATGCTGTTCGAGCGCATGCAGAGCATGGTCGCCGATGCGCGCCGCAGCGATCGGCTGCTCGGTGTGTTCTTCGTCGATCTGGACCGGTTCAAGCTGATCAACGACCAGTATGGGCACGACGTCGGCGATCAGGTGTTGCGCACCACCGCCGACCGCCTGCGGGCGGTGGTGCGGCCGGTCGACACCGTCGCACGCCTGGCCGGCGACGAGTTTGTCGTGCTCGTGTCGGATCTGGAGACGCCTTTGCGGGCGCAGGAGATCGCCGAGCAGATACTCGAGCGTTTCGCGCAGCCGATGGACCTCGGCGGTCCTTCGATCACGGTCCTGCCGAGCATCGGCTATACGCTCAGCCCGCTCGACGATGGCGATGCCGAGGGTCTGCTGCGCCATGCCGACACGGCGATGTACCTCGCGAAGCAGCGCGGTCGCGGTCGCTACGAGATTTTCTCCGGCAGCAACGATTCCCGCGGTGAACGCGAGCTGCGCCTGGAGCGTGAGATCCATGCCGCGGTCGCGCTCAACCAGTTCCAGCTGGTGGTCACGCCCGCCCTCGACAGCGAAAGTCATGTTGCGGCTGTGCTGGCAGGCATCGTCTGGCGCCATCCGGATTACGGCGACATCGACCAGCAGCAGATCCTGCAGGTCGCGACCCGCGCGGGTCTGCGCGCGGATCTTGAACTCTGGTTGCTGTGCCGCGCCTGCGAGCAGTTCGGCGCCCTTGCCGAGCGCGGCGAGTCGCCGGCCGTGATGATCATTCCGATTTCCGGCTGGCAGTTCCGCGACCATGAATTTGCGCGCCATCTCGGCGGATTGCTGCAGCGCTACAGCGTGCCGATCGAGAAGCTGGTGCTGAGCCTGTCGCCCGATGGTCTGATCGAGTTTCACGATCGTTACGAAGGAATCCAGCCGCTGCTCGATCGCGGTCTGCGCTTTGCGCTGCGCGGTTTCAACGCCTGGCCGGCGACCGTGCCGGAGGCGGTGACGCTGTCCTATGTCGTGCTCGACGCCAGCCAGTGCGCGAATCGGGAAGGCTTGGCCGCGATCCGCGCGGCGGCGTCGCCGCAGGCAATCTTCATTGCGGCCGAAGTCGGCGATGCCTCCGGGGCGGCGACCTGTCGCGACGCCGGTATCGAGTTGATTGCCGGCGCCGCGGTGACCCGCTGAACCTTACTGCGGCGCTGCGGTGCTCAGCACCCGCGCTGCCGCGGTGCGCAGCAGGACTCTCGAGTAGAGCTGATGGAAGCCGAGCAGGGCGCGGAACATGAATCCCATCGACGCCTTGCCGCTGCGGCCGGCAACAACCGGCGTGACGGCGGAGCCCAGGTAGAGCCGTGTCGTGCGCTGCCCGGCATCCGCCACGCTCATCAGCCATAGCCGCGTACGTCCGGTGAAATCGCGCATCAGCAACTGATCCGGCGCGCGCGCCTCGACCGCCCAGGCGGCGTAGGCGTCGCGCGTGCCTGCGGCGAGCTCTTGAGCCTGAGCATCGGTCGACGGCCGCGCGACGAACCAGGCCAGCAGCTTTCTCTCGATGCGAAAGACGCCCGCGGTGCAGAAGGCCTGCACGTAGTCCGCCTGCGATACGGATTGTGGAATGTTGATCCAATAGCAGTCCGTATAGCCCTGCCCATATTTGCGCAGCAGTGCCGTCGCCGGCAGTTCGCCCTTGTGTATCGGCGGCGGACTCACGGCTGACGATGCTCGAGATGCCCCTTGCCCGGAACAAAGTTCGCCTCGATGCGAATGCCGTCCGGATCCTCGAACAGCACCGAGTAATACCCTGGTGCCCAGCTGCCGTCCTGCGGTGCGCGAATGATCTTGGCCGACAGCGCAAGCGCGGTCTGGTAGATCGCGTCGACGTCCTCGCGGCTGCGTGCCCTGAAGCAGAAATGATGCAGGCCGGCGCGCAGCTGGTTGTAGGTCTGCTCGCGAAATTCCGCAGCGGCCGGTGCAATCGCGACGCCGGTACGTCCGCCGATGCAGTAGAAGTATTGTGGGTTGTTGACCAGCGTGACCATCTCCAGAGAATGCAGGAGCTTCTCGTAGAACGGAATCGAACGCGCCATGTCGAGCACGGTCAGCTGGATGTGTGCAATGCCGTTGATGCTGGCCATGGCCGTTCTCTCCTCGCTCAGGGCAGTTTTGCGACGTTGCGGGCCAGTGCCTGCTTGGCGCCGCCCAGCTTCGGCGTGCCGTGGCCTGCAATCAGATTGTCGAAATCGAGAGCCAGCACGCGTTCGAAATCGGCACGCATCGAGCCGTGCTTCGGCGTCGTCATCTTCAACCAGATCGGACCGATGACGCAGGGCGTGAAAAAGCCCATCGGATACATGACGGCGCGACCGAGCGGCGAGATCAAGCGGTCCTTCTCGTAGTGCTGCACGCTGTCGCAGGTCACCAGCAGACGATGCTGCGGCAGGCAGACCACGCACTCGGCCAGTTTGCCGCTGCTGAAGACTTCGACCTTGGCGCCGGGGATCGGGAAGGCGCCGTCGCGGCTGAGCGTGTGCTCGATCGCCGGTTCGGCGTAACTGTGGATTCCCGGTGGAGCCCAGAACTCGAGGCCGAACTTCTCGACGTAGTAACGATCATCGCGGCCATGCAGGCCGCCAAGACGCACGGCATGCCTGAACGGCGCGATGGCCAGCAAGGCCGCCTCGGCAGTGTCGGAGAGCCGGACCGGATTCAGCAGCACCCAGCCTTCGCCGGTCAGCACCGCGACCATGTTGCGGCTGAACGTGATCTTCATCCTGAGGGGGATCGTCATCTCGATCGAGCTCGATGCCAGCCAGACCCCAGGAAAGCATTCGCGGATCGGCAGATGAAATAGCGGTGGCGGGTGCGCGGTACTCAAGGCAGGCTCCTGAGGCTGGTCATGATTCGCTATGCAAGCTTCGCGCCTTTCTCGCGCAGCAGTTCACGCAGGATCGAGCGATGGCAATGCGATTCATCTTCGCAGTAGCAGCCGACCGAAAAGTTGCTGGTCCGTGACAGCGCCGCCAGCAGTTCCAGCGTGCGGCTCGCTTCGGGCCTGGCCATTTCGGCGCGGTACTTCTTCATGAATGCAGCCCACTGCGCGGCGGTCTGCGCCTGCTGGCCGCGCTTGAGGGTATCGACGCTCGGTGCGAGCTCGGGATACCAGACGTCGTACCAGTTCTGCGTGGAGAACTCGGCTTTCGGTACGCCGCGCGGCGGCCGCCGCACCGTGCCGATGCGCAGGCCTTCTCCAGCGCTGCGTACGCTGCCCAGCCGTACGATGCGGACGCTCACTGCGGTGCGCCCGCAGCCTTCTGCTCCGCAGCGCTCAAGGGGCTGCCCTTGTCGAAGACGACGCGCCAGGTGCCGGGCCCTTCGAGTCGCCAGATCGAATTGAAGCGCGATACGAGCTTGCCGTCCGGACCCCAGACCGGACCAGAGCTGTGTGCCAGGGTGCCGGACTCCAGCACTTCGACCTGATCCGGCGCCCATGAAAATGGTGCGGGGCCCTTGAAGAAGGCGGACCAAGCCTCGACGACCATCGGTTTTCCACGCAGGACATTGGTGCTGCCGAAGAACACCGCTTCGTCCGAAACAAACACGGAGAACGCTTTCAGATCGCGATCGGCCATGGATTTCGCGAACGCACGTTCGGCGGCGAAGACCTGTTCCTGCGCGGTGGGCGGTGCGGCGATGACCGGCCCCGCCGAGAACGCAACAGCCAGCGCGCCGAAGCCCGCGGTGCGCAACCATTGTTTCATGATGTTCTTCATGCGGCTCTCCGTCATCTTCAAGGTTTGCGCCTTCAGTCCGTTGCTTCCATCCGCTGTTTCAGATTCGACAATGCAAGCAGGGACATCGCGGCCATTCGTGGTCGCAGCAAGGGCATCAGCAGCCGATTGATGCCGCTGACGCCGTAGCTGAGCGTGCGCGTAAACCGGGTGCCGGCCGCAATCGGCTCGAACTCGTACTCGATGCGCAGCCAGCCATCCTTCATCCTGCCCTCGACCCGCCATAGCAATGCCGGTTCGGCGGACAGAACGCGATAGCGCGTCGCTCTGCGCATGCGCAAGGGCAGCGGCGCCAACGGTTGAATCTCGACGACTTCGTCGAAGCTGTCTCCAGCCTGCAGCGTGGCGACGGTCGCGGCTGCCGACTTCGAGTTCGGATGCCATTCGTGCCAGCGCCAGGGTTGGGTGACATAGGCGTAAAGGTCGGCCGGTGTGCAGCCGATCTCGATGCTGTTGCGGATCGCGCTTGTCACGGCAGTTCCTTTCTCATGGCGAACCTTCTGAAGCCGACCCCGCGTCTGAACACATGCTGCTCCTCGACGATCTCGAATCCCTCGCGCTGGAAGAACGGCCTGGCGACCAGGCTGGCCTCGGTGAAGAGCGTGCGCACGCCGCGGGCTCGCAGACGCGCGGTAGCCTCGTGCAGGAGGGTGGCTGCGATGCCGCGCTGCGCGACATCAGGCGCCCGGTACAACAGGTCGATGTGGCCGTCGTCCTCGAAGGACAGAAAGCCGAGACAGGCGCCATCGTGCTCCGCCACCAGTGTCGACAGACGCTGGAAGCGCTGTTGCCACTCGACGAGGTCCGGTGGCACCGGTGCCCAGGCGGCGCGCTGCTCTGCGTTGTAATGGCCGGCTGCGAGGGCGTGGATCGATTCGGTGAACAGCGTCGCCAGGGTTGCGGCATCCGTGTCGCGGTAGTTGCGCAGGTTCATTGTTCTTGCCAAGGGCTGAGCGTCAATCGAGTCCGAGGGTCCGCAGCGCGGTCCAGGCAGCGCCCTGCAGGATGGGCGCGATCGCGCTCACGGCGATGATGAACAAGATCGGCGACGCGGCGATCTGCAGCGACTCGTTGAAGTTCAGCGCGGGACGCACGATCCGGCCGACGAGCCAGTGCGCGCCGACCCACAGCGGCGGCGCGATGACGAGCAACATCACGTAGAAGACGCCAAGTCCTTCCATGCCCGGCGTGGCGCGTGCGGGAAGGATGACGAGCGCCGCGGTCAGCAGCGCGATCGGTATCGTCGCGAGGCGGACGACGAGCCAGGGGCCGCCCTGATTGCGCTGCAGGAACTGGCGGCGTTCCCAGCGCAGCATCAGGCCGAATCCCAGCAGGCTGATCGAAGCAAAAATCGTGAACAGAATGTGGAACGGATGCATGCCGAAACCCCCGAGGCCGGAGCGTGCCGCGCCAGAACCTGTCCGACCGCAGAAAGCCGATGCGAGCAGAGTCCCCCGATACGGCACGCCGGATCAATATAGCCTGACCGGTACGGCAAAGCCGCCGGAAATCCAGCGCCCGTCGCGCTCGGCAATCAGATCAGTCTGCAATCTCGTCGTAACCGCGGCCGACGAACTCGACCAGGCACAGGCCGTGCCCGAAGGGATCGGCCAGCAATGCGAGCTTGCCCCATTTGCTGGTGACTGCCGGTTTCTCCAGCGTAGCGCCGGCTGCGATCGCCTTGTCGAGCGCCGCCTCGATATTGTCGACGACGATATCGAGATGCACTGGCGTCCAGTGCCGTTCGTAGGAGCGACGCTGCTCGCTGGTTTCGGCGGCCTTGCTGCCTTGATCCTTGACCAGCAGATAAATCGGCGCATTGCCGCCCAGCAGTTCGGCGCCGCCGGCGCCGAAACGCCGGCCGACCGTCAGGTCGAACGCCGAAGTGTAGAAGTGGATGGCCTGGTTGAGATCGGCGACATCGATGTTGACGAGCAGGTTCATGTAACGACTCTAGAAAATCATCACGTGGTCGACCTGGTGCTTGCCGTCGCGTTCCACCAGGACCATCTCCGCGACGAACTCACCGGGATGCTCGGTGAACCACTGACGCCAGATGATTGCCAACGAATCCGGCCGGCGGAAGACGGCGACAGCCTCGCGTCTGGCGAAAAAACCCTTCGCGCCCTGGTAGGCCGCGCAGGCTGCGCGAAAGCGATCCGCTGGCAAGGCGCGTCTTGCACGGTCGGTGAAATCCTGCACATGCCGTTCGTAGTCGATCGCCGTGGAGGCTTCCATCAGCCGGTCCATGATCGGATTGGCAATCGCCAGAATCTCCGCGTCCGATTTGCTTGCCAGGTTCATGAAGAGAGCGAAACAGATCTTCAGGTTTCGTCGGTCATGCACACCGCGAGCACGTCGCACTTCGCGCGGGTCAATACGTTCTGTTCTGTGTGGTTGAACAGCGACGAGAGTCCGTGACGCGGGTGATGGCCGACGACGATGAGGTCGGCACCGACCTCTGCCGCGGTGCGGTGAATTTCGCTGGCAACACCGCCGCTGGCGACACACAGCGCGGTCTGCGTCAGTTGATGGCGCTCGCAGATCTCGCGCAGACGCGTCTCTGCCTGTTGCTGGAGTTGCAGCGCCAGATCGGGCGGCGCGGCCATGATGGCTTCGCCGGTTTCGAGTGGAATGTATTCGACGACGTGGACGATCGACAGTCGGGCGTTGAAAGCAGCGGCGAGTGTCTTCGCGCGCACGGCAACACCTTCACCGTGTTCGTCGAGGGCAATCGCTGCCAGCAGGTGCGTGTAGGTGGCCATGGGGGCTCCGTTTCGTCTGCGGAGGTCCAGTGTCCCGCTAATGCGCGACAGATGCCAGCCGACGCCGGCCTCAGGCTTGCTTCAAACTGAACCGCTGTCCTTCAGCACGGCGGTCAGTCGCGCGTAGTCGCGTGCATGCAGGGTTTCGGCGCGCGCCTTCGGGCTGATGCCCGCGCGTTCCATCTGCGCGCTGTCGGCGGTGCCCTTGAGCGCGTTCGACAACGTCTTGCGCCGTTGCGAGAACGCCTGCGTGACGACCTGATCGAAAAGCTTCAGATCGACGATCTCGAAATCCGGCTTGCGCGGCACGAGGCGGACGACGGCGGAGTCGACTTTCGGCGCCGGTGTGAATGCGCCGGGGCCGACATGGAACAGATAGCTGACTTCGCAGCGCGCGGCGAGTGCAACGGACAGGCGGCCGTAGGCATCGTCGTCCGGGCCGGCGCACATGCGGTCGACGACTTCCTTCTGCAGCATGAAATGCATGTCGCGCACGCTGTCCGCCTGCGACAACAGATGGAACAGCAGCGGCGTCGAGATGTTGTACGGCAGGTTGCCGACCAGGCGCAGCGGGGTTCCGGCGGGCGCCAGCGTGCGGTAGTCGAGACGCAGCGCATCGGCCTCGATGATCGTCAGATGCTGCGCCTGCGCGCCGCAGCGTTCGCGCAGCAGCGGAATCACGTCGCGGTCGATCTCGATGACGGTCAGCTTGCCCATCCTGGCGAGCAGCGGAATCGTCAGTGCACCAAGGCCCGGCCCGATCTCGATCAGCGGATCGGCCGGCTGCGGATTGACCGCGCGCAGGATGCGCTCAATGACGTTCTGGTCGTGCAGGAAGTTCTGGCCAAAGCGCTTCTTGGCCATGTCGCCATCGTTCTTCTTTGGCGGCGGTTTATGTTTCATGCGGAACCTGCGCGTGCATTGGCGAGCTGGATGGCGAGTTGCAGCGCGGCCTGCAGGCTGCCGCTGTCGGCACGGCCGGTGCCGGCCAGATCGAGCGCGGTGCCGTGATCGACCGACGTGCGGATGATCGGCAGGCCGAGCGTGACGTTCACAGCGGAGCCGAAGCCGGCGTACTTGAGGACGGGCAGGCCCTGGTCGTGAAACATCGCGAGCACGGCGTCGGCCTGATCGAGATGCTTGGGCGTGAACAGCGTATCGGCCGGCAGCGGGCCGGTCAGCAGCAGGCCTTCGCCGCGCAGGCGCTCGAGCACCGGAATGATGACGTCGAGTTCCTCGCGGCCAAGGTGTCCGGATTCGCCGGCATGCGGATTGAGTCCGCAGACCAGCACGCGCGGCGCGGCGATGCCGAAGTACTGACGCAGATCCTTGACGAGGATGCGCAGCACCTGCTCGAGCAACGGCGCATTGATCGCATCGGCGACGGCGCGCAGCGGAAGATGCGTCGTCGCCAATGCGACACGCAGGCCGCCGCCGACCAGCATCATCACCGGCAGCGGTGCGGCGCAGAACTCGGCAAGAAATTCGGTATGGCCGGAGAAAGGAATGCCGGCATCGTTGATGACGCTCTTCTGCACCGGTCCGGTGACCATCGCCTGCGCGATGCCGTCGCGGCACAGGCCGGCGGCCAGGCGCAGGGTTTCAAGTACGTAGTGCGCGTTGGCGGGATTGAGACTGCCCGGAGAAACCTTGGCCCCGAGCGCGACCGGCAAGATGCGCAGCGTGCCTGCGGTCTGAGCTTGCGGCGCTGCCGCACTGTCGAGCATCCGCAGCTCCAGCGGCAGCCCCAGCTGCTGCGCGCGTTGACTCAGCAGATCGGGATCGCAGACCGCAACGAGTTCGGCCCCGCAGGCCTGTTGCGCGAGTGCGCAGACCAGATCGGGGCCGATGCCGGCGGGTTCGCCGGGGGTGATGGCGATGCGCGGCCGAAGGGGCTCAGGACTCACGCATCGCTCACGGCAGGTTTTTTACGACTTCAGATTGGCCGCCGCGTCCTCGGCGACCCGGTACTCGACATAGGCTTCGTTGCGCAGGCGGCGCAACCAAGTTTCGTACTCTTCGGCCGCCTTGCGGTTGCCGATCGAAGCGCGTGCGCGTGCGCGGCGCGACTCGTCGGTGGTGTCGCGCGTGCGGCGTTCGATGAGGCCGGCGACGTGCCAGCCGAACTGCGTGCGGAACGGCGTCGACAGTTCGCCCGGCTTGAGCTGGTCGATGCGCACCTGGAATTCAGGCGCGAACACGCCGGGCGGCTGGAAGCCGAGATCGCCACCGCTGTTCTTGGAACCCGGATCGTCCGAGTATTCCTTCGACAGCGCGGCAAAATCCTCGCCGGCGACGAGGCGGTTGTAGATGTCGCGCGCGAGCAGGCGGCTCTGGTCGTCGTTACGCACGGCGTTCGGCTGCAGCAGGATGTGGCGCGCGTGGCTCTCGGTGACCATCTTGCGTTCTTCGCCGCCGCGGATGCTGACGAGCTTGATGATGTGGAAGCCGCCGGAGGTCTCGATCACGCTGCTGACCTGGCCCTGCGACAGCTTGCCGGCTTCCTTGGCGAACAGTTCGGGAAGATCGTCGGCGCGGCGCCAGTCGAGGTCGCCGCCCTTGAGGGCCTGCTGGCCGTCGGAATTGGCGATCGCCAGTTCGGCGAAGTCGGCGCCGTCGTTGATCTGCTTGAGCAGGCCGTCGGCCTTCGCGCGGGCGGTATCGCGGGCCTGTGCGCTGCTGCCTTCAGGGACCGAGATCAGGATGTGCGACATGCGGAATTCGGCGTTGGAGTCCGCCCCCTGATTGGCGAGCATCGCATCGACGTCCTGATCGGTGACGTTGACGCGGCTGTCGACCTCGCGGGCGCGCAGGCGCTGGATCGTGACGTCGTCGCGGATCTGCTCGCGAACGGCGAGGTAGTCGAGGCCGTCCTTGCGCACGGCATCGGCGAACTCGGCCAGGTTCATGCTGTTCTGCTTGGCGATGTTGCCGAGCACTTCGTTGAGCTCGCGATCGTCGACGCGGATGCCGGCCTGCTGGGCGCGCTGAGTCTGGATGCGCGTCAGGATCAGGCGCTCGAGTACCTGGCTGCGCAGCGCGGCTTCCGGCGGCGAGGCGATGCCGCGCTCCTTGATCTGGCGCCTGGCGTCGCCCATCGCCTGTTCCAGCTCGCTTTGCAGCAGCGCGCCGTCGTTGACCACGACAAGAATGCGGTCCAGCGGCTCGCCGGCCGAGACGGCCAGAGGAGCCAGCAGCGCGGAGCAGGCCAGCAACAGGCTGACGACCGGTTTGGCGAGGGCGGACGGGGCGGAATTGGCAGACATCAGCTTCATGAGCGCAGGGTCTTAAAGACAGGTGGGGCCCGGGTGGGGCGCGGTCAGGCCGGGATTATCGCGTATTGCGGGAATGCCGGGGCCTCATTCGACCATCGAGTTCGGAAATAGGTCCGTCATGCCGGAGCCGATCCGCGCCAGGCCCTTGAGCTCGAGCTGCACATAGACGCCGGAATTGAAGTCGCCACGGGTATCGGCCACGTAGCGCCGGTACGAGGTATGCACGGCCCAGCAGCAGGTTTCGTAGGACAGGCCGGCCATGCTGTCGAGGGTGTGGTCGTCCGCGATCGAATAGCGCCAACGGCCGAGCAGGCTGACGCCGCCGTAGACCGGGGTCGAGACGATCAGGTCGGTCTGTTCCAGCAGATCCTCGCGGAACCGGTAGGCCAGCTCGGCCCAGCGGCGGTCGCTGCGGTAGCGCAGGCCGGCCGCGGTGCGGGTGAAATTGGAGCTTTTCGGCGACCACTGCGTGTCCACCAGCGCGGTCCAGTGGTCGAAGATCTGGATGTTGGCGCTGCCGATGAAGTCGGTCGCACCGCGCGGCGGCGCCTGCTCGCCCGGCAGCTGGACCTCGGGCGCCTCGAAACGGAACAGCTGACCGAAGCTCGCGCTGGCGCGGACATTGCCGCTGTTGGCATCGAGCTGGCGCCCGGTCAGCGCAACGGCGAACTGGTTGGCGTCCGAAATGCGGTCTTCGCCGGAGAAGCGGTTGCGCGCGAACAGCTGGGTGAAGTCGAAGTCCGGCTCGCCGCTGTCGAAGACCGGCAGCGAATCCTGATCGACCGTCGGCACGAACAGGTAATACAGCCGCGGTTCCAGGGTCTGCAGCGCGCCCGAGCCGTCGATGCGCTCGAAGCGCAGGCCGTATTCGGCGCTGAACTGTGGCAGTGCGCGGTCCTGGCTGGAGGCAATCCCGGCGGCGGTGTCGGTCAGCTCGTAGGCGGTATAGCGGTAGTCGATCTGCGATTTCGCAAACCAGGCCACGCGGTCTTTTTCCCAGCGCAGGTAGGGATGCAGGTCGACGCGCTGGCCTTCCACCGAGTTGCTGCGGATGAAGTTGACGTACTCCGCATCGGCGCCGGCCCGGGTGTTCCACAGGCTGTTGCGGGTCATCGCGTCGATGCGCAGCTGCGGCACGCGCCGGTAGGGATCGTCGATCGGATCGAGGTTGCTGGCGATCGTCTGATAATCCTGGAACAAGGCCTGCACCGTGTACGCCGCCGGCGAGTTGTAGATGAAGCGCGCACTGCGTTCCAGGTGGGTGATCGAGCTGAGGTCGACCGTGCCGCCGAGGTCTTCGAAGTAGGCCGGATCGGAGACTTCGGCGTAGTGGATGTCCATGCCCAGCCGCGGCGAAAGCACGCCGCGATGGCTGAATTCGGTGAAGTCGCGACGCTCGCCGGTCGCGCGGTCCTGGTCGAGAATTTCGTAGCCGATGCTGCCTTCGGCACGCTTCAGCAAGTACTGACCCTGCGTGTCGATCTGGATGCCGCGGTCCGACATATAGCGCGGCGTGATCGTCGCGTCGTAGTTCGGGGCCAGATTCAGGTACAGCGGAACGCGGAAATCCCAGCCGGTCTTGTCGGTATCGCCGATGACCGGGAACAGCAGGCCGCTGCGGCGCCGGTCGTCGATCGGAAACTGGAACCAGGGTGCGTACAGAATCGGCACGCCCATGAAGCGCAGACGCGCATGCTTGGCAGTACCCAGCCCCTCGTCGGTGTCGAGCTTGATCTCGCTGGCTTCCAGGTACCAGGTGTCGGTGCCCGGCGCGCAGCTGGTGTAGCGCACGTCTTCGAGCTCGACGGTGGCATCGGGTGCCAGCTCGACACGCTGCGACGTGCCGCGCGCGGCGCGTTCGGTCAGCACGAAGCTGGTGTCGTTGAACAGGCCGGATTCGGTGTTGAGATCGAAGCTGGCAGACTCGGAACGGATCAGCAGCTCTTCGTTGCGGAAATTGGACTCGGCATTGACCGCGATCGTGCCGGCTTCCTTGTCGAAGTCGAGCTGGTCGGCGGTGAACTCCTTGTCGCCGTAACGCAGGCGCACCGAGCCGGTCAGGCTCGACAGGCCGCCGGACAGCAGATCGGCGCGGTC
Source organism: Fontimonas sp. FW305-C-3 (assembly GCF_058783185.1). NCBI lineage: Bacteria > Pseudomonadati > Pseudomonadota > Gammaproteobacteria > Nevskiales > Nevskiaceae > Fontimonas > Fontimonas sp. FW305-C-3. The sequence continues at coordinate 183,818 of NZ_JBYSYK010000005.1, read as the reverse complement.
GGCGTCGAGAATCAGGCGCGGATCGGGGGAGAAGTCCAGCTTGGGCAGCGGCTCGGCGAGCTGCACGCAGGTCCCGACCTCGGCGTGAACCGAAGGGGCGGCGAGCAGGCAGGCCAGCAGGGCTGGCGGGATCAGGCGACGGACAGGCAACAGACGGGTTCCGACCTCAGGGCCGGGAAGTATTGACGCTGAGTCCTTCCGGTGCAATTGGAAGGCCGGTTTGACCGCTGGTGTAAGCTTCGCGCCGAATTTGAAGATGGCCCCGCCTGTGACCCAGACCGCGACTCCGCAAGCGACCGAACCGGACCTTCGTGCTGACGATGCCCGTCAGTGGGCCTTGCGCCATTTGAACTTGGAGACAGCGCCGGACGTGCAATTTGCACCGGCCTCGGCAGATGCGAGTTTCCGGCGCTACTTCCGCATTGTTGCGGGCGCTCAGAGCTGGGTCGTCATGGATGCGCCGCCGGATCGCGAGAACCTCGAGCCGTTCATCGAGGTGGCCAGGCTGTCGACCGACGCCGGGCTCAATGCGCCGCGGGTGCTGGCCGAAGATCGCGCGCGTGGCTATCTGTTGCTTAGCGACCTTGGCCGGCAGACCTTCCTGCATGTGCTGAACGCGGACAACGCCGATGCGCTGATGCAGGACGCCATCGCCGCACTGATCCGCTGGCAGCTGTCCAGCCGCGACGGCGTGCTGCCGCCCTACGATGCCGCGCTGCTGCAGCGCGAGCTCGACCTGTTTCCGGACTGGTATGTCGGTCGCCACCTCGGCCGCGAGCTGAGCCCCGCGCAGCGCAAGACGCTGGCCGGCATCGAGCAGCTGCTGATCGCTTCCGCGCTGGCGCAGCCCAAGGTCTACGTGCACCGCGACTACATGCCGCGCAACCTGATGGTTTCCACGCCCAGCCCCGGCGTGCTGGACTTCCAGGACGCGGTCTACGGGCCGATCAGCTACGACGTCGTCTCGCTGTTCCGTGACGCCTTCCTGTCCTGGCCGGCGCGGCGTGTCGAGCAGTGGATGCACAGCTACTGGCAGCAAGCCGCCGCCGCCGGCCTGCCGGTCCATGTCCGCTTCGAGGACTTCCGGCGGGCCGCCGACTGGATGGGCCTGCAGCGCCATCTGAAAGTCATCGGCATCTTTGCGCGCATCTGCCACCGCGACGGCAAACCGCATTACCTGGCCGACGTGCCGCGGTTCATTACCTATGTGCGCGATGTCGGCGCTCAATATCCGGAACTCGCGCCGCTGCTGAAGCTGTTCGACGAGCTGGGCCTGCAGGCGTGAGCGGCGAGCAGGCCATCAAGGCCTTCATCCTCGCCGCCGGTCGCGGCGAGCGCATGCGACCGTTGACCGATCAGACGCCCAAGCCGCTGATTGCCGTTGGCGGCACGCCGCTGATCGAGTTCCATCTTCGGCGCTTGTCCGCAGCAGGTTTTCGCGAAGTCGTCGTCAATCTCGGCTGGCTTGGTGCGAAGATCCGCGACGCGCTGGGCGATGGCACGCGCTTCGGCGTGCAGATCACTTATTCCGACGAAGGCTGGCCGGCCTTGGAAACCGGCGGTGGCATCCACAACGCACTGCCGTTGCTGGGCGATGCGCCGTTCGTCGTCGTCAATGGCGATGTCTATTGCGATGTCGATCTGCAGGCGCTGCGCCTGCGCGCCGGGACGCTGCCGGCCGGAATGCTTGCGCATCTGGTCATGGTCGCCAATCCGCCGCAGCATCCGAACGGCGATTTCGTGTTGAACGACGGCCGGCTCAGCGAAGGCGAGAACGCGCGCCTGACCTACAGCGGCATCTGCATCATGCGGCCGGCGCTGTTCAAGGATTGCAGCCCCGGGGCTTTCAGCCACGTCCCGCTGTTGCGCGCGGCGATGCGCGAAGGCCGGGTCGGCGGTGAGCTGCATCGCGGACTGTGGTCAGATGTCGGGACCGTCGATCGACTCGATGCGTTGAATCTGCAGCTGCAGCACTCATAAAGCACTTAATGACCCTCACCAAAACCGACCCCGCCAAGCTGCTTCCCAGCGCCGAAACGCTGGAACGCAGTGCCCAGCTTGCTCTCGACTACGCGCGCACAGAAGGCGCGACGCAATCGGAAGTCAGCATCTCCGCCAGCCGCGGCCTGTCGGTCAGCGTGCGCAAGGGCGAGGTCGAGAGTCTGGAGTTCCAGCAGGACCGCGATCTGGGCGTGACGGTCTACCTGGGCCACCGCAAGGGCAATGCCAGCACCGGCGATCTCAGCGATGCCGGCATCCGCTCGGCAGTGGCCGCGGCGCTCGATATCGCCCGCGCGACCGGCGAGGACCCGAGCAACGGCCTGGCCGATGCCGCGCTGATGGCGAAGTCGTTTCCGGACCTGGATCTCGATCATCCCTGGGACCTCAGCGCGGATGCGGCGATCGATCTCGCCGCCGCCTGCGAAGCCGCCGCCTTTGCCGCCGATCCGCGCATCCAGGGCAGCGAGGGCGCCGGCGTTTCTTCGCACCGAGGCCGCAGCCTGTATGCGAACTCGCACGGATTTCTCGGTGCGCGCCTCGGCACCAATCACAGCCTGAGCTGCGCGGTCGTCGCCGGCACCGGCGAGCACATGCAGCGCGATTACTGGTACAGCAGCGCCCGCAGCGCACAGGATCTGCTGTCGCCGCAGGCGATCGGCCACAAGGCCGGCACCCGCGCCGCCGCGCGTCTGGGTGCGCGCAAGATCGATACGCGCACAGTGCCGGTGTTGTATCCGACCGAACTCGCGCGCGGATTGTGGGGCCACCTGATCGGCGCCATGTCCGGCGCCGCGCTGTATCGCAAGGCGAGCTTCCTGGTCGACCGCCTGGGCGAAGCCGTGTGCTCCGACATCGTCACGCTCGAACAGCGGCCGCATATCCCGCGCGGCGCCGGCAGTGCCGCTTATGACGGCGAAGGCGTCGCCACGACCGAACGCTCGCTGATCAAGGCCGGCGTGCTGCAGGGCTGGCTGCTCGGCAGCTATTCCGCGCGCAAGCTTGGCCTGCAGACCACCGGCAACGCCGGTGGCGTGTTCAACCTGTTCGTGCAACCCGGCAGCGACGACTTCGACGCGCTGCTCAGGCGCATGGATCGCGGCTTGCTCGTCACCGAGCTGCTGGGGCAGGGCGTGAATCTGGTCACCGGCGATTACTCGCGCGGCGCCGCGGGCTACTGGGTCGAGAACGGCAAGATCGCGTATCCGGTCGAGGAACTGACGATCGCCAGCAACCTGAAGGACATGTTCAAGGGCATCGTCGCGATCGGCAATGACATCGATCCTTTGGCGAATACGCGCAGCGGATCGGTGCTGATCGACCGGATGACGATCGCGGGGCACTGACGGTCGGACTTGTAGGCTGGGATGAAGCGCCGCGGAATCCCAGCATTTGCGCATTCTGCCGGGATTCCGCTGCGCTTCATCCCAGCCTACGGACTGCTACGCGCCGTCCCACTGTCCCACAGGGCCGTGCCGAGCATCACAAGGCGCATCTGCTTCTCCGCGTAGCGGTAGATGCGCTGCAGCGCGTCCTTGTCTTCCGGCGCCGTATCGAGCAACAGCTCGGTCGCGGCGATGACGACGTTGACCATCAGGCCGGCAAGCATCTGTAGGTCTTCGGCGGTGAATTTCTTCAGGGCGGGGAAGCGCGACAGGTCGACCGCGAGTTCGCCGACCCATAGCCGGGTTTCCTTGCGGATGGCGATGCGCACCGCAGAGGAACCGGAGAAGCGTTCCTTGGCGATGAAGCTGAAATGCGCGCGGTGTGCGGCGACATGGTCGAGGAATACCGCGACCGACGCGCGGATCATGTGCGCGGTCGGGAACTGGCCTTCGCGCGCCTGGCGCATCAGCTGGTGCAGCGACTCGAAGGAATCCTCGATCAGCGCGTGGCCGAGCGCCTCCATGCCGGAGAAATGACGGTAGAACGCGGCCGGCGTGATGCCGGCGCTGCGCGTGACTTCGCGCAGGCTCAGGCTGCTGAAGCTGCGTTCGCCTTCCAGCAGTTCCAGCGCGGCGTCCATCAGCCCGCGGCGAGTACGGCGCTTGCGCTCGTCCCGGCCGCCTTCGCGGTCGCCAGAATCACTGCTCTTTGAGCGCACATGTCTCGTCATTGAGCGGCTATACTAGCATACGTAAACCCATTTAACGTCTAATAAATCAAATAAAAACAGTCACAAGCAGTAATTCAGTAAACAAGTGTTGACTGCAATGCTGCGCTGCGATTACAGTGAACACATGTTTACTGGAGTGCAGCCGTGATTGAACGTTCGAATGCTGGTTTGACCGCGGGGCCGATCGCCAGGCGCTGGAGCCGCCGCGCGCTGGCCGTGCTGACCGCGCCGCTGACTTATCCGCTGAACCCCGTCGAATATCTGCGCCCGGCGGTTGCCGAGAACAGCGCGGTGATCGAAGGCCTGGACTTCGCGACAGCCGATGCCCTGACCCTGACGCTGCGTCCGCAGCGCCGCCTGCCGCCGCACCAGGCCGGCCAGTTCATCCGCTTCGGCGTGGATATCGACGGCGTGCGCCACTGGCGCTGCTACTCGATCTCGTCGGCGCCGGAGCGCGCCGATGGTTGCCTGACCATCACGGTCAAGGCGATTGCCGACGGCCGCGTGTCCACCCATGTCGGTCAACACCTGAGCCTCGGCGAACGTGTCTATCTCGAAGCACCGGCCGGCGAATTTGTATTGCCGCAGGTGCTGCCGGAACGCCTGCTGTTCGTCACGGCCGGCAGCGGCATCACGCCGGTGATGAGCATGCTGGCGAGCCTCGAAGCACGCGGTACGATGCCGCAGATCACCGTGATCCACAGCGCGCCGGATGCGGCGTCGACGATCTTCGGCGACAGCCTGCTCGACATGGCCGCGCGCCATCCGCAGCTGACGCTGCACTGCCACTACACGCGCCAGCACGGCCGCCTCGATCTGGCGCAGCTGCAGGCCCTGTGCCCGGACTGGCAGGATCGCCCGACCTGGGCCTGCGGCCCGGACGCGATGCTGCAGATGCTCGAAGACCATTGGCAGCAGGCCGGCATTGCCGCTCAGCTCAATGTCGAACGCTTCCGTCCGCGCGCTGTGCAGGCCGACAGCGCCACGCAGACCGGTACGGTGCACTTCAGCAAGACCGGCGGCAGCGCCGCCGGCCGCAGCGACCAGAACGTGCTGGAACTGGCCGAACTCAACGGCCTGAATCCGGAGCACGGCTGCCGCATGGGCATCTGCCACGGCTGCACGGTGACGCTCAAATCCGGCTGCGTGCGCGATCTGCGCAACGGCCAGACCTTCGCCGAAGAAGGCGACCTCGTGCAGATCTGCGTCTGCGCGCCGGTCGGCGATATCGAAATCGCGCTCTGAATCCCCGCATTCAAACCAGGAAACGCACCATGACTCACGCGACCTATCTCACTGACGCCCAGGCCGATGCCTTCGGTGCCGAACTCGACGCGATCCGCGACGAGGTCAAGGCCAGCCGCGGCGCGAAGGACGCCGCCTACATCCGCCGCATGATCCGCATCCAGCGCGGTCTGGATCTCGGCGGCCGCGGGCTGCTGTTCGCCAGCATCTTCCCGCCGGCTTGGGTTGCCGGCACGGCGATGCTGTCGGTGGCGAAGATTCTCGAGAACATGGAGATCGGCCACAACGTCATGCATGCGCAGTGGGACTGGATGAAGGATCCGAAGATCCACTCATCGAACTGGGAGTGGGATACCGCGTGCCCGTCCGACCAGTGGAAGCATTCGCACAACTACATGCACCACACCTACACCAACGTCGTCGGTATGGACCGCGATGTCGGCTACGGCATCCTGCGCATGAGCCCGCAGCAGCAATGGCGGCCCTGGAATCTCGGCCAGCCGGTCTACAACGCGCTGCTCGCCGGCCTGTTCCAGTACGGCGTTGCGCTGCATGACGTCGAGTTCGACCAGGTTCTGGAGGGCAAGAAGAGCGTGCGCGCGGCGTGGGAGCGCCTCAAGGCGGTGGCCCGCAAGACCGGCCGCCAGTCGCTGAAGGACTATGTGCTGTTCCCGCTGCTGTCCGGACCGATGTTCCTGCACGTGCTGGCCGGCAACGCGACGGCCAACTTCGTCCGCAACCTGTGGTCGTACATGATCATCTTCTGCGGCCACTTCCCGAGCGGCTCGCACACCTTCAGCGTCGCGCAGCTGGAGAGCGAAAGCCGCGGCCGCTGGTATCTGCGCCAGCTGCTCGGGTCCTGCAACATCGATGGCGGCAAGCTGTTCCACATCATGTCGGGCAACCTCAGCTTCCAGATCGAGCACCATCTGTTCCCGGATCTGCCGAGCAACCGCTACGCCGAGATTGCGCCGCGCGTGCAGGCGCTGTGCAAGAAGTACAACTTGCCCTACAACTCCGGCTCGCTGGCGCGTCAATTCGGCACGACAACCTGGCGCGTGCTGCGCCTGTCGCTGCCGGGTGGTGAATCCCTCGAACCGCAGGTGCCGGCGCACGCGCTGCCGGCGTAAGCGCGCGGCGCGGACTTTTCCGCGGGCAAACAAAAAGGCCCACCCGGAAACGGGTGGGCCTTTTGCGTTGTACGACTAGCGCAGGCGCAGTGCCGCGCGCCGGCGCCACAGAGCGGCTGCGGCAAGCAGCCACAGATTGAACGCACCGCCGCCACCGCCATCCGATTCGCTGTTCGGCGCAACATCCGTCGTCACCGACTCGAAGCGGCCGGCGACACCGCCGATGGTCAGCGTCGTCACCGTCGACGACGCGTAGGCAGCGCTCGAGATGTGGCGCACGCGCACCAGCTGGCCGCTGGTAATCGTGCCGCGGGCCGTCGTGAAGGCGCCGCTGTCGACGCTGTAGCTGCCGCCCGTAACCTCGATCACCGCCGGTGCATTGATGCCGGTGATGCGAACGTACTCGCTCGTCAGCTCATCGTTCACTGCAACGCCGACGGGGCGCGAGAACTGGAAGGCATCGGGCACCACGTCCTGCGTGCCGGCGCCGGTGCCCGGCGTGTTGTCGCAGACGTTGCCGATGCCGTCGCCGTCGGTGTCGGTCTGGTTCGTGCTCGCCACCGTCGGGCAGTTGTCGACATTGTCCGGGATGCCGTCGTTATCGCCATCCGGGCCGCTGGTCGAACTGTCGCAGGCGTCGCCGATGCCGTCGCCATCGCTGTCGTCCTGACTGGCGTTGGTGATGGTCGGGCAGTTGTCGGTGCTGTCCGGCGCACTGTCGTTGTCGCCGTCCGGCTCGTTCTGCAGGTCGCAGACATCGCCCACGCCATCGTCGTCGCCGTCGGCCTGATCGGCATTGCGCACCGTCGGGCAATTGTCCGTCGCGTTGGAAATGCCGTCGCCATCGCCGTCCGGGCCTGCCGTCTGCACGTCGCAGGCGTTGCCGATGCCGTCATCGTCGCTGTCGGCCTGATTGGCGTTGCTGACCGTCAGGCAGTTGTCGAGATGGTTGCGGACACCGTCGCCGTCGCTGTCGACCGTCGATGCGGTCTCGCAGGCGTCGCCGATGCCATCGTTGTCGGCGTCCGCCTGATTCGGATTGGCGACATTCCGGCAATTGTCGATCGCGTTGCCGCGGCCGTCGCCATCGGGGTCCGGACCGTTCGGCGTGGCATCGCAGGCATTACCGATGCCGTCGCCATCGCGATCGGCCTGGTTGGAGTTGCTGATCGTCGGGCAGTTGTCGGTCCCGTTCGGGCGTCCGTCGCCGTCGCTGTCCGCGGTCAGGTTTTCGCAGGCGTCACCGATGCCGTCGCCGTCGGTGTCGGCCTGATTGGCGTTGGCCACCGTCGGGCAGTTGTCGATTTCGTTGACGCGGCCATCGCCGTCGCTATCGACGGTGCAATAACCCGGCGGTGCCGGACTGATCACGACGCCGCAGTCCGGCTCTTCCGGATCTTCAGGGTCTTCCGGATCCGGCGGATTGACGACCGGCGGAATCTCGACGCAGGCGTTGTAGAGACGGATCTCCGACAGCGCGGTGACCGTCGACGGCAGCCTCAGCTCAAGGCCGTCGAACGACTGGTTGGTGTTGATGACGAGCAGCTTGCGGCCGCCCTCGCCAAACAGCTGCAGCAGATCCAGATCGAGCAGCGGCGGCAGCGGCGAGCCGACGTCCTGCTGGTTGGACTGACGCAGCGTCTCGCCGAGATAGGTGTTGATCTGCAACTGAGGCAGGAGATCGGCCGACAGCAGATCTGCCGGGTCTTCGAGGATCAGCGCGGCCTGACGACCGGCCGGGTACACGGTATTGGTGCTGCGAGCGCGCAGCGCCGCGACGCCGGTCAGCGCACCGACCGGACGCAACACCGTCGCGTAGTCGTTCGGGTTTGCGTTGATCGCATTGTCCTGATCGTTGATCGAGCACAGCAGGCAGATCTGCTCGATGATGCCGAGCGTCGCCGCATTCGGCAGCAGCAGCGGGCGGAACTTGTGCGCGCCGTTGGTGCCGCAGCTGACGTTGCCGGGGTTGTCGCAGGCGTCGCCGATGCCATCGCCATCGGTATCAGTCTGGTTGGCGTTCGCCACCGTCGGGCAGTTGTCGGTGCTGTCCGGGCGGCCATCGCCGTCGCCGTCGAGCGGCGGGATGTCGCAGGCGTCGCCAAAGGCGTCGCCGTCGGCGTTAGCCTGGTTGGCGTTCGCAACGAGCGGGCAGTTGTCGGCATTGTCCAGATCGCCGTCATTGTCGTCGTCGGTGTCGCAGGCGTCGCCCTGGGCGTCGTCATCCGAGTTCAGCTGATTGGCGTTGGCATTGGCCGGGCAGTTGTCGCAGGCATTGCCGATGCCGTCGCCGTCGCTGTCTTCCTGGCCTTCGTTGACGACCGTCGGGCAGTTGTCGATGTTGTCGTTGTCACCGTCGCCGTCAATGTCGTTGGCCGGCGAAGCCGGCGCGACGCAGGCGGCATACATCTTGACTTCGGACAGCAGCGTCACCGTTGCCGGCAGGCGCAGTTCGATTTCGTTGAAGCTGTTGTTGACCTGGAAGGCCACCAGACGCTTGGCCTCGCCGGGCAGAATGCTCAGCGCGTTGAGGTCGAGCAGCGGAGCCAGCAGGCCGGGCGAACTCGACGTGGTATCGCGGGCCACGCCATTGAGATAAGTGTTGATCTCGATCTCGGGCAGCAGGTCCGCGGCCAGCAGCTCCGCCGGACCTTCGATCAGCACGCCGACATAGCGGCGCGCGCCGTAGACCGTGTTCGGATTGCGTATCCGCAGCGACACGCCGCCGAAGATTCCGAGGCCGCGCGTCAAAACTGCCGCATCATTGATATTCGTGTTGATCGCCAGGGCCGGATTGAGCACCGAGCAGCCGATGCAGGTGCCGGTGGTCGTCGGCGTTGCCGTCACGGCGGCGCCGCTGATCGGCAGCAAGGTCTGATTTGCGAAAACGCCGCAACCTTGTACGCCTTCCTGTGCTGCCGCGATCGGCGACAACGAGGCCAGCACTGCGCAAGTGGCCGTGATGAGCCAGCCATGCACGCGGCGGCCCATAGCCAAACGATGAGCTAAACGATGTATCGCTTTCATGGTTCTAATCCCGTCAATCGAACAAACATCCCCTGGCACCACACCCCCAAGCCGTCGCTCGACGCGGCAGACAAGGCAACAGAAAACGATTCGCAGACGGTGATGCAGTTTTCGGCTCGTCCGCCCAGCGAACATTGCGGGGCATCGCGAGAAATGGTTTTTACTTTTGCCGAAAAGTGCGTGAAGCAGGCACGTCCCAATCGCAGCCTGTTACAGCCGTACTCTAGGCTTCTTTGTGGTCAAGTTTCAACCAGATGGCCGAGGAACCTAAAGTAAGAGTCGGTAACATTTCGCCGGCGACGGCCTAAGACCGCCTGAACAGCCGCACTTCAATTCCCGAATTTGCCGTTGAAATCATGATGAAGGCGTCGGTGACGGCCGCAGTCGCGGCATGCTCGCTGGTCCCCGCGGAGCCCCAGCAGCCCCAGCCAAGTCACGTGCCTGTCATTGGCGGCTCCTATTCTCGCCGGCTGATCGCAGGGGGATGGGGATGCGTGGCGCTGGATGGTGTTTGGCGGGCGTTCTTGTGCTGGGCGCCTGCAGCGATGGGGGTGATAGCGCCGGCAACGGTTCGGGCAGCTCCAGGCTGACGCTCGAACAGGGTGGCGGCACGATCGCCGTCAGCGACGGGCACAGTCGCTTCGTCATCGACGGCACCACGGCGCAAACCCGCTGGGAGACCGCCGACGGCAGGTTGCTCGTCGAATCGGCGCCGGCCGGCGGGCGAGAGCCGCTGTTCAATCTCGACTACCAACGGAACGACGACCGCCAGGACGGCATCGACCAGGCCTATCCGGGCCTGCCGGATATCAGCTATCGCGCCTATGCCTTCCGCACGGCGGCCGGCTGGCAGTCCGTTCAAGGCTTCGACAATCCCCGCGTGCGAGGCGACACGCTGAGTCTCGATGCGCAGACCAGCGACGCCAGTCCGGCGACGCTGACCGTGCGCTTTGCCGACGATGGCGCGCTGGAGCTGAAACTGGCGGTCGGTGCCGAAGGCGTCCAGGCCAGCGCAATCTCCTGGGCGGCGCCGGCCGGTCAGTCCTACTACGGCGGCGGCCAGCGATTCTCGGCCTTCGACCTGCGCGGCACGTCGCTGCCGCTGTGGATCAGCCATGGGCCGCAGTCGAACCGCCAGACCTCGACCAACGAAATCGCCGCGAGCTTCTTCTGGAGCCCGGACGGCTGGGGTGCCTGGGGCGCGGCCGACACGCGCGGTGAGATCAACTTCGCCAATCCGCTCGAACGCGGCGACGCGGTCAATCTGATGCAGGAGACGGCCGATCTGCGCGTCGTCCTCTATCGCGGCACGCCGGCCGCAATGCTCGCGGCGCACACGGCGCGCGCCGGCCGGCCGCAGTGGGCGCCGCCGGACTGGATGTTCGAGCCGATGGTCTGGCAGGACTCCGACACGACGACCGAATCGGTGCGAGCGCTGGTCGACGGCATGCAGTCGCGCGACATTCCGCTCGGCGCGGTCTGGCTCGACAACCCCTGGGATGCCGGCAAGGGCAGTTTCGATTTCGACCCCGCGCGCTTTGCCGACCCGGACGCGCTGATCCGCGAAGTGCACGACAAGGACGTGCGCTTCATGGTCTGGCTGTCGCCGTACATGACCGGCGAGTACGAGACGATGGCGCGCGAGAAAGGCTGGCTGGTGACCGGCACCCGGCCGGACGGCAACGACGCCACGTACTACCCGCCGCGCGGTTATGACCCGCATCTGGATTTCACCAACCCCGCGGCGCGCGAATGGTGGACCGGCCAGCTGCGCGGCCTGATCCGCCGCGGCGTCGACGGCGTCAAGGTCGATCGCGGCGAAGAGGATCTATCGGACGAGTCGGTCTGGTTCAACGGCCTGCACAATCGCGACAACCACAACGCCTACATCGGCCTCTATCACGAGGCGATCTATGACGCCTTCCGCGCCGAGCGCGGCGACGACTTCACGATCTTCGCGCGCGGCGGCTGGAACGGCTCGGCGCAATGGGCCGGCCATTGGGCAGCTGACAACACGAGCATTTCCGGCGAGCTGGGCCTGACCCAGGCCGTGCGTTCGCTGCTGTCGCTGTCGGTCAGCGGATTTCCGTTCAACGGCGCGGATATCGGCGGCTATGCGGGAACGCGGCAGGACGCCGGTGAATCCTCGTTCGGCAATCCGCTCGCACTGCCGCTGGAAGGCACCTATCAGCGCTGGCTGCAGCTCGGTGCGCTGTCGCCGGTCATGCAGACCTGCATTCCGCCGTGGTGGGTCAGCAACGCCTCGATCGCGAGCTACAAGCGCTACGCGACCTTGCACGATCGCCTCGTGCCTTACATCGCCGCCGCCGCGAAGCGCTCGGTCGAAGAAGGACTGCCGATCGTGCAGCCGATGGCCTTCGCCTTTCCCGACGACAAGGCCGCGCACGGCTTCTGGGACCAATACCTGTTCGGGCCCGACCTGCTCGTCGCGCCGATCCACGACCTGACCGCCGAGCTGCCGCTGACGACGCGCGTCGTCTACCTGCCGGCCGGCGGTTGGCGCGACTTCTGGACCGGCGATCTGTACAGCGGGCCGATGCCGGTCATCGCCATCGCGCCGATCGATCGCATTCCTCTCTATGTCCGCGATGGCGCCCAACTGCCGGAAGGCGTCGCCGCGGATCAACTGCCATGAACCTTCCCATGATGAAGCGCCGCCAATTTCTCAAAGCCGGTTCCGGCCTGCTGGTTCCGCCCTGGCTGTACAGCTGCTCCGGCAGCAGTCCCGGCGCCGCGAGCCCCGGCGCCAAGGGCGCGCCGCGCGGCCTGCATGTCAGCTGGACCGCCGATCCGCACACGACCCGCGCGGTCACCTGGTTCACCGATGGCCTGGACGCGCCCGAGGGTGTCGTCGAGTACGGCCAGGGCGCGCTCGACAAGACCGCGACGGCGACCCAGGAGCAGGCCTACGACAGCGAGGTCATCACCCATCGCGCCGAGCTGACCGACTTCGATCCCGAACTGCCGCTGCGCTATCGCGTGCGCAACGGCACTGCGACGTCGGCGGAGTTCACGCTCAAGCCGCAGCCGCGCGGCGCCTTCCGCTTCGCTCATTTCGGCGATCACGGCACTACCGAGTACTCGCGCGCTGTGCGCGACGGCATCCTCGCGCGCGGCAGCGACTTCGTCCTGATCGCCGGCGATCTGTCGTATGCCAACGGCGAGCAACCGATCTGGGACACCTGGTTCGATCAGACCGAGCACCTGCTCGCGCAGGTGCCGACGCTGTGCTGCCCCGGCAATCACGAAGACAAGGACGGCAACGGCGCGGCGTTCAAGACGCGCTTCAGCCAACCGGGACAAGGCACGTTCTACAGCTTCGATTACGAGCGCGTGCACTTCATGGTGTCGACCGGCGGCGCGCTGATCAGCGACGGCACACTGCCGGCCGAACTGCTGCGCATCGAGACGGATCTGGCCGCGGCCGCGTTGCGGCGTGCGGCGGGCGAGATCGACTTCATCGTCTTCCTGCAGCACTTCACGATCTGGACCGACGAGGAAGGCCGCAGCCCGGCCAATCCGACCCTGGTCGCGCTCGAAGAACACATCATGCTGCTCTATGGCGTCGACCTGCTGCTGGTCGGCCACGATCACGGTTATCAGCGCTCCAAGCCAATGGGCCTGGGCCTGCCGCTGCCTTTTGGGTACACGCAGGTCTGTGGCGGCGGTGGCGGCGTCGGCATCCGCACGTTCTCCGGCCAGCAGGTCTGGAGTGCCTCGCAGCAGCGGCGATACAGCTTCATCGAGTACGCGGTCGAGGCCGGCAAGATCGTCGCGGTGACCTACGCGGTGGATGCCGCCGAAGACGGTGCACCGACCGGCGTACCGGTCGAGATCGATCGCTTCGAGGTGCCCGCGCGCAGCCAGCTGGCGCGCAACGCCGCGGTCCACCAGCCGCGCGGTTTCGAGCGCCTGCTGGCGGATGCCGGGGCGAACTGGCGTTATGTCGAGGCACATACCAAACTGCGCAACGCCAGCCATCTGCACCAGACGCTGTGGAACGTCTGAGCGGATCGTGACCTGGCACCATCAGAAGACGGGGGAGTCTCGAATGTCACGTTTGCTCATCGCCGGCCTCGCGGCCGGCCTGTTGTCGGCCTGTGGGTCCTCGGACACAGCGCCGGCAACGCCGCCGGCCGGCGGCCAGGACGCCAAATGCGCGCCTTATGAGGGCCCGGCGCTTGCCGGCCTGCATCATTACGAAGGCACGATGCATGAGCACAGCTCGTACTCCGACGGCGATATCCATTCGATCCCGGCTGATTTCTACGCGCAGGTCCGCGATGCCGGCTACAGCTTCGTCGGCGGCAGCGACCATTCGGATTCGCTCGACACCGGCGTCTTCATCTCGCTCGGCAATGATTGCTTCACGACCCCGGACGGCCTGCTGACCTGCCTGACGCCGTCGGTCGATGCCTTGATCAAGTGGCAGAGCACCGCGAACCAGGCGAGCGAGATCAGCACGCCGGACTTCCTCGCAATCCGCGGCTTCGAGTGGACCTCGGACCGCTTCGGTCATATCAACGTCTATTTCTCGAAGAACTTCTCCAACGCCAAGACCGACCTCGGTTATCTGGTGACGATGGAGACGTTCTGGCAATGGTTCGGCCGCGATCCGGATTCCATCGGCCTGGGCGGCAGCATCACCGCGCCGGTGCCGTTCGGCGGCGGCGGCGACGGCCTCGCGCATTTCAACCACCCTTCCGACAAGTGCCTGTCGGACAGCGACCCCGGCTGCAACTGGAACGACTTCGCGCTGGTGCCTTCGGCGGTCGAACGCATGTTCGGCATGGAGCTGTACAACACCGACAACCGCGACGATCGTTATCTGGACGAGTACATCAAGGCGCTCGACACCGGCTGGCGTCTGTCGCCGGTCGGCTCCGAAGACGAGCACGGCCTGGAATACGGCGCGGAGACGCGGGCGAAGACGGTGACGATCGCATCGTCGCTGGATGAAGCGGGCTTCCGCGAAGCCTGGCTCGCGCGGCGCACCTACGCCCTGTCGCCGGGGCGGCACCTGCGTGCCGAACTGAAGGTCGATCATCAGGCGCCGATGGGCGCGCGCCTGGAGTGCGAGGCCGCGGCGGGTCCTGTGGCGCTCGATGTCTCGATGACACACGCGGACGGCACGCCGTTTGTGGGCGAATACCACCTGTTCACCAGCGAAGGCGTCGAGTTCCCGGCGATCACCGGCAGCTCGGCGCGTTTCGATCTGCCTGTCGAACTGGGCGCGACGCGCTGGTACGCAGTGCGCGTGCATGAAGCGGGCGGCGAGTCGGTGGCGTATCTGGCGCCGGTCTGGCTCAGCGATGCCGCCGGTGGTGCGGCGCGATGATGCGGGTGTTGCGGTTCGCCTGCGTAGCCGGCACCGGCCTGCTCGCCGCCTGCAGCGGTTCGGGTGCGCCGGAAGGTGGCGGCGGTGGGTCCGCCAGTCCGCCACCGGCTTCGTACGTCGCCGTTCCGTATGTGTCCGCGCATCGCGGCGGTGCGGCATACGCGCCCGAGAACACGATGCTGGCCTACGAGAACGCGGCGCGCCTCGGCGTCGACGATTTCGAGACAGACCTGCTGCGCACCGCGGACAACGTGCTCGTGTTGATGCACGACGACACGCTTGATCGCACCACCAGCTGCAGCGGCGCCGTGATCGACATCAGCTATGCCGACCTGCTCGAGTGCGATGCGGCCTACTGGTTCGCGCCCGGCCAGCCGACGACGAGTCCCGACGAAACGCTCGCACACCCGCTGCGCGGCAAGGGCGTCCGGGTGCCGACCGCGAGCGAGCTGTTTGCGTACGCGGCCACCTTCAGCGGCGACTACGAGCCGACGGTGACGATCGAGGTCAAGATCAGCTTCGACAGCCTCGGCGGCATCACCGTCGAGGGTTTGCAGACCGCGCAGCTGCTGGTCGGCGAGATACATGCCAGCGGCATCCAGGATCGCATCATCGTGCAGTCCTTCAATCCGCTGGCGATCCAGCTGATCAAGCTGCTCGATCCATCGATCCGCACGCTGTACCTGACGCCGACCGGCGCCGCGCTGAGTCTGGCGGTCGCCGCCGTCGGCCAGCACGAGTTCGTCGCGCCCGAGTTCACCTCGGCCGATCTCAACGCGGCGACGGTGCAGCTGGCGCAGGCGCTCGGCAAGCAGGTCGTGCCATGGACCGCCGATCGCGATGCCGACATTCAGCATCTGATCGACATCGGCGTCGACGGCATCATCACCAACTTCCCCGGCTGCCTGCTCGCGAAGCAGCAGCGCTTAGCTGCATTGAGGATGCTGCCGCCCGAGGTGCCGGGCGCTGACGTTCCCGCCTGCCGGCCGTAGTCCGGCCTGAGCGATTTTTGCCGGTGTCGCCGCGGCGGGTCTGCGGCGACACTGATCGCCATCACCTCTGGCGAGCAGGCATCCGATGGCACCTCCCTTGTCGCGTCGCGATTTCCTGCTGGCTGCCGCCGGCGCCGCGGGATCGTCCCTGCTGCCGGGCTGCAGCAGCAGCGACGATCCCATCGCCGCCGCGGCGCGTCTGCCGGATCCCAAGGACAGCGGGATTGATCACATCGTCGTCGTGATGATGGAGAACCGCTCGTTCGATCACATGCTCGGCTGGGTGCCGGGCGCCGATGGTCTGCAGGAAGGTCTGCAATTCCGCGATCAGAACGGTGCGCTGCAGTCGACGCACCGGCTGAACCCGGACTATCAGGGCTGCGGTCTCGAAGATCCGCCGCATGGCTACGGCGCCGGTCGCGAGCATTACAACAACGGCGCCATGGATGGTTTCCTCGCCAGCGCGGCGCCCGGAGATACCTTCCCGATCGGTTACTACACGGCTGACGACCTGCCGTTCTACAAGGGCTGCGCCGAGCACTGGACGGTCTGCGATCGCTATCACAGCGGCATCCTTGCTTCGACGCAGGCCAACCGCGTGTACATGCACTGCGGGCAGACCGATCGCTCGAACAACTCCGGCGGCCTGCTCGGCGTCATTCCGCAGACCAGCACCTTGCCGACGATCTGGGACGCAGCGGCGGAAGCCGGCGTCTCGCGCGGCTACTACTTCGGCAATCTGCCGCTGACTGCGATCTGGGGCGCGAAGTACCTCGGCTTCTCACAACCCTACGCGGCATTCCCGGCCATCTGCACGGCCGGTCTGTTGCCGAACATCAGCTTCGTCGATCCGTTCTTCTACGAGAACGGACTGGATCTGCTGTGCAACGACGACCATCCGCATGCCGATGTGCGCAACGGCCAGGCTTTCCTGAATTTCATCTACAACAGCCTGCGCAATGCACCGACCTGGGATCGCACGCTGCTGGTGATCAACTACGACGAATGGGGCGGCTTCTATGATCACGTCGCGCCGCCGGTGATGCCGATCTCCGATCGCGAAGTCGAGGAAACCGGCAACGATGGCCGTCTCGGCTTCCGCGTTCCCTGTGTGCTCGCCGGCCCGCGCGTGCGCAAGGGCCATGTCGATCACACGCTGTTCGAGCCCAATTCCATTCTCAAGTTCATGGAGTGGCGCTGGAATCTCGCACCGCTCGGCGTGCGCTCTGCATTCACCAACAACCTCGCGTTCGCGCTGGATTTCGACAATCCGCCGCGCGCCGATGCCCCTGCTTTCGATGTGCCGATCGGTCCGTTCGGCAACCCGCTGTGCAACACCGCGCTCGGCCCCACGCATGTCGTGACCGAGAGCATGGCTGCGCATTACGCGGAAATCGAAGGCCTGCGCCGTAAGGCGATCGAGGCCGGTTTCCGTTGGTGAGTTGGGCCCGCAGACTGAGTCCGGGCTGAACGATGTTTTTCAGCCGGACTTCAGCTGCTTTGCAGACACTGTAGGCCTCGTAACGCATGACGGTGAGTACCGCCATTGCGTGCTTACAGGAGAGAGTCATGCAAAGACAGAATTTCAAGCGCCATCGCATGCCGCTGATTCCGCTCGTCGTCGCGACGGTCGGCCTGTTCAGTGGTGCAGCCATGGCTGCGGCGGGCGCAACCGCCAGCGCCGAAGCGCCGCCGGAGCAGAACTTCGGCGCCATCAACTACCGCGTCGGCGGCGTGGGTCTGGACGAGGCGCAGGCGATGCGTCAGATCAGCACCTCGTATCCGCTGACGTTGACGTTTGCCGAGCGCGCGTCGGACGGCCACGGCATGTTCACCGCCGGCGTGGACGTGAAGATCATCGACGCGAGCGGCAACGTGCGGCTCGATACCGTCGCCCAAGGCCCGATGATGCTGGTCGATCTGCCTGACGGCGAGTACACCGTCACTGCCGACCTCAACGGCGACAGCAAGGCGCACGACCTTTCGTTGCGCAACGGCGAACCGAACAAGCTCGTGTTCGTCTGGCCGGCGCAGCAGAGCAGCAGCTAGGCGGTAACCGAACAAGGCCTGCCGAAATCGGCAGGCCTTCTTTTCAGGCTGCTTTGGAACTCAGCGCGCGCTGAGTGTGTAGCGCAGGCTCAGCTGGGCGGCGACCGGCGAGCCGAACACCGCGTACGAAGTACCGCGGTCCGCGCCCTCGATATAGAACTCATCGGTGACGTTGCGGACGACGAGATTCACTTCGAGCTGTTTCCATCCGCGGTAGAACGCATGCAGGTCGAGCCGTTCGTAACCGTCGAGCGTGCCCTCGCTGTACAGATTGATCCGCCGGTCGTCCACCGCGACGCCGGTCACCCCGAAGCCGAGGCCTCGCAGGGCACCGCTCTGGATTTCGTAGTCGCTGTACAGGCTGAATTGCCAGTCGGAGATCGCAAAGGCGGCGTCGACTCGATTAAAGGCTGCGCTCACATTCCAGCCACGCATCGGCTGACCATTGACCTCGATCTCGAAGCCTCTGAACAGTTCCTTGCCGCTCGAGATCGAGTAAGGATCCTCGCCCGGTGCGACCGTGGCCGCAATTGGAATCTTGTCTCGCGCCATGCGATACAACGCCGCTGCGATTCCCAGGCGGCCGTCGAACCACTCCGTCTTGGTGCCGATCTCGTAGATGTCGCCGGTTTCCGGGTCGAGCAATTCGTTGTTGATGTCGGTATCGAACAGCACGGGCTGGAACGACTGCGAATACAGAGAATAGACAGAGACCTGTTTGCTGAAGTCGTAGGTCAGGCCCAGACGGCCAGTGGCCGCGCTGGCGGTGTCACTGTCGCTCGTGCGCGTGTCGCCGGTTCCGTCGAAGGTTCGCAACTTCACCTCGTCGTAGCGTGCACCCAGCAGAACCTTGAGCCGTTCAGTCGCGGCAATCTGCGCCTGCGCGTAGTAGCCGCTGCTGCGTGGGTCTCCGCCGAAGGTCGCGCCCTCGGTCAGCGGCGTGGTCGGCAACTGGAAATCGCCATCGTAGATGTTCGCCCCGGCATACTCGGTGTACATGCCGCTGCGGAAATAATCGTTCTCGTTGATGTCTGCGCCGAACGTCGCCTTGACGGTGCGGCCCGCGATCTCGAATACGCCATTGAGCTGCAGTTCACCCGACCAGATTTCGCGACTGATGTCGAACTTGTTGCCGAGGATGTCGATGTCGCCCAGGCGGCCCTCAAGCTCGTCGGTCGAGGGATCGTCGTTGACGTTGAAACCATAGGCGTAGGCATCGACCTTGATCGGAGTGTCGATCTTGCTGCTGCTCAGCCGCAGGGCCAGTAGCCATTGGTCGCCCAGTTCCTGCTCGACCTGCGCCGAAGCAGATTGGATTTCCCAGGTGTAGGGATTCTTGGTCGCGACGCCGATGTAGTCCCGGCGATTGATCCGCGGTGCAGCGAAGTGGTCTGGGCTGTCGTCGCCGAACGCCCCCGCATTGACCGGCAGCCCGTCGCGGGTCGCACTCAATCCGAAGCCGGTATTGGGAATGATGTCTTCGCTCTGATACAGCGCATGCACGAGCAGTCGCGTGCTGCTCGAGAGATCGAAGTCGATGCTCGGCGCGATCACCGTGCGCTGGGTCTCGACGCCATCGACGAAGGAGCCGGAATCCTCGTAGACGCCGACGATTCGACCGCGGACCGCCTTGGAACCCAGCAGCGAGCCAGTGACGTCGACGTCAGTGCGATAGGTATCGAAAGAGCCTGCGCTGAACTCGACATCCGTGTTGAAAGCATCCTTCGGCTTTTTTCGCACGCGATTAATCAGGCCACCGACACTGCCGCGGCCGTAGAGCACCGAGTTGGGGCCCTTGACGACTTCGACGCGCTCATAGATCGCGAGATCTGGAATCGAGAAGTACGAGCCGCTGACGAAACCGTCGTCGCGGAAGTCGTAGAGGTCATCGATCCCGATGCCGCGGATCGTCGTCTGATTGAAGCCGAACGACGGCTGGCCGGCGAACGGCCCGTTGCCGCTGAACTGCAGCGTGCCGGCCGACAATTCCAGCGCCTGCTTGAGGTTGAAGACCTGCCGGCGGTCGAGCGACTCGCGCGTCAGGACGCTGACCGACTGCGGCGTTTCGCGCAGTGTCAGCGGCGTCTTCGACGCGCCGGACTGCACGTCGCCTTTGAAGCCGCCATCGATGCGCGAGCCTTCGACGACGATCTCTTCGAGCTTGACCGTCTTGTCGTTATCCGGACTGGCCGGTGGCGGCGGCGTGGGTTCCGCTTCCGCGGGATCGGCGGCGCGTGTCGGCAGCGACAGGCCGGCCACCGCGGCGGCCAGCAAGGTTTTCTTCCACATCGGTATCAGCCCCCCAAGAGCAGGTTTTTGGCTGACAACCGCGGGCGGTCGCTGGCTAGGACATGTGCTGCCGGAGGACCTCAGCGGTCCGGCCGGCGAGCTAAGACAGTTTTGAAATCGGTGCGCGTGCGAGCCACAGGACGAAAATCCAGCCGAGTGCGGTAACACCGCCGAGCCAGATCAGAAAGGCCGGCCACTGGCCGATGACGCACAGCGCCAGGCCGGGCAACAGGACGACGGCGGTCAGTGCGCGGCGTGTGCTGCTGCTGCTCGGTGCGCGTTTGTCGCGCAGGCTGCGCAGCCGCTTGGGATCGCGCACTGCGATCAGGATCAGCGGCAGCAGGCTGATGGCCAGCGTCAGCGCGGCCCAGGAGTATGTGGTCATGCCTTGCTTTCCTGGCCGGTCCGGCCGCCGATGAGGTCGTCGGCATCGTCGCCGTCGTCGTCGACGGTACTGACCATCGCTACGGTCGCCTGCCGGCGCACACTGCGCAGGCACAGGATGCCGCCGAGGATCAAGGCCAGATCCATCGCCAGCACCGTATGCAGGCCATTGCCGAAGGCATCGCTCCAGCCGATGCCGCCGAAGATCAGACGCACCGCGGGCAACACGATCAGGCCGATGCCGGTCGCGCCGAGCAGCAGACGTTTCGTCGTCTCAAGCTGCGTCGCGCGCGCGGCAATGATCGCGGCCAGTGCGGCGGTGGCCAGGAACCCACTCATCATCACGCTGTTGACTGCTGCGCCCAGCTGACGCGCCGGGAAGTACGCCAGCGCCGCGACCGTCAGCGCCAGCGGCAGACCGTAGCCCATCCAGTGCGTGGCGCGGGCGAGCTTCGACCAGCCCGGCTGTTCCTGGCGGCGCGTGGTCCACAGCAGCAGGCCGGTGATCGTCACGTAGGCGCCGGCGAAGCCGAGCGCGAACCACACGGCCTTGGAGAACACGCCGGCGAAGTTGCCGAAGTGCAGCGGCGCCATCAGCTCGAACAACGCGCCGCCGGCGGAGGGCTGCAGGCCCAGACCCGGCTTGCTGTACTTGAACGCACCGGTGGCGCCGTCGTAGACGTAGTTCGGCCCGAACAGCTCGCCGTCGCGGTAGTCCATGAACATCGTCACCAGTGCGTCGGCACGATTCCAGTGCGACACCTGCACGAAGGACAGCTCGGCGCCGTCGGCGCGCTGGCGCACATCGGCAATCATCGCGTCGAGATTGGCGGTGACGGCCGGGGCTTCATTGACCGCCGGCGGATTGCCGATGACGGTCTCGATCATCTTGTCCTGATCGCCGCCGAACGCGACCATCGCCATGACCGGAATGCCGAAGGCGCTGCCGAAACTGAAGTAGCTGCCGGTGAATGCGAGGATGAAGGCGAACGGCAGATTCCAGGTGCCGGCAATCACATGCGTGTCGCGCACGGTCAGCAGCTTGTCGCCGCGGCGGCGCAGGGTGAACAGCTCGCGGATCAGATGGCGGTGGACGACGAAGCCGGTCACCGCCGCAACGAGCATCGCCAGACCCAGCACGCCGGTCAGCAGCAGGCCCCAGGGATTCGGCAGATGCAGGCGGACGTGCAGGTCGACCATGAAGTGGGCGAGGGCATTGGCCTCGTCGCCGGCTTCGATCTCTTCGTCGGTGCCTTCGCGGCGCTCGATGACTTCGCCCGTGCGCGGATCGAATTCGGCAGCGACACCGCGCTCACGCGGCTTGCCGTCTTCGTCGAGCTCATGCTTGTGGAAGAAGGCGTAGAGGCGATCGCCGGCGCGCGGGAAGAAGAACATCTCCTCGTGATACTGCGGATCGACGCTGTCGCCGAGGCCGCGGATCATGCCGTCGATGCCGGGCGGAAACGGATTCTTCACTTCGCTGGACAGCGGGCTCGACCAGTCGCCGATTTCCTCGGAGAACACCGAGGCGACGCCGGTGAGGATCACCGCATAGAGCAGCAGGCCGAGGAAGACCGCGGACCAGCCATGGATGGCGAGCAGCTGCTTGTTGCGGTCCTGCGAGAGCTTGATCACGCCTGGGTCCTCATGACATGCGCGGCGATCATGCCCGCGTGAAGAACGGAAAGGCCGGCGACGACCAGCCAGGCGCGGCCAATGCGGCGGTCGAGCATTGCGTAGAAAAACACGCAGGCCCAGATCGCCGGAAACAGCACAATGGGCATGACCAGATTGTCGATCTGCGCCCGGCCTGCGGGCAGCCACAGCGCGCCGCCAGCCATCAACAGCGAGGCGCAGATGAATGCCATGGGTCCGGCCAAGGCAAAGCGGGACCAGAAGCGGCGGCGGGGGGTACTCATGGTGCTGAAGATTCCTGAGGGCGGTCGGGGCGGCAGGCGGGTCTGCGCGACCCTCCGCCTGGGCGGCCGGCCATGTCCGAAAACTGTCCTGATACGGAGATGATAATTATTCGTAACTCCGATGGCAATGAAACTCAGCCGTTTGGAGGGTGTCCGACGGGTCGTCGGAGGGTAATTTAAGAAGCCTGTTCACAAATGCGAAACAGATATAAGCATATGGAATAGGAATGGTTCTCAGCGGGTGCTAAAGTGCGCGCCGCACGGACGGACCGGAAGGCATAAGACGCGGGAGAAAGCCCGCCGAAAAGGCCTAACCAGGACCGGTGAGTTTTGATTCAACCAGGGATGAAAGAGAGATGGCCGCGATCGGCACCGAACAGATTCTGAGCGTCAAGCACTGGAACGACACTCTGTTCAGCTTCCGCACCACGCGCGATCCGGCGCTGCGTTTCCGCAATGGCCAGTTCGTCATGATCGGTCTCAAGGTCAACGACAAGCCGCTGATGCGCGCCTACAGCATCGCCAGCGCCAACTACGAAGAACACATGGAGTTCTTCAGCATCAAGGTGCAGGACGGCCCGCTGACCTCGCTGCTGCAGAACGTCCAGCCGGGTCAGGAAATCCTCGTCAGCCGCAAGCCGACCGGCTCGCTGTTGCTGGACGATCTCAAGCCGGGCAAGCACCTCTACATGTTCAGCACCGGCACCGGCCTCGCGCCGTTCATGAGCCTGGTCAAGGACCCGGACGCCTACGAGCGCTTCGAGAAGATCATCCTCGTGCACGGCGTGCGCATGACCAGCGAGCTGGCCTATGAGCAGTTCCTCAGCGTCGACCTGCCGAACGATGAAGTCTTCGGCGAGCTGCTGCGCGACAAGCTGATCTACTATCCGACCGTGACGCGTGAGCCGTATCGCAACCGTGGCCGCCTGACCGACCTGATCGAGTCCGGCAAGCTGTTCACCGACATCGGCCTGCCGCCGCTGAATCCGGAAACCGACCGCGCGATGATCTGCGGCAGCCCGACGATGCTGGCCGACACTTCGCGCATCCTCGATGAGCGTGGCTTCACGATCTCGCCGCATATCGGCGTGCCGGGCGATTACGTCATCGAGCGCGCCTTCGTCGAGAAGTAAGCGTCAGGTAGCCCCGCACCAGCCCCGCCGAACGGCGGGGTTTTTTGTTGCGCGCCGGGCTTTCGCAGAAACCCGGACGATGTCGCACAGGAACCGTTCACCGCAATGCAGCGACAATCGAATCCCTGATTGCCCCGGAGTTCATCGTGTCGGTACTCGCGTCGCCCACCTCATCCGCTCAGGCGGCTGCCGATGAATCCGCCGAAGCGCGACCGTCGTTCCTCGTCGTGCTCAATGCGGCATCGGGCAGAGCCGGTGCCGACGATCGCGTCGAGACGCTGCGCCGGGTGTTTGCCGAGGCCGGTCGTGCGGTCGAGTTCTTCCCGGTCACTGCGCCGCGCCTGCTCGCTCAGACCGCCGCGCGCGCCGCCGCACAGGCGCTGACGCAGCGTGGAGTGCTCGTTGCGGTCGGTGGCGACGGCACGCTCAATGCAGTGGCACAGGCCGCGCTCGATGCCGACTGTCTGTTCGGCGCGCTGCCACAGGGCACGTTCAATTATTTCGGCCGTGCGCACGGCATCTCGCAGGATCTGGAAACCGCGGCGCGGGCGTTGTTGCGTGCCCGAGTGGAGCCGGTGCAGACCGGCGCCGTGAACGGCCAGGTGTTCCTGGTCAATGCGAGCCTGGGCCTGTACCGACGCCTGCTGGAAGATCGCGAGGCCTACAAGAACCAACTGGGTCGCCGCCGCTGGGTCGCCGCGCTGTCGGCATTCGCGAGCCTGCTGCGCGGCCATGGCCGGCTCAATCTGGCCGTCGAAGTCGATGGCGAATCACGCACGCTGCGCACGCCGACCCTGTTCGTCGGCAACAACGCCGTGCAGTTCCAGCGTCTGGGCATGGACGCTGCACTGGCCGCGCTCGAGCGCGGCGAACTCGCTGCCGTGACCGTGCGCACCGCCAGCACGCCGACCTTGCTGGGCTTGGCGCTGCGTGGTGCGCTGGGTGATTTGAGCAATGCCGAGAATCTTGATCAGTTCCCGCTGCGCAAGCTCACCGTTCGCCTCGGCGGGCGGCGCCGCGTGAAGGTCGCCACCGATGGAGAAATCCACCGCCTGCGCCCGCCACTGGTGTTCGAGGTCTCACCGCGTCCGTTGCGGATGATGCTGCCGTTGGAAGCCGATCGGGTGGCAGTGGAATGACCCGCGTCCTGCACATTTCCGATCCGCATTTCGGCACCGAACAGCCGCCGGTCGTCGAGGCCCTCGTGAAGCTCGCGCATGCGCTGCAGCCTGAATTGCTGGTGCTTTCCGGCGATATCACGCAGCGCGCGCGGCACCTTGAGTTTGCTGCGGCCGGTCGTTTCATCGATCGGCTGCCGGCGGTGCCGCATGTGATCCTGCCGGGCAACCACGACATTCCTCTGTTCAATGTGCTGGGTCGATTGCTCGATCCCTATCGCGGATTCCGCAGCGTGTTCGGTCCTGAGCTGGAGCCGGTTGTGGAGACCGAGACCTTGCTGGTGCTGGGCGTCAACACGACGCGCTACTGGCGGCATATCGACGGCGAAGTGTCTGATCAGCAGATCGCGCGGGTGGCGGCGCGTCTGCGTGCGGCGGCTCCAGCGCAGTGGCGTGTGGTGGTCACGCACCAGCCGCTGCATGTGGCCGACAAGCGCGACGAACACAATCTGCTGCACGGCAACCAGCGTGCCGTTGCGGCCTGGGCCGATGCCGGCGCCGATATCGTCATGGGCGGCCACATCCATCTGCCCTTTGTGCGGCCGCTCAGTGAGCGCAGCCCGCCGCCGAGTCGCAATGCCTGGGCAGTGCAGGCCGGAACTGCGGTTTCTTCGCGGGTGCGTGGGCGCGTACCGAACTCCGTCAATCTGCTCCGTCTCGATGCGCAAGGCATCGTCGAGCGCTGGGACTATGACGGCAACGGCGCGTTTGCCTGCGTGCAAAGCACACCGATCCAGCGGGACCGCAGCAAACCCGCAGGCCAGTCGCTCAGAAGCGCAGCTCCAGCTCCACCATGACGGTGCGCGGATCGCCGACCATGTAGTAGCCGAAAGAACGTTGCGTCAGGTAGAAACGATCCAGCAGGTTGCGACCGCTGACGTAGATGCCGCCCCAGCCCCAGCTCCAGTCCTGTTCCCAGCCGAGCCGCGCGTTGAGCAGCGCGTAGGCATCGCTGCGCTGCTCGGGATCGTTGTCGGCCTGACGATAGGTCGCATCCAGATAGTTCAGTTCCCACTGCGCGAGCGGGCCCGAGCCTTCCGGGTTGTAGCGCATGCCGAGCGCGCCGTGATGCTTCGGCGCGCCGGGGAATTCGTTGCCGGCGTAGCTGACGGTGACGTAAGCCTCCGCCTCGCGATCGTAGAGCGTGACGTCGAACGCATCGAAGCGCGTCTGTGCCAGACCGGCCGAGATAAACGCGTCGAGGCCGCTGGCGAAGCGCCAGTCCGCTTCGAGTTCGAACCCATACAGATGCGAGGCACCGGCATTCTCGGTCTGGCTGTCGTTGGGATCATCGGTGAGTTGCACCGTGACCTGCTGATCCCGCCAGTCGGTGTAATAGACGTTGGCGCGTGTGCTCAGCCGTCGATCGAGCCAGTCCACACGCAGCGACCATTCGCCGGTCCAGGTGTACTCGGGATCGACCTCCGCGAACTCGCCACGCGCGAAGTTCACCGACAGGCCACCGGCGCGGTAGGCGCGCTGCAGGGTGAAGCCGCTGCTCCAGCGATCGTTCGCACCGTCGTAGCGCAGGCCGAGCTTGGGCAGGAAGACATTCGATCGCATCTGGCCGGCACCGCTTGCATCGGCCGGCAGGCCGGCGCCAGCGCCAATCAGATCGCCGATCAGGTCGCCAATGTTCAGCAGGTCGCCGCGGGTCAGCGCCGCGTTGTATTCCGACAGGTAGCCGAAATCGACGCTTTGCGAGTCGTAGCGAGCGCCGGCAATCAGGTTCCAGCCCGGCCGGAACTC
Organism: Fontimonas sp. FW305-C-3; assembly: GCF_058783185.1. Taxonomy (NCBI): domain Bacteria; kingdom Pseudomonadati; phylum Pseudomonadota; class Gammaproteobacteria; order Nevskiales; family Nevskiaceae; genus Fontimonas; species Fontimonas sp. FW305-C-3. The sequence goes on along the minus strand of NZ_JBYSYK010000005.1, from coordinate 157,250 downwards.
CCACTCTGTTTCGCCGAACAGCGCGGCCGCTTCCTGCTCGTCCTCGATCTGCGTCAGGCCATCGATGTAGATCGTCGCCAGGCCGATATCAGTCGCGCCATCGGTGACGGCGGTGTCGCGCGTTCCGTCGATGCGCGCGCCATAGGCGCCGATCACCCCGCGTAGCCCGCCGCCGAGCCAATCCAGCCCGCCAAACTCGAGGCGCAGCTCCTGCGAGAAGGTCTGGTCATCAACCAGATTCCTGACGTCGCCGTCGTTGGCGGCATCGCCGCTGTAATCCTTGATCTGGTCCAGCTGCGTTTCACCCACTGCCGTGACCGACACCAATTCCCAGTCCCCCAGCGGCTGGTTCAGACGCAGGCTGGCCAGGCGCGTGCGTGAGTCGTACTGCTCCGGGCTGAATGCTTCGCTCTGACGCGCACGCGGGTCTCCGGTCACCCGCGGCTGACCATTCAGATCGTCGCCCTGAGTCAGTGTCAGCAGCGCCGAGAAATCGCCCCATTCACCAGGCAGCAACGCGATCTTCGCGCGCAGGTTCTTGCGCTCGCGGAACGCGGCGGGCTCGTCCCGCGTGATGTTGTAGATGTCGCCTTCGCTCTTCAGCGACTGCGCGGCGATGCGCAAGGCGAATGGACCGAACTGCGGCGTGCTCGCGGCGGCAGCCAGTTGTTCGGCATCAAAGCGGCCGAGGCCGCCGCGGATGCGCAGTTCAGGCGTGCCGTCCGGATCGCGGCTGCGCATCACAACGGCACCGGCCAGGGCGTTGCGGCCCTGATGGGTCGACTGCGGGCCGCGAAACAGCTCTATCGATTCCATGTCCCACAGATCCAGCGGCCCGGCCCGATTGCCGGCACCGGTCAGCGCGACTTCGTCGATGACGATCGTCGCCAGATCGGAGGTCGAGCCGAAACTCTGACTGCCGACGCCGGTGTCGTTGATGCCGCGGATCGCGAAGCCGCCGCTGCGCCCTAAGTTGACGGCGGTCTGGTTGACGTTCGCGGTCCGCGCGAAGACGTCGTAGAGATCCTGCATGCTGCTGTCTTCGAGATCCTCGCGACGCAGCACCTGCACGCTGGACGTTGTCTCGGTCAGCAGACGCTCGATCTTCTCGCCGCTGACGACGATCGTGTCGAGCCGCGTTGCGGCAGTGGTGTTGCGGCCTTGCTGTTCATCGGCCATCGCCTCGGTGCGGACAGGTTCGACGTCCAGCGTATCGAGCGACGCGGGCTCCTGGGCCTGTACGCAGCAGACTGTCAGCGCGGCGATGCTGCCGATCGCGAAGGATCTGACTGGTCGATTCATGACCAGCGCCATTCCAGTTGCAGGCCGATGACGCGCGGTGACCCGTAGCCGATCGCGCGGCCGGGTTCGCGGCCGAAGCCGGGGAAGAATTCGAAGCGATAGACCGAATAATCCTCGTCGAGCAGGTTGCGGCCGTAGCCGTAGATCGACCAGCGCTTGGTTTCGTAGCCGAGCCTTGCACCGACGAGGCGCCGCGCATCACTGTTCTCACGCGGGCTGTTCGACGGCGTGGACCAGGCACTGTCGGTGAACGCCCATGCCGCAGAACCGAACCACCCGCTCGCGCCGCGCCAGACCAGGCCGGTGCTGCCGGTCCAGCGCGGTGCGTCGAAGAAGTCATTGCCGCTGTAGTCTTCCTCGGCAGTCACGTAATCGTTGAAGCGCGTACGGCTGTAGCCGACATTGGCGTATAGCTGCCATGCCGTGCCGATGCGCAGATTGTTCTCGAGCTCGCCGCCATACAGCGTCGAGTCGGCGGCATTCTCGGTGTAGTAGCCCTCGCTTTCCGGATCGTAGACGCTGACCTGTTGATCGACCCACTGCGTGTGATACAGGTTGAACTGCGTGCGCAGCTGACCCGAGAAGCTGTGCAGGCGCAGGCCGGTCTCGAAGGTTCTCGTGTACTCCGGATCGTAGTCGTTGATGACGCCGTTCTGGACGTTGATGTCGGCGCCGCCGGCGCGATAGGCCTCGGTGTAGTGAGCGAACAGCGTCAGCGCCGGCGTGACCGCGTAACGCAGGCCGATCTTCGGCAGCAGGGCATCGTAGGTCGCGCCGGCGCGCTGGATGCCATTGGTCCCCGGGACGACGCCGAGCCGGCGGTACAGGATCAGGCTCGGGATGCCGGGAACGCGGCGTAGGATCGGATCGAGGCCGACGAGCTGGTCCGGCGTCGCGAGCTGCGTATCAGCCGCGGTCACGGTGAACTCGCTGTCGACCTCGCCCTCCTCGCGGTCGTAGCGCAGGCCGGCGACCAGGGTCAGGCGTTCGCTCAGTGCGTAGTCGAACTCCGCAAACGCCGCGACGTTCTCGGCGCGCTTGCCGTTGTTGAGCGTGTAGTCGACCTGCGCCTCGATCAGCTCGCCGAGCACCGGCAGCGGCAGGACCTCGCCGAGTTGCGTCGGGAAGTCATACGCGTTGTAGAGCGTCGTCGTGCGCGCGCGGCCTGCGAACAGGCCGATGACACCGGTGAAGCGGTTCCAGTCCTCGATGTTGAGGCGCAGTTCCTGACTCAGCGTGCGGCCAGCGGTGTCGAAGCGATAAGTGCCGTTGTCCTTCTCGGACTGATCGTAGTCGGCGGCCAGAAAGCCGTCGGTGCGGATGTAGCCGGCGGTCGACGTCAGATCGAAGCCGTCGGCCAGTGTCATGCGCAGGCGCAGCGACATCGGCAGCGAATCCTGGCTGTTATCGTCGGCGAAATCGTCGGTCGCGGTGCGGCGTGCGCTATCGCCATCCTCGTTTGCTTCGCGGTTGACGCCATTGGCGCCGCCGTTGCGCCGTGTGGCACCCAGTGTCAGCAACGCCGAGAACGCACCGTCGCCCGGCGCCCAGGATAGCTTGCCGCGCACGAGATAGTCGTCGCGCTCGTTCCAGTGCGGATCGTCGAGCGTCGTGTTGGTGATGAAGCCGTCGCTGTGCTGGGCATCGGCAGACAGGCGGAAGCTCAAGCGTTCGCTGATGGGGCCGCCGCCGGCAACCGCGAGCTGGCGTTCCCCAAGCTCGCCGTAGCGCGCGCGTGCGAGCAGATCCCAGTACGGCGTCGGCTCGCGGGTATTGATGACGACGGCGCCCGCCAGCGCGTTGCGGCCCTGACTCGTTGATTGCGCGCCACGCAGGATCTCGACCTGATCGACATCGAACAGGTTCAGTACATTGCCGTTCTGCGCAATCTCATCGACCGCGACGCCGTCGACGTAAGTCGTGATCACCGGCTGACCGGCGCCGAACCCTTCGGCGCCGCCCCAGCTGACGCCGCGAATGCTGATGTCGCCCTCGTTGCTGACACTGACACCGACCATGCGCTCGGCGAGATCAGTCAGCGACTCGTCGCCATAGTCCTCGAGCGTGCGGCCCGACAGGGCAGTGACCGAGGTCATCGTCTCGTCGAGCGTGCGGCCCAGCTTCTCGCCGGTGACGATGATGCTGTCGAGTTTCGCCGTCGGCGCGGGTTCAGCGATCTGCTCGGCGGCGTCTGTTGCTGAGTCGGCGACGGCAATCGTCGGCAGCGGTGCATCGGACTCGGCAACCGCGCAGGGCGATGCCAGCGTGAACAGCAGCAGTGTGGAAATGCGAAGGGAGCGAAACGGAAGGGCGGCTTGCATTGACGCGCTCAGCGATGGTCGGGGGAATTCCACAGCAGCACCAGAGACTGCGCATACAGCAGCAGCCATGCGAGGTTGAACGCGGCGCTGCCGAGCGCCTCGCCGGCCACGCCGCCCAGCAGCGCCGGCCCGCCGATGACGACGAGGCCAAGCAGCAGCGGGTTGGATGTCAGCGCGAACCAGCGCGGATAGGCGCTGCGGCCGGTGGCGACCACGAGCGAGAAAGCCAGCATGCCGAGCACCTGGCTGGCGACGGCCGGCATGTAGGTGGTCAGCAGCACGCCGTGAAACTCGTCGGCCAGCGCCAGCAACGTGGGATGCGCGGCAGGATCGGTGGCGAGGATCGCCTGATAGACCGCGCCGACGAAGTAGAACGCGGCGTGCGGCAGCGGCGACAGCGCGTAGCCGATGAAGATCAGCGTCACCGCCGGCACTGCCCAGAGACGGCTGGCGCTGCGGATGCCGCACCAGAGGTGCCAAGTGCCGACGAGATACAGCGGCACCGTGAAGACGGCAAACAGTGCGCCGGCGATCAGGCGCGCCGTCGAGATGCCGACCAGCCGCTCGGCGAAGTCGGAATCGATCTGCGCCGCGTAGGTTTCGAACAGCAGGGGAAACTGCGAGCGATCGGCCGCGTTGCCGACGATGAGGATGTCGCCGACGATCCAGCCGAGTGCGGCGAGCAGGCCGGCGATGCCCGAGAGGCGGAGCAGCAGCAAGGGATTCACTGACCTGTCTCCGTGCTCAGAAGCGGAACGCGATGCTGCCGACGACGTTGCGGCGCGAACCGTAGAAGCAGTCGCCGCGCGACAGGCAGACGGCGAGCACGCTTTCGTCTTCGAGGTTGCTGCCGCTGACGGCGATACGCCAGTGCGGTGATTCCCAGGCCGCTGCGGCGTCGTACAGCGTCACGCCGGGCACGGTGACGGTTTCGCTTTCGTCCGGAATCGCCGCGGTGTAGCGTGCGCCGAAGCCCAGCGAGAAGCCCGCGGCGCCGAACACGCTGAAGCGCCAGCGCGCCCACGCCGAAGCCGAGTGATCCGCGATGGCCGGCAGCTTCTTGTAGCGCGTGCCTTCGGTCAGCGGGCCGTCGTCGCTGTAGGCGTCGAGGTAGGTGTAGCTGGCGATCAGGTCGAGCACGCTGAACAGCGTCGTCGTCGCTTCGAGTTCGTAGCCGCGGATGCGCGCGAGGCCGAGCTGGATCTGCACGGTCGGGTCCGCGCCCGGGGCGAGGCGGTTCTTCTCCTCGATGTCGAAAACCGCTGCGGTCAGCAGCGTCGGCGAATCCGGCGCCTGATACTTGAGGCCGGCTTCGTACTGGCGGCCGCGCACAGGCTCGAACGGCTGATCGTCGGCATCGCGCTGGGCGACCGGCTCGAACGATTCGGAGTAGCTGAGGTAGGGCGCAATGCCGTCGTTGGACTTGTACAGAACGCCGGCGCGCAGCGAAGTCTCCTCGTCGCGGATCGATGCCTGGCCGGCATTGCGGTTCGTTGCCTCGTCGTAGCGTGCGCCCAGCACGAAGAACCAGCGGTCCTCGATCGCGATCTGGTCCTGCAGGTAATAGCCGGTCTGGCGGTTGGTCAGTTCCGGCAGTGCTGCGGGCTGCCCGGCGGCGCGCGGTACCAGGCGATAGTTGCCGTATTGCGGATCGTAGAGATCGAAGCCGAGCAGATCCTGCAGCGACAGGTCGAGCGACAGGTAATTGCCCTGGATTTCGTGGGTGCGCACCTCGGTGGCATCGACGCCGAACAGCAGCAGGTGCTCGACGGCGCCCCACTGCAATGCGCCGAGCAGACGATGATCGGCGGTCAGCGCCTTGACGTCAGCGTCGCTGGTGTAGGCGACCCGCAGCACCTTGCGCCGCTGCGGATCCAGTACGTAGGGATCGCCGGTATAGATATTGGGAAACATCGAGTGGTAGGCAGCGGCGCTGTCGGCGTAGCGCAGCGTCTGATAGAACGCCCAGCGACTGCCGAGATCTGCGCGCAGCATTGAAGTGACCGAACTGTGTTCGGTGTCATAGCGGTCGAAGTCGGGTTCGCTGACGAAGCGATGGGTCGGAATCCGGCCGTTCGGGTTGTCGATGACGGTGCCTTCCCAGGGCAGGAACGCGGTCGACGAGCCGGTCTCGTCCTTCTGGAAGCGGCCAAGTACGGTCCAGTTGAGCCAGTCGGTCGGCGCCCAGCTCAGCGAAGGCGCAACGTACCAGCGATCGTCGTCGACGTAGTCGACTTGGGTGGCCGCATCGCGCTGCATCGCGACGAGGCGGTACAGCAGACGCTCGCTGCCGAGCGGTCCGGTGCTGTCGAGGGCGAACTGCTGGCGGTCGTAGTCGCCGAACTCGGCGACCAGCTCATGCGCGGCTTCGGCCTGCGGGCGCTTGCTCGTGACATTGACCATGCCGCCGCTGCTGCCTTGGCCGTAGAGCACCGATGAGGGGCCTCGCAGGATCTCGATGCTCTGCACGCCGTACACCTCGGGGCGCACGTTGTTGTAGAAGCCGAACAGGCTGCGCAGCCCGTCCTGATAAGGCATGTACTCGGTGCCGCGGATGATCGCGAAGTCGCCGCGCGAATCGAGGCCATAGGCGTCGGAGCGGATGCCGGCGGAATAGCGCAGCGCGTCCTGGATCGTCAGTGCGCCCAGATCCAGCAGGCGTTCGCGCGTCAGCACCGAAATCGACTGCGGCGTCTCGATCAGCGGTGTGTCGGTCTTGGTCGCGCTGCTGCCGGCGTCGGCGCTGTAGCGGGGTGCTTCCATCGTCGTGCCCGTGACTTCGATGGTGCTCAGCTGGACCGGCGCGCCGTCGCGGGGCGGGCGAATTTCCTCGACGGGAATCGTCTCGACGGTCGCGGCTTGAGGGTCTTGCGCCCAGGCGCTGCCGTGCAGTGTGGCGAGCGCGGCGAGCACACCGGCGCAGCGCCGGCGACGGCGGTCGGAAAATGGGTGCTGCATGCGGATAACCCCTGTTGATCGGCTGAAGTAGTGAGGCCGCCCCCGGCGCTGACGAGAATTATATACAATTGAGAATAGTTCTTATATATATTTGAGCGACGCCAGCTGCGGCCAGCACTTCGTCAGAGCACTGACATTCAGATCTCGGAGTGCCGCATGCCCGCTGTCCGGAAAATCGCTCGCCAATACAGGCGAGCTGGGATGTCCCCATGGTGCTGATCGACGAGCAGGACTGGCCTCTCGTGCTGGTTCGCTGGGATACGCCGATCAGTCGCATGGATACGGACTTCTGCGGCGACAGCCTCGCGTCATGGATGAAGCGCGCGCAGCGTTTCGCAGTGCTCTCGATACAACCGTCGGAGCTGACCGGCACGCGTCAGCAGAACGCCTTCAAGCCGGCGACCCGGTTCGGCGCGCTGCTTGGCGGTCGCTGCGTGGGAATCGCGCTCACCTGGACCGACGGGCGGAGCAGCGAACGCGACGGCATCGAAGACGCCGACCGCTTGAGTCAGAAACTGGGCTGTCCCGTGCAGGCCTTCACGGATACCGACGCGGCCTTGCGATGGTTGCGCGCACAGCTGGCGGTGCCGGCCGTCGGCGCTGTTGCGGGCCGGCCGCAGACGGCGCGTAGCGGCGCAATCAGTGCCGCCCCGGATTCCGGTCGGCAATGACGCAGGCGAGCGCCGCGCGAACGTCTATTCAGCCCAGCCGAAATACACTGCGGCGATGGGGATGCACAGCCACAGCAGCCCCTTGATCAGGAAGAACCAGAAGCCCACCTGCATCAGCTTCGACAGCCGCTGACGCATGGCTTCGGAGATCAGACTCATGCAGTCGTCGGCGTCCGCGCGGCGCGTGCCATGGCGACCATGGCCTTGCGCACTTCGTCCGCGTTGCTGACCTGGGTCTCGAACTGGAAGCGCAGCAGGGACCTGTCGAGCATCAGGTCGAAACCGTCGGCGTCGATCGCGCTCATGCGTGGCTGCGTGTCGCCGATCTCGACGCCGGCCATGCGGCAGTAGTCGCGCATCGCATCGGCATGATCCGCATTCATGTGGGCGATCATGCGCTGCTCGTTGGCGGCGTTGAACGGATTGCGCCGGCACACGTCTTCCGGCGCCAGCCAGTGAATGCGCCCGAAGCCGCCGATGTAACGCACGCGCGAGACCTCGATGCGATAGAACGAGAAATCGTGGGCCTGGTGATACGCGACAGCCTGCGGGAAGCGCGCGTAGTAGCGGCTGGTGATCTCGTCGCTGGCGTCCGCCAGCAGCGCACGCCCGACCAGCGTGACACGGCCGAGCGCCTGACCGTCGGCGCCAGGTTCGGTCAGCGTCAGCGAGACGCGCGGATCGGCGATGACGTTGCGCGTGTGCTCGGCAATCGCGCTGATCAGGATCGTCGGCATGCCGCGCTCGTCATGCGCGAAGGCGACGACCGAGCCGAACGGATGGCCGTCGAGTTCTTCAGAGAGCGTCGACAGAATGCCCTGATGATTGCGGGCGACCAGCAAGCGGGCGGCGTCTGCGGATTTGTTCATGGTGTGCGGGAAATGGGTTTCGCGGTTCAGGGGGTGATCGGTGCGTATTCGAAACGCGGCTGCGCCGCAGTCCCGGCGCCGTCGTAGTAAGCCAGCACGCGCAGCTTCCAGGTATTGCCGGCCGCGTCGCGGAGTACGTAGACGACATCTCGCGGCGAGATGTAATGATTGCCGTTGCCCTTGTCGCAGAAGCCGGAATAGTAATACCAGCCGTAGTCGCCATCGGCATTGAACGCGCACTCGCCGCCGATCTCGCGCGGCGGGTAGGTGACGAACGCAAACGCATCGCCGGCGGCGTCCCGGTGCCACTCGGCATCGGTCGGCACGCTGGTGCGCGCATCCCAATCGTCGCGCAGGCCGGCGCTCAGCTCCACCGTGCCGCTGCCGGAAGTACCGCTGTTCATCTTGATGTCCGAGCGGCGCCAGGCGATGTCCCAACCGCTGGCATCGTTGGCCGCATCGGTCGGCACCACCTGCTGGGCGTTGAGCAGGCTCAGGTAGACCCATTGCTCCTCGCTGGCGGCATCGACGTCGACGGTCGTGCCGGCGCTGCCGGCGGTGAACGTTGCGCGCCCCAGAGGTGCGGCTTCGCCACCGGTGCCGCCGGCGCTGCAGGTCGGGCCCGGAATCTCGAGCAGGTCGAAGCCCGGTCGGCCGTCGTTGTAGCCGGTCATGCGCAGATTGAAGTAGCGACAATCGGCGCCGCGCACGACGTAGCCGACATTGGCGCGTGCGGTGATCTGCGAGCCTGCCGTCGTGCCGGTGCTGTTGTACCAGCCGTGATCGCCGGCGCCGGTGAATGCATTCGGCGCCTGATCCGCAGCGGGATAGCGGGTCATTGCCAGGCGCGGGCGAAGGCCCGGCAGCAGGGGGCCCTGATCGCTGACGTATTCCACCGCGGTAGACGTCGGCGCGGCGTCGACATCGTCGAATGGATACGGTGTGCCGACCGCGGCCTTCTGGGCGTACACGGCAACGGAAAATCCGCTCGGCGGTGCGCCCGATGCCCCGCCGTTGAGCTTGATGTCGCTGCCGAGCAGTGCGATATCCCAGTCGTTGCTCGCTTCCGGCGTGGCCGGAAACACCTGGGTCTGCGTCGCGAGGTCCAGATAGACCCAGTCACCGCCGCTCGCATCGACGCTCGCCTGGTAATAACCGGCGGCATGCTTGCTGAACGCAGCCTGCGGACCGCCGGCGCCGGGCAGCACGGGTTGTTCCGGGCCGGGTTCCTCGGGCGTATCGCTCGGCGAAATGTCTTCGGCGCAGGCGCTCAGCAGCAGCGCGGCCAGCGCGAGGGGTAGCAGGGCGGCACTTTTCTTGATCATGATCGTTATTGGTAGCGAAGTTGCAGTTCGACATAGACGGCGCGCGGCGCGATCGGCAGGAACGAGGCCTCGCCGGCATCAAAAAGATTGTTGATGCCGACTGCAAAGCCGTAGTTCTTCCAGCGCGTCCATTCGGCGCGTGCATCGAACAGCGCGTAGGCGTCGGAAGCACCCGCGGGTGACGGCGCGCCGCCGGTATCGATATCGGTCGCGAACTGACGCTCGCCGATCCAGACGCCGCGCAGCTGCGCGTTGTAATGCGGTTGCTTGAACAGCAGCGAAGCATTGGCGCGATGCGTGGGGCGTCCGCTCAACTCCTCGCCGGTATCGTCGTCGCGGCTGCGCAGCCAGCCGTAGCCCAGGCGCAACTCTAGCGGCTCCGCGAGTTGCAGCTGCGCCTGCGCATCGATGCCGGTAAGGCGCGCGGCCGCGATGTTGCGGTAGCTGAACACGATCGGCGGACCTTCCTCGATCTGGACGATCTCGATCAGATCGTCGACGCGGTTGTGATACGCGCCAAGCGAGAAGCTGGCGGCCTGGGTCATCTGCCAGACCGCACCGAGATTGAAGCCGACGCTGCGTTCCGGCTTCAGGTCCGGATTGCCGTCGACGCGATAGCCGACGGCGGGATTGTCGAAGCGCAGCAGCAGCTGCTTGAAATCCGGCGCGCGAAAACCGCGGCCATAACCCGCGCGCAGCGTCAGGCGGTCGGTCATCGCATAGCGCAGCGCGAGCTTTTCCGAGACCTCGTCGCCGAACTGCGAATCGCGGTCGTAGCGCACGCCGGGTACAACGGTCAGACGATAGTCGTTCCAGGCCGGTGTCCACTCGTCCTGCACGTAGCCGGACTGCCGATCGCGCTCGCCGGCACTGTCGAGGCGATCGGCATCGAGCTCCTCGAACTGGGTTTCGCCGCCGAGCACGAGCCGGTGGCTGTCGAGGCGCGTCTCGAACTGGCCGGCGGCAACATACAGCTCGTTGAGCGTTTCCTCATCGAGATTGACGCTGCCGTCCGCGGCGTTGCGCTGCAGGAATTGATCGAAGTAGCGGTTGTAGTAGAAATCACCGCTGAGCTGCGTTTCGCGACCGAAATTCAGGCGCGGTGCGATGCCGATACGCGAGTCCTCGATGCGCTTGCGCGTGTTGCCGACACGACCGGCCACGCCGCTGTCGATGCGCCGGCTGTCGTCGAGGTTGTAAGCGCCGCTCATGCCGAGGCTGAAGTCCTTGGTCGGCGACCAGTCGGCTTCGGTATAGGCCGCGCGGCTCTCGCCGTCGATGCCGTCGGTTGCCGGCGACGATTCGTCGAGATCGAAAGGCTCGATCAGCAGATAGCTCGCGCCGCTCTGGCCGCGCAGATCGCCGAGCTTCCAGCCGGCGTCGACGAGGTAGTCCTGATTCGCTTCGCTGTCGACCCGCGCCGTCAGCTCGGCCATCGGCTTCGCGGCGCCACGGCGGGTGATGACGTTGACAACACCGCCGAGCGCGTCCGCACCGTACAGCGCCGAGCTCGGCCCCTTGATGATCTCGACGCGCTCGATCGCGCCGACGCGCAAGCGCGTCAGGTCGATGGCGCCATTGATGCGGCCGATCATGCGGCGGCCGTCGACGAGGATCAGCACATGCTCGGACGACAGACCCTGGATCTCGATGCTGCTGCCGCGTCCGGAGAGGCGGGTCGCGTAGATGCCGCCTTCGCGTTCGAGCAGTTCGGCGAGATCGCTGGCGCCGCTGCGACGGATGTCGTCCGCGCTGATCAGCTGGACTTCGACGGGGCTCTCGTCGAGCTGGTGTTCGGTGCGCGTGCCGGTGACGACGATCGCCGGCAGTTCGGTCGGCGGCGGCGTGGCGTCCGCGGCAGGCACGATCGGCTCGACGGCGATGGCGGGATACGCCTCGGGTTGCGCCTGTTGCGCGTGCAGCGGCAGCGCCGCGGCGACGAGGAGCGCGGCGGACCAGGCGCCCAGATTGAACTGCGTCATGACTGCCACTCCAGAACCAGGCCGAAGCTGCGGGGCTCGCCGTAGCGGCTTGCGGTGCGTGAGCCGGAGACCAGGCGACCCTGCTCGTTGAGTTCGTCGCCGAGGTTGCGGCCGTAGACCGACAGCGAGAAGCCGGCCGGCAGGCGGTAGCCGAGCTTGGCGTTGAAGAGCACGCGCTCGTCGGCGCGGGATTGCGGATCGTTGTCGGCGTCGCTGTACAGCGCGCCGATGTAGTTCGCGGAGACCTGGCCGCTGACACGGTGCCATTCACGCAAGGTCAGGCCGAGCGCGCCGGTGTGCTCCGGTGCGTAGGGAAACTGGTTGCCGGCATAGTCGACGCCGCCGTTGACGAACTCGTCGAACTCGCTGCGGATCAGGCCGAGCGTCGCGAAGGTTTCCAGCGGTCCGCCGAGTTTCCACAGCAGCTCGACCTCGGCGCCGTAGTAATGGGAGCGGCCGGCGTTTTCGGTCGTCGATTCGAAGCCCGACGATTCACCGATCGTGACCTGCTGATCGCGCCAGCGCGTGTAGAACAGATTGGCGTTGAGAGTGAGGCGATCTTCCAGCCAGCGCGAGCGGCCGGCGAGTTCGACGGTGCGGGTGTATTCGGGTTCGAAGGGGCTGACGCGACCGCGGAAGAACGACACGCTGGTGCCGCCGGAGCGATAGCCTTCCTGATAGCTCAGGCCCAGCGAGCTGCGATCGTTGATGAGCCAGGTGATGCCGAGCTTGGGCAGCAGATCGATGTAGCGCGAGCGCCCCGAGGCGCTGTAGCTGCGCGGCACCAGATCGGGCAGTGCGTCGGATACCAGATTCGCGACCGGCTGCGGCAGGGGCACGCCGATCGGCAGCGCGGCGAGCTGTTCGGCCAGTGCGGCGGGCAGCGGCACCGGCAGGCTGTCCAGCACGAGCCCGAGCGGAACCGCGAGGGTCAGCGTCGTGTCGCTGACGTCTTCGCGCTGCGCGCGTTCGCGGTTGTAGCGCACGCCGGCGGTCAAGCGGAAATGGTCGGCAAAGTCCCAGTCGGCCTCGGCGAACAGCGCATCGCTGCGCACGTTGCCGACCGAATCGATCGTCCCGTTGATCAGCGCCGCGCCGCCGCCGGCAGCGACGTCGTAGCCGGTCGTGTTGGTCGCCCGGTCAGCGTCCGAGTAATAGGCGCCGACGACGCCTTTCAGGCGCTCACCGAGATAGTGCAGGCGTAGCTCCTGGGTGAAGTTGTTCTCGTCGATGCTGTTGTCGGAGTAGCCGCCGTCACTCGCCGAACGGTCGAAGTCGATCGTGTAGACGTTGGCGATGTCGGCCCAGCCGCTGATCGCATCGATGCGCCAGGCCTCGGCCAGCGCCAGGCTCTGCTCGAGGCTGTGCAGCGTGGTCAGGTCTTCCTCGTTGCCGCGGACGTTGGAGGTTTCGGTGCGCTCACCGCCGCTGGAGTCGTGCAGCGGATCGCCGAATTCGTTGTCGGCGCGCGTGTAACCGTACTGCGCGCGATAGCCGGACAGAATCTCCGGCGTCCACAGCAGCTTGGCGCGCAGATTGCGCGTGTCTTCGCGCTGCGCATCGTCTTCGTTGCGCGTGGTGTTGGTGACGTTGCCGTTGTCGTAGCGATCCTGCACCGCGACGCGGAAGCGCAGCGTGTCGCCCAGCGGGCCGCCGCCGGCGAAGGCGTAGTCGTGACCGTCGCGGCTCATGACGCCGGCGCGCAGGCGGGCATCCCAATACGGCGTCGGCTCGCGGGAGCGCAGGATCACCGAACCGGCGAGACTGCTGCGGCCCTGGTTGGTCGACTGCGCGCCGCGCAGTACTTCGACCTGCTCCAGATCCCAGGCGCTCAGCGGGCCGGCGAAGCTCGCTGCGCGTGCCGGCAATGCGACGCCGTCGAGGTAGACGCTGATCGTCTCGCCTTCGCCGCCGATGCCGCTCTGCGGCACGCCACGGATCGCGATCTCCCGGTCACCCGCTGCGGAGACCACGTTGGCGAACTGGGTCACGACGTCCTTCATCGCTGCGTCGCTGCTCGCTGCGAGATCGGCGCGCGTCACGATGCCGACGCTGGTCGTTGTCTCGGCGAGCGTGCGTCCCAGCTTCTCGCCGGTGACGACGATCGTTTCGAGCTGCGCCGACTGCGCTTTCGGCGCGCTGAGTTCGTCGGCGGGCAAGGTGGCGCTGCTGGCGGGAATCTCGGCGACGGTTTCCGGCTCTGGGGATTGAGCGCCTGCGACGTTCCACAGCAAGCCGGCGGCCAGGATGCCGACCGAACCGACCGCCCACACCGGCCGCCGCAGCAGCGCAAAGTCCTGTGAGGCGTTCGAGATCAGCATCGCGACGCCGATGGCACCGGCGCAGAGGAACCAGCGCGCGAGGCCGGCGTCGCCATGCAGCTCCAGCCAGATCAGCAAGCTGGCCGCGGCCAGCGGTGCGCTGAGCAGACGCCATTCCAGCGTCTGCCCGCCGTGCGCAGGCGCCGGTCGCAACCAGCAGATCGCTGCGCCGAACATGAACAGACAGGCGAGCAGTTCCATGCAGATGATCCCCAAACTGAGTGGCGCGCTGGGTGCGGCTCGGCGGATGCCTTCACTCTTTTACAAATGATAATGGTTCTCATAAAAGTTCACAATCGAAGAGGATGAGAAAATCAGCCACCCCTCAGGAGCCAGTCATGAGCCTTATCTCGAAATCCCGCGGCGACGATCACCCGCTGACGCCGGCCGAGTTCCCTCAGCCGGACGTCGACATCGGCGCCGAAGCCGGCGCCCAGCAGTCCGCGGTACTGGCCGGCGGCTGCTTCTGGTGTGTGGAAACGGTGTTCCGCCAGCTCGACGGCGTCAGCGACGTGGTTTCCGGCTATGCCGGCGGCACCCGCGAAACGGCCGACTACAAGACCGTCTGCAGCGGCATGACCGATCACGCCGAGGTGGTTCGCGTCGACTTCGACGCCACCAAGATCAGCTACGGCCAGCTGCTCAAGGTCTTTTTCTCGGTGGCCCATGACCCCACGCACGTCAATCGCCAGGGCAACGACCACGGGCGCCAGTACCGCTCGGCCGTGTTCTACGCCAACGAGCAGCAGCGCGAGGTGGCGCAGCGCTACATGAAGAAGCTGGCGGATGCGGGTGCGTTCAATGCGCCGATCGCAACGACGCTGGAACCGCTGGCGGAGTTCTTCGTCGCCGAGACTTACCACCAGAATTATGCGGCGCTGAATCCGGCGCAGCCTTACATCCAGGCGGTGGCGCTGCCCAAGCGCGACAAGGTCAGGACCTATTTCGCCGACCAGCTGAAGTCCTGAGTCTGTCCAGCATGAGCATCGTTCTGACGACCTTTGCCCGTCGCCGCCTGTTTCCCGCTTCCGGCCGCCGCAACGCCATCATTGGCTGCACCGCGGCGGAGTTCGAACAGCGCATCAACGTCGAGCCGCCCTTGAAGGTGTTGCCGGGCTACGCGCCGTTCTGCGTGCTGCACGTGCATCGCAACTGGACCGAGACGCGCTGCGCGACGGTGGCGATCACCGACGAGAACCGTCATCTGCTGCGTTCGGCCTACGAGGCGCGCAACGACGACGAGCTGCCGGTGCTCAACCGCTGGTTCGAAGGCGTCGAGCCGCCGCGCGCGGAGTATCTGCTGGTGATTCTCTACGACCGCGCGCAGATGGCGAAGGAGGGCTCGCCGGTCGATGCGGATTGGGGTGTCGTCGGCTGTCTGGCGACCATGCAGCCCGAGGAAACGCCGCTGGCGCCGATCACGATGCTGCGCAATGCGCTGGGCGTCGAAGAAGGCGGTTCGGGTGTGGCACTGGATCGCAAAGCTTACAAACGCAGCGCCGAGTTCTGGGACCAGCACGCCAACTGGCGCGTCTGAGCCTCAGGCCGGCGCCGGCAGGCGCGTCTGCAGCGCGATGACCAGCATGTTGATGCTGCGCTCGACGCTGTGCGCCTCGCGCAGCAGCTCCGGCGACTTCACGTTGCGCATGATGCGCTGGATCAGCTGCGGATTCGATTCGTCGAAAGGCTTGCTCAGATCCATGCGGCTGGCCCGCGATTCCAGACAGGCCGCGCCGATGCTGACGTGGGCCAGCGAGAAGAAAGTCTCCATCGCGTCCTCGGTCGAGAAGCCGGCGCCCTCCATGACATCGATGCAGGCCGCCAGCACTTCGGCACCGCCGATGCGGATGCGCGCGGCAGCGACAAGCGCCATCCAGTCCGGTTCGCGGGTCAGTGCCGTCCACATCGCCTTGCCAACGTGATGCAGCCAGCGGTCCCAGCTCAACGGGGCTTTCGGCAGGACATCCGCATTGAGGATGAAGCGATCCAGCAGCGCGCAGAGCAGATCGTCCTTGTTGTCGAAATGCTTGTAGATCGCCATCGGCGTCACGTCGAGCTCGTCGGCCAGGCCGCGGATCGTCACGGCCTGCACCCCGCGCTGCTTCATCAGCGCGGCGGCCTTGGTGAGAATGCTGTCCTTGGAGAGCGGACGCTTCGCCATTGATGGTTCGCTGGACCTGGGACTTCAGTATAAGGACAGCGCCCCGATCGCAGAAATTGCGGCAGCTGTTGCAACCGCCCGGGTCAGCCGTCATACTTCGCGCCCTTCGGAGACCCGTAGGCGCGTAGCTCAGCTGGTTAGAGCACCACCTTGACATGGTGGGGGTCGTTGGTTCGAGTCCAATCGCGCCTACCAAATTGGTAGTCAAAAAGCCCCGCACTGCGGGGCTTTTTGTTTTCTCTAGCCACTAACTTCATCTAAAACATGAATTTGTGGCGCATCAGCCGGCTCTGAGCAAGGCCCGCTCGCGCAGTTTGCGGATCTGGTCGCGCTTGTTCGCCGCGGCCTCGAACTCGAGATTCAGCGCGTGCTGCTTCATCTCCTTCTCGAGCTTGGAGATCTGCTTGCCGAGCTGTTCCGGCGAGACGACTTCGTAGGCCGCCTGGACCTCGGCGGCCATCAATGCCTTGCCCGTCAGGTCTTCGTAGCCGAAGCGCATGACGTCGGCGATGCGCTTCTGCACGCCGGCCGGGGTGATGCCGTGGGCGAGGTTGTGGGCTTCCTGCTTTTCGCGGCGGCGGTCGGTTTCGCCGATGGCGCGGCGCATGGAATCGGTCATGCGGTCGGCGTACAGAATCGCCTTGCCGCTGAGGTGGCGCGCGGCGCGGCCGATGGTCTGGATCAGCGAGCGGTCTGAGCGCAGGAAGCCTTCCTTGTCGGCGTCGAGAATCGCGACCAGCGAGACTTCCGGGATGTCCAGACCTTCGCGCAGCAGGTTGATGCCGACCAGCACGTCGAACAGGCCGAGGCGAAGGTCACGGATGATCTCGGCCCGCTCGACGGTATCGACGTCGGAGTGCATGTAACGCACCTTGACGCCGTTCTCGCCGAGATAGTCGGTGAGGTCTTCGGCCATGCGCTTGGTCAGCACGGTGACCAGCACGCGCTCCTGCTTGACCGAGCGCAGGCGGATTTCGCCGAGCAGGTCGTCGACCTGGCTCGTCGCCGGGCGCACTTCCACTTGCGGATCGACGAGGCCGGTCGGCCGCACGACCTGTTCGACGATCGCATCGCCGGATTTGTCCTTCTCGTAGTTACCGGGCGTCGCCGAGACGAAGATCGTCTGCGGCACGATCTTTTCGAACTCGTCGAAGCGCAGCGGCCGGTTGTCGAGCGCCGACGGCAAGCGAAAGCCGTATTCGACCAGCGTTTCCTTGCGCGAGCGGTCGCCCTTGTACATCGCGCCGATCTGCGGAACCGTCACGTGCGATTCGTCGAGCACGATGATCGCGTCCGGCGGCAGGTATTCGAGCAGGCAGGGCGGTGGCTGGCCCGGTGCGCGGCCCGACAGGTAGCGCGA
Source organism: Fontimonas sp. FW305-C-3 (assembly GCF_058783185.1). NCBI lineage: Bacteria > Pseudomonadati > Pseudomonadota > Gammaproteobacteria > Nevskiales > Nevskiaceae > Fontimonas > Fontimonas sp. FW305-C-3. The sequence goes on along the minus strand of NZ_JBYSYK010000005.1, from coordinate 139,980 downwards.
GTAGTTTTCGATGCCGTTGCAGAAGCCGATCTCGCGGATCATTTCCAGGTCGAACAGCGTGCGCTGCTCGATGCGCTGTGCTTCGAGGAGCTTGCCGGCTTCCTTGAACTGGCGCACGCGCTGGACCATCTCGGCCTTGATGTCGTCGAGCACGCTGATCAGTTGCTCGCGCGGCGTGACGTAGTGGGTCTTCGGAAACACCGTCGCGCGCGGCAACTTCTGCTTCACTTCGCCGGTCAGCGGATCGAAGGTGCTCAGCGATTCGATCTCGTCGTCGAACAGCTCGACGCGCAGCGCATCGGCATCGGATTCCGCCGGATGGATGTCGATGACTTCGCCGCGCACGCGGTAGGTGCCGCGTTCGATCGCCACTTCGTTGCGCGTGTACTGCATTGCGGTCAGCTGATGAATCAGATCGCGCTGCTTGATGCGCTCGCCGCGCACCAGGTGCAGCACCATCTGGAAATAGCTTTCCGGATCGCCGAGGCCGTAGATCGCCGATACCGACGCGACGATGATCGCGTCGCGCCGCGTCATCAGCGCCTTGGTCGCCGACAGGCGCATCTGCTCGATGTGTTCGTTGACCGAGCTGTCCTTCTCGATGAAGGTGTCGGTGCTCGGTACATAGGCTTCCGGCTGGTAATAGTCGTAGTACGAGACGAAATACTCGACCGCATTGTTCGGAAAGAACTCGCGGAACTCGCCGTAGAGCTGTGCCGCCAGCGTCTTGTTCGGCGCCATCACCAGCGCCGGCCGCTGCAGCTTCTGGATGACGTTGGCGATCGAATAGGTCTTGCCCGAGCCGGTGACGCCGAGCAGGGTCTGGTGCAGCAGGCCATCCTTCAGCCCCTCACTGAGCTGGCGGATCGCCTCCGGCTGGTCGCCGGCGGGCGCCCAGTCGGCCTTGAGCTGGAATTGTGTCTGGTCGCGGCGTTCAAGACGGGCCACCTTTTTGGACTGCAGGGAATCGCGAGAGGCTTCTTGCATGGTCGCGCAAGCTTACCCGTGCCGGCCGTGTGGCGGCTGAACCATGCGCGCTGGCCGCGAATAAAAAATCGCTATGGCGGCGTTGCTGAATATCAATTGGACCGGTCCGGCGGCGGCACCTACGGTGCATGGGCGCCGGCCGCGGGGGATCTCTTCGGTCGCAGCGCGGCCTGATTCCAAAATCATCGAGGAGACCCCGATGCGCAAGAACATCCATTCGGTCCTCACCGCCTGCGCGGTGGGACTGGCAAGCCTGACCCCTCTGCAGTTCGCCGCCGCCGAAGCCGGCCCCGGCAACGACTACTGGTGGCCGAACCGGCTGGACCTGTCGATCCTGCGCGACAGCGCGGCGTCGGCGAACCCGGCCGACCCTGACTTCGACTATGCCAAGGCCTTCGCCAAGCTCGACCTCGTTGCGCTGAAGAAGGACCTCGCTACCGTCATGCGCACCTCGCAGGACTGGTGGCCGGCGGACTACGGCCATTACGGGCCGTTCTTCATCCGCATGTCCTGGCACAGCGCCGGCACGTATCGCGCGATCGACGGCCGTGGCGGCGCGGACGGTGGCATGCAGCGCTTCGCGCCATTGAACAGCTGGCCCGACAACGCCAACCTCGACAAGGCGCAGCGCCTGCTGCTGCCGATCAAGCAGAAGTACGGCAGCGCAATCTCCTGGGCCGACCTGATGGTGCTCGCCGGCACCGTCGCGATGGAGGACATGGGTTTCAAGATCCTCGGCTTCGCCGGCGGCCGTGAGGATGGCTGGCAGTCCGAGACGGTCGACTGGGGTCCGGAAAAGAAATGGCTGACCGACATGCGCCACACCGGCGAACGCCAGCTGTCGCCGCCGCTCGCCGCCGTCGAGATGGGACTCATCTACGTCAATCCGCAGGGCCCCGGCGGCAAGCCGGACCCGCTCGCGTCCGCGCGCGACATCCGCCAGGCCTTCGGTCGCATGGGCATGAACGACGAGGAGACTGCGGCGCTGATCGCCGGTGGCCACACCTTCGGCAAGGCGCACGGCGCGCGCAAGGAAAGGGACTGTGTTGGTGTCGAGCCCGAAGCGGCCGGTATGGAGCAGCAGGGCCTCGGCTGGCACAACAAGTGCGGCAAGGGCAGTGGTGCCGATACGATGACCAGCGGCCTCGAAGGCGCCTGGACCGTCAATCCGGTGCAGTGGACGCACAATTATCTGCAGAACCTCTACGGCTTCGACTGGGTGCTGGCCAAGAGCCCGACCGGCGCCACGCAGTGGGTTCCCGCCAAGGGCGCCGCCGCGAATCTGGTGCCGGATGCGCACGACAAGACCAAGCGCCACGCGCCGGTCATGTTCACGACCGACCTCGCGCTCAAGGAAGACCCGGCCTATCGCAAGATCACCGAGAACTGGCTGAAGAATCCGGCCGAGTTCGAGGTCGCGTTCGCGAAGGCCTGGTTCAAGCTGACGCATCGCGACATGGGCCCGGCCTCGCGCTATCTCGGTGCGATGGTGCCGAGCGAACAGTTCATCTGGCAGGACCCAGTCCCGGCGGTCGATCACAAGCTGATCGACGACAAGGACATCGCGGCGCTGAAGAAGGACATCCTTGCCAGCGGCCTGACGATTCCCCAGTTGGTCCGCACCGCCTGGGGCTCCGCCGCCAGCTTCCGCGCGACCGACATGCGCGGCGGCGCCAACGGCGCGCGCATCCGCCTCGCGCCGGAGAAGGATTGGGCCGTGAATCAGCCGGAAGAACTGGCCGGCGTGCTGACCAAGCTCGAAGCCGTGCAGAAGCGCTTCAATGACGGCGCGCGCGGCGGCAAGAAGGTCTCGCTGGCCGATGTCATCGTGCTCGGCGGCGCCGCGGCGATCGAGAAGGCGGCGTCCGCTGCCGGGCATACGGTCAAGGTGCCGTTCTCGCCGGGCCGTACTGACGCCAGCCAGGACATGACCGACCCCGTGTCCTTCGCGCTGCTCGAACCGACCGCCGATGGCTTCCGCAACTACCTGGCGCCGGGCAATGCCGAGGCGCCGGCCGTCGCCCTCGTCGAGCGGGCCTCGCTGCTGAAGCTGACGGTGCCGGAAATGACCGCGCTGGTCGGCGGCCTGCGCGTGCTCGATGCCAACGCCGGCAGCAGCAAGCACGGCGTCTTCACCAGCCGCCCGGAAAGCCTGACCAACGACTTCTTCGTCAATCTGGTCGACATGTCGGTGGAGTGGAAGAAGTCTGCCGGCACCGAAGGCGTCTACGAAGGCCGCGACCGCCGCACGGGCGCCGTGAAGTGGACCGCCACCCCGGTGGACCTGGTCTTCGGCGCCAACACCGAACTGCGCGCGGTATCGGAGTTCTATGCCTCGGCGGATGCCGAGAAGAAGTTCGTCAAGGACTTCGTCGCCGCCTGGGCCAAGGTCATGAACCTGGACCGTTACGACCTGAGCTGAAGGACCGGATCGGGCGGGGGCGAGCACGCCCCCGCCTTTTTTGCGGGCGAATCGTGCCCACCGTCACGCAGTTCCAGTATCATCGCGCCCGTTTGCCTTTTTGTTTGCCGACTGACGCAGGAAACCGCCGTGGAAATCTCGCTCGCCCAACGCGTAGGCCGTATCAAGCCTTCTCCCACTCTCGCCGTCACCGCCAAGGCCGCCGAGCTCAAGGCGCAGGGGCACGACGTGCTCTCGCTGGGCGCCGGTGAACCGGACTTCGATACGCCGCAGCACATCAAGGACGCGGCCATCGAGGCGCTGAACAAGGGCCAGACCAAGTACACGCCGGTCGGCGGCACGCCGGCGCTGAAGAAGGCCATTGCCGACAAGATGGCGCGCGACAACGGCCTCGAGTACAAGCCGAACCAGATCCTCGCTGCTACCGGTGGCAAGCAGTCCTGCTACAACCTGTGCCAGGCGCTGCTGAACCCGGGCGATGAAGTCATCGTGCCGGCGCCGTTCTGGGTCAGCTACCCGGACATGGTGCTGCTCGCCGACGCCACACCGGTGTTTATCCACACCACCGCCGAACAGCGCTTCAAGATCACGCCCGCCCAGCTCGAGCGCGCGATCACCCCGCGCACCCGCATGATCTGGCTGAACTCGCCGTCCAACCCGTCGGGCATGGCCTACAGCAAGGCCGAACTGACCGCGCTCGGCGAAGTGCTGCGCAAGCATCCGCGCATCGTCATCGCGTCCGACGACATGTACGAGAAGATCCTGTGGAGCGCCGAGCCGTTCTGCAACATCATCAACGCCTGCCCGGATTTGTACGACCGCACGGTCATCATCCACGCCGTCTCGAAGACCTATTCGATGACCGGCTGGCGCCTCGGCTGGTCCTGCGGCCCGGTCGCGATCACCACCGCGATGGCCGACATCCAGTCGCAGTCGACGTCCAACCCAAACTCCATCGCCCAGGTCGCCGCCGCCGCCGCGCTCAACGGCGACCAGAGCTGCGTCACCGAGATGGTCAAGGCCTTCAAGGCGCGTCACGACGCCCTGGTCGCCGACCTCAACTCAGTGCCGGGCATCAACTGCCTGTCGGTTGACGGCACGTTCTACGCGTTCCCGAACGTCGAAGGCCTGATGCAGAAGCTCGGCTGCGCCGACGACCTCGCGCTGTCCGATCTGCTGCTGCAGAAGGCCTACGTCGCCGTCGTCCCCGGCTCCGCCTTCGGCGCTCCGGGTCACCTGCGCCTGTCCTTCGCGACCAGCGACAAAGTCCTGAAGGGCAGCGTCGAGCGGATTCGCAAGCTGGTTACAGGCTGATCCAAGCCCCATTTGGGGCAATGTTCAAAAACGCATTGCACCATTGGGGTCAGATCACTACAATTCGCGTCCTTCGACTGTTCCGCGATAGCTCAGTCGGTAGAGCAGCTGACTGTTAATCAGCGGGTCGTTGGTTCGAGTCCAACTCGCGGAGCCATAAGATTCAAGGGCTTGCCGAAAGGCAGGCCCTTTTTCGTTGGCGGCTGTTTTGCTTGGCTGGCTGTTACGGCGTGGGCGAAACGGTTTCCACCGCCGCGGGTTCGGCAACAGGCGCGGCCACGCTGCTCGCCGGTACCACTTCAGCCGGCGGCGCGGCAGCCGGGATCTGCAGCGCAGCCTGTTTCAGGCTTTCGCCCTTTTGCAGAAGCAGCGTTGCGCAGCTGGCGCAGGCGGTGCGCTTGGCGAGGCCGTTGAGCGTGGCCAGTTTGCTGTCTAGCGCGGCGGTTTCGCCTTCGATCTTGTCGGCCATGCGCTGGTAGCTCGGCAGCAGCATCTCGGACAGCTGATGATCGAGATTGCTGAGGCTTTCGAGGCTCTGTGCGTCGAGGCTGCGGATATCGCCAACTGTCATCAGCTGCTTGAGGCGTCGCAGCGATGCTTCGGCGTCGGTCATTGCCGGCAGTTCCGGATCGGCATTGCCGGCGAGCGCCGTGGTCCAGACCGGATACTTGTGTGCCTGGGCAAACAGCGCAGTGGCCGATTCCCAGATCGTCGCGCTTTGCGACTGGCCGCGGACTGCGGTCGAGCGGATGCAGGCGTCGAGCGGCTGGGCGCGATCGGCGAAGTGTTCGCGCCAGTAGCCATCGGTCGGTGTCACCAGCAGGGCGTATTGCTGGGCGAACTGCAGCAGGCGGCTGGTGTAGCGCGCTCCGGAGTAGTCGTTCTGTGCGCGGCGGGCCTGCAGCAGCAGATCGCCGCGCGCCATGATCTGGCGTTCGTATTCGAGCTGCTTGCGGGCGAGGTTGCCGGAGGCGAGCAGGGCGCGATACTCGCTCCAGACGCGCTCGTCGGCTTCGCAGGACACGGCAACGCCGATGAAGTCCTTGATCGAACGGAAATCGGTGACGTCCAGCTCGAAGCGCACGTAAGCCTGCGCCGGCGCCCAAGGCTTGCCGTCGGGCGAGCACAGGCCGGTCGGTGAGCTCTTCACATCACAGCGCGACAGCTGCGGTGGCGCCTGCAACTCCATCGTCGTCGAATTCAGCAGCACGATGAACTGGCGGCCGTCGAGGGCGAACAGGCCCTGGTCCGCGCGCAGGCCGAGCAGGGTTTTTTCTTCCCAGGGCTTCTTGGTCGTCTGGATTTCGTCGGACAGCATTTCGCCGAGCTTGGTCGACAGGCCGGCGGCGACCGACGCGCCGGGGATCAGGCTCATGCCGATGGAGATCGCGGGTTCTGCGGTCGCGACTTCGAGCAGGTTGGTCACCCACTTTGCTTTGTCACCAGGCACGCCGCGGACGAAGATCTGCAGGTGCGGCGACTTCGACAGCGACTCCGGATCGATCAGCACGCCTTCGCTGAGCAGCGCATTGTTGACGACCGAAGTCATCGTCTTGCCGGCCTGGATGTCGTACAGCAGCACCGGGATTTCCGGATCGGCGTCGGCGGCGAAGCTGGCGACGGTGCCGCGGCCGAACTTGGCCGAGATCAGCAGCATGGCCGGGCGATCCTTCTCGTTGCCGAAGTCCATGGCGCGCCCGTTGGCGTCCAGATTCGAGCTGACGAAGATGCGCAGGTAGCCGTCCTCGTACTGCGTGCGGCTGGCATCGACCTCGTCGCCGTTGATCGGCGAGGAGCTGAGTTTGACGAACTCGGACTTGTTGCTGCAGCCGACGCTGAACACGACGCTGGCGAGCACGACAGTTAGCAGGGATTTACGCATGGAGCCTATGACCACGGATCAGCACATAGTATCCATCCGATTCGTCGTGGCGGCGACTGCGGGCCTTCATTCCGCGTTCAGAAATCGCGATTGGAATGCGCTAGGCTCGCTTTTCACTGAAAGCGGGGGCGGCAAATGCGCGTGAAAGATCGAACCAGACTGTTGGCCGGCATGCTGATCGGCCTGAGCCTGTTGACCGCCTGCAAGGACAAGCCGGCCGAGCCCCAGCCGGAGGCCGCGCCCAAGTCCGAGGTTTCGGAGACGCAGCGGATCAACGAATGGTTCGAGGCGAGGTACGAGGAGCAGCTCCAGTTCAGCCCGATCAGCCTGACCTTTCTGGGCCGCAAGGATCATTACGACCAGCTCGACGACATGTCGATCGAGGCCGCCGACAAGCAGCTGGCCTGGCAGAAGGCGACGGTCGAGCAGATGAAGTCGCAGTTCGACTACGCAGCGCTGTCGGATGAGGCCAAGACCTCCTACGACATCTGGATGCAGCAGTACGAGCAGGCCGAGGCCGGCGCGCGTTTCCGCCGCAACGGCTACATCTTCGATCAGATGAACGGCATGCAGTCGTTCCTGCCGACCTTCCTGATCAGTTTCCACAGCGTAGAGACCGAAGCCGACGCGCAGGCTTATATCGCCCGCGTGAAGCAGGTGCCGCGCGTGATGAAGCAGCTGCTCGCGCAGGTGCAGGATTACGCCAAGCAGGGCATCCGCCCGCCGCGCTTCGCGCACGAGGGCGTGCTCGATCAGTCGCGCAAGGTCATCGCCGGCGCGCCGTTCGGCGAGGGCAAGGATTCCGCGATCTGGGCCGACATGCAGACCGACATCGATGCACTGGCCGAGAAGCAGTTGATCAGCACCGAGCGGGCAACCGCGCTCAAGGGCGAAGCGCGCACCGCGCTGGTCGAGCAGTTCAAGCCGGCTTATGAGGAGCTGATCGCCTTCATCGAGTCCGATCTGCCCAATGCGGCCGTGAATGCCAGCGGCGTCGGCAGCCAGCCGGATGGCCCGGCCTATTACAAGTACCGCCTGGCGACGCAGACCACGACGGCGATGACCGCCGAAGAGATTCACGAGAAGGGGCTCAGCGAGGTCGCGCGCATCCGTGGCGAGATGATGGCGCTCAAGGACAAGGTCGGCTTCAAGGGCGATCTGCCGGCGTTCTTCAAGTTCATCCGCACCGACAAGCGGTTCAAGTTCCCGAACACGGACGCCGGCCGGCAGCAATACCTCGATGCGGCCACTGCCGTGGTCGCCAATATCAAGAAGGAACTGCCGAATTATTTCGGTCTGCTACCGAAGGCAGATCTGGTCGTCAAGCGCGTCGAGGCCTTCCGCGAAGAAGACGGCGCCGCGCAGCATTACGTTCCCGCGACGCCGGATGGTTCACGGCCGGGCGTGTACTACGCGCATCTGTCCGACATGAACGCCATGCCGATTCCGGAACTGGAAGTCATTGCGTATCACGAAGGCCTGCCTGGCCATCACATGCAGATTTCAATCGCGCAGGAACTCAAGGGCGTGCCGACCTTCCGCACGCAGGCCAGCTTCACGGCGTACGTCGAAGGCTGGGGTCTGTATGCCGAGTGGCTGGCGAAGCAGATGCCGAACACCTATCAGGATCCGTATTCCGATTACGGCCGGCTGACTTCCGAGATGTGGCGCGCCGTACGTCTGGTCGTCGACACCGGTCTGCACTCGAAGGGCTGGACCGAGCAGCAGGGCATCGACTACTTCACCGCCAATACGTCGATTCCCGCCACTGCGGTGCAGTCGGAAGTGCGTCGTTACCTGATCATGCCGGGGCAGGCCACGGCCTACAAAGTCGGCATGCTGAAGATTCAGGGTCTGCGTGCAGAAGCCGAAGCGAAGCTCGGCGAGCGTTTCGACATCAAGGGCTTCCACGATGCCGTGCTCAGCGGCGGTGCACTGCCGCTGGATCTGCTGGAGCGCCGCGTCAATCAGTGGATTGCTGCACAGCAAGCAAAGGCTGCGTAACAACCCACAAACGTAGCCCGGGTGAAACCCGGGGGTTCGCGCTGCTTATGTGCGGAGCCTCCCGGGTTTCACCCGGGCTACGGTCTTTGCGTCACTTGCCCCCGGCCGGGATCGAAATGAACGGCGTCGCGCCGCCGAGCATGTACTGCGGCATCTTGCCGTCCCACTTCTGCACGGCTTCCCATTCGACCAGGCGCGGATTGGATTCCAGCGCCTGCGCGCGGATCTTGATCGACTCGGCTTCGGCCTTGGCGCTGAGCAGCTTCTGATCGGCCTGCTCGCGGATCTGTTCGGTGCGGTTCTTTTCTTCGATCGCCTTCTGTTGCGCGACGACCTTGGCCTCGACCGCAACCTCGAACTCGCGCGAGTAGGCGATGTCGGTGATTTCGAAGCTCGTCACCGAGATGTGCTTGATCTTGAGGTTGTCGCGGATCGCTTCCATCGCCTCGACCTGCGCCTTGTTGCGGTTGCCGATCAGATCGACCGCGTCCCACTTGCCGATGACTTCCTTGAGCGAGCCGTAGATGACCTGCGGCACCAGCTTGTCGGCCCAGTCGTAGCCGACCTCCTTGTAGATGATGTGCGCCGCAGAGGAATCGAGGCCGTAGTTGAGCACGAAGCCGACCTTGGCCTGCTGCACGTCCTTGGTATACGTCTCGGTCGAGTCTTCCCAGCGCTGCGTGCGCGTATCCAGTTCGACGATCGTGCTGGTCAGCGGGTTGTAGGTGTAGAAGCCTTCCGGCAGCGATTCGCCGACCACTTCGCCGAAGGTGGTCTTGACGCCGCGATGGCCGGTGTCGACGACTTCAAATCCGCAGGCCGACAAGGCCAGCGGCAGGGCAAGCAGGCTGAGCTTTTTCATGCGGATCACCATTGGTTCGGAAAAATGCTGCGGAGCGCGCGGCGCCCCTCTCTGGAAAGGATGGCCAGCGGCCACAGCACGGCCAGCGGCAGCGCGCGCAGCGCATTGCGGCCGCGATTGGCGCGGTCACGCGAGAACAGGGCGCTGGAAATGGCGCACAGGATCAGCAGCACGCCCACGCCGAGCCAGACGCGGTAGATCAGCAGCAGTACGGCGTAGGTCATCGGGGCCCCCATCTGAATCCCGCCGCAGTATGCCCAATCGACCCGACAGACGTCTGTCGGCCCAATCACATTTGACGCGGCGGCGCCAGATTGTGGGCGCCCGGTGGTCGGGGTATGGTCGCCGGCCTTTCGTTTTTCCAAAGCCCCACGCGCATGCCGCAAGACCGCACCGCTGTTCTGATTGCCCAGACCATTGCCGAGGAAATCGGCGCGCAGCCCCGGCAGGTCCAGGCGGCCGTGGAACTGCTCGATGAAGGCGCGACCGTGCCGTTCATCGCCCGCTATCGCAAGGAAGTCACCAACGGGCTCGACGACACCCAGCTGCGCAAGCTCGAGGAGCGGCTGGCCTACCTGCGCGAGCTGGAAGACCGTCGCGCGTCAGTGATCGAGTCGATCCGCGGTCAGGAAAAGCTGACACCGGAACTCGAAGCACGCCTGCTTGCGGTAACGACCAAGTCGGAGCTCGAAGATCTCTATCTACCGTACAAGCCGAAGCGCCGCACGCGTGCCGAGATCGCGCGCGAGAAGGGCCTGCAGCCGTTGGCCGATGCGCTGATGGCGGATCGCACGCTGGTGCCGCTGGAAGCCGCCGCGGCGTACGTCAACGAGCAGGTCGCCGACGCCAAGACGGCGCTTGAAGGCGTGCGCGACATCCTGACCGAGCAGTTTGCGGAGAACGCCGATCTGCTCGGCCGTCTGCGCACGTATCTGCGCGAGCATGCACAGATCAAGGCAGCCGTCGTCGAGGGTCAGCAGGAAGCCGGCGCCAAGTTCTCCGACTACTTCGCGCACACCGAACGCTGGGGCAATGTCGCCGGCCATCGCGCGCTGGCGATGATGCGCGGCCGCAACGAAGGCGTGCTGAGCCTGGATATTGAAGTCGATGCCGATGATCCGTCGCCGTACAAGCCGGTCGAGCGCATGGTCGCGCAGGCGCATGACATTCGCGCCGACGGCGGCGTGACCGATGCCTGGCTGATGGACGTTGCACGCTGGTGCTGGCGCGTGAAGCTGCAGACGACGATGAGCGTGGATCTGATGCTGGAAATGCGTCAGCGCGCCGAGGAAGAAGCGATTCAGGTCTTCGCCCGCAATCTCAAGGATCTGCTGCTCGCAGCGCCCGCCGGATCGCGGCCGACGATGGGCCTCGATCCGGGCATCCGTACCGGCGTGAAGGTCGCCGTTGTCGACGGCACCGGCCGTGTGCTCGATACCTCGACGATCTATCCGTTCCAGCCGCGCAACGACGTGCGCGGCTCTCAGGCCGAGATTGCGCGGCTGATCGCCAAGCACAAGATCGAGCTGATCGCGATCGGCAACGGCACCGCGAGCCGCGAGACTGAAAAACTGGTCGGCGAGCTGTTGCCGCTGCTCGCCGAACCGCGGCCGACCAAGGTCATCGTCAGCGAAGCGGGTGCGTCGGTGTACTCGGCCTCGGAAACGGCCTCGCGGGAATTTCCGGATCTGGATGTGTCGCTGCGCGGCGCGGTATCGATCGCGCGGCGCCTGCAGGATCCGCTCGCCGAGCTGGTCAAGATCGACCCGAAGGCGATCGGCGTCGGGCAGTATCAGCACGACGTCGATCAGTACCGTCTCGCGCGCATGCTCGACACCGTCGTCGAGGACGCGGTGAACGCGGTGGGCGTCGATATCAATACGGCCTCACCGTCACTGCTGGCGCGGGTGTCCGGAGTCGGTGCTTCGCTGGCGGATGCGATCGTCGTCCACCGCAACAGCAACGGCGCATTCCGTACCCGCAAGCAGCTGCTTGAAGTCAGCCGTCTCGGACCGAAGACCTTTGAGCAGTGCGCCGGCTTCCTGCGGATTCCGAATGGCGACGAACCGCTCGATGCATCGTCAGTGCATCCGGAGGCCTATGGTCTGGCATCGAAGATCGTCCAGGCCTGCGGTCGCGATCTGCGCACCCTGATGGCCGACAGCTCACCGTTGAAGAAGCTGGATGCCAAGCAGTTCGTCGACGATAAATTCGGTTTGCCGACGGTGCGCGACATCCTCGCCGAACTGGAAAAGCCGGGCCGCGATCCGCGCCCGGAATTCCGTACCGCGACGTTCGCGGATGGCGTCAACGAGGTCGCCGATCTGAAGCCCGGCATGATGCTCGAAGGCACCGTGACCAACGTCGCAGCCTTCGGCGCTTTCGTCGATATCGGCGTTCATCAGGACGGTCTGGTGCATGTGTCGCAGCTGGCAGACCGCTTCATCAAGAATCCGCACGAGGTCGTGAAAGCCGGCGACATCGTCAAGGTGCGTGTCGTCGATGTCGATCTCAAGCGTCAGCGCATCGCGCTGTCGATGCGCAAGGATGACGGCACCGCGCGGCCGCCGTCCGGTGCGCCGGCGGGTGATCGCCGACCTCCGGATCGGCGCCAGACGCGACCGGCGCCGTCGGCTCCGGCTCCGCAGGGCGCGTTGGGTGCGGCGCTGCTGGAGGCGATGCGGAAGAAGTAAGGCGCAGTTCTGTCCGAGTCTCTCGATACACCGTGCTGCGCGCGGTACTCGAGACGAACGTGGCTGCGAAGCCGCTGTATCGAGACCCCGCAGCGAATACGCAGCTCGTCAGAACACGATGACCTGCCGCACCGCCTCACCCTTCGCCAGTCGATCGAACGCCAGGTTGATGTCTTCCAGCTTCAACGTATGCGTCAGCAACCGGTCGACCGGCAGCCGTCCGGACTTGTACAGCGCGATGTAACGCGGCAGATCGCGTGAGGGCACAGCCGAGCCCATGTACGAGCCTTTGACCGTACGCTCCTCGGCGACGAGGCTCACCGCGGATATCGAGAACTGCTTCTGCGGATGCGGCAGGCCGACGGTGACGGTCATGCCGCCGCGGCGTGTTGCGGCGTAGGCCTGCGACAGCGCGATTTCCGAACCGGCGGTTTCTACCGCGTAATCAGCGCCGCCACGGGTGGCTTCGCGGATGGCGGCGACCGTATCCGGACCCGCAAGAATGCAGTGCGTCGCCCCGAGGCTGCGGGCGAGCTCAAGCTTGGCCGGCAGCACATCGACGGCAACGATGGGATCCGCGCCGGCGGCCACGGCGCCGAGCAGCGCGGCGAGGCCCACGCCGCCCATGCCGAAGATGGCGACGCTCTGGCCGGGGGCGACGCGCGCGGTGTTGACGACGGCACCGACGCCGGTCATGACGGCGCAGCCGAACAGCGCGGCGATCTCGGGCGGCAGATCCTTGTCGACCTTCACCGCGGAGCGCGCTGAAACAACGGTGTGGTCTGCGAAAGCGGACACGCCGAGGTGGTGATGCAGTTCGTCGCCTTTCGACTCATGCCAGCGCCTGCCGCCGGACAGCAGCGTGCCGGCGACGTTGGCTTTCGCGCCGGGTTCGCACAGCGCGGCGCGGCCCTCTGCGCAGAAGTCGCAGTGGCCGCAACTCGGCACGAACGCGAACACGACCTGATCGCCCGCTGCGAAGCCCGGCGTGTCCGGACCTGTTGCGACGACGATGCCCGCCGCTTCGTGACCCAGCACCATCGGCATCACGCGCGGCCGTGAGCCGTCGATGACCGACAGGTCCGAATGACAAAGCCCGGCAGCACCGACCTTCACCAGCAGTTCGCCCGGCCCGGGCGGATCGAGTTCAACGTCGATCAATTGCAACGGCTGCGATTGCGCATACGGCGCGGGCAGGCCCATCTGGCGCAGCACGGCGGCGCGGACTTTCATGGCAGGGTTCCGGCGGGAGGGACGAGCAGCGGTTCAAGGGCGCTGCGCAAGGCGGTCGGCAATTCGATGGGGCGGCGCGATGCGCGATCGACGAAGACGTGGACGAACCAGCCCTCGGCCGCGGCCTGAGGATTGTCTTCGGCAAACAGCGCGATCTCATAGCGCACGCTGCTGCGGCCCAGCTTGCTGACGCGCAGGCCGGCATCCACGGCAGCGGGGAAGGCGAGCGAGTCCAGGAAGCGGCAATGCGATTCGGCGCAGACACCGATGGCCGCACCGGCGTGGATGTCGAGCCCGCCCTGGCGGATCAGGTAACTGTTGATGACGGTGTCGAAGTAACTGTAGTACTCGACGTTGTTGACGTGACCATAGATGTCGTTGTCCTTCCAGCGCGTGCTGATGCGCTGAAAGTGCGGGTAGTCCTGGCGCTGGACGGGCTGGTTCAAAAGTGATCCCCGGGATATGAGCTGTGGCGATATTAGGCTGCGCGGCGACGGCCTGCATCCGCGCGCGGAATGCGCAACAATCGCGCGTACCCATAAGGACCGCACAGGTCCAGAACATTCAAGGAGAGCGTGGTATGTCGATCCCGGGCCAGATGATGAATGCCCCCCTGCTGATTTCGTCGTTGCTGAAGCATTCCGAGCAGTACCACGCCGATACTGAAATCGTGTCGCGGACGGTCGAGGGCGGGATTCATCGCTATGACTACGGCGCCGCGGCCAAGCGCAGCCGCCAGCTCGCCAAGGCGCTGCTCAAGCTCGGCATCAAGTCGGGCGATCGTGTCGCGACGCTGGCCTGGAACGGTTATCGCCATTTCGAGTTGTACTTCGGCGTGTCCGGTATCGGTGCGGTGATCCATACGGTCAATCCGCGCCTGTTTGCCGAACAGATCGCCTGGATCGTCAGCGACGCCGACGACGAGATCATGTTCTTCGATCTGACGTTCGCGCCGATCATTGAGAAGATGGCCGCGCAGTGCAAGACGATCAAGCGCTGGGTCGCGATGACCGATCGCGCGCACATGCCGAAGATCGATGTGCCGAATCTGCTCTGCTATGAGGATCTGCTGGCCGAGCAGGACGACGCCTACGAATGGCCGGAGTTCGATGAGAACGCGGCCTGCGCGCTGTGCTACACGTCCGGTACGACCGGCAATCCCAAGGGCGCGCTCTACAGCCACCGCTCGATGCTGCTGCACACCTTCTCGGCCTGCCTGCCGGACGTTTTCGGCATCTCGGCGCGCGACTGCGTGTTGCCGGTCGTGCCGATGTTCCACGTCAACGCCTGGGCGGTGCCCTATATCGTGACGATGGTCGGCGCGAAACTGGTGTTGCCGGGCGCCGCGCTTGACGGTGCCAGCCTGCATGAGCTGTTCGAAGCCGAAGGCGTGACGATGTCGGCCGGCGTGCCGACCGTCTGGCAGGGCTTGCTGCAGCATCTGCAGACCAACAAGCTGAAGTTGACCACGCTGCGTCGCTGCGTGATCGGCGGTGCGGCCTGCCCGCCGGCACTGATGCAGGCTTTCGAGCGCGACTACAACACCAAGATCCATCACGCCTGGGGCATGACCGAAATGTCGCCGATGGGCACGTTCAACACGCTGAAGAACAAGCATCTGGCGCTGCCGAAGGACGAGCAGCTCAAGATCGAGGTCAAGCAGGGTCGTCCGCCGTTCGGTGTGCAGATGAAGATCGTCGACGCGGAAGGCAAGTCGCTGCCGCACGACGGCAAGGCTTTCGGCGATCTGATGGTCAAGGGCCACTGGGTCATCAGCAAGTATTTCAAGATGGACAAGAACCCCCTGGTCGATGGCTGGTTCCCGACCGGCGACGTCGGCACGATCGATCCGGACGGCTATCTGCAGATCACCGACCGCTCGAAGGACGTCATCAAGTCCGGCGGCGAGTGGATCGGCTCGATCGACCTCGAAAATGTCGCGGCGGCGCATCCGTCCGTTGCAATGGCCGCGGTGATCGGCGTGTTCCATCCGAAGTGGGATGAGCGTCCGCTGCTGGTCGTCGTCAAGAAGCCGGGCCTGGATGTCGGCCGCGACGAACTGCTGGCGATGTATCCGGGCAAGGTCGCGAAGTGGTGGATTCCGGATGACGTGCTGTTCGTCGATTCCATTCCGCTGACGGCGACCGGCAAGATGTCGAAGCTGCAGCTGCGTGAACAGATCAAGGGCTATCAGCTGCCGGGGACCTGAACTCGGTCATTCCCGCGAAAGCGGAATCCAGGGGTTGAACGACCGCTCTCTCCGCCCTGGATTCCCGCCTTCGCGGGAATGACGAGTCGGAAGTTTGTATCCAACAAAAAACCCGCCGGATCGCTCCGGCGGGTTTTTGATTTGCAGCTTGCTGCGGCTAGCTCAGTCTTCAACAACCTTCAGCTGCACGCGGCGGTTTTCTTCGCGGCCTTCCTCGGTCGCGTTGTCCGCGATCGGCTGGGTCTCGCCGTAGCCGACCGGGGTCATGCGACCGCCATCGACGCCACGGCCGATCAGGTAGGTCTTGACCGCGTTGGCGCGGCGTTCCGACAGGCCCTGGTTGTAGGCGTCGGTGCCGACGTTGTCGGTGTGGCCTTCCAGCTCGACTTCAAGATCGCCGTAGGACTGCAGCGTGCCCGCCACATCGTTGAGGATCTGCTGAGCAGCCTGGGTCAGACGGTCGGAGTCGAACTCGAACTTCACGCCCTTGAGGATGAAGTTCTGCTCGGCGGCGCAACCGTTGGCGTCGACCTGCTCGCCGGCACGCGGGGTGCGGCAATCGCCGACCAGCGCGCAACCGTTGGCGAGGACCTTGGCGCCGGCCGGGCTCTTCGGGCACTCGTCGACCGCGTCAGGCACGCCGTCGCCGTCGCTGTCGAGCGGGCAACCCTGGGCGTTGACCGGCTGGCCAGCCGGGGAATCCGGGCACTGGTCGGCCGAATCCGGCACGCCGTCGCCATCGCTGTCCGCTTCGACGGTCGGCTCGACCGGCGCAACGACTTCGACCGGCGCTTCGGCAACCGGCTCCAGATGGCCGAGCGGGAAGATGAAGCCGACGTTGAACACGCCGTCGGTGAACGCATTGCTGCCCGGGTTGACGCCAGCGGCCTTTTCATCGTGCTGGTCGGTGCGGTAGCGCGCTTCGGCGCGCAGCAGAACGCGCTGCGTGATCGGGTACATGTAGCCCGCACCGATATCGAAGACGAACGAGTGGTAGTCACGCTCGCCGCCCGGCGCCTTGTCGGTCTGGCCGTGCATCAAGGCGAGCAGGGCGTAGAAATTCGGGCTGCTCTTGAACAGCGAAATCATCGAGCCGATGCCGATGCCGCGGAATTCGGTGGAGTCACCGCCGCCGGCTTCGGGGTCCATCTGCTGGTAAAAGCCGGTGAGTTCGAGCGTCATGCTCGAGTTGACCTTCTTGCCGACCGAGATCACGCCGCCCAGGCCGTCGTCCGTGCCGCGGTCGCTGTCGACCTTGCTGAACGAGAACATCGGCGAGACGTACCAGGGCTTGCCCTGCAATGCCGAATCGGTCGGCACCACGTCGTAGCCGCCCTCGTCCTCGACTGCAGCTTCATCCTGTGCCAGAGCCGGTTGCGCAGTCCCCAGCGTCAACAGCAATGCCAGCCACCCAAAACGGTTCTTCATTTGAAACTCCCCTTTATGTCCGTCCCGACATCAGGACCGGTGATCGCATAACTATAACAGCGGCCTTCCGGGCCGTGTCGACCCCCACCGCCTCGGGTCCGGATCGGAAACCGCTGCGGCAAAACAGGTACTCCCGGACCCTTGGTGGCCGCTATAATCCGCGCCCCCAAGCGAGCATTCCCGATGGAAGCCCAGCAGATCCGCAATGAGGTGACAGCCCTGCGAGTGCGTTTCGACGCGCTGCGGGGCTATCTTTGACTACGATAACAAGCGTGACCGGCTGATCGAGGTCAACGCCGAGCTGGAACGTCCGGACGTCTGGAACAAGCCGGAAACCGCGCAGAACCTGGGCCGCGAGCGCGCCAAGCTTGAGGACACGGTGCATTCGCTCGAGCGCGCAGACGCGTCGATGAATGACGCCATCGAGCTGCTTGAGCTTGCCGAAGCCGAAGGCGATGCCGGCACCATCGCCGAGATCTCGCGCGACGTCGAGCGCCTGATCGCGCAGGCCGACGATCTCGAGTTCCGTCGCATGTTCAGCGGCGAGCTCGATGCCAGCAACTGCTATCTCGACATCCAGTCCGGCGCCGGCGGCACAGAGGCGCAGGACTGGGGCGAAATCCTGCTGCGCATGTACATGAAGTGGGCCGAAGGCAAGGGCTTCAAGGTCGAGCTGATGGAGCGCTCGGACGGTGAAGTGGCCGGCATCAAGTCGGCGACGATCTACGTCACCGGCGAGTACGCCTATGGCTGGCTGCGCACCGAGACCGGCGTGCACCGCCTGGTGCGCAAGTCGCCGTTCGATTCCGGCGGCCGCCGCCACACCTCGTTCTCCGGCGTCTTCGTGTCGCCTGAAATCGACGACAACATCCAGATCGACATCAACCCGGCCGATCTCGAGGTCGCGACCTTCCGCTCCAGCGGCGCGGGCGGTCAGCACGTCAACAAGACCGAGTCGGCGATCCGCATCAAGCACGTGCCCAGCGGCATCGTGGTGGCCTGCCAGACCCAGCGCAGCCAGCACGCCAACCGCGACCACGCGATGAAGATGCTGAAGTCCAAGTTGTACGAGCAGGAGCTGCAGAAGCGTTCGGCGGCCAAGCAGGCGGTCGAGGATTCCAAGGCGGACATCGAGTGGGGCAGCCAGATCCGCTCGTATGTGCTGGACCAGTCGCGGATCAAGGATCTGCGCACCAATGTCGAAATTGCCGACACCCAGAAGGTGCTCGATGGCCATCTCGATCCTTTCATCGAAGCCAGCCTGAAGCACGGGCTGTAAAGACGGCACCATGACCGAAGAAACCAAGCCAGCGCCCGCGCCCGAAGAGACGCCGGCGGCCGACGAGAACTACGTCATTGCCGCGCGTCGCGAGAAGCTCGAGAAGCTGCGCGCCGAGGGCAATGCGTATCCCAACGGCTTCCGCCGCGACACATTGGCCGAGCATCTGCACGGCTGCTATGGCGAGCGCGACGCCGAATCGCTGGAAGGCGAGACCACCGAGTTCCGCGTCGCCGGCCGCCTGATGGCCAAGCGCGGGCAGGGCAAGGTCAGCTTCGTCGAGCTGCAGGATTCCTCGGGCCGCATCCAGCTCTTCGTGCAGCACAACGCCGTCGGCGACGAGCTGTACCAGAAGTTCAAGACCTGGGACATCGGCGACATCGTCGGTGCGGTGGGTACGCTGATGCGCACCAAGACCGGTGAACTGTCGCTGCGCGTCACGCAGCTGGATCTGCTGGTCAAGACGCTGCGGCCGCTGCCGGAAAAGTGGGCGGGCCTGACCGACACCGAGATCCGCTATCGCCAGCGCTACGTCGATCTGATCGTCAATCCCGATGTGCGTCGCACGTTCGAGAAGCGCGGCCAGACCGTGCGCTTCATCCGCACTTTCCTCGATGCGCTGGGCTTCCAGGAAGTCGAGACGCCGATGCTGCAGCCGATCGCCGGCGGTGCCGCCGCGCGGCCGTTCATCACGCACCACAATGCGCTGGATCGCGAGCTGTACCTGCGCATCGCGCCGGAGCTGTATCTGAAGCGCCTGGTCGTCGGCGGCTTCGAGAAGGTCTACGAGATCAATCGCAACTTCCGCAACGAGGGACTGTCGACCCGGCACAACCCCGAGTTCACGATGCTGGAGTTCTACCAGGCCTACGCGGATTACAACGACGCGATGAATCTGGTCGAGACCCTGATCCGCGATGCCGCGATCACCGTCAACGGCAGCGGCAAGCTGACCGTGCAGGGCCGCGAGTATGACCTTGAGCTGCCCTTCAATCGCTGGACGATGAAGGAAGCGGTGCTGCGCAACAATCCGCAGCTCGACGCCGCGCGCCTCAACGACCGCGACTACCTCGCGCCATACTGCAAACAGGTGGGCGGCGACGCCAAGCCGGGCTACGGCGCCGGCAAGCTGCTGACCGAGATCTTCGAGAAAACCGTCGAGGCCGGCCTGTTCGAGCCGACGTTCATCACCGAATATCCGACCGAAGTGTCGCCGCTCGCGCGCCGCAGCGACGCCGATCCGGACGTCACCGATCGCTTCGAATTCTTCCTCGGCGGCCGCGAAGTTGCCAACGGCTTTTCCGAGTTGAACGATCCGGACGACCAGGCCGGCCGCTTCAAGAGCCAGGTGGCAGCGAAGGACGCCGGCGACGATGAAGCGATGGTGTTCGACGCCGACTACATCCGCGCGCTCGAATATGGGCTGCCGCCGACGGCCGGTGTCGGCATCGGCATCGATCGGCTGGTGATGTTCCTGACCGACTCGCCGAGCATCCGCGACGTGCTGCTTTTTCCGCAGATGCGGCCCGAAGCCTGAGGCTGCCCCGCGCGGGCGTCCATATGAGTTCGTCCGCGCAACGTCGCTGGATTCTGATCATGGGCACGATCGTCGCGATCGGCCCGATGTCCATCGACATGTACCTGCCGAGCCTGCCGGCGCTGCAGTCGCATTTCGGCGTCAGCGCGGCCGAGGTGCAGCTGACGCTCGCGGCCTATTTCATCGGCCTCGCGTTGGGGCAGATCGCCTACGGTCCGATCGCCGACCGCTTCGGCCGGCGTCCGCCCTTGCTGCTCGGCCTGGCGGTCTACAGCGCCGCCTCGCTGTACTGCGCGCTGGCGCCCAGCATCGATTCCCTGATCTTCGCGCGCTTCGTGCAGGCCGTCGGCGGTTGCGCCGGCATGATCGTCACGCGGGCGATGGTGCGCGATCGCTACGAAGCGCAGGACATGGCGCGCATCACCTCGCATCTCGTGCTCGTCATGGGCGTTGCGCCGATTCTCGCGCCGCTGGCCGGCGGCCAGCTGCTGGCCTTGGCCGGCTGGCCGGCGATCTTCTATGCGCTGGCGCTGTTCGGCGCGGTCTGTTTTCTGCTGAGCTGGTCCGGGTTGCCTGAAACCCTGGTGCATCGCGGCGAGCCGCTGCAGTGGGGGCGCACCGTGCGCAATTACGCGCGCCTGCTGTCGCATCGCCGTTTCATGGGCTACACGCTGGCCGGCGGTGTCGCGACCGCAGGCATGTTTGGCTACATCTCGGGCTCGGCGTTCGTTTTCATCGAGGTCTACGGCGTGACGCCGCAGCAGTTCGGCTGGTTCTTCGGCAGCAATGCCGCCGGCCTGATCGTCGCGTCGCAGCTCAACCGTTACGCCCTCGACCGCTTCCGCGCGGAGCGCGTCCTGCGTGCCGCGCTGACCTCCTACGCAACGTTTGGCGTGATGCTGGTGCTATGCGCCTGGACCGGTTTCGGCGGGCTGTGGGGCATCGCGCTTTCGCTGTTTGGCGGCATCTCCAGCCTCGGCTTCAGCTTCCCCAATGCGACGGCCGCCGCCATGGCGCCGTTCGGCGACCGTGCCGGTCTGGCCTCGGCGATGATGGGCACGCTGCAGTTCAGCATCGCCGCGGTCACCGGCGCGCTGGTCGGTCATTTCCATAACGGCACGGCGTTGCCGATGGCGATCGTCATCGCCAGCTGTGGCCTGATCTCGGTCACCCTGTTGCGGGTGCTGGTGCGCGGCCCGCAGACCCCGGCTGAAATCTAGATTTAACGTGAAGCAGGTCGACGATGGGTCGACCGCTGATTGCTAAGCTGCAGGGAATTCGCGGTATCGAAACCGCGTTCCGGGGGCTTTTCATGTCGATCCGTCGTATCGCGATTCTGCTGCTGCTCGCCAGTCCTTCTGCATTTGCGCTGGAAGGGCTGCCACCTGCCGTCACGCTGCCATCCGACGTCCTCGTCTACGACGCCGCCAGTGTCGTCCAGGAAGAATTCGCCGAAGTGGAATTCACCCAGGCCGACGGGCAGAACGTCGCACGCAAGGGCCGTCACTGGCGCAGCTATCTGAAGTGGAAAGACAGCGACAACAAGCCGGTCGCGCAGACCTGGCCGGCCTGGCTTGCGGCGCTGAAGGCCAGCGGCTGGACGCTGGTTGCCGACTATTCCGAGGGGCGCGGCCACACCCTGCGTAAATCCGAAGGCGGCAAGGAACTGTGGCTGAGCCTCGCGATGGGCGATTACGATTCGCCAGTGCTTGAGCTGATCGAGGTCGCCGGCGCCGCACCGGCGCTGAAGCTGACCCCGCCGGCCGCCAAACCGGAGACGATCGCCGACGACGCGGACTTTCCGTATCTCGGCAAACCCGCGGGCGCCGTGCTGGCGGATACCGGTGTCGTCAGCGAGCCGCTCGACGTCACGGCGATTGGCGTGGATCGAGAGGCACAACTGGTCGGCCAGGGCTACCGGATCAAGCGCTACAGCCCGCCGGCGAGCCTGTCGAAACTGGCCTTCGAGACCAGCTATCGCGCGGCGCTCGAACAGGCCGGCTGGACGGTCAAGCCGGCGGACGGCGGCAAGCCGGGCGAGGGCCATGTGGTCGCCCATTACAGCAAGCAGGGTCGCAACCTGTGGGCCGTGCTCGGCCGCGGCAACGACAACAGCAACACGGGTCTGACGTTCGCGGTGGCCGATCTGGGTGCCGAGGATTGGTCGGCGCGCCTGAAGAAGGATTGCCGTCTGCCGCTCTACGGCCTCAACTTCGACTACAACAAGGCGACGCTGCAGGCCGATGCGGCGCCGGTCCTCGAAAAACTGCTGGCGCTACTGAAGACCGATGCCGCGCTGGCCGTCGAGATCCAGGGGCATACCGACAATGTCGGTGGCGACGCCTACAACCAGAAGCTCTCCGAAGCGCGGGCCAAGACCGTACTCGACTGGCTGGTCGCGCACGGCATCGCCGCCAACCGCCTCAGCAGCCAGGGTTACGGCCTCAAGCAGCCGGTGGCCGACAACGCCTCGGACGCGGGTCGCGCTCGCAACCGCCGCGTCGAGATCGCGCTGAAGGGTTGCGTCAAACGATAAGACCGGCCTTGCTCAGCCCTCGACCAGCAGCTTGTCGATCTCGGCGAGATCGCTGCCGCCAAGGCGGCCGGCAACGGCCTTCAAGCGCAGCACGTTGAGCAGGTAGTCGTAGCGCGACTGGAAGTAGTTGCGCTGGGCGACGTAGAACTGCTGCTGGGCGTTGAGCACATCGACCGCAGTGCGGGTGCCGACTTCCAGGCCGGTTTCGCTGGCTTCGAGCGCAGTCGCGCTCGACTTGACCGCCTGGTTCAGCGCGTTGACGCGCGAGGCGCCGGTGATGACCGCCTGGTAGGAGTTGCGCGCATTGCGTTCCACCGCGCGGGCCTGTGCTTCGCGCTGCGAGTCGCGCTGTTCGCGGACGGCCACGGCTTCGCGCACGCGCGATTGCATGGCGCCGCCCGAGAAGATAGGCAGGGTGACGCCTGCGTAAGCGGCGGTCGCCTGGGTGTCCTGCGGAAAACGACCCGCTTCCGAGGTGTTGTCCTGATAGCTGCCCTGGACGCCGAGCGTCGGCAGATGCGCGGCCTTGGCGACCTGCACGCCGCGCGCTGCGACGTCGAGATTGAGCTGCGCGACGAGCAGATTCAGATTGCCTTCCTTTGCCGCCGTGACCCAGTCGTCGGCATTGGTGGGGACTGGCGCCGGCAGCGGAATTTCCTCACGCAACAGCGCCACGCGATCGGCGGGTGCCTTGGTGATTTCGGTCAGCGCCTCGCGAGCGAAGGACAGTGCCTGCTGAGCTTCGAGTTCGGTGGCGACCGTCAGGTCGTAGCGAGCCTGGGCTTCCTGCACATCGGTGATCGCCGAAAGGCCGACATCGAAGCGCCGCTTGGCTTGCTCGAGCTGGCGCTCGACCGCAGCCTTTTCGGCTTGCGAGGAGCGCAGCGTATCGATCGCGCCGAGGACGCCGAAATAGGCTTCGGCGGTGCGCAGCATCAGCGCCTGCGATTCGGAGCGCAGCACGGCTTCGGCCTGCGCGACCTGGCTGTCGGCCTGCTGCAGCCGGCGCCAGTTCTCGAGGCTGAAGATCGACTGGTTGAGCGTGACGGACAAGGTCTCGTCGGTGCCGTTGTTGTTGAGGATGGGCGATTCGCCGGGCAGCACCGCTTCCGGCGGCACCGTCACCTCGGATTCAACGTAGCCGTAGTTGTAGTCGGCCTGCAGCTGCGGCAGCAGCAGCGCACGTGCCTGCGGCTTGGCCTCGATCGACGCATCGCGCTGGAACTGCGCGGCGCGGAAGGTGGCGTCGTTCTGGACGGCCAGATCGTAGGCGCGCATCAATTCGTTGGCCTGGGCAACGCCAGGCAGGGCCAGTACGACCGGCAATAGACAGAAAGCAAAGCGCATGGGGTTCCTCGGTCTTGTATCTATGTGCTGGCAATCAGTAACGCGGCACCGAGGAATCCACCGACACAGACCATGCGTCTATCCCCCCGGACACGTTTGAGACATTGGTGTAGCCGTTGCGTTCAAGAAAGCGCGCCGCCATCTCCGAACGCATCCCGTGATGGCATAGGACGGCGATCGGCGCCTGAAGGTTTGAATCCCCACCCAGTTCCGCCAGCCGCTGCGGCAGCTCCTGCAGCGGAATATGCGTCAGCGGGCCGGCAATGCGGGCACAGTCCAGCTCCTCGGCGCTGCGCACGTCCAATAGATGGATGCTGCCCGAGGCAAGACGGTCGCGGAGTTCCGACACTTCGATCGTATGCATGCGGCGCAGTCTACCGGAGGCCGGGTAAATCCCGGAATCACTTCACGTAGAAGGCTGTCTGGCCGATCAGCTGGCCGCTTTGGGTCACGACCCGGATATCCCAGCGGCCCTGCACATCCTGCGGGAAGGACTGCTTGTGCGACCAGGCCCGGTAGCCGGCCTCGCGGCCGCCCTGGACCTCCAGCGGGATGGCGTCGACGAGACGCCCGCGATGCATCCAGTGATGCTCGATCTTCTCGCGCAGCCCGCGCGGTACATGGACGCTGCTCCAGGCGTACAGGCCGTTGGCCTGCAGATCCTGCGCGCTGATGACGCGGATTTCGGCGCCGGCGCTGCGCCCCGGAATGTCGATGCTCGATGTCATCTTCAGGTCGCTGACCCACAACGTAGCCGGGGGGATGGCGACGCGAAGCTGCCAGCCCCCCCAGGCCAGGCAGACCGCCATGCACACGGCGAAAACCGAACGCAGCGGCACGACGCTGGGCAGCGCGGCATGCCAGGCCGGCACGCTGACCGCGGCCAGGCAGACCAGCGCCGCCCACAGGCTTTCGGTCGTCGTCAGGTGCCACAGCATCGGCGCCGCGGTCAGCACTGTCACAAAGCCGGCGACGGCGTGAAACGTCCACAGGATGGCGCGTCGCGGCGCGACGCTGCGGTAGTAGAGCGGGTCGATGATCGAGACCAGCGCCAGCAATCCGATCAGCGCGGTGAACATCGCCTGCGGCGACAGCCAGGCGGTCGTCGCATAGAAGAAGGGCAGCGTGAAAAACAGGCATTCCTGGTGCAGGGCCTGCGCGGCGTAGCCGAACAGCACCGGCGCCGGACCCGCCTTGCCGCGCTTCTGCGCATAGGCCTTGAGCGGCGGTTCGATCAGTGCCAGCAGCCAGGACAGCGGCAGCAGAATGACCAATGCCTGGGCCACGCGCTCCTGCCGTTCGAACCAGACGAAGCTCATGATGCCGGCCGCGAAGCTGATGAGGGCGACGAGGTGTCGCCAGCGCGCCCAGCGCGCCTGCCAGTGCTGCTTCTGTTCCTCGGAAAGAGCGATCACGCGCTGCGATTATTCCGGCGACTGCGGATAGACCAGCGCCGCCAGCTCGGTGCGGCTGTAGACGCCGAGCTTGCGGTAAACGCGATACAGATGATTCGCGACGGTGGAAGGCGCGACGCCGATCTGCTTGGCGGCCTGCTTGAACGAGAGCCCCTGGGCGACGCTGTTGACGACCTCGCGTTCGCGCGAGGTCAGGCGGTCGAGCGGGCCGGCCGGCCACAGCGTCAGCAGCGAAAGATCGCCGAGCGGTTCGCAGCGGATCATCAGGTCCTGGAAGCTGACGGTTTGCCCGGCTTCCGGAATCGGCAGCGGCACCGCATGCGGTGCGCGCTTGGGGAAACGTTCGTCGAGCAGATCGAGGAACCGTACAGTCGCTTCGTGGAACGTGCCCTTGGCATCCACCACCGCGGCACCGGCGCCCGGCGGGCGCTCCGCGTGGGTACGCGTCAGATGCAGGAAGAACGCGTGCGAGGCGGCGTTGAACAAATGGAAAGTCAGACGCTTCTGTCGCGCATGATCGGCATCGGTAAACCGGCTCTTGCGATCCTTGCGATACAGCGTCACCAGCGAATACAGACCGGAACGGCGGTCGACATGGCCGGTCGACAGAATGCGCGTGATGCCAAAAGGCTCGAATGCGCGGCGATAGATTTCAGAAGCGAAGAACGCCTTGTCCGGCAGCACGCTTGCCATGTCCACCGGCGTGTCCAGGTGCTGCAGGATGCGCGGCACGATCGGGTTGATGTGCGTCGTCGATTCGAGCACCTGCGGAAATTCCGGCGGCAGGCCGTTGACGGTCACCGTGTGGAACTTCAGATCGCGCGCCACGCCGCTGCCCCATAGCGCGCCGTCGTACGGAAACACCGCCTGTACCTGTTCCAGCGCCCACGCACGGTACTCCGCGGGAGGTACCGACAATGCAGAGCGGTACAGCCGGGCAATCAGGACATCGACCGGATCGGTGGATTCGCCGGGTTCGCTGGTAAGGGTTTGAGCCATGCCGGACATTGAGTTCTATGCAGCCCTTTTAAGCCGTTTTCACTGCTGACTCAAGTGACTGCGCGATGTTCCTCGCGGGCGCACGGCCGATTGTGGCTTGGACATGCCTTCAGGGAGCGCTAGAGTAGCGCGAGAGTATAAAAATTAATCAGGGAGCGGCTTTTCGCGCAGCGTCGCCTTAAACGCAGACCAGGTCATCGGACCGGATCTGCGGGCACTTGCGTCCTTGTCGTGCGGTATCGAAATCCTTGGCTGCGTTGCTGCAGCCGATGACCGGGCGTGCGCGTCTGCGCGTCCCGTTTGCTGTGCCGTTGTTCTGAAAACAAGCGCCGTCAGTGCGCGTCACTAAGGAAGGGAAGATGAACAAGTTATCAATGGCCTTGATGGCCCTGCCGTTGCTTGCCTGCGGATCAGTGTTTGCGCAGCCGCAACCGGCCCCCATGTCCCCCGGCAGTCAGGTGCCCGCATCCACGGCCAGAATCCTCGGTCGCGGCGTTGCGCTGCCCGGGGCGTTGTTGCTGACGTCTCCGCGCAAAGGTGCGCCAGTCGTGGCCGCGCTGCCGGCTCAGACCCCGGTCGAAGTGCTCGATCACATCGAGAACGGGATTACCGAAGAGCATTCCGAACTCTGGTGGTTTGCGCGCAGCGGCGGCCAGATCGGCTGGCTGTCGCCGGATCACTTCCTTTCCTATTAGCGTCGGCACGGTGGCGGGCGTTGTCACGGCGCCCGCCGCCCGAGCTTGAATCGCTGACCCTCTCCCCGATCTCCGGGTCGGGCGGATGCGGCTGCTCGATGCCATTACCGGGCCGCCCCACTTGAATCTGGGAGCGCTACCCCCAAGAATTAGCAGCCTTTCATGGGGAGTGCTAACAACGGCCGCGGCAGAGCAGCCGGGAGCGTTCCCCTTTGAAGAATTAAGTCATTGAATCCTATTGGAGATTTCGTATGAACCTGCGTCCCCTGCATGATCGCGTGATCGTGAAGCGCCTCGAAGAAGAGAAGAAGTCGGCTGGCGGCATCATCATCCCGGACAACGCTTCGGAAAAGCCGTCGCGTGGCAAGGTCATCGCCGTCGGCGCTGGCAAGAAGGGCGATGACGGCAAGCTCATCCCGATGGACGTCAAGAAGGGCGACACCGTCCTCTTCGGCAAGTACTCGGGCTCGGAAGTGAAGGTTGATGGCGAAGACGTCCTCGTGATGCGCGAAGACGACATCATGGCGGTCTTCACGAAGTAAGCCGCGCGGGGTGCTCTCCTGCACTCCGGCAAACAATCAAACCCTGGATTCCCGCGTTCGCGGGAATGACGATTTAAAGAATTTAGTGAGGAATTGAGAAATGGCAGCCAAAGAAGTTCGTTTTGGTGATGACGCCCGCGCCCGCATGGTGGCCGGTGTCAACATTCTGGCCAATGCGGTCAAGGTCACCCTCGGCCCGAAGGGTCGCAATGTGGTGCTCGAGAAGTCCTTCGGCGCTCCGACCGTGACCAAGGACGGTGTGTCCGTGGCCAAGGAAATCGAGCTGGCCGACAAGTTCGAGAACATGGGCGCCCAGCTCGTCAAGGAAGTCGCTTCGAAGACCTCCGACGAAGCCGGTGACGGCACGACGACGGCGACGGTGCTGGCTCAGGCCATCGTCAACGAAGGTCTGAAGTCGGTCACCGCCGGCATCGACCCGATGGAAATCAAGCGCGGCATCGACAAGGCGGTTGCCGCCGTCGTCGCCGAGATCAAGAAGGTGTCGAAGCCCTGCAAGGACCGCAAGGCGATTGCCCAGGTCGGCACCGTGTCGGCCAACAACGACGAGTCGATCGGCGAGCGCATCGCTGAAGCGATGGACAAGGTCGGCAAGGAAGGCGTCATCACCGTTGAGGAAGGCTCCGGCCTGAGCGACGAGCTGGATGTCGTCGAAGGCATGCAGTTCGACCGCGGTTACCTCTCGCCGTACTTCATCAACAACGCGCAGAGCCAGACCGTCGAGCTGGAAAACCCGCTGATCCTGATCACCGAGAAGAAGATCTCCAACATCCGCGAGATGCTGACGGTCCTCGAAGGCGTGGCCAAGGCTGGCCGTCCGCTGCTGATCATTGCCGAAGACGTCGAAGGCGAAGCGCTGGCGACCCTGGTCGTCAACAACCTGCGCGGCATCCTCAAGGTCGCTGCCGTGAAGTCGCCGGGCTTCGGCGATCGTCGCAAGGAAATGCTCAAGGACATCGCCATCCTGACCGGTGGCCAGGTGATCTCCGAAGAACTGGGCCTGTCGCTCGAGAAGGTTGCCGTGACCGACCTCGGCACCGCCAAGAAGGTCCAGATCGACAAGGAAAACACCACGATCATCGACGGCGTCGGCAAGAAGGACAAGATCGAAGCGCGCGTCAAGGAAATCAAGGCGCAGGTCGAAGCTTCGACCAGCGACTATGACCGCGAGAAGCTGCAGGAGCGTCTGGCCAAGCTGTCGGGCGGCGTTGCCGTCATCAAGGTTGGCGCTGCTACCGAAGTCGCGATGAAGGAAAAGAAGGCCCGCGTCGAAGACGCGCTGCACGCCACCCGTGCGGCCGTTGAGGAAGGCATCGTCGCCGGCGGCGGCACCGCGCTGATCCGTGCACAGAAGGTGCTCGATGCGCTCAAGGCACCGACCGACGACCAGCAGGTCGGCGTCAACATCCTGCGTCGTGCGATCGAAGAACCGCTGCGCCAGATCGTCCGCAATGCGGGCGGCGAGCCGTCGGTCGTCGTCAACAAGGTCAAGGAAGGCAAGGGTTCGAACGGCTACAACGCCGGCACGGGCACGTTTGTCGACATGATCGACGCGGGCATCATCGACCCGGCCAAGGTCACGCGCATGGCGCTGCAGAACGCGGCCTCGGTCGCCGGCCTGCTGCTGACCACCGAAGCGATGATTGCCGAAGCGCCGAAGAAGGACGACGGCGCGCCGTCGATGCCTTCGGGTGGCGGCATGGGTGGCATGGGCGGCATGGGCGACTTCTAAAGCCTGCCGTTCGCTGCAAGCAATACCGACCAGGGCTCCGCAAGGAGCCCTGGTTTTTTGTGCCTGCCGAAAAACCCGCTTGTATCAGTCGCCCGGATGGAATCCGGAGTGCGGCCCGAACGATGAACAATCCCGGGTTGCACCCGGGCTACGCGAATCCCAGAGCTGTGTAGGCAGAAATTACAAGAACTACCCGCCGCAGAACTTTCATGTAATGTCCATTGGCGGCATCATGGCGGCCCGGTTTTCAAAGTGCCCCCGGAGTCGCTCATGAGTCAGTCCGCGCAGTTCATCACTCACGAAGTCAGCAACCAGGCCGCGCCGATCGGCCGCTACAACGCCTGGACGACGGACACCGCGCTGCGCGAGGCGGTCGAACGCGAAGGCGGCGGCTGGGCCGCGCCGCAGCTGACCGCCTTCGGCGAAGTTGCCGGGGGCGAGCTGATGGAGCTTGGTTACACCGCCAACGAGAACAAGCCGAAGCTGCGCAGCTTCGATCGCTATGGCAACCGCATCGACGAGATCGAATTCCATCCGAGCTATCACCGCGTGTTCGAGCTGGCGATGGCGCACGGCGTCCATGCGTTCGCCTGGCAGAACGAGAACAAGCCGGGCGCCCATGTCGCGCGGGCCGCGCTGTCGTACATGCATTCGCAGGCCGAGGCCGGCACTGGCTGTCCGCTGACGATGACGCACTCCGCCGTTCCGGCGATCCGTCACGAAGCCAGCGTGGCGAAGGACTGGATTCCCAAGATCATCGGCAACGCCTACGATCCGCGCGTGTTGCCGTTCGCGCAGAAAACTGCCGTGACGATCGGCATGGGCATGACCGAAAAGCAGGGCGGCTCGGACGTGCGAGCGAACACCACGCGCGCCACGCTGCAGCCCGACGGCAGCTACGAGATCGTCGGTCACAAGTGGTTCTTCTCGGCGCCGATGTGCGACGCCTGGCTGGTGCTCGCCTACACCGACGCGGGGCTCGGCTGCTTCCTGATGCCCAAGCTGCGGCCGGATGGTTCGCGTAACGCGATCCGCATCCAGCGTCTGAAGGACAAGCTCGGCGACTGGAGCAATGCATCCAGTGAAGTCGAATTCCACGGCGCCTGGGCGCAGCGCGTCGGTGGTGAGGGGCGCGGCGTCGCGACGATCCTCGAGATGGTTTCGTTGACCCGGCTCGATTGCATGATCGGATCGAGCGCTCTGATGCGCCAGGCCGTTATCCAGGCGCTGCATCACACGCAGCATCGCAAGGCCTTCGGCAAGCTGCTGGTGGAGCAGCCGCTGATGCGCAATGTGCTCGCCGATCTGGCGCTCGACTCCGAAGCCTCTACCGCGCTGACGATGCGTGTCGCCCGCGCCGTCGACGCGTCGGCACGCAATCCAAGCGAAGCGGCTTTCGCACGCATCGCGACCGCGATCGGCAAATACTGGATCTGCAAGCGCTGCCCGCCGCTGGTCAACGAAGCGCAGGAATGCCTGGGCGGCATGGGCTACGTCGAGGAAAGCAACCTGCCGCGCCTGTACCGGCAGGCGCCGTTGAATTCGATCTGGGAAGGCAGCGGCAACATCCAGTGCCTCGACGTGCTGCGCGCCTTGTCGAAGAGCCCGGAGACGCGCGAGGCGCTGTTCGCAGAACTGCTGAGCGCGCGCGGCGGCCACGCCGATCTCGATCGCGAAATCGGTTGGCTCAACGGCGCGCTCGATGACGTCAGCACGCTGGAGCTGCGTTCACGCATCGTCACCGAACGCATTGCGCTCGCGCTGCAGGCGACGATCTTGATCAAGGCAGGCGACGCGGCTGTCTCGGATGCTTTCTGCGCCAGCCGCCTGGGCGGTGAGCACGGCTTGAATTACGGCACGCTGGGGCCGCAGACACCGTTTGCGGCGCTGATCGATAGGGCGGTGATTGCTGCGTAACCCGCAAGAGAAACCAACGGGACGCAAGGAAAGAATTGGTCGGCGCGAGAGGATTTGAACCTCCGACCACCTCCACCCCAAGGAGGTGCGCTACCAGGCTGCGCTACGCGCCGACACGATGAATCTTTGCGAGGACCAGCGTTGCTGGCCGCCGCATGCGGGGGCGGCAGTGTAACGGACGCATGGGGGCAAGAAAAGGCGCGTTGGGGCGCCGTGCTGCGCGCGGGATTTACTCGGGCAGCAGCCTGAGCAGCGATTCCAGCTCGTCGCGCAGCTCCTTGATCTCTTCGGCGCGATGTTCCGGATGCGGCGTCGCGGCGGCAAGCAGCTTGCTATCGTTCGCGGCGCCGGCGTTTTTCGCGAGTTCCTTGAGGCGCAGGCGCGCGCCGCCGATCGTGAAGCCCTGTTCGTAGAGCAGGCTGCGGATCTTGCGCACCATCAGGACGTCGTCCTGCTGGTAATAGCGGCGATTGCCGCGGCGCTTGACGGGTTTGAGCTGCGGGAACTCCTGTTCCCAATACCGCAACACATGCGGTTTAACATCGCACAACTCGCTGACCTCGCCGATGGCGAAGTAGCGCTTGCGCGGAATCTCCGGCAGGTCGACAACCAGTGCTTTTTGATCAGCTGGTGACATCTGCCTCGACCCTCAGGCGCAGTTTCTGGCCCGGACGGAAAGTAACAACACGCCGTGCGGAGATCGGAATCTCTTCGCCGGTCTTGGGGTTGCGTCCAGGACGCTGATTCTTCGAGCGCAGTTCGAAGTTGCCGAAGCCGGAGAGTTTGACCTCTTCGCCAGCTTCCAGGCGACCGCGAATCTCCTCGAAAAAGAGGTCCACGAACTCCTTCGCTTCGCGCTTGTTGAGGCCCAACTCCTCAAACAAGGCTTCAGCAAGCTCCGCCTTCGTCAACGCCACGTGCAGTCCCTGGCTACTGCTTATTGTCGGATGGACGCTTCGACATCGCGCGCCAGCCCCTCTGTAATAGCAACCGTCGCAACATCTACGTCATCAATGGTTAGGGTGCGCGAATAGTCATTGAAAATCAAGCCCAAAGCCACGCTTTTGCAAGCCTTTCCGAGGGCTTGGTCGCGGTAGATGTCAAACACCAGTACTTTCTGCAAGAGATTGCCACCGGCGCGACGGGCGCTGTCGATCAAAGCCTGTGCGGATACCGATTCCTTGACCACGACCGCAATGTCGCGGCGCGACGAGGGGAATTCCGACAGCGCCTTGGCGCTGGGGATCGCCAGGTCGCGGATCGCGGCCCAGTCGACTTCGAAAACCAGCGGCGTTTCGGCGAGGTCGAGCTCGGCGACGCTGCGCGGATGCAGTTCGCCGATCCAGCCGATGCCCTGCTCGCCGCGCAGGATGCGCGCGCTGCGGCCCGGATGCAGGGCCGGATGCTGGGCGGCGACGAAGCGGAAGTCTTCCGCGGCCGGGCCGAACAGCGCGACGACATCGGCCTTCAGATCGTAGAAGTCGCTGGCGCGCTGCTTGGCATCCCAGTGCTCGGCACTCGCGCTGCCGGCGGCGAGGCCGGCGATGCGCAGGTTTTCGACGACTTCGCCATCCTGCAACGAGAAGCAGACGCCGGCTTCGAACAGCCGCTGACGCTGGACCTGACGCTGGCGGTTGTACTGCCAGGCGCCGACCAGGCCGGCCCACAGCGTCGTGCGCATCGCCGATTGCGGGTCGGCGATCGGATTGTCGACCGCGATCGCAGCCTCATCCGGATTCAAGGCCGCCTGGACGCGCGGCTCGACGAAGGCCAGCGAAACGATTTCCTGCCAGCCACGGGCGGCGAGTACATCGCGCGCTGCCGACAGCAGGCGCCGCTTCTCTTCCGGCTGTGCCGGTGCCATCGCGGCGCGGTAGGGCTTGGCCGGAATGCGGTCGTAGCCGTACAGGCGCGCGGCTTCCTCGATCAGGTCGACTTCGAGGCGCAGATCGTAGCGGTGGCTGGGGATCTTGCAGGTCCAGCTGTCGCCGATCTCGTTGCGCGTGACGATGCCCAGGCGCGCGAGCAGTTGCTCGACTTCGCGCGAGGGAATGTCGTGGCCGAGCAACTGGCCGAGGCGCGCGTGGCGCAGGCGCACGTTGATCTGCTCGGGCTGGCCGCGGCCGACCTGAGTGACCGGATGCACTTCGCCGCCGCAGATTTCGGTGATCAGCTGGGTCGCGCGATCGAGGCCGGTGCGCTGCAGCGCCGGATCGACACCACGTTCGAAACGGAAGGCGGCATCCGAGGTCAGCTTGTGGCGGCGCGCGGTGCCGGCAACGGCAGTCGGCGCGAAGCAGGCGGATTCGAGGAAGATCGCCGTCGTTGCGTCGGTCACGCCGGAAGCCAAGCCGCCCATGACGCCGGCCAGCGCCAGTGGGCCCTTGTCGTCGGCGATCAGCAGTTCCTGTTTGTTCAGCGTGACGTCTTCGCCGGTCAGCATCTTCAGCGTCTCGCCCGCGCTGGCGCGGCGCACGCGGATGCTGCCGCTGATCTTTTCCAGATCGAAGGCATGCAGCGGCTGGCCGAGTTCGAGCATCACGTAGTTGGTGATGTCGACCAGCGGATGAATGCAGCGCAGGCCGCTGCGCCGCAGGCGCTCGCGCATCCAGTCCGGCGTGCGCGCTTTCGGATTGATCTTCGAGATCACGCGGCCGGCGTAAGTCGGGCAGGTGGTCAGATCGTCGATGTCGACCTTCAGCTGCTTGTGGCCGACGACGACTGCCGGCGGCAGGTTTGGCCGCTTCATGTTGACGTTGAACAGCGCCGAAACATCGCGCGCGAGGCCCAGCACCGAAAGACAGTCGCCGCGATTGGGCGTGATCTCCAGATGCAGGACGTTGTCCTTCAGATTCAGGTACTCGCTGATCGGCTGGCCGGGCGTTGCGGTCGCATCGAGTTCGAGCAGGCCGTCGGACTTGTCCGACAGCGCGAGTTCCTTCGCCGAACACAGCATGCCGAAGCTCTCGACGCCGCGCAGCTTGGCCTCGCCGATCTCCATGCCGCCAGGCAGCTTGGCGCCGACCGTTGCACAGGCAACCGTCAGGCCTTCACGCGCATTCGCCGCACCGCAGACGATCTGCAGTGGAGTGCCGGTGCCGGCGTCGACGCTGCAGATCTGCAGGCGATCGGCGGTCGGATGCTTCTCGGCCTTGAGGATGCGACCGACGACGACACCCTGCGGCAAGGTATCGACAGCCGGCTCGATTTCCAGCTCGAGACCGCCCATGACCAGACGATCGGCGATTTCCTGAATCGTCGCCTGCGGATTGGCCCACTCGCGCAGCCAGTTTTCGGAGAGCTTCACTTGAACTGCTCCAGGAAGCGCAAATCGTTGTTGAAGAAAAGGCGAAGGTCGTCGACGCCGTAGCGCAGCATCGCCATGCGCTCGATGCCCATGCCGAAGGCATAGCCCGTGTAACGCTCGGGATCGATGCCCACCGCCTCGAATACCTTGGGATGAACCATGCCGCAGCCGCCGATCTCCAGCCAACGCCCGCGCTCGTCCTTGACGTCGATCTCGGCCGACGGCTCGGTGAACGGGAAGAACGACGGGCGCAGGCGGATTTCAGCCTCGCGCTCGAAGAAGCGCGACAGGAATTCCTTCATGTCGTACTTCAGATCGGTGAACGCAATTTTCTCAGCGACGTACAAGCCCTCGATCTGATGGAACATCGGGCTGTGCGTGCGATCGGATTCGCAGCGATAGACGCGGCCTGGACAGACGATGCGGATCGGCGGCTGGCGCGTGCGCATCGTGCGGATCTGCACCGAGCTGGTATGCGTGCGCAGCAGACGCGCGCCATTGAGCACGTAGAACGTGTCCTGCATCGCCCGCGCCGGGTGGGTCTCCGGAATGTTGAGCGCGGCGAAGTTGTGGAAATCGTCTTCGATCTCTGGACCTTCGACGGTCTCGAAGCCAAGTTCGTTGAACAGGCGGCAGATGCGGTTGGTCGCGCGCGTCAGCGGATGCAGGCCGCCGGTGACTTCGCCACGGCCGGGCAGCGTGACGTCGATCGCCTCGGCGGACAGGCGCTGCTCCAGCTCGGCCTGTTCCAGCGTGGCGCTGCGCGCATCGAGCGCTGCCTGCACCGCGACCTTGACCTTGTTGACCTTCTCGCCGAAGGCCTTGCGCTCGTAACCCTCAAGGGTCGCGAGCTGCTTCATCAAGTCGGTGATGCGGCCCTTCTTGCCGAGCAGTTCGACGCGCAGCGTTTCGAGAGCGCGCAGGTCGGCGGCAGCGGCAAGATCGGTCTTGGCCTGTTCCAGCAGTTGGTCGAGCGATTCGTTCATGACGGTCTGATCAGCGAAAACAAAAAAGGGGAGCGGCTTGGCGCCACTCCCCTTTGCTTAACATCCGTTGATAAGGATGCGTTGCGCTTTAGGCGGCGCCGAGCTGGGCCTTGGCCTGGGTCACCAGAGCTGCAAACGCTGCCTTGTCATGTACCGCGAGGTCTGCGAGCACCTTGCGATCCAGGGCGACGCCAGCTTTGGCGAGCCCGTTGATAAATCGGCTGTACGACAGACCGAGTTCCTTGGTCGCGGCGCCGATACGGATGATCCACAGTGCGCGGAACTCGCGCTTCTTCACGCGGCGGTCACGGTAGGCGTACTGGCCCGACTTGATGACCTGCTGCTTTGCACTGCGGAACTGGCGCGACTTGGCGCCGTAATAACCCTTCGCCTTGTCGAGCACTTTCTTGTGCTTCGCGCGGGCGGTAACACCTCTTTTTACACGTGCCATGGTCTATCTCCTCGCTTAAGCGTACGGCAGCATGATGCGAACTTCGCGGACGTCGGACGCGTGAACCTGCGCCTCGCCACGGAGCTGCCGGATGCGCTTGCCCGACTTCTTCGTCAGGATGTGGCGCTTATGCGAGTGAGAGCGCTTGAAGCCGCCCTTACCGGTCTTGGAAAAGCGCTTGGCGGCGCTTTTCACGGTTTTCATCTTTGGCATTTCTGTGACTCCTGTTTAGGTCAATTACCGGGTTCGCATCCTTGCCGAGGAGCTGGCCGGGCCTGCCACGGTGTTGCTGGCAGGACTTCCATACCGCTGCGGGGTACGCAGAGGGGGGCGAATTCTGGACTTTCCGGGCGGAATATTCAAGTGTTAGCGCGGTTTAGGCGCCAATCCACCCCTTTCAGGCGATGACCTCGCTGCGCGTAGTCGGCGCCAGCGATCTGTTCCTGACTCAGCGCACCGCTGGCGTCGAAGTAGAACTCAAGATGCCCGCTGAGGCTGATGCGCTCGTGTGAGGATGAGGCATCGAGGAGCACTGGGTCGGCTTGCGCTGCGGGCGCGCACAGCAAGGCCAGCAGCAGGCAAAGATGAATCAGCGTGGCATTGAAAGCGGACCTCGACACCCTCGACGCCCCCTGCGGCGGATACGGATGATCGGCAGGGAGGCATCATCGCATGGCGGCGGCCGCCGGACCGGCGGCGCGCTCGCCAGCAGCCGCAGCGCTTATTTGCGCTTGGGCGACAGAACCATGACCGACTGGCGGCCTTCCATCTTCGGGAACTGCTCGACGACGACCGTATCGCCCAACTCATCGCGCAGGCGGGTCATCATCTCCATGCCGAGTTCCTGGTGCGCCATTTCGCGACCACGGAAACGCACGACGATCTTGACCTTGTCGCCTTCTTCGAGGAATCGCATGATCGACCGCATCTTGGTCTGGTAATCGCCATCGTCCGTGGTCGGACGGAATTTGATTTCCTTGATCTGGATCTGCTTCTGCTTTTTCTTTGCAGCGTGCGCGGCCTTGTCCTTCTGATAAAGGTACTTGCCGTAATCCATGATCTTGCAGACCGGCGGTTCGGCGTTGGGCGATACCTCAACGAGGTCCAGCCCTTCTTCTTCCGCCCGGGCTAGCGCATCGCGGGTTGCGATGACGCCAAGCTGGGTGCCGTCGTCAGTGATGACGCGTACGCGCGGCGCGGTGATTTGATGATTGCGCCGATCTTCACGTTCCGAAGCGATGCGAAGTCTCCTAAGTCAGGCCGCGATGGGCCGAAAATGCGGCCAGAGTTGCACGCAAGTGCGTGCCGGGGGCCGACAAGACCGCGGATTGTAAGGGCGGGGGGCGGGGTTCACAAGGGGCGCTCGGCTGGCTTGCCGGCATCCGGCTACGGAGCCGGAGCGCGGGCACTGCAGCTCTGACTTCGAATCCAAGTAAGCTTTCACAAAAGGCGCGCCCCGTTTTCCGCGGTGATCTGCGCCGCTGCCATCCTTCAAGAGATCTCCGAATCATGAGTCAGGACGCCCCCGCCACCGAGCCCGGTGCCGATCGATCCCGCGCCGACCTGCGCAAGGCCGCACTCGACTATCACGAGTTTCCGACCCCGGGAAAACTCAACGTCACGCCGAGCAAGCAGCTGGTCAACCAGCGCGATCTGGCGCTGGCCTACTCGCCCGGCGTAGCAGCGGCCTGCGAGGAGATTGCCGCCGATCCGATCAATGCCTATCGCTACACGGCGCGCGGCAATCTGGTCGCGGTGATCACCAACGGCACCGCGGTGCTGGGCCTCGGCAATATCGGCCCGCTGGCGGCCAAGCCGGTGATGGAAGGCAAGGCTGTGCTGTTCAAGAAATTCGCCGGCATCGATGTCTTCGATATCGAGGTCAACGAACTCGACCCTGACAAGCTGATCGAGGTCATTGCCGCGCTGGAGCCGACGTTCGGCGGCATCAACCTGGAAGACATCAAGGCGCCGGAATGCTTCTACGTCGAGCGCAAGCTGCGCGAGCGCATGAAGATTCCGGTCTTCCACGACGATCAGCACGGTACCGCGATCATCGTCGGCGCGGCGGTGCTCAATGGCCTGGAAGTGGTCGGCAAGCGCATTGACGAGGTCAAGCTGGTGGTGTCGGGCGCGGGCGCGGCGGCGATGGCCTGTGTTGAGCTGCTCGTCGAACTCGGCCTGCGCAAGAGCAATGTCTGGCTGACCGATATCGATGGCGTCGTCTATCGCGGTCGCGAAAAGGGCATGGAC
Organism: Fontimonas sp. FW305-C-3; assembly: GCF_058783185.1. Lineage (NCBI taxonomy): Bacteria > Pseudomonadati > Pseudomonadota > Gammaproteobacteria > Nevskiales > Nevskiaceae > Fontimonas > Fontimonas sp. FW305-C-3. Next base: position 101,932 of record NZ_JBYSYK010000005.1, on the reverse strand, counting down.
GACATCAAGGCGCCGTTTGCGCAGGAGACCGCGGCGCGCACGTTGGCGGAAGTGATGCCGGGCGCCGACGTCTTCCTCGGCCTGTCGGCCGGTGGCGTGCTGAAGCCGGAGATGGTGCGCGGCATGGCGCCGCGGCCGTTGATCCTGGCGCTCGCCAATCCGACGCCGGAAATCCTGCCGGAGCTGGCGAAGGCGGAGCGCAGCGACGCGATCATCGCGACCGGTCGTTCGGACTATCCGAATCAGGTCAACAATGTCCTGTGCTTTCCGTTCATCTTCCGCGGCGCGCTCGACGCCGGCGCAACGACGATCACGCGCGAGATGGAAATTGCCGCGGTGCGCGCGATCGCCGGCCTCGCTCGCGAAGAGCAGAACGATGTGGTCGCCAGCGCCTACAGCGTCTCGGATCTCAGCTTCGGTCCCGAATATCTGATCCCACGCCCTTTCGATCCGCGACTGATCGTGCGGATCGCGCCCGCCGTCGCGCGGGCGGCGATGGAGTCCGGCGTCGCGACGCGACCGATCGCCGACTTCGATGTGTATATCGAAAAGCTCCAGCAGTTCGTATTCCACAGCGGCACGATGATGAAGCCCATCGTCAGTCTCGCGCGGCGCATCGAGCCGGAGGCCAAGCGCATCATCTTTGCCGAAGGCGAGGAGGAGCGCGTGCTGCGCGCCGCGCAGGTGCTGGTGGACGACCGCATCGCGCGGCCGATTCTGGTCGGCCGGCCGGCGGTGATCGAAGAGCGCCTCAAGCGCTTCGGTCTGCGCATCAGGGAAGGCGAGCATTACAGCGTCGTCAACACCGAAAACGATCCGCGTTATCGCGAATACTGGCAGTCGTATTACGCGCTGATGCAGCGGCGCGGCATCTCGGAACAATACGCCAAGCTCGAGATGCGCCGGCGCACGACGCTGATCGCTTCGATGCTGCTCGACAAAGGCGAGGCCGACGGCATGATCTGCGGCACGATCAGCACGACCGGCCGCCACCTGCGGTACATCGACGAGGTGATCGGCCGCAAGGTCGGCTGCAGCGTCTACGGCGCGATGAACGCGCTGGTGTTGCCGGGGCGCCAGGTCTTCATCGTCGACACCCACGTCAATCTCGATCCCAGCGCCGATGAGCTGGCCGAGATCACGATCATGGCGGCGGAGGAAGTCCTGCGTTTCGGTATCGAGCCGAAGATCGCGCTGCTGTCGCATTCCAACTTCGGCAGTTCCGACGGTCCGTCGGCGCGCAAGATGCGCGAAGTGCTGCGTCTGCTGCATGCGCGGGCGCCTTCGCTGCAGGTCGACGGCGAGATGCACGGCGACTGCGCGCTCAACGAACGCATGCGCAAGGCGGCGCTGGCGTCGACGACGTTGCACGGCGACGCCAATCTGCTGGTGATGCCGAATCTCGATGCGGCCAACATCGCCTACAACCTGCTGAAGACGGCGGCCGGCAACAACGTGGCGATCGGGCCGATCCTGCTGGGCTGCAAGCGTCCGGTGCATATCCTGACGCCGTCGGCGACGGTTCGGCGCATCGTCAACATGACGGCGCTGGCCGTCGCGGATGCGCACGCGGAGCGTTCAGCGAAGGCTTAAAGCAGGATCAGCGTTCCGAGGCCAAGCAACGCGAAGAAGCCGACGACATCGGTCACTGTCGTCAGCAGCACCGACCCGGCGAGCGCCGGGTCGACGCCGATGCGCTTGAGGAATAGCGGCACGATGACGCCGAAGGCGGCGGCGATCACCTGGTTGATCACCAGCGCGAGGCCGATGACGAGTGCCAGCGCAAGATTCTTGAACCAGAAGCCGGTGATCACCGCGACGACCACCGCCCAGATGGCGCCGTTGATCGCGGCGACGGCAAGCTCCTTGCGCAAGAGGAAGCGCGTGTTTCCGGAGACGACCTGGCCCATCGCCAGACCGCGCACCATCAGCGTCAAGGTCTGGCTGCCGCCGATGCCGCCCATGCTGGCGACGACGGGCATCAGTACCGCCAACGCGACGACCTGTTCGATCGTCGCCTCGAACTTGCCGACCACCCACGCGGCCGCGAATGCGGTCAGCAGGTTGATGCCGAGCCAGACGGCGCGCCGGAACGAGGCGTTGCGCACTGGCGCGAAGATATCTTCGTCTTCGGCGAGGCCGGCCATCGACATCATGTTGTGCTCGCCTTCGGCGCGGATGACGTCGACGACGTCGTCGACCGTGATGCGCCCGACGAGGATGCCCTTGGCATTGACGACCGGCGCCGAGATCAAGTCCGCCGATTCGAAGCGGCGCGCAACGTCGTGCGAATCTTCCTGGGCCGGGATCGCGGCTGTTTCGCGCGCCATCGCGTTGGCAACCAGGTCTTCCGGCGGGCGCGTGAGAATCTTGTCCAGCGTCAGCGCGCCGAGGTAGGCGCCGTAGCGGTCGACGACATACAGCGCATCGGTATGCGACGGCAGTTCGCCGCGCAGGCGCAGGTAACGCTGGACAACGTCCAGAGACACGTCCGGCCGCACCGTGACCGTGTCGGTATTCATCAGACCGCCGGCGGTGTCGGGCTCGTGCGCGAGCACCTGCTCAAGGCGCGTCCGATCGTCCTCGTCGAGGGCCTTGAGTACCTGCTGGGTGACGGTCTCCGGCAGGTCCTCGAGGAAGTCGGCGAGGTCGTCGATTTCTAGTTCTTCGGCCGCTTTGACCAGCTCGGCCGTGTCCATCTGGCGGATCAGGCCGGCGCGGACCGAGTCCGGCACGTGCAGCAGCACCTCGCCGTCGTCCTCCGGGCTGACCATCTCCCAGACCAGATTGCGCTCCGGCGGCGGCAGCGAGACCAACAGCTTGGCGATCTCGGCGGGATTGAGCGCATGCAGCGATCGCTTCACCGGCAGCATGCTGCCCGCCGCGAGGCGTTCGCGCAGGCGCAGCAGTGCAGCTTCGGTGGGGTCGCGCTCGGCCATGTTACTGACGCGTATCGATTCTGGATTCAGTGATCGATAGCGAGCATAGCATCGCGAAGTTTGATGCCGCTGTGATGCGCGTTCGAAAACGCGCAGTGTCGACAGACTCTACAGATGATCCAGCGCAGCGATGGCGTCGCGCAGCCTCTGCGGTTCGCCGTCTTCGAGGGCGATGCTCACCGCTCTGCGCAACGCGGCGATGTCGGACTCCACGACGATCTGCTTGACCTCGAGAATGTTCGACGGGTGCATCGAGAAGTCGGTCAGGCCCAGGCCCAGCAGGAGCCGCGTGAAGCGCGGATCGCCCGCCATCTCACCGCACATCGCAACCGGGATGCCGGCATTGCGTCCGGACTCGATCGTGTGGCGGATCAGTTCGAGTACCGCCGGATGGGTCGGGTCGTAAAGGTAGTTGACCTCGTCGTCGACGCGGTCGATCGCCAGCGTGTACTGGATCAGGTCGTTGGTGCCGATCGAGAAGAAGCGTGCATGCCGCGCCAGCATCTTCGAGGCGATGGCCGCGGCCGGCACTTCAATCATTGCGCCGATCGGCACATCGTCAGCCAGCTTGTAGCCCTCGGCACGAAGCTCGTCGCGGGCTGAGTCGATCAGGGTGTTGGCCTGGCGGAACTCCTGCAGGCTGGAGATCATCGGCAGCATGATCTGCACGCGGCCGAGCGCGGCGGCGCGCAGCAGCGCTCGGACCTGTATGCGGAACAGCTCGGGTTCCTTGAGGCACAGGCGGATCGCGCGCAATCCGAGGGCCGGATTGGTTGGTAATGGCCCATGGCTGCGACCGCTGTCGACCTGCTTGTCGGCGCCCAGATCGAGCGTACGGATCGTGATCGGCCCGGAAACGGCGGAGACGATGCGTGCGTAGGCCTCGTACTGTTCCTCTTCGGTCGGCAGCTCCTTGCGGTTCATGTACATGAACTCGGTGCGGTAGAGGCCGACGCCTTCTGCGCCCGCTTCCTCGGCAACCCTGGCGTCTTCCGGCAGTTCGATATTCGCCAGCAGGCGGATGCGCACGCCGTCGCGCGAGATTGCGTCGCGGCCCTTGAGCTTGTCGAGGCCGGCGCGATGGCGCGCGTGCGCGGCCTGCTTTTCACGATAGAAGGCGAGGGCCTTGGCGTCCGGATCGGTGATGATCTGGCCGGCTTCGCCATCGACGATGACCGTCTCGTTGTCGCGGATCAGGCGTCGCGCATCGCGCAGGCCGACGACGGCGGGGATGCCGAGGCTGCGCGCGAGAATCGCGGTATGCGACAGCGGGCCGCCGTACTCGGTGACGAACGCGGCGACCTGCTGTTGCGACAGCAGGATGATGTCGGCCGGCGTGACATCGTCGGCGACGATGACGAAAGCCTCGGCGCCGTCGCCTTGGGTCGGCAGCTGGCGTTCGGACTTCAGCAGGATGCGCAGGATGCGGCTGCAGACATGCTCGACGTCGTCCTTGCGCGTGCGCAGATAGGCGTCGTCCATCTTCTCGAACACCGCGACCAGGGCGTCGCGAGTGCGCTGCAACGCCGCTTCGGCGTTGATGCGATCGGTGCGGATATGCGCGACCGTCGCGTCGGTGATGGAGCGGTCGTCCATCATCAGGATGTGCGTGTCGATGAAGGCGGCGATGTCGCCGGGCGTGCCGAGCGGAATCTGCTCGCGCACTTCGCGCAGCTGCTCCTTCGCGCGGCGATGGGCTTGGTAGAAGCGGGTTACCTCTCCTTCGACGTCTTCCTTCGCCAGCCGGTATTCCGGAATGTCCAGCTCGCCGCCATGCATCTTCTGCACGCGGGCAATTGCGATGCCGCGCGAGACGCCGATGCCCGGCAGCCACAGGCTCATGGAGCGCCCCGCGGGTGTGCGGCCGGTTCGATCACTCGTCTTCGCCGAAGCAATCCGCGATCAACTGGGTCAGTTCGTCGAGCGCCTGTTCGGCGTCGCTGCCATTGGCGATCAGGGTGATTTCGCTGCCCTTCGCCGCGGCGAGCATCATCACGCCCATGATCGACTTGCCGCTGACCTCGCGGCCGTCCTTGCGGATCGTCACATCCGCCTCGAACTTGCTTGCCAAGGTAACCAGCTTGGCCGCGGCGCGCGCATGCAGGCCGAGCTTGTTGATGATTCCGACGGTACGTTCCATGGCGATCGCTTCGGTAGTGATTGGCGGCTAAGGGGTCCGGCGCGGGCACTCGATGATGCCGCGGCTGCCGCCTTCGACGGCGCTGCGGGTCATCTCGGCCAGCGGCAGATTCGGATAATTGAAGATGCGCACCAGCATCGGCAGGTTGACGCCGGCAACGACGGCGACGCGATCGTCGGTGCAGAGCTTGTTGGCGATGTTGCTCGGCGTCGATCCGAACGCATCGGTCAGGATCAGCACGCCGGCGCCCGAATCGAGACGGTCGATCATCTTGCGGCCCTGGCTGATCAGCACGTCGTGTGCCGACACGCGGCGCACTTCCAGCACGTCCGAGGCCAGCGGCAGGTCGCCAAGCATCTCGCGCAAGGTATCGAGCAAGTGATGGCCGAGCTTGCCGTGGGTCACCAGCAGCAACCCGGTCCGCAGTCCTACGCCACCACTCATGCCGGGGTCTCCACAGGGTTGCGTTGCTGGGTGGCGTCCCACAGCTCGCGATGACGGACAGTCAGTTGTTCGTAGTGATCGCGCAGCAGCGCGGCCAGGCGTTCGACGATGTAGACGCTGCGATGCTGGCCGCCGGTGCAGCCGATCGCGATCGTCACGTAGGCGCGGTCCTGCTTGCGGTATTCGGGCAGCCAGCGCGTCAGAAGCCGGTGCAGGTCGTTGATCATGTCCTGCACGATGGGCTGCTGGGAAAACCATTTGGCGACGGCGGCATCGCGGCCGGACAGCTTGCGCAGCGAGGCTTCCCAATGCGGATTGGGCAGGCAGCGCACGTCGAACAGGAAGTCGACATTGTCCGGCGTGCCGTTGCGAAAGCCGAAGGATTCCAGCTGCACGCTCAGCTTGCCCGGTCCGCCGCCGGGAATCTGATTGAGGATTTCCTCGCGCAGCTCGTGCAGGTTCTTGTAGGTGGTGTCGATCGTCGCATCCGCGACGCTGGCGATCGGTGCGAGCAAAGCCTTCTCGGCGCGGATCGCTTCCAGCAGCGGCAGTTCGCCAATCGCCAGCGGATGGCGGCGCTTGGTGTCGGAATAGCGCTGCAGCAGCACCGATTCGTCGGCGCGCAGGAAGATGACGCGAATATCGATTCCGCGGTCGCGCAGCTTCTGCACATAACGCGGAAAGCGTTCGATCTCGGTCGGGTTCTCGCGCGCATCGACGCCGACGGCGAGATTCTTGTAGCGACTTTCGGTGGCACGCAACGCGGTGCGCGAGATCGGCGCGAACAGCTGCAGCGGCAGGTTGTCGATGCAGTAGTACCCCATGTCCTCATACTGCTTGAGGGCCACGGTCTTGCCTGCACCCGACAGGCCGCTGACGATGACGACTTTCATCTCGACCTCCGCTGCCGCATCAGAGACTCACCTTCAATTCCGTTGTGGATTCTTCTTGAGCTGGCTCTTGATCGCGAGCAGCTGGCGCCGCGTCAGATCTTCGTCGGCATGATATCCATCGCGCCGCAGCTTCAGATCGCGGCACGCCGCCTCTACCAACACCGCGAGATTATGCCCGAGGCGTATCGGGATCGAGATTTCGGCGATTTCGATGCCCAGCACCTCGCGCGTGCCGCGCCGGCCGCTGAGGCGCTCGATGCCGCTGTCGCCTTTGGGCAGCGGCGCATCAAGTGCAATGATCAGATCGATCGGCGTCGACTGCTTCAGGCTGCGCCCACCGTACATGCGCCGCACATTCAGAATGCCGAGGCTGCGCGCTTCGAGAAACCCGCGTAGCAGGGGCGGGCAACGGCCATGGACCCGGCCTTTGTGCACGCTCAGATCGGCGGCATCATCGGCGACCAGATGGTGGCCGCGGCTGAGCAGTTCCAGAGCCAGCTCGCTTTTGCCGACGCCGCTGGCGCCGGTCAGCAGCACGCCCATTCCATGAACCTGCATCAACACGCCATGCAGTGTGATCGCTGGCGGCACGGCGCCGCTGGGCATGGCGCGCTCCGGAAATCAGGCCGGGGTGTAGCCACTCACGAGTTGGAACAACGCGCCTTCGTCGGCGGACTCGCGGGCTTTCTGGCAGAAGCTGCTGTCGGAAAACATCTCGGCAATCGCGGCCAGATGCTTCAGGTGGGTTTCGGTTGCGCCCTGCGGAACGAGCAGGCCGAACACGAGATCGACGGCCTGGCCGTCATGCGCGTCGTAGTCCAGCGGATGCTTGAGGCGCATGAAAGCGCCGACGCTCTGGGTGACGCCGGCCATGCGGCCATGCGGGATCGCGACGCCATGGCCCAGGCCGGTGCTGCCGAGTTTTTCACGGGCCGCGAGGCTGGTCAGGATATCGCTGGCCTGGACGCCGGGCACGCCACGCGCGAGCAGGGCAGCGAGTTCTTCAAGCGCCTTCTTCTTGCTGGTGAAAGTGTGCCCCTGACTGACACGGTCAGGCGACAGAATTTCGGCGATCTTCATGCGTAGCTTTCCTGTGAAAAACGAAGGGCCCGGGTACGAGGCGTACCCGGGCCCTCGCGAATGACGGTGATTCTAACCGCGTCGCGGTCAGCCGTGTTCGCCCGAACTGCTGCTAGCTCATGCGCTTGTGCGCTTCCTTCTGATGATGGTCGCGGATCTTTTCCTTGTACTTGCGCGTCTGCTGGTCGAGCTTGTCCGTGAGCATGTCGATCGCGGCGTAGAGATCGCCGTCCGTGGCCTCGGCGTGCAGATTGGCGCCGCTGGCGTGCACGGTGGCTTCGGCTTTCTGACGCAGCTTCTCGACGGATAAAACAACCTCCGCACTGATCAGATGGTCGAAGTGTCGTTCCAGCCTCTTGAGCTTGGTGACAACGTATTCCCGCATCGGGGGTGTGACTTCGACATGGTGTCCGGAGATGTTCAAATTCATCGTGGCCTCCTGTGAAGTGCCGGCGGATTCAAGCCGGCGGTTTGCGCTCATGCGAGGGAGGGATTCCCAGGCCTTCGCGGTATTTAGCGACCGTACGTCGCGCAACTTGAATGCCTTCCTTGAGCAGCATGTCGGAAAGGCTGGCGTCGGACAGCGGACGGTTGGGGCTTTCGGCAGTCACCAGGCGTTTGATCATGGCCTGGATTGCCGTAGCCGAGCAGATGCCGCCGCCCGTGGTCTGGACGTGGCTGGAGAAAAAATATTTGAGTTCGCAGAGCCCACGCGGAGTGAGCATGTACTTGTTGGCTGTGGCGCGCGATACGGTTGATTCATGTATGCCCAGCTGTTCGGCGATGTCTCTGAGGACCAAAGGTCGCATCGCCTCGGGTCCATATTCCAAGAAAGCACGTTGTTCTTCAACTATGGAGTGCGCAACCCGCAAAAGAGTTTCATTGCGCGCCTCCAGACTGCTCAAAAAGTATCGGGCTTCCTGCAAGTGCTGCTTGAGCATGGTCTGGTCGCGCGAGCTGTCGGCGCGGCGGATCATGCCCTGGTACTGACCACTGATCCGCAGGCGCGGCATGTGTTCCGGGTTCAGGCGCACGGTCCAGCGACCATTGCGTTTCAAAACAAAGACATCGGGGGTGATGTAATCCGCTTCGTGAACCTGGAAAGGGCGCCCTGGACGCGGCTGCATGGACTGAATCAGATCCACCGCGACCCGCAGCTCGGCCTCGGCGGCATGGGTGCTGCGCCCCAGCGCGGCGAGATCGTGACGCGCCAGCAGCATCATGTGATTGCCGACAATTTGCAGAGCAAGGTTCGCGCCCGGCGTACGTGCCGGCAGGGCCTCGATCTGCAGTCGCAGGCACTCGCCGAGGTCGCGCGCGCCGACGCCGAGCGGATCGAACTCCTGGACCATCGCCAGCACGGCGTCGACTTCCGCCACGCTGACCTGCAGCGCAGCGACGATCTGCGCCTTGAGTTCGTCCCACTCGCGTAGATAGCCGTCCTCGTCGACGGCATCGATCAGGAAAGCCGCGATCTCCGTCTGGCGCAGTGTGAAGGGCGCGGCGCGGGCCTGTTCGAGCAGGTGTTCGTAGAGGCCGGTCGCCGCGCGGCGGTTGGCTTCCATGAACTCGCGCAGTTCTTCGTCGTCGCCGCTGCGCGGCTGTGCCGGCAGGTCGTCGAAGACATCGCCCCAATCGGCATCGACCGGCAACTCGTCCGGGATGTCGCTATCGGTGCCGACTTCCTTGGTGACGCCCTCGCTGTCGCCCCCCTCTTCGCCGGCAGCATCGCCGGCGCTGTACGTGTCTTCGCCGCTATCGGCGCCGTCCGGTGCTGAGTCGTCGCGCTCCAGCAGGATGTTGGATTCCAGCGCCTGCTCGATTTCCTGCTGCAGATCGAGGCTGGACAGCTGCAGCAGACGGATGGCCTGCTGCAGCGCCGGCGTCATCGTCAGCGACTGACCCAGTCGCAGTCCCAGTGCTGCCTTCATGCGTGAGCGTGTCCGATCGAGGTGACGGCGCCAGGTCTCACTTGACCGTGATCGTGATCTTTTCCGACAGCACCGTCGGGTTCTGCGGCTGATGCTTCCAGTCGCCGAGCACGAGCTGCAGCGTGTGCTTGCCCGGCTTGAGTTCCAGCGACGTCTCGGTCTGGCCGCCGCCGAAATGCTTGATCTGGTCCGTCGCCGGCAGCGGCTTCGTGAAGTCGACTTCCGGCCCGTCGATCAGCAGATGGTGATGGCCGGTGCCGGTCTGGTTGACGCCAGCCGGGGCAACGCCCATGCCGGACAGGCCGAAGACGACCTTGACCGGGCTGCTGACTTCGGCACCGTCCAGCGGCGAAACGATGTAGGCCTTGGCGCCGGCGGTCGCGGCCTGCGGCAGTCCCAGCTCGACTTCGGCGCGCTGGTTGGCCTGGGCCTTGGCGGCGCCTTTGAGATCTTTCCAGGTGTCGGCCTGCGCACTGAAGCTGCTGCAGGCGGCGACGATGGCAACGGCGGTGGCAATGGCGGTGGTTTTCATTGGCGGATCCGTTTCAGTGGGCTGTTCGTGGGGGGGCGGTGGCTATTTTTTCGGCATGGAATTTGCGTGCCGTTATGGTGAAGATTAGGTGAATCAGCGCCAGATCGCTATACTGCCGCCCGTTTGTGGCGCATACCGGTTTGCGCACCCCGTTTGGCCAGCCTCTGGCCCATGGTCGCAGACCTCTCGGTGACATCCGTCCCGTATCAACCCTTTGCCTGAACCGGCCCCGGTAAGCACTGCTTGCCAGGCAGGCCATAGGCGGCTTTCGAGCCGCCTGAAGCACTATTCAGGAGTTTCACGTGTCATTTGATGGACTAGGCCTTGCGCCGAACATTGTTCGCGCCGTGGCCGAACAGGGCTATTCGACGCCCACCCCGATTCAACAGCGCTCGGTTCCCGAGATTCTTGCCGGCCGCGATCTGCTCGCTGCCGCGCAGACCGGTACCGGCAAGACCGCTGCCTTCACCCTGCCGATGCTGCAGCGTCTGCAGGCCAATCCTCCCGCCGAAGGCGCGCGCCGTCCGGTGCGTGCGCTGGTGCTGGTGCCGACCCGCGAACTCGCCGCCCAGGTCGAGGAAAGCATCCGCACCTACAGCAAGCACCTGCCGACGGTTCGCACGGTGCTGATCTTCGGTGGCGTCAGCATCAACCCGCAGATCGATGCGCTGCGCCGCGGTGCGGACATCGTCGTCGCCACGCCGGGTCGTCTGCTCGACCACGTCAGCCAGCGTACGATCGATCTGTCGAAGGTCGAGTTCCTGGTGCTCGACGAAGCCGATCGCATGCTCGACATGGGCTTCATCCGCGACATCCGCCGCGTCATCGAGAAGCTGCCCAAGCAGCGCCAGAATCTGATGTTCTCGGCGACGTTCTCGCCGGACATCCGCAAGCTTGCCGAAGGCCTGCTGCACAACCCGGCGACGATCGACATCGCGCCGCGCAACAGCGCCGCCACGGCGGTGACCCAGCGCGCGATCTTCGTCGACAAGGCCCACAAGGCCGAGCTGGTCGGTTACATGATCAGCAAATTCAACTGGAAGCAGGTGCTGATCTTCACGCGCACCAAGCACGGCGCCAACCGCCTGATGGAGCGCCTGATCAAGGACGGCATCAATGCCGCCGCGCTGCACGGGAACAAAAGCCAGAATGCGCGCACCAAGGCACTGGCCGGTTTCAAGGATGGTAGCGTCCGCGCGCTGGTTGCCACCGATATCGCCGCCCGCGGTCTGGATATCGAGCTGCTTCCGCATGTCGTGAACTTCGAGCTGCCGGCGGTGCCTGAGGACTATGTGCACCGCATCGGCCGTACCGGCCGTGCCGGCGAGACGGGCGAGGCGATCTCGCTGGTCTGCAAGGAGGAGTACGACGAGTGGAAGGGTATTGAAAAACTGCTGAAGCGCAGCATTGAAGCGTTTGAGGTCGATGGCTTCACGCCGCGTCCGCGCTCCGAATCCGCCAGGGATGAGGACGCGCGGCCGCCGCGCGAAGGCCGTGGTCATCGTCACGGCGGTCGCCATCAGCAGCCACGCAGCGGCAACGGCGCCGCACGCGCGAATGGCCACGCGGCTCATCCGGGCGGCGGTCAGCGCAAGCCGGCCGGCAACGGCCAGAGCCAGGGCGGCAACGCACAGGGCGAGCGCAGGCCCGCGTCGGCGGCACCGGGACGTGGGCGTGGCGATGGCCGGCGTGCCCCGCAGGGCGGCGCTCCGGGCCAGTCGAATCAGGGAGGCCGCCATCGGGGCGGCCGTTAAGGATTTTTGTAGCAATTTACTAGGAGTACCGCATGAAACGAGTCTTCGCCGGAAACCTGCCTGCCGATACCACGGAGCGCGAGCTCACCGAGATCTTCGCCACGTTCGGCAAGGTGTTCTCGATCAAGCTGGTGCAGGACGTGTTCAGCGGCCAGTGCAAGGGCTTTGGCTTCATCGAGATGGAAGGCCACGAAGCACGTGCCGCGATTGCCGGCCTGAACGGCAAGGACCTGCGCGGCAAGCCGATGAAGGTCAACGAAGAGCAGCCGCGCGACATGAAGAAGGGCGGCCGCCGCTAAGTTGTCGAGCTTCAACAAAAAACCCACCTGACATCAGGTGGGTTTTTTTGTGCCTGCTTGTCGGCTGCTTACGAAGCCTTGAGCGTACGCACGCCACCGGCGCCGCCGAGAATCAGCACATCGGCCGGGCGCTTGGCGAACAGCCCCACGCAGACGACGCCGGCGAGGCTGTTGATCTCCGCTTCGAGCTTGAGCGGATCGACGATATCGAGGTTGTGGACGTCGATAATGACGTTGCCGTTGTCGGTCGTCACGTCCTTGCGCAGCACCGGATGGCCACCCAGGCGGGTCAGCTCGCGGCCGATGTAGGACTGCGCCATCGGGATGACTTCGATCGGCAGCGGAAACTTGCCGAGTACGCCGACCAGCTTCGATTCGTCGGCGATGCAGATGAACTTGCGGCTGGCGGCCGCAACGATCTTCTCGCGCGTCAGTGCCGCGCCGCCGCCCTTGATCAGCTGCAGGTGCTTGTTCGCCTCGTCGGCGCCGTCGACGTAGATCGACAGCGTGCCGGTCCGGTTCAGATCGAGCACCGGAATACCGACCTTCTTGAGCCGCTCGGTGCTGGCGTTCGACGACGATACCGCGCCGGGAATGTCGCCGATCAGGCGTTTCTCGGCGATCAGGTCGATGAAATGATTGACCGTCGAACCGGTGCCGACGCCCAGGACTTCGCCCGGCTCGATATAGGCAAGGGCGGCTTCGGCGGCAAGACGTTTGGCGGTATCGGCGGACATGGGCGGGCATCGTGCATGGGACGGGCGCGCAGCCTAGCAAATCGGAACTGCGGCGACAGCGCGGGGTTACCGGGGGCTCACATAACGAGGTCGCAAATGCTTAAATGCCGTTCACCTCGGGGAGTACCGCAATGGCGCCGCAGCAGTTCGAAATCCTCGCCGAGTTACGCGTCGATATACAGCGGGCGTTCGGGCTGCTCAGCACCGCGGAAGGCATGCAACAGTGGATTCCCGGCTGCCGCGGGGTGCGGATCGAGCATCCGGACGGCGGCAAACGGCTGGCGGTCGGCTCGGTCCGTTACGTGACGATGGGCAACGGTACGACCGCTGTGGAGCAAGTCGTGCTGCTGCAGGCGCCGCAGCGGATGGACTACATCCTTGTGTCGACCGGCACGCCGCTGATGGACCGTCTGGTCCAGGACTATATGGGGCGGGTCACCCTGATCCCGCGCGGGTTGGGGCGCTGCGAGCTGCAATGGGCCATCCATTTCCAATGCAAGGGCTTGATGCGCCCGTTCACGGGCCTGTTGCGCCGCAGCCTGCACAGGATGCTGTGGGATATGACCCACAGAATCTGCCGTCTGACGGATGGCAGTCCGCTGTAGCGGCTCAGTGCAGCAGCATGAAGGTCTGCAGCTCACCGACGATGAAGCCCAGCACCGCGCCGACGATGATCAGCGACCATTCGTCTTCCTTGAACGCCGGGCGCAGCATGCCCTCGAACTCCTCGGGGCTGAGTTTCTGCATGCGCTCGGTCAGGGTGTTGCGGATGTCCATCGCCCCTTCCGCGTAGTTGTCGACGTGACGCAGGGTCTGCGGCAGGGCTTCGACCAGCTTGGATGTGACCGATTTCTTCATGTCCTGGTAGCGCCGTGAGCCGATCGCGAAGGCGACCAGCGGCCGCGCGATGCCGGCCTGCTCGTCGACCATCTGTTCGACGTGCTTCTGCACCAGCGCGAACAGGCGATCCGAGCCCGGGCCTTCGAGGATGGCCTGCCAGATGTTGGCCGGCGTGATGATCTGGTCGGCGACCAGGCGCGCGTAGTCGCGTGAAACTTCCTGCTGGCGGCGCAGGAACAGGCCTTGATAGGTCAGGCCGAGAATCTTCACCGGCTTCTTCGGATGGAACAGCATCTGCAGCGCCAGCCAGTCCGACGCAAAACCGATGAACAGGCCGAAGGCCGGCAGGATCCAGGGCGACTGGTAGAACAGCCAGACGACCATCTGGACGATGCCGATCATGAAGCCGAACACGAGGCCGGAATGACCGAAGAAGCGGAACTCCTTGCGGCCGACTTCGGCGAAGACGCGATTGAGCAGTCGCTTGTCGCGCATCAGCGCGCCGATGACCATGTGCTTGAGATCGAACACCTGGCGCACGTTGGCGCGCAGCTCGGACATCACCTGCGCGACGACCTGCGGTGCTTCGGCCTGGACGCGCTTGATCAGCCGTTCGCGTGCGAAATTCGGCAGCATCTCCCACAGGCCGGGTTGGTGCTGAGACAGCACTTCGCGGGTGATCTGCTCGACCGCGCCGAGCATCGGTTTTTCGATCTGGTTGGCAATCTCGCGCGGATCGAGGCGCGAGAAGATTTCCTCGACCGTGATCAGGCGGCGGGTGATGACGTCGACGGCGATGCTCGCCATCTTCTCGGCCTTGCGCGGAATCACGCCCTGCCAGCCCAGATAGGGCTTGATGCCGACGAACTCCAGCGGCTCGAACATCATGCGCACCGCGGCAATCTTGGTGACGTAACCGATGATCGCGGCAATGATCGGCATCGACAGGAACAGCCACCATTGCGCGACAAAAGTCGCCTGCGCGGACAACAGTGCGGCGTGTAGGCTCTCCAGCATCTCCACCTGCCCCCGTAACCTGATTCTGTCGGCGCGCGGCGCTGCTCGCGGGCAGTCACCGGTTGTTGGCCGTTATCGGTGACGGATAGTGAGGACAAGCGCCGCCCAAAAGCAACGACCGCGCTGACAGCCTGTCTGGCGGTACGGCCGCGATCCTTCGCCGCTCGGGCCCTAGCCGCGTCTGCCGAAAATCGCCGTGCCGATGCGGACCATCGTGGCACCTTCGGCAACTGCGGCTTCCAGATCGTCCGACATGCCGGCGGAGAGACTGTCGAGCGCAGGATGCAGATCGTCCATGCTGTGCTGCAGCGACCGCAGCGCACGGTAGGGCGCACGCGCGTCGCCGCCGGCGGCCAGCGGCGCGGGGATCGCCATCAGCCCACGCAGTCGCAGGCCCGGCAACGCCGCAACGGCCCGGCACAAGGCCGGCGCTTCGGACGGCAGGCACCCGGACTTGCTGTCCTCGCCGGAGATATTCACCTGCACGCAGACCTGCAGCGGCGGCAGCGACGGCGGCCGCTGTTCGGACAATCTTTGCGCAACTTTCAGGCGATCCACGCTGTGGACCCAGTGGAAATGCTCGGCCACCGCGCGGGTCTTGTTCGACTGCAGCGGGCCGAGGAAATGCCAGACCAGGTCCAGGTCGCGCAGTTCGGCCTGCTTGTCCAGCGCCTCCTGCAGGTAGTTCTCGCCGAAATGGACCTGGCCGGCGGCCGCCGCGGCGCGCACGGCGTCGGCGCCGAAGGTCTTGCTGACGGCCAGCAGCTCGACTTCCGCCGCGGTTCTGCCGGCGGCGGCACAGGCGGCGGCGATGCGCTGCCGCACGGCAGTGATTTGCGCTGCGATCTGCGTCATGTTGCCTCTACCCCGAATAGTCTTTAACGTCTGTGCAGTAACATTCCACGTCGGACCGCCTTGCCGCCCGAGGGGAAGGCAGGGGCGGGAACAATAACGAAATCTCTAGAGCATCCGCATGGATATTGCGCAGCTACTGACCTTCAGCGTGAAGCAGGGGGCCTCGGATCTTCACCTGTCGGCCGGCATCGAGCCGATGATCCGTGTCGACGGCGACGTCAAACGCATCAACTTGCCGGTGCTGGACCACAAGCAGGTCCACGACATGGTGTACGACATCATGAACGACAAGCAGCGCAAGGCCTGGGACGAATTCCTCGAAACCGATTTCTCGTTCGAGATTCCCGGCCTCGCGCGCTTCCGCGTCAATGCCTTCACCCAGGCACGCGGCGCCGGCGCGGTATTCCGTACCATTCCGTCGAAGATCATGTCGCTGGAAGACCTCAAGTGCCCCGGCATCTTCAAGGAGATCTCCGAGACGCCGCGCGGCATCGTGCTGGTGACCGGCCCGACCGGCTCCGGCAAGTCGACGACGCTGGCCGCGATGGTCAACCACATCAATGAAAACGAGTACGGCCATATCCTCACCGTCGAGGATCCGATCGAATTCGTCCACCAGGCCAAGCGCTGCCTGATCAACCAGCGCGAAGTGCACCGCGACACGCTGGGCTTCAACGAAGCCTTGCGCTCCGCATTGCGCGAAGACCCCGACGTCATCCTCGTCGGCGAAATGCGCGATCTCGAAACCATTCGCCTCGCGCTGACCGCCGCGGAAACCGGCCACTTGGTGTTCGGCACGCTGCATACGTCCAGCGCGGCGAAGACGGTCGACCGTATCGTCGACGTCTTCCCGGCGGCGGAAAAGGACATGGTCCGCGCGATGCTGTCGGAATCGCTGCGCGCGGTGATTTCGCAGACCCTGCTCAAGCGCAAGGGCGGCGGCCGCGTCGCGGCGCACGAGATCATGATCGGTTCGCCCGCCATCCGTAACCTGATCCGCGAGAACAAGATCGCGCAGATGTACAGCTCGATCCAGACCGGCCAGAAGGAAGGCATGCAGACCCTCGACCAGTGCCTCAAGGAAATGGTCCGCAAGGGCCTGACGTCGGTCGAAGAGGCGCGCTACAAATCCGCCGATCCGCGCAACTTCACCGTCTAATCACCAGAGCCCGAGCATGGATCGCGAACAAGGCATAAAACTGGTCCAGCAGCTGCTGGCGCTGATGAAGCAGAAAGGAGCTTCCGACCTGTTCATCACGACCGGCTTTCCGCCGGCCATCAAGCTCGATGGCCAGATGACGCCGGTGATGGACAAGGCACTGCCGGCGGAAGCCTCGGCGATCATCATGCGCTCGCTGATGAACGACCGGCAGATCAAGGATTTCGAATCGACCAATGAGTGCAACTTCGCGATCTCGCCGCCGGGCATCGGCCGTTTCCGCGTCAACGCCTTCATCCAGCAGGGCCGCGTCGGCGGGGTGCTGCGTACGATCAATACCGAGATCCCGACCTTCGAACAGCTCGGCCTGCCGCCGCAGCTGGCGAAGATCGTCATGGAGAAGCGCGGTCTGGTGCTGATGGTCGGTGCGACCGGCTCGGGCAAGTCGACCTCGCTGGCGTCGATGGTCGGTTACCGCAACCAGAACACGCGCGGCCACATCATCACGATCGAGGATCCGATCGAATACGTGCATCCGCATATCGGCTGCATCGTCACCCAGCGCGAAGTCGGCACCGATACCTACAGCTGGGAAAACGCGCTGAAGAACACGTTGCGTCAGGCGCCGGACGTCATCCTGATCGGCGAAATCCGTACCCGCGAGGGCATGGAATACGCGGTCAACTTCGCCGAAACCGGTCACCTCGTGCTGGCCACGCTGCACGCCAACAGCTCCAACCAGGCGCTGGATCGCATCATCAACTTCTTCCCGGAAGAAAAGCGCGAACAGCTGCTGATGGACTTGTCGCTGAACCTCAAGTCGATCATCTCGCAGCGCCTGATCCGCAAGGAAGGCGGCGGCCGCGTCGCGGCGATGGAGATCCTGATCAACTCGCCGCTGATTGCCGACCTGATCTTCAAGGGCGAAGTCGCCGGCATCAAGGAAGTCATGGCGCGCTCGAACGAGCAGGGCATGATCACTTTCGACCAGTTCCTGTTCCAGCTCTTCGAGGAAGGCCAGATCGGCTACGACGAGGCCGTGCGCAACGCCGACTCGCAGAACGAAATCCGCCTGCGCATCAAGCTTGAATCCAAGCGCGCGCAGCAGAACCTGCTTGAGGACGAGGGTGTGCGCCGCATGCGCATGAAGGAAGACGAATCCGCCAACGTGCTGCGCCGCTGATCCGCCATGCTCAAGATTCTGCCGTACCTCAAGCTGTGCATCGAGAAGAACGGCTCGGACCTGTTCTTTACCGCCAACGCGCCGGCGCAGATCAAGATCGAAGGCGAGCTGATGCCGATCGGCAAGCAGATCCTGACGCGCGAGTTCATCAAGGAAATCGCCCACTCGATCCTGACACCAGAACAGCAGGCGCATCTGAACGAGCACTGGGAGATCGACCTGGCGACCGAGGCCGGCGGCCTCGGACGCTTCCGCGTCAACATCTTCAACCAGCGCGGTTCGCTCGGCATGGTGCTGCGCTACGTGCGCTCGTCGGTGCCGCGGCTCGACGACATCCCCGGCCTGCCGTCGGTGCTCAAGGATTTGATCCAGCACAAGCGCGGCCTGGTGCTGATGGTCGGCGCGACCGGCTCGGGCAAGTCGACAACGCTGGCGGCGATGATCAATCACCGCAACGAAACCCAGTCCGGCCATATCCTGACGATCGAGGACCCGATCGAGTTCATTCACCCGAACGTGCGCAGCATCATCAACCAGCGCGAGGTCGGGCAGGACACGGTCAGCTACGAGCGCGCGCTGAAGAGTTCGCTGCGTGAGGCGCCGGACGTGATCCTGGTCGGCGAGGTGCGCACCCGCGAAACCATGGATGCCTGCATCCAGCTCGCCAATACCGGCCATCTGGCGATCTCGACGCTGCACGCCAACAACGCCTATCAGGCGCTGCAGCGCATCGTGAACCTGTATCCGGAAGCGGTGCGCGGCCAGCTCTATATGGATCTCTCGCTGACCCTGCGCGCGATCGTTTCGCAGCGCCTGGTCAAGCGCAAGGACGGCAAGCGCTGCGCGGCGATGGAGGTGATGGTCAACACGCCGTTCATCCAGGATCTGATCCTCAACCAGCGCATCGACGAGCTGAAGGAGGCGATGAACCAGTCCTCCGACAAGGGCATGCTGACCTTCGACGCCTCGCTGTACGGCCTCTACCAGTCCGGCGCGATTGCGCTTGAGGAAGCCCTGGCCAATGCCGATTCGCGGACGAATCTGGAGGCGAAGATCAATTTCGGGACCTGAGCAGGGCCGATTTGGTCAAAAGTTCGCCAGAATCTGGGCTGCGCTGGTCACTTCGTTATTCCCGGCATATTGCGCCACCGGGCGTCGGTGGGTACAATCCGCGACCGTTTTTCGAGGTTGTCAGGCATGTGCGGTACGGCATGCAGGGCAACTGAACTATAAATCGCCCCAAAGGGGCCTAAGCAGGACAAGGACCAATGAAGACCATCTTCGCCAAGTCCGAAACCGTCAAGCGCGACTGGTACGTGATTGACGCATCGGACAAGACCCTGGGTCGTCTGGCAACGGAAGTTGCCAACCGTCTCCGCGGCAAGCACAAGCCCGAATACACCCCGAACGTCGACACCGGCGATTACATCGTCATCGTCAACGCCGAAAAGGTGAAGACCACGGGCGACAAGGTCAAGAAGAAGGTGTACTACCGCCACACCGAATATCCGGGTGGTATCCGTTCGCAGACGCTGGGCGAGATGCTCGAAAAGCATCCCGGCCGTGCGATCGAGAAGGCGGTCAAGGGCATGCTGCCGAAGGGCCCGCTGGGCTACGCGCAGTTCCGCAAGCTGAAGGTTTACGCCGGTGCCGCGCACCCGCATGAAGCTCAGCAGCCCAAAACTCTGACTTTCTGATCGGACACATCCCATGGCCAAGACCACTGAATACAAGTACGGCACGGGCCGCCGCAAGACTGCAACGGCGCGCGTGTTCCTCAAGCCCGGCAAGGGCGCTATCTCCATCAACGACAAGACGGTCGAAGAGTATTTCGGCCGTGAGACCTCGCGCATGCTGGTTCGCCAGCCGCTCGAGATCTCCGACGCTGTCGGTCGCTTCGACCTCATGATCACCGTCGCTGGCGGCGGCCCGAGCGGCCAGGCCGGCGCGATCCGTCACGGCATCACGCGTGCGCTGATCGAATACGATGAAAGCCTGCGTGGCGCGCTGCGCACGGCCGGCCTCGTCACCCGCGACGCTCGCGAAGTCGAGCGTAAGAAGGTCGGTCTGCACAAGGCCCGCCGCGGTACGCAGTACTCCAAGCGTTAATCTGTGCAGGGCGGCGAGCTATACTCGCCGCCCTGTCATCCATTCGTTCATATGTTCGAATGGGGGATCGTCTAATGGTAGGACAACAGTCTCTGACACTGTTTATCTAGGTTCGAATCCTAGTCCCCCAACCAAACTCAACCCCGCCGAAACGCGGGGTTTTTTGTGCGTGTAAGGAGTGATGCGATGGAAGCCTTCGGCGCCTGGTTGCAGGAGATGCTGCAGCATCTTGGCTATTTCGAAATCGTCTGGCTCATGGCGATGGAGTCCAGTCTGTTTCCAGTGCCGTCCGAGCTGGTGATGATCCCGGCCGGGTATCTCGCCGCGCAGGGCACGCTCAATCCGTTCTACGCGACACTGGCCGGCGGCTTCGGCTCGCTGCTCGGGGCCAGCGCCAACTACGCGCTCGGTCGTTACGTCGGCCGCGCTTTCCTGCTCAAGTACGGCCGCTACGTGCTGATCAGCGAGGCCAAGTACCACGAGGCCGAGGCGCTGTTCCTGCGCAATGCCAATGTGGCCACCTTTGTCGGCCGCTTCATTCCCGTGATCCGCCATCTGATCTCGCTGCCGCCCGGCGTATTCGGTATGCGTTTGCTGCCCTTCGCCGTGCTGACCAGCCTTGGCGCGACGATCTGGTGCGGCGTGCTGGTATCTCTGGGGTATTTCTTCGGCGAGGCCACGGTCGCCATCGTTGCCGAGTATTCCCATCTGTTCGCCTACGCGGCTATCGGGCTGACGGCGATTTTCGGCTTGTGGTTTCTGCTGCGGCGCCCGCAGCGCTGAAACCGAACTGCGCCGGTGCGCTGTCAATCGGGCAATTGCGTGTAACCGTTTCGTGGGCGAGAGTCGGGGTCCTCTACTGATGGCCGGACCCGTCTCATGAGCAACAAGACGAAAGCATCCAGCGACAACGTGATCCGCGCTGCCGACCTGCTGCGCGGCGCGCTGCGCAGCCTGCCGGATTCGTTCAAGGTCCAGGGCGGCCTGCTCAACCTCGCGCTGGCGCGGGCCGAGCGCAAGCAATCCGTTGGCCGCCGTTTCGAGCAGCTGGCGCAGCGCCAGCCGCAGCATCCGGCCGTGCAGTGCGGTGAGCGGCGCTGGACCTATGCGGAGTTCAATGCCTGGGCGAACCGCATCGCCGCAGTTCTCCGAGAGCAGGGCGTGAATCATGGCGATGCCGTCGGCATCCTGATCGAGAACCGCGCCGAGGCGCTGGCCTGTGTGCTCGCCACGATCAAGCTGGGTGCCATCGCCGGCATGCTCAATCACCAGCAGCGCGGCGACGTACTGGCCCACAGCCTGCGCCTGACGCGTGCGCGCGTGCTGATCGCGGGCGAGGATTGCATGGCGGCACTCGACGATCCCGCGATCGATCTGGGCACGATGCAGCGCTTGTGGGACGGCGAGGGCAAGGCGCCGCAGGGCTGGTTGAATCTGCGCGAGCTGACGGCCGGCGCGACCAGCGCCAATCCACCGGAGACGGCGGAAGTGCGGATGAAGGATCCGTGTTTCTACATCTTCACCTCCGGGACCACCGGTCTGCCCAAAGCATCGGTGATGACGCACTACCGCTGGTGGCGCGGCATGGCCGGCATGGGCCAGATGACCTTGCGCCTGAAGCCGGACGACGTTCTCTACTGCTGTTTGCCGATCTACCACAACAATGCGTTGACGGTGTCGTGGGGCGCGGTCCTCGGCGGCGGTGCGACGCTGGCGCTCGGCCGCAAGTTTTCGGCGACGCGCTTCTGGGATGAGGTCCGCCGCACGCGGGCAACCGCCTTCTGCTACATCGGCGAGTTGTGCCGCTATCTGCTGAATCAGCCGCCGAGCGCGAAAGATCGCGACCATCAGGTGCGGGTCATCGTCGGCAATGGCCTGCGAGCGGAAATCTGGGCGGATTTCCAGGATCGCTTCGGCATCGAGCGCGTCTGCGAGTTCTACGGCGCCAGCGAGAGCAATGTCGCATTCGCGAATGGCTTCGATGTCGCGCGCACGGCCGGCTTCTGTCCGCTGCCGTTCGCCGTCGTCGCATTCGATGCCGATGCGGAAGCGCCGCTGCGCGATGAACGCGGCTTCATGCGCAAGGTCGCGGTCGGCGAGGTCGGGCTATTGATCTCCGAGATCACCAGCAGCGCGCCGTTTGACGGTTACACCGACGCCAAGGCGACGCAGTCGAAGTTGCTGGGCAATGTCTTCAAGCGCGGCGACAGCTGGTTCAACACCGGCGATCTGGTGCTGAATCAGGGCTATCGGCATATCCAGTTTGTCGATCGCATCGGCGACACCTTCCGCTGGAAAGGCGAGAACGTCGCGACGACCGAGGTCGAAGCGGCGATGGAACGCTGCGCGGGCGTCAGCCAGGCCATCGTCTATGGCGTGCAGATTCCGCAGACCGACGGCCGCGCCGGCATGGCGGCGTTGAGCGTCGAGGGCCCGCTGGGCGACGCGCAGCTGCGGGGACTGGCCGAACAGCTCTGCGCAGCCTTGCCGGCTTACGCCGTGCCGGTGTTCCTGCGCTCCGCCGAAGTCGAGCTGACCAGCACGTTCAAGGTCCGCAAGGGCACGCTCAAGGAGCAGGGCTTCGATCCGGCCAAGGTCGCTGGGCCGGTCTATGTGCTGCTTGATCGCCAGCGTGGTTACGAGCCGCTGACGCCCGAGCTTTTTGCAAGAATCCAGCAAGGCGGCGTCAAGCTGTAGGACCGATTGGCCGCGTTTGCCGCGCGGGATGTTCGTCCGGCCAAAGGCGCCGACCGGGCTTGCTGCCAAGCTCGTCTGACTATCAGAACGTCGTGAGCGAGAACCCATGAAGGTCAATATCAGCATTGCGCGCAGCGTCGATGTGCCCGCGCCGATCGATCGCGTTCGCGGTCTGCTGGAAGATTACGAAGGCACGATCAAGCGCTTTCCCAAGCTGCGCAAGCTGACACCGCTGGGCAAGGACAGCTATCTCTGGGAAATGGCGCCGATCGGTTCCAAGGCTGCGCGCATCGCGCATGAAGTCAGCTATGGCGCCAAGTACAGCTGCAATCCCAAATCCGGCGAGCTGAGCTGGGTGCCGGTGGCCGGCAAGGGCAATGCGACGATCGAAGGTCGCATGCGGGTCGAGGCCAAGGGTTCGCAGACGCGCGTGTCCTTCGATGTGCGCGGCGAGCTGCGCGATGTGCCGGTGCCGCTGATGTACCGCCTGGTGGCGCCGCCGTTCATCCAGGGCAAGTTCACTCGTCTCGTCGACGTATTTCTCGAGCAGATTCGCGACAACCTCAGCTGATCCGTCGTCATCGCGGTTCGTTGCGGTACCTGCATAACGACTAGAACTAAATAGGAGAAGCGAGCATGGCCAAGTCCGGCAATGGGGCGAGCAAGGGGGCGGGCAGGGCGATGGGGCTGGGCCTGCGCGCCATCAACCGTTTCGCGGGTTTGCCGCTGATCGAGAAGCTCGGTCTGCGCAAGCCGGCGGAGCGCGCGCTGTATCACGGCAGCCGGATCGGTTTTCGCAGTGCCGGTGCCGTCGCACGCAGCTTCCAGTCGACGCTGAAGCTGGTACGGCCTGAGCGGCTGTCGCGCGGCGGTGGCGCCGGGTTGTTCGACCTGACGCCGAGCGAAGAACAGCAGATGTTGCGCGAGGCCGTGCAGGGTTACGCGCTCGAGCAGATGCGACCCGCGGCAATGGCGGCGGATACCGCCTGCAGCGCTCCGGATGCTGTGCTTGCCGGCGCGGCCGAACTGGGCATCGCGCAGATGGCGATTCCCGAGGCGCTGGGCGGTGTCGGCACCGAACGCTCGGCGGTCACCGGCATGCTGATTGCCGAAGCACTGGCGCAAGGCGACATGGGCCTTGCGGTTGCGGCGCTGGCACCGACCGCAGTCTCGACCGCGCTGGTGCTGTGGGGCGACGAGACGCAGCAGGCGACCTATCTGCCGGCCTTCGCCAATGAACATGCGCCGGCTGCGGCACTCGCTGTGCTGGAACCGCGACCCTTGTTCGATGCGCTGGTGCTGAAGACGACCGCGCGCCGCGAGGGTAGCGGCTTTGTGCTCGATGGCATCAAATCCCTGGTGCCGCGCGCGGCGACGGCCGAACTGTTCATCGTCGCCGCGGAACTGGATGGCCTTGGTCCGACGCTGTTCATCGTAGAGTCCTCGAACGCGGGCCTCAGTATCGAAGCCGAGCCGGCGATGGGCCTGCGCGCGGCGGCAACGGCGCGTCTGCACCTGAACAAACTGAAACTGCCTGCATCGGCATTGATCGGTGGCGGCCAGCAGACGTATCTCGAGTGCATCAACCTCGCGCGCCTCGGCTGGTGTGCGCTTGCGGTAGGCACCGCCCAGGCGGCGCTCGACTATGTGATTCCCTACGTCAACGAGCGCGTTGCGTTTGGCGAACCGATCAGCCATCGGCAGTCGGTCGCGTTTGCAGTTGCCAACATGGCGATTGAGCTCGATGGCATGCGTCTCGCCAGCTGGCGCGCTGCGAGTCGCGCCGATCAGGGCAAGGACTTCGCTCGCGAGACCGCGATCGCGCGCCGTCTGTGCGCCGACAAGGGCATGGTGATCGGATCCGATGCAGTGCAGTTGCTGGGTGGCCACGGCTTCGTCAAGGAGCACCCGGTCGAACGCTGGTACCGCGATCTGCGCGCGGCGGCGGTAATGGAAGGCGTGGTCCTCATTTAAGGCGGAGACGAACCATGATCAATCTCGAATCTCCGAAGAAGTTCCAGATGCTGGTGGAGCAGGCGCATCAGGTTGCGCAGGAAATGTTCCGCCCGAATTCGCGCCGCTACGACCGCGCCGAGCATGAGTTTCCCAAGGAGCTCAACATGCTGTCGGCACTGCTCGACGGCATGAGCGCCGGCGGTGGCGGCGAGGGCGCCGGTGCGACCGGCGTACGTCGCTCGAACGACGGCGATACCGCGAACCGCAACAGCAGCAACCTGTCGACCGTGCTCGGCACGATCGAACTGTGCTGGGGCGATGTCGGCTTCCTGCTGACGATGCCGCGTCAGGGCCTCGGCAACTCGGCGATTGCCAGTGTCGCCAGCGACGAACAGCTCGAACGTTTCAAGGGCAAGTGGGCGGCGATGGCAATCACCGAACCGCACTGCGGTTCCGACTCGGCCGAGATCCGCACGACGGCGCGGCTTGATGGCGATCACTACGTTCTCAACGGCGACAAGATTTTCGTCACCGCCGGCGACCGTGCCGAGCTGGTGGTGGTCTGGGCGACGCTGGACCGTAACGTTGGCCGCGCCGCGATCAAGTCCTTCGTCGTCGAGAAAGGCACGCCGGGCTTCGAGCTGGTGCGCCTGGAGCACAAGCTTGGTATCCGCGCCTCGGACACTGCACAGTTCGCGCTGCGCGATTGCCGCGTGCCGCGTGAGAATCTGCTGGGCGATCCGGAGGTGCGCACCGACAAGGGCTTTGCCGGTGTCATGCAGACTTTCGACAACACGCGGCCGCTGGTTGCGGCGATGGCGCTGGGCCTGGCGCGCGCCTGTCTCGAGCACACGGCGGCGGCGCTCAAGCAGGCCGGCGTCGAGATCGACTACAACCGTCCCGCGCAGGTCCAGCATGCCGCTGCCGCCGAGCTGCTGCGCATGGAGTCCGACTACGAATCCGCGCGCCTGCTGACGATGCAGGCGGCCTGGATGGCCGACAACCGCAAGCCGAACTCGCTGCAGGCTTCGATGGCGAAGGCCAAGGCCGGCCGCAGCTGCGTCGAGATTGCGCTCAAGTGCGTCGAGCTATGCGGCAGCGCCGGCTATGGCGAAGGCGAGCTGCTGGAGAAGTGGGCGCGCGATGCCAAAATCCTCGATATCTTCGAGGGGACCCAGCAGATCCAGCAGCTGATCGTTGCCCGTCGCCTGCTCGGCAAGTCGTCGAGTGAGCTGAAGTAGCGGAGGCAGGCGGCTGAGGATGTCCGGGGCGCGGTATGATTCGCTCATGCCACGTGCCACCGGAAAATCCCGCAAGCCTCCTGCGCGCAAACAGCCGTCGTCCGCGGAGTCGCGCAAGCTGGTCGAGTACAGCGTCGACGATCTGGCGAAGGTGACGCAGACGACGGTCCGCAATATCCGGTCCTATCAGGACCGCGGTCTGATTCCGCCGCCGGAGCGGCGCGGACGCAACGGTGTCTACAGCGACGCTCATGTCTCGCGCCTGCGCATCATTGCCCAGCTGCTGGCGCGCGGTTACACGCTGAACAGCATTGGCGAACTGCTGGAAGCCTGGGAGCGTGGCGCGGATCTGTCCGGCCTGTTCGGCCTTGAACTCGCGGTGTCGAGCCCCTGGACCGATGAACAGTCGCGGCTGTATTCGTTGACTGAGTTATTGCGCCTGTTCGGTGATCGCTTCGACGTGCGCTGGCTCAACAAGGCGGCGGAACTGAAGATCCTCGTCGCTGAAGGGCAGGGCTTTCGCGCGTCGAGTCCGCGCCTGATCCAGGCGGGTGCTGAACTGGTCAAGGTCGGTATCCCGCTCGATCAGATGCTCGACGTCATCGGTGCGCTGCGCGCCAACGTCGAGCGCGCGGCCGACCAGATGGTGCAGCTCGTCGAACAACATCTGTTCGATCCCTTCGGTGATGGCCTGCCGCCGCCGGCCGAAGTGCCGCGGCTCGCCGACGTCATCTGGCGCCTGCGACCGCTCGTCGAAATGGCCGTCAACGCCGAGGTCGCCCGGGCGATGGAGATGGCGGCAACGCGTCATCTGGGCGATCGTCTGGCGGCCGTGCTAGACCACCAGATCGCCAAGCCGAAGCAGGACTGACTGCTGTTGCAGACGCCCGCTTGCGGGCTCCTGCAGACTTACCGCATCGCCAGCCGCGTCACGCCGGACACGATGCGCTGATAGGTGCTCGGCATCAGGCGCACGGCGAGGTCGATGGCATGCGCATCGGCACCAATCAGCACACGCCGAGAATTTCTCTGCACGCCACGCAGGATGGTCTGCGCCGCCGACTGTGCCGAGGTCATGAACAGTTTCTCAAAGCGTGCCTTGCCTTCCGCTTCGCCGTGGCCGGTGATGTCGCGGACACTGGCATCAAAGCGCGCATCGCGGGCGATATTGGTCTTGATGCCGCCCGGGTGCACGCAGGTGGCGCTAACCGGCGCGCCGGTGACTTCGAGTTCCTGGCGCAGACATTCGGTGAAGCCGCGCACGGCGAACTTGGTCGCGTTGTAGGCGCCCTGGCTCGGCACGGCGGCGATGCCGAACACGCTGGAGATGTTGATCACGTGGCCGTCACCGGACGCGCGCAGGTGCGGCAGGAAGGCGCGCGTGCCGTGCACGACGCCCCAGTAGTTGATGTCCATGATCCAGTGCAGGTCTTTGTCGCTGGCGCCTTCGATGCTGGCGCCGAGCGCGACGCCGGCATTGTTGAAGATCAGGTTGATCTGTCCATGCGCCTCGGCGCTGGCATCGGCCCAGGCATAGATCGCATCGCGGTCACGGACGTCGAGGCGGCGCGTCGTCACGGTCGCGCCATGCGCGCGAGCCTGCTCTGCGGTCTGTTCGAGCGCGTCGACATTCGTGTCCGACAGCGCCAGGTTGCTGCCGCGGCGGGCGAGATCGATGGCCAGCGCACGGCCGATGCCGGAAGCCGCACCGGTGATGGCAGCGGTCTTGTTCTGGAATGTTTTCATGGAGACGGATCTGGAGTGCAAGGGGAAAGGCGCGAGGACTGCACGACGTTCATGCCGACTGATAGCACCTTGGTGATCGCGCCGGCGCTGGCCATCGCCCGATGGCCAGTACCGTTGCCCGCCGCCGTCTGCGGGCCGCGTGATCGGTTGCCGCCTGCGCTCGCCTGCTCGGGTTGACGATCAGCTGCCACGCTTTTCTCCAAACGCGTCTTCGGCACCGCCGGTCAGGTCTTTCCCGGCGTGCTTGAGTTCCTCCTTGCCGAAGAAATAGGCCAGCGCGGGTAGCACGACGATCGCGCCGACCATGTTGGCGGTGAAGCCGAACAGCAGCAGCACGCCCATGTCACGCTGGAACTGCAAGCCGGAGAACAGCCATAGGAAAACGCCGGCGGCCATGCCCACGCCGGTGAACAGCGTCGCCTTGCCGGTGGTTTTCATCTTTTCGAAGTACGCGTCTTCCAGGGTCATGCCTTTGCGCAGCCCCGCGGCGATCACCGAATAACTGTAGATGCCGTAGTCGACGCCGATGCCACAGGCAAACGCCAACACCGGCAGCGTCGCCACCTTCTGGCCGATGCCCATGAACACCATCAGCGCCCAACCCAACAGCGTGACCGTGGCCAGCGGCAGGATTACGCACAACACGCCGGAGAGCGTGCGGAACGACAGCCACAGGAACAGGATGATCACCGAGTAAACGTAGAACACCACCGGTAGCTCGTTACGCTTGACCTCTTCGTTGGTCGCCGCCATCACGCCGATGTTGCCGGACGCGAGGCGCAGATTGACCCGTTTGTCCTGTTGCAGGTTGTCTTTGTAGTACTTCACCGCGTCGGTCAGCGCGGTGATGGTCGGCGCTTTGTGGTCGCGGGTGAAGAAGAACAGCGCCAGTGCCGAACAGTCGTCGTTCAAGAAGCCGGTCGTGGTCGGCACCAGCGAGGTGATCTGCGCCAGTGCTGCCTTCTGGCGCGGCAATACCTCGGCGTCGAGCCGCCCTTCGTTCAGGCCGGAATACGCAAGCTTGGACAATTCGACCAGAGACAGTGCATCGCGCACTTCCGGCAGGTTCTTCATGTACCAGCTGAAGCGATCGATCTCCATCATCACGCCGTCATCCACGCAACCGTCCGGGAACGATTCGGCAATGATCTTGAGATGATCCACGCCCAGCGTGAAGTGGCTCGCGATCACTCGGGCATCCTGGTTGAAGCGCGAATCCGGACGCAGCTCGGGAACGCCTTCGGTGGTGTCACCGATCTGCAGCTTGTGGAATTGCGAGGCACCGAAGATGGCCAGCAGCACCATGACCGTCACCGTCGCGATCGCCGGGCCGCGATGGCATAGCAGCTTCATCTTCTCGAAGACCTTCGAACTGAGCTCGTCGCGGTACTCGGTGGCCTTGCGGAAGCCCTCGACATTCGGCAGTTTCATGTACGACAGCACGATGGGCAGCAGCATCTTGTTGACCATGATGACGCCGACCATGCCGAAGGCCGCGTTCACCGACATCTCGCGGATGATCTGGATGTTGATCAGGTAGATCGTCGAGAAGCCGACGACATTGGTCATCAACGCGACGATGCCGGCAATGGCCAGCGCGCGAAAGGTCGCCAGCGACGCCTGGTAGTTGGTCGCGCCCCGGGTGGCAATCTCGTTGCCCCAGGAACTGACGTACTGCACGCCGTGACTGACCGACACCGACATGATCAGGAACGGCACCAGCAACGCAAACGGATCAAGCCCGTAGCCCATCAGGTGTAGCAGTCCCAGCTCCCAGATGCAGGCCACGACCGACGTGGAGACGACGATCGTCGCCAAGCGGAGCGAACCAAGATAGATCCAGAGCAGGCCACCCATCAGGAACAGCGCGACGAAGAAAAAGCCCCCGACCTGCACCGACGCCTTGGTCATCTCGTCGACGACCTTGGCGAAGCCGACGATATGAATCGTGATGTCGTCGGTTTCGTACTTGGCGCGGATCGTTTCGAGTTTCTCGCCGACCGCCACGTAGTCCAGCTTGCCGGCCTGCTCCTCGTTGCTTTTGAAGTTCGCCAGAGTCAGGTTCACTACTGCGCCGAGGCGATCTCCGAACGCCGGTTGTGCCGGTACGTCCTTGGCGTTCGGCGATGCGCCGCGTGACCAGGCTTCGCTCAGTTGCTCGAAAAACGAGCCCTTCGCCTTGCCTTGCGCGGCAAGCATCTGGGTCGTCGGATCGTAGTCCAGCAACTCCATCTGGATCAGCGCGGTTTCATGATCCTGAGCAACCAGCCGGCCGATGACGTTGGCCTTGGCGACGTTCGCGCGAATCGTCTGCATCATCTCTGGTGTCGGTGCGTACCGCGCCGGAATCACCGACTCGCCGGAAAGTCCGCCCTCGACCACCTCGATGTACAGGATGCTCGGCGAGAAGATTGACGTGACGCGCGCGCGATCCACGCCGGGAATGAAGAAGACATCGTCATGGACCTGGCGCAAGGTCTCCATGAATTCCGGCTGGTAGATATTGCCCTTCTTGTTGTGGACCGCGACCAGCACCGTATTCGCGCCACCGAAGGTGTCGTAGTACTCCATGAAGGTCTGCATGTACGGATGCGCCTGCGGCACCATCTTCAGCCAGCCGGCGTTCGGACGCAGCAGCGCCATGTGCCATGCCAGGAACAGGGTGATCAGCACCAATATCGCCAGCGTCTTCCCCCGGTGGTGAAAAATCGGCGGTTCGGCCAGTCGCAGGAAGGCGCGGGTGAAGCTATTGGAAGGAGTGACCGCGGTCATGGCGTCGTCCCGTCGATGTTCGTGGTGCCGACGAAGTCCTGGATTATTCGGCGTGCGCCGGTCGTCGGGCAGGGGTTCAGCTCGATGGCGCGTTGGTTCCGTATGTCTTTCACGGTGCGGCTCCCAGATCCTGCACACCATCTGAGCCGACGCCGAGGATGCGTCCCTGGTACTCCACGAGACGGTTGAGCGTCTCGTCCGCCGGCACGGCGACCGCAGTCACGGTGCCCGTGCCGCGGTCGAGCTTCAACGAGGTGCCGTTGATGCCGACGAACATCGCGGTCTGTGGATCGAACGACCAGGCGCCGAACAGGCTTTCCTTGGTAGGCGTGTCCAGCTTGCGCCAGCCCAGCGCCGCGATCGCTGCCGGATCGGTGAGAATCAACCGCGCATACGGATCCCAGTTCTCGGCGTCGATGACGGTGCATGCGGAGAGGTCGTCGGTGACGAACACATTGCCGCGCATGCCGTACACCAGTACGCCCTTGTCGCCGTACGGCAGCGCGCCATACCACGAACCCGCGTACGGCATGTCCAGCATCTTCCAGGTGGCACCGGCATCGGTTGAGCGCGCGGTCAAGCCGCGTTCGCCGACGACCAGTAGCGAACCATCGCTCAGCGACAGCAACTGATTCAGGTGCATGCCAGTCAGCCCGAAGCTGTTGTCCTGCTCGGCCCAGGTCTTGCCACCATCGCGGGTTTCCAGATAGCTGCCGTAGGCACCAACCGCAATCCCGTGCTGCGCATCGAGAAAGATCAGGTCGTACAAAGGGCGGCTCTTGGGATCGAAATGCCGCAGGCTCCAGTGCGCGCCGCCGTCGCTGGTCTGCAGGATCGATGCGTCGTAGCCCAGCGCCCAGCCATCCTTGTCGCTGGTGAAGCGCAAGCGGGTCAGCATCGCGCTGACCGGTACCTCGGCCTGTTGCCAGCTCTTGCCGTCCGCGGACGTCAGGATAACGCCCTGCTCCCCGACAGCGACCAGACGCGGGCCCAGCGCGGCAATGTCCATCAGCCGATACTGCGCGGCTTCCGGTGCCGCCATCGCCGGCACTGGCTGTTGTGGTGGACTTTCCCGTTCTTCTTCCTGTGCCCAGGCGCAGGACCAAAGCCCAGCCAGCAGTACGGCAAGCAAACGTGCGCTCATCGGCCGATTCCTCTTCGATTTCTGGTCACGACTCCCCCTCGTGCGTTGCTGACCCCTCCGCAACGCTATCGGCGGCAGGCGCCGACAGCGTCTGCGGCGGCTTCAGCGGCTCTGGGCCTTGCGGGCCAGACCGTTCGGTGCGAAGTCCTTGTCGTCCAACTTGATCTTGAAGTCGCTGATCTTGTCTTCGTTCGACAGCGCGGTGACGAAGTAACGGCCGCTCTGCAGGTCGTAGATGATCTCCGGGATGCCGGTGACGGTCGGCACAAACGGCACCGTGATCAGCTGCGCTTCCTGCACCTTCCACAGCTGGTCGCGGTTGTCGTAGCAGTCGACGACGGCGACGGCCCAGCTGTCTTCGTCGATGTAGAAGCGGCGCTTCTTGAACTGGTGACGCAGACCCGAACGCAGCGTGGCTTCGACGACCCAGACGCGGTGCAGCTCGTAGCGCGACAGGTTCTGATTGATGTGGCCCGGACGGATGATGTCCTTGTACTTGATCAGCGGCGCGTTGATCAGGAAGGAGTTGTACGCGATGTACATGTCCTTCTTGCCGAGCAGCTTCCAGTCGTAGCGATCGAGCGCACCGTTGAACAGGTCGACCTGGTCGTTGAACTGTTCGCCGTCGGTACCGATGTACGGGTTGTCGTAACCCACGTCCGGTGCGCGGTTCACGCGGCCGAGGCCCGGGTTGTAGATCCACGCATCACGACCGCTGGCTCCGGCGCCGGAGGTTTCGTGGACGAGGATCAGCTGGCCGGCAACGCGCGGCGGCGACAGCACTTCCGAGAGGTAGTACAGCAGGTTTTTCGTACCCGGTGCCGGTTCCAGCAGGTTGGCGTACTTGAACTTCACGTCCTCGACCAGCTTGGAAATCTTGAAGCTGCCGTCGAGCTTGACGATGGCCTGGTTGTTGTAACGCCGCACCGCGCTGCCGCGGAAGCGCATCTTGTGGTTCCACAGCACCTCGGCACCGCTCTTGGGGATCGGGAACGGAAAGCCGAGCACGGCACCCTTGATCTCGTCGGTGCCGATCAGCTCGGCGTTGGTCGCGTTCTTGATCGTCGCAGCTTCGATTTCCGGCGGGAAGTACGCCGAGCGCAGCGTCGGATAGACGATCATCTTGTAGTCGGGGTACTTGGCGAACATGGCCTTGTGGCCGTCCGTCAGCTTGTCCGCGTACTTCGACAGATTGTCCTTGTTGATGATGAACTGCGGCGCTTCGTACTTGCCGCCGCCGCCGATCTGCGCGCGCTGCTTCTTCGCGAGCGCCTGCTGGTCGGCCGGCAGCTTGCTGATGATGACGTCGATCTGCTTGGAGATCGCCGGGTAGTCTTCGATCTTGAAGCTGTCGAGATACTTCAGTAGCGCGTCGAAATCGGCTGGGCTCTTCGTGCGCACGCCTTCAAACTGCTGGCGCACGGCTTCGAGGGTCGCCGGCGTCTGGCCGCGGATCGTGTCGTCGAAGTACTTGCCGCCGATCCATTCGGGGATCGAGCCATCGGCGTTGGGGCCGGCGGTCGCGCCGACGGCGGTCAATTCCTTGCCGAGCTTCGCCGCTTCATCAGCCGACGCCTTGGCGGCGACGGCGGATGCCACCGTCATGCAGCCGACGGCAATCAAGCCGACCCAGGGTGTTGTCTTGCGCATATGGCTCTCTCCTGATCAAACGCGATGTCTTGTGTCCCGGCCGTATCGCGGCTGCGGCCGGGCTTGTACTGCGATGCAGATGCCTCAGAACGTGTACGACGCGGCGAAGCCGGCAAAGTCCTTGTCGCGATAACCGTTGACCGTGCCGCCATCGGCCCAGCCCTGATAGAAAAACTGCAGACCGATCTGGCTGTTGACCTCGATGTCGGTGCCGATCTGCCACAGCATCGTGTCTTCGATGAAGTTCTGTGACGGGCTGATGGCGATGCCCTCGACGTCGTGCGACCACACGATCTGCGGCTTGAAGGTCCAGTCGAACAGCAGCTGGTTGTATTCGAAGCGGACGATGAAGCGATAGCCGGCGGCGAAGTCGTCGGCATAGCCATCGAGCGTTTGTGTCGGGTTCAGGCGCATCGTTGCTGGCGAGCCGTCGGCAGGCAGGCCGCCGGTGCCGTCGGCACCGGGGCTGTAGTGCGTGCCGTTGTAGTCGCCGCCTTCGAACTGCAGGACATCCCGGTCCGGCATGTCCGGCACATAGGTCATGCCGAGCTCGGCAATCAGCTGGATCTGGTCGGCGCCGAAGGGATTGTCGCTGCTGCCGAAGATGCGGATGCCGGTGAAATCGAGCTGCAGCACATCGAGGCGTTCATAGCCGCGGATCAGCTGGTTCGGCTGCACCTTGTCCCAGCCGCGATAGGCCATCAGATAGCTCGGCACGGCGTGGTCGCGCGCGGGCAGCGCAAAGTCGTTGGCCGGATTGCCGACGATCAGGCCCAGCAGCTGAAGGGTCTCCGGCGACGTCAGCGTCGCCAGCGCGGTCGCCGGATCGAGGCCCAGATTGATCAGACTCTGCAGCGACAGCTGGCCGACGGTGCCGACGCCGAGGCGGATGTCGTTCTCGGGCAGCGCCGGCTGCAGTGCGGTGAACACAACGTCGGTGATTTGAACCTGAACTGGCAGATTTGGCCGGTAGGCGGCTTCACCGGCGAGCGACCATTTGCCGATCGTCGTGTTGAAGCTCAAGCCGTAGAGCTGAATGTCTTCCGGGTAATCGAGGAAGATTCGCGCCGTGTCGATCGGCGTGGGTTCGAGGCCGTTCTCGGTCAGCTTCATGCCATCGCAGTCGGCAACCGCCTGCAGCGCGTCGGTTGTCGTATCGGCGATGCAGCTCGCATCCGCCGCATACATGCTGAGCAGCGGCAGGCGGCTGTGATAGTTCAGCGCGTACAGGCTGAACTCGGTGCCGATGTCCTGGATGAACCAGGTGAACTTG
Source organism: Fontimonas sp. FW305-C-3 (assembly GCF_058783185.1). Taxonomy (NCBI): domain Bacteria; kingdom Pseudomonadati; phylum Pseudomonadota; class Gammaproteobacteria; order Nevskiales; family Nevskiaceae; genus Fontimonas; species Fontimonas sp. FW305-C-3. The sequence goes on along the minus strand of NZ_JBYSYK010000005.1, from coordinate 67,541 downwards.
GCGCCGAACTGGCCGGAGTTGCGCGGCTCGCCTTCGGTCTGGCCGACCGGCACCGTCAACGAGGTATCGGAGATCAAGGCGCCGAGACCCGGCAAGCGCTGCAGCCCGCGCGGATCTTCGTGGAAGGCGCCGAGCGACAGCAGCGCGGTCTTGCGGCCGATGACGTCGAACGGTGCGAAGAAGCTGCCGCCCTTGGGTACTTCGACGCCGTCCCAGGCCAGCAGATAGATCAGGTCGATCGTCGTGTTCTCGGTGATCGACGTGCTCAGCACGGCGGCTGGCGTTGTGCGGAACACCGCGGAGATCTGGGTGCCGGGCTGGTACAGATAGCGCGCATCCGGTGCGTTGATCTCGCTCAGGCTGTTGACCGCAACCAGCGTCGATTCGCCCCAGCGGATGTTCTGGTAGCCGACCGCCAGCGCGAAGTCGTGATCGAGGACGTTGAACAGGCCGCTGACCAGCAGATTGCCGATCGTGAAATCGAGACCGACATTGTCGGAGACGTCCTGCGCGCGCTCGGTGTGGCGCTGCTGGAAATTGGTATCCGGATGGGTTTCGTCGAACGCGTAGTTCAGCGGATCGTAGAAGACGGTGCCGCCGGCCTTGAAGCTGAAGTCGCCCCAGGTCATCGACAGCTCGCTGGTCAGCTTCGATACGGCGGCGACGATATCGCCCTGATCGTAGTTGAGATTGCCGTCGTCCTTGTTGGCGGCGAAGAAGCCGCCCGGCGCATCGACCAGTTTCTGGTTCGGCGCCGGATTCTCGTTGAACGAGATGCAGGCATCGTTGACGCCGAAGCCGCAGAGATTCGGGTTGAGATTGTTCTTGTCGATCAGCTGCTCGTTGCGGTCTTCGACTCGCACGGAAGCGCCGAACGAGGCACGCGTCTTGACGCTGCCGTAAAGGTCGCCGTACTCGAACTCGAGTGCGCTCGCGGGGCCCGCGGCCAACAGGGCCCAAGCGGCGACTGCAATGAATGCCCCTGAGGGGGCAGTCTCTTGAATACGCATTTCTCCTCCACGCGTAACGCTACGGTGAAGCGGCTGCCGGGCGCATTTTCTTCAATGATGCGCTCATCGGCTGCCGCGGCTGCAACCCTTGCAACTGTGACACCAATCAATGTCAATGTCACTAGACGCGGTTGCTGCGGCTGATGCGTCGCGCCGGCAGCCGGATCTACGAACTCACTTCTTTTTCACTTTTGCCGCAAGGCCTTGCAGCGCCTTGTTGAGGCGGTCGAGCAGGCCCTGATTCTGCTTGCCGGCAATCATCGCCATGCGCTGCAGCGTCGCGGCTTCCATCTGGGTGACCAGCGGCAGCAGCTGCGCCCACAGCCCGGCGGCGTCGGCGGCGAGGATCATTGCGGTCAGCACGTCATCGTTCTGCAGCGCCTTGGCCTGGCCCAGATGCTGCAGATCGGCATCGTCCATCTCGGCGACCACCGGCAGCAGCGAAGTCCACAGCTGGTTCGTGTGGGTCAGCTCGATCATGCGGTTGATGTCGGCATCGCCCAGCTTCGCCGCCTGCGCGGCCATCATGCGGCGCTGCGGCGCGGCGATGGCATTGATCAGCGCGAGCGCTTCGGGCCACAGCTCGGCGCCGCGCTGCACCGCCAGCTCGATCATGTGATGCAGGCGCTGCGGCGCGAGCATGTCGATCACTGCACTGAGCTGGCTCGGGTCCTCGACGAAGAAGCCGATGCGCAGCAGCGCTTCGTCGTCGGTCAGCGCCTTGAGAATCGCGCGCATCGACGGTTCCGGCAGGCTGTCGACGAAGCGCCCCATCGTGATGTATTCCTGGCGTCGCGCGAGCTCGATCGCGACGTCGACCGTCTGCGGAATCGGCATGCCGGCGATCAGGTCGCGCACCTGGCGCGGATCGATCTGCAGGCAGACTTCGGCGAGAAAATCGGTCTTCTGACGCTTGGCGATATCGATCGCCCTATCGGCCGGCAGCGAGCCGGCGACGCGCGCGCACAGCAACGGGCCGAGCGCTTTTTCGGCAATCAGGCCGGCAACCGCAGCCGGCACCAGCTTGGTCGCGGTCGCAACGCGCTGGAACAGGTGACGGTCGGCATCGAACAGCGAGGCGGAGACCTTTTCGCGCAGCGCACGGATGGTCGGCGCGTCGAGCTTGTTGAGCGCCTGCAATTGCTCGGGCTTGGCGCCAAGAATGCGGCCGAGCTTGAGAATCTCGGCGTGCTGGGCGAGTGCGCTCATGGAATCAGGATTTTGCGGACGGCGCCGCGCAGCAGCATCGGGATATGCGACAGCGCGCTTTCCATGGCCTGCGCCAGCTGGGTCTTCTGCGCACGGCGCGCGGCCTGGATCAGGCCGACCAGCTGTTCCTGCTCTGTCGCGGTCAATGCGCTGAGATCGGGCAGCGCGGCGCCGCCCAGTTCACGTTGCAGCGTCCCCGAATCGGATTTGCCGGCCACCAATTTCTCCCCGTGACGGACGCGAAGGATGCCCCGCGTCGTTCAAGATGAGGCGGAGCATAGGACCCCGCCCGAAGCCGGACATTGACCGCTCGGACAGGCGGGCGGGCCCGGAGGCCCTACAGCTTGTCGCCCGGTGTGCGGTGCTGTTCGCGGAATTGCACCGGCGTCAGGCCCGACCAGCGCTTGAACGCCCGGTAGAAGGTGCTCGGCTCCGAGAAGCCGGTCAGGTAGACGATGTTCTCGATCGATTCGGTGGTCCGCGACAGCAGGCGTTTGGCCAGGGTGAAGCGGAAGTCGGTGACGATCTGGCTGAAGCTGGTGCCGGCGCGCGCCAGCTCGAAGCGCAGGCGGCGCGGCGCGAGGCCGACTTCCTTTGCCACCTCGTCGAGATCGCAGGATTCCAGCTCGAGGCGCTGCGACAGCACCTTGCGTATGCGTTCGACCAGATCGCGGCGGTGCAGGTCGGACAGGCGCTTCTGCGCGAGTTCTTCGTGCAGCTCGAGCAGGTCGGGGTCCCAGCGCGGCGAGCGGTATTCAAGGAGCGCCGGGTTGAACCAGATTTCGCTTTCGGCGCCATCGAACTCGACCGGGCAGCCGAACACGGCCTCGTAGTCCGCCTGCGGACTGCGCGGACTGCAGCGCAGCTTGACCTTGAGCGGCGGCGCAAAGTGGCTTTCGGTCACCGAGCGGGCGAACTGGATCAGTTCGTAGACGACGCAGATTTCGGTGTGGCGCAGCTGCGGTGCTTCAAGCGTGCTGCCGATGACGCACATGCGCGCGCCACGCTCGTCGCGAACCAGATGGACGCTCAGCGCGTCGCTGACCAGGCGCAGGTATTTGAGCGCGCGCTGGATGCCGTCACCGAAGGTCGGGCTGCTGAACATCAGGTACTCGAGCACCTCGCCACGGAACAGCGGCAGGTGCGGGCACAGATGCAGGCCGATGTCCGCATCGCCAGTGACGCCTTCGACGATCTGCCAGAACAGGGCCTGCTGCTGGTGCGGCGTACGCAGTTCCTTGAGCGGCAGCTTCTCGGCGTCGTAGCCGAGCCGGCTGTACAGCGCGTTGATGTCGACGCCAGCCTTGAGCATGGCCTCGTGCACCACGAGCAGAAACTGTCCGGAATCGCGCATCGTCGGGTGTTGTTGTTTTTCGCGGTTCGATCGGGGCAACGGACTCTTAGTGTGCCGACTCGGCCCATGGACTGCTAGGGCCGGCCCGGCGGATTGCCGGTGCCGTGCTGACGCGCCCGTAGGGTTTTGGCGGGCCCGACTTACCGCACAGACGCTGCGCCGGCACCGTACGGCCAATGGCATGGAGGCGCTGACGGGCGAAACTGCCGCCCGGATTCCCCCATTTGGTCTGAGAGCTCCCATGCCTGCCTATAAAGCGCCCCTGCGCGACATGCGCTTCCTGCTCAACGAAGTCTTCGCCTATCCCAAGCACTACGCCGAGCTGTCGAACGGCAAGGATGCCGATCCGGAGACGGTCAACGCGATCCTCGACGAAGCCGCCAAGTTCTGTGAAGAAGTGCTGTCGCCGCTGAATCTGTCCGGCGACGAGGAAGGCTGTCACCTCAAGGACGGCAAGGTCACGACGCCCAAGGGCTTCAAGGACGCCTACGACCAGTTCGTCGCCGGCGGCTGGCAGGGTCTGTCGCATCCGTCCGAGTACGGCGGCCAGGGCATGCCGATGTCGCTGGGCTTGCTCAAGTCGGAAATGATGGGCACCGCCAACTGGTCGTTCACGATGTATCCGGGCCTGTCGCTCGGTGCGATGAACACCGTGCTGCAGCATGCCAGCGACGAGCTGAAGGCGATCTACATGCCGCCGCTCACCGAAGGCCGCTGGACCGGCACGATGTGCCTGACCGAGCCGCAGTGCGGTACCGATCTCGGTCAGGTCAAGACCAAGGCCGAGCCGCAGGCCGACGGCTCGTACAAGATCACCGGCACCAAGATCTTCATCTCGGCCGGCGAACACGACCTGACCGAGAATATCGTTCACATCGTGCTCGCACGCCTGCCGGACGCGCCGGCCGGCACCCGCGGCATTTCGCTGTTCATCGTGCCGAAGATGCAGGTCACCGCCGACGGTGGCGTCGGCGCTTCCAACAACGTCGTCTGCAGCGCGATCGAACACAAGATGGGCATCCGCGCCTCGGCGACGGCGGTGCTCAACTTCGACGGCGCGATCGGCTACATGATCGCCGAAGAGAACAAGGGCCTCGAGGCGATGTTCACGTTCATGAACACCGCCCGCATCGGCACCGCGGTGCAGGGCGTTGCTCACGCCGAGCTGTCGTTCCAGGGTGCGCTCGCGTATGCCAAGGATCGCCGCTCGATGCGCGCGCTGCGCGGCAAGCAGGAACCGGACAAGGTGGCCGACGCGATCATCCATCACGCCGACGTACGCCGCATGCTTCTGACGCAGAAGGCGATCGCCGAAGGCGGCCGCGCGATGATCTACTTCGCCGCGCAGTACGCCGACCACATGACCAACGGCATCATCGAAAACGATGCCAAGAAGTACAAGCTGTGGGACGACAAGCTCGGCTTCTTCACGCCGATCCTCAAGGGTTTCCTGACCGAGCTCGGCCTGGAAGCGGCAAACGCCGGCATGCAGGTGTTCGGCGGTCACGGCTACATCAAGGAACACGGCATGGAACAGATTGCGCGCGATGCGCGCATCTCCACGCTGTATGAAGGCACGACCGGCATCCAGGCGCTCGACCTGCTCGGTCGCAAGGTGCTGCTCGGCACGCGCGGCAAGGTCGTCCGCGAGTTCACCGGCCAGATCGGCAAGTTCGCGCTCGAGCACATGGGCAACGCCAAGCTGCGCGGCTTCGCGACGCAGCTCGCGCGCCATGCCGCCGAATGGAACGTGCTGACGATGCGCGTCATGCTGATGGCCCGCAAGGATCGCGAAGTGGTCAGCGCCGCGTCGCATCACTTCCTGATGTACTCGGGTTACGTGACGATGGCCTACTTCTGGGCGCTGCAGGCGGCAGTCGCCAGCCAGAAGCTCGCGCAGGGCGGCGACGAGAAGCCGGAGTTCTACAAGGCCAAGATCGCTACCGCGAAGTTCTACTTCGACCATCTGCTGCCGCGCGCCAAGGGCCATGCGACGTCGATGATCAAGCCGAGCAAATCGCTGATGCGTCTGAAGATCGAGAACTTCAGCTTCGATTGATCTGCGTCGCTGCAAAGAAAAAGGGCGCCGATCGGCGCCCTTTTTCTTGCCTCGTGTACAGCTCGCGCTTCAGCGGCCGAGCAGCTTGCCGACCGGCTGCGAGACCGAGGGCGCCACGCGGTCGTTGTCGAAGCTGGCCCGCGGGCGGGCCGGGGCATCCGATCGCCGCGGTGGCGAGACGCCGATGTCCGGCGGAATCGGCGCGCCGACACCGGGGCGCGCCGGCTCGCGGTAGTAATGATGATGCGGATAGTAGAAATAGTAGGGATACGGATAGAAGAACGGGTCGACGTAGCGCGTTTCGACGGCCACGCGTTCCGGCCACAGATAGACGGTCTGCGCCTGCAGCTTCGGATAGCGGTAGTCGAAATCATCGACCTTGTGTTCCTCGATGCCGGTGACGGCACCGATGATCGTCACGTCGCGCCCCGGCTCGAATACCGCCGGATCGATGAAGCCGGCCTTGCAGGCGAGGAAACGCCCCTGTTCGCTGTCGGTCGTCAGCGGCCGTGCGTTGTAGTCGAGCGGCCGACCGAGAATCTCGAAGCAGCTCTGCTCGGGGGTGATGTTCGACGACAGGATGGTGCCGCCCCAACGGACCGGCGATACCGCGACGGACGGGCTCAGTGCGGCCTGCTGCGGGGTGATTTCGGCGAAGTCGCCGTTGAGAACCGACGGTGCGGCGCAAGCGCCGAGCAGCAATGCGCCGACCAGCAGGGAAGTGCGGATCAGCGAACGGTACAGGGGTGACGACATGGAAGCTCCAGCGAAGGGTTCCGCCGCAGGCGGAAAGCGTAACGATTGAATTGTCGTGCTTCGCCGGTGAACCCGATGTGAACGGTTTTACTGCGACGGGACGTGACTGGTGGTGACGTCGGCCAGAATGCGGCCATCGGCACCGCTGACCGTTGTGCGCACGACGCTCAGGCGCTTGCCCTTCTTGACATAGACCGCCTCAGCTTTCAGTTCGCCGTCTTTCTGGTTGCCGACCAGATTGGCGCTGAGCTGGATCGCCAGCGGGAAACCGGCCTGTCCCGCCTCGAACTCGCCGCCGCCGAATGCCAGCACGGTCGCGCAGACATCGGCGAACCAGAGCATCGCCCCGGCATGGACGGTGCCGTAGGGATTGAGGATGCCGGTCTGCACCGGCATGCGGCCGACCACCTTTTGCGCAGACTGCTCGACGATCTCGAACTCGATCTTGCCGTTGACCTTCATGCCGTGCTCCGCCGATCCGTGAGCCTGCAGTCTAAAGCGTCCGGCGGATGCCAATATCCTCAGTGCTGTGCCAGCCAGGCCTGGCTCTGGAATTTGGCCAGCTGGACCAGATCGTTCTGCGCGATCGAGATATCGAGCAGATGCAGACCCCAGCCGGTGCCGCCGAAGAACTCGCCGGCATAGTCGTCGGCGCGCGCATCGCTGCTGTCGGCGGCGATCCGCACTTCGAGATAGCTCGTGCCATTGGCATCCACGACGCATTCGCCCTGGATCTGCCCCGGCGCCGTGAAGTACGCGGTCTTGACCGTCGCGTTCTTGAGCGGATCAGCGTAGGGGCCACCGCTGCCGCGCGGCTTGAGCAGCAACTGGAAGACCGGCGGCAGGCGCATCGGCAGCACGGCATTGAGCAGCTGCGGACCGCCGGCGAGCGCCATCGGATGGTTGCACAGCGCCTGCATGTTCGGCGTTGCCGCACGGCCGTAACGCGGCTTGCTGAGTTCCGGGTCGCCTTTGCGGAAACTGGAGTAGGCGACGACGCAGTGGGTCTGGTCGGTGTGGCGGCAGGCCGGTGTGACGGCGAAGGTGCCACCGACATCGGCGCCGATCGGTACTTCGACGGTGCTGCCGAGCAGATGCGCGGCGATCATGCGGTCGTGCAGCGCCGGATTGGTTTCGATGTCCTCGGCGATCAGTCGCTTGAGCAACGTGGCGCCCTGCGAGTGGCCGATCAAAATGAAGCCGCGGCCCTGATTGTGCGTGTCCAGATAGGTGCGGAATGCGCTGCGTACATCGGCGTAGGCGAGCGCGTCGGCGTTCGTGCTGATGTCCGTCAGCCATTCGATCTCGGTCGGCAGATAACCGGCGACGACATTGGTGACGAGCAACGGCAGGGTGCGCTGTCTGTAGATCGGCGCGAAGACGCGGCATGCCGCGGTGTAGCGCGCGGCCTGCGCTTCGGTGATCTTGATCTCCTGCGCGTCAGCGAGGAAGTCAGAGTTCGGCGTCGGGTCGGCGCTGGTCGTCGGGTAGACGTAGAAGCAGTCGACCGGTGCCTGGCTCACGGCTTGGAAATGGGAGATGACCGCCTGACCGCCGGGATCGATATTGGTCGTGTCGATATTCGCGGCGCAGACGTTCGCACTGCTGGCGAGGCCCGGGTGGCAGAGCCAGCGCCCCGCATCACGGTAGGACTGCGAGAGCAGTGCATTGAGCGTCAGCGTCTTGTTGATGTCGAGCGCAGACGAGCTCGATGCGGACGCCGCCGTCAAAGTGAGCAGCATGGCGGCCGCGAGCGCGCCCGAGTGTTTGCATCGCATGTCCCGTCCCTCTGGCCTGGCTAGGCCTGTCGTCAAATCGGGCATGCGCCCGTGCGCCGTCTATGCGGCTGTCGGACGAAATACTACGGCAAGCGTCGAGCGGGCGAAATCCGGTAACTCTTATCTACAAGCTTCTCTCTAGAGGCTTGCGGCGAGCCGCGAGCCCTGATTGATCGCGCGCTTGGCATCGAGTTCTGCGGCAACGTCGGCGCCGCCGATCAGATGCACGGAAATTCCTGCGGCTTTCAGCGGCGCCTGCAGTTCGCGCAGCGGCTCCTGGCCGGTGCACAGAACGATCGTGTCGACTTCCAGCAGCGTCGCCTTCTCGCGCTTTTCGCCGTAGCTGATCAGGATGCCGCGCTCGTCGATGGACTCGTAGTTGACGCCGCCAATCATCTCGACCTGCTTCATCTTCAGCGTCGCGCGGTGAATCCAGCCGGTGGTCTTGCCGAGGCGCTTGCCGAGCGACTCGGCCTTGCGCTGCAGCAGCGTCACCTTGCGCGCCGGCGGCGCGATCTGCGGACGCGTCAGTCCGCTGCGTTGCGCGGCCGGATCGGTGACGCCCCACTCGCGATTCCAGGCTTCGAGGTCGAGGCTCGGCGAATGACCGTCATGCGTCAGGTATTCGGAGATATCGAAACCGATGCCGCCGGCGCCGATGACCGCGACGGATTGGCCGACCGGCTTCTTGTGCAGCAGCACGTCGATGTAGGTCAGCACCTTGCCGGTTTGCTCCTGCTCGGCCTGGCCGGGAATCTTCGGGCTGCGCGGCACGACGCCGGTCGCGAGGATCACGTCGTCGTAGCCGCCCTGGATCAGCGCCTGCGCATCGACGCGCCGATTGAGACGCAGATCGACGCCGGTGGTCTGCAGCTTGCGGCCGAAGTAGCGGATCGTTTCGTGGAACTCTTCCTTGCCCGGCACCTGCTTGGCCATGTTGAACTGGCCGCCGATCTGCGCCGCGGAGTCGTACAGATGAACCGTGTGGCCGCGTTCGGCGAGCACGGTCGACGCAGCGAGGCCGGCCGGACCGGCGCCGACGACGGCAATCTTTTTCTTCTGCGTGGCCGGCCTGTAGTTCAGCTCGGTCTCGTGACAGGCGCGCGGATTGACCAGGCAGCTCGCGGTCTTGGCCGAGAACGTGTGATCGAGGCAGGCCTGGTTACAGGCGATGCAGGTGTTGATTTCGTCCGCACGGTTCTCGCGCGCTTTCTTCACGAAGTCCGGATCGGCGAGCAGCGGCCGCGCCATCGACACCATGTCGGCCTGGCCGGAAGAGAGAATGGTTTCTGCGACGCCGGGATCGTTGATGCGATTGGTCGCGCAGACCGGAATGCTGACGTGGTCCTTGAGCTTGTGCGTTGCCCACGCAAACGCGGCGCGCGGCACCGAGGTCGCGATCGTCGGAATGCGCGCCTCATGCCAGCCGATGCCGCTGTTGATGATCGTCGCGCCGGCCTTCTCGATCGCTTTTGCCAGCTCGACGGTCTCGTCCCAGGTCTGGCCGTTCGGAATCAGATCGAGGATCGACAGGCGATAGATGATGATGAAGTCCTTGCCGACCGCCTCGCGCACGCGCGAGACGATCTCCACCGGCAGGCGCATGCGCTTGGCCCAGTTGCCGCCCCAGGCATCGTCGCGCTTGTTGACGTGCTCGACGAGGAACTGGTTGATGAAGTAGCCCTCGGAACCCATGATCTCGACGCCGTCGTAACCGCCTTCGCGGGCCAGTTTGGCGCAGCGCACGAAGCTCTTGATCTGGCGCTCGACGCCGCCGCTCGACAGCTCGCGCGGGGCGAACGGCGTGATCGGCGATTTCGCCTTCGAAGCCGACACCGAGATCGGCGTATAGCCGTAGCGTCCGGCATGCAGGATCTGCAGCGCGATCTTGCCGCCTTCGGCATGGACTGCGTCGGTGACCAGCCGGTGCGCGCGCGCGCCGCTTGAGCTGGTCAACTTGGAGGCGAACGGAAACAGCCAGCCTTCGATGTTCGGCGAGAAGCCGCCGGTGACCATCAGGCCGACTTCGCCACGCGCGCGTTCGGCGAAGTAAGCCGCGAGTCGCGGGAAGTTCTTCGCGCGATCTTCAAGCCCGGTATGCATCGAGCCCATCAGCACTCGATTGCGCAGTGTCGTGAAGCCGAGATCGAGGGGTTTCAGCAACTGCGGATAAGCGACTGACGAGCTGGCCACGGAACGGCTCCCGATGCTGGCAATGAAGGATTGCGGCGATCTTAGCCCTTCCCCGGCAATGTGCCTTGGCCGTAATACGTCTTACCGCGTCGCGCCGGCCAGCCGCTCCCGGCACAATGGCGGCGATCCAATTTCTGCAGGGGCGGCGCGATGGAACAGCGGGTGCTGGTGGCAGTCAACGATGGCGTTGCGACGGTCACGATGAATCGGCCGGACAAGCTCAACGGCCTCGACTACGAGATGTTTGTCGGTCTGGTCGAAGCCGCGAAGCAGATCAGGAAGGACCGCTCGGTGCGGGTCGTGATCCTGCGCGGCGAGGGTCGCGGCTTCTGCGCCGGCCTCGACTTCAAGTCCTGGGGCAAGAGTCGTGGCCGGATGATGCGCAGCTTCATCAAGTGGGGCTTCGCCAAGACCAATCTCTATCAGCGTGCCGGCTGGTGCTGGCGCGAGTTGCCGGTGCCGGTCATCGCGGTCGTGCAGGGTGTCTGCTACGGCGGTGGTTTGCAGATCGCGCTGGCGGCCGACATGCGCATCGCGGCGCCGGACGCGGACCTGTCGATCATGGAAGCCAAATGGGGACTGATCCCCGACATGAGCGGCAGCGTCAGCCTTCGCGAGCTGCTGCCGATGGATCAGGCGATGCGGCTGACGATGACCGGCGAACGATTCAGTGGAACGCGCGCCGCCGAGCTGGGGCTGGTGACCGAAGTCAGCGACGATCCGCTGGCGACGGCGCAGGCGCTCGCGCGCGAGATCGCAGGCCGTTCGCCGGATGCGGTGGTGCTGACCAAGAAGCTGTTCCACACCAGCTGGATGGCCTCGGAGCGCAAGGCATTCCGCATCGAAAGCGCGCTGCAGTTCAAGTTGCTGTTCGGCAGCAATCATCGTGAAGCGATCAAGGCCAACGGCGAGAAACGCGCGCCGGTGTTTACGCCGCGCTCGGTCTAGACGTAACGGCGCGTTCTGCGCGCAGCGCCGCGGCCAGGGCCTCCTGCGACTCGTGCCAGCGCTGCATGTAGTCGGGCAGGGCGGGAGAGACGCCGTCGTGGCCGGTCATCTGCAGGACTTTCTGCGGCGGCACGCTGCCGCGCTTGCTGAGGAAAACGTAACGCACCAGCACCGTCGCGTAGACCTGCTCCTTGCGGATGAAGCGGTGTTCGCAGAAAAACCATTTCTCGTTCCAGCCGAGCAGACGCGTATCGAGCGCGTAGCGACGGAACGGCTGCAGTGAACGCGCAAAGCGGGCGCTCGATCCGCCGGCTACCGAGCGCCAGCCGTGGCTCAGCGCCTTGCGCCACAGGTTGCTGCGCATGCCCCAGTCGAGGCGGCCGATGTCCGCCGCCGAGAAATAGCGGCCGTTGTTCATGTGCAGGTTGAAGTCGATCTCGCCTGGCAGCACGCGCAGATGGATGCGCGTGGTCTCGAACAGGCCGGTCTTGCCGCGCCGACGCCAGGTGGCGAGCACATAGAGAACGCGAAAGAATTCGAGCATGCCGATCGCTGCAGGGAGACGGATGCGCGAGGCTACGGCACTCCCAGGGCGCGGCCATTGGCCCCGGCGACAATGTCGGCAGGATGGCGGCGCCGATGCAGCGTCTAGGGCCTGTTGACGCTATGGCGATCGCTGCGACGGAGACCGTTTTGGCGCAGCGCAAGGAATGAGGAGCGCGGTGTACTTGACGTACATGAGCGACGAATGACGCGGCGATGCGCCAAAACGGTCCCGCCCCTTCGGGGTGCCACGGGATTTGCGGCCATGCGGCGTTCCGGCCTCCTCATTTGGAATGACCAAACTTCGTCGGCCGGGCCTTGCCTGGCCGCAAATCTCGTGGCATCGCAGCGAGCGCCATAGCGTCAACAGGCCCTAGGGCGAGCGCAGGCGCTTCAGCGCCTGATCGAGCGGGGTCGCGTGACCGAACAGATAGCCCTGCGCATAGGTCAGGCCGACACCCTTGCACAGTTCGGCCTGCTCCTCGGTCTCGATGCCCTCAGCGACGACGTACATGCCGAGATCCTCGGCAAGCCGCGCAACCGCCTTGACGATCGACAGGCCGCGCGCGCTGGTTGCCGAGTCGGCGATGAAGGAACGATCGAGCTTGAAGGCATCGACCGGCAAGCGATGCAGATAGGACAGCGAGCTGTAGCCGGTGCCGAAATCGTCGACGATCAGCTTGCAGCCCAGATCGCGGCAGCGATTGAGCAGCGCGAGCGCGGCCTCGAGATTGTTGAGCACCGCAGTTTCGGTGATTTCCAGATGCAGCTTCGAGGGTTGCAGATCGTGTTCCGACAGTGCGGTGCCGATCGTCGAGATCAGCTCCGGGTCGCTGAACTGGCGAACCGAGAGATTGACCGAAACGAACGGCAGTTCGAGGTCTGTGCCGAGCTGCCGCACTGTGTCCTGCATCTGCCGCAAGGCCGCCGTCGCCTGGCGGATCGTCCAGCGGCCGAACTCGACGATGAGATTCGAATCCTCGATGACCCAGATGAACTCGCCGGGAGGCACCAGCGCGCCTTCGCGGCGCCAGCGCACCAGCGCCTCGAAGCCGACCGGCTGCGACGGATCTCGGAGGCTGACGATCGGCTGATAGAACAGCTCCAGCTCGTTGTTCTGCATCGCCTCCCGCACGGCTTGGCGGATGCGCAGCCGGTTGACGGTGATCTGATGATCCGAGGTTTCGCTGGCACTGGAGTCCAGGGCGCCCAGTGCGCTGCCGAGTACCGTGCCGACCTCCGCACTGCTGAGACTGGCGAGAACGTTCCGGCTGCGGCGGAGGATGACTCGCAGCAGGTGACGCACCATTGGCGGCGTTTCGTCGAGCTGTTCCTGCAGCGATTCCTGGGTGACGACGCGCAATACCGTCGGCTCGACCGCGCGGACGCTGGCGCTGCGCGGGCCGAGGCTGATCAATGCCATTTCGCCAACCAGATCGTTGGCGCCGAGGTGCCCGATGACATGCGTGGCGTTCGGCCGGTCTACGTAGACTTCGACGACGCCGGATTCGATCAGGTAAGCCTGATCACCGGCGTCGCCCTCGCAGAACAGCATTTCGCCCGGTGCCAGCCGCTGCACCTCCAGTTGGGTCGTCACTCCACGTCTCCGCAAACCTCATGTGCTGTGACCTCCCCCCAAGCCCCATCGGTGCGCCCTGCGACCGCGGGCGGCGGTACCACTGGCTCTAGCCCGCCGCGAACAGAAGCGGTTCAGCCACCGTTGGTCCTGTAGTGCTCTCGAAGATCTCAGGATTGGCGTGATTGTCGCGCATTGTGGTCAGCGCCGGTATCAGCATGCCCAACATCAGCTGGCGCAGGGTCTCCACGGGGGTTTCCGGATGAGACAGCCACCAACGCGCGATCGACTCACCGGCGCCGTACAGCGCGTAGGTCAGCGGCTCGACCTGGCGGCAGCCGGCCTCGCTCGAATCGCCCACGATCTGCGCGAAGGTCTGGTTCGACCCGCTGATCATGCGGTTGCGCAGCCGCATCACATGCTCCGCGACCGGCGTCGACGCCATCAGCCCCTCGTTGAACAGCACGCGCCAGGAGTCCCGATGGCGATCGATGAAAGCGAGGATCGCATTGACGCTGCGCTCGACACGTTGCATCGGCTCCCCTTCGGTGGAAACGTGGCTCATGCCGGCCAGCAGATGCTCGCCCGCGCGTTCGATCAGCGCGATGTAGAGACCATCCTTGGAGCCGAAGTAGCGGTACAGCAGCGGCTTGCTGATGTCCGCCTGGGCGGCGATGTCGTCCATCGACGTGCCGTGGTATCCGCGCGCGGCAAACATGCGCGATGCAACCTGCAGCATCTCCTCCATGCGCGTCTCGCGCGGGACACTGCGAGTCCCGAACTTGCGCCCCGAGCGGGTCATGCGCGGGGTGGCTCTTTTGCGGCTGAGGGCGGTTTTTTCCTGGATTACCTTTTCCTGAACGTCCATGTTTTCCCTTCCTTTTGTGCTGCTGTGGTTTTTCTGTACTAACCTTTTGTACAGAAACTTACCTTCAATTCACATCAAAAGGGTGAAATTCTGGGAATATTTCTGTCAGGAAGGGGTCAGTAACTTTAATCTATTGACTCGAAATACATGCCCGATTAATGCGTAAAACAAGGTCATCAGCGCAGAGTAAGTCCATTCCAGCGCGTTCATCGCCGCTTTCGCGTTGTCCGAGAAATGTTGCAGAGGCAGGCTTAGAAGTCCGAGTATCAGCAACAGGCCACAAAAGAGAAACATGCTGTATCGCAGAGCCCGGTGCTTGCCCAGCAAGGGATTCAACAGCGCCAGCGTGAGCATCTGCGCGAGTACCGAAAAGCCGAAGAAAACCGTAATGCCGTAACGCCGCATCCACTGGTAGAACTCGCCATCGATACCGAGAAAGACCGTATAGAGAACGAGAAAAAGCGCCGCGGTAACGCCCAGCAGGCGCACGCTGCGGGTGCGTTTGCCGGCATCCGGTCGCAGCTCGCGCAACCAGCCGGAGAGTTGATGCCAGAACACGGCCAGCAGCGCCGCATAGGGCAGCATCAGCGTTTTGAAAAGGAGGTTGGCGTCGCCATAACGCGCAGCGCGGCTGATCGAAGTGCAGCCGTCGATGTACGGAATGCACCAGGGGACATCGCTGTTGCTGGCGGAAATCGCATAGCTCAGATGCACTGCCGCGATGGGCAGCGCCACCAGCAACCAGGGCAGGCGGGAAAGGGCGAAGAAATGCATGCGGGCCTCGGTCTCGAGCCCATCCTGTCAAAGATTGTCGACGCGCGCAGGTCTGCGCGCCGTTCAGCGTGTGCGTGGCCGCGGCCGGCTGAGCACGGCGCTGAGCGGGTTCTCGGCGGGCGGCCTGCCATCGTGCCGCAGCTGGAGCGTCTGCTGACGCACCCGCTCCAGGATATCCACGCACGCGCTGACTTCCGATTTGTTCAGCACGCTGAGGATTTCGCGGCGGGTCTGAGCCAGCACGTCCTCGATCTCGGCGCAGGTGCTGTGCGCCTTGTCGGTCAGCACGATGTGATAGGCACGGCGATCATCAGGGCAGTGCTTGCGTTCCACCCAGCCATCCTTGCTCAGGCGATCGAGCAGGCGCACCAGAGTCGGCGCTTCGATATTCAGGGCGGCGGCGAGGACGGTCTGCGTCATCGGCTCGTTCGCGCGGTAGAGCAGCACCAGCGGCTGCCAACGCGCCGCCGACAGGCCGAGCGGCTCAAGGCGACGATCGATCACTTCGCGCCACAGGTTCGAGACGTCGCGGACCAGGTGGCCAAAGCTTTGTTCGGGGCAGACAGCTGTCATGAACACGAATATATCTTGCACGCTAATAGTTAGCAAGCTAACATTGTGGCCCCCCTGCTTGCAACGCCCGCTTCTGGAGCGCCTTCGCATGTCCCGCTTCTCTGCACATACAGTCAAAATCTCCGCTCCTTTAATGCTGGCAGCGGCAACACTGCTCAGCGCCTGCGGCAAGGCAGAGCCGCCGCCGCCGGCCCCGACCGCGGTGACGACCCAGAAAATCCTCCCGCGCGAGGCAACGGTGACGGCTGAATACGTCGCCCAGGTCGATGCCTCCAACATCGTCGAGATCCGTGCGCGGGTCGGCGGTCTGCTGGAGAAGCAGGTTGCGGTCGAGGGTCAGGACGTCAAGCGCGGCCAGGTGCTCTTCGTCATCGATCGCCAGCCTTATGTCGTGGCGCTGGAGCAGGCGCGCGCCGCGCTCGCCCAGGCCGAATCGGCGCAGCAGCAGGCCGAGCGCGATCTGGCGCGCGTGCAGCCGCTGTCCGAACTCAACGCGGTGAGTCAGCAGGAGCTGGACGCGGTCAGTGCGCGCGTCAGCGCCAGCCGGGCGGCGGTCGAGGCGGCGGCGGCGACGGTGAAGTCGGCGCAGCTCAATCTCGACTACACGACGGTGACGGCGCCGATCGACGGCCGCGTCGGGCGTGCGCAGTTCCGCGTCGGTGCGCTGGTGACGGCTTATCAATCCCTGCTGACGACGATCTACGACACGGCGCAGATGTATGTGAACTTCAGCATCAGCGAGCGCCGCATGCTGGAAATCCAGGATCGATTCGGCGTGCAGCCGGCGGGTCACTACGAGAACAACGACACGTTCAAGATCCTGCTTGCCGACGGTTCGACCTACAAGCAGCCGGCGCGCCTGAACTTCATTGATGCCGCGGTCGACAAGCTGACCGGCACGCTGCCGCTGCGCCTGGAAGTCGAGAACCCCGAAGGTGAGCTGCGCTCCGGCCAGTTCGCACGCGTGGTTGTCGCCGTCGACAAGCTCGATCAGGCGCTGCTGGTGCCGCAGCGCGCCGTGCAGGAACTGCAGGGCAAGACTTCGGTATGGATCGTCGACGCCGAGCAGCATGCGCAGAGCCGCGACCTGCGCATGGGCGCGCGCATCGGTTCGGACTGGCTGGTTGAAGAGGGCCTGCAGCCCGGCGCCGACGTGATCGTCGATGGCTTCCAGCGCCTCAAGCCCGGCATGCCGGTGCAGGTGCAGGGCAAGGCCGAGCCCCAACCGACGAACACGCCGGCCGCGGCCGGAGCGCACGCGCCGTGAGCAATTTCTTCATTGCCCGGCCGATCTTCGCGTCGGTCCTCGCGATCCTGATCACGCTGGCCGGCGCGATCGCGATGACTCAGTTGCCGATTGCGCGTTATCCGCAGATCACACCGCCGTCGATCGTCGTCTCCGCGCGCTTCCCGGGCGCCGACGCGACGACTGTCGAGCAGTCCGTCGCCGCGCCGATCGAGCAGCAGGTCAACGGTGCGCCGAACATGCTCTACATGAGCAGCAAGAGCGGCAACGACGGCTCGTACACGCTGACGGTCACCTTCGAGGTCGGCACCAATCAGGATCTCGCCGCCGTCGAAGTGCAGAACCGCGTCGCGATCGCGCAGCGCAGCCTGCCGGAAGAGGTTGCCCGCCAGGGCGTGACGGTCATCAAGCGCCAGCCGTCGCCGCTGCTGTTCGTGTCGCTGCGTGCGACCGATCCCAAGTACGACTACCTGTTCCTGTCGAACTATTCGAGCCTCAACATCTACGACGCGCTGGCGCGTATTCCGGGTGTCGGTCAGGTCACCGTATTCGGTGCCCGAGACTACGGCATGCGCATCTGGCTCGATCCGGAGAAGATGGCGCGCCTCGGGGTCACGACGCAGGATATCTCGCGCGTGCTTCAGGAGCAGAACGTCGTTGCGCCGGCCGGCACCATCGGTGCGGAGCCAGCCCCGCCTGGACAGCAGAAGCAATATGCAGTCAGCGTGCGCGGCCGCCTCACCAGTCCCGAGGAATATGAGGCCGTCGTCGTGCGCGTCGGCCCCGACGGCGCGCTGGTCCGGCTGGCCGACATCGCTCGCGTGGAACTGGCCGCAACCGACTACACGCGCACCAGCCGCCTGAACGGCGAGCCGGTCGCCAACATCGGCATCTTCCAGTCGGCCGACGCCAATGCGCTCGAAGTGGCGGCCGGCGTGCGCAAGACGATGGAGGAGCTGTCGAAGAGCTTTCCCGAGGGCATCACCTATTCGGTGCCGTTCGACACGACCTTCTTCGTGTCCGAGTCGCTGAACGAGGTGATCAAGACCCTGTTCGAGGCGGCGGTGCTGGTGCTGCTGGTCGTGTTCCTGTTCCTGGAGAGCTGGCGCGCCACGGTGATTCCGATGCTGACAGTGCCGATCGCACTGGTCGGTGCGTTCAGCGCCTTCATCGCGTTCGGCTTCTCGATCAACACGCTGACCTTGTTCGCGCTCGTGCTGGCGATCGGTCTGGTCGTCGACGACGCGATCGTCGTCGTCGAGGCGGTGACCGAGAAGATGGACAGCCATGGCCTGTCGCCGCGCGAAGCGACGATCGCGGCAATGAAGGACGTTTCCGGTCCGGTCATCGCGATCGCGCTGGTGCTGACCTCGGTCTTCGTGCCGGTGGCGTTTCTGCCTGGCCTGACCGGCGAGCTGTACCGCCAGTTCGCGATCACCTTGTCGGTGTCGGTGCTGATCTCGGCGTTCATCGCGCTGACCTTCACGCCGGCGCTGTGCGCGATCCTGCTGCGGCCGACGGCCGAGTCGCACTGGGGTGGTCCGCTCGGCAAGTTCTTCGGCGCCTTCAACCGGTTGTTCAAGCGATTCACCGAGCGCTACACGGCCTCGGTGCGGCATGGCATCCATCGCACGATGATCGGTGTGACGGTGTTCATTGCCGTGGCACTGGCGACAACCTGGCTGGTGTCGCAGCGTCCGGGCGGCTTCGTGCCCGACGAGGATCAGGGCTACCTGCTCGCTTCGGTTGCGCTGCCGTCGGGCGCGTCGTTGCAGCGCACCGATGCGCTGCTCGATCAGTTCCGCAAGATCACCGCGCAGATGCCGGAGATCGAGAGCACGATCGGTATCAGCGGCATGTCGCTGCTCAGCGGCGTCGCCTCGCCGTCGACCGCGACGGTGTTCATCGTTCTCAAGCCCTGGAACGAGCGTGAGCACAGTGCGCAGGACATCATCAAGACGCTCACGGCCGAGGCGGCGAAGCTGCAGCAGGCGCAGTTCGTGATGATCAATCCGGCGTCGATTCCCGGCATCGGTTCGGCGGGCGGTTTCGAGTTCGTTCTCGAGGCGCGCGGCGGCGCCGACCAGCAGGCCCTGGTCGAAACGATGCGTGACGTCGTTGCGCGCGCGCAGAAGCAACCCGAACTGACGCGCGTGTTCAGCCAGATCAATCCGGACACGCCGCAGATCGAATACGTCATCGATCGCGAACGCGCGAAGACGCTGGGGATTCCGCTGTCGGATATCTTCGGTGCGCTGCAGACCTTTTTCGGCGGTAGCTACATCAACGACTTCAATCTGTTCGGTCGCACCTTCCGGGTGACTGCGCAGGCCGAAGGCACGGCGCGCGCAACGCCGGATGCGGTCAACCAGCTCTACGTGCGCTCCGCGGGCGGCGAGATGGTGCCGCTGTCGACACTGGTGGCAATCCACACCAAGGCCACCTCGGATTACATCGAGCGCTTCAACGTGTTCCGCGCGATCACCATATTGGGTTCGCCGGCGCCCGGATTCAGCAGCGGCGAAGCGGCGGCGGCGATGGAGCGCATCGGCGCCGACCTGCCGCCGGGCATGGCCTACGAATGGTCCGGCCAGACCTATCAGGAGAAGAAGTCGTCCGGCCAGGCGCCGTACATCTTCGCGGCGGCGATGCTGTTCGTATTCCTGCTGCTTGCCGCCATGTATGAAAGCTGGGCGGTGCCGTTCGCGGTGATCCTGGCGATTCCGTTCGCGATCTTCGGCGCCTTCGTTGCATTGACCGCGCGTCACATGAACAACGACGTCTACGCGCAGATCGGTCTGGTCATGCTGATCGGCCTCGCCGCGAAGAACGCGATCCTGATTGTCGAGTTCGCCAAGATCGAACACGAGCGCGGCCGCTCGCTGATCGACGCAGCGGTCGAGGGCGCGCGCCTGCGTCTGCGGCCGATTCTGATGACATCTTTTGCCTTCATCCTCGGCGCGGTGCCGATGATGATCGCTACCGGTGCCGGCGCGGCGGCGCGTCAGGTGCTGGGCACGGTCGTCGTCTGGGGCATGTTCGCGGCGACGGTGATCGGCATCTTCCTTGTGCCGGCTTTCTACGTGATGATCGCCGGCGCGGCGGAGCGCTGGAACAACAGACGAAACGGGCGCCCGGCACAGGCGACGGAGCTTGCACGATGAGCGCGCTACAGAGTCGGATCGCGGTCGGCCTTGCGGCGCTGTCCTTGTCGGCCTGCGCACTCGGCCCGGACTACGCACGGCCGGCGCAGGATGTGCCAGAGCTGTATCGCGGACAGGTGACGGCGGAGGCCGCCGCACTGGGTGATGCGGACTGGCGTGCGGTCTACGCCGAGCCTGCATTGCAGCGCCTGATCGAAGCAGCGCTGGCCGCCAATCTCGATCTGCAGATCGCCGCGAGTCGCGTCGATCAGGCCGGTGCGGCGCTCGGCAGTCAACGCCTGGCGCAGCTGCCGCAGATCAACGGCGAAGGCGCGGTGACTCGCGCGCAGTCGTCCGAGTACGCGATCACGCCGGGACAGGACCGCCTCGGCGAGCGCGGCAGCCTGGACGTCGGATTGTCCTGGGAGCTGGATTTCTGGGGGCGTCTGCGGCGGCTCAGCGAAGCGGCGCGTGCCGAGTATCTCGGCAGCGTCCAGGGTCAGCGCGCGGTGCGCGTCAGCCTGATCGCGAACGTTGCCGGCGCTTACTACAGCCTCTGTGCGCTCGATGAGCGCAGCCGCGCGGCGACGCGCAGCGTCGAGACCCGCGAGGCTTTCCTGAAGCTGACCCAGGCGCAGTCGCAGCGCGGCGTGATCAGCGGACTGGATGTCGCCAGCGCCGAGGCGCAGCTCGCCGCCGCGCAGGTCAGCGTTCACGATCTCCTGCGTCAGCGGCAGCAGACCGAGAACGCGCTGAGCGTGCTGCTCGCGCAACCGGTGCAGGCGATCGAGCAGGGACAGTGCGCGGCGCCGGTGACGGCGGGCGCCGGCATGCCGTCGAAGCTGCTCGAACGGCGCCCCGATATCCTGCAGGCCGAGCAGGCGCTGATTGCCGCCAATGCGCGGATCGGCGCGGCGAAGGCGGCGCTGTTCCCGAGCCTGTCGCTGACCGGTGCTTTCGGTTCGCTGAGCACCGATGTTTCCGAATTGCTGACCGCGCCGGCCGAGACCTGGTCGGTCGGTGTCGGCCTGCTGCAGCCGCTGCTCAATGCCGAGCGCAATCTGTATCAGGTCGATCTGAGCCAGGCGCGCAAGCGCGAGGCCCTGCTGCAGTATGAGAAGACCGTACGCAACGCGTTCCGCGAAGTCGCCGACGCCTTGATCGCCGGCTCGGCGAATGCGGAAGTGCTGAAGGCCCAGCAGGCGCAGGTCGGGGCGCTGCGGCGTGCGGAAGGCATTGCCCAGGCGCGCTACAAGGCGGGCTATTCCTCGTACTTCGATGTCATCAATGCCGACCGCGATCTGTTCGCCGCCGAGCAGGCACAGGCGCAAGCCCTGCTTGCGATGAAGCTGGCGACGGTCGATCTGTACCGCGCGCTCGGCGGCGGTTGGGACAACGCCGAACCGGCGACGCCGGAGTAAACCTCAAGGCGTCGCGCGGAATACCGACAGCACATTGCCGATCGGCGAAACGTTGTCGCCGAGGATGCCCTTCTCGGTGACAACGATGTCGGTATTGGCGAACAGCGGCGGCCGGCCGGTGCGCAGCATCGACGGGAAGCTGAAGCCCAGCGGCGCAGTGCTTTGCAGCTGCTCACCATTGCCGTCGTAGAGCATGACCGCGCCGGTCAGGAAGTTGGCGACCAGCAGGTGATCGTCGACCAGACTGAAATCGTCCGGCAAACCGATGAAGCTCAGCAGCTGCGCCGAAGCGCCCGGCGTGCCGTCGGCAGCAATCTCGATCGTGCGGATTTCAGCCAGGCCGCCAAGGCCGGTATTGCTGACATACAGCGTGCGGCCACGGAGCTGCAGGCCGTTGGGGCCGAGCAATCCCGTTGTGAACCAAGTCGTCTGGTTCGTTACCTTGAACGGGTCACTGGGATCGAGATCGATGCGGACGATCTTCGGATCGGGCAGGGCGTTGGTCGCGAGCGGGCCGTTGGTGGCGTACAGCTCGCCGTCCGGTCCGGCGGTCAGGCCGTTCGGCGCCGCCATGCCGTAGTCGTGGATGGCCTGCAGCTGCGGATGCGCCGTCAATCGGGCCGCGTAGAGCTGGCCGTCGAAGGCATTCGCGTAGAGCACATCGCCGATGATCGCCAGCCCGGTGAAGTTGGTCGTGCCCTCGAAGATATCCGTCGCGATGTATGTGCCGGCGTCATCCTTGCCGATCTCGTAGGCATCGGTGCCGCCGGTGACGAACAGACGGCCGCTGTCGGTGAAGATCAGGTTTTCGGCATCCGGAATCGTCAGCAGCACGGTCTTGCTGCCGCAGCTGTCGCTGACGCACAGCGTGGCCGGATCCGGCATGGAGGCGCTATTGCCGTCACCATCGCTGCCGCAGGCGGCGAGCGCGAGGCTCAGTGCGGTCATCGCACTCCACGCCAGAGCGCGCATCAGAGCATCTCGACCGCGAGCGCAACCGCTTCGCCGCCGCCGATGCACAGCGTCGCGACGCCCTTGCGTCCGCCGGTCTTCTTCAGTGCGCCGATCAGCGTTGCCAGGATGCGCGCGCCGGAAGCGCCGATCGGATGGCCGAGCGCGCAGGCGCCGCCGTGGATGTTGACCTTGTCGTGCGGCAGATTGTGTTCCTTCATCGCCGCCATCGTGACGACGGCGAAGGCTTCGTTGATTTCCCACAGGTCGACGTCGCCGACGTTCCAGCCGGCCTTGGCCATCAGCTTGCTGATCGCCTGCACCGGCGCGGTCGTGAACTCCGCCGGCAGCTGCGAGTGCGTCGAATGCGCGACGATCTTCGCCAGCGGTTTGATGCCGCGCTTGTCGGCTTCGGAACCCTTCATCACGACCATCGCGGCGGCGCCGTCGGAGATCGAGCTGGCGTTGGCCGCGGTAATCGTGCCGTCCTTCTTGAACGCCGGCTTGAGGCCCGGGATCTTGTCCGGCCGCGCCTTGCCCGGCTGCTCGTCGCGGGCGATCGATTCGGTGCCGGCCTTGCCGGCCACTTCCACCGGAACGATCTCGAAGTCGAAGCTGCCGTCTTCGCCAGCCTGCTTGGCGCGCCGCAGCGATTCGATCGCGAAGGCGTCCTGCGCCTCGCGGGTGAAGCTGTATTTGTCGACGCAGCGTTCCGCGAACGTACCCATCGGCGTGCGCTTCTCGTAGGCGTCCTCGAGGCCATCGAGTGCCATGTGGTCGAGCAGCTCGCCGTGGCCGAAGCGATAACCGCCGCGCGCCTTGGTCAGCATATGTGGTGCATTGGTCATGCTCTCCATGCCGCCGGCGACGACCACGTCCGCGCTGCCGGCCTTGATCAGGTCGTGCGCGAGCATCACCGCCTTCAGGCCCGAGCCGCAGACCTTATTGATCGTCGTCGCGCCGGCCGCGTCCGGCAGACCGGCGCCGCGCACCGCCTGGCGCGCCGGCGCCTGGCCGAGGCCGGCCGGCAGCACGCAGCCCATGATCACTTCCTGCACGTCGGCCGGCGCGAGCTTGCTGCGCTCGACCGCGGCCTTGATCGCGATCGCGCCGAGCTGCGGTGCGCCGAACGCGGACAGCACGCCTTGCATGCCACCCATCGGGGTGCGGGCGATGGAAGTGATGACGATCGAATCGGAGCTGGACATTGACGCGGCCTGGTCGGTTGTTGAGTTTGGGTCACCATTCTAGCGATCCGGCGCCCGGCGGTCTTTGTCCGCGGCTGCTGGACGTTTGCCCCGGGGTCGACTATTAAGGTCGACTCATTCGCCAGACGGACCTGCACAGATGACGCTGTTCAGCCACCCGGAGTTCGACGGCCACGAAACCGTCGCCCATTGCCATGACGCCGCAACGGGTCTGCGCGCGATCATCGCCGTGCATAACACCCGACTCGGTAAGGCGCTCGGCGGTTGCCGCATGTGGCCGTATGCCAGCGAGGCCGAGGCGCTGACCGACGTGCTGCGCCTGTCGCGCGGGATGACCTACAAGGCGGCGCTGGCGGGGCTGCCGCAGGGCGGCGGCAAGAGCGTGATCATCGGCGACCCGCGCAAGGACAAGACGCCCGATCTGATGCGTGCCGTCGGCCGCGCCGTGGAGCGCCTCAATGGCGCCTATGTCATCGCCGAGGACTCCGGCACCAGCGTTGCCGACATGCGCTACGTTGCCGAGTTCACGCGCCACGTCGGCGGCCTGGCCGACGAAGCGTCGGTGGCCGCCGGGCGCACCGGCGACCCTTCCCCGGCAACCGCCTTTGGCGTGTTCATCGGCATCAAGGCCGCCGTGCGCCATCGCCTGCAGCGCGACGACCTGCGCGGCGTACGCGTCGCGGTGCAGGGCGTCGGCAACGTCGGCTTCCGCCTGTGCCAGCTGCTGCGCGAAGCCGGCGCGCGGCTGTGGGTCACCGACATTCACGCGCCCGCGGTCGAGCGCTGTGTGCGCGAGCTGGGTGCCACCGCCGTCGCCATGCATGAGATCGCCGCGCTCGATGTCGATGTCTTCGCGCCCTGCGCGCTGGGCGCCATCCTCAACGACAGCAGCATCGATCAGATCAAGGCGGTCATCGTCGCCGGCGCGGCGAACAACCAGCTCGCACGGCCCGAGCACGGACGCGCGCTGATGCAGCGGGATATCCTCTATGCGCCGGACTACTGCATCAACGCCGGCGGCATCATCGACATCCACTACGAAGGCCTGGATTACGACTGGGCGGTCGTCGAGGCGCATCTGCAAAGAATCGGCACGACGCTGACGCGCATCTTCGAGCGCGCGGGCGAAGAGAAGCGGCCCACCGGCGAAATTGCCGATCGCATGGCAGAGGAGATTTTCAAGCCGTGATCAACCAGCGCGTTACTGAGATCGCCGACGCCTTGCTGGCGCGGCGCGAATGGCTGGCCGTCGCCGAGTCCTGCACCGGCGGCTACATCGCCAAGAGCCTGACCGATCTGGCCGGTTCCTCGGGCTGGTTCGAATCCGGCTACATCACCTATTCCAATCGCGCCAAATCGGCCGCGCTCGGCGTGCCGACGGCGCTGCTGGAGCAGCATGGCGCGGTCAGCGAAGCGACGGCGGTTGCGATGGCGACCGGCGTGTTCGGCGCGGCGCCGGTCGAATGGTCGATCGCCGTGACCGGCGTCGCCGGCCCCGGCGGCGGCACCAAGGACAAGCCGGTCGGCACCGTGTGGATTGCCAGCGCGCGGCGCGACGGCGCCGCCAGTGCGCGGCTGTTCCGCTTCGACGGCGATCGCGAGTCGGTTCGCGCGCAGACCGTGCGCGCCGCGCTGGATATCCTGCTCGACCGACTGCGGCATGGCGCTTGAGCTGAACCGGCTGTTCGTCGCGCTATGGCCCGGCACCGCCGTGCGCGATGCCTGCAACGATGCCGCGCGCGGCCTGCGCATGCGGATGCAGCCGACAGGGCGGGCGATTCCGCCCGACCAGTTTCATCTGACGCTGAGTTTTCTCGGCGATGCCGTCAATGCCGAGGCCGAGACACGCCTGCGCGCGCTGCTCGGCCAGGTCCGCGTCACCCCGTTCCGTCTGACGCTGGACTACGCCAGCTGCTTCCGTGAAAGCCGCGTGCATTGGTGGCTCGGTTGCCGCAACAGCCCCGCCGAGCTGACGGCGCTGCACATCCAGCTGCGCGATGCCGTCCACCGCGCCGGCATCACGCCGGACCGTGCGCGCTTCGTGCCGCACCTGACCCTGCAACGCGACGCCGGCACGCCGCTGCCGCAAACGCCGGTGACGCCGATCAGCTGGGATGTCGAGAGCTTCACCCTGGCGCGCAGTCGTATCGATCTGCCGACACTGCAATACGACCAGCTGGAGCATTGGACGCTGCGCGCGCCGGAACTGGCGGAGCCGGCCGGCGGCCAGATGCCGCTGAATTTCTGAACCCCGTAGCCCGGGTGAAACCCGGGACTCGCTGTCATTTTGCGCATCTCCCCCGGGTTCCACCCGGGCTACGGGACCTAGCGCGGTGACCCGCTGCGCAGCAGTCCGCCCATCACACCCGCAATCCGAAACCCCGGACCTTCCTGATCTTCATCGGCCTGCGCCAGATCGATGACGATCGGTTCATAGCGGCTGTTCTCGGCCTTGAGGCTGACTTCGTTGCCTTTGCGGAAGTAGCGCTTGAGCGTGATCGACTCGTAACCGGTGCGACGGTCGAGCAGGCAGGCGGCGATGATCTGGCCGTTGCTGGCTTCGCTCTGCCGATGGATGCCGACCAGATCGCCCGGCTGGATGCCGGCGTCGATCATCGAATCGCCGTCGACGCGGTGCAGGAAGTCGGCGCTGGGCTGGAACAGGCCCGGGTCGATGTTGAGCCAGTGCTCGGCGTTCTCCGGCGCGGTGATCGGCGAGCCGGCGGCGATGCGGCCGAGCAGGGGCAGGCCTTCGTTCGCGGCTTCGACCGTCTTCAACAGGCGGATGGTCCGCGCACCATTGGGGGCGATCTCGATCTCGTTCTTCTTGACCAGCGCCATCAGGTGATCGCGCGCGGCGTTCTGCGAGAAGCCGAATTGATCCGCGATATCGCGCTGGGACGGCGGATAGCCGTCGTCGCGGATGCGCAGCTGGATGAACTCGAGGATTTCACGCTGGCGGGCGGTCAGATCGGCCATGGGGCTTGCATCCGGAAAAAGAGAGGAGTACTGTTCAAATGACAAGTACCTATCATTCAACCAGTCGTCAGGTGAACAGTATATGAGCCAGACCCTCGCCGCAAGCCGCCGTCCCGCCCGCCGCCGTTCCGGTCCGGTGATGGCCATCGACCTCTACGCCCCCCGCGAAGTGGAGACCAGCGACTGGTCGACGCGCTTCGTGCAGACCGCGGTCTACGCGGTGACGCTGGGCATCACGCTCTATCACCACGAAGCCCTGCTGACGGCGATGCGCGCCGTCTGGGCTTAAGACATCACACGAACACGGAGGGGAGCCATGACGGAATCAGTGGAAACAGGGACAATCGCGCCGCGCCGCAGTGGCCGCAACAGCGCCGTCAATGGCTCAGGTATTGAGCCAGTGCTGCTGGATACTGCCGATGTAGGCAAACCCATCGGCACTGACATAAGGAAAACCCCCATCGTGGATGAGAATCGCAAGAAGGCGCTCGAAGCAGCGCTGTCGCAGATCGAAAAGCAGTTCGGCAAGGGCGCCATCATGAAGATGGCTCCGGGCGAGCAGCTGCGGGATGTTGAAACCATTTCCACCGGCTCGCTGACCCTGGATGCCGCCCTCGGCATCGGCGGCCTGCCGCGCGGCCGTGTGGTCGAAATCTACGGCCCGGAATCCTCGGGTAAGACGACACTGACCCTGCACGCGATCGCCGAATGCCAGAAGGCCGGCGGCGTCGCTGCCTTCATCGACGCCGAGCATGCGCTCGACGTGCAGTACGCGCAGAAGCTCGGCGTCAAGGTTGAGGATCTGGTGATCTCGCAGCCGGACACCGGTGAACAGGCGCTGGAAATCTGCGACATGCTGGTGCGCTCCAACAGCGTTGACATCGTCGTCATCGACTCCGTCGCGGCGCTGGTGCCGAAGGCCGAAATCGAAGGCGAGATGGGCGACTCCAGCGTCGGCGTGCAAGCACGCCTGATGTCGCAGGCGCTGCGCAAGCTGACCGGCAACATCTCGCGCTCGAAATGCATGGTGGTCTTCATCAACCAGATCCGCATGAAGATCGGCGTCATGTACGGCTCGCCGGAAACGACGACGGGCGGCAACGCGCTGAAGTTCTACGCCTCGGTGCGCCTCGACATCCGCCGCACCGGCGCGATCAAGAAGGGCGACGAGGTCGTCGGCAACGAAACCCGCGTCAAGATCGTCAAGAACAAGATGGCGCCGCCGTTCAAGGAAGCGCATTTCGAGATTCTCTACAACGAAGGCATTTCCAAGCTCGGTGAGCTGATCGATCTCGGTGTCGAGCACAAGCTGGTCGAGAAATCGGGCGCCTGGTATGCCTACAAGGGCGACAAGATCGGCCAGGGCAAGGACAACGCGCGCATCTATCTCAAGGAGCGTCCGGAACTGGCCGCTGAGATCGAACTGGCGTTGCGTGCGGCCATGCTGCCGGATCGCAAGTCGACCGCGCTTGGCACCACCGAAGAAAAGTAAGCCACTCGATGCGCAGGGCGGCCGCGAGGCCGCCCTGCGCCTGCTGTCGCGCCGCGAGCATGCGGCTGCCGAGTTGCAGTACAAGTTGAGCCGGCGCGGCCTCGATGCCGAAGCCGCCGGTAAAGTCGTCGATGCAATGGCGGACGCCGGCTGGCAGTCGGATGAGCGCTACGCCGAGATGCTGGTGCGCAACCGCATCGAGCAGGGCTACGGGCCGCTGCGTATCGAGCACGAACTGGAGTCCGTCGGCGTGGATCGCGCCGGGATTGCTGCCGCGTTGGCGCAAGCCGGATGCGACTGGGCCGAGCGCTGTGCGCGGTTACAGCAGCGCCGTTTCAAGGAGCCGCCGCAATCCGCCGAGGACTGGCAGAAGCAATATCGCTTCCTGGCCAGCCGCGGGTTCAGCGCGGCGCAGGTGCGATCTGCGCTGAAGGGACCGTTGGAACCGCTGGACTAGCCGCTGCCGCCGCGGCCCTGGCCTGGGTCAATGCCAGCAGGCGCTCGCGGATGGCCGGAACCATCGCCACGGCGGCGCGCTCGCCTTGCAGGATCGCCAGCTGCTTGCTGTCGAAATCGCTGGACGCGATCTTCGACAGGTCCGGCCGGATCACGACATCGGCCTGCGGCAGCTCGGCTTCACGGATCGCCTGACCCATGATGTCGAACGTGCGCATGACGACGTCGAGCTTGGTTTCGGTGACCGTGGTGCTGGGCGGCGTCGAGACGTCGACCGCGATGATGAAATCGGCGCCCAGCTGTTTCGCGTAGCGGATCGGCACCGGGCTGACGAGGCCGCCGTCGACATACTCGGCGCCATTGATCAGGGCCGGCTGGAACACACCAGGCACCGCCGACGAAGCGCGCACGGCCTGGCCGATATTGCCGCGCTGGAACAGCACGCCCTGGCCGGTGTCGAGGCGCGCGGCGACGGCGGCGAAGGGAATCTTCAGCTGGTCGATGTTGCGGTTGCCGAGCTGGCGGTTGACGAAGTTCTGCAGGGCGTCGCCGCGCAGCAGGCCCTTGCTGAACAGCGACCAGTCGGTGACGGTCGCGCGGTCGAGCTCGTAGGCCAGCATCTGCAGGTCGAAGCCGTTGTAGCCGGCGGCATAAAAGGCGCCGGCGACGCTGCCGGCGCTGGTGCCGACGATCAGGTCCGGCTTGATGCCGAGCACGTCGAGCATCTTCAGCACGCCGATATGGGCGAAACCGCGGGCACCGCCGCCGCCCAGCACCAGGCCGACTTTCGGCGGCGGCGGGGCCACGGCGGCGACCGGTGGGGGCTCGACCACGGTGACGGCCGGCGGCGCGCTGGCGCATCCCGCAAGGATCAGGGCGAGGGGAAGCAGGACGGGCAGGCGGCGCAGCGGCGCCGCGAAGGCGGAACGGTTCATGCCGGTGATTCTACGCAGCCCGTATGAGAACGGCAGCGCGGATTTGTGACGGAATGGCGGCAAGGCTTGTGCTTGGCTAACATAGCGCCCCTTTTGTACCGCCCCGGCCGGGGCCTCCAAGCCGCGTCCAAACGCATGAATAGCAACGAGGTTCGTTCCAAGTTTCTGGAGTACTTCCGGAGCCAGGGTCATACCGTGGTGGCGTCCAGCCCGCTGGTGCCCGGCAATGATCCGACGCTGCTGTTCACCAACGCCGGCATGGTCCAGTTCAAGGACGTGTTCACCGGCCAGGACAAGCGGCCGTACAAGCGCGCGGTGTCGAGCCAGAAGTGCGTGCGCGCGGGCGGCAAGCACAACGATCTCGAGAACGTCGGCTACACGGCGCGGCATCACACCTTCTTCGAGATGCTGGGCAACTTCTCGTTCGGCGATTACTTCAAGCAGGACGCGATCCGCTTTGCCTGGGAGTTCATCACCTCCAAGCAGTGGCTGGGGATCGACCCGGCGCGCCTGCTGGTGACGGTCTATCAGGAAGACGATGAAGCGGCTGCGATCTGGCATGAGCAGATCGGCGTGCCGCTTGATCGCATCGTCCGCATCGGCGACAACAAGGGTGCGCGTTACGCGTCGGACAATTTCTGGTCGATGGGCGACACCGGCCCCTGCGGCCCCTGCACCGAAATTTTCTACGACCACGATCCGGATGGCAGCAAAGGCATCTATGGCGGCCCGCCGGGATCGCCGGAAGAGGACGGCGACCGCTGGATCGAAATCTGGAACGTCGTGTTCATGCAGTTCGACCGCAGTGCCGATGGCACGATGACGCCGTTGCCGGCGCCGTCGGTCGACACCGGCATGGGTCTGGAGCGCATCAGCGCGCTGCTGCAGGGTTCCAACGACAACTACCAGACCGACACCTTCAGGCATCTGGTGACGGCGGTTGCGAAGCTGGCGGCGCAGAAGCCTTACGAGAGCGCGTCGCAGAAGGTCATTGCCGATCACATCCGCGCGAGTTCGTTCCTGATCGCCGACGGCGTGTTGCCGTCCAACGAAGGCCGCGGTTATGTCCTGCGCCGCATCATGCGTCGTGCGATCCGCCACGGTTACAAGCTCGGCATCGTTGATGCGTTCTTCTACAAGCTGGTTGCGCCGCTGATCGAGGTGATGGGCGAGGCGTATCCGCAGCTGGTCGACAAGCGCACGCAGATCGAGAAAGCGATCCGCGGCGAAGAAGAGAGCTTTGCGATCACGCTCGACAAGGGCATGAAGCTGCTCGATGAAGCGATCGCGAAGATCAGCGACAAGCAGATCCCGGGCGAGGTCGTGTTCAAGCTGTACGACACCTACGGGTTCCCGTTCGATCTGACGGCCGACATCGCACGCGAGCGCAACCTGACACTCGACGAGGCCGGCTACGAGCGCGAGATGAACGCGCAGCGTGAGCGTGCCCGGGCGGCAAGCTCGTTCAAGAGCGGCGCCGGCGTCAGCTACGACGGCGCGGAGACCTGCTTCATCGGTTACGAGGGCCTGCAGGGCAAGGCCAAGGTGCTCGCGCTGTATCGCGACGGCGCTGCGGTCGATCAGCTCAATGCGGGCGACAAGGGCATCGTCGTGCTCGACAGCACGCCGTTCTATGCCGAGTCCGGCGGCCAGGTTGGCGATCGCGGCACGATTGGCAACTTCGAAGTCGCCGATACGCAGAAGATCAAGGGCAGCGTGTTCGGCCATCACGGCAAGCTCAAATCCGGTGTCCTGAAGGTCGGCGATGGCGTCGACGCCAAGGTCAGCGAGAGCGTGCGCCGCGCGACGATGCGCAATCACTCGGCGACCCATCTGATGCACAAGGCGCTGCGCGACGTGCTCGGCGACCATGTGGCGCAGAAGGGCTCGCTGGTCAACGAGCAACGCACCCGTTTCGACTTCTCGCACACGCAGGCGGTGACGCCGGCCGAGATCGCCGAGATCGAGCGCCGCGTCAACATCGCGATCCTCGACAACGTCAGCGTCGATTTCGCGCTGATGTCCTACGACGACGCGATCGCTTCCGGCGCGATGGCGCTGTTCGGCGAGAAGTACGGCGACGAAGTCCGCGTGCTGAAGATGGGCGAGCATTCCACCGAGCTGTGCGGCGGCACGCACGTCAACCGCACCGGCGATATCGGTCTGTTCAAGATCGTTTCCGAAGGCGGTGTGGCCGCCGGCGTGCGCCGTGTCGAGGCGATCACCGGCGAGAACGCGCTGCAGTACCTGCGCGATACCGAGGCGACGCTCAAGCGCGCCGCCGATCTGCTGCGCGCCGGCCCGGAAGAGCTGCCGAACAAGATCGAGCAGCTGCAGGACCGCAGCAAGCAGCTCGAACGCGAGCTGGCAGCGCTGAAATCGAAGATGGCGGCGAGCGCGGGCGGCGATCTGGCGAGCCAGGCGCGCGAGGTCAAGGGCGTCAAGGTGTTGTCGGCCGCACTCGATGGCGTCGACGGTGGCGCACTGCGCGACCTGCTCGACCAGCTGAAGAACAAGCTGGGTTCGGCGGTCATCGTGCTGGGCACCAGCGCTGGCGACAAGGTGAGCCTGATTGCCGGTGTCACCGCCGATCTGACCAAGACCTACAAGGCCGGCGATATCGTCAACTTTGTCGCCCAGCAGGTCGGCGGCAAGGGCGGCGGGCGACCGGACATGGCGCAGGCGGGCGGCACGCAGCCGCAAAACCTGGCCGCGGCGCTCGACAGCGTCTACGGCTGGATTGAAAGCAAATAGGCAGCAAGACAGCAGCGATGTAGCCCGGCGCAACCCGGGATTTCAGCTCGTAGTGGGCGCCAGCCTCGGGTTTCACCGGGGCTACGCCGGGTACAGACACAGGCAGACGAAATAGAGATGGCACTGATTGTTCAGAAGTACGGCGGCACGTCGATGGGCTCGGTCGAGCGCATCGAGCATGTCGCACGCAAGGTGGCGTCCTGGCAGCAGCAGGGGCATCAGGTGGTCGTGGTCGTCTCGGCGATGTCCGGCGAGACCGATCGCCTGCTCAAGCTGGCGAAGTCGATCGATCCGCGCGGCAGCGAACGCGAGTTCGACCAGATTGCAGCGACCGGCGAGCAGGTGACGATCGGCCTGCTGGCGCTCGCGCTCGGCAAGGCCGGCGTCAAGAGCCGCTCGTACACGGGCTGGCAGGTGCCGGTGAAGACCGACAGCGCGCACATGAAGGCGCGCATCCAGCACATCGATTCCGAGCGCCTGCTCGCCGACTGCAATGCCGGCATCGTGCCGGTGGTTGCGGGCTTCCAGGGCATCGATCCGACCGGCAGCGTGACGACGCTGGGCCGCGGCGGCTCGGATACGACGGGCGTTGCGCTCGCCGCCGCGCTGAAGGCCGACGAATGCCAGATCTATACCGACGTCGACGGCGTCTACACGACCGACCCGCGCGTCGAGCCCAAGGCGCGCCGCCTGGACAAGATCACGTTCGAGGAAATGCTGGAGCTGGCCAGTCTCGGCTCCAAGGTGCTGCAGATTCGCTCGGTCGAATTTGCCGGCAAGTACAAGGTACCGCTGCGCGTGCTGTCGACCTTCGTCGACGGCCCCGGCACGCTGATCACGCTTGAGGACAACCCGATGGAAGACCCGCTCATCTCCGGCATCGCGTTCAACCGCGATGAGGCCCAGATCACCATGACCGGCGTGCCGGACCGCCCGGGCATTGCCGCGGCGATTCTCGGCCCGGTGGGCGATGCGAATGTCGAAGTCGACATGATCGTGCAGAACGTCGGCGGCGATGGCGCCACCGATTTCACGTTCACCGTGCATCGCAACGACTACGAGCGCGCGCTCGACATCATGAAGCGGATCGCCGGCGAACTCGGCGCGCGCGGCGTGGCGGGCGCGACCGACATCGTCAAGGTCTCGCTGGTCGGCGTCGGCATGCGCAGCCACGCGGGCGTGGCCTCGAAGATGTTCAAGGCGCTGGCCGCTGCGGGCATCAACATCCGCATGATCTCGACGTCGGAGATCAAGATCTCGGTCGTCGTCGAAGAGATGTATCTCGAGCTCGCCGTGCGCACGCTGCACAAGGCCTTTGGCCTCGAGGAAGCGGCAAAAGTCTGATTTGCGCACCAGAACCGGGCAAAACCCGACGGGATAAAGACTTATCCACAGCCGACCCGCCCTGTACGGGGGATACCGCCGCCGGAAAAAGTCCCGGAAACTGCCAGCCAGGATGACCAGTGGGTCATGAGCTACGGTTTACGGGACGGGGGCAACGGAATGCTGATTCTGACGAGGCGGGTCGGTGAAACGCTGATGATCGGCGAGGGCGTGGAAGTCACGGTGCTCGGGGTCAAAGGCGGGCAGGTGCGGATCGGCGTGCAGGCGCCCCGCGAAGTGGCCGTCCACCGCGAGGAACTGGTCCGGCGCCTGCGCAATGAAGGGCAGGACGCGGCGCTGCCTCTGCAGGCTGCAGGTTGAAAAAATAGCCCCGGAAACGGGGCTTTTTTGTGGGCCGGCGGGATAGGGTGGGGCTGCGGCGTCAGGCCCCGTGGGTGGCGGTGGCCCTTCGAAGTTTTGAATCCCGAGTTCGACAGGCAAAACGCGAAAGGCCTCCCGAAGGAGGCCTTTCGCGTTTTTGAAATGGCGGAGAGAGAGGGATTCGAACCCTCGATAGGGGATAAACCCTATACGCCCTTAGCAGGGGCGCGCCTTCGTCCACTCGGCCATCTCTCCGGGACGATCGGCAAGGAAACTCACCCTGCCTCTGTCGATCCGGTGACCCGGTTCGACAGCACAATTGAATTAAATGGTGCGCCCGGAGCGATTCGAACGCCCGACCCCTTAGTTCGTAGCCAAGTGCTCTATCCAGCTGAGCTACGGGCGCACATCTCGCAACAGAACTAGGCTGCGAGGGCCGCGATTCTAGCGGCCTTGGCGGACAAGGTAAAGCAAAATCTATGAAGCCGCCTCAATCCGTGGACAGTAGGTGCCTTTACGTCTTTTGAGTCCGACGCGGCGCTCGGCGAGGTGATGCCCCTGCCTTGGCGGAGAAGCGCGGTTCGCCATGCGGAGCCGGGCGTGATCGGGCACCTGAGCGAGGGGCCCATCGCGATCGATGGACGAGCGGAAATGACGATCGGGCATGTCTTGATCATCACGGTTCCGCAAAGAACTTCGTGCGACTCATACCACCATTCTGGCGGCCGAATTCATTGCATGCGTCGATTTGCATCGCGGAAAGAATATTCCGCGCCGAACGGCGCGCAACAAATGAAATGCATCGATCACTTGAAACGCGCGTCTCGAATATTGCAGCGCAGCATCGGTGTGGTTCGCGATGCAATGCAATCTGCGCGCAGAAACGAATTCGCAATCGATGCGTCGATGAATGCGTCAATCGATTGCCGATGGATGTACCGATGATGTCGATGCTGCGCTGCAATAACAGAACGGCCATCGACGATCCATCGCGGCATTGCGGCTTGCGATAGGAAAAACTACCCATCCGTGTAGTGTGCGACTTGATCGCGACCCGTAAGTTGCGCTGGTGCGTAAAGAGGCCTTCCGCAAACGCAAGCAATAGCGGAAAGGAAGAGCCGGTAAAAGATAAGCAGGAGGAGAAGCGTATGGCTCACATCAGCCCTGTGCGTGAGGGAGACAAAATCCCCATGGCATATGAGCGAGGCAACGTCGTCGAGCGTTGCGTTCGTTCGCTGCACGCTGCAGTGCAGCATCCGTGATTCGCTTCGATTCCCTGCGTCCAACAATCAGCATGCTGCGTATGCCAATGCAGCGTGTGTGTCGCCTCTGTAACTCAAAGCCCGACCAGGCCTGAGCTGACCACCACGGAGCTGTCATGGAAGGAATGCGTCATAAAATCGCACGAATCACGATTCAAAACCGCAAGGTTTCGTGGTTCGTGTTCATCGCAATCACTGCGTTTTTTGCAGTGGGTCTGCGCAATGTAGAAATCAAGACCATCTTCTCGGACCTGCTGCCGAAGGACGATCCGTTCGTCCAGGTTTTCAAGGACCATCCGAACTTCGGTAACCCGCTGACCGTCACGATGATGGTCAAGCGCAAGAACGGCGACATCTACAATCCCGAGACGTTGGGCAAGGTCTGGCAGCTGACGCGCGACATCGACCTTGCGCCGGGCATCGACCACGACCAGATCCTGTCGATCGCGTCGGAAAAGGCGCGTTACGCCGAAGCCACGCCGTTCGGCATCGACATGCGTCCGCTGATGGAGGATGCGATTCCGACGACGCCGGAAGAGATCGAGATCTTCCGCGGCCGCGTGCAGAACTCGCCGAACGCGCGCACCTTCATGATCTCCAACGACGGTACTGCGACGTTGGTGAGCGGTACGTTCATCGAGTCGCGCCTCGACTACGGCGAAGCGTTCAAGTACGTGCAGGATCTCGCCAAGAACGCGACGGATGCCGATCATGAAGTCTACGTCGCCGGTCAGCCGACGCTGACGGGCTGGGTCTATCACTACCAGCAGCAGGTGCTGTGGATCGCGATCATGACGATCGCGGCGCTGATCATCGCGCTGGTGCTTTATATGCGAAACATCGTCGGCGTCGTCACGCCGATCGTCACCAGCGCGGTCGCCGCAATCTGGGGCTTCGGCCTCGTCGGCTGGCTGAAGTCGCCGATCGAGCCGCTGCTGATGGTGGTGCCGCTGCTGCTGGTCGCGCGCTCGTTCTCGCACTGCGTGCAGTTCACCGAACGCTATTACGAAGTGCTCGAGCATGTGCCGGATCGCGTCAAGGCCGCCGAGATCACCATGCGCGTGATGATGGCGCCGTCGGTGCTCGGCATCTTCACTGACATCGTCGGTGTGTTCCTGATCGCCATTGCACCGATTCCGGCGATGGAACGCTTCGCACTGTTCTGCGGCATGTGGTGCGTGTGGCTCATCCCGACCGGCGTTGTGCTGATCTCGCTGCTGCTCGCTTCGCTGCCGGTGCCCAAGAACGTCGCGCAGCTGATCGGACACGGCGACTCCGGCGGCATCCACAAGATGTTCCAGAATCTGCTCGGCGGCATTGCCAAGCTCACGCACGGCAACCGCGCGCGGGGTACGACGATCGCGTTGATCATCGTTTCTGCCGTTGCAGCCTATGGCTCGTTCAAGATTCAGACCGGCAATCCAGTCGAGGGCAGCAATCTGTTGTGGCCAGCTTCGGAATACAACACCGCAGTCTCGCGGATCAACAGCAATTTCCCCGGTGTGAACACGCTGGAGCTGGTGCTTGAGGCAAAGGATCCGAAGAACCCGAGCCGGGTTGCGCGTCAAGCGGAGACGGTCATGGCGATGCAGCAGCTGCAGAGCCTGATCGAGAAGGGTGAATCACCGCCGCGTGCGTCGCTGTCCTTCGCGGATTATCTGATGGAAGGCAACCGCCTCTATGCCGGCGGCAACCCCAAGTGGCTGCCGATCGACCCGGACAATGCGGCGACCAACGCTGCAGCGTCGGCGGTGCTGATGGGCAGCAGCCCGAAGGCCTACTCGCATATCGTCGACTTCGAGCAGCAGCACTCCACGGTTTCTCTGTGGTACGCCGACAACAAGCAGGAGACGGTCGATGGCGCACTGGCGACTGCGCTCAAGGCAGTCGAACAGGTCAAGGTCGATCATGAGGCCTTCACGGTCCGCTTGGGCACCGGAACGATTGCACTGCAGCAGGCGATGAATCG
Organism: Fontimonas sp. FW305-C-3; assembly: GCF_058783185.1. Taxonomy (NCBI): domain Bacteria; kingdom Pseudomonadati; phylum Pseudomonadota; class Gammaproteobacteria; order Nevskiales; family Nevskiaceae; genus Fontimonas; species Fontimonas sp. FW305-C-3. The sequence goes on along the minus strand of NZ_JBYSYK010000005.1, from coordinate 30,380 downwards.
CGTTGTCGATCGATACCACTGGCTGATCTTCGGCTGCCTCAACCTTGTGATCTTCCTCGGCACGAGCCTGGCTTATCGTTCGCCGATGGCCGGTCTGATCCTGCTGTTCCCGGTCAATCTGTCGAACTTCGTGATGACGGCGTCGATGTGGGCCATGGGCATCGGCATGGACATCAACACCGTGCTCGTCGCCTGCGTCGGCGTCGGCGTCGGTATCGATTACGGCATCTATCTGCTGTCGCGCATCTGCGAGGAATACCAAGCCAAGCCGGGAGATTGGGGCGCGGCGAATACCGCTGCGCTGACGACGACCGGCAAGGCGATCATGTTCACCGCGTCGATCATGGTCGTCGGCATCGCGCCCTGGTACTTCCTGTCCGGCCTCAAGTTCATGGCCGACATGGGCGCGCTGCTGGTACTGATCATGCTGATCAACATGGTGCTCGCGCTCGTCGTGCTGCCGCTGCTGATCTGGCTGATCAAGCCGTCGTTTGTTTCGAACAAGGATTTGATGGTCATTGGCGAGAGTGCGGAGATCGCACTGCTCGCCGCAGAGGCCAAGAAACGGAAGGAAGCTGCACAATCTCCGTCGCGCGGTATGCACGGCGGTTCCACCGATGCCCCCGCTGCTGCTGGCGGCTGATACACCCCGAGGAGAGACGAAAATGCACATTCGCAAGTACGATTTCGACTATAGCCGCCGCATGTTCATGGACAAGACGGCGCGCGGTATCGCGGGCGCCGGTGTTCTCGCGCCGCTGTGGCCGATGATGGCGCATAGCGCCGAGGACGTTGCCAAGGCCTATCCCGATGAGTTGCTGTCCATCTCGGTGCACACCAAGGGCAAGGTCAAGCCGGGCGACGTCATCACCAAGGACAACCTGCAGTACGTCGAGCATCTGCTCGACCCTATCGCTGCGATGCAGGTCAAGACGATGGGCCGTCGTATCAACATCGTCGAATCGACGAAGGACACGACCAAGCTCTATCCGTACGACTATCTTGAGGCGACGCTGAAGAACAAGGGCAAGGCCAAGATGGGTACGGACGGCAACGTCTACACCCAGAGCGGCGATCCCTGGATCGGCGGCATGCCGTTCCCGGAGCCGAAGGACGGCGTCGAAGCGACTGCCAACCTGACGCTGAGCTGGGGCCGCCACGATTACTCGCAGTACGCGGTGCGCGACTGGGATATCGATCCGTCCGGCAATCTGTCCTACCAGTACGACTTCGTCTGGGCCGAGCTGAACACGACGGCGCGTCTCGACGGCAAGGTCTGGGGCGACAAGAAGGACCTGCTGCGCTATCAGTCGGTGTGGTTCACCTCGCCGCAGGACACTGCGGGCAGCTCCTTCCTCAACACCTGGTACTACGACCAGCGCAAGTTCCCGGACCTGCAGGGCTACCTGCCGGCGTTCCGTCGCGTGCGCCAGTTCCCGACCAACCAGCGTTTTGAACCGCTGGTGCCGGGCGTGACGATCTTCCTGTCCGACGCCTGGGCAGCGGGCGATCCGATGGGCACCTGGGGCAACTACAAGATCGTCGAGCGCAAGCCGATGCTCGGCGTCATCGGCGGCCGCAACTTCATGGGCGGCTACCACCCGAACTACGAGCGTCCGGTGCACGGCGGTCCGAAGGGCCAGACCTTCCATGACGTGTGGATGGAACTGGTGCCGGAGTGCATCGTCGTCGATGCCGAGCCGACGGGCTACCCGCGCGCGCCGGTCGGCAAGAAGCGCACCTGGATCGACGTCCGCAACGGCATGTACGTCGCGTACAACACCTACGACCGTCGTGGTGAAATCTGGAAGTCGTTCGAGCCGCACTACGCGCAGTACGCCAACGACAAGATGACGGTCAAGGACAAGGACGGCAATCCGAACTGGTCGTGGGTCGGCGTGCTCAGCCATGACCTGCAGGCCAACCGCATGAGCCGTTTCGTGCAGGCCAAGCAGGTCACCGGCGGCTACACCAGCGGTTGGGATGCCGGCAGTGTCGACGTCTACAACAAGTACCTCACGGTGCAGGCGATCCAGCGCCTGGGTCAGGCCTGATCATGCGGACTCTGCTGAGACTGGCGTCACTGTCTCTGCTCGCTGCTGCGGCGCCGATGGTCGGCGCCGCAGCACCCGAGACGGTGCACAGCGGCACGGCGCACGACGCCCTGTTTGCGGTCGACTTCGCCGGCAAGCTGGGCGTTGCGGTCGGCGCCGGCGGTGCGATCGTCGAAACCGTCGATGGCGGTGCGAGCTGGAAGGGCGTTGATGGTGCCGGCAACCAGCTGTCGCTGCTCGGCGTCGAAATCAACGCCGATGGTCACGCGCTGGCCGTCGGCCAGACCGGCGTGGCGATGGCGCGCGACGCGTCCGGCAAGTGGACCAAGCTGGATACGGGCAGCAAGGAACGTCTGTTCGCAGTCGATGGCAATGCAGCAGGCCAGATCGTCGTCGGCGGCGCCTTCGGCACCGTGCTGCTGTCGACCGATGCGGGCAAGAGCTTCACGCGCCTGACGATCGACTGGTCGGCGATGGGCACCGACGGTGCGGAACCGCATCTGTATGCCGCGCACATCGATGATCAGAATCAGATCACCGTCGCGGGCGAGTTCGGCCTGATCCTCCGCTCCGCGGATGCCGGGCAGACCTGGCGCAAGCTCAACCAGAGCGACGCGTCGATCTTCGCGCTCGACATCAACCCGCAGGGGCAGGCGAGCTATGCCGCCGGCCAGATCGGCACCTTGCTGAGCAGCAGCGACGGTGGCGAAACCTGGGTCGCGCAGACCTCCGGCAGCACGGCGAATCTGCTCGCGGTCGAGAGCAGCGGCCAGTCGGTCATGGTCACCGGCTTCCGCGAGAGTGTGACCAGCACCGATGGTGGCAGTACCTGGAAGGTGCTTTCCGCGCCGCCGTTCGGCGGTGTGTGGTACGCCGGTCTCGCGGCAGGCGGCGACGCGGTTTATGCGGTGGGGCAGTCGGGCATGGTGGTGAAGTTGCAGCAGTAAAGGCGGGCCAAGCCAGTAGCAAACTGTGCAGCTCGTGGGGACTGAATAAATAGAAGTGCGCTTGGAGATCTCAATGAAGGCAAAACAGGCAAGGCTGCTGGGCGTCGCCGCCGCTTGCGCAATCAGCGCGGGCATGGTCGGTGTCGCTCAGGCGCAGGATGAAGGCGAAAGCAGTGGCGGGGGCAGCTGGTGGGATAACGTCGACATCTCGTTCGGCGGCTTCATCCGCCCGGAGGCATCGTTCTCGACGAGCAGCTACGACAACCCGAACAACCAGCTCGGCAATACTTTCAACGGGCGTTCCATCCCGCGTGCGGCGTATGTGCCACCCACTTTCGTCGGCGCCGCATTGCCGCTGCCGATTGTCGGCCCGCTGCTGGAAGGCATCCAGGGCGGCGTGACGAGCTGGAGCACTGTGCCGCTCAGCTTGCTCGATCCGCTGGGCCTGCTCGTTGGCGATGCGAATTCGCCGGGCCTGCGCGGCCGGTCCAGTGCCGATGGCACCGGACAGCCGTTCGAGACGGTCGACAACGATTTCAACTACCAGATCATCCGTGCCGAGCTTGAAATGGGCGTGCAGCTCAGCGCCGACTTCAAGTTCATCGCACGCGTCCGCGGCATCTACGATCCGGGCGAGTACGACGAGTTCGATGCCCGCGACTACGCGAACGTCAACGGCGGCATCCAGAGCCGTCCGGATTCGCTGTATCAGGGCACGCCGAACTACTTCGGCTACGAAGTGGAAGGCGGCGGCAATGCCAATCCGCTCGAGTGGGCGGGCCAGAATTACCAGGTCTACTTCCCGGCTCTGTTCCTCGAGTACAACGCCGGTCCGCTCAACATGCGCTTGGGCAACCAGCAGATTGCCTGGGGCCAGGCGATCTTCTTCCGCGTGTTCGACGTCGTCAACGGTCTCGACTTGCGTCGTCACTCGCTGCTCGACTACGCGCAGGAAGAGTTCTCCGACAAGCGCGTGCCGTCGCTGGCCTTGCGCACCGGCTACCAGATCAGCGATTCGATGCTGGTGGACAGCTTCGTGCAGAAGTTCCAGCCGACGATCTACGGCAACCCGAACACGCAGTACAACGTCATTCCGACGCAGTTCACCGTGCATGACATGTACAGCGCCGGCGGTTACGACGACAAGCTGAGCTACGGTATCCGCTTCAAGGGCGATTTCGGCCAGTGGGGCGTCCAGGCGATGGCCGTACAGCGCTACAACCCGGACGGCGTGTTCCGCTGGACCGAGTCCGGCGTCAACAAGGATCTGCCGAATACGCCGGGAACGCTGGGTGCGCTCGTCAACACGACGCTGGCGCTGAGCGGCCGTACCTCGGGCGAGATTCTCTCGCGGACGCCGTTCGAAGCCTCGCCGGGCGGTGTGTACTCGGCGAACGAGTGGTTCAACTACGCGGCCCAGGTGCGTCTGCTCGGCGTGTCCGGTCTCAACGCGTCGATCGACGAGTTTCCGGGTTCGCAGGAAATCTTCGCATCGCACGTCGACAACTACGAGCAGGCGGTCAACGAGCTGAACACCTTCTTCATCGCGGCCGGTGGCGCACTGCGCGGTCATATCGCCCGCGAGTACTTCCAGGAAGAGGTCTACGGCCTGGGTGCCAGCTACGTCGTCGAAGGCGAGCCGGGCAGCCTGCTCGATCAGCTGATCATCAACGTCGAGACCAGCTTCACGCCGGACCGCACGTTCACCGGCACCAGCCTGCAGCAGTCGTTCATGAAGGACGATGCCTTCGTCGGCGCGCTGGTGATGGAAAAGTACCATCGCTTCACGAATGCCTTCCCGGCGACGTACCTGGTGTTCCAGTACATGTACCGTGATACGGATGACATGTTCGGCCGGCACCTGAGCGGCTACGGCGGCAGCGAGCAGGGCGAGGGCAAGGGCGTCGATGGCGCGCATTACATCGCCTTCGCTTTCCAGCAGCCGTTTCCGCAAGACATTTACCGCATCGGCTTTGCCACCTTGTACGACCCGCGCGGCAGCATCCTCGTGCAGCCGGGCATCAAGTGGAAGCCATCGGGTGAATGGACGCTGGAAGCTTTCTACACCTACATCAACGGCTCTCTGGGCAATGCCAATCCGAACGAAACGCTGCTGTCGACGGTGGATTTCGCCGACGAGCTGACCGTCCGCATCGGCTACCAGTTCTGAGCATCCTGATGCCGAGAAGTTGATGCTCACAGTTTCACAAGCGCACTAAGTCCCCCATTCCGGCGGTCAGCATGCTGACCGCCGGTTTTGTTTCCGCCGGACACTTTGGAGAATTTGATGCGATTGCTGCGCTACGACCGCCAGTTCAGCCGGCGCCATTTCCTGACGGCAATGGCCAAGGGTGCCGCCGCCGGCGTGCTGATGCCGGTCTGGCAGGCGGTTGCGCAGAACGGCGACAGCGCCAAGGCCTATCCCGATGAGCTGCTGTCGATCGAGGCCTACACCAAAGGCAAGTTCAAGACCGGCGATGAAATCCACGCCGGCAATGTCGACTTGATCAAGGAGCTGATCGAGCCGATCAAGTACATCCAGATCAAGACACTCGGCCGCCGCCTGCGCATCGTCAAGACGACGACCGACATCACCAAGCTGAGCCCCATTCCGTATCTCGAGGCGACCTTGCGCAATCGCGGCAAGGGTCGTTTCGATGCCACCGGCAATGTCGTCACCGAAGACGGCAAGCCCTGGATCGGCGGCCTGCCGTTTCCGGATTCGACCGGCGCGCTGGAGATGTTCGCCGGCCTGACGCTGAGCTGGGGCCGTCACGACGCGTCGCTGTATGCGATCAAGGCCTACGCGCTCGATCCGAACGGCGAAGTGCTCTACAACTACGAGACCGGTTGGGCCGAGCTGTCGACGATCGGCCGCACGGTCATGGATCCCAAGCCCTATCTGCCGGGCCATGAAGACCGTCTGCGTCTGCAGTCGGTGTTCTTCCTGACCCCGCTGAGCGCCAAGGGCACGTCCTTTCTCAACGTCTGGCCCTACGACCAGAACGCTTTTCCCGATCTCTACGGTTACGTGCCTGAGTTCCGTCGCGTGCGCCAGTTCCCGACCGACCAGCGCTTCGAGCCGCTGATCACCGGCTCGACGATCTATCTGTCCGACGCCTGGGCCGCGGGCGATCCGCTCAACACCTGGGGCAATTATCGCGTCGTCGGTCGCGGCCCGATCCTCGCCGCGGTGTCGCGCGGCTGGAATTCTGCGCATCCGAACTGGGAGCACAAGACGCACGGCGGCCCCCAGGGCAAGACCTTCTGGGACACCGACGTCGAGCTGATTCCGGAGGCGATCGAGACCGCCGCCGAGCCGGTCAAGTTTCCGCGCGCGCCGGTCGGTCGCAAGCACGTCTGGTTCGACGCGCGCACGCAATTGCCGGTCGCGATGGTCTCGTACGACCGCCGCGGCGAGCCGTTCCATTCCTTCGACGGTGCATTCTCGCTCTACGAGGACGGCGGCAAGTCCTTCATGGACGGCAAGCACCCGTACTGGTCGTGGGCGCATGTGCATGCCTTCGATGTGCAGACCGGTCGCATGACGCGCCTCGAACAGGTGAAGTCGATCTCCGGCGGGCACAGCACCTTCGTCAACGATCCGAAGATCTACGACAAATACCTGACCAAGACGGCGCTGGTGGCGCTCGGCGCGGCCTGATTTTCCAGAACTCTTCCTGCGGAGTGGCGCACATGACGGCAATGTTCAAGGCAACTCTCGGCATAACGCTCGCAACGCTGGTCTGCGGCGCGCAGGCGGCCCCGGTGACCGACGCTTATTGCGCGGACATGGTCGACTTCGCAATCCGCACCGCGGAGCGACGCTCGCAGGGCAAGGACCAGAAAGAGCTGAGCGACTCGGTTCATCAGAGCCAGACCGTCTTCAAGCAGCAGTACCCGGACCTCGAAGAGCCGGACATGCAGTTGCTGGTCAAGCAGGTCTACGAAGGGCAGTGGACGCGCTTCATCGCCGCCAGGAACACGATCCGCTCGTGCGCGCTGCAGCTGGATGCAGCGCCGCCGGCCGCGGTCGCACCGGAACCGGAAATCATGATGGACGGAGTGCGCTCATGAATCTCGACATTGCCAAGCCGCTGGCGGCTCTCGCGTTGGCCTGCGCGCTTTGTGTTCCGATGACCTCGCACGCCGCGCCCAAGTCCGACGACTGGTGCGCCGATGCCGTGGACTTCGCGATGGGCGTCGCGCAGAACCGTGAGGCGGGGTACACGCTGGAACTGATCACCGGCTCGGTCGAGCGCAATCCGGAAGATTACCGGCGCATGTTCCGCGATCTCAGCGGCGACGAGATGAAGAAGATCGCAACGCAGGTCTATGCCCAGTCCTGGACGCGCTTCCGCGCGGCGCAGGGGGTTGCCGAGGGTTGCGACGTCGCCGCGGTGTCGAAGTAGAGGCACTGCGCATTTGCGCTGCGCTGCACCATGAAAACTGCTGCGGAACGCTGCTGAAAAACTACCCTCCTGGGTAGCGAAAGCACCGCGTCGAGTCGATACCGTGAACAGCTAGAAGACGAGGACTCTGTCCATCGTCTCAAGAAAATTCAGCTCATCTAAAACCGGAGGAGAACCGGCATGGCTTACGCGACCCCTGCAAGCTGCTGCGGCGTTGCTGCCGTCGTTCCATCGGTGTGCTGCGGAGTGTCGCGATGACCGCCGCCGCGACGAAGGTCGCCGCTGCGGCGAATGCGACCGCCGAGAGTGGGCTGCTCATCAACATCGACAACGGCGGCACGCTGACTGACATCTGCGTCATCGATGGCGACCGCGTGCACCGCACCAAGACGATCACGACCCCCTACGATCTTTCCAAATGCCTGTTCGAGGGCATCAAGAAAGCATCGCGCCTGATGTACGGCGAGGACGACCCACAGCGCCTGCTGCTGGCGACCGAGCTGATCCGCTACTCGACGACGCAGGGCACCAACGCGCTGGTCGAACGCAAGGGCCCGCGCCTCGGACTCGTCACCGATGCCGCGCTGTCGATGGACGCGCTGCGCAGCGACGAACAGTCCGCATCGCTGTTCGATGCGCTGGTCGGTTCGCGTGTCGAGAAGATCGACACCCAGTTGACCGGCGAAGCGCTGGACGCCGCCGCGACGCGGGCGATCACCATGCTGTCGTCGGCCGGCGCGAACCGCATCGTCATCGCCTTCGGCGGTGCCAACCGCAATGAAGCCGAGAACATCCTCAAGCGCGTGCTGCTGCGGCGTTTCCCGCCGCATCTGCTCGGCGCGTTGCCGATTCTCTACGCGCATGAGCTGTCCGGCGACGCCGATGACGGCCGCCGCGCCTGGACCGCGCTGTTCAACGCCTTCCTGCATCCGGCGATGGAGCGCTTCCTGTACTCCGCCGAGCACCGCCTGCGCGAGTACAAGACGCGCAACCCGCTGCTGATCTTCCGCAACGATGGCAACGCGGCGCGCGTCGCGCGCACGGTGGCGATCAAGACCTACAGCTCCGGCCCGCGCGGCGGCGCCGAGGGTGCGAAGGCGCTTGCGGCGCACTACGGATTCAAGAGCCTGCTGACGATGGACATCGGCGGCACGACGACCGATATCTCGCTGGTCGAGAACGGCGCGGTCCGCACCGAAGAGCGCGGCAAGGTCGAAGGCGTCGCAACCTCGTTCCCGCTGTGCGACGTCACCAGCGTCGGCGTCGGCGGCAGCTCCATCATCAACGTTCCGGATGGCAAGAAGATCAAAGTTGGTCCGGAAAGCGTCGGTGGCGCACCGGGACCAGCCTGCTTCGGCCTCGGCGGCAAGGAAGCGACGATCACCGACGCCTTCCTGCTCGCCGGCCTGCTCGATCCCGCGTCGTACTTCGGTGGCGAACTGAAGATCGACGCCGAACGTGCGCAGGCCGCGGTCAAGGCCGCCGTCGCCGATCCGCTCAAGCTCGATGTGCAGGCTGCGGTTGGCCAGATGGAAGCCGCTTGGGTAGCCAAGGTCGCCACCAGCCTCAAGCGCGATACGCGCATCAGTGAAGAGACAACGCTGGCCGCCTTCGGCGGCGCTGGCCCGTTTGTCGTCTGCAAGGTGGCCGAGGCAGCCGGCATCAAGCGCGTCATCATCCCCGGACTCGCCGCGGTGTTTTCAGCCTTCGGCATCGGCTTCTCCGATGTCGGCCACAGCTTCGAGATGACGCTGCCGGAAGCGAGCAATGCCGGTCTGGCGACAGCGCGCGCCGCGCTGCTGCTGCAAGCCGAGCGCGGCATGTTCGCCGAGGGCGCCAAGCTCGCCGACTGCAAGGTGCAGGCGACCTTGCACATCGTCAGCGGCAAGGAGCATCGCGCGGCCGATATCGACGGCGATGTGCTGCCCAAGGATCTGCCGGCGAAGGCCGAGCTGACGCTGCGGCTGCTGGCGGTCAAGCCGGTTGCGCACCCCGAACTCAAGGGCAGCTTCGGCCTCAAGGGTGCGGCTGCCGTGAGTTCCGCAACGCGCACGGCGCTGGTGGATGGCAAGTCCGCTTCGCTGCCGCTGTATCGCGTCGAGGAGCAGAAGCCCGGCGCTCATGCGAGCGGCCCCTGCGTGCTTGAAGAGGCCTTCTTCACCAGCCGCATCGATGCCGGCTGGTCTTTCGAAATCAATCAGGCAGGCGACATCCTGCTGACGCGGGCTTGAGGAGAACATCCATGCGAGTGCTCATCACCGAATACCTGCGCATCAATCTCGACACCGAGATGTGGGAGTGCCGCCGCTGCGGACACGAACACATCAGCGCACGCGAAAACTACAAGCGCGGCATGCTGGTGCACGATCGCGACCCGCGCGAGATCCACAAGCCCCTGCTCGACACGAAGATGTACGAGCGCACCTACTCGCCGGACCCGACCTGGTGCCGCATCCTCGAGTACTACTGCCCGCAGTGCGGCGTGATGGCCGAGGCCGAGTACCTGCCGCCGGGGCACCCGCCGCTGCACGACATCGAGCTCGATATCGATGCGCTGAAGCTGCAGTGGAAGGACCGCCCGGAAGTCAAGGAACCGGCGATCGGTCCCGATCTGGCGCTGGAGAAGGTCAAGTCCGGGCGTGCGCTGCACGAGAAGCATCAGCACGGCCACGCCGGCCACAAGCACTAGGAATTCGACGATGAAACGAGTTTCCGTGGATATCGGCGGTACCTTCACCGATTGCTTCGTGGTCTGGGACAACCAGTACATCGAAGGCAAGGCGCTGACGACGCATCACAACCTGGCTCTGGGATTCAACGAGTCGCTCGGCGACGCCTGCAAACAGCTCAATGTCGAACCGTCGAAGCTGCTGTCGGAAGTCGACTCGGTGCGCTATTCGACGACGCTGGGCACCAATGCGCTGATCGAGCGCAAGGGTCCGCGCATCGGCGTGCTCGTCACGACCGGCTTCAAGAGCACGATCCCGCTGTCGCGTGCGCGCGGTTACGGAGAAGGCCTGTCCGAAGCCGAGCAGATGGATATCCCGAACGCGAACCGGCCCAAGCCGATCGTGCCGATCCCGATGATTCGCGAGATCCGCGAGCGCGTCGATTATCTGGGTGCGGTGTTCTGGGACCTCGACGAAGACGACGTCCGCAACCGCATCCGCGAGCTGGTCGACGCCGGCGCCGAAGCGCTGGTCGTCATGTTCACCAACAGCGTCGTCAACAATGCACATGAGCTGCGCGTGCGCGAGATCTTCCTTGAGGAGTATCCGGCGCACCTGCTCGGCTCGATCCCGATGCTGCTGTCGCATCAGGTTGCCGGCCGCAAGGGCGAGTACGCCCGCGGCACGTCGACGATCATGGACGCCTTCCTGCACCAGACCATGTATCACGGCCTCGGCACGCTGGAGCTCAATCTGCGCTCGATGGGCTATGACAAGCCGATGCTGGTCAGTCACAACTCCGGCGGCATGGCGCAGCTGAACTCGACGGACGCGCTGCAGACCGTGCATTCCGGCCCGGTCTCCGGCGTCGCCGCCAGCGAACATCTGGCCGCGGCGGCCGAGCTTGGCAATGTCGTCGCCACCGACATGGGCGGTACCAGCTTCGACATCGGCATCGTCGATCAGGGCGGCGTCAAGCATTACGATTTCAATCCCGTCATCGACCGCTGGCTGGTGTCGATCCCGATGGTGCATCTGGTCACGCTCGGTGCCGGCGGCGGGTCGATCGCGCGCTACGACCGCATGTTCGGTTCGATCGAGATCGGTCCGCAGTCGGCGGGCTCCGATCCGGGCCCGGCCTGCTACGACCGCGGCGGCCTCAAGCCGACGGTCACCGACGCCGATCTGGTGCTTGGCTATCTGGACCCGAAGAACTACGCGAACGGCCGCATCCCACTCAATCCGAAACGCGCGAAACAGGCGATCGAGGACGGGCTGTGCGACGACCTCGATCTGTCGGTCATCGAGACCGCGAAGCTGATCAAGCGCAACGTCGACGGCAGCATGGCCAACGGCATTGCGACGGAGCTGCGCACGCGCGGCTATGAACCCAGGGATTTCACGATCCTGGCCTACGGCGGCAACGGTCCGCTGCATGCCTGCGGCATCGCCAATTCGCTGGGCATCAACCGCATCTTCGCGCCGCCGTATTCGTCGACGTTCTCGGCCTGCGGAGCCGGTAACGTCAACCAGATGCACATCCACGAGATGAGCACCTGGACCGTACTGTTCAATCCGGCGCTGAAGGCCTTCTTCCAGGATTACGACAGCTTCAACAGGAATGTCGAGGAACTGGAGCGTCGCGGTCGCGACGACCTGCTGCGCCAGGGCATGACGCCGGACCAGATCAAGTACCGGCTGGAACTCGACATGCGCTACGGCAACCAGCGCGTGCAGACCGCCGTCGTCACCGAGCTGAACCGGATCCAGTCGCAGCGCGACGTGCTGGCGCTGATGGACCAGTTCCACAAGAGCTACGGCGCACGTTTCGGCGAAGGCAGCCAGTCGCCGGAAACCGGCGTGCGCATCAACACGCTGCGCGTCTGCTCCTTCGTCGAACAGCCGAAGGTGACGTTCGCCAAGCTCAAGGAACTCGGCGCACCGAAAGCGGCGCCGGCGCCGATCGCGCATCGCGAATGTCACTTCGTCGGTCACGACAAGGCATTTAATACGCCGATCTTCAGCGATGCCGCGCTGGCGCAGGACACGCACATCGAGGGTCCGGCGATCGTCACGACGCGGGCAACGACCTATCTGATCGAACCGGGTTGGGCCTACCACGCTGCCGCCCAGGGCGGTGTCTGGTTCATCCGCACGCAGGGAGCCTGATCATGCACGACAAGATTTCGCCGGAAGAGCAGGCGCTGCTCGACAAGTTCCTCGCCGACAACACGCTGTTCCTCGGGCCGGACCCGGAGATCATGCGCAACCACACGGTGACGCCGCGCTCGAAGACCGAGGACGACATTCTCAAGAAAGGCCTCGATCCGCATCAGGTCCACCATATCCGCGGACTGATCAACGCGGCGCTGTCCGAAGCCTTCACGATGGTCAACCAGATGGGTGCCGCGCCCGGCGCCAAGTGGGGCGACCTCGTCACCGGCGTCTACACGGCGCAGGGCGATCTGGCGATGATCGCGCCGCACGGCATCATCGCGTTCGCGGCCTGCTGCTTCTATCCGATCCGCTTCATCATCAAGAACTGGATCAGCGATCCGACCGTCGGCGTGCGCGACGGCGATGGCTTCATCCACAACGACGCCCGTTACGGCGGCGTGCACAACACCGACCAGTCGATGATGCTGCCGCTGTTCTACAAGGGCGAGCTGATCTGCTGGGTCTCGGCGACGATCCACGAAGGCGAGAACGGTGCCTGCGAGCCGGGTGGCATGCCGGCGGCGGCCGAGAGCAAGTACGACGAAGGCATCAAGATGTCGCCGTTCAAGGTCGTCGAGAACTTCAAGCTCAAGCGCGACCTCGTGACCTTCCTGCAGAACTCGGTGCGCGATCCGAAGCTGCAATTGGAGGATATGAAGGTCAAGCTGCACGGCGCGATGCGCCTGCGCGAGCGCATCATCGCGATCCTCGACCAGTACGGCAAGGAAGCCGTGATGGGTACGCTGCGTCAGCATCTCGAAGATACCGAAGTCGAGCTGCGCCGCCGCATCAAGGAGATGCCGGATGGCACGACGCGTGTGCTGCAGTTCATGGACTCGACCTTGCGTGAAAACGCAATGCAGAAGATCTCCTGCGCGATCACGGTCAAGGGCGACAAGATGACCGTCGACTTCCGCGGCAGCTCGCCGCAGTTCATGAACCGCTCGGTCAACACCAACATCGCTTCGTTCAAGGCGGCGCTGTGCACCGGCCTACTGCAGAACGTCTGGCCGGATCTGCCGCATACGATGGCGGTGCTGTCGCCGATCGAGATCATCACCGACCGTAATGCGGTGATCGATGCCGAAGGCGAGATGCCGCAGGCGATGAGCCTGATGCCGATGTTCAAGGCCTGCGTGGTCTGGACCATCCCGATGAACAAGTTCAACTACAGCGTGCCGACCAAGTACTCGGCCTGCATCGCCTCGCAGTACGACCAGGCGGCGACCTTCATCTACGGCGGCCTGACCCAGCACGGCGATGTCACCGGCAACTTCTGCTCCGACATCAATGGCAACGGCCAGGGTGCGCGCAGCCACGCCGACGGCGAGCACAGCGTGTCCCCGGTGTTCGGCTTCATGTGCGATTCCGGCGAGCATGAGATCAACGAGGAAGACACGCCGATCATCCGCCTCGGCGCACAGCGCCTGGCGAAGGACCGCATCGGCTTCGGCAAGTACCGCGCCGGCCTCGGCTACGAGCAGATCGCGACCGCGCGCGGCTCCGGCATGTGGGGCTTCATGACCGGCTGCGAGGGTTCGAAGTTTCCATCGGCGCAGGGCCTGTTCGGCGGCTATTCCTGCCCGTCGTACCAGCTGATGAAGATCAAGGGCATCAACATCTTCAAGGAGCTGAAGAAGAACCCGAAGGTCGTCGAAGCCTTCGACATCGTCACGCTGATGAACGAGCAGCCGATCAAGGGCGGCAAGTACAGCAGCAACGACATGGGCATGACCTTCGAGCTTTGCGACGAAGGCGAGATCTACATGATCTGCCAGGGCAGCGGCGGCGGTTACGGCGACGTCATCGAGCGCGATCCGGCGCTAGTGATGAAGGATCTGGCCGAAGACCTGATGTCGCACGAGAACGCGCGCGACATCTATCAGGTCGTCTACGACGAGAAGACCCTGATCGTCGACGAGGCCGCGACCGCGGAGCTGCGTGCCAACTACCGGCGCCAGCGGATCGCGCGCGGCAAGCCGTTTGACGAGTTCGTCAAGACCTGGACGACGCCGGAGCCCCCGAAGCACCTGCCGTACTTCGGCAGCTGGGGCGACGTCAAGGTGATCCACGCACAGAATCCGGTCATCAACATGTACACGACGATGCCGGCCGACCAGCTTCAAGGCGTCTACATGCCCAATCCGAAGGACATCCGCATCGCCCAGCTTGAGGCGCAGCTTGAATCCACGCAGGCGCAGCTGAAGGACTGCCTCGCGAAGTGATCGGAGATGTCACCGCGGTACCGCTGCACCAGAACTAGATCGAAAAGTGATTGAGGAGAGCAAGGCATGACGGACTACAGCAAGAAGTTCCGCCTCGACGGCAAGGCCGCGCTGGTGACCGGCGCGGCGCGCGGCATCGGTGCCGCGATCGCCGAGGCGATGGCCCAAGTGGGTGCATCGGTGCTGGTCACCGATGTGCTGGAGGCCGAAGGCAAGGCGACGGTCGACAAGATCCGCAAGGCCGGCGGCAAGGCCGAGTTCATCAAGCACGATGTCACCGACGAGGCGCAGTGGGAGGCGGCAACGGCGGCGATGGCCAAGCACTTCGGCCGCTACGACGTCCTTGTCAACAACGCGGGCATCGAGACCGCGGCGCTGCTGGCCAACTGCGAGGTGACGGATTTCCGCCGGGTGCTCGACATCAACGTCACCGGCGTCTTCCTCGGCCTCAAGCACGCCATTCGCGCGATGAGCGGCAAGGGCGGTTCGATCGTCAACATGTCTTCGGTGGCCGGCATTATCGGTACCCCCGCGCATGCGGCATACCACGCCTCCAAGGGCGGTGTGCGCCTGCTGACCAAGGCGGCCGGCGTCGAGTTCGCCGCGCTGCAGTCGGGTGTGCGCGTCAACTCGGTGCACCCGGCGATCGTCAAGACGCAGATGGGCGAACACTTCCTGCAGGGCTTCGTCGATCTCGGCCTGGCGCCGGATATCGAGGCCGCGCGCGCCTCAGTCGGCGGCGCGCATCCGATGGGCTTCGGCGAGGTCGAGGATGTGGCCGCCGCGGTGCTGTACTTGGCGTCGGATGCCGCACGTTGGGTCAACGGGACCGAGCTGATCATTGACGGCGGTTACTCCGCGGCCTGACCGGGCTGCGGGCCTCCGCAATGACCATGAATATCACCGATGCACTGAAGCAGGATCGCCGCCTGCTGTGGCTGGATGCCGTCGACTATGCCGGCGAGTTGCTGGCGGCCGGCAACATTCCCTGGCTCGATACCGCCGCTTACCTCGCCTGGTCGCGCAAGGCGCAATCGCTGTTGCGCGCCGATGTGCTGAGCCTGAAGCTGCATCGCGTCTGCGCGGCGTGGCTGGAAGCCCAGCCGTCACTGCGTGCAGCGATGGCGGCGAAGTCGCGAACGGTCTTTCCGCTCAAGACGCTGCTCGCCGATGAGGCGCTGCGCGCCCATCTGGTCGATCTGGTCAAGGGCCTGCGTGCCAGCAACGACAACGCGCCGCTGGCGCTTGAATGTCCTTCGCCAAGGCAGTGGGTTGCGGTGGCTTACGCGCAGGCGCACGGTGCGTCGGCCAGCGCTGAAGTCGACGACGACGATGCAGATTCCGCTGCGTTGCTGATGGCGGATTTCCTGCGCATCTTCGCCGAGGCTGGCGTCGATCTGCTGCTGCTGCGTGAATCCGTCTCCTCCGAGCCGGCAGATGCAGCAGCGCTGGAGTGCTATCAGTCCGTGTTCAACGTGGCGAGCCATTACCGCTGGGCTGTCGGCCTGTATGCGCCGGGGGGCCGCTACGGCGGCGCTACCGAGGCGCTGAGCTTTGTGCTCGCGCCGGCTACCGCGGCTGCAGACAATAAGGGCCAGATCGTCGATGCGGGTTTCTGGGACAGCGGCCAAATCGCCGGACTGAAGCCGGGTGGCCTTCTCTACGCCAGCGTGCCGAGCGGCGTGCAGCCGGAACAGGTTCTCGAGCGTCTCGGAGCGCTTCGATGAACGCCGCTCCGAGCTTCCCCGTCAAGCTCGATTACCTGTGCTCCTACAGCGCGCAGCTGGCGCCGCCGGAAGTGATCGGTGCGGTGCCCGGCGGCATCCGCGTGAACTTCTATGTGCTTGGCGGCGAGATCAACGGCCCACGGCTGCGCGGCAAGCTGCGCAGTGTCGGCGGCGACTGGCTGACCATTCGCGACGATGGCGTCTGCGTACTGGATGTCCGCGCGACGATGGAATCCCACGATGGCGCCTTGATCGAGGTCGAGTACAGCGGCATCGGCGACCTCGGCCCGAACGGCCAGGCCCTGTTCCTGCAGGGCGATCTGCCCCAACAACTGCCGCTGCGCTGCGTTCCGCGCGTGCGCACGGCGCATCCCGAATACGCATGGCTCAACCGGCTGCAGCTGCTGAACGCCGGTGCGGTCGATTTCACAACCCTAGAGGTGCGTTATGACGTCTACGCCGTCCGCTGAAAAGGCCCCCCGCGCAGTCGCAGAAGGCGAGCTGCTGTGGACTCCGCCGTCGTCGTTCGTCGACCTGTCGAATGTCTCGCGCTACATGGAATGGCTGCGCACCGAGGGCCGTGCCGATGTCAGCGACTACGAGTCGCTGCGGCAGTGGTCTATCACGGACACGACCGGCTTCTGGGCGTCGATCTGGGACTACTTCGAGGTGCAGTCGGATACGCCGTACAAGCAGGTCGTCGACAAGATGATCATGCCCGGCGCGAAGTGGTTCGAGGGCTCGAAGGTCAACTACGCCGAGCATCTGCTGCGTCATGAGGAGATGGACCCGCATGGCGTTGCCTTCCATCACCTGACCGAGTCGCGGCCGCTGGCGGAGATGTCGCGCAGCGAATTGGGGGCCCAGGTGCGCAAGGTCGCGACGCAGCTGCGCGCGATGGGCGTCAAGCCGGGCGACCGCGTCGTCTCCTACATGCCGAACGTGCCGGAGACCGCGATCGCGATGATGGCGGCCACCGCGATCGGTGCGGTGTGGTCGTCTGCGGCGCCGGAGTTCGGCGTCAAGACGGTCATCGAACGCTTCTCGCAGATCGAACCGAAGGTGCTGTTCGTTGCCGATGCCTATCGCTTCGGCGGCAAGGATTTCAGCCGTCACGAAGAAGCCAAGAAGATCATCGAGGCACTGCCGTCGCTCGAGCAGGTGGTCTGGCTGCAGTACATCGATGCCAACGCGCCGGCGCCGGCTTTCAAGCGCGTCACGACCTGGTCCGAGCTGATGGCGAAGCCGGAAGTCGCGAAGGCGGACTTCAAATTCGAGCGAGTCGATTGCGACCACCCGCTGTGGATCGTCTTCTCGTCCGGCACGACCGGTCTGCCGAAGGCGATTGTCCACGGCCACGTCGGCGTGCTCGTCGAGCATCTGAAGCTGATGCACTTCCACCTGAATCTGAAGCCGGATTCGGTGATGTTCTTCTACAGCACGACCGGCTGGATGATGTGGAACCTGCTCCTGTCGGCGCTGCTGACCGGCAGTGCCATCGTGCTTTACGACGGCAACCCGGCGCACCCGACGCCGGACTTCCTGTGGAAGCTGGCGGCCGACACCGGTGCCACCAGCTTCGGCGCCAGCCCGACTTATGTGCAGATCATGGAGCGTGCCGGCCTGGTGCCGGGCAAGGCGCACAACCTGTCGCGGCTCGAAGGCGTACTCGTCGCCGGCGCGCCGTCGACGCCGGAGACCTTCGAGTGGTTCTACCGCTGCGTCAAGAAGAACGTCTGGGTCACGTCGCAGTCCGGCGGCACCGAACTGTGCAGCGGCTTCGTCGGGGCTTCGCCGACTCTGGAGGTGCGCGCCGGAGAAATCCAGACGCGGCTGCTGGGCATGGACGTGCGCGCCTGGAGCGATGACGGCAAGGAAGTCATCGACGAAGTCGGCGAACTGGTCTGCCTCAAGCCGTTCCCGTCGATGCCGATCTACTTCTGGAACGATCACGAAGGCAAGCGTTACCACGAGTCCTACTTCGATACGTTCAAGGGCGTCTGGCGCCACGGCGATTTCATCAAGATCACCAAGACCGGCGGCTGCTACATCTATGGCCGGTCGGACTCGACGCTCAACCGCTACGGCGTGCGCATCGGCACCGCCGAGATCTATCGCGCGGTCGAGCATGTCGACGAGGTGGCCGACAGCCTGATCGTCTGCGTCGAACTGCCGGGCGGCAATTTCTTCATGCCGCTGTTCGTCAAGCTCAAGCCGGGCGTGGAGATGAGCGATGCGATCCAGCAGAAGATCGTCCGCAAGCTGCGCGAGGACTGCAGCCCGCGCCATGTGCCGGACAAGATCTACGCCGTCGAGCAGATTCCATACACGCTGACCGGCAAGAAGATGGAAGTGCCGGTGCGCAAGCTGCTGCTCGGCTGGCCGCTGGAGAAGGCAGCGAGCCGTGACGCGATGATGAATCCGCCGTCGATCGACTACTACGTGCAGTTCGCGCAGGAGTCGAAGGACTATCAGTGGCGCAAGGCCTGAACGCCGATAAAGCCATCCAGGGAAAGGGATCACCATGAAGAACAAGGTTTGTGTCGTCACCGGAGGCGCAAAGGGCCTCGGCCTTGCGGCCGCCGAACTGCTGCTTGCCGCCGGTGCCAAGGTCATGATCACCGACGTTGATGCTGCTGGCGGCGAAGCGGAGGTCGCGCGCCTGTCCAAGGCCGGCGCGCAGATCCGCTTCATGCGCCACGATGTCACCAACCCGAACGAGTGGTCCGCGGTGCTGGATGCCGCTGAAGCGGCCTGGGGTGCGATCAGCGTGCTGGTCAACAATGCCGGCGTTGCGCAGATCTTCGACGTCGAGAAGGCGAGCTACGAACACTGGAAGCGCACGCTGGCGGTCAATCTCGACGGCGTGTTCCTCGGCACGCAGGCCGCGATCGAGCGGATGAAGAAGGCCGGCGGGTCCATCGTCAACATCGCGTCGATCGAGGGCATGGTCGGCGAGGCGCTGGTGCCGGCCTACAACGCCAGCAAGGGCGGCGTGCGCATCTTCACGAAGTCGGCGGCGATCCATTGCGCGCGGTCCGGCTACCCGATCCGCATCAACAGCGTCTGCCCGGGCTTTGCCGAAACACAGATGGTCAGCGGCGCCGTCGGCGCGATGCCGCCGGCCGAAGCACAGGTGTTCGTCGAACGCACGCTCGCCCGCATTCCGATGGGCCGCTTTGCGCGTCCGGAGGAGATCGCCAAGGCAGTGCTGTTCCTCGCGTCCGACGATGCGAGTTACATCACCGGCTCCGACCTTGTGGTCGATGGCGGGATGACCGCGTGAACGCGCGCAGCAAGGCCAAGGCGGCCGGGCAGGGCACGGAAGCCACGGTCGACAATGTCTTTGGCCAGTACGTGCTGGGCGATTTCCGGCCGAGCGACCTGATCGATATTGCCGGCACGCTGGCGCGCCAAGCCGCGCGTCAACCGCGCGCCGTCGTCGATGCCGGCCTTGGCTTCGCGAAAGGCCTTGCGAAGGTATTGCGCGGCGAGTCCGATCGCATGCCGGCGGCTGGCGATCGCCGCTTCAGCGATCCGGCCTGGAAGGACAGCCGCGTCTTCGGCGGCGTGCTGCAGGGTTACCTGGAGCTGTGCGAGGCGCTGCAAGCCTATGCGCGGCAGTCCGGGCTCGACCCCAAGCAGGTCGAGCGCGCCGAGTTCCTGATGACGCAGATCGGCGACGCGCTGGCGCCGACCAATTTCCTGCCGACCAATCCGGCTGCACTGCGGCGTGCGCGCGAGACGCGCGGCGCGAGCCTGCTGGCCGGGTTGAAGAACTTTGCCGATGACGTCGCCAAGGGCCGGCCGATACCGGCGCAGGTCGACGAGAGCGCGTTCAAGATCGGCGAGAACCTCGCGCTGACGCCGGGCAGCGTCGTGCTGCGCCATGACATGTTCGAGCTGCTGCAGTACGCGCCGCAGACTGCGCAGGTGCGCGAGCGACCGATCTTCGTCGTGCCGAGCATCGTCAACAAGTTCTACGTGTTTGACATCGCACCCGGGCGCAGCGTGTTCGAGTATTTCGTCCAGCAGGGCTTCACGGTCTATGTGATGGCCTGGCGCAATCCGAAGCCGGAGCACGATTTCTGGGGCATGGCGGATTACATCGACGCGGTCGACGACGGCGTGCGGGCCGCGTGCGGCATCTCGAAGACGGAGACGGTGAACCTATGGGCGGTCTGCGGCGCCGGGCCGGTCGCGACCTCGCTGATCGGCTACTACGCTGCGACGAAGCAACAGAAGGTCAACAGCCTGATGCTGTTCGTCTCGCCACTGGACATGGAAGCAATGTCCGATGCGCCGAACATCGGCGCCTTCGTCGACCAGAAGGCGATGCCGGTCGTCAAGAAGGAGATCCGCAAGAAGCGCATGAGCGCCAAGCAGTTCACGCTGCTGTTCGCGATGCTGCGCGCCAACGAGCTGATCTGGAATTACTGGGTCAGCAATTACCTGATGGGCGTCAAGCCGACCGCCTTCGACATCCTTTACTGGAATGGCGACGGCACCGGCATGACCGCGCAGTACAACTACGACTTCAGTCATTTCGTCGAGCAGAATCCGTTGGTCACGCCCGGGGCGATGCAGGTGCGCGGTGTATCGATCGTCGACCTGAAGGATCTCGGCATCGACAGCTACGTGCTCGGCGCCGCCAACGATCACCTGTGCGTCTGGCATGGTGTCTATCGCAGCGCGCAGCTGCTCGGCAAGCGCAGCCAGTTCGTACTCGGCAACAGCGGGCACATCCAGACGATTGTCTGCCCGCCGACCAACCCGAAAGCGAGCTACTTCACGAACACGAAGCTGCCGGCCAGCTCCGCCGAATGGCTGGAAACCGCGACCAAGAATCAGGGCAGCTGGTGGGATCACTGCGTGGCCTGGACGCACGAGCGCGCCGGCAGGCTGGTGGATGCGCCGAAGCAGGGCGGCAACGCCGAGTATCCGCCGCTGGGCGCGGCGCCGGGCACCTATGTCCATGACCGCGTCTAGCGCTTACAGCGGCAATCCGCGCCACTTCGATCCGAACCGGACGTACGCGGAGCTGCGCGTCGGCGCCAAGCGCGAGATGCGCCTGCGCCGTGTCAGGGTGATGGGCTATTCGGTGCGCGTCGCCATCTGGCCGGGACGCGAGGAGACGCACACGCCGCTGGTGCTGTTCAACGGCATTGGTGCGCGGCTGGAATTGCTGGAACCTTTCGCCGACGAGCTTGGCGATCTGGAGACGATCGCAATCGATGTGCCGGGCACCGGCAAGTCATCGCCGCCGCTGCATCCGTACCGGCTGTGGATGCTCAGCCTGCTGATCGAGCGCGTGCTGAGCAAGCTCGGCTACGGTCGCGTCGACGTGCTCGGTGTTTCCTGGGGCGGCACGCTGGCGCAGCAGTTCGCGCTGCAGAACCCGCGCCGCTGCCGGCGCCTGATTCTCGCCGCGACCGCGCAAGGCTGGCCGATGATTGTCGACCCGCGCATCCTGCTCAAGTTCATGACGCCGCGTCGCTATAACGACCCGGTCTACCGCCGCAAGGTGGCCGGCGAAATCTACGGCGGCGCGGCGCGCAACATGCCGGGCCTGATCCGCGAGATCGGTCCGCGCATGGCACCCACCAGCAAGCTCGGCTACCTGATGCAACAGTTCGCGCTGAGCGGCTGGACCAGCACGCCCTGGTTGCCGCTGATCCGCCAGCCGACGCTGATCATGTCCGGCACCGACGATCCCGTCGTGCCTGCGATCAACTCGAAGTTCATGGCAAGACTGATCCCGAACAGCCGGCTGCATCTGGTCGATGACGGCCACCTGTTCCTGATCTCCGACCCCGCCGGATCGAGCCGCGTCGTGCGCGAGTTCCTCGATGCGGAGCCCTGGAATACAACGAAGGCTGCATAGGACAAATCATGAAGAAACTGGAAGGCAAGGTTGCGCTGGTCACCGGCTCCGGCCGCGGCATCGGTCGCGAGATTGCGCTGAAGCTGGCGCGCGACGGCGCGCGGATTGTCGTCAACGATCTCGACGAGAAGTTTGCGGAGGAGACGGTCGCCGCGGTGCGCGCGGCCGGCTCCGATGCGGTTGCCTGCATCGGCAGCGTTGTCGACAAGGATTTTGGCGAGCGCATCGTGCAGATCGCGCTCGAAGTGTTCGGCGGCATCGACATCATCATCAACAACGCCGGCTACACCTGGGACAGCGTGGTCCAGAAGACGACCGACGAGCAGTGGTACGCGATGATCGACGTCCACATGACGGCGCCGTTCCGCATCCTGCGTGCCGCCGCCGAGCACATTAAGAGCAGGGCCAAGGCCGAAGCCGAGGCTGGCCAGGAAGTGTTCCGCAAGGTCGTCAACATCTCTTCGCTCGCCGGGGTCGGCGGCAATGCCGGGCAGATCGGTTACGGCGCGGCAAAGGCCGGTGTCAACGGCATGACGCGCGTCATGGCCAAGGAGTGGGGCCGCTTCAAGGTCAACGTCAACAGCGTTGCCTTCGGCCTGATCCGCACGCGTCTGACCGAGGCTGCGGCCGGCGGCAATGCGTCGATCGCCGTCGAGGGCAAGCAGATCCGCGTCGGCGTCAATCCGGAAGTGCTGAAGACGATGGAGCAGGGCATCCCGCTCGGTCGCGCCGGCACGCCGGAAGAGGCGGCGGGCGCCGTCTACCTGCTGTGCCTGCCGGAGTCGGATTACATCAGCGGTCAGGTCATCGTCTGCAGCGGCGGATTCATGTTCTAGCTGCGTTGAATTATCGAAGCATCGCGTTTTTCTCAATCATCCAAGCAAGAAAAGCAGTCCAGGAGAACCATCATGAGCAGCAAGAAGCCCGTCGTCATTTATGGTGTCACCGGTTACACCGGCCGTCTCGTTGCCGAGTACTGCCGCGAGTACAACATTCCCTTCATTGCCGCAGGCCGCAACGGCGCGAGCATCAAGGAAGTGATCAGCAAGGTGCCGGGCATCGAGACGGCCGACTACGAGATCGTCGAGGTCAAGGAGCACAGCGTCGCCGCGCTGCGTGCGCTGCTCAAGGGCTCCAAGGTCATGCTCAACATGGTCGGTCCGTTCGCCAAGTTGGGCGGTGAAGCGGTCGAGGCCTGCCTCGCGGAAGGGGTCCACTACACGGACACCAACGGCGAACAGAACTGGATGATCGAATGCGATGAGAAGTGGGGCGCCAAGTTCGCCGCCAAGCAGCTGTGCCTGTCGCCCGGCATCGCGCAGATGTACACGACCGGCGAAATCGCCGCGCAGATCGCGCTGGAGACGCCGGGCCTGCACACGCTCGACATGCTGGTGCTGTGGAAGGGATTCCCGACCTACGCCTCGGTGCAGACGATCTTCAGCATCCTGACGTCGGACTTCTTCTACCTGGAGAACAACAAGTACGCGATGTGGCCGCAGGGCGCCAAGGCCGATGCGATCGTCCCCGGCCAGCACGAGACCGCACTGGTGCTGCCGTGGGGCGGTACCGCGCACCCGGTCTGGTTCAAGAACGATCCGCGCGTCATCAACTGCAAGGTCATGGGCGGCGTGTTCGCCCGCGCGGTGATGGACAACGTCGTTGCGATGAACGCCAAGATCGACGCCGACATCCGTCCGCTGCCGCCGGCCGAACAGCAGAAGGCCTTGTCGGAGATGGCCGCCAGCGTCCAGGCCGGCATGCCGCCGCGCGAGAATCCACTGACCAACATCTCGGTCGATTCGGTCATGGCCAGCGGCCCGCTTGGCTTCAAGCAGGTCGTTATCCGCGGCAACCAGAACTACAAGCAGACCGGCCTGCTGCAGGCCTACTTCGCGCATCACCTGTTGCAGGCGCCGCCGAAGCGTTACGGCTTCGTGTCGGGTTGCCAGGCATTGGGCCATCGCGAACTGCTCGGCGTGCTGCAGAGCTTCGGCCTGGTTAGCGAGCCGGTCGTCACGCTCAACGGTCATCCGGTGCGCTGAGCGGAAGGAAATCCGCCGTGAGCCCGATCGGTTCCGCTGCTGTTTCGCCCTCGCGCGCGCCGCCGACGCGCGAGGGCGATCTGCTGTGGAAACCGAGGCCGGCTTATGCCGCGGCGTCCGGCATCGAGCGCTTTCGGCTATGGCTGGCGTGCGAGCGCGGTGTCGAGCTGGCGGACTATGAAGCGCTGCGGCGCTGGTCGGTTGCCGAGCTGGAAGCCTTCTGGGCCGCGTTGTGGGATTACTTTGAGATTCGCTCCGACACGCCGTATCGGCGGGTGCTGAGTACACGGCAGATGCCGGGTGCGCGCTGGTTCGAAGGGGCGCAGGTCAACTACGCGGAACACCTGCTGCGCCATGCGGAGCGGAATCCAGACGCACCGGCATTGTTCCATTCGTCGGAGCTGCGCGAGGCGGCGGTGATGACGCGTGGCGAGCTGGCGCGGCAGGTGCGCATCCTCGCAGAACAGCTACGCAAACTAGGCATAGAACCGGGCGATCACGTCGGCGCCTACATGCCGAACATCCCCGAGACCGCGGTTGCGATGATGGCGACGATCGCCATCGGCGCCATCTGGTCGGCGGCGGCGCCGGAGTTCGGCGCCAGCGCCGTCATCGATCGCTTCGCGCAGACGCGGCCGAAGCTGCTGTTCATCGTCGACGGCTATCGCTACGGCGGCCGGGATCACAGCCGGGTCGATGTCGCCGGCGCGCTGGTTCAGGCGCTCGGCAGCGTGCAGCACGTCGTCAGCCTGTCCTATCTCGATCCGCAGGCCGCGCCGCCGGTCGACGGCGCACTGCGCTGGCGCGATCTGCTCGATCAGCCCGACGTTCCCAGCGAGGGTTTCCGCTACGAGCGCGTCCCCTGGGATCATCCGCTGTGGGTGCTGTTCTCGTCTGGCACAACCGGTCTGCCAAAGGCGGTCGTGCACAGCCACGTCGGCATGCTGTTGGAGCACTACAAGCTGACCGCGTTCCATCTCAACCTCGACGAGCGCTCACGCGTGCTGTTCTACTCGTCGTCGGGCTGGATGATGTGGAACGTACTGATCTCCAGCCTGCTGCAAGGTGCGGCAGCGGTCATGTACGACGGCTGCCCGATCGCACCGGACCCGACCGTGCTGTGGAGCATCGCCGAGCGCAGCCAGGTCACGATGATCGGCGTCAGCCCCGGCTACGTGCAGAACATGCAGACCCGCGGCATCTCGCCCGCCAACGTCTTCGACCTGACTGCGCTGCAGGCCGTGCTGCTCGCCGGCTCGCCGTCGGCGCCGGAAACCTTTGCGTGGTTCTACAGACAGGTGAAGTCCGACCTGTGGGTGACGTCGCAAAGCGGCGGCACCGAAGCGGCTTCCGCGTTCGTCGCCGCCACGCCCACGCAGCCGGTGTATGCCGGCGAGATCCAGACGCGCGGTCTGGGCATGGATGTGCAGGTGTGGGACGAGCAGGGCCGGCCGGTAGTCGATGCCGTCGGCGAACTCGTGCTGGTCCAGCCGTTCCCGTCGATGCCCCTGCGCTTCTGCAACGACCCGGACAATGCGCGCTACCGGGATGCTTACTTCTCGACCTATCCCGGCGTCTGGCGGCACGGCGATCACACCCGCATCAACCGCCGCGGCGGGCTTTACATCGATGGCCGCTCCGATTCGCTGCTCAACCGCTATGGCGTCTGCATCGGCCCCGCCGAGATCTACCGCAGCCTGGAGCGCATCGAGGAAGTGCAGGACTGCATCATCGTCTGCTGCGAACTCGCCGGCGGACGCTTCTTCATGCCGATGTTCGTCCAGCTCGCGCCCGGCGCAGTCCTCAACGAGCGCCTGCGCAACCGGATCGCGCGCCACCTGCGCACCGAACTGAGTCCGCGTCACGTCCCCGACCAGATGTACGCCGTCACCCACATCCCGTACAACCTGACCGGCAAGAAGATGGAAGTCCCCGTACGCCGCATCCTCTCCGGCGTACCCCCCGACCTCGCCGCCAGCCGCGCGCTGACGATGGAACCCGAAGCCATCGACTGGTTCGTGCAGTTCCGCAGGGACAACCGGGAAATGCTGGACGGCTAGCTGTTGTCCTGCCGGGTGGCCAGAGGGCGGCTAGCCACCGTACGTAGTCACGGCAATGTCTGCGGTTGCCATCAAGGGAAATCCAGCCTTTAATCAAGAAGCCGGGCCGACGGGCGCGACTGGTGCGATCGCCCGGGGCTTCCGATGTCTGCGTGCCGTTCCGTGCTAACGGATGACGCGATGCGCAAGATTATGATTCGGGTGAGTATTGATGATGACGGTTCCGGGTTATACGGACGTCGCGCCGGATTATACGGCGTTCCGTGTTCCCTCTAATCGGCTTTGGGCCTCAAAGCAATGGAAGTCGTAATCTCGGCGCCAAAGCATGATCAAGGCACGGCTCACATTGCCGAGGCAATGCATGCGCCCCTTCGGAAGCTGAGCGCAGCTGTTTCAGGCGAGTATGGTGGCAGCATGGAGCATTTGTGGGTGGAGCTTGAGCTTCTCCCCGGCGATGCGGATCATTGCTCCCCCTGGAGCTTCAGGTTTCAAAAGCGAGTGTCGCCCAAGCAGCTCGCTGCTTGGCTGCCAAAGGTCGAGTATCGCAATGTTGGCCACTATTCAGTCCGGCCAGATTTCTTCGCACTGACAGCAGTTGCTCCGGAGAACATCAGCCGGTATCTCATGGAGTTGATATACAAATCCACTACTGTGCTAGAAAAAAGGCAGAAGCAATTCGGCGCCTTCAACGTCGAAGGCTTTCGCATTCAGATGCGGCAAGCAATAGACGCTGTGGCGGCCTCGAAATGAGGCCCAACCATCGGTTCCACGTGACGTCCCGGCCTCCGCTGCTTCGCAGCTCCGTCCGGGCCGCGCGTGAACCTGGGCGTTGGGCGTCATGACAAAGCGCGCAAGGCTGATCACACTCTTTGCTGTTGAGGTCGCACTCATCGTCCTGCATGTTGCCCTTCGTGCAGGTGAACCCGGTTCAGTATGGTCATGGCATTGGGTGCTGACCCTATTGTTTGGCATGGTGCTCGTGGCTTACGCTTTTTCTATCCGGTGTCCTGCTGTGAACTGTCGTCGGGGGCAAGTCATTCGCGGCTTGTCGGCGTTTGATGTTCGGCTGCCAGGCCAGCGCTGCTTTGTTTGCGGGCAGTCATTGGAGTAGCGGTATAGCCATGTCACCCAATACGCGTTGGGCATCACAACAACTGCTTCAGCGCGGCCTTGTCGGTGAAGTACATCGTAACGGAGGGACACTATGGAACTAGAAGTCACTTGGCGCCGCGCCATCCGAGTTTGGTGGGCGTACTTCTGGCGCAATCTCATAGCCATCATCGCCGCCATGGTTGGTGGAGGAGTGATCGGCGGCATCCTTGGCGCCATCATGGGTGCCGCAGGGGTGTCCTTGAGCACCATCCAAGTGGTCACGATGCCCATTGGCGTGGTTCTTGGGCTCGCGATCTCGGTTGTCCCGATGAAAATGATCTTAGGGAAAGATTTTGGAGAGTTCCGGCTCCTTCTGGTGCCAAAGCGGTGATTCCCAACCATCGGTTCCATCCGACGTCCTATTCGCTCCGCTCGCGGGCCGCGGCTGAACCTAAACGTTAGGAGGCAGGAACGCAGGTTATGTTTCGCCTTGTCTGCTCGTTCGTAGTTGCGCTGCTCGTATCGGGGTGTGGCACTACCTGCACCGCAATGAAAGATGCATGTCCTAAAGATCGCTTCGGCCCGTACTCAGGTACGCGCGCTTCGTGGAAGGGACACGCCACACAAATTGACGTCCCATTTTCTTTTGTCGCAGACACGGTGCTTTTGCCGGCAACTGTCCCCTTGTGGCTATATCGCGCTCTTACCGAAGACCCGTCGAACCCGGAGACACAGAAGTGAGCCGCCTGTCTCCTAATCCTGCGGTCCAGCCGAAGGCCTCGCCTCTGGCGAGACTTCGCTAGCGCACTAGTGTGCTCGGCTCGGCCGACCTTGATCGTTAGGCCCCGTATGCAGACATCTCAGGAGCCGAGCCCAGCTACCGCAAGACAAGCCATGATCTCGGCGCTTGTCGCCGTCTTAGATCACCTCCCACCCCAAGTGCAATCTGCTGTCAGCCTTGCCGCTGGCTCCGACGATCCACGGGTCAATGAGGCTGCTCGTGTTGCGCTCTGGAAAAGCATCGCAGGTCGCGACATGGACTCGGTTCCCGCCGTCTTGCTTGTTCGCTTGGGTATCTGTGTTCTCTATCCGGATGCGCAGGTGGCGGAGACCCAGGATGCGCTTGAGTATTTCGTGTGCACGTTCCGTTTGGCAGGCCTCCCGGAAAGCCCGCTCGAGCAAGTAACCGCCCTGGAGTCGTACTATGGGGTCTAACAATTCATTCAAGCCGAATCCGCTTCGCGGGTCGGCTCAATTCGGGCGTTAGCCATCACAAAGCCATGACCATCCGCCATTTCCGCCTTCTACTTATAGCCTCCACTATTGTTGGCATCATCGGGGCGTGCGTAGATTTCATCTTTCCGGCTCTCATGCCCGAGGCCTTTCACCAAGCTCAAGAGCTTCAGGACTCGGCGTTCTCGATGCCCTATCAGATCTTTATCGGCTTCTCGGGGATAGCGCTGTTGTTCTTGCTTGTCTCTAGCACGTATGGTCTCTATATGCTTCGACCCTGGGCACCTCGGCTATCGCTCGTCGTCACGGCCGTAACACTTTTTCTAGCAGTAGTAACTGGCGCTTATGCGCAATCAGGCTTGGCACTTGCGTTGTCATATCTTGCTTCGTACCTATGGGGCGCAGTTGTAGTTCAAGCTGTCTCTTCTCCATTCAGCGCGCAGTTCCAGAGCCGCCATGGCTAACCATTCACTGAGCTTGAGCGTTAGGGCTTACACGTGACTCCGAAAGACATCAAGAGTGCAGAGCGGAACTACTGGGTAGCTGTGCCCTTTAGCATCCTTCCCCTCATGCTCTTAGTGTATGGAGACAAGAGCAAGGTGATTGCTGCATGGATAGCGGAAACATTGAATAGCCTAGGCATCCCCATAACCACGTCGAACGCGTCCCTTATTCCTCTTGGGGCTGCTCTTGTTTTCACCTTCGCAACTATCTTCTTCGCTCAATACAAACTGCTGGCCAAATGCCCGACGTGCCGCAAGGCATTTACGCCCAATAACTTGGGCATCGTCGTTGCAACCAAACACTGCCCGAACTGTGGCACTGAGGTACTAAATGCAGGCAAGCCCTAACAACGCGTTCAAGCGGACGGGCTGCCCCCGCCGCTTAAATTAGGCGTTGGGCCTAGCATGACGATTGATCTGCTCATCCCGGCTTGGTTTTTCCTTCCGTGGTTGGTAGTGGCGGCAAAGATCGCGCGGGACTCAATTTACGAAACGCGGTTCGGAATCATGAAAGATATTTCGCCGCTCGACTTTCGTGAACTGATGCGGAGAATCCGTGAACGTAGGAAAGTTGATCCACGCTACGATGAAATGAAGAAAGACACGAAGAGATGGGCGCTCATTACGGTCGGCTGGTGGGTAACGTCATTCGTCGCTTTGGTCGGTGGTGCTTTTCTCTATGACACTTTTAATGGCTAGGCCCAGCCAGGCGCTCCTGTGCAACGTCTCCACCTTCGGCGGAGCCGCGCCTGAGCTTGAGCATTAGGCATCATGAGAAGGCGGATTGTTCACAATCGTTACCTGCCGGCTTGGGCGCATCGTCTGTTTGCAGGCCTGTTTGGCATGGCTGTGTTCGCTACCGTTGCCATCGTACTATTACGCGCCGGAGCTGCTGAATGGTTCTCACCGATCGCGCTTCTTCCCTGGCTCACGCCAGTCGTAGGCATCGCATGTTTTGTCATGGCACCACGCCGGTCGGTGGTACGTGGCCTGGCAGGAGATGCCGGCTATGATGAGTTGCATGATGCCCAACTCGATGCTCAAACCGAACGTCAGCGCTCCGTGCGATCGTCGTCCTAGCAATCCAGGTGTTGAGGCTTTCTATGAATTTGATCGTTGCGTGGTTCGCGTCCGCGCTGGCTTTTGCGTTCGCGTAGTCCGCCGCTTGGCCGTCTGACTCTGGGGCTGATCAGGGTTTGGCGCGCCGTGGACTGCTTGCGTTATCGTGTCTCTCTCCGACGTCCCCCCGCCTTGAGTAGCGGTGTTGTTCAGAGTCCAGGGTTTACTGTAACTGCCTTGCTGGCCAGCTGCT
>NZ_JBYSYK010000004.1:0-715867 GCF_058783185.1 Fontimonas sp. FW305-C-3 | reverse complement strand
AAGCAGCTGGCCAGCAAGGCAGTTACAGTAAACCCTGGACTCTGAACAACACCGCTACTCAAGGCGGGGGGACGTCGGGCTCTATACAGTTTCCCCGAGCCCCACCGATGCCGAAGCTCGCCATCGACGCTGTCGCAGAAAAGTCTATTCCCATAAGAAATCGTGCGAACTCTGGCGTGCGGATCGACCACCGATTCTCTTGGATCACCTTGCCGGCTTTCGACCCTATTGGCCAGGCAAAGCATCAGAGCCGTGGCCACTACCTGATCGCTCAAGCCAACATGCGCCAATGGGCGCAGCCTAAGATCTCTCTGGACCGCCTTTGCGGGCCCCCAGGTTCCGGCCTTTTGATCAACGGTCCATCTTTGGGTCTTAGGTGCGGGAACAATACGAAGGTCCGTACTTTTCCATTCCTCAGCAATAGACAACTTTGAGCCGATATCGGAAAGGAAATGACGCAAATTAACAGCAGCTCGATCTAACTCAAGCGTGTCCGAGTACCAATTGTGATATCGAATATAGGTTGATGTTTTCTTCCACGCCTGTATGAGCACATACTCGCGACGAAGTTGCTGGAAGGAAGGGCTAAGTACTATTTCTGACATGCCGACCTCAACCTTTTCTTGGCCGTGAAGCGCAAATGCGGCGAGTGACCCTGAAACCGCCTTGGTGGGACGCTCACGCGATAATCGCTGTTAACGCTCCGCTCGTTTCCCGAGAAATCACGGCTGAAACTGCCCACGGCGAAAGAAGCTACCGATGCACCGTTTATCCGACTCCGACAGGCACATCGCCATTTCGCTAGTCGACCGAAACTTCAGATACACCGTGACCTCCTGCCCCACGGGAATGGCACGCCCGGAGCAGCTGGGCTTTTCGTTGCTCTCGTATAAGGTATCAACGAGCTTGTAGAAGCCCGCGGCGCTGGCCTCGGGAGAGATCTGATAGCGCGAGCGCCCCTTCTGTTCGGCGCTCTCGAAGGTGCTCGTTCCGTCTGTCGCGTACTGGGATGTCTCCACGCAACTTGAGCCCGGCGCCTTGAATTCCCAGGTTCCAATGATTGGGTGGGAGACGTCGACCTGCGTTGATGACTTGGAGCAGGCAGCGAGGGCCAGCAGGGAAATGGTGACGGCGAGAAGGATGCGCATGTTTGTACCCCCGAGAGAAATAACTCTATCTGCCAGCCCTGCGAGGCGAGATTCGCGATCCACACTGGAACGCGAGCGCTCACCTTACGCGCTAAGGCACAACCCCATTGCTCAGCTTCTGCATCCCGAAAATCAACCGGATCAGACTCACCAGGCCGACCACGCAGCCGATGAACGTCCCCAGGATCGGCACCCCGAACACCATCAGAAACACCGCGATCCCGCTTCTGGTCTCGTCGGCAATGTAGTCGTTGAGCAACGTCCCCCAGAACGGCTCGGTGAAGATGATGTCGATGCCTTCCATCTCGATGATTGCGAGCGAAGTGGAGACGGAATGCAGCGACAGGCCGGACATGTAGAAGATCAGCGCGGAGCTGAGACCGAAGGCGATGACGCTGAGCAGGATGTGCGCACCGATCGCCCGTCGCGCCTTGCGGGTGTGCGCCTTGCCGAGCTCGCTGTGAACGCTGTTCTGGATGATCAGCACCATCAGCCAGGCGAGCGGGCCGATGAAGCAGACGAGGACGGCCATGCCCATCAGCATCGACAGCGCGCTGCCCACGGCGATCACATAGGCCAGCCAGGCCAGCGGTGCGTCTTCGTTCGCAGCGATCACGGGTTGGTTCATTCCATCACCAGCACGGCCAACACCGGCGCTGAGGAGAACACGGCGAGCGTCAGTGCAAGCCACAGCCATTTGTCGTTGGCCGCGAGGCTGTAGGCGGTGCCCATCAGAATCGCGGCGATGATCGTGGCGATCACGGTGTAGGCCATCGTCATGCCCTGGCCGGCGAGATCGCTCTTGAGGCCGGCGACGACGAGCTTGAGCAGGCCGCCGAGCAGGAGCAGCAGTTCAACGCCCAGCACGATCAGGATCGCCTGTTTCATGCCGAAGTCTCGCCCTGCACGGTCCCGTTTTACAAGCGGAGGGCTGCGCCTTATGGTCGGCGGCACTGCCCCGCCTCCGGAGACACCATGGTCTGCTCGCATCTCGCTGCGCTGGAACGTGCCTTGATCGACAGCCGCACGCAGGAGACAGAGCGCGGTCAGCTGTGGTCGAAGAACTGTCGCGAGTGGGTGTATTTCAATGTGGTGCTGGATGTGGCGGCACTGCAGAAGCGCTTTGCGTTCGATCCCTGCGTGACCGTGCATGAGAATCTGGATCCACGCTCGGGCACGGAGCGCGGGTTTTATTGCTCCAGCTGCCACGATGGGGTGATGGGGCGGCTGGATGGGGCGGCGGTGTTTCGGTGAGAGCTGTTGCGGTGTCTCGATACACCGCGCCAGCGGCGCGGCACTCGACACGAACGGGCAGGTAAAAGACGCCCCTCACCCCGGCCCTCTCCCCGCTTGCGGGGAGAGGGAGACCAGCGAAGGGATCAGCCGTTGTCTTTGGATTCCTGGCAGGGGAGCTTCTGACCCATGCATTTGGCGACGCCGTTGGCCAGCTCGGTCAGTGCGGGGGAGCTGTGATCGGCGAGCAGGCATAGGCCAGCGACGCGGAGTTCCATGTAGCCGCCGAAGCGGCTGGGCAGGACGTTGTGCCACTGCGCTTCGATGTTCTGCTGGCCGCGCTCGAAGAAGACAGTGTCGTGCTGGGTGGACAGGCCCCAGTAGCGGCCTTCGCTGGCGATCCATAGCGCGGCTTGCTGGTCGTCGAGCTTGCGCGACCAGGATGCGGGTGTGTCGTAGACGGGGCGCGTGCTGAGTGCGCGGGCGCGCAGGCGGGTTTCCGCATCCTCGTCGGACTGTGCGCGGTACTGATCGGGGCGCAGGACTTGTGGGTGCCATTCGACGCGGGCGGTGGCGAGGGCGTCGAGCAGCATCTGTTGCTGCTGCACGGCGGCGATGTAGGGCGCGGCGGCGGCTTGCTCGTCGGTCCAGCTGAGATAGAGGTAGGCGGCGGAGATGCCGGTGCTTTCGGGGCGTTGGCCGCCGAACGTGGACAGGCCGACCTGGAGGCCGTCGAGGTTCCAGGTGGCGTTGTAGAACACGGTGCCCTCGCCCGCGCCTTCGCGCTCTTCGTCGTCGGCGCTGTATTCCTCGCTGGGCGGGCCGAGCGTGGCATGGATGGCGTCAGCCCACCAGCGGTGGTCGCCGATCTCGCGCTTGGGGTCGTAGGGCGCGAGGTGGTAGGTGACGCTGCGCACGGGGCGCTCGATATCGCCGAAGGCGGGCTCGAAGGAGATAGCCGGGAAACCGTAGGCGCTGCCGCAGAGGCCGCGGGGGATTTCTTCGTAGTCGCTGTCGCGGCGCTGGCCGCGGGCGCTGAGTTCGCGGTTGAGGTCGGCCATGGTGGTGCCCCAGGCGAAGAGCTGGGTGTCGACCTGGAAGCCGTCGAGACTGGGACGGATGAAGACGGGCTTGGGCCTTGCGCTGCTCATGCGGGGCTCCGGTTGCGGGATGAGCATGATGGGCTGGGTGTTGGGGAGTTTCCAGCGGGTGCGGGGTGCGGTGGTGGTCTCTCGATACACCGCGCCTTGCGGCGCGGCACTCGAGACGAACGGGGTGTTGGGGGCGGCGACGATGGTGATGGCCTAAAAGACGCCCCTCACCCTGTCCCTCTCCCCGCTTGCGGGGAGAGGGAGATGGAGAGTTTGGGGCGAGGTGGGCGGCTCGGAGAAACCGGCGTAAGCTGGATCGACTCGCACCACGCCGGACACCGGACGCTGTTGCAGTTTGGCCGGTCTCTTGTGGTTGTCCGTGGTTCGGTTGCGTGCGACGCGACAGTTCACACGAGGAGGCATGCTCATGAATCCGGTCGATACCCTTACGCTGTTGAATCGCCTGATCGTCACGTCGAAGAATGGCGAGCACACGCTGGCCGCCGCGGCGCACGAGGTCCATAACGCGGAGCTCAAGCAGGCGCTGTACGACTACGCGCAGTTCTTCCACCAGGCTGCCGATGAACTCAACGATGCGATGCAGCGCCACGGCGGGCACCCGCATCCGCGCGCGACGTTCGGCAACGCGGTGCATCGCACGGCGCTGCATTTGCGGGCGCTCGCGCTGGGCCGCAAGGAGAGCACGATCCTCGACGACATCGAAGACGAGGAGATGCGCGCCGATGCGCTCTATGCCGATGTCGACAACTGGGATCTGCCGGACGATGTGCGCGCGCTGATCGTGCGCCAGGGTGCGGAGGCGCGGCGCCGGCATGAGCAGGTGGATGCGCTGCGCGAGCAGCTGATCCACTGAATCAGGGCTTGCCCGCGGGCTGCGGTGGCTGCAGCTCCGGCTTGAGCACGGCGGCCACCCAGTCCATGAAGACGCGCACGCGCTGCGGCAGGTTGCGGCGGTTGACGTAGAGCAGCGAGACCGGCATCGGCTCTGCGCGCAGCCGCGACAGGATCTCGACCAGCGCACCGCTCTGCAGATGCCGCTGCATGCCGCTGACGGGCACCTGGATGATACCCAGGCCGGCAAGACAGGCGGCTTCGTAGGCTTCCGCGCTGTTAACGGTCAAGGCGCCCTGCATGGCGATGCTGCGATAAGCGCGGCCGTCGTGGTACTCGAAACGATCCGGGCGTGAGCCCAGCGTCGGCACGTAGTGGATCAGGCGATGCCTGGCCAGGTCTTCGATGCGGCGCGGCGTGCCGTGGCTGCGCAAATATTCGGGACTCGCGCAGTTGATGATGCGATAGCTGCCCAGCGGCCGGGCGATCAGCGCGCTGTCGGCCAGGGTGCCGACGCGCAGCACGCAATCGAAACCCTCGCGGATCAGATCGACGCGGCGATCGGTGCTCGACAGTTCCAGCTCGATCTGCGGATGTGCTGCGAGGAATTCTGGCAGGCGCGGGATGATGAAGTTGCGCGCCGCGCCGGTCGGCATGTCGACGCGCAGGCGGCCGCGCAGTGACTGCGCCGCCTGCTGGAACATGGCCTGCAGCTCGTCCATGTCCGCGAGCAGATCCTTGCAGCGCTCGTAGTAGGCGCGGCCGTCCTGGGTCAGCTCGACCTTGCGCGTGGTCCGCTGCAGCAGGCGCACGCCAAGCGCGGTTTCGAGCTGCTGCACGGCGATGGAGACACTGGCCTTGGGCAGGTCGCGGTCCGCCGCCGCCTGCGTGAAGCTCGACAGCTCGGCAACGCGGACGAAGATCTGCATGGCGTCGAGGCGGTTCATGGCGGGCTCCGGAGATTGTTCGGATTATCCGAACAGAGATAACGCGAATGCCATGTTTATCAGGTCATGACCATACAATAAAGTGCGTCCACCCCAAGCCGAACCCGGAGACGCTCATGACCCCTCAAACCCCCATCGCCCTGATCACCGGCGGCAGCCGCGGCCTCGGCCGCAGCATGGCCCTGCACCTGGCCGCCAAGGGCACCGATATTGTGCTGACCTATCGCAGCCAGGCCGCCGAAGCGCAGGCCGTCGTTGCGGAGATCGAAGCCAAGGGCCGCAAGGCGGTGGCGCTGCAGTTGGAAGTTGGCGAAAGCGCGAGCTTCGATAGCTTTGCGAAGACGCTGTCCGACACGCTGCGCAAGCACTGGCAGCGCGATCGTTTCGACTATCTGATCAACAACGCCGGCATGGGCGTGCATGCGGGCTTTGCCGAGACCACCGAGGCGCAGTTCGACGCGCTGATGAACGTCCACCTCAAGGGACCGTTCTTCCTGACGCAGAAGCTGCTGCCGCTGATCGCCGACGGCGGCCGCATCGTCAATCTGTCCAGCGGCCTCGCGCGCTTCGCCCTGCCCGGCTATGCGGCCTACGCGACGATGAAGGGCGGCATTGAAGTGCTGACGCGTTATCTCGCCAAGGAACTCGGCGCGCGCGGCATTGCGGTGAACACGCTGGCGCCGGGCGCGATCGAGACCGACTTCGGCGGCGGCGCGGTGCGCGACAACGCGGATCTGAACCGCATGATCGCGGCGCAGACGGCGCTGGGACGCGTGGGCCTGCCGGACGATATCGGCGGCGCGGTGGCGTCACTGCTCTCGACCGACAGCCGCTGGGTCAATGCGCAGCGGCTTGAGGTGTCGGGCGGGATGTTCGTCTAGAGGCGCATCCCTGTCGTAGCCCGGATGAAATCCGGGGCATCCGTGGCTCGAATCGGGCGCGGACCCCGGATTGCATCCGGGCTACGTTTTAGCGTGCGCAGGTGCCTACCGGCGGCGGCACCAGTGCTTCCAGCGGCACGGCGTTGGCCATGATCAACATGCCGACCGTGTTGGGATGCAGCAGGTCCGGAAAGTAGAACAGCGGATTGGGCATGTCGGCGGCCAGCGGGTTCGCCATGGCCTGATCGAAGTCGGCGATGCCTGCAACGTCGGTCTGCGCGCGGATCAGTGCGTTGAGATTCTGGCGCTCCACTTCAGCCATCGCAGGCCAGGTGAAGATCGGCGTGCCGATCCGCGGCATGATCGTGCCGACCACAATGCACAGGCCGCCCGACTGCGCGCGTCCGACCATATTGCGAATCCCCGCGAAGACCACATCCGCCGTCACGCCGGCCGACAGGTCGTTGGTGCCTTCGAAGATCACGACGCTGCGCACGCCGGGGCGTTGCAGCACATCCCGCTCGAAGCGCTCGACGGCAGGAGGGCCCTGGAAAGCGCTGGCGGGGTCGAGGCCTTCGCGCGTCACGGTGTTGCTGTTGATGCCCTGGTTCAGCACGCCCATCGCGACGCCGGCATCACGCACACGCTGCGCGAAGAAATCCGGCCAGCGCGTGTTGAGCACGGTGTAGGCGCCGTCGGTGATCGAATCTCCGATCGCGACGATGCTGCCGTCGCTGTCCGGCGCGTAGACATCGATGCCGCTGACGAAGAACCAGCCCAGCGTCGGTTGCGTGAAGCCCAGGCCGCTGACGTCGGCCGTCACGTCGCCGACGCGCGGCAAGCTGACGTAGTTCGGGCCGAAGGACACGGCGTGCCAGGTGATCGGGCCGGATTCCCCGACGACCTGGAAGCTGATCGCCAGATCCTCGCCGACGCTGTAGGAGAAATCGAGCGGATCGCTGACGGCTTCCGCGCCGGCTGCGATGGTCACGCCGGGCTCGCCATCGAACAGCACCGGCGTATCGGTGCCCGGCACGATGGCCGGCCCGGTCAGCAGCACGCTCGTAGCGAGGCGCACCGGTTCGAAGCGCACATCGCGATCGCCCATCAGATTCGACAGGCGGATGCGCACTCGCTCGCCGCCGATGGTCGGGTGGACGATCATGCGGAAGCTCTGGTCGACGGCTTCGTCATCGACGAACAAGGTCGGGATCGGCGGCAACGGTACCGGCAGCGGAACCGGCACGATGCCCGACAGCGGTCCCAGCGGGTAAGGCCCGTACGGTGCGGTGGACCATGCGCCGATCCAGCCCTCGTCGTTCGCGGAACTTCCACCATCCGTGCCGGAATCGGAACCACAGGCGGCGAGCAGCGGCAACGCGCCGCCGAGCAACACGATCAGTGCCTGCTTCATCACGCGCCGAGTTCCTTGAGGCCCGCCTCGACCGAGATGCGGCCGACATAGCCCAGCTCGCGGCGTGCGAGGGTGTCGATGACCGTGACGTCCTGCGTGCCGAGCGCGATCGACATGCGCGTGATCGGCGGCGCGCCCGGCAGTGGCAAATATTCCCAGGCGAACTCACAGACCGTCGCGAAGAACTTCACGAAGCTGCGCGGGATGGATTTTTCCGGCACAGTGATACCGCGCGTCGCGAACAGGCGCGTCATGAACTCGCGGAAGGGCTGCGGCGCGCCATCGGTCAGGAAGTACGCCGCACCGCCCCTGCCTTTCTCGGCGGCGAGCAAGGCGCCTTCACAGACGTTGGCGACATGGCAGGTGGACGTGATGTAGCGGCCGCCGTTGACCCAGGCGAACTGACCTTTCTTCACCGCTTCGACCAGCTGCGGCAACACCGAGCTGTCGTCGCGGCCCCAGA
Source organism: Fontimonas sp. FW305-C-3 (assembly GCF_058783185.1). Classification (NCBI taxonomy): domain Bacteria; kingdom Pseudomonadati; phylum Pseudomonadota; class Gammaproteobacteria; order Nevskiales; family Nevskiaceae; genus Fontimonas; species Fontimonas sp. FW305-C-3. The sequence continues at coordinate 707,838 of NZ_JBYSYK010000004.1, read as the reverse complement.
TCAGGCGCGGACGCACGACGGTGCAGCGAAAGCCCGGTGCGTCGGCGGCGCGCACCAGCTTCTCCGCCGCGGCCTTGGTGGCCGGATAGCGCGGCAACGGATTGCTCGGCAAGGGTTGCGACTCGTCGATGTCGCGCATCGGCCCACCGGTTGCATACGCCGCCTCGGTGCCGATCAGCACGAAGCTCTGCACGCCCGCGGCGCGCGACACCTCCAGCAGATGCTGCGTGCCCTTCACGTTGATGCGCTCGAACTCGGCGCGCGGCCCCCATTCGGCGACGATCGCCGCGGAGTGGATGACCCAGTCGGCACCGGCCAGCTGCGCCGCGCTGACATCGAGCAAATCGGCAACGACCGGTTCCGCGCCCAGGGCGGCCACCGCATCCTGCGCCGCCTTCGAGCGCGCGAGTGCCAGTACGCGATGTCCCTGCGCGCGGCTTTCGCGGATCAGATTGCGGCCGAGGAAGCCGGAGCCGCCGGTGATGAAGACTGTCGTCATGTGCGCGGTCCCGCCACCGTGGAAATCAGGCGTCCATGCTATGCCGCGTAGCTGGGCTTGGCGCTAGGAATATTGGACGGGGCGCGGCAGGTTTTGCCAGGAGAAATAGCCGTCCGCTTGCATCGAGCGTTTGCGAAGCAGGGGTATCAGGGGGTCGCTGCGGAGGCCTGCCCCTCACCCCGGCCCTCTCCCCGCAGGTAGGGAGAGGGAGTGCTCAGGGGGTCGTGCCATCGCGCTCGCGCAGGAAGGCGGCGAGGCCGGCGAGATCGTCGCTGTTCAGATGATCGACACCGGCGTCATGCAGTCGCGTCCACAAGGCGGTCCGTGCGTCGCCGGCTTCGTCCGGCGTTTCCCAGAAGCGGATGCGATAACCGCCGGCGCGTGCCTTCGCCATGATCCCGTCGAGGCGCGCGGATTCTTCGGCGGGCATGGCGCCTTCGCCGCGCCAGCTGAACTGCGTGCTCCAGTTGTCGGAGATCAGCGGAACCAGCGTGGCCGCTGGCGGTGCGTCGAGATCGCCAAGGCGACCGTCGATGAAAGCGAGGCGCCGCGTGGCCGCCGCGAGCGTGGCGGTCGGACGATTGCCGGAGATGACGACTTCCACCGCGCCCGGCGTGACGACGCCGTCTTCGTAGACGCTGAGCATCGGCGCGTAGTCGGCCAGCGTTGCCTCCAGCGCGGCCCAGGTCGTGTCCGCGGCGGTCTTGAAGTCGACCAATAACTGAAAGGGCCGCTGCTGACCCGGATAGATCGCACCGTACTGCTCGAAGCGCGCGAGTAGAGGATCGAGATACAGGCCGCGCAGCTCACGATCACTGCGGATGTCAATGACGTTGTGGGCCACGTATAGATCGTCGCCGAGCGCCGTCGCCCAGACGTCCGCTTCGACGCTCATGAATCCCTCGTCCAGCGCATCGAGCAGCGGCCGCGTGTGCTCGTAGTCGTTGTGCGCGTGGGCCTTCAGCAATGGCGCCGCTACTCCGGGCGGTGGCGTGCCGCCCGCCAGCGGCGTCGATTCGCTGCACGCGGAAAGCAGGCTGCACATCAGGGTGGCGGCGAGCGCCAGGCGAACGGTTTTCATGACGCTGGTCCTTCGGTCTGAGGGCCCAGTCTAGACCGAGGAGATTGTCGCCATGTTGCGGGTGGCGCTACTCGTCGAGGAAGGCGTCGATCATGCGGTTGACGTCTTCCGGCCGCTCCAGCGCGGCGAGATGGCCGGTGCGCGGCATCAGCTCAAAACGAGCGCCGGGAATGGACTCCGCCATCGCCCGCGTCTCCGGCACCGGGAAGGTCGGATCCTCTTCGCCAGCGACGACCAAGGTTTTCGCGCGGATGCGGCCGAACAGGGCGTGCTGGTCCGGCCGTCGGGGCACGACGCTGCGTACCGCCCAGTAGACGGAGCTGGCGTCGATGCGCCCGACCGCGGCGCGAATTTCCTCGGCGACTTCGGGCCGTTCGCGCGCCGTGGTCTTGCCGACGAACGCGGCGACGGCGCGCTCGACGAAGGGGCCGCGGAAGCCGCCAAGCAGGCGGACGATCTCGCACAGCACGGAGAATTCGAGACGCTGCCGCAGACCGGCGCGCGACGCGGTCGCGTTCATCAGCACGATGCGGTCGATGCGCTGCGGATGCAGCGCGGCGACGGTGCCGCCGATCATGCCGCCCCAGGAGTTGCCGACCAGATGGCCACGCTCGGCGCCCAGTGCATCGAGGATCTGCACGACGCACTGCGCGCATTCGTCGAAATCGAACAGGCGCGTCAGGGGATCGCTGCCGCCGTGGCCGGGGGAATCGATCAGCACGACGCGATAGCGGTCGGCGAAATGCCGCGCCTGCGCGATCCACATGCCGCCGTCCATCAGCAGGCTGGGCCAGAACAGGATGACCGGACCGCTGCCGGCGATGCGCAGGCGCAGCTGGCCGAGTTGGGTGGCAACGCGGCGGTCTTCGAACTGCGGGGCATGGGCGCTCATCGGCTCAGCCTAGCCAGTCAGCACCGCGGCGGGAAATGCGCGTTGTGAATGCCTGCGGATTCAATCCCTGCATTGCCGCCGGGCGCTTATGCTGTGCGCCTTGTCCCTACCGCCTGCCACATCCATGAACGTCAGCGACGCGATCAAGCAACGCATCTCCACCCGCGCCTATCTGCCCGCCCCGGTTTCCGAAGAACTCATCCGCGAGCTGCTGGAAGTTGCGCGCTGGGCGCCGTCCGGCGGCAACCTGCAGCCCTGGCGCGTCATCGTCGTGTCCGGCGCGGCGCGCGACGCGGTGGTCGACATCGCCCGCGGCTACAAGGGCATGTTCCCCAACGAGGACGCCGACCGGCCGCCCTATCCGCCGAACATCTGGGAGCCCTATCGCAGCCGCCGCTTCCAGGTCGGCGAGGACATGTACGAGATCCTCGGCATCCCGCGTGAGAACAAGGCCGCGCGGCTGGCCTGGGTCATGCGCAACTTCGAATTCTTCGGTGCGCCGGTCGGCGTGTTCTTCGTCACCGACGAGCGCATGGGCACCGGCCAGTGGGCGCATCTGGGGATGTTCATGCAGACGCTGGCACTGGCCGCCGAAGAGCGCGGTCTGGCGACCTGCTTCCAGGAGTTCTGGGGCACGCTGCGCAAGACGCTGAAGGGCCACTTCGCGCTGGGCGAAAGCGAGCTGCTGTACTGCGGGATGGCGCTCGGCTACGCGGACAAGGCGGCGCCGATCAACAGCCTGCGCAGTGCGCGGGCGAGTGTGGATGAGATTGCGAGTTTTCGGTCTGAATAAAGAATGCTCCCTCTCCCCGCCTGCGGGGAGAGGGCTGGGGTGAGGGGCCGCGCGCCATGCAAGAAAGATGCAGGCAGGTCAGATGCACAAGCTGGAAGACGCCTCGCGCGAACACGCGCTGCGTCGAAAAGACGCCCCTCACCCCGACCCTCTCCCCGCTCGCGGGGAGAGGGAGAGTTGTGAAAGGAATGCATGTCGAAACGACGCCGCACCATTCGACTGACTGCAAACACCCTCGTTTAAGCTAACCCCATGACCGAATCACTCACCCCCCGCCAACGCTGGCTCGCCCTGTACGTGCTGTGTGCCGGCGTGCTGATGATCGTGCTCGACACGACCGTCGTCACCGTTGCCTTGCCGTCGATCCAGGCCGACCTTGGCTTCACCGAGACCTCGCTGGTCTGGGTGCTCAACGCCTACATGCTGACCTACGGCGGCTTTCTGCTGCTGGGGGGCCGGCTCGGCGATCTGTATGGCAACCGGCGCTGGCTGCTGATCGGGCTTGTGGTGTTCACCGTGGCCTCGCTGGCCTGCGGCATTGCGCAGTCGCAGTGGCTGCTGGTTGTCGCGCGTGCGGTGCAGGGACTCGGCGGCGCGGTGGTCACCGCGGTGGCGCTGGCACTGATCATGAATCTGTTCCCGGACAACGTCGATCGCGCGAAGGCGATGGGCATCTACGGTTTCGTCTGCGCGGCCGGCGGCACGATCGGCGAAGTGCTCGGCGGGATGCTCACCGAATGGCTGAACTGGCACTGGATCTTCCTGATCAATCTGCCGATCGGCGTCGTGGTCTATGCGTACTGCCTGAAGCTGCTGCCGCGGGACGTCGCGCCCGCGGTGCGGCAGCGGCTCGATGTGGCCGGCGCGGTGACCGTCACGCTGGGCCTGATGTTCGCGGTCTACGCGATCATCGAGGGCAATGCGGCGGGCTGGGGCTCGCTGCAGACCGTCGGCCTGCTCAGCACAAGCGGCGTGATGCTGCTCGCCTTCCTGATCCTCGAAGCCAAGGTGCGCGATCCCTTGATGCCGCTGCACCTGTTCAAGCTGCGCAATCTGGCCACCGCGAATGTCGTCGCCGTGTTGTGGGCGGCGGGCATGTTTGCGTGGTTCGTGATCTCCGCGCTCTACATGCAGCGCGTGCTGGGTTATACGCCGCTGAAGGTCGGCCTGGGATTCCTGCCGGCCGATGCGATCATGGCGGTGTTCTCGCTGGGCCTGTCGGCCCGCCTGGTGATCCGCTACGGCATTCGCGGGCCGACCTGGGTTGGCCTTGGCATCGCGGCCTTCGGCCTCCTGCTGTTCGCCAACGCGGCGATCGACGGCAGCTACGTGGCGAACGTGCTGCCCGGCATGCTGCTGCTCGGCATCGGTGGCGGCATGGCCTTCAATCCGCTGCTGCTGGCGGCGATGAACGACGTCAGCGAAGACCTCTCCGGCCTCGCATCCGGCATCGTCAACACTGCGTTCATGATGGGCGGCGCGCTGGGCCTCGCGGTGCTCGCGAGCCTCGCCGATACGAGAACCCGCGAGTTGCAGGCCGCCGGCCAGGAGCTGGTCGTCGCGCTCAATGGCGGCTACCAGCTGGCCTTCCTGCTCGGCGCCGGCGTGACGGCGCTCGGCGCGCTGCTCAGCGCCTTGCTGCTGCGCCCGCGCCCGCAACCGCTGGAGGCCTCCGCGGCGGCGGCGCATTGAGGCGGACGCACCGCTGATCGGCATTCGCAGCGCCGCCGGTCGGCCATTCGTTAAGAACCGGTAAAGATTGCTGCGCACGGCGCGCAATGGCGCAAGACTGCGCTCGCCCCTCACCCAGCGAGCCGCGTCATGCCAGTCCCGAAGTCCTCCCGCCCAGAGCCGATCTCCCCGCCGTCTACGCAGGCCTCCGCCAGGGGCATGGAGTGGATCGATCGCGTCGCCCACCAGCAGCTGCTCACGCTGCGTCAGCGCTGGACGCGGCGCCGCGCGCTCGCCGCGCTGGGTAGCGGTGCTGCCGCCGCGGTCCTGGTTGCCTGCGGTGGCGGCTCCAACGGCACAGGCTCATCGCCATCGCCGACGCCAACACCATCGCCCAGCGGATCGCCCAGCCCGACGCCGGGTCCGACGCCCAGCGGCAGCTGCAGCGTGATCAATACCGAGACCGGCGGCCCCTATCCGGCCGACGGCAGCAACGGTCCGAACGTGCTGGCCAACAGCGCCGCCTTCCGCGCCGACATCCGCCCGGATATCGGCGGCAGCAACCTGCAGCCGGGCGCGCTGTTCCAGCTGCAGATCACCGTGGTCGACGTCTCCAATGGCTGCGCGCCGCTGCCCGGCGCGGCGGTCTATCTCTGGCACGTCAACGCCGCCGGTGAGTACTCCGCCTATGGCGCACAGGCGTCCAACAGCTTCCTGCGCGGCGTGCAGGTGGCGGACAGCAACGGCCGCGTGACCTTCACGACGATCTACCCCGGGCGCTATGCCGGGCGCGCCGTGCACATGCACGCGCGGATCTACCAGGACCAGTCGCTCGCGACGACGCTGAAGACGACGCAGTTCGCCTTCGACAGCGATCTCGACAACGAGGTCTACGCGCAGGACGACAACTACGCGGCGAGCGCGGCGACGCGCGAGACGCCCAATGCCAGCGACGGTATCTTCCGTGATGGCGTCGAGGACCAGCTGGTCGACATCAGCGGCGACGAATCCTCCGGATATGTCGGCAGCATCACCGCCGGCGTCTGATCCTGCTGGTCTGATGACTGTGCCGGCGATTGAATGACGTGGTTGACGCAGACAGGCCCCATGCGCAGGCTGGCGTCATGCCAGCCTCCGCTCGCCCCGCGCAACTGCTGCTGATCGACGATGACGTCAAGCTGACGCGCCTGCTGACTTCGTACCTGCACGAGCAGGGCTACAACGTCACCGCGGCGCACGACGGCCAGAGCGGCCTGGAGCACGCCGGTTCCGGCCGCTTCGACCTGATCGTGCTCGACGGCATGCTGCCGAAGCTCGATGGCCTCGACGTGCTCAAGCGCCTGCGCGAACACTCGAACGTGCCGGTGCTGATGCTGACCGCGCGCGGCGACGAGTCGGACCGGGTCGCCGGCCTCGATGGCGGCGCGGACGACTATGTGCCGAAGACGGTCTCTCCGCGCGAGCTGATCTCGCGCATCCGCGCACTGCTGCGGCGCTCCACCGCGACGGCGCCGGCCGCATCGAGAGAGATCGCCGTCGGCAATCTGCAGATCGACCTCGACGCTCACGTTGCGATGCTGGCCGGCGCGCCGCTGACGCTGACGCCGGTGGAGTTCGACCTGCTCGCCGAACTGGCGATGCATTGCGGCAAGACCCGCACGCGCGCGCAGCTGATCGAAGGCCTGCGCGAACGCGCGTTCGACGCCAGCGACCGCTCGATCGACGTGCATATCACCGCGCTGCGCCGAAAGCTCGGCGACGATCCGCGCGAGCCACGCTTCCTGCGCACCGTGCGGGGCGTCGGTTATCTGATGCAGCGGCCCGGCTTTGCATGAAACTGCGCTTGCCGCTGTATCTGCAGGCGCTGCTGCTGCTCGCGGTCAATCTACTCGTGCTGTCGGCGCTGCTGATCGGCTGGGCCGGCTGGGGCAGCGTGCTGTCGCCCGCCGCGCGCGAACGTCTGACGGTGATCGGCGAGCGCGTCAGCAGCGCACTGTCGGCTGCGCCACAGTCGGAATGGCCGCAGATTCTGGAGCAGTTCGGCCAGCCGCCAGACATTGTCTACAGCAGCAGCGGCCCGAAGACCCTGCCCGGCATGCGGCGGCTCGGGCCGCCGGGCTTCGAGGGCGGGCCGCCGCCGGATCTCGGGCCGCCGCCAGGGCCTCCAGGCTTCGGCGGCGACCAGCGCATCGAGCTGAGTTCGCTGCACTGGTGGGGGCCGTACCGCATCCTCACGCCACAGATGGTGACGACCGATCGCGGACGCGAGCCGCTGGACGTGATTATCGAAGTCAGCTCGCCGCGATCGCTGGCGGTGTTGCTGGGCATCGGCGAATGGATCCGCATTGCGCTGCTCGCGATCGGCTTGTCGGCGGTCGTGTGGGCGCCGTTCTTCATTGGCGCGGTGCGCGCGATCGTCCGCATGCAGCGCGCGACGGCGGACATCGCCGACGGCCATTTCGATGTCCGCCTGGCCGAACTGCGCCGCGACGAACTCGGCGGACTGGCCGAATCGATCAACCACATGGCGCAGCGCCTCGATCAGTTCGTCAGCGGGCAGAAGCGCTTTCTGGCGGATACCGCGCACGAGGTGATTTCACCGCTGGCGCGCATCCAGATCGGCCTGGGCATCCTCGAATCGAAGCTGAGCGACGATCAGCGGCCGGCCTTGCGGGATGTGCAGGAAGACGTCGAGCAGATGTCCGCGCTGCTCAACGAACTGCTGCTGTTCTCGCGCGCCGGCCTGGAAACCGCGCAGGCGCCGGCGGAAGCCGTGAAGCTGCAGGCGCTGCTCAGCGAAGCCGCGGCGCGCGAGGACGTCAACATCGACGTCACGTCGGTCGATCCGGCTCTAGGCGTGCTCGCGCAGCGGCCGCTGCTGTTGCGCGCCGTCGCCAACCTGCTGCGCAATGCGCATCGCCACGGCGGCGGCCAGACGGTGGAAACCGCGGCGCGGGCCGACGGCGCGAAGGTGCTGCTGTGGATCCGCGATCGCGGTCCGGGCGTACCGGCCGAGGCGCTGGAAAAACTCGGCCAGCCCTTCTATCGCCCGGAGGCCTCGCGCAGCCGCGAGAGCGGCGGGTATGGACTGGGGCTGGCGATCGTCCGCGCCTGCATCAAGGCCTGCGGCGGCGAAGTCCACTTCCGCAACCGGCCGCAAGGCGGCTTCGAGGTCGAGCTGTCGCTGCCCGCCTTGCGCTGAATCAGTGAAGCCGGGCGTGCTCGGCGCGGATGCTGGCCTCGGCCTCGGCGACGACCTCATCGAGCGAACGGCCGGCCGGCTCGATCGCCGGCAGCACGGTCCAGCTCAGCTGCTCGCCGACACCCATCGGAAAGCTGCCGTAGCGGTTCAGCGTCCAGGTGTTGTGGATGTAGATCGGCACGACCAGCGCGCTCGGCGCCTTCTTCAGCAGGGTCTTGACGCCGCCGGCCTGGAACGGCGCGATCGCACCGGTCAGCGACCGCGTGCCTTCCGGGAAGATCACGGCCGAACCGGCGGTGTCCTCGATCAGCTTGCCGAGCCGGCCGATCTCCTTGAGCGCCTGGCGCGGATCGTCGCGATCGATCAGCGCCGCGCCGCTGTGGCGCAGGTTGTAGGACACGCTGGGAATGCCGCGCGCGAGTTCGATCTTGGAAACGAACTTCGGCGCGTGGCGACGCAGGTACCAGCTGATGCCGGAGATATCCAGCTTGTTCTGATGATTGGCGACGAAGATCAGCGGCCTGCCGCCCGGCAGCGGCGCCGCCTGGCTCGACGACAGGCGCGTGCCGAGAATCCACAGCGAGTGGACCAGCAGGAAGTTCAGCACCGTCACGCTGCCCTGATGCGCGCGTGCGCCGAAGACGTTGAGCGCGACGAACTGCACGACATGGAAGATGTTCAGCAACATCAGCCACACGATCAGGAAGATCGGGGTGAGGATGTAGCCGATTGACTTCTTCATTCAGGTGCCAGCGAGGGGCGGAGGGGTGCCGCAGTATCACCGATTCAGTGTCGGGGGTTCTCACCCGCGACCGGTTTCCTAACGAAATCCTCACGGACGCGTTGCTAGTTTCGCGCCTCAAATGACCTGGCGCCCGGCAAGAACGTGAACCTCCGCAAGCTTCTGATGTCGCGCGTCCCCGCGGCAGAGACCGATTCCTCGCCGCTGGTCGTCGGGGGCCGGGAATCCGCGACATCGGCGCGCGTCTCCGCGGCTCAGTCGATGCTGCCGACGCTGGGCGCCAACCAGCTGCTGGTGCTGACGGCGCTGTATCTCGTCGCGACCCAGAACCTGTCGTTCTTCAGCGCGGTGCTGCAGTCGCTGCCGCGGCCGCTCGGCGCCCAGGAGTGGCGCATCCTGGCATCGACCGTGTTCGCGATGTCGACGATCCTGATCACGGCGATGGCCGGCTTCTGCCTGCCGCGCGTGCAGAAGCCGGCCTTGGCCACCTTCGTCGTCATTGCCGCGGTCTGCAGCTATTTCATGGAGAGCTTCGGCACCGTCATCGACCGCGCGATGATCGCCAACGTCCTCAACACCGACACCCGCGAAGCTGCCGACCTGCTGCGTTTCGATTTCTTCCTGCACGTGCTGTTGCAGGGCGCACTGCCGGCCGCGGTGATCACCCGCCTGCCGCTGCGCTACCGCAGCTTCGGCGCCGAGCTGGCCCGGCGCCTGGCGCTGGTCGGCCTCATGCTCGGCGGGCTGCTGCTGGTCGTGTTCAGCCAGTTCAACACGCTGAGCTTCTGGGGCCGAGAAAATCGCGATGTGCGCCTGTACGTCAACCCGACGGCGCCGATCTACGCCTTCACCCAGATGCTCAAAGAAGCCCTGCCGAAGGGCCCGCCGCCGCCATTGCTCTCGGTGGCGCCGGATGCGCATCGTGTCGTCGCGAATCCGGCGGCGAAGCCCTTGCTGGTCGTCCTCGTCGTCGGCGAGACCGCGCGCGCCGCGAACTTCGGCCTCAACGGTTATGCGCGCAACACCACGCCGCGCCTGTCGGCCACGCCGGACCTGATCAATTTCCCGAACTTCGAGTCCTGCGGCACCGCGACGCTGGAATCGGTACCGTGCCTGTTCTCGCGCCTGAACCAGAGCGATTTCAGCCGCAAGAAGGCGCGCGCCGAGGAGAACCTGCTGGATATCGTCGCGCGTACCGGCGTGCCGGTGATCTGGCGCGACAACCAGTCCGGCTGCCAGGGTGTCTGCGCGCGCACCGGCTCGGTCTCGCTGGAGTCCGTCGACGACAAGGCGCTGTGCGCCGACGGCGAGTGCCATGACGCCATCCTGCTGAAGAATCTCGACGAGGTCCTGCCGCGGCTGGCCGGCAGCGCGAACTTCCTTGTGCTGCATCAGAAGGGCAGCCATGGCCCGGCGTACTTCAAGCGGTATCCGGACAGCGCGCGGCGCTTCACGCCGGACTGCCGCAACGAAAGCGTGCAGCGCTGCTCGCGCGAGGAGGTCGTCAATGCCTACGACAACACGATCTTCTACACCGACAGCGTGCTCGCCGACCTGATCGAGCATCTGCGTCAGCGCCAGAACAGCGTCGACAGCGTGATGCTGTACGTCTCCGATCACGGCGAGAGCCTGGGCGAGAACGGCATCTACCTGCATGGCCTGCCGCGGCGCCTCGCGCCGGCCGAGCAGACCCACGTTCCGATGCTGGCGTGGTTTTCGGCGAACGCGCCGGCCGCGCTGGGAATGGACATGCCGTGCGTGCGCGCCGCCAGTGCCCGGCCGGCCTCGCACGACGCGCTGTTCGACTCCGTACTGAACCTCCTCAGCATCCGGACCGCGGCCTACATCCCCGCTCAGGATCTGTTCGCGCAGTGCCAAAAACACTAGCCACAGATGCTAGTCTGCGCGGTGTGAACACTGCGCCGCTGCGATTGCTTCTGATCGAGGACAACCATGACCTTGCCGCGAACATCGGCGAGTTCCTCGAGTCGCGCCAGCACTTGGTCGACTACGCCAGCGATGGCCTGACCGGGCTGCACCTTGCGGCGACCAACAGCTATGACGCCGCGATTCTGGATCTCGGCCTGCCAGGCCTGGATGGCGTGACGCTATGCAAGCGCCTGCGCGGCGACGCCGGCAGCAGCCTGCCGATCCTGATGCTGACCGCGCGCGATACCGAGCGCGACAAACTGCTCGGTTTCGATGTCGGCGCCGACGATTACCTGACCAAGCCGTTCTCGCTGCCCGAACTGCATGCGCGCCTGCTGGCGCTGACACGGCGCAGCCGAGGCAGCGCGACCCAGCTGCTGCAAGTGGCCGACCTGACGCTCGACCGCCATACGCTGGTTTGCCGCCGCGCCGGCCAGCGCCTGGAGCTGACGCCCAGCGGGTTCAAATTGCTCGAACGCCTGATGGCGGTTTCGCCGAAAGTCGTCTCACGGCGCGACATCGAGATGACGCTGTGGGGTGACGACCCGCCCGACAGCGACGCCGCATTGCGCGCGCACATCCATGCGCTGCGTCAGGCGGTGGACCGCGACCACGCCGTGAAGCTGCTGCACACCGTGCACGGCATGGGATATCGCATCGGGGCCGACGATGGCCTTTAGATTGAACCTCAGCCTGCGCTCGCGCTTCATCGGCGCGCTGCTGATCGTCGCGACCTTGCTGTCCGGCGGCTATTACTACGCGATGCATCAGTTCATTGAGGTGCTCGAAGAGGAGCTGGTGACGCAGTCGCTGATGCGCGAGTTGAACGCCTTCACGTACTACTACCTGCAGAATCCGGCCATCCAGCCGGCCGAGCGCGATGGCATTCACACCTTCGTCTATCCCGCGGGCGTGCCGATGGCCGATCTGCCGCCGCCGCTGGCGCAGTGGAGCAACGGCACGATCGGCGAATTCAAGTGGCAGGGCGGCGAGTACCAGGCCGTGCGTCACGACATCGGCGACACGCGGATCTACATGAGCCTTGACCTCGCGCGTGTCGAGGATCTTGAAGCGCGCCTCGTCACGTTCGCCTGGGTATTCATTTCCGGTGCGCTGCTGGCGGCCGCCGTCGTCGGCGTCGGCCTGTCGCTGCTGGTGACGCGGCCGGTATCGCGGCTCGCGCGCATGGTCACCGAGCTCGATCCGATGCACCGCGGCGTGCGCCTGGGCAGCCAGTTCGGCGATCGCGAGGTCGGCCAGATCGCGCATGCCTTCGACCTGTACCTGCAGAAGATCGATCAGTACGTCGAGCGCGAGCAAGCTTTCACCGACGATGCCAGCCATGAGCTGCGCACGCCGCTGGCGATCATCATCAGCGCCGCGCAACTGCTCGAGGAAGATCCCGAGCTGAGTCAGCGCGCGATCGAAAGGCTGGCACGCATCCGCCGCGGCGCGGCGCAGATGCAAGCCCTGATCGAAGCGCTGCTGTTCCTCGCCCGCGAAGACGGCGGCATGGCGACCGACGCCTGCGCGCTGCACGAAATCCTCCACGAGAGCGCCGAAACCCTGGGTGAGCAGATCAGCGAAAGAGCGCTGAACATCCATGTGGACATCGCAACGCCGGTGACCGTGCAGGCGCCGCGCGCCATGGTGCTGTGCATCGTCCACAACCTGATCGGCAATGCGATCCAGCACACCAGCCGCGGGCGCATCGACGTGCGCCTGACCGAGCAGGAGCTGATCGTGCAGGACACCGGCAGCGGCATTCCACCCGATGCCCTCGACCGCATCTTTGCGCGGCGCTATCGCGGCGCCCAGAGCCGCGGCCTGGGTCTGGGCCTGTACATCGTCCAGCGCATCTGCGATCGCCTCGGCTGGCAGATCACCGCCAGCAACGCCGCCGGCGCCGGCGCGCGCTTCACGGTGAAGTTCAAGGTCTAGACCCGCTGCGCTCGCTTACGAATTCCTTACGCGGCGGCAACGCGTCTCTAAGGATCGGCTTGCGAGGATGCAGTCATGAAACTGCGCCTCCCTGCTTCGCTCCCAAGCCTCCGCCGCTGCCTGTCGCTGCCCGTATGCGGCGTCATGCTGGGCTTTTCTTCACAGGCAGTGGCCGCCGATCCGGCCAAACCGCTGTGGGAGCAGAGCGGCGACATCCTGCAATGGGGCATTCCGCTGGTTGGGCTTGGCCTCAGCTTCGTGCTCGACTCCGACGGACACTGGTCCTTCGGCGGCAACCGGACGTCGATGGCCGAGTCGCTGTTCGACGGCAGCGCCGACCTCGGCAGCGGTTTCGGCTCGGCCTTCGGTTGGCCGGGCCCCGACCTCAACGGCAGCCGGCAACATGATTTCATCGTGTCGTTCGCGCGCATGGAAGTCGCGACCTACGCGCTGAAATACGCGATCAACGCGCAGCGGCCCAACGGCGGCGGCCAATCGTTTCCGTCCGGCCACACCGCGGCGGCGTTCATGGGCGCGGAGTTCATCCGCAAGGAGTTCGGCCCCTGGTGGGGCGCACCGGCCTACGGCGCGGCGGCCTGGGTCGGCTACACGCGGGTGCGCTCGCACAATCACTACTGGCGCGATGTCATTGGCGGCGCCGCGCTGGGCATCCTGTCCAACTACGATTTCGGCAGCATCGAAACCTCGGCGGGAACCTTGTCGGTCAGCCCGACACTGATGATGGCCGACGACACGCTGTGGGCACGGCCGGACCCGCTGGGCGATCCGCCGTCATCCAACTTCGACGAGCTGCCGACACCGGGCCTGAGCATCAAATGGACCTTCTAAGCCGCTGATTCGACCGTTCATTCCGCTGTTCAGATCGAGGACAGGCGGTCTGGTTCTAAATAGCCATATCAGTATCCGCCGCACCGCACCGCTCAACGAAAATCTCATGTCGAATCGCACCACCACATCGCAGCAGTTCCGCATTCAGGACATTCCTGAACTCGGGGCACTGCCGTGCGCGAAGCCGGCTGCACTGAACGACGCCGAACGCGGCAAGCTGCGTGAGCACTATGCGCGGATGATCGTGCGGTTCTCTTCGGCGGCGGAGCTGCGCAGTGAAGAGGCCCAGTTGGTCCAGCGCCGGTTTGCCAAGATGATGACCGTCAATACCGATTATCCCTTGCGCGCGGCGCTGGCCATGCTGGAACAAGGCCAGCAGCTGTCGGGCGCCGAAGTCGCGGTCATCGTCTCCGCGGCCGAATGCGGCGAGACCGAACTGGAGCACGTGCGCAAGCTGATGCAGAACCCGGCGCTGCTGCCGGATGCCGCCGTGAGCACCGCGATTCGCGACCATGTGCTGCAGTCGAACAGCCTCTTCCTCGGACCGCTGCGCGCCGGCTTGTAGGGATTTGACGCTTCCGCGTCGGGCTTCGCCGACGCTGTCACACGACCTTCGACCAACTCACGTATCCTCGACCGGGCCACGGGTAACATCCCCTGGTCAGCCGCGCGCATTCCGCAACGCCCGGCACGCTCCCCACGCGGCTTGACGACCGCGGCCCCGGCCGCCTGGATTGCCGCGCTCATGTTCAAGCTCTTGCTCGCCACGCTGGTGTTCGCCGTCGTGCGCACGTTGATGGCGACGTACCGCTTCCGCTTCCAGGGTGCGGCGCTGCGTGCCGATCCGACGGACTGCCCGCTGTACATCCTGGCGATCTGGCATCAGAACCTGTTCGCCGGAATCCTCGCGCAGACCGGCCGCCGCCACGTCGTCATCGTGTCGCGTTCCGGCGACGGCGATCCGGTGAGCTTCCTTTGCAAGCGCCTCGGTCATCAGGTTTCGCGCGGCAGCTCGAAGTGCGGCACGCGCGACAAGGGCGGCAAGCAGGCCAAGGACGAAATGATCGACATCCTGCGCAGCGGCATCCCCGGCGCGATCACGGTGGACGGTCCGCGCGGGCCCGCGCATGTGGTCAAGCCCGGCATCATCGAGATGGCCCGTCTCACCGGCCTGCCGATCGTGCCCTACCTGCCGTTGCCGCGGCACTACTGGTCGTTCAAGAGCTGGGACCGGTTTCGCGTTCCGAAGCCGTTCACCAAGATCGACATTCACTACGGCGCGCCGCTGCATGTGCCGGCGGACACGCCGTTCGAAGCGTTTGCCGGCATCCAGCAGACGATTGCCGACGCCCTGATCGACATCGAGCAGCGCCAGCGCATCGCGCTCGCGCAGCCAGCGCTGGGCAGCGCCCTGTCCGGTCCGTAAGATGCCGCCGCATGCAGCTGGCATTGGCACCGATGGAAGGCTTGGTCGACGACGTCCTGCGCGACGTCCTGACGCGCGTGGGCGGCGTTGACTGGTGCGTCAGCGAGTTTGTCCGCGTCACTGATCAGCTGTTGCCGGAAATCTGCTTCACCCGTCTCGCGCCCGAGCTGGCGAAGGGAGCAAGGACTCCCGCCGGCACACCGATGCACTTGCAGCTGCTCGGCTCCGATCCGGTCTGTGTGGCCGACAACGCCGCTCGCGCGGTCTGCCTCGGCGCGCCGGTCATCGATCTGAACTTCGGCTGCCCGGCGAAGAAGGTCAACAATTCGCGCGGCGGCGCCATCCTGCTCAAGGAACCCGAGCTGCTGCATGCCATCGTCCGCGAGGTGCGTCGCACCCTGCCCGCGAGCATTCCGGTCACCGCCAAGATGCGCCTCGGCTTCGATCACACCGACCTCGCACTGGACTGCGCGCAGGCCCTGGACAGCGCAGGCGCCGCGCAGATCGTCGTCCACGCGCGCACCAAGACCGACGGCTACCGGCCACCCGCGCACTGGGAATGGATTGCACGCATCGACGAGCTGGTCGATGCGCCGGTCTACGCCAACGGCGAGATCTGGACGATCGAGGATTGGCAGCGTTGCCGCGCGATCAGCGGCGTCGATAACTTCATGCTCGGCCGCGGCCTGGTGGCGAATCCGGATCTGGCGCGGATGATTCGCGCGCAGGCGGAACGCCGCGAGGTCGTCCCGCTCAGCTGGGCAGAGCTGCAATCATCGCTGCAATCGTTCTGGCTGCAGGTTCGCGCCAAGGCGGAGCCGCGTCACGCCCACGGACGGCTGAAGCAGTGGCTGTCTTCGCTGGCGCTCAGCTACGCCGAAGGTGCGGAGCTGTTCGCGCAGATCCGCCGGGAGAAGGATTGCGATGTCATCGATCGCGTGCTGGGCGTGATCTTCGAGCCCGGCGAAGTCCGGGCCACCCCGATTCACTAGGGCGCGCCGGACAGCTGCGCGATGCTGCGCGCGTAGCGCTCGGCGTCAAAGCTGGGCACCGAACAGCGCCCGTCGCCGCAGACAAAGCCGCCCGCCTTCGGCAGCTTCGGATACCCCACATCCATGTGCTGCAACGGCCCCTCGGCCGGATCCCACCATTCGACGCGCTTGTAGGCGCCAGGCACCTTGA
Organism: Fontimonas sp. FW305-C-3; assembly: GCF_058783185.1. Lineage (NCBI taxonomy): Bacteria > Pseudomonadati > Pseudomonadota > Gammaproteobacteria > Nevskiales > Nevskiaceae > Fontimonas > Fontimonas sp. FW305-C-3. The sequence goes on along the minus strand of NZ_JBYSYK010000004.1, from coordinate 691,631 downwards.
GCGCGACGTTGTACAAAGCCCGCGCCGCGGCATCGGACTTGGCGCCGACGATGGTCAGATGCAGCGGATCGCGAGTGAGTTCGTCGTCGGCAATCAGGATTCCCGCTTCCTCGAATGCGGCATCGACGACGGCGTCGGCCGCCAGATAGCGCATCGCGCGCCGGGCGGCATCCTTGTCCGCGTCGCGGCCGCTGTAGTGGTGCAGAAGATTGAAGAAGCGCGCCGCCGAGATGTTCTCGGCCAGATCCGGCAACGGAGCGATCGGCGAACCCTCGGCCCTTGCGGTCGGATAACCCGCGACACCGCCGCCGAAGTCGCGAATCATGGCATCCGCCGCCGCCATCGACTGCTTCAGCCACTCGCGTTCCGCACTGACGCGATACAACTGCAGGAACGCACGTGCCGGCGCCAGTGTGTCGTTGAGATTGCGCTGGCCGTTGTCGGCCTCGTCATGGCGGAAGCTGCCGTCGGCATTGCGCCGGTGCTTCAGCAACCACTGAGCTGCGGCACGCGCCGCATCCAGCGCCTGCTGATCCGCCGAGGTTTCGTACAGCACCGCCAGGGCTTCCGCCGCTTGGCCATTCGCATCGGCGTATTGATGCGGATCGATGCGCGGCAGACCCCGCGCGCGCCGTGCACGATCGTCGAGCGCGAAGTAGTCATGCGCCTTCACGCCCTGCTGCTGGTCGGCGTCCTGGCTGACGCGAAAACTGCCGTCCGGGGTTCGCAGCATCTTCAGGAGAAAGTCGCGGATCGCGCGCGCCGCATCGAGATCGGCCTGGCGCCCCAACCGCGCCCAGGCCAGTGCGTAGACGCGCAGCGCGCCGGCCTGGCTGCGCATGATCTTCTCGTAGTGCGGATGCTGCCAGTCGCTGCCGGTCGAGTACTGATAGATGCCGCCCCACACCGGATCGATCAGCGCACGCGCAGCGCTCAGCGTCTGCTCGGCCTTGCGCCGCTCGGCCGGCAGTTCGGCGTGAGCCAGCGCGTACTCGACGCTGTCGCGATCGATGAACTTCTGCGATGTGCGCAGCCCGCCGAGCTTGTCGTCGTAGCTTTTCGAATGACGTTCGAGCAGGAACGCGCGGCCGCCGGCGCTCAGGGCACTGGCAAGCGCTGGCCTGATCTCCGGCGGCGGCTCCACCTCGGGACTCGGGTCCTTGACGATCGCGTTCAGCAGCGCGGTGAAATCCTCGGCTGAACGATAGCCTGCGCGCTTGACGATCTCGCGCCCCTCGGCGTCGAAGAAGATCAGCGCCGGCCAGCCATAGTCGCGATAACGATTGGCGAGCAAGGGATTGGCGTCGTGATCGACTTTCAGCACGACGAACTGCTCGGCGAGCAGCTTCCTGACCGTGGAATCCGCAAAGGTCTCGGCCTGCATCACGTGGCACCAGTGACACCACACCGCTTCGAGGTAAAGGAAGACCGGCTTGTGTTGCCGGGCGGCGGTGGCGAACGCGGTCTTTGGCTCGGTCTGCCACTGCAGGCCATCGACGGCAGACGCCGCGAGCGGGCTGCTCGCGAGCAGCACCGCTGCCAGGAAAGCGACCAGCTTTTGGAGTTTGCGTGACAAGGGTTTCGGCGGTGGGAATCCGTTGCTGTATACGCAGCTGCGCCGGCAGAGGATGCACGCAAAACCCACCCACAAAAAAAGCGCGCCGGCAAAGGCGCGCTTTTTCGTGCCGCGAAGCCCTGCTTAGAACAGCGCTTCTTCCATCTCCATCAGCGCCTTGCTGCCCGAACGCGCCTGCTGGATCATCGCGGTGGATTCCGGGTAGAGCTTGGCGAAATAGAAGCGCGCAGTGAGCAACTTGGACTTGTAGAAGCTGTCGCCCGAATCGAGCTTGGCGGTCGCGACGCCGGCGGCGTAGCACCAGGCGAACGAGAACACCAGGTGGCCGATGACGCGCAGGTAGGGCACGGCGGCGGCGCCGACCTCGTCCGGGTTCTTCATCGCCTTCTGGCCGATTTCCATCGTCAGCTTCTGCACTTCGCCAAGCAGTGCGGCGAGCGGATCGCAGAATTCCTTCATCGCCGGGTTTTCGGCGTGCGACTTGATCAGCTCCTGGATCACCTTGCCGAACTTCATCAGCTTGGCGCCGCCGTCGGCGAGCACCTTGCGGCCGAGCAGGTCGAGTGCCTGGATCGTGTTGGTGCCTTCGTAGATCATGTTGATGCGCGCATCGCGCACGTGCTGCTCAAGGCCCCATTCGGCGATGTAGCCATGGCCGCCGAGCACCTGCATCGCCAGCGTCGTCGACTCGTAACCGTTGTCGGTGATGAAGCCCTTGATGACCGGCGTCAGCAGCGCGACGAAGTCCGCGTTGTCCTTGCGCGTCGCTTCGTTCGGGTGCTTGTGCTCACGGTCGATCGCCAGGCCGGCCCAATAGCTGAAGGCGCGCGCGGCTTCGACGTAGGCCTTCTGCGTCAGCAGCATGCGACGCACGTCCGGGTGGACGATGATCGGATCGGCCGGCTTGTTCGCCGCCTTCGGCCCCGTCAGCGAACGCGACTGCAGACGGTCCTTCGCGTAAGCCAGCGAGTTCTGGTACGCGACTTCAGCCAGGCCGACCGACTGCATGCCGACGCCCAGACGCGCGCTGTTCATCATGACGAACATCGCGTTGAGACCCTTGTTCGGCGCGCCGACCATCCAGCCCTGCGCACCGTCGAAGTTCATCACGCAGGTGGCGTTGCCGTGAATGCCCATCTTGTGTTCGATCGAGCCGCACTTGAACTTGTTGCGCTCGCCGAGCTTGCCGGTCGCGTCCGGAATGAACTTCGGCACGATGAACAGCGAGATGCCCTTGGTGCCCTGCGGCGCATCCGGCAAGCGCGCGAGCACGAGGTGGACGATGTTCTTCGACATGTCGTGTTCGCCGGCCGAGATGAAGATCTTGGTGCCGGTGACCGCGTAGGAGCCATCGCCGTTCGGCTCGGCCTTGGTCTTGAGGATGCCGAGGTCGGTGCCCGCATGCGATTCGGTCAGGCACATCGTGCCGGTCCACTCGCCGGAGACCAGCTTGGGCAGATACAGATCCTTCTGCTCCGGCGTGCCGAACGCATGCAGCGCGTTGTAGGCGCCGTGACTGAGGCCCGGGTACATGGTCCAGGCCTGGTTGGCCGAGTTCATCATTTCCATGAAGGCGCTGTGGATGACGTGCGGCAGGCCCTGGCCGCCGTAGTCCGGGTCCATGCCGAGCGCACCCCAGCCGGCTTCGACGAACTTTTCGTAGGCTTCCTTGAAGCCGGTGGGCGTCTTGACCACGCCGTCACCGAGGTACTTGCAACCTTCGCGGTCGCCGACCTGGTTGAGCGGGAACAGGACTTCGGCGCAGAACTTGCCGCCTTCCTCCAGAACCGAGTCGATCGTCGCGACGTCGATGTCTGCGTGCGGAGGCAATTTCTTCAGGTGCGATTCGACATTGAGCATCTCGTGCAGGACGAACTGCATGTCGCGCAAAGGGGGGGTGTAGCTAGGCATTGCAGGGACTCCAATCGCTAAGGTGAAAAGGCAGGAAAGGTGGAAATCTGGTCTGCAAAGGGTACCTCAGAGGGCTCCCCGGCGGCACCCGTCAATGTGCTGCAAAGCCTTTTCCCATGCGGATTTCAGCCATTTCCCACAGGTTTCGTCCCGGGGCCGCAAACGAAACCCGCTAAAATTGTGCCAATGAATCCCGCAATCCTGATCGGCGCCTTCCTGGGCCTGGCTTTTTATGGCTGGCGTGGCGCCCTGATCGGCGCGGCCATTGGCTACTTCGTCAGTCAATTCCTGCGCAGTTCGGTGCAGCGCGTCGTCGGTGCCGCCACGGCGGCGCAGGCACAGTTCGTCGAGTCGACGTTCGCCGTGATGGGCGCGGTCAGCAAGGCCGACGGTCAGGTCACGCACGAGGAGATCCGCCTGGCCGAGACGCTTTTCGCACAGTTCCGCCTGTCGCCGGCGGCGCGCGAAACCGCCAAGGCGGCGTTCGCTCGCGGCAAGTCGGCCGACTTCGACCTCGATGCCGAGGTGGCGCGCTTCGCCGCCGCCAGCCGCGGCCAACGCGTGCTGCATCAGATGTTCATCCAGGTCCAGCTGTCGGCGCTGGCGGCGGACGGGCGCGTGCATGCGCATGAACACGCGATGCTGCTGCGCATCGGCCGCGGGCTGGGCCTCAGCGAAGCGGAGATCGGCCAGCTCGAATCGATGCTGCGCGGCGGCGGGGCCAGTTCGGCCGGTCGCGGCGGCGTGTCGTCGGCACAGAAGCTCGACGAGGCCTATCGCGTGATCGGCGTGCCGGCCTCGGTCAGCGATGCCGATCTGAAAAAGGCCTACCGGCGCCTGATGAGCCAGAACCATCCGGACAAGCTTGCCGGCCAGGGTCTGCCGGAAAGCATGCGGGCGATGGCGGAGCAGCGCACGCGGGAAATTACCGGCGCCTACGAGATCATCGAAAAAGCGAGGGCCGCCGCATGAAGTGCTCCGGCGCTGTGGCGGCGCTGCTGTTCCTCGGCGCGGTCGGATCTGCGGCGGCGCAGACACCGAGTGCCGCACCTGCGGAATCGGCGGAGTCGAAGGACCCGGTACATCCGCGCTGGGAGGCCGGCATCGCCGCGGGTGCGTTCACCGTCGCCGACTATCCGGGTTCGGACGAATACCGCACGCTGGCGGCGCCGCTGCCCTACTTCGTCTACTACGGCACCGTACTGCGCAGCGACGAGCGCGGTTCGCGCCTGCGCCGCGCGCTGACGCCGAACGTCGAGCTCAACATCAGCGGCAGCGGTGCGCTGTCCAGCGACTCGGACGGCTCGGACGCCCGCAAGGACATGCCGGACCTGGGTTACCTGGTGGAACTGGGTCCGAACCTGGCACTGAGTTTCGACGGCCCGCAGCCGCGCTCGAAGATCTACGTCAACCTGCCGCTGCGCGGCGTGCTGTCGATCGGCGACCCGGATCTGAGCTGGCGCGGCGTGCTGTTCGGCCCGGAAGTCGCCTGGCGTCAGCAGCTGATCGCGGACGATGCGCTGAGCCTGCGCGTTTCCTTGGGCGCCGATATCGCGAGCACGCGCCTGCATGAATATTTCTACAGCGTCGCACCGGAGTTCGAGATTCCGGGCCAGCGCCCGGCCTATGCCGCGGACGGTGGTTATCTCGGCAGCAATCTCAATCTGCGACTGAGCTACGCCTTGAGCCGCACGATTCGCGGCTTCGTGTCGGTCAGCTATTACAACTACGCCGGCGCCGCGAACTCGGACAGCCCGCTGTTCCGCAGCGAAGACGGTTACTCTGCGGCCGTGGGCCTGTCCTGGTCGTTCCTGCGTTCGAAGCAGTCCGCCGTCGTCGAGTAGCGCCTCAAAAGAGGCCGCCGGGCGAACCGGCGGCCAACATGGAGGATGTGAGCTTCGGCACTCACGGGACCAAGTCTGCGCCGCCGCAGGCTCAAAACCTGAGCCTGCACCGACTCACTCGGCGAGTTGCGCGCGGATCAGCCGGGCGAGCTCGTCGAGCCGCTGGCGCCGCGCCGCGGTCTCCGGGCGGCGAACCGTCAAGGTCGTGATATGCCAGACCAGCTTGCTCAGCGTCTGCAGCGTGTCGCCGGCATAGCGCGGAATGACGTGAAGATGGACATGCGGCACGGTCTGGCTGGCCGCCTTGCCGTCGTTGACGAGAAAATGCTGCGCCTTGCTGCCCAGGCCGCGTTGCTGGGCCAGCGCGATGCGTTGGGCCACCCGCCACAGGTGATCGCTCAGCGCCGCATCGAGTTCGGCCAGCGTCGGCTTCGACACGCGCGGCACGACCAGCACATGACCGCGGCTGATCGGATTGATGTCCATGAAGGCGACGCAGCGTTCGTCCTGGTGGACATAGCTGGCCGGAAGCTGGCCGGAGATGAGACGGTCGAAAATAGTCATCGTGAACTCGTGGCGGATACAGGATGCGTCATGGTAGTTCGGCGCCGCGCCATGGCCAGCCCTGTGGCCCGCGACGCCGCAGGCTATGATCGCCGCAGAGGCGATCCGGCGAGGCTGTCATGGATGTCGTCATGGTTTGCGCGAGGCTGAGTCCGTTCGATCCCGGCAGGTCTGAGCGCTGGCTTGCGGCGCACCGGGCCCGGATTCTCCACATCGAACGCGAGGACGCGCCATGAGTATCCGCACGGCAGCCACCGGATCGCGCATCCTTCTGGTGTTCCTGCTGATCGGCGTGGCCCTGCTCGCCACCGCGGCGTGGATGATCGACGCAACGCGCGGCTTCATGGCGCGCGCTGGCACCGCGTCCGGCACCGTCATCGAACTGGTGCAGCGTCGGTCCAGCGATGACGATGGCTACACCTATGCGCCGCGCGTTCGCTTCGATACGGCACAGCGGCGCGACATCGAGTTCACGTCCAGCGTCAGCAGCTACCCGCCGGATTTCTCGATCGGCGCACCGGTCCGCGTCATCTACGATCCGGCAGCCCCCGAAGACGCCAGGATCGACAGCTTCTTCCAGCTCTGGCTCGGCCCTTTGATCTTCGGCATCCTGGGCACGCTGTTCGCCGGCGTGGCAACGGCGGTGCTGGTCGGGCAGAAGCTGAGCAGCTCATCGCGGCGGCGGCTCAAGGTCGAAGGGCGCCCGGTATTGGCGCGGCTGCTCAGCATTGAACGCAACGACAGCTTGCGGGTCGACGGCGTGTCGCCTTGGCGCATCACTGCCCAATGGGAAGATTCGCTGACCCGAAAGGCCTACGTGTTCAGCAGCGAGAACCTGTGGACCGACCCGACGGCCCTTGCACCGAAGCAGCTGACGGTTTACATCGATCCGGACAAACCGAGGAAGCACTACATGGATGTGTCGTTCCTGCCTCAGCACTCGGCCCGAGGCCTGTAAGCCCGCCATGGAAGATTGGGTCCATCGCGCACTCGAACGCTGGCCGAACGTCCCGGCGCTGTATGGCTGGCTCGGCCTGGACCGGCGCGGGCGCTGGACGATCAAGGGCGAGCTGATCACGCGGCCGCAGATCATCGACACCATCAAACGCAACTACGAAGCCGACGCGGCCGGTCGTTGGTATTTCCAGAACGGGCCGCAGCGCGGTTATGTGAACGTCGCGTCGGCACCGCTGGTGCTGCGCGCGGAACCGGACGGCAGGCTGCGGACGCACACCGATGTCGCGGTGACCGAAGCCGGCGCCGCATGGCTGGATGAGAACGGCGGCCTGCTGCTGCAGACCGCAGCGGGCCCAGCGGCGCTCGATGATCAGGATCTCGAATGGCTGCTGCAGCGCCTGCGCAAGGATGACGCGGCGGCGAGCGAGGACGACATCGTCGCTGCGCTCGCCCAGCCCAGCGGTTCCGCCACGGCGCTGAGCCTCCGGCTCGGCGCACAGGTCCTGGCGCTGGGACGCCTCGATCTGGCCGATGCGCCGGCGCAAATGGGCTTTCAGCGAATTCCACAACCCGATCCTGCCTGAGCTTGGCGTCGCGGCTGCCTCTGCGCCTATGATGGCCGTAGAACTTTCGTTGCACCCATAAATCAGCGCGTGCCGGGGGAGAACCATGGCCACAGCGAAGCGACTCAATCCACTCGACTGGACGTTCCTGGCGGCGGAATCGCGCGAATCGATGATGCATGTCGGCGCGCTGATGCAATTCCAGCCGCCGCCCGATGCCGATGCCGATCTGCTGCGCAAGCTGATGGACGAGATGCGTGGTGAAGCCACCGCGTACGCGCCCTGGAACCTGAAGCTCAAGCATCCGAACTTCGTCGCCAATCCCTTGCAGGCCTGGGTCGAAGACAGCAACTTCGATGTCGAGTACCACGTGCGACGGTCCGCACTGCCGGCGCCGGGCGACGAGCGCGAACTCGGCATTCTCGTCTCGCGTCTGCACAGCCACAGCATCGATTTCCATCGACCGCCCTGGGAAGTGCACATCATCGAAGGCCTCGAAGGCGGGCGTTTCGCGATGTACCTGAAGGTCCATCACGCGCTGGTCGATGGCTACACCGGCATCGCGCTGTTGTCGCGCAGCCTGTCGCACAGCGCGGATGAGCGCGAAACGCCGATGTTCTTCACGCGCAAGCCGCCGACGCGCGAGAAAGCCGCCGCGACTCCGGCACCGACGATGGAAGCGCTGCTGGCGATGGCGCGCGAGCAGATCGGCACGACGCGCAACATCACCAAGGCGCTGACGACGACGCTGCGGCGCAAGGACAGCTCGCTGATTGCGCCGATGCAGGCGCCCAAGTCCATCCTCAACCAGAAGATCGGCCGCAACCGCCGCTTCGCGACACAGCAGTTCTCGGTGGAGCGCCTGAAGAAGGCGGCCAAGGCGCATGGCGGCACGCTCAACGATGTCGTGCTCGCGCTGTGCGCCGGCGCGCTGCGACGCCTGCTGTCGGAACTCGGAGAATTGCCGGACAAGCCCCTGACGACGATGCTGCCGGTCAACATCCGGCCGAAGGACGATCCGGGCGGCGGCAATGCGGTCGGCGCGATCCTCGCGACGCTGGCGACCGACGTCGAGGATCCGGGCGAGCGGATTCGCACGATCATCGCGTCGACCCAGCTTGCGAAAGCTCAACTATCGGGAATGACCAAGGCCGGCATCATGCAGTACAGCGCGTTGCTGATGGCGCCGCTGATGCTGTCGCAGATCCCCGGCGCCGCGGGGCGCGTACGCCCGGCGTTCAACGTGGTGATCTCGAACGTGCCGGGCCCCAAGCAGGCACTGTACTTCCGCGGCTTCAAGCTGGACGCCTATTACCCGCTGTCGATTCCGTTTCAGGGCTATGGCCTGAACATCACCGTCGTCAGCTACATCGACACGCTGAACTTCGGCTTCATCGGCAGCCGCGACACCTTGCCGCATCTCCAGCGCATCGCGGTCTACAGCCGCGATGCACTGGAGGAACTCGAAGCCGCGGCCTAGTTCGTCGGCGTCGCGGCAGGAGCCGCAGCCGGCGTGGCTGCTGGCGCCGGCGCGCTGGACGCCTTGCCGCGGCTGTAGACCAGCTTGCTCTTGCCGGCATCGCAGCTGCCGACCACGGTCTGGTCGGCGCCGACCTTGTCGGTCGCCACGGCCTCAAGCGTGTAGTTCTTGACGCCCTTGGCGTCGAGCTTCGCGGAAATTTCCGCACCGAGTTCCTCGCAAGGCTTGCCCGCCAACAGCGACGTCGAGCACACCGCCAGCAACACCCCCATCACGATCTGTTTCATCTGCTTCTCCCCCTGAACCGACCATCGGTAACAGAACGCTAACATGCCGACGGCCGTTCCCGCATATGGACGAGGCGTCTTTTTTTTCGATCTCCGAGCATGCGGGTATCAGCTCGCCGCAATGGAGGATCGGACATGGCAATCAGCGCAGCACAGGTGGCGGCGCGCGCCGCGGAAATGCAGGCCGCATTCGTCGAAGCCGCCCGCCGCAACGAATGGGAATGGATTGCCGACGCTTTCTATGCCGAGCGCTGCGAGTACATCTGCGAATACGGCGGCACGCTGCGCGTGCACGCCTCGACCCGCGACGAAATCCGGGCGACCCACTACGGACGCGACATGCGCGTCGGCTGGGAAGGCTGGAGTTTTCCGATCGAGCGCTACACGACGAACGGCAACCGCATCATCACGCATTGGTGGAACCGCGGCCCGGGCACGCGCGCCGACGGCAGCTACTTCCAGACGCCAGGGGTGTCGTTCATCACCGTCGACGATGAAGGCCGTTTCATCGAGCAGCTGGACCTGTTCGACCTCGCCCACCAGATGCACCTGTGCGATGAACTGGAAGCCGCCGGCCTGCTGTCGGCGACGCTGAAGACGAACTGGGTGATTCCGATGAAGCGGCGGCTGATCGAGATGCTGCAGGTCAATCTGCCTTCAGGCTGAAAAGGCCGCCGCCTACTTCGCCGCCGGACGCTGGATCAGCGGATCGAGGTTGTTGATCAGCTCGCGCGGGTTATAGGCATCCGTCGCGCCTTCCGGCTTTGGCCCCTTGCGGATGAGGATGTCGGCCTGCCCGCGCCAGGCGATGCGCTCGCCGCCGGCGCTGGTACTGGTGCCGACGCCGATCCCCAGGCCACCGCTGCCGCCGAAGCGGAAGCCGCCGAGCCCAATGCCGATGCTCGGACTGTTGTCGCCCTCGGCCTGCATCGTCGAGTTGCTGACGATGAAGTGCTCGCCGCCATTGACCAGCGTCAGTTCGGCGGCGCGGAACAGCAGGTAGTTCTCGACCGTCTGCTTGGGGGTCGCGGCGCTGCCGGCGAAGCTGACGCGGTAGCGATCGGTGTCGAGCTTCTGTTCCGAGTAACCATATCCGCCGTTCACCGGCTGATACGGCGTCAGCGTCGCGCAGGCGCTCAAACCCAGCGTCAGCAGCAATGCGAGCAGGCGGCTCATCGCGGCACCGGACTGCCGGCGGTGATTGCCGCGCGGATTTCGGTCAGCTTGCCCTTGACGGTCTCGGCATGAGTCTGGCCCATGCGAATCAACTGTTTGCGGCCCCATGACATGTCCTCCAGTCGCGGATCGGCGAATTGGTACAAGGCCTTGGGCTGGACCAGCGCAATGGGCGGCGCCACCGACGGCGTTCCCAGCAGGTGATCAATGATCTGGACCACGCGGTCATTGAAGTAGCGGTTCGGGTAGCCGAGCTCTTCGTAGGCGCGCTGGAACAGCGGGTAGTAGCGGCGATAGACCTTGACCAGCACCTGGGTGTTGGCGGCTTCCAGCGCCGACACATAGGCGTCGTAACGATCGTCGTTCTCGACGCTGAGGATCAGCGCATCGCCGTTGCGTGCCACCACCGGCCGGCCCTCGACCCGCTGGATGGGCCGCCATTTGAGCGGCGGCGGATCGTTGTCGAGGCTGTCGACCGTCGCGACGATGCGCCGGATCAGCTTGTCCGGAATCAGGAAGGCCTCGATCGGCGGTGCGCCGAAAGCCTGCTTGAGGGAATCCTCCAGCGCAGAGTCACTTTCGTCGAGCGCCGGCAGCGGGGTATCGGCCGCGCCATTGGCGGCGTCCGCCGCCTCGGCCTCGCCGGTGGTCATCGGATGCGCGATGCCCGGTTCGGTCGGTTCGGGGCTGATGGATTCGGCCGGCGCCTGCACCGGCAGCAAAGGCTCGGGCTGCGGCAAGCCCTTGTACCAGTACCAGACAGCGCCGCCGGTCAACACCAGCAGGACCAGCAGAAAACCCAACCAGGGGCGACGGTTCATGGCGGTATATCGATCTGTGGGGGTCAGAATGCCAGGACTTCGAGTGCCGCAGTTTCCCATAGTTCAGGGCGGGCCCGGCACCGCCCAAACGGGTCGGCGTCAGTAACTTCGATCGACCTCATCCAAAGGGGGGAGTACGAGCGCTGGCGCGGTCTGCTAAAACGCATTCCAACAATTATTGAATCAGCTTCTCAAAATTACGGGAAGCTTCTAGGAGACTGTCTGTGTCGACTGCGACCGAAACCCTGCCGTCCCGCGAAACGCCGCATGTTGCCGGCTGGCCCCTGATCGGCAGCCTGCCCGGTCTGGCCAAGGATCCCGCGCAGTTCTTCGTCGACTGCTATCGCAAGTACGGCCCGGTCTGCCGCCTGTCCGTGCTGGGCGAGAAGTACGTGCTGATGGCCGGCGTCGAAGCGGCGAACTTCCTCGGCACCCGCGAGGGCAAGGAATGCCTGCGCTCCAAGGAGTTCTGGCAGGGCCTCGTCAACGAATACGGCGCCACCAAGATCCTCACGGGCGAAGACGGCGAGAGCCACAAGCAGCTGCGCGACATCATGCGCAACGGCTACTCGAAGGAGTCGATCAAGGGCCGCTACAACGAGCTGGTGGCGATCACCGACGGCGCGATGAAGCGCGACTGGCCGGTCGGCAAGGACATCGAGGTCGTCGAGGCGATGCAGTACATGGTCGTCGACCAGCTCGGCACGATCCTGACCGGCGCCGCGCCGCTGGAGTACGTCAAGGACATCCGCACGACGATCCTCTACATCCTCAACGTGCTGGTGACCCGCCAGCGTCCGAAGATTCTCCTCAAGCGCCCGCAGTACAAGAAGGCCAAGGCGCGCGTGTTCGAACTCGGCGAGCAGATGATCGCCAACGCCAAGGCGCGCTACGGCAAGATCCAGCCGGAAGAGCGCAACCTGATCGACGATGTCTACGCGGCGCATGTCGAACAGCCGGAAGTGATGCCGGAAAACAACCTGATCGTGACGCTCACCGGCCCGTATGTGGCCGGCCTGGACACGGTCGCCAACACCACCGCGGCGATCGTCTACACGGTGCTCAAGCATCCGGAAGTGAAGGCCCGCGTGCACGCCGAGGTCGATGCCTTGTTCGCTGAAGGCGAAGTCACCGAAGACGGCCTGATGAAGAAGCTGCCGGCGCTGCAGGGCGCGATCATGGAGACGATGCGCCTGTACCCGATCGCCGTCGCGCAGATGCGCACCGCGACGAAGGACTTCGTCTTCGAAGGGCACCAGATCAAGGCCGGCGAGATGATCTACATCGGCACTTCGGTCCCGCACTTCATGAACGAGTACTACCCGGACGCGATGAAGTTCGACATCGACCGCTACCAGAAGCCGCGCGCCGAGCATCTGCAGTCGGGTGCTTATTCGCCTTACGGTCGCGGCCCGCACACCTGCCTGGGCAAGAGCCTCGCCGAGGTGCAGATCGCGCTGTCGATGGCGCGCCTGTTCCACAAGCTCGACCTGGAACTGGAATCGCCGAATTACGTGCTGAAGACCAAGACCGCACCGACGCCGGGTCCGGCGATGGACTTCAAGGTCCGGGTCAAGGGGTATCGCAACTGATCGAGGCGGCTGCCGTCGATATTGAGAACGCCCCACTGGTCGGGGCGTTTTTTATTGCCGTCGCGTTTTGGAGTGCGCAACAAAAAAGCCGCGACTTGCGTCGCGGCTTCTTGTCTAGACCTGTTAAGGCTTAGAGCGGGCGAATCTGGGTCGCCTGCATGCCCTTCGGGCCGCGCTGCGCCTTGTATTCGACCTTCTGACCTTCGGCCAGGGTCTTGAAGCCCGTGCCCTGGATTTCCTTGAAGTGTGCGAAGAGGTCTTCACCGCCGTCGGCCGGGGTGATGAAACCGAAGCCCTTGGCTTCGTTGAACCACTTCACGGTGCCCGTGGAAACATTGCTCATGGATACATTCCTTGCTGATTTAGAAAAACAGGCTTAACCGCCTGTGGGGTGCATACGATCAAGGAAGGCATCGGGGGAAATCTTGCCGACCTAACGATGGCCGGACAACCGCGCTGAGTCCACTGCTTGAAACGACTGCGAGGAGCACGTTAACCGAACTAGGACAAGTTGTCGAGTTTGGCAAGCGATATTTCGGCCTGGGGGGCCTTTTCCATGCCGATCAAGGACATCGGTCGATGAATTGGACGGTCGCCGGGTGCAGGCGACTTCACGGGCAGCGCAACCAATCGGCCGAGGGAGTGTCAGTAACTTAGGTTCTGCGTTCGCATCGGCCGACAGCCAGCCTGTATCCGGGCGCCGAGAACCGAACTCCCTGCCCGCGCAGGCGCCAGCCCCCCGAGCTGTCGAACTCGATTAACGCACTGATAGATATAAGAAAATGCAGATCATTACAACTGATCGAAAACTGCAGACCTCTTCATCCCGCAGCCTCAAGCGCGCGCTGGCCGGCCTGCTGGCGCTGTTTCTCAGCCTCTCTGTCTTCACGCGCATTGCCGGCGGCACGGCGCCGCCGCGAGTGGCCGAAGGTCCGAGCGAAATTCTCGGTCTGACCTTGCGTTATGCGCTGCCGGACGGCGAATACATCGAGCGCAGCTTTGTCAGTGAAAACCAGGTCCGCTGGAAGCTGCTCAGCGGCATGCGGCGCGGCGACCAGGGTGTCGAGACGGTCATCCTGCGGACCGTGGCTCCGGGCATTTACTTCGTCAATACGGTGGATCCGCTGTCGGGCAGCACAAGCAGCGAAGTCCTTGACCTGGCGACCTCCACGGTCAACAGCTTCGTCACGCGGCCGAATCCGGACGATCCGCAGAAGCGCCTGGAGACGTTCGCCAGCGGCAAGCTCGAGGTCATCAAAAACAGCGGCGCGCCGACCGCGACGAAAGGCTCCTAGCCCTGCCTTTCGCGTTGCGGATCGAGTGTCTGCAGCTCGTCCGCACCGGGCGGGCAGATGTTACCCAACCAACAAGACAGTAGGCATACTGCGCCTCCGCCTTGCCGCACCCTGGTTCCGTTAGATGCAAAAAATCTTTGCCGCAGCGCTGCTCGCTGCTTTCGTCACCGCTTGCGGCACCGCCGGTCCGACCGCCCCGGCGGACGGCGGCTCCAGTGAGGACCTGCTGAGCTGGGGCGACATCAACGATCTGCCCGCGCCGCCGCCGCTGCCGCCGCTGCCCTACGGCACCGATGCGCAGCAGTTCGGCGAGCTGCGCGTGCCGCCCGGCATCGACGGTCCCTTTCCGGTGCTCATCCTGATTCACGGCGATTGCTGGAGCGGCGACGAAGGCATGGCTTATCTGCGGCCGCTGGCCAATGCGCTGGCGAACCTCGGCGTCGCAACCTGGAACATCGAGTACCGCAAGCCCACGTCGGCAGCGGATTGGGGCAATGCCTACAGCGACGTCGCCCTCGCGACGGATTTCCTGCGCACGCTGGCGCCGGCGCATTCGCTGGATCTCAAACGGGTTGTCAGCAGCGGTCATGCGATGGGCGGACAACTGGCGATGTGGCTGGCCACCCGGCCCAAGCTCGGCAAGACCGACGCGCTGTATGTCGGCAAACCGTTGCCGGTGCAGGGCGTCATCGGCCTCGCCGCAGTCACGCAGCTGCCGGCGAAGGCGGGCGAATCCACCTGCCCGACCATTCCCGAAGGCACGAAAATTCCGGCACTGCGTTTTCCGCTGGGCGTTCCGCAGTGGTTCGTCCATGGCGCACGGGATCCGCTGACGCCGTCCGACCTTGTGCTCAAGTACGCCGAGAGCGCACGCAAGAAAGGCGACAAGGTCACCCTGGGCATCACGACCAACGCCGGCCATTTCGAGCCGGTCGCGCCGGCCAGCGCGACCTGGACGGCGCTGCAGCAGGCGGTGATCGCTTCGCTGCTGCAGTAGACATTACTGCAGCGAGATTCGACCTAACGCGCGGCGAACGCCTCGCGCAGGAAGTCGCGCATCATCTCGTAGGCGCGGCTCGCCACCTTGGCGTCGTACTGCGACTTGCCCGGCTGATTGGCGTGGACGTCGGTGAACGAATGCACCGCGCCGCCGAAACGCACCAGCTGCCAATCGACATTGGCGCCGCGCATCTCGGTCTCGAAAGCAGCAACCTGCTCGGCCGGAACATAAGGATCGACGTCGCCATGCAGGGCGAGTACGCGCGCCTTGATCGGCGACGATGTCTCCTTGCCGGCCGGCAGCGAGAGGTTGCCGTGGAAGGACACGGCCGCGGCGATGTCGTCGCCGGTACGCGCCAGCTCCAGCGCCGTCGCACCGCCGAAGCAGAAGCCGATCGCGGCGACCTTGCTCGCGTCGGCGGGCAATTTGTTCTTCGTGATGGCGCCGAGCGCCGTGGCCTTGGCGGCGACGACGCGTTCACGCAGCAACGGGCGATTGCCATACAGCGAGGCGACCAGCTTGCCGGCCGCTTCCGGGCCATCCGGCTGCGCCTTGGCGCCGTACATGTCGGCGACGAAGACGACGTAATCCGAGCCGGCAATCATCGCCGCCTGCTCGCGATTCTCTGCGGTGGTGCCGAGCCAGTTCGGAATCAGCACGAGCAGCGGCCGTGGCGTCTTGATCGTGTCGTCGTAGTAGGCATAGCCGCGATACGACTGGCCGCCGATCTTGTAGTCGATGACCTGCTCGGCGGCGCTCGCATTCCATGCGGCGCAGGCCAGCGCCAGACCGATGCAGCAGCGACGGATGAAGGCAGTGTTGCGCATGTGTTTTCTCCAGTGTTCGGGACGACTCAGCCGAAAACGACCACCGACTGCCGGCTCAGCGCGGCGAGCTTTCCATGCGGATTCCACAGCGAAGCACTCTGCGCCATGTAGCCGCTGGCCGCCGCGGTGACTTCGGTATCCATGCGCCAGTGGGCGTCATGCGGAAAGTCCGCTTCGTGATCGAGCAGTTCCAGCGTCCAGGTCATCGAGCTCGCCATCGACGGCTTCTTCAGCAGCGACAGTCCGGGGCTGGGCACCGTATCGGCGAGCGCGATCACATGACCCTCGCCCAGCGTCTGCGGATCGCGGTGGGCGACGTGAATCGAGGTATGCGGCTCGCTGGCGCCGCTGAAGGGGAATCCGCCTTCGGCCCAGCGCATCGAGAAATGCTGCGTGAACGCCGGCGTGATGCCGGCCACGTAGCGCAGCTCCTTGGCCTGTTCCGCCGACAGCTTGTCGGGGCGCACCGGCGCGATCTGGATCGTCGATTCGCGCGCGACGCCGAACACCGCGATGACCAGGCACAGCACCTGTCCGTCGAGCACGATGCGGCACTCCGCATGCGTGGCTGACTTGCCGACCCGCAGCACGCGCGGCTGCAGCTGCGCCACGCCGCCGGGCACCGGCGCCATGAATGTCGTCTGCACGACGCGCAGCGGCGCGGCGTTGCCGACCAGCTCGCGCAGCGCCCGCACCGCCAGCGCGGTCTGCAGACCACCGAAAGCGGTACGCCCCTGCAGCCAATCCTCGCCGATGTCCGCGACGAAGCCGTCGGACGACGGCCGCACGCTGTCCAGCACTTCACTGAAAATCACGACTTCGCTCCGGCGCCGTTACAGGCGCTCAATCGACGGGCAGATCGACACCCGGACCGACCGCCTTGCACTCCAGCGCGCTGACGACAACCTCCGGCTCCGGCGTCGGTGCCGGCTTGCCGTAGGGCTTCAGGCCTTCCTGCAGGCCACGCGGCGTGTAGTTGCAGACCCAGACCTCGGCGGTTTCGCAGCGCGCGCGGCCGCAGCCGACAACTTCCGTTTCTTCCCAGATCATCTGCAGGTACTGGCCGCACTGCGTGCCGCCGCGGTCCATGCACTGATGGGTCTTGTGATCGTACTTCTGCCCTTCGGCAGCCCAGCGGCCGACGACTTCCGCCGGCGTGCGCTGCCAACCCTGGTACGGCTCGCTGCTGTAGGCGCGCAGGATGTTTTCGCCGTATCGCTCGCGGCGCAGGGGATCCGGGTTGTAGGCGGCGCGGCAGGATTGGGTCGCCAGCTGGTTGGCCCAGCCCTGCGCGACCGCGGCGGCTTCGTCCGACCATTGCAGCGGGCGCAGGCCCAGCGCGACACGCGGCTGGTTGTGCGCGGTCAGGATGCCGCCAAACGCGGCAGGTTCGGCCGAGCCCCAGGCCAGCGGCGCGAACAACGGCGCCAGCAGGCACAAGCAGAGGGAAGACCACTTCAAGGTTTTGAATGGAGTCATGAGGCACGCGATTGGGTTTTG
This sequence comes from Fontimonas sp. FW305-C-3, assembly GCF_058783185.1. Taxonomy (NCBI): domain Bacteria; kingdom Pseudomonadati; phylum Pseudomonadota; class Gammaproteobacteria; order Nevskiales; family Nevskiaceae; genus Fontimonas; species Fontimonas sp. FW305-C-3. The sequence goes on along the minus strand of NZ_JBYSYK010000004.1, from coordinate 674,238 downwards.
GCCGCCACGATGGCGGGTGCACGGGATGGCCGATTCTAGAACAAGCGGTTACCGAGCAGTACCCGGTCTCGCGGCCGATCGGCCGCAAGATTCGCCAGCTTTCCCCTCGCCCCGAGCGTTGCCTGCAGCTGCGGTTGCCCATGACCGGCGGCGAAATCCGGCAAAGCCTGAGCTTTGCGCCGGCGCCGCCCGAGCCGCCGGCCCAGGCGTATCGGCTAAGCTTGCCGGATGGCCTATTCCAAAATCATCGGCACCGGCAGCTATCTGCCGGATCGCATCGTCACGAATCAGGAACTCGAGTCGCGCATCTCGACGAGCGACGAATGGATCGTGTCGCGCACCGGCATCGAGGCGCGCCATGTCGCGGCCGAAGGCGAACTGACCAGCGATCTCGCCCTCAAGGCGGCGCAGCGCGCGATGGAAGCCGCCGGCGTCGGCGCGGCCGATATCGACCTCATCGTCGTCGCGACGACAACGCCGGACATGGTGTTTCCGTCGACCGCCTGCATCCTCCAGGACAAGCTCGGCATCAAGCAGGGCGCCGCATTCGACGTACAGGCCGTCTGCACCGGCTTCATCTACGCGCTCGCCGTCGCCGACAAGTTCGTCGCCAGCGGCGCGCACCGCTGTGCGCTGGTCGTCGGTGCCGAAGTGTTCTCGCGCCTGCTCGACTGGAACGATCGCCGCACCTGCGTGCTGTTCGGCGACGGCGCCGGCGCGGTCGTCATCAAGCAGTCGGAGCAGCCCGGCATCTATTCCAGCCATCTGCATTCGGACGGCAGCTACGGCCACATCCTGCGCGTCGCCGGCGGCATTGCCGAAGGCAAGGTGCGCGGCAATCCTTTTCTGGAGATGGACGGCCAGGCGGTGTTCAAGCTCGCCGTGCGCGTGCTCGACGAGTGCTCGCGCGAGGCGCTTGAGCACAATGGCTTCAAGGGCACCGATCTCGACTGGTTCGTCCCGCATCAGGCCAACCTGCGCATCATCAACGCGACTGCCGACAAGATGAAAGTGCCGCGCGAGCGCGTGGTCACGACCGTCGCGCAGCAAGGCAATACCTCCGCCGCTTCCGTGCCGCTGGCGCTCGACAAGGCGGTGCGCGACGGCCGTATCCAGCCGGGTCATCTGGTGCTGCTCGAAGGCGTGGGCGGCGGCATGACCTGGGGTTCGATCCTGCTGCGCTGGTAATCTGCCGTCATGGAAAACCGCCTGATCGATCTCGAAACCCGTCTCGCCTATCAGGAAGCGACGCTGCAGGAACTCAACCAGATCGTCGCCGAGCAATCTCAGCAGATCGAACGTCTCGAGCGCGTCTGCCGCGAACTCGCCAACCGCATCGCGCGCGGCATCGACAGCGTGCACAAGGGCACGGCTGAAGACGAACTGCCTCCCCACTACTGATCGCCATGATTCGCCTGCTGCTCGTCGCCGCCATCGCTGCCTTGCTGGGCCTCGCCATCTGGCGTTACCGCGCCGGCAAGCTGCAGTTCCGCGTCTCGACCTGGCCACTCGGGCAGCAGATCGAGATGACGCTGGCAGTGCTGGCCGCGGTAGCCGCGCTGCTCGGTGTCGCCGCGAGCGAATTCAACTTCGCGACCTGGATCGGACTGGTGTCGGTGACGCTCGCCGCGCTGGCGCTGTTCAGCTGGCCCGCCCACAAGCCCTGATTCAGGCTTCCCGATAGGCGCTGTGCGCCGCATATGCGGCGATCTGTTCGGCAATCGCCTCGCGCTCGCGTCCGAAGTAACGCGCAATCGCCTCATGCATGCCGCGATGGCGGAAGTGATGCATCGAGTACGCGCGCTCCGGATCGAAGCCGCGCAGCAACTTGTGCTCGCCCTGCACGCCGGCATCGAAACAATCCAGGCCCTGCTCGATCGCGTACTCGATACCGCGGTAGTAGCACAGCTCGAAATGCAGCAGCGGCTCATCGACATCGGCGCCCCAGTGCCGGCCGTACAGCGTGCCGCCATCGCGGAAGAAGAACGCCATCGCGCATAGCTCGCCGTCGCGGCGGGCGAGGCAGAACTGCATGCGCTCGCCGAGGCGCGCGGCCCACTGCTTCAGGCATTCCAGATTGAGATACGGCTGCTGCCCGCGCACGCGATAGGTATTCGCATACAGCTGCCAGACGCGCCGCCAGTCGGTCGCACTGAGGGCATCGCCGCGCAGCCAGCCGATCTCGAAGCCGGAAGCAGCGACCTGGCGGCGCTCACGGCGCAGATTCTTGCGCCGCTTCGACGACAGCGCCTCGGCGAACGCCTCGAAGTCCCTGTACCCGCGATTGCGCCACAGGTAACGCATCTGCTCGCGCGTCAGCCAATGCCGGGCCTGCAGCACTTCGACGTCGGGCGCCGCCGGATACAGCACGTGCACGCTCGACGCCGACCAGCGTTCGGCATGCGCGACCAAGGCTTCGGCGAGCGCATGACGGCCACTGTCGTCGGGCGCCAGCAGACGCGGCCCGGGCACTGGCGTGAACGGCACGCAGCAGACCAGCTTCGGGTAATAGGCCAGCCCCTGTTGTTCGTAGGCCTGGGCGATCTGGAAGTCGAAGACGAACTCGCCCCAGGAATGGGTCTTCAGATAGCACGGCGCCTGCACCGTCTCCGAAAGCAGCAGGGGTACGGCGGTCCAGCCGCTGTCGGGTGTCACGCAGCCGCTCGCAATCAGCGGCTCGAGATAGTCCGCGCTGGTGAACAGCCCTGGTGTCGGCGCAGCTGACTCAGTCAGTGGGGCGTCCCCGCAAAGCCTTGACCCGGCCACGCTGGGTCTTGCTGTCCACCCGCTTGCGCTGCGAGGAGCGCGTCGGCTTGGTCGCCTTGCGCGTGCGCGGCACGAACGCGGCCTTGCGGATCAGCTCGGCCAGGCGCTGCAGGGCGTCTTCGCGGTTCTGCTCCAGGCTGCGGAAACGCTGCGCCTTGATGACGACCACACCGTCCGCCGCGATCCGTGAATCGCGCAGTTCGCTGAAGCGCTGCTTGCATTCGTCGCTCAGCGAAGACGCCGCCGAATCGAACCGCAGCTGCGCCGCACTCGAGGTCTTGTTGACCTTCTGACCGCCCGCGCCCTGGGCGCGGATTGCGGTGAATTCGATCTCGCGCAGCGGCAGCTGAATCGCCGGCGTGATGTCGAGCACGTCTTCCATGATCGGCGAGTTCCGCTCAGCTGCGCTTGCGCGCTGCAATCCAGCGATCGATCTTCTGATCGAGCACATCGAGCGGCACCGCACCGTCCTTCAGCACCTCGGCGTGGAAACCGCGGATATCGAACTTCGGACCCAGCGCCTGCTCGGCCTTGGCACGCAGCGCGGTGATTCTCAGCTGGCCGATCTTGTAAGCGACGGCCTGGCCCGGAATCGCCATGTAGCGCTCGGCCTCGGCGATCGCCTGGGTCTCGCTGCTCGCCGAGTTGTCGAGCATGTAGCGGATCACCTGTTCGCGCGTCCACTGCTTGCTGTGCAGGCCGGTATCGACGACCAGACGGATCGCGCGCCATAGCTCGTTCTGCAGATAGCCGAAGTAGGAGTAAGGGTCGGTGTAGACGCCGAGCTCCTTGCCGAGCGTCTCGGCGTACAGGCCCCAGCCCTCGACGAACGCGGTGAAACGGCCAAAACGGCGGAAGGCCGGGATACCGACCAGCTCCTGCTGGATCGCCAGCTGGAAGTGATGCCCGGGAATCGCTTCGTGCAGATACAGGTCTTCGCTGTCCCAGGTGTTGCGGCTCGGCAGATCGTAGGTGTTGACGTAGAAGATGCCGGGCCGCGAGCCATCCTCGCTCGGCGTCTGGTAGGAGCCGCCGGCCGCGGACTTCGCACGGAAAGCTTCGACCGGGCGAATCTCGAATCCGGCCTTGGGCCTGACCGAGAACAGCTTGTCGGCACCGGCATCGACGCGCGCGCGCAGGCTGTTGTAGTCGTCGAGCAGGGCCTGCTCGCTGGGATACTGGAACTTGGTATCGGTCGCCAGGTACTTGAAGAACGCCTGCATGTCGCCCTTGAAGCCCAGCTCGGCGATCACGCGGCGCATCTCCTGGTGGATGCGCGCGACTTCGTCAAGGCCGGTCTGATGAATCTGCGCCGGCGTCAGATCGGTCGTCGTGATGCTGCGGACGTTGTAGGCATACCAGGCGGCGCCGTCCGGCAGCGCGTCGAGGCCCACCGTGCTGCGCGCCTTCGGCAGATATTCGTCGCGCAGATAGTCGCGCAGGCGCTGGTACGCCGGCATCAGCTGCTTCGCGATCATCTGCGTGTAGGCGAGGCTCAGACGGCCACGCTCGGTCGCGCCGAAGCTGTCGGGCAGCTTCTCGATCGGTTTCCAGAACAGCGTCTGGGTCGGGTCGGCGAGGATCAGCGCATCGAGCTGCGGAATGATCTTCTCGACCAGCACCTTCGGCAGCACGACGCCCTGACCGACGCCCTCGCGCATGTTGGCGATCGCCTGGTCGAACATCGCCGGCGCCTGCGCACCGCGCGCGAGCCAGTTGTCGTAGTCCTTGACCGTCGCGAAGGGCTGCGCCGACGCGCCGGAACCGAGCCGTGCCAGCGTCGCCGGAAAACCGTAGAACTGGTTGAGCGGCATCAGATGCCCGGGGAAGCGCTCGCCGTCGAGGAACTCGCGGCGATCGTGCTTGAACATCTCGACGCTGAGCCGATCGCCGGGCGACAGGCGGGCGACATCGACCGCCTCGATGCGCGCCAGCCAGCGCTGCTCGAAGACATGCTCGGCAGCGCGGTACTCGGCACTCAGATCGTTCGGCAGCTGGTCGTTGTAGCGAGTGTCGCCGATGAAGGTCGCGGAGAGCGGGCGCAGCTTCAGCGATTCTTCCCAGAATTCGGCGAACAGCCGTTCGAGGGCGGCGGCCGGGTCGGCTTCCGCAACGGCCGGGGCCGCCACCGGCGCCGCGGTCGGCACGACAGCCGTCTGCGGCTGCGCGGCGCAAGCGCCCAGCAGCACCGCGAGCGCGGCAACGCAGGCCGCCCGAATGTTCCTGTGAATGACCATGAAGCACCACCGGTTTTCGAATCCACGCACAAACTACCATCCTTGCCGCGGGCACTGGCAAGTTCGCTGGCTTTGGCGCAACACTGTCGCGCCGCAGGGTCAATGCCCCTGCCCCGACGGCGCGCTACGGTAGCGCCGCCTTCCACGATGGCTCAGGCCCGAACCGCAAATGCCCAAGAAGAAGAACGATCTCGCCCAGTCCCTGCTCGATGCCCACGTCAGCTACATCGTCGAGCACCTGACCGGCGACAAGCTGCAGTCACTGATTGCCGCCGAGCTCGACCGCCTGCTGGTCGATGCCGGCAAGCTCAAGCTCAAGGATGTCGTCACCCCGCGGATGATCAAGGACACCGCGCACACCTACGCCGCGCGGATCGAACTCGGCGGCGGCCTGCCGGCACTGGTCACCGACATCGCGCAGGCAGCGTACTCGCACAAGATTCTCGACCGCACCGCGCCCAAGGACGTCGTCAGCCACGTCCGCTATACCGAGTTCATCGACAAGCTGCTGGAGCTGCGCACGCTACGCGAGAAACTGGTGCGCGAGGCGGCCAGCAGTCCGATCTACATCGCCTTTGCGTCGGATCTGCTTTACAACGGCATCAAGGGCTACCTCGCCCGCAGCGGCGAAGTGACGCGCAACATCCCGGGCGCCGGCTCGGTGATGAAGCTCGGCCGCAGCGTCATGAACAAGGCATCGCCGGGCCTCGAGAACTCGCTCGACGAGAGCCTCAAGAAGTATGTCTCGCGCAGCGTCGAGGCTACTGCCAAGACCAGTGCCGAGTTCGTCCTCGAGCATCTGAACGAGAAGGCGCTGCGCGACATGGCGCGCGAGATCTGGGACAAGGTCAAGTTCACGCCGATCGGCAGCCTGCGCGAAGACATCGGCGCCGACGACGTCGAGGACCTGTTCGTCATCGGCTACGAGTACTGGCGCGAGCTGCGCAAGACCGAGATCTACACGGCGCTGATCGATGCCGGTATCGACGCATTCTTCGAGGCCTATGGCGACTCGACGCTGAGCCAGCTGCTCGAGGATCTCGGCATCAGCCGCGACATCATGCTCGCCGAGGCGATGCATTACGCGCCGCATGTGCTCAAGGTGCTCAAGCGCAAGAAGCTGCTCGACGCGTTCGTGCGCCGCCAGCTCGAGGGATTCTACGGCTCCGCCGCGGTCGGCGAGATTCTCGCGGGCGCATAAAGCTGGGGGTCATGTTCGTGCCTGGACAGGCCAGGCGATTGTCGACAAGATCGATCCGGGGCCTGACACAAGGAGAGAACCGATGAACGAGCAGGAACTGCAGCGCCACGTCACTGCCTTGCGCAGCGAGCTGGACCGACTGCCGGAATCGTCGCCCGGTCGCGACAAGCTGCTCGCGCTCGTCGCACGCCTCGAAGATCAGCTCGATCCGGCAACGCCGTCGACGCCTGAGGCAACACTGCTGGCGGGCATCAACCAGGCGGCGACCGAATTCGAAGTCGAACATCCGCAGGCATCCGCCCTGCTTCAGCGCATCGTGCACACCTTGAGTGCGATGGGAATCTGAGCATCGGCATCCACCACCGCTGGCATGTTGCACGGCAAGTCAATATGCTCAGGCTTCCATCGCTCAGAGGAACCGCAACATGGCAGACAATCCGATTGAAGTTCAGGTTCAGGCCATTCGCAAGAAGCTGACCAGCGCTGCCAGCACGCGCAAGACGCAAGTGAAGAAGCTGCGTGCCAAGGCTGCCGACGCGGCACTCAACTGGGTGATGTCGCACCAGTCGCGCGTCGATCAGTTCAAGGGTGCGGTCAAGGGCACGCCGGTCGCCGGCATCGTCGAGAAGCTGCTGGCGCTGCTGCAGTCCGAAGCCGGCGTCGGCAAGAAGAAGCCTGCTGCAAAGAAGGCGGCCAAGAAGGCCGCCAAGAAAGCGCCGGCAAAGAAAGCTGCGAAGAAGGCGGTCAAGAAGCCCGCCAAGAAGGCTGCGAAGCGCAAGTAAGCGCTCGCCAGCCGGTCAACCAAGCCGTCGGTTCGCCGACGGCTTTTTTGTTGGTCGCGCCAATGAACCTAGGCGCGCCTGCGTTCCGACGTCGCCCGCGCGTGATCGCGTTCGGCGTGTTTCAGGTGATGCAGGATCAGCTGCTCGATGCGCGGCAGCAGCCCACTCGGCAGGTCATGGCCCATGCCGTCGATGATCTCGACCGTCGCGTTCGGCAGATGCCGCGCCAGGTTGTGCGCGGCGGCGACCTTCACCAGCGGATCCTGCTTGCCGTGGATGATCAGCACCGGCGCCTTGATCTTGCGCAGCAAGGGCACGCGGCTGCCGGAGGCCATGATCGCGGCGATCTGCCGCACGAAGCCGGCGGGATGAATGCCGCGATCGATCTGACCGGCGATCTTCGCGCGCAGCGCTTCGTCTTCTTCCCGGTAACCCGGGCTGCCGATCATGCGCCAGGTCTTCATACCGTGGGCAACGAGGCTGTCGCGGTCGAAGGTCTTCGGCCGGTTGATCATGCGCAGACGCACCGGCCAGGTCGGCCCCGGCAACCAGCGGTGGCCGCTGCTCGACATGATCGACGTCAGGCTGCGTACGCGCGAACCGTGCTGTGCGGCAAGCAGCTGCGCGATCATGCCGCCCATCGACGCACCGACCACATGTGCGTTCTTGATGCCCAGCGCATCGAGCAGGCCGACCGCGTCCAGCGCCATGTCGTCGAGCAGGTAGGGCGCGCGCACCTTGAGGCCGATCGTGTAGGCCAGGCTGGTGCGCAGCAGATGCGGCTTGCCCAGATGATCGAGCTTGCTCGACAGGCCGATGTCGCGATTGTCGAAGCGGATGACGTAGTAGCCGGCGGCGGCCAGGCGCTGGCAGAACGCATCCGGCCACAGCACCAGCTGACTGCCCAGCCCCATGATCAGCAGGATCGCCGGCTTGCTGGCGTGACCGAAGGTTTCGTATTCGAGCTTGAGACCGTTGGCGGAAATCTGAGGCATGGCGGCGCTGCGGGTATCGGGGTTTCAGGCATTGTGGCACGCGCCCGTTCGGCAGTGATTCGCCGGCGCGACAGGTATGCTTGCCGTCGGCAACAGCCCGAGCGCCGTCCATGAAGCACCTGCTGCTGGTCTGGCACAGCCAGAGCGGACATACCCGACAACTCGCCGAAGCGGCGGCGGCCGGCGCACGTCTGCTCGCGGACGAAGTGGAGCTGCGCATGCTGCGCGCCGGCGATGCCGGGCTCGACGATCTGCTGTGGGCCCAGGGCCTGATCCTCTGCACGCCGGAGAATTTCGGCTACATGTCCGGCGCGATGAAGGACTTCATGGATCGCACCTATTACCCGGCCGAGGGCAAGACCATCGGCCTGCCATATGTGCTGCTGATCAGCTGTGACAACGACGGCAGCGGCGCGGTGCGCGCGGTCGAGCGCATCGCAACCGGCTATGGATGGCAGCTGGTCGCCGATCCGCTGATCAGCCAGGGCGGCATCGCCGCAGGCGCGCTGGATCAGGCGCAGGAACTGGGACAGACCCTGGCCGCCGGCCTGAGCATGGGCCTGTACTAGGGCCTGTACTAGGGCCTGTTAACGACAACGGCCCGACTGCGGGGGCAGCCGGGCCGTCGGACATCACTGTCAGGCCTTAGAAGTTGTAGCGCAGGCCCGCTTCGAAGCGATCGTCATCACCGCCCTGCAGCGCGGCCTGGATGTCCAGGCGCGGCGCGACGCGGTACAGACCGGTGACGCGCAGCGAGGTGAAACCGTCGTCGAAGACGTCGACATGGCGGATTTCCGGGATCAGCTCGAAAGCCTTGGCGAACGACCAGCGCAGACCGCCGCGCAGGCCGAAGCCGGTGTCGTCGTCGCCCGGGACGTCGACCATCTCGATCGTCGCACCGGCGAACCAGTCGAGGCTGCGGTCGATCGGCGCATGGAAAACCGCGCCGGCGCTGAGCTGTTCGAAGTCGCCGGTGTCGACGTACTCGCCGATCACCGCAAAGGAAGGCGCTACCGCGCCGGAACCGGCGATGCGGAAGCCGGAGTCGTCCTGTGCGTCGTTGTCCAGGCTGACGTAACCACCTTCGACATAGGTGTAGTTATGCGCATTGGCCGCGAGCGGCAGGGCCAGCATGGCGCTGGCAGCAATTGCGTAAGTCGAAATCAGGCGTGCGTTCATGTTCTCTTCGCTTTTGTTAGGACACCCAAGGTGCCGGCATAGCCTGGGGGGCCAAACCTTTATGGCCGGTGAACGTCGAGCATCAGCGGCAAATTTGCCTCTGAATGGCACGCAATGTGCTCGGCTTGGGCATAATCCCGCTCCCTCACGATCTCCGCAGCTCATGGCCCGCAATCTCCTCGTCCGTCAATCCAAGATCCACGGCAACGGCGTCTTCGCCGCGCGCGACCTGCCCAAGGGCCTGCGCCTGATCCAGTATCGCGGCGCCCTGCGCCGGCATGATGAGATCGACCAGTGCTACGGCGGCGATACCGAAAGCGGCCACACCTTCCTGTTCACGCTCAACGACGACTGGGTCGTCGACGCCAACGTCGACGGCAACTCGGCGCGCTGGCTCAACCACAGCTGCGCCCCGAACTGCGAAGCCGTGCATTACGAAGACAGCAAGGACAACAGCAAGGACAAGGTCTACATCGAGACCGTCCGCGCGATCCGCGCCGGCGAAGAGCTGACCTACGATTACGGCATCACGCTCGACGAAGCCCACACGCCGCGCATGAAGAAGATCTGGGGCTGCCGCTGCGGCCACAAGAAGTGCATCGGCACGATGCTGACGCCGAAGCGCAAAACGAAGGCCTGAGAACACAAAAAAAGGGCCGCGAAGACGCGGCCCCAAGGGGTGTCACGAACGCCGAAGGCATTAAGGCGATCGCAACGGAGTTACCACCCCTTGATACGGACCCCGCTCGAAAGCGGATGCAGCGCCTATTCAGCGCTGTCGCCGGTCCTCGGCACCGGCAGGCTGAAGCGCTCCGGCCAGCGCGGCGCGACAATCCGGTAGAACGCCGCCATCCGCTGCAGATCGGCTTCGAAATCGCCGCTGGGCATCAGCGCCGGTCCGAAGCCGACGCGGCGGCTCTTGTAGTCCATGAAACCCAGCGCGATCGGCACATTCGCGGCCTCGGCCATGCGATAGAAGCCGCTCTTCCATTGCTCGGTGCGCGCGCGCGTACCCTCCGGCGCGATCACCAGCACCAGCTCGGACCGCGTGCGGAATTGCTGGGCCACCTGCTCGACCATGCCGCCCGGCTTGCGGCGGTCGATGCCGACGCCGCCCATCCAGCGCAGCATGCCGCCCCAGAAACCTTCGAACAGGGTGTGCTTGGCGATCCAGTGCAGATCGAGACCCATTGCGAAAGTGGCGATCAGGAACAGCAGGCCATCGAGATTCGAGGTATGCGGCGCGGCGGTGACCAGGAAATGCGCCGCGTCCGGCGGGTTGCCGACCACGCGCCAGCCGAACAGGCGCAGCAGGCCGCGGCCGAGCGCGCGCGAGAACGCGTTGCCGCGGCGCGGAACATGGCGACCGAACTCGGGGAAATGCTCGGGCAGTTGGTGAACAGCGGCTGGGTCGATCAAGGCCGGGCGGCAGGCAGTCACTTGGGGTGCGCGAGTGTAGCCGCCCAAGTTACCGGACGCCTTAGTAGAGTCAGCCCGGGCCGCTGCGCAAGGCGCGCAAGGCGCGCCATTCGATCAGCGCGCCAACCAGTTCAGTCGCCACGAACGCCCACAGCACCGCGGGCACGCCGACCAGCAGCAGGAAATAGACCAGCAGCGCCGCGACCGCGCAGCGCCCGGCAATATCGAACTGCGTCAGCGGCAGCAGCTCGGGATGGCGCGCACGGCAACCGTTCCACAACGCGCCGAGCACCCCGGCCAGAGCAATGAACAGCGAAGCCACCGGCGGCAGCGGCAGCAACGATGCCGGCGCCGCGCTGAGCCCGAAGTTGGTGAACAGCAGGGCGGCGTAGAAGTCGCCGACAACCGGCAAGGCCATCGGCACGGTCGCCAGCAGATCGAAGACGGCGACGATGCGGATCCATTGCAGCGCAGTGTTCTTGTTCATGCGGGCTCGCGTCAGAATTTTCCAAGGACTTCGGCATCGAGGCCGTAACCGACACCGTAAACGCTGCGGATCGGGTCCTGATCCTGCAGCTGATCGCGCAGCTTGCGCCGCAGGTTCTTCACATGCCCGTCGATATTGCGCTCGTAGCCGGAGAAATCCGTGCCGCGCGCGCGCTCCAGCAGCTGCCCGCGCGACCAGACCCGGCGCGGCTGTTCGATCATCATCGCCAGCAGGCGGAACTCGATCGGCGTCAGGTTCATGACCTCGCCGTTGATGCGCAGCGTGTGTCCGTTCTGATCCAGCTCCAGCGGCCCGATGCGCAGGATGTTGCTGGCCGTCACCTGCGGATGCAGGCGGCGCAGAATGCCGCGCGCGCGCGCAACCACCTCACGCGGGCTGAAGGGCTTGCAGACGTAGTCATCGGCGCCGAGCTCGAGGCCGAGCAGACGGTCGACCTCCTCGACGCGCGCGGTGACCATCATGATCGCCGGATCGGGACCGAGCGCGCGCAGCTCGCGGCACAGCGTCAGCCCGTCCTTGCCGGGCAGCTGGATGTCGAGGACAACCAGATCCGCCGGCCGCAGCCGCAGCGCCTCGAGCACGCGATCGCCGTTGTCGAGCACCTCGACCTCGAAGCCGGCATGGACGAAGTAGTCCTGCAGCACGGAAGCGATCTTGGTTTCGTCCTCGACGATCAGCACCCGCTGCTTCGATGTCTGGTTCATGCGCTCACCTTGGGCAGTTCGATGTGGATGCCGAGTCCCCCGGTCGCGGCGGCGTAGGCGTCGATCCGCCCCCCATGTGCCTCGACGATGGACCGGCAGATCGCCAGCCCCAGACCGGCGCCGCCATCGTGACGCGTGCGTGCGTGCTGCACGCGATACAGCCGGTCGAACAGACGCGGCAGCGCTTCGGCAGGCACGCCGGGGCCGGCATCTTCGATCCGGACACCGACGCCGGCGGCGCTGCCGGCAAGCCGTACTTTCAACAGCCCGGGCCGGGCATGCCGCATGACGTTCTCCAGCAGATTGCCCAGCACCTGCGCGATGCGCTGGGCATCCGCCTGCACGGACGGCACCGGAACAATGTCTGTCTGCACCGTGAAACCGGCACTGCGCAGGCGCGAATCGAAGCGCTGCAGCGCATCGCGCAGCAGCGTCGACAGATCCAGCGATTCCATCGTCATGCGCAGGCCGCCCGACTCGGCAAGCGACAGCAGATGCAGATCCTCGATCAAGGTGTTCAGGCGCAGCACTTCCTGCTGCAGAGAATGCAGGCTGTCCGGCGAGAATGCGCGAATGCCGTCGAGCAGCGCTTCGAGTTCGCCGCGCAGCACCGCGACGGGCGTGCGCAGTTCATGCGCAATGTCGGCCAGCCACTGGCGCTGCTGGGTGTCGTAGCCCTGCAGCGCATCGGCGAGGCGGTTGAAGTCATCGGCCAGCTGGCCGAGCTCGTCGCGCCGGTTGACGTCGACGCGCGTCGCGAACTCGCGGCGTGTCAGCGCCGAGGCGCCGGCGGAGAGACGGCGGATCGGGCGCAGGATCAGTGCGCTGCTCAAGGCAGCGAACACGGTTGCCAGCGTCAGGCTCAGCACGGTGATGCGCAGCAGGCTGCTGGCTTGGCGCCGCGCAAAGCCGGCTTCCTCCGGCGCAATCCAGGCCGGCAACGGCGGACGCACGAGAAAGCCGATGACGCCGCGATCCGCTTCGATCGGCGTGCGCAGCGACTCGGCCACATCCGGCGGCAGCGGTGCGCCGCCGACCCAGCGGCCGTCCGCATCGAGCAGGCTCAGCGGCGCGCGCAGACGCGGCCTCGGCAAGCGCCCTTCGCGGCCCGGCGGCGTCGGGCGCGGATCGAGACGATGACGGAACTCCGGCACCTCGACCGCGGCGGCGCGCAGGTCCGGATTCTGTCCGTAGCGTTCGGCGATGCGTTCGGCCACATCCTCAAGACGCTGGCGCTCGCGCACTTCGACATACGCGGCGAAGCTCATCGCCGTCTGGTGGCGCGCGAGCAGCAGCACGCCGCTGATCAGCGTCGCGGCGGCCAGCAGCTGTACGGCAAACAGCTTCCAGAACAGGGGAATGCGCATGACGGCCATTCTAGGTCGCTCGTCTGAAGCTTGGTGCGACCACAGGGTCTCCGCAGGCTTTCTACACGATGTCCCCATATTCGAAGCCTACTCTGCATCCCGTACGGCAAAGCCCCCGCAATGCCCGCTTCACCCAAAGGAGATTTTCGATGAAGACCCGAATGACGATTGCCACCCTGATTGCCGGCCTGAGCCTTGCAACGGCCGCTGCCTACGCCGCCACCGACGACACGGCCGCCAAGCCTGACCGCCCGCGCCACGAGCACATGATGCGCGGCCACCACGCCTCGATGGAACGCATCGCCGTCGGCAACGTGCTGAGCGCCGATCTCGCGACGCGCACCGGCAAGTCGCAGGCGGAAATCAGTGCGATGCTCAAGGACAAGGGCCCGCGCGAAACCGCCGAAGCGCTCGGCCTCGATCGCGACACGATGCACGCCGCGATGAAGAGCGCGCACCAGACCGTGATCGACAAGGCGGTTGCCGCCCAGCTGATCACGGCGGAACAGGCGACCGGTCTTGCCGAAGCCAAGGCCGAGCGTGCCGCGCATCGCAGCGAGCGCAAGCGCGGCAAGGACGACAGCAAGTCCGACGCCGGCAAGCTCTGATTCTCAGCTTCTCCACCCAAACCCCGGCCACGCCGGGGTTTTCTGTTTTCGGTGGACGGCGACAGCTGGGCAGGTTTTGCCCAGCGCGGAACGGCCGCGCCCGTATTGCTATCATCGCGGCCCTTCGCGCTGGCAAGCCCGGCGCCTCTCCCTGCCGCAATCCCTGAACGCCTATGTGGTTCAAGAATCTGACTGTCTATCGCCTGTCGCCGGGCTGGTCGCGCACGCCGGCTGAACTCGAAGCGACGCTGACCGAATTTCCCTTGCAGGCCTGCATCGGCCTGACGCTGAAGACGCAGGGCTGGGTGCCGGTCAACAGCGCCGGCCAGTTCGCCTACGGCCAGGAAAAGCAGGCGCTGATCTGCATGGGCACGGACGAGAAACTGCTGCCTGCTTCGGTCGTCAACCAGACCGCCAACGAACGCATCCAGAAGCTCGAGAACGACAAGGGCTTCAAGCTCGGCCGCAAGGCCAAGAGCGAGATCAAGGACCAGGTCGCGGTCGAACTGACGCCGCGCGCGTTCTCGCGCCGCCGCGAGACGCGCGGCTGGTTTGATTTCGAGAACGGCTGGCTGGTCGTCGACACCAGCTCGCCGACGCGCGCCGACGATTTCACGCAGACCCTGCGCAACGCGCTGGGCGAGCTGCCGGTGACGCCGCTGCAATCCGAACCGTCGATGAGCGCGCTGATGACGCAGTGGCTCGCCGCCAAGCAGGCGCCGGGCGAGTTCGATCTCGACGACGAATGCGAGCTGACCGGCACCGACGAGCTGAAGGCCACCGTGCGCTATCTGCGCCACGCGCTCGACGGCAAGGACATCGCCGGCCATCTGTCGAACGGCAAGGTCGTCATGCGCCTTGCGCTGACCTTCAAGCATCGCATCAGCTTCGTCGTCGACGACAAGGTGCAGATCCGCCGCCTCAAGTTCCTCGACATGGAAAAGGTCAAGGAAGAGAGCGACGGCCTCGCCGCCGAACAGCAGTTCGAGATCGATTTCGCACTGATGAGCGGCGAATTCGCCGAGCTGCTGCAGGCCTTCGCCGTCGCGATCAACGCCGGCCGCTGAGTCCCGGGCTGGCGTTTCGTGCATTCGCCGGGCTGATGGCCATCCATTCAGAACATTCAATGGATTGATTCGGCCGTAGGGCTTACCGTGTGCGCCTCCTCACACGCGGGTGCCCCATGGGCGCGATCTATCTCATCCGTCACGGCCAGGCTTCGTTCGGCGCTGACGACTACGACAAGCTGTCGAACACCGGCGTCGAGCAGGCGCGCGTGCTCGGCCAGAGCCTGGCGACGCGCGGCATCAAGCCCGACCGCATCATCTGCGGCGGCATGCTGCGCCATCGCGAAACCGCGCAGGCCGCGCTCGAACAGCTCGGTGCGCCGGCGCAATGGGAAACCGATGCCGGCTGGAACGAGTACGACCACGTCGCGATCATCGCCGGCCACACGCCGCGCTGGCGCGACCAGGTCGCGATGAAGCTGGAGCTGGCCAGGGAACCGAATCCGCGCCGCGCGTTCCAGGCGGTGTTCGAAGAGGCCATCGCCCGCTGGGTCGGCGGCCAGCACAACGACGACTATCCGGAAAGCTGGGCCGGCTTCTGCTCGCGCGTCAGCGGCGCGCTGACGAAGCTGCACGAGAGCCTCGGCAAGTCGCAGACCGCGCTGGTGTTCACGTCCGGCGGCGCGATCAGCGCGGTGGCGCAGCGCATGCTGCAGCTCGACGACCGCAACACCTTCCGCCTCAACTGGATCATCGCCAACGCCGGCCTGACCAAGCTGATCTACTCGGAGCGCGGCCTGTACCTGTCCGCGCTCAACGACCACGCCCATTTCGAAGGTGCGCACTCGCACCTCATTTCTTATCGATAAAAGACCATGCGCAAGAACATCCTGATCACCGGCGCCAGCTCCGGCATCGGCCGCGGCATGGCCCGCGAGTTCGCCCGCCTCGGCTGCAACCTCGCGCTGTGCGCGCGCCGCACCGACCGCCTCAACGAACTGAAGGCCGAACTCAGCGCTGCGTATCCGGGCATCCACGTCAGCGTCCGCGCGCTCGACGTCAACAACTACGATCAGGTCTTCGAGGTCTTCAAGTCTTTTCGCGACGAGTTCGGCACGCTCGACCGCGTGCTGGTCAACGCCGGCCTCGGCAAGGGTCAGCCGATCGGCACCGGCTACTTCTATGCGAACCGGCAGACCGCAGAGACCAACTTCATCGCTGCACTCGCGCAGTGCGAAGCCGCGGTGCAGATCTTCCGCGAACAGAACGCCGGCCATCTGGTCACGATCTCGTCGATGAGCGCGATGCGCGGCATGCCGCGCAACCTGACGACCTACGCCGCGACCAAGGCCGCGCTGGCGACGCTGACCGAAGGCATCCGCGCCGACCTGATGCGCACGCCGATCAAGGTCACGACGATCTTCCCCGGCTACATCCGCTCGGAGATCAACGAGAAGGTCAAGAAAACACCGTTCATCGTCGACACCGAAACCGGCTCGCGCGCACTGGTTGCCGCGATCGAACGCGAACCGGCGAGCGCCTGCGTGCCGCGCTGGCCGTGGACCGCGCTCGGCTTCGCGATGCGCGTGCTGCCGCTGAAGATCGTGGCGAAGATGGGCTGATGAAGACGTCATTCCCGCGAAGGCGGGAATCCAGGGCTCAAGCCACTGCGCTCTCCGCCCTGGATTCCCGCTTTCGCGGGAATGACGAGAAGAAATTTTTCGGAGAGACCCTGTGACAACTCAATGGATGATCTACGGCGCCAACGGCTACACCGGCGAACTGATTGCACGTGAAGCGGTGCGCCGCGGCCTCAAGCCGGTACTCGCCGCACGCTCGGCCGACAAGCTCGGTCCGCTCGCCAAGGAGCTGGGCCTTGAAGCACGCGCCTTCAGCCTGGACGCCTCGGATGCGGTCGCCAACGGCCTGCGCGGCATCGGCCTGGTGCTGCACTGCGCCGGCCCGTTCTCGGCAACCGCGCGGCCGATGATGGAAGGCTGCCTCAATGCGCGCGCGCATTACCTCGACATCACCGGCGAGATCGCCGTGTTCGAGCTGGCGCAGGAACTCGGTGCACGCGCCAAGCTTGCCGGCGTCGTACTGTGCCCCGGCGTCGGCTTCGACGTGATTCCGACCGACTGCGTCGCCGCCGCGCTCAAGGCCGCGCTGCCCGATGCGACGCATCTGGCGCTGGGCTTCGACTCGCGCAGCGGCTTCTCGCCAGGCACCGCGAAGACCTCGGTCGAAGGCCTCGCGCAGGGCGGCAAGGTGCGCCGCGACGGCAAGCTGGTGTCCACGCCGCTCGCCTACAAGGTGCGCAAGATCGATTTCGGCGCCGGCGAGAAGCTGGCGATGACGATTCCCTGGGGTGACGTTTCCACCGCCTATCACAGCACCGGCATTCCGAACATCGAAGTGTTCATTCCGGGTTCGCCCGGCATGATCAAGGGCGCGCAACGCGCCAACTACATCCGCCCGCTGCTCGGCCTCGGCTTCGTGCAGACGCTGATCAAGAACCGCATCGGCAAGACCGTCAAAGGTCCCGACGAAAGCACGCGCGACCAGCTGACGACGCACGTCTGGGGTGAGGCAAAGAATGCCAAGGGCGAAACGCGCACGGCGCGGATCAAGACCGCGAACGGCTACAGCCTGACGGTGACCGGCTCGCTGGCGGTCGTCGATCACGTGCTGAAGAGCAAACCCGCCGGTGGCGCGTATACACCGTCGAAGCTGGTCGATGCCGAGCTGGTGACGCGCCTGCCGGGTTCGGGGGAACTAGTGATCAGCTGAGCTTTGGCGCTGGTCTCTCGATACACCACGCTGCGCGTGGCACTCGAGACGAACGGATTTTGTCGTGAGCCCACAAAATCCCCGTTCGCATCGAGTGCCGGCGAAGCCGGTGTATCGAGATGCCGCAGCTGAACCCTAGGCTGGAATTGAACCCCAATCCAACGCCCGCTCGCTAACAAACTCCCGCTCCACCCCGCTCAGCGGATCGACGAACCGCAGCGAACGCGCGAGCAGCTGCAGCGGCCGGCTGAAATCATCCGGCGCGATCTCGGCAGCCAGCTCCGGATAGAACGGATCATTGACGATGCTCGCGCCAAGCGCCGCCAGGTGTACGCGCAGCTGATGCTTGCGGCCGGTGACCGGAAACAGGCGATACAGACTGTGCGTGCCGCGCGTCTCGAGCACTTCGATCCGCGTCTGGCTGTTCGGCTCGCCGTCCGCTTCGCTGCTGCGGAAGAACGGCTCGCCGGTGACGATGCGGCTGCGCCGCTCCAGCGGAAACTGCAGCGCCGGCAACGCGGGCGCCAGCGCCTCGTAGACCTTGTGCATCGCGCGCTGCGGGAACAGCGACTGGTAGGTCGCCCGTGTCTGTGGATTGACCGAGAACATCACCAGGCCCGCGGTGTCGCGGTCGATTCGGTGCAGCGGTGTCAGCGCCGGCAGATCCAGTGCGTGCTTGAGCCGCACCAGCAGAGTCTCCTGCAGGTGTCTGCCGGACGGAATCACCGGCAGGAAATGCGGCTTGTCGGCAATCAGCAGATGCTCGTCGCGAAAAAGTACGCGTGCTTCGAAGGGCACCGCGACTTCGCTCGCCAGTTCGCGGTAGTAGTGCACGCGCTGGCCGGAACAATACGGTGCATTGAGCGCCAGCGGCGCGCCGCTTTCGTCGAATACCAGCCCCCGCTCGAAGCGCGCGCGCCATTCCGCGGCGGCGATCGTCGCGAAATGCGCGCACAGAAAGTCATACAGGCTCGGCCAGCGTCCCGGCGGCAGTTGCACGGTGCTCGCGGCAACGCCGGCGCGCAGTGGCGGTTTGGAGGTCATTTGGACATCCTACGACGCCAGGGATCGACAGAACCACGGAGCGACGCATGCACAAGAGCAAGCTGGCCGGCTTCATCATCGACTGCAAGACTGCGGACCTGCCGGCGGCATCGGCCTTCTGGGGCGGCGCACTGGGCATGCAGCGGCGCGGACTCGACGGCAGCGAAGGTGAGAACTACGTGCGCCTGCTCGATGCGCAGCACGGCCTGCATATCGAGGTGCAGAAGGTGTCGCACGACAGCCGCCTGCATCTCGACATCGAGACCGACAACGTCGAGGCCGAGGTGCAGCGGCTCGAAGCGCTCGGCGCCAGCCGCGTGAAACACATCAACACCTGGTGGGTCATGGAAGCGCCGACCGGCCAACGCTTCTGCGTCGTGCGCACGCAGTCGAAGGACTTCGAACGACTCGCGACGCAGTGGCCCTGAGCCCGTCGCCCAGCCGCGTCAGCAGCTTTGCGCCGGTCGCGGCCGCGGATGCGCGCGTGCTGATCCTCGGCAGCATGCCGGGCGTCGCGTCCTTGCAGGCGCAGCGCTACTACGCGCATCCGCGCAATGCGTTCTGGCCGCTGATGGGCGATCTGCTCGGCTTCGATCCGCAGCTGGACTACGGCGCGAGGCTGGCGGCGCTGAAGCAGGCCGGCGTCGCGCTGTGGGACGTGCTCGGCCACTGCGAACGGCCGGGCAGCCTGGACGCCGACATCGTCAGGGACTCGGGCGTCCCCAACGACTTCGCGCACTTCTTCAAGACCCACCCGCGGATCCGCGCGGTGTTCTTCAACGGCAGCACCGCCGCGCAGACCTTCCGCCGCCAGGTGCTGCCGGGTCTGCCGGCCGGCTCGCTGGAACTGCGGACCCTGCCATCGACCAGCCCGGCCCATGCCGGGCTCAGCTTCGCGCTCAAGCGCGCGGCCTGGCAGGCGGTGGCGGAGGCCTTGGAGGCGCCAGCCCAGGGTTGAGCTTTTTCGCCAAGGCTTCGCCAGTTACACCACAGTCACCTTATGACGGCTTTATAACTATTTGTTTTTATTGACTCTAAAGTTGGCCCAGCGCTTGCTCCATAGCTCCCATATCACCGGGAGAAGTGACATGCTGAAAGCAACTGGGGTGGCGCTGTTGATGGTTTTCGCGGTCGGCGCGCAGGCGGCCGATGTCGATATCGACAGCCATTGCGACTACGAACTGGACCACGACATCACGCTGAGCGGCGACCGCGTGCGCATCGAGGCCGATGGCCGCAACTGGGATTTCATCGGCGACGGCGTGACCCGCAACGGCAAGCCGGTCGAGCTCAGCGATGCGCAGCGCGAACTCGCGCGCCGCTATCACGACGGCATGCAGATCGTCGTGCCGGCCGTCACCGACATTGCGCTGCGCGCCGCGCAGCTCGGCATCGAAGCCGTCGCGCTGGTCACCGCCGGCCTGTCCGGCGACGACTCGATGATCGACCGCATCATCGAGCGCAGCGAAGAACTGACCCTGCGCCTGCACCAGGAATTCGACGGCCGCCGCCTGCCCGCCGGCCGCGCCCTGCGCAGCCAGGCGATCGACGGCGAGTTCGGCGCACTCGCTGCCAGCCTCGCCGCAAACATGGTCGGCAGCGTCGCGTCGTTCGTCGGTCAGGCGATCTTCAATCCGCAAGCGATCGACGCCCGCGCCGAATATCTCGAACGCATCGTCGACCGCCGCATCGAAAGCCGCGCGAAGCCGCTGGAGAGGGATGCGGAAAAGCTCTGCAAGCAGCTGCGCGAACTCGACGAGATCGAAACCCGTCTCGATTTGTTTGACGTCATTGAAGGCGGGCAGTCGATCTAGCCGCGTAGCCCGGATGAAATCCGGGGTTGCCAGCCCGCAGACGGGGCAGACCCCGGATTTCATCCGGGCTACGGTGTTCGACACGAACGGAATGAAGTGTTGCAGCGAAGGCGGCAAGGCGCGACAGTGCGCAGCCCCTCCGCCCACAGGCTGAAAACCCATGCGCATCCTGCACACCATGCTCCGCGTCGGCGACCTCGACCGGTCCATCGCCTTCTATACCGAAGTGCTCGGCATGAAACTGCTGAGCCGCAAGGACTATCCAGCCGGTGAATTCACGCTGGCGTTTCTCGGCTACGGCAACGGCAATGCCGATGGCGGCGCGGAGCTGGAGCTGACCTACAACTACGGCGTTGCGAAGTACGAACTCGGCACCGCGTTCGGCCACATCGCACTCGCCGTCCCCGATGCCTACGCCGCCTGCGAGCGGGTCAAGGCACAGGGCGGCAAGGTCACGCGCGAAGCCGGGCCGATGAAGCACGGCACGACGGTGATCGCCTTCGTCGAAGATCCGGACGGCTACAAGATCGAATTCATCCAGCGCTCTGCGTAACGGAACCCGTCATTCCCGCGCAGGTGGGAATGACGGTCTTTACGTCTTCAGCTCCGGGCGCGGAACGCTTCCGGAATCGTCAGCTCGTAAGTCACGCCGGTGCCGGTGTTGCCGACCGGCAGGTTCGGTCCGCGCTGCGAGCTGAAGTACAGCCGGCTGCCGTCCGGCGAGAACGCCGGCCCGGTGATTTCCGAGCCGCCGAGCGTGATCTGTACCAGCACCTTTGACGGCCGGTTCGGCACGACAACCATCAAACGCATCGCCTCGCCGTCTTCGGCCACCAGCACGTCGCCGGCCGGCGACACGACGACGTTGTCGACGTCGTCATACGCCGGATCGATCGACGCATTGTCGAACACCGATTCGATCAGGCCATTGTCGATGTCGTAGGCGAACACGCGGTTGTCGCCCTTGCAGGCGAAGAACACGAACGCGCGCGTCTGCGTGCTGCCGCCCGGCGGGATGCTGCGCAGACCGGCCGGCACGTCGTAGATCCAGATGCCTTCGCCGCCCTTGAACACGGTGCCCGGCACTGTGCTGCCGGCATTGCTCAGCTCGGTGCGCACGCCGCTCTGCGCCGCTTCCGGACGAACCACGTCGACCCACTGCGTGCGATGCAGCGTGCGGATCAGCGCGTCTTCGGCCGGATAGCCTCCGTTCTCGTAACCGACCACGTTGAGCACCTGCAGACGCCCGCTCTGCATGCGCAGGCGCTCGCCATCGACATCGCTCGCGTCGGCGACGAAGCGATACAGGCGGCCATCGCCGGCGTCTTCGGTGAGGAACACCGTGCGCGTCGGCAGATCGACCGCCGCCGCTTCGTGATTGAAGATGCCCAGTGCCGGCTTGGCGACGGCATCGTCCGGCGAGCCGAACGGATTGCACTCGAAGACCTCGCCGTTGACCGTTTCCTCGCAGGACAGCCAGGTCTTCCAGGGCGTCGCGCCGCCGGCGCAGTTGTTGCGCGTGCCGTTCAGGATCCGGTACGCATCGGCAATCGTGCCGTCCGCCGCAAAACGCAGCGCACCGACGCCGCCCGGCGTCGATTCGCTGTTCGATACATAGACCCAGCCGCCGTCCTCGGTCGCATAGCAGGCGCCGCCATCCGGCGAGGTGTGCCAGTTGTAACCGGTCAAGCCGAGCGGATCGAACAGGCCGGTCAGCGGATTGGTCAGATGCCTGGCCACCGCGCGGACGCTGAACCCTTCGGCAGCCATGACACCGTCAACGCCGGTATCGACCAGCGGCCCGATATCCGCGAGCGGTCCCGGCGCAATCGTGAATTCCGCACTGCCGCCACCACCGCCGCCGACAACTCCGGCCGACGACGAGCAGGCGCTCAGCCAGGCCGGCGTTGACGCGGCACCGGCCGTCAGGAAGACATAACGCAGGAAATCGCGCCGGCTGGCGTCGGTGATCTGTGGCTGAGGCATGAGCATCCCTGGCTGACGTAACGGGCGGCAAAACCCGCAAGAGCGGGAATGCTAAATTGCGGACATGTAGCCGATGTGACAAACCGCAGGGGGGCCAGCGGAATGGATGAACGTCAGCGCCAGTTTCGCCAGCAGTACCAGCAAGGCATCGGCCGTCATTACAACGGCTGGCTGCATGGACTGTGGATCTTCGGTCTCGGCATCGCCTACATCGCCTGGAGCGCCGACCACCTGTTCCATCCGAGCTGGGCCTGGCTCAGCTTCGTCGTCGCCTATCTGTTTTCCAACGTCGGCGAATGGTGGCTGCACCGCTACGCTCTGCATCAGCGCATCCCCTGGCTGCGTGCGCTGTGGCAGCGCCACACCGTCGAGCACCATCACTACTTCACCGACGACTGCATGACCGTCGACTCGCACCGCGAGTACCGCATCATGTTCTTCCCGCCCTACGCCGTCGTCGGCCTCGGCCTGCTCCACCTCGGCCTCGCCGCCGTCTGGGCACTGCTGTTCGGCCCCAACGCCGGCTGGCTGTGGATGATTGGCGGCATGACGCACTACCTGAGCTACGAAATCCTCCACACCGCGGCGCATCTACCGCCCTGGCCGGTGCTCGCGCGCATTCCCATCGTCAACACCATGCGACGCAACCACTGGATTCATCATCACCACCGGCTGATGAGCGATCACAATCTGAACCTGACGATTCCGTTTGCGGACTGGCTGTTCAAGACCAGCGATCTTGAACGCGGGCTGTGGGAGATCGTCACGAATGGGTATCGGATGGATCGGGTGAAGGGGCAGGTGTTAGAGAACTTAGGCTCTGCTCTCTATCCCCCGAACTAGCATTCAAAAGTCCTATCCGCAGCCGGGATCCCTGTTCGACCTCATCTGCGCCGCCTGATCTCTACTAACCCACTCACGGGACGTCACGTCATGAATGCAAGGTATCGAAAGGCCCTCCACACGACTCTGGCACTTATGCTCGTAGGTGCCTCCTTGTACGGAGTATGGTTTCTCGTTCGCGAGTTTGTCCTCGCAATCTCAGCAGCAAGCCCGGAGGTTTCAGCAGCCGTAGTGGGCGCAATGGCAACGATACTTGCCGGCACGTCGGCAGTCTTGATCAGTCAAGCCCATGAGCGCCGACGCGCAGCTGAAGAAGCCCATCGCCTAAGAAAAGTGGAGATTTACCAAGGCTTCATTGACATGATATCGAGGATGATCGGCTCGTCGAATACGCATCTCTCTTTGAAGAAGCCTAGCCAACAAGAGCTAGTTCAGTATGTATTTAAGTTCAAATCGGACCTTCTACTTTGGGGTTCTCCGCAAGTGATTAGAGCTCAACTACTATTTGAGTCTGCATCCGATGGAAAGAATACGAAAGCGCTATTTGAAGCGGTCAACTCGCTATACCTTGCTATCCGTGAGGATATTGGCCTCAGCAACTCCGGTCTGACCAAGTTGGAGCTCGTGAAGCTGTCTCTCAACAACGAAGCCAGAGCAGAGCTGGGTTAACCGTCTGCCTTCATTTCTGTACTTTCATTCAAACCAGTTAAGTTCTGGGCATCAGAGCATCGTTAGATGAGATCAAAAAGATGACCAAGAAAGCCAAAGGACATGACGACCTGCTGCAGACGCTGAAGCTGCGCTTCGAGAAGAACATGAAGCGCCACGCTGGCGTAGCTTGGGCCGATGTGCAGGCCCGTCTAGAAAGCAATCCAGCGGCGCTCAAATCGCTGCAGGAAATGGAAGCCACGGGCGGCGAGCCGGATGTGATCGGCAAGGCGGGCGCCAAGCAGTTCACGTTCTGCGACTGCTCGGCGGAAAGTCCGACCGGGCGCCGCAGCACCTGCTTCGACCGCGAGGCGCGTGTCGCGCGCAAGGAGCATGCGCCGAAAGACAGCGCGGTAGAGATGGCCGATGCGATGGGCATCGAACTGCTGAGCGAGGCGCAGTATCGCGAACTGCAGGCGCTCGGTGAGTTCGACCTGAAGACGTCAAGCTGGATCGCGACGCCGGCCGATGTGCGCAAGCTTGGCGGCGCGCTGTTCTGCGACCGGCGCTACGGCAAGGTGTTCGTCTACCACAACGGCGTGCAGTCCTATTACGCCGCCCGCGGCTTCCGCGGCCTACTGAAGGTCTGAGCCTTACGCGAGCATGCCGCGGGTGACGATGAAGTCGATCACCGTATCCAGGCCCTGACCCGATTTCAGGTTGGTCATCACGAACGGCAGCTTGCCGCGCATGCGCGTGGCGTCGTGGGCCATGACGTCGAGATTGGCGCCGACATAGGGCGCGAGGTCGGTCTTGTTGATGACGAGCAGGTCGGCCTTGGTGATGCCGGGACCGCCCTTGCGTGGAATCTTCTCGCCGCCGGCGACGTCGATGACATAGATCGTCAGGTCCGACAGTTCCGGGCTGAAGGTCGCGGCGAGATTGTCGCCGCCGGATTCGATGAAGATCAGCTCCAGATCCGGAAAGCGCCGGCTCATGCGGTCGACGGCTTCGAGGTTGATCGACGCGTCTTCGCGGATCGCGGTATGCGGACAGCCGCCGGTCTCGACGCCCATGATGCGTTCCGGCGCGAGCGCGCCGGCGGCGACCAGCAGGCGTTCGTCTTCCTTGGTGTAGATGTCGTTGGTGACGACGGCAAGGCGATGCTTGTCGCGCATGCGCTTGCAGAGGACTTCGACCAGCGTGGTCTTGCCGGAGCCGACCGGGCCGCCGATGCCGACGCGCAAAGGGCCGCCGTTCGTCGTGTTGAGTTCAGACATGCATCAGCTCCTGAATAGCCTTGAGTATTGGATTTCGTGTTGACTGCTGAGCAGGCCAAGCATCGGTGCCTGCGTCGAGAGTTCTTCGTCGCGCAGCGCGAACGCCTGTTCGACGAGCCCGGCGATCTGCGGGCGGATCGCGATCAGCAGCTTCTGGCCGGACACCTGGCCGAGCGGCACCGCCTTGAGCGCGGTCATCACCTGGTTCTCCAGCCAGCTGTACAGATAGCCGTACAGCGCGAGCCGCGGCGGGATTGCCCATAGCGCGCTCGCCGCAGCATGAGCCGCAGGAAAGCACAGCTCGCCTTCTGGAATCGCCTCGCTGTTCGTCGCCTTCAGCAGTTGGCGTAGCGAGTAACCCATCTGCAAGGTCTCGGCGCGCAGCTCGCGGGTTTCGCGGCTGGCGATGAACTCGTTATTCCAGTTTTCGAAGCGCTGCGGGTCCTGTGCATCCCAGGCCGCACGCAGGCGACACCAGACCGGCGCCTCGTAGCGGCCAAGAACCAGCTTCAGCGTCGCGGCGATCCAGATCTGCGCGGACGCGGCATCGCCGACGATGCCCTTGTCGATCGCCGATTCCAGCCCCTGCGAATAACTGTACGCACCGACCGGCAGCGCCGGACTGCTCAGCTGCAACAGTGCACCCATCGCGTCCAGATCACTCGGGACGTCGAGCGGGGCCTGCAGCCTGGGCAGCAGCGGACTGTTCACCGGTGGAACTGCAGGGTCGTCATGTCCAGATTGCGCGCATGCGCCTGTTGCGACAGCAGTTCGCCGACCGAGCCGGCGTGTTCGTCGTGATCGTGGCGATGGCCGCCGCCGTAGGCACCGGGCTCCGGCTCGAATGCGGTCGCGCATTCGCTGACGACCATGCCAAGGCCGAGCAGCATGTCGCGCAGCACCGGATCGGGCTCCAGCAGCAGCTCGGTCGGCGACAGCGCCAGCGGAATGTGGCGGTTGCCGAGGTGATAGGCGGCGCGCAGCAATGCGAACGCCGGATCACTCGCATCCGCTGCGGCGGTCACGCGGTACAGCGGTTCGATCGCCGCGCGCACGCGGATCACTTCGCCGGTCTCGGCGAGCAAGCCGTCGCCGCCGCGCAACTGCGTGCCGCGCGGCAGGAACAGGCCGACTTCGGTGCCGTCCTCGAGCACGGCGCGCAGACGGCTGCGGGCGCGTTCGGCGTAGCTGAGGACGAGTTCGCGAAGCACGGCATGCGGTGGCGCGGGGACTCGGGTGGTGAGTTTGAGCAGAGCGCTCATGGCTGGTTCCTCACCTGTTGCGAAGTCCAGGCATCGTAGGGTGGGCTGAACGCAGTGAAGCCCACCGTTGTGCGCTCTGCACGATGGGCCTCGCGATGCTCGGCCCATCCTACGAGTGATTCAGGTGATCGGTGCATACGATCAGAACAGGAAGTAGCGTTGCGCCATCGGCAGCTCGGTCGCCGGTTCGCAGTACAGCGACTGCCCATCGGCGATGACTTCATAGGTTTCCGGATCGACCGAGACTTCCGGCTGCCAGCTGTTATGGATCATGTCGGCCTTGGTCACCGTGCGGCAGCCCTGCACCGCGACGAGCGGTTTGTGCAGGCCGAAGCGTTCTCCGATGCCGGCGGCGAGCGAGGCCTGCGACACGAAGGTCAGCGAGTTGCGCGTCACCGCGCCGCCGTGCGCGCCGAACATCGGCCGGTAGTGCACCGGCTGCGGGGTCGGGATCGAGGCATTCGGATCGCCCATCGCGGCGCTGACGATCATGCCGCCCTTGATGATCAGGAAGGGCTTGACGCCGAAGAACGCCGGCTTCCACAGCACGAGGTCGGCCCACTTGCCCGGTTCCACCGAGCCGACTTCGTGGGCGATGCCATGCGTCAGCGCCGGATTGATCGTGTACTTGGCCACATAGCGCTTGATGCGCGCGTTGTCGTTGCGCGCAGGGTCGCCCGCCAGTGCGCCGCGCTGGATCTTCATCTTGTGCGCGGTCTGCCAGGTGCGGATGACGACTTCGCCGACGCGGCCCATGGCCTGCGAATCGGACGAGATCATCGAGAACGCGCCGAGGTCGTGGAGGATGTCCTCGGCGGCGATTGTCTCCTTGCGGATGCGCGATTCGGCGAACGCGACGTCTTCGGCAATCGAGGCATCGAGGTGATGGCAGACCATCAGCATGTCGAGATGCTCGTCGAGCGTGTTGACGGTGTACGGCCGCGTCGGATTGGTCGACGACGGCAGCACGTTCGGCAGGCCGCAGACCTTGATGATGTCCGGCGCATGACCGCCGCCGGCGCCTTCGGTGTGATAGGTGTGGATCGTGCGGCCCTTGAACGCGGCGACGGTCGCTTCGACGAAGCCGGATTCGTTGAGCGTGTCGGAATGGATCGCGACCTGGGTGTCGGTCTCGTCGGCGACCGCGAGGCAGCAGTCGATCGCCGCCGGCGTGGTGCCCCAGTCCTCGTGCAGCTTGAGGCCGATGACACCGGCGTTGACCTGCTCGGTCAGCGGTCCCGGCAGACTGGCGTTGCCCTTGCCAAGGAAGCCGAGGTTCATCGGATACGCATCGGCGGCCTGCAGCATGCGTTCGATATGCCAGGGGCCGGGGGTCACCGTCGTTGCGAAGGTGCCGGTCGCCGGGCCGGTACCGCCGCCGATCATCGTCGTGACGCCGGAGTTCAGCGCCTCGTCGATCTGCTGCGGACAGATGAAGTGGATGTGGCTGTCGATGCCGCCGGCGGTGACGATCATGCCCTCGCCGGCAATGATCTCGGTGCCCGGCCCGATGACGATGTTGACGCCCGGCTGGATGTCCGGATTGCCGGCCTTGCCGATGCGCAGGATGCGCGCATTCTTGATGCCGATGTCGGCCTTGACGATGCCCCAGTGATCGATGATCAGCGCATTGGTGATGACGGTGTCCATGCAGTCCGCGCTCATGCGCTGCGACTGGCCCATGCCGTCGCGGATGACCTTGCCGCCACCAAACTTCACTTCCTCGCCGTAGATCGTGAAGTCCTTTTCGACTTCGGCGATCAGTGCGGTATCGGCCAGGCGGATGCGGTCGCCGACGGTGGGTCCGAACATCTCGGCGTAAGCCTGGCGGGAGATTTTCAGGGGCATGTCAGGCAACTCCAGCTGGCGGATTCGTAGCCCGGATGCAATCCGGGGTTTGTGCGTGCGGCCAGCCAGAAACCCCGGATTGCATCCGGGCTACGTCGATAGCAATGTTCATAGAGGCCCCGAGACCCGCGCATTGAAACCGTAGACGATGCGGTCACCCGCCAGCGCGATCAGTTCGACCGTGCGCCCCTGCCCCGGCTCGAAGCGCACCGCCGTGCCGGCGGCGATGTTCAGGCGGAAGCCGCGCGCGGCGGCGCGATCGAATTGCAGCGCCTCGTTGGCCTCGTGGAAGTGATAGTGCGAACCGACCTGCACCGGCCGGTCGCCGGTGTTGGTCACGTTGAGGGTGATGGTCGAGCGACCGACGTTGAGCTCGATCTCGCCGTCCGCTGCCAGCAGTTCTCCGGGAATCATCGCGTCTTCCTCACACAATCGGATCGTGGATCGTCACCAGCTTGGTGCCGTCCGGAAACGTCGCTTCGATCTGGATGTCCGGAATCATCTCGGCGACGCCGTCCATGACGTCCTCGCGCTTGAGCAAGGTGCGACCGTGGCGCATCAGCTCGGCGACCGAGCGGCCGTCACGCGCGCCTTCCATGATGTCGGCCGAGATCAGCGCAATCGCCTCCGGATAGTTGAGCTTCAGGCCGCGCGCGCGGCGCCGTTCGGCAAGCAGGCCGGCGGTGAAGATCAGCAGCTTGTCCTTCTCGCGTGGGGTTAGTTCCATCAGGTGCTCCAGATTCTCGGGGGCAGCGCCGGCAGGCCGATCAGCGGCGGCCGCAGCAGCGTCCAGATGCGGGTCAGCACGCCGCGCACCTGCTCGGCGCTGGTGCCGAGCGCACGGATCAGCATCGGTCCTTCGGGCAGTGCGGTGACGCCGAGCACGACATCGCTGTCCTTCGCGACGTCACGGCACTCGTCGATCAGCGCCTCGTCCGGCGTGAAGCCGATCGCCCACATCAGGCCGCTGACGTGGCGCTGGTTCCAGCCGACGACCGACTGCAGCAGTTCGTCGTCGCCCTGGATACGGCTGCGCTCCATCCACAGCAGTTTGTCGTCGCGCCGGATCTCGATGCGCTGCAACCAGCGGCCGTTGGCAAACCGCTCGCGCCGCGCCTGGCGGCCGAGGACGACGATGTCCCAGCCGCAGCTGCGCGCATCGCCGCTGCAGTTCAGCGTCAGCGTCTGCTCGGCAACGGCATCGTCGAAGACGATGGTTTCCTGCGGCAGCCATTCCAGCGCGGCGCCGGCAGCGGCATTGAGCACGACATCCTGGCGGGCGATGGCGCCGCCGGACTTGTACCACTTGCCGGCGCCCGGCGTGGTCAGCAGTGCATGCGCATTGATGTCCACGCTGAGCTGGATATCCAGATGATCGCCGCCGGCGATGCCGCCCGGCGGATGCAGCAGCAGCAGTTGCGCGGCGTGCTCGCCTTGCGGGTAGAGCACCTTCTGCACGCGCAGCGGGCCGAAGTGTTCGCAGTCGCGCAGGCGGCTGCGGCCGTCCTGCTCATCGACCTGCAGATGGATGCGTGCCTGCCATGCGCGTCTCTGCGCATACGGCACGCCGACGATCACGACAGGATTGGCGGCGGCGCTGGACATGTCGCGCTCAGCCTCCGGAGAGCAGGCCGCAGCCAATGGCTGCGAAGCCGAGGCCGCTCGCGCGGATCAGCAGTCCGGCGCCGCGATTCAGTGCCAGCGCGGCGAGACCGATGCCGCACAGGTGCAGCATCGCGGTGGCGAGCAGGAAACCGGCGAAGAACGGCAGCATCGGTGCATCGGCCGCCATCTCCGCGCCGTGTGCCCAGCCGTGCACGAGCCCCATCGGCAACGTGAGTGCCGCTGCGATGCCGCGCGGCACGTTTCCGGCAACGGCGAGCAAGGCGCCGAGACCGATCAGCGAGCTGGCGATCAGCGCTTCGACCAGACCGCTGCCGCCCATCTGTTGCCCCGCGAGCGCGCCGCAAGCAACCGCGGCGACGAACAGCGCCGGCAGCTGCAGCGTCTGCAGCAACCTGGCGCCGGATGCGCGCTGCAGCTGCCGCGCCCACAAACCGACGGCGAGCATTGCCAGCAGATGATCCCAGCCCAGCCAGGGATGCAGGAAGCCATCGCGCAGCGCGAGGCCGGCGTGGCCGGGGTGCGCTTCGGCAACGAGCGGAACGCTGCAGGCAGCGATGACGAGAAGTCCATTCAGCAGTCGGCGTGCGGTGTTCACGACGGTGATCTCCTTCGGATGTTTCATTGATTGAGAATACGAACGGCGCGCGCGGCTGCGGCGGCGCGGTTTTCGACGCCGAGCTTCTCGAAGACCTGTTCGAGATGCTTGTTGACGGTGCGATGGCTGATGCCGAGGATTTCGCTGATCTCGCGATTGGCCTTGCCGCGGCTGATCCACACCAGTACGTCGGCTTCGCGGCCGGTCAGCGACAGCGCGTCCTGCAGCGTGCGCTCCTCGCGGCCGGGACTGACGTCGGCGAGGCGGAACAGGAATTCCGACGGGCTGGTGGTGCCGACGTACGAGAACTCCAGCCGCCGGCCATCGACTTCGATGAAAGCGCTGTCCTGCGAGTCCGCGCCTTGCTGGCGCAACTGGCGCAGACGCTCGATGACATCCGGCGGCAGGTGATGGCCCTCGCCCTCGGCGCCGGCGAACAGCTCCGACAGCAGCTGCGCGGCGCGCGGCGTGCACCACTGCAGCTCGCCGAGCTGGTCGGTCGACAGCAGGTAGCGGCCGGTCGCATCCAGCGCGGCGCGCGTGCCGTGGGCCAGACGCGCATTGGCTAGATGCACGCGGATGCGCGCCAGCAGTTCGTCGACGACGATCGGCTTGGTGACGTAGTCGACGCCACCGACCTCAAGGCCTTTGACGACGTGCCAGCTCTCCGACAGGCCGGTCATGAAGATCACCGGCACATGCGTCAGCTGCTTGTCCTGCTTGAGACGGCGGCAGGTCTCGAAGCCGTCGATGCCCGGCATCATCGCGTCCATCAGGATCAGGTCCGGCGTGATCTGGTCGACCAGCGCGAGCGCGCTCATGCCGTCGGTCGCGACGAGCACGGTGACGCCGGCCTGGTCGAGCGTGTCGGTCAGGAAACTCAGGTTGCCGGGCGTGTCGTCGACGACCAGCACGATGTCGCGCCGCTTGTTGGCCGGATCATGCATCGCGACCGACCTCCTCGCGCACGCTGTCGAGCAGATGCGCGTAGCCCTTCATGTCGAAGCCGGCGACCAGGCTCAGCAGGCGCTGCGCGAACGCGTGGCTCTCCGGCACCTTCGATTCCATTTCCTTCAGCTTGGCCTCGATGCCGCGCACATGGCCGATGCGGCCGAGCTGGACCAGTTCGTCGACGAACTGCCGCGCCGACGATGGCGGCCTTTCATCGGCGCTCAGCGCAACCAGCGGCTCGCGCAGCGGCTCGTCGCCCTCGTAGACCCAGCGCAGGCCGAGCAAGCTGCCGACGCGTTCGAGCAAGGCATCGACATCGATCGGCTTGACCAGGAATGCGTCGTGCACCGAATTGCCGTCGCCGCCGGGGCTGTAGTCGTGGGCATTGGCCGACACCATCATGATCTTCGGCTGCGGCGCTTCGAGCGCGCGCAGCGCCTCGGCAACCTGCCAGCCGCTCATGCCCGGCATCGCGATGTCGAGCATGACCAGATGCGGATTGCACTCGCTGGCGAGTTCGAGCCCGCCGAGGCCATCGCTGGCGGCAAACAGGTTGATGCCCAGCGGCCGCAGGATGCCTTCCATCAGGCCGCGATGCGCCGGATCGTCGTCCGCCATCAGCACCGTCACGCGCGGACCGAGATAGCCGACGATGCGGCGCCGTTCGGCGGGCACGCTGTCGGCCGAAGCCTCCGACAGGTACAGCCGCACCGCGAACAGACTGCCCTGCCGCGGCGTGCTGCGCACCGAGATTTCACCGCCCATGATCTGCACGAGGACCTTGGTGATCGTCAGGCCGAGACCAACGCCGGGCACCGCCTGGATGCCGGGCATGCTGCCGCGCTCGAAGGGTTTGAAGACGCTGTCGAGATCCTCGGCGCGGATGCCGATGCCACTGTCGCTGATCTCGAACTCGGCGACCTGGCTCGACGGATAGCGCACCGTCAGCCCGACATGGCCGTCGCGGGTGTACTTGATCGCGTTCGACAGCAGGTTGATGAGAATCTGCCGCAGGCGCTTCTGGTCCGCGTTGACCGCAGCCGGCAAGGTCTCCGGCCGCGCATAGCGGAACTCGATGCCCTTGGCCGAGGCCTGCATGCGGAACATGTCGGCCATCTGGTCGAGGAATTCGGCGAACGGCACCTTGTCGCGCGACAGGCGCAGCACACCGCTTTCGATCTTGGAGATATCCAGCAGCCCGTCGACGAGGTTCGACAGGTGGCCGGCGCTGCGGCGGATGACCTGGATCGCACTCTCCGGCCTTGCAGTCCCACGTTCCAGCAGCTGCGCGTAGCCGAGGATCGCATTCAGCGGCGAGCGGATCTCGTGGCTCATGCCGACGATGTAGCGGCTCTTCGCCTCGTTGGCGCTCTCGGCCAGCTCCTTGGCCTTCTGCAGCGCGGCGTCGGTCTTTTCGTGTGCCTCGATCTCGTCCATCAGCATCGTCGTCTGATGCTGGGTTTCCTGTTCGGCAGCGAGGCGGCTGTGCTGCGCCAGCACCAGCAGCCAGGCGGCCACGCCGGTGACGACGAGCAGCGTGAAGTACACGATCATCAGTGTGTTGCCGACCACCTCGGCCAGATCCGGCGACGCGGCGATGTACTGCAGGTAGATGAAGCCGAGCAGGAAGCCGATGACCAGGTTGAACAGCAGGAAGGTGCCGACGAACTGGCCGGTGCCGCTGTACTTGCCGCTGAGCCAGCGCTGCGGCAGGAAGCGCGCGAGCAGCTGGGTGACCTGCTCGGTGAAGCGGCTGTCGGTCTTGCAGACGTCATGGCAGCGCGCGTCGAGCGTGCAGCACAGCGAACAGATCGGTCCGTTGTAGGCCGGGCACATCGCCATGTCGTTGCGCTCGAAGCTGTTCTCGCAGATCGAGCAGAACTGTTCGGCGCGCCCCGGAAGGCCATCGTCGCGGCGTGCAATGTAATAGCGTCCCTGTGTCAGCCAGGCGATCAGCGGCGCCGTCACGAAGGCGACGACGAGTCCGACGAACGGCGACAGCGCCTGTGCCATCGGCCCGAGCGCGCCGACGAAGGCCGCGGTGGACACGACGATCGACAGCGCCATCGCGCCGACGCCGACCGGATTGATGTCGTACAGATGCGCGCGCTTGAACTCGATGTGGGCCGGCGACCAGCCGACCCGCTTGTTGATGACCAGATCCGCGGTCAGGGCGCCGATCCAGGCGACCGCGAAGTTGGCGTACAGAACCAGCACCGTCTCGATGACGCGCAGGATGCCGACTTCCATCAGCAGCAGCGCGAGCAGCACGTTGAACACCAGCCAGACGACGCGGCCCGGATGCGCGTGGGTCAGGCGCGAGAAGAAGTTCGACCAGGCGATCGAACCGGCATAGGCGTTGGTGACGTTGATCTTGAGCTGGCAGGTGATGACGAACACGCCGGTCAGCACCAGCGCGACGATCGGCGAGCCGATCATTTCGCGGAACACGACGAAGAACATCTCCGCCGGCTCGGCCGCGCTGCGCTCGCTGAGGCCGTGGTTAAGCGCGAAGTACGCGAGGAAGGACCCGGCGAGCAGCTTGATGCCGCCCATGACGACCCAGCCCGGACCCGTCGTCAGCAGCGCGGTCCACCAGCGCCAGCGGCCGATCTTCGCGGCCTCCGGCATGAAGCGCAGGTAGTCGGCCTGCTCGCCGATCTGCGGCAGCAGCGACAGCAGGGTCGACGCGCAGATCGCGAAATGCATGGGATCGAGGCTGCCGTCGGCGGCGCCTTCGCGGCCGGCGAAATGCGTCCAGCCCGCCATCTCCTGGTCGCCCGACATCAGCAGGAACACGAACGGCGCGAACTGCAGGATCAGCCACACCGGCTGCGTCGCCAACTGCACGCGGCTGATCATGCGGATGCCGTAGATCGCAATCGGGATCACCAGCAGCGCGCTGATGATGTGGCCAAGCCACAGCGGAATGCCGAACAGCAGGTGCAGCGCGCCGGACATGATGCTGGCCTCGATCGCCAGCAGCAGGAACGTGAACGAGGCGTAGATCAGCGACGTGATCGTCGAGCCCATGTAGCCGAAGCCGGCGCCGCGGGTCAGCAGGTCGATGTCGAGGCCGAAGCGCGCGGCGTAGCGGGCGATCGGCAGGCCGATGAAGAACATCAGCGCGCAGACCAGCGCGATCGCGGTCGCGGCGTTGGCAAACCCATACGCCAGTGTCAGCGTCGCGCCGATCGCCTCGCAGGCGAGGAAGGAGATCGCACCAAACGCGGTGTTGGCGACGCGGAACGACGAATACTTGCGCGCCTTCTCGGCGGTGTAGCGCAGCGCGTAGTCCTCGAGCGTCTGGCTCGCGACCCATTTGTTGTACTGCCGGCGCTCGCGGACGATGCGCTGGCGGCTGCGCGCCGGCGGCACGGGGACGACATCCACGGCGACCGTCACGACGCGGCCCGGCGGGCTGCCGCGGGGCTGGTGCCAGTTGTCGAATCCGTTCGGCGCATGTCCTTAGTTCTAGTCGTCCTCGCCACGCACGGCGAATGATGCCGGGGTGCCCCGACTTTGCATCTACGTCAAATACCCCACCCCCCTACGCCAATTACCCCATACCGGCGGTCCGGGCCGCCGCCTAGCCTGTTCTGGCAATGGGGCGATGCTGCAAAACGGGGCACACGGGGTAGGCCAAGCAAGAACGATGCCGCCGACCCTGGCGAGGCATTCGCACCAAAGCGCAAAGGCCGACAACGGTGCTCGGCCGATCCGCTCAACCGAACAGGAGTGCAGGGAAATGTCCAGGGGTATGAACAAGATCAACCAGGTAACGCGCTGGGCATCGGCGCTGATGGCTGTTGGCGCGGCAGGGGTCATGCCGGTCGCTCACGCCGATATCGAGCTGGGCAACGGCATCAGCATCACCGGTTTTCTCGACATGTCGTATTCGTCGTTCAAGCCCGATGGCGGCTCGAGCACGGAAAGCATCGGCATCGACCAGTTCGAGACCGACTTCAAATATGCCGGTTCGGACGGGGTTTCGGCCCAGGTCGACATCGAGTACGGCGAAGGCTTTGACGGCAGCGACGACGAAACCTTCGTCGAGCAGGCTTTCGTCACCAAGGCATTCACCAAGGAGTTCAGCGTCAAGGTCGGTCGCTTCCTGAGCTACAGCGGCTGGGAAACCGAAGAGCCGACCGGCCTGTTCCAGTACAGCGGCACCGGCTATGCCAAGTATTTCTACGGCTACTACCAGAACGGCGTGTCGGCCAACTACAGCGGCAGCAAGTTTGCTGTCATGGGCTCTGCCGTCACCAGCGCCTTCAATCCGAACGACCGCAACAGCCTCGACGGCGTCGACGACAAGATGGGTTACGAACTCGGCCTGGCGCTGATGCCAGTCGAAGGTCTGACCGCGAAAGCCTTCTTCATCTCGGATGAGGACACAGACACCGACATCATCAACGCCTGGGCGTCCTACGCGGCCGCCGGCTTCACCTTCGCGGGTGAATACAACACCGCCGATTACGGCGACGCCGGTGAGGGCGATGGCTTCCTGCTGATGGCGAACTACGCCACCGGCCCCTTCGGCTTCACGGTCCGCTATCACGACTTTGAGATCGAAGACGCCGCCGGCGCCGTCACCGACGACGCCAGCGTCATCACGCTGTCGCCCAGCTACAAGGTCGGCGGCAACCTGCTGCTCGTGGCCGAGTACCGGATGGACAGTTCCGACACCAACGGCGACTCGGACACGTTAGCGCTCGAAGCGCTGTTCACGTTCTGATCCGAGCGCTCCGACGTCATCGCAAGCGCCAGACCGCATCGGCTGGCGCTTCATCCAGACCTCAACAAGGACAACCTGTCATGAAACTCAAAACCCTACTGACGGCCGTCGCGCTCGGCGCCGCCAGCTTCGCGGCGCAGGCCGCAGATACGATCAAGGTCGGCGTGCTGCACTCGCTGTCCGGCACGATGGCAATCTCCGAGACCACGCTGAAGGACACCGTCCTGATGATGATCGACGAGCAGAACAAGAAAGGCGGCCTGCTCGGCAAGAAGCTCGAAGCGGTCGTGGTCGATCCGGCTTCGAACTGGCCGCTGTTCGCCGAGAAGGCGCGCGAACTGCTCGCCAAGGAAAAGGTCGACGTCGTGTTCGGCTGCTGGACCTCGGTCTCGCGCAAGTCGGTGCTGCCGGTCTTTGAAGAACTCAACGGCCTGCTGTTCTACCCGGTGCAGTACGAAGGCGAAGAGTCGTCGAAGAACGTGTTCTACACCGGCGCCTCGCCGAACCAGCAGGCGATCCCGGCCGTCGACTACCTGATGAAGGACATCGGTGTGAAGCGCTGGGTGCTCGCCGGTACCGACTATGTCTATCCGCGCACGACCAACAAGATTCTCGAAGCCTATCTGAAGGCCAAGGGCGTCAAGGCTGAAGACATCATGGTCAACTACACGCCGTTCGGTCATTCCGACTGGCAGTCGATCGTCTCCGACATCAAGAAGTTCGGCGCCGCCGGCAAGAAGACCGCCGTCGTCTCGACGATCAACGGCGATGCCAACGTGCCGTTCTACAAGGAACTCGGCAACCAGAAGATCTCGGCCGAAGACATCCCGGTCGTCGCGTTCTCGGTCGGTGAAGAAGAACTCGCGGGCCTCGACACCAAGCCGCTGGTCGGCCACCTCGCCGCCTGGAACTACTTCATGAGCATCGACACGCCGGAGAACAAGGCGGCGATCAGCACCTGGCACAAGTTCATCAAGGACGACAAGCGCACCTTCAACGATCCGATGGAAGCGACGCTGATCGGCTTCAACCTGTGGGCCAAGGCCGTCGAGAAGGCCAAGACCACGGACGTCGCCAAGGTCAGCGACGCGATCATCGGTCTGAAGACGCCGAACCTCACCGGCGGCACCGCCGAGATGCTGCCGAACCACCACCTGACCAAGCCGGTGTTCATCGGCGAAATCCGCGACGACGCGCAGCTCGACGTGGTCTGGCAGACCAAGGGTGAAGTGGCCGGCGACGCCTGGAGCGACTACCTCGACGGCTCGAAGGACATCGAAGCCGATTGGGTCAAGCTCAAGTGCGGCAACTACAACACCAAGACCAAGAAGTGCTCGGGTCAGAACTTCTGATCTGAAGCCCTCTGACCGGCGGCGGATCTAAGCCCCCCGCCGCCGGAACGATCACCTCTGAGAACGGTGACTGGGTGACGTCGCAGCGGCCCACAAAGCGACGTCACCCCCTTCTCAGGGTTTCCGTTTCGCGCATCACAAGGATGCTTCGCTCAGTTGCCGGCACGATGTTTGCGTTTGCAACTGATCAAAACGTCTTGCTCCTCTCCAGCTCACCGACCGTGAACGCCATCGCCATTCCCATCACGCGCACGACCCGGCCGCGCACCCGCTGGCTTGCGGTGCTGACTCTGGCGCTGCTGGGCTTTGGCCCGGCCCAGGCGCAGGAGGCCGCCGCCGAGCCGGTCATCGCAGAATCGCCGGCACCGGGCGACTTCGCCGCGATCATCGCCGCGCTGCCCGAGGCCAGCTTCAGCGACAAGGAAGCCGCCGTCGCGCAGATCATGGCCTCGGGCCATCCAGGCAGCCGCGCCGTGCTGGCTGCGCTGCTCGACAACAAACTCTATGCGCGCAAGGCCGACGGCCAGTGCGTGATCGTCGCCAACGACAGCGACCCGGCGCGGCTCCAGCTGGTCAGCCCGCTCGACGGCAGCGCGCTGGCGCCGGCCGCCGACAGCGACCTGAAGAAGATCGGCACCAACAACCGCCTGCGCAAGGTGCTCAAGGGCGC
This sequence comes from Fontimonas sp. FW305-C-3, assembly GCF_058783185.1. Classification (NCBI taxonomy): domain Bacteria; kingdom Pseudomonadati; phylum Pseudomonadota; class Gammaproteobacteria; order Nevskiales; family Nevskiaceae; genus Fontimonas; species Fontimonas sp. FW305-C-3. The sequence continues at coordinate 636,018 of NZ_JBYSYK010000004.1, read as the reverse complement.
GATTGCCCAACTCGATCTGAGCAGCGACGACGTCGATGTCCGCGTCAAGGCCGTGCGCGAGATGCTGCGCGAGCTGGACGAGCCGACGATCGTCGCGCTGCGTGCGCGCGCGACGGTCGAGGACTCGACCCGCGTACGCAAGCAGATCGACATGGGGCTGGCGATTGCCGACCTGGCGTCCGCCGACGCGGCAGTCCGTCGCGCCGCGGTCATCGCGCTCGACGGCCAGCTCAGCGACGAGGCCTACAACGCGCTGCGCGATCTGTCGGAGCAGGAAACCGAAGCCGACATCCGCAGCGCCGCCCTCGCGGTGATGCGCAGCATCGACAACTGGCGCGGCGTCTACGGCAGCGTCGAGACGCTGTTCTTCGGCCTCAGCCTCGGCTCGGTGCTGGTGCTGTCGGCGATCGGCCTGGCGATCACCTTCGGCGTCATGGGCGTCATCAACATGGCGCACGGCGAGCTGATGATGATCGGCGCCTACACGACCTACTGCATTCAACTCCTGCTGCCGAATCACATCGGCCTGTCGATGGCGATCTCGATCCCGGCCGCCTTCCTGGTCTCCGGCGCCTTCGGCGTCGCGATCGAGCGCGGCATCGTCCGTCATCTCTATGGCCGGCCGCTGGAAACCCTGCTCGCGACCTTCGGCCTGTCGCTGATCCTGCAGCAGCTGGTGCGCTCGATCTTCTCGCCGCTGAACCGCTCGGTCGCGACGCCGGAGTTCATGAGCGGCCAGCTCTACATCAACGATGCGCTGAGCCTGACCTACAACCGCCTGTACATCGTCGTGTTCGCGCTGCTGGTGTTCTTCCTGCTGCAGCTGGTGCTGCGCCGCACGTCGCTGGGCCTGAAGATCCGCGCCGTGTCGCAGAACCGCGCAATGTCGCGGGCGATGGGCATTCGTTCGGAATGGATCGACGCCGCCACCTTCGGCCTGGGCGCCGGCATCGCCGGGGTCGCCGGGGTCGCACTGTCGCAGCTGACCAACGTCGGCCCCAATCTCGGCCAGGCCTACATCATCGATTCGTTCATGGTCGTCGTCTTCGGTGGCGTCGGCAATCTGTGGGGCACGCTGATCAGCGGCATGACGCTCGGCGTCGTCAACAAGCTGCTCGAACCCTACGCCGGCGCCGTGCTCGCCAAGATCCTGGTCCTCGTCGCGCTGATCCTCTTCATCCAGCGCAAGCCGCGTGGCCTGTTCCCGCAGAAAGGCCGTGCCGCGGAGGGCCATTGAAATGCGCTTGACCCTGTTGCGCGACGACCGCGGCGGCAACACTTTCCTGACCGTGCTGCTGGCCGTCTCGGTGCTGGTGCCGATCCTGCATCTGGCCGTGCCGGAAGGCTCGCCGCTGCATTTGTCGACACTGACGGTGACGCTGCTCGGCAAATACCTGTGCTACGCACTGCTCGCAGTCGCGGTCGATCTGATCTGGGGCTATTGCGGCATCCTCAGCCTCGGCCACACCGCGTTCTTCGCGCTCGGCGGCTACGCGATGGGCATGTACCTGATGCGCCAGATCGGCACGCGCGGCGTCTACGGCGATCCGCTGCTGCCCGACTTCATGGTGTTCCTCGACTGGAAGGAACTGCCGTGGTTCTGGCACGGCATGGACATGTTCTGGTTCGCGATGCTGATGGTCGTGCTGGCGCCGGGCATCCTCGCGTACATCTTCGGCTGGTTCGCCTTTCGCTCGCGCGTCACCGGCGTCTATCTGTCGATCATCACGCAGGCGCTGACCTATGCACTGCTGCTGGCCTTCTTCCGCAACGAGATGGGCTTTGGCGGCAACAACGGCCTGACCGATTTCAAGGACCTGCTCGGCTTCGATCTGCAGGCGAGCACGACACGCGTCAGTCTCTTTCTCTGCTCGGCCGCCGCGCTGGCCGGCGGCTACCTGGTCTGCCGCTACATCGTCCGCTCGCGCCTCGGCCGCGTCATCGAGGCGATCCGCGATTCTGAAGCGCGCGCGCGCTTCATCGGTTACCGCGTCGAGAACTACAAGCTTTGGCTGTTCACGTTCTCCGCGGTGCTGGCCGGCATCGCCGGTGCGCTGTACGTGCCGCAGGTCGGCATCATCAATCCCGGCGAGTTCGCGCCGATCAATTCGATCGAAGTCGTCGTCTGGGTGGCGATCGGCGGGCGCGGCACGCTGTACGGCGCCGTCGTCGGCGCGATGGTCGTCAACTACGCGAAGACCGTGCTGACCGGCGCGCTGCCTGAAATCTGGCTCTATGCGCTCGGCGGCCTGTTCGTGCTCGTCACGCTGTTCCTGCCGCAAGGTGTCGTCGGCGTCCTCAAGACCTGGAGCCAGCGACGCAAGCCGGCCGTGATCGCTGGAGCGCCGGCATGAGAGCTTCGCCCTCGATGCTGGAGCGCGTGCGGCTGTCCAACCCGTTCCGTGACAAGACGCCGCCGCCGCTGGACCTGACGCACAACATCATTCTCTATCTGGAAGGCATCACGGTCAGCTTCGACGGCTTCCGTGCGCTCAACAACCTGAACCTGTACATCGAGAAGGGCGAACTGCGCTGCATCATCGGACCCAACGGCGCCGGCAAGACGACGATGATGGACGTCATCACCGGCAAGACGCGGCCCGACGAAGGCACCGCCTGGTTCGGCCAGACCGTCAACCTGCTCGACCTCAGCGAACCCGAGATCGCCCAGGCCGGCATCGGCCGCAAGTTCCAGAAGCCGACGGTGTTCCAGGAACACAGCGTCTTCGAGAACCTCGAGCTGGCGATGGCCGGCGACAAGTCGGTCTGGAAAATCCTCTTCGCGAAGCTGACACCTCAGCAGCGCGACCGCATCGACGAAGTGCTGACCATCATCGGCCTGCTCGAACATCGCGGCGCGCGCGCCGGCAGCCTGTCGCACGGCCAGAAGCAGTGGCTGGAGATCGGCATGCTGTTGATGCAGGAGCCGACGCTGCTGCTGGTCGACGAGCCGGTCGCCGGCATGACGCCGCAGGAAACCGAGCGCACCGCCGAGCTGCTGGTGTCTCTCGCCGGCCGGCATTCGGTCGTCGTCGTCGAGCATGACATGGACTTCGTCCGTTCGATCGCCCGTACCGTCACCGTGCTGCATGAAGGCTCGGTGCTCGCCGAAGGCTCGATGGAAACCGTGCAGAACGATCCGAAAGTCATCGAAGTCTATCTAGGCGAATAACGATGCTCGCAATCCGGCAACTCAACCAGTTCTACGGCGGCAGTCACACGCTGTGGGACATCGACCTCAAGGTCGAGACCGGCTCGCGCACCTGCCTGATGGGCCGCAACGGCATGGGCAAGTCGACCTTGCTGCGCTGCGTGATGGGCCTGCTGCCGGTCAGCGCCGGCGAGATCCTGTTCGATGGGCAGAACCTGCTGAAACTGAACGCAGACGCGCGCGCTGCACTGGGCATCGGCTTCGTGCCACAGGGGCGCGAAATTTTTTCGCAGCTCACCGTCGAGGAAAACCTGCGCACGGGATTGATCGCCAAGCGCGAACGTCCAAGCGATGCGCTGGAACGCGTCTACACGACCTTTCCGGTGCTCAAGCAGATGCTGCGGCGGCGCGGCGGCGATCTGTCCGGCGGCCAGCAGCAGCAGCTCGCGATCGGCCGCGCCCTGCTGCTGCAGCCGCGCCTGCTGATCCTCGACGAGCCCTGCGAAGGCATCCAGCCGAACATCGTCGCCGAGATCGGCGACCTGCTGATCCGGCTCAATCAGGAGACCGGCCTGACCGTGCTGATCGTCGAGCAGAAACTGCCGTTCGCTCGCCGTGTCGCCAGCGATTTCCGCATCCTCGACAAGGGCCGCGTCGTCGCCAGCGGCGAGATCGGCCAGCTCAGCGACGACATGGTTCGTCATCATCTGACGGTGTGAGCTTAGAAATTAGAAAAGGCAAGTTCGTTTCCTTCTCCCTGCGAGCGGGGAGAAGGTGCCCGCAAGGGCGGATGAGGGGCGGGTTCGCAGATGAGATTTGTTGCGTCCGCCTGCCCCTCACCCCAACCCTCTCTCCGCACGCGGGGAGAGGGAGTTCCTGCGTGAATCTTCGACGGCATATACGCCACGGCTGATCCAATTCCGCTTGACGCCGAATCTGGCGCGCGATTAATCTGCCCGCCTCAGAAGCCGAAACACCCAATGAACCTTTTCCAGAAAGCCGTCCATGTAGCCATTTGGAACGTCGCCGCAAGCGACGCGCCGTAGGGGACGCTTTTCGTACACAAAACCCCCGCCGGCGCTAAGACCGGCGGGGGTTTTCAGTTTCTGACACCACCGGTCCAAAGCTCCAGCGGGTTCCACGCAACAGGAACCGCAGGAACGCAGCATGGACATCAACGGTGCTGAACTCATCACCCGTCATCTCGAGCGCGAAGGCCTTGCACAGGTCGTCGGCGCGCACACGGCCGCCGGCGGCAATGCCCTGCTGCCGCTCTATCGCGCGCTCGCCGATTCCAAACTGATCCATGTACTGGCCCGTCACGAGGCCGGCGCCGGCTTCATTGCGCAGGGCATCGCGCGCCGCAGCGGTCGCGCTGGCGTCTGCCTCGTCAACGCAGGTGCCGGCCTGACGCAGCTGCTGCCGGTGCTCGCCGATGCGAATGCCGACGGCGTGCCGCTGATCGCGATCTGCGCCCAACTGCCGCAGGCGGATGGCTCGCACGGCGTGCGTACCGGCCATCTGGTCGACTCGATCAGCAAGGCGCAGTTCGAGATCCGCGCCGTCGAGGATCTGCTCGACGTGCTGCCAGAGGCGTTCCGCATCGCCGAGTCGGATCGCAAGGGGCCGGTCGTCATCGACGTGCCGCAGGCCGTGCTGGTCGAACGCATCCGCCTGCCGGCACTGCCGGCGCCGGCCGCCCGCACGACGGCGGAACCCGCCGACGCCCTGCTCTTCAATCGCGCCGCTGCGATGATCGATGCCGCGCGCCGGCCGCTGCTGCTGCTCGGCGATGGCGTCGTGCAGACCCAGGCGCAGTCTGCCGCGCTGAGCCTGCTCGAGCAGACGCATCTGCCGACGCTGATGAGTCTGCCGGCGCTGGGCACGCTGCCCGAACGGCACCCGCTGTCGCTGGGCCTGTCCGGCGCACTCGGCAAGCGGGCGAGCCAGAAGGCCGTCGAGGAATGCGATCTGCTGATCGCGGTCGGTTGCCGCTTCGACGAACGAGCCACCGCCAGTGCGCGGCGGCTGGCGCCGAATGCGCGGCGCCTGCACATCGAACTGGAGGCGCGCGAGCTCGCGGCGCTCGGCGCCGAGGATCTGGGCATTGTCTCGGAGGCGGGTGCTGCGTTTGCCGCGCTGGCCGAACGCGTGCGTCCGCAGTTGCGCGGTCGCTGGCATGCGCAGATCCGCGCGCTGCAGCAGCATCTCGCCGAGCCGGAAGCGGACTTCGACGATCTGCGCCAGCCGTCGACGCTGATCCGGGCGACAGCCGCGGCGATGGGCGCGGACACGACGGTGATTGCCGATTCCGGCGAGGCGCAGAACTGGGTCGCGCAGCATTATCCGTTCATGCGCGCACAGCGCTGGCAGGCGTCGAGCCATCTCGGCGTCAGCGGCTTTGGCATCGCCGCGGGGATCGGCGCCGCGCTGGCGTCCGGCGACAACCGCGCCGTCGTGTTCTGCACCGAGAACAGCCTGCTGATCAGCCTGCAGGAGCTGACGACGCTCGCCGATTTGCAGCTCGACGTGAAGATCGTCGTGCTCGACAGCAGCGCGCTCGGCCTGCTGCGGCGCCCGCAGGACGTGCTGCTGCAGCGACGCACCATCGGCGCTCTGTACGAACGGCCGCCGTCGGTGTGCGGCATCGCGGAATCGTTCGGCATCGCCACGCTCGATCTCGGCCTCACCGACAAGGCGCTGCCGCGCTTGCGCGAGGCATTGCGCCAGCCGGGGCCGCTGCTGATCCGCGCGCCGGTCTTGCGCGCCGAGCAGGCCGCGCCCCTGCTGATGCTGCAGCAGAACGAACTCGAAACCCTGCACTGAACCCGTCAATCACTTTTACCGGAAGTCCGACATGCAACTCTCCACTGAAACCGCGTTACCGACTCACCTGCTCGCCAGCCGCCCACCTGACTGGCCCGAGCCCGAGGCACTCGGCTTCGGCCAGTACCTCGGCCCCTACCTCGTCGAATCGCAGCACCTCGACGGCGCCGGCTGGAGCGCACCGTGCCTGACGCCGCGCACCGCCAGCTCGGCAGCGATCGCCGGCGGTGCCGTGCAGTACGGCCTGTCGGTGTTCGAAGGACTGAAGGCGTATCGCGCGGCGGACGGCAGCCTGCATCTGTTCCGCATCGATGATCACATCGCCCGTCTGCAGGCCAGCGCGCGACGCCTCGGCATGCCGCCACCGCCGGCGGCGCTGTGCGCACAGCTGTTCGATCTGGCGGTGCAGATGCATGCGGCGCTGATCCCGCCCTACGGTCGCGGCTCGCTGTACCTGCGCCCGACGGTGTTCGCCGACGAGGAATGCCTGGGCCTGCGTCCGGCCAGGCGTCATCGCCTGAGCATCGTCGTCACGCCCTGCAGCGATCCGCTGCTCAAGCGCCTGCGCCTGTGGGCCGAGCCCGAGCTGATCCGCGCCGCGCCCGGTGGACTCGGCGCGGCGAAGACCGGTGCCAACTACGCCGCCGGTCTCGCCGGCCTGGTGCGTGCGCGCGAACGCGGCTACGACGATGTGGTCTGGCTCGACGCCTTCACGCATACGCAGCTCGGCGAAGCCGGCACGATGAACCTGTTCGTGCAGATCGGCGATGAAGTGCTGACGCCGGCGCTGGACGGCACGATCCTCGCGGGCATCACGCGCGACAGCGTCATGCAGTGGCTGCGCGCCGAAGGAACGACCGTGCGCGAGTGCGCGATTTCGCTCGACGATCTGCGCAACGCGAGCCTGGCCGGAACGCTCGGCAGCGCTTTCGGCACCGGTTCCGCCGTGCGCGTCTCGCAGATCACCGCGATCGGCGACGGCGAGCATGACTTGATGTTCAAGGACACCGGCCTCGCCGCTCGCGTCTCGCAGGCACTGAAGCAGATCCAGGAAGGCAGCGAGCGCAAGTACGCGCACTGGCGCACGCCGGTCGTCGATCCGCTGGCGCTGGAAGCGGCCGCCTGAGCTTCGGACGAGATCGAGCGCGTGAAAAGGGTCGCGGTCTTCGGCAATGCCGGCGGCGGCAAATCGACGCTGGCGAAAGCGCTGGCTGCGGAGCTGCGCTTGCCGCTGTTCGCACTGGATCGGCTCTGCTGGAATCCCGGCGGCGGCGCCGTGCCGGCGGAGATCTACCGGCAGCGGCACGCGGAGATCCTGACGCAGGACACGTGGGTGATCGACGGCTACGGCGACCTGCAGACGACCTGGCAGCGTCTCGCCGCGGCCGACACCCTGGTCTATCTGGACCTGCCGCTAGCGCTGCATTTCTGGTGGGTGACGAAGCGGTTCTTCAAGGGATTTTTCGTCCTGCCGGAAGGCTGGCCCGAAGGCAGCCCGATGCTGAGCAGCACCCTGAGCGGCTACAAGGTGCTGTGGCTTTGTCACCGACGGCTGACGCCGAAGTATCGGGCATATGTCCAATCAGCCGCGGCGACACAGGCGGTGCATCACCTGCGTTCGCCCGCGGAGATCAGACAGTTTGTCGGCCGGATCAGCCAAACGTAGCCCGGATGAAATCCGGGTCAGGCAGGCACCGTCTTGTCGAGATACTCGGCGAAATGCGGCTCCAGCCAGAACTGCAGGCCGCCATTGCGAGCGGCTGCGATGAAGCCGACGTGACCGCCGCGCCGCGCGACTTCCAGCGTCACCTGCGGCGACAGCTGCTCGGCGGTCGGCAGAATGTCCGGCGTCATGAAAGGATCGTCGCGCGCGTTGACGATCAGCGTCGGCACCTGGATCGTGCGCAGGTACTGGCCGCTGCTGCAGCGTGAGTAATAGTCGAGCGCGTCCTTGAAATCGTTCATCGGCGCGGTCCAGGCGTCGTCGAACTCGAAGAAGTCCTGCGAGCGCAGCACCTGCTCGATGTCGATATTGGCGGCAGGCACCACACCATGCTTGCGTCGGGCAATCTCGCGCAGGTCGCCAAGCAGGCGCTTTTGGTAGATGCGCGCCGAACCCTTGCGCAGCTTCTCGGCGCAGAGCTTCAGATCGAACGGCGCACAGGCTGCAGCAGCGGCCAGCAGCGGTGCGTTCGCGCCTTCTTCACCCAGAGACTTGAGCAACACGTTGGCGCCGAGCGACCAGCCGGCCGCGGCAAGCCTTGCATCCGGCTCGCGGCGCTGCAGCTCATGCATCAGGTAGCGCAGGTCCGCGGTGTCGCCATGGTGATAGATGCGCGGCAGGCGGTTCGGCTCCGCGCCGCCGCCGCGCAGCTGCAGCATCACACAGCGCCAGCCGCGCACGCCCAGCTGCAAGGCGGTGCCGCGCAAATACTTCGACTCGAAGCCGCCGGTCAGGCCGTGCACCAGCACGGCGATGCGCTTGCCGGAGGTGGCCCCGCACCAGCCGAGGTCGACGAAATCGCCATCCGGCAGCTCGAGGCGCTCGATGCGGATGTCGAGCGGCGGCAGGGGGCGCAGCAGTGTCGGGACCACCGTCTGCGCATGCGGCCCGCGCAGCAGCGGATGCGGCACGAAACGCGAGGCGACGACGCGGCCATGGGCGGGGGAAGACATGCGCCGGATCATAACAATCGGCGCATCCGCCGAGCGCCGGCCGGCGTAAGCTACCTACCCCGGCCCCGGTACCGAGTACGACCATGAAATCTGCCCTTGCCCTGCTGCTCCTCGCTTTCGCCGGCAGTGCCGGCGCCAACTGCGCCAGCCCGCTGCTCGACACCAGTGCCAAGCGGCTTATCGGCCCCGAGGAGTCGCTGTGCCAGTACAGCGGCAAGGTCGTGCTGGTCGTCAACACCGCGAGCAAATGCGGCTTCACGCCGCAGTACGAAGGCCTCGAACAGCTGTGGAAGACCTACAAGGACAAGGGTCTTGTCGTGCTGGGCTTCCCGTCCGACCAGTTCATGAATCAGGAACCCGGCAGCGACGAGGAGATCGCCAAGTTCTGCAAGGTGAACTACGGCGTCAGCTTCCCGATGTACACGAAGTCGCAGGTCCGCGGCGACGATGCGATCCCGCTGTTCCGCAAGCTCATCGACCTCACCGATGAAAGCCCGATGTGGAACTTCCACAAGTACCTGATCATGCGCGACGGCAAGACCGCCGAAGCCTTCGGCACGCGCATGAAGCCGGAGAGCAAGGAGTTCCGCGACGCGATCGAGAAGGCGCTCGCCGCGCCGGCGCCGGATCAGAGCGCCAAGCTGTAGTACGGAAAGACCTCGTCATACATCAAGCCCAGCGCCTCGTGAAGGCGCTGGGCTTTTTTCGATCGGCGCCAGTCCCTACGCTGCCTGCGCGACCGTCACCGGACAGCGCACCGAGTTCGCGAGGAAGCAGTCGTGGTGCGAACGCTCATGCAGCGCGGCGATCTGCTGCGCATCCGGTGCGCGCTCGCCGCCCCAGCGGATCTGCGGGTCCAGCACGACCTTGAGCATGACGATCTGGCCGTGTTCGTTCGGCCCCATCGTGCCGATCGCCTTGTCGATGTACTGCTCGACGACGAAGCCCTGCTGCGCGGCGTACGACAGGAAGAACAGCATGTGGCAGGACGATAGCGAGGCGATAAAGGCCTCTTCGGGATCAACTGCTGCACTCACGGAATACGGCAGCGGCACGACCAGCGGCGAACTCGAGGCCGGAACCTCGACGCCACCGTCGAACTGCCAGCGATGGCCGCGCGAGTAGCGCTGATCGGTGAACTTCTCCGTCGCGCCGCGCTGCCAGCGGATTTCGGCGCTGTACTGGTGCTCGCCCTTCATGCGGCCTGCTCCGCGGCGATGCTGCTGAAATAGGCGTCGACGGCAGCGCGCTGAGCACTCACGTCCGTGACGCGGTTGATCGACTGCCAGAACGCGTCGGCGCCGTCGTTGCCCTGGCAATACCACTGGATGTGCTTGCGCGCGACGCGCACGCCGCGGCCTTCGCCGTAGAACGCATACAGCGCGTCGAGATGTTCGAGCAGCCAGCGGCGGATCTCGAAACGCGTCGGCGCTGGCAGCAGTTCGCCGGTCGCGAGGAAGTGGGTGATGTCGCGCAGCAACCACGGCTTGCCCTGCGCGGCGCGGCCGATCATCACCGCGTCGGCACCGGTGGCGCGCAGCACGGCCAGTGCCTTGTGCGGGCTGTCGATGTCGCCATTGGCGATGACCGGAATGCGAATGGACTGCTTGATCCGCGCGATCGTCTCGTACTCGGCGGCGCCGCCGTATTGCTCTTCACGCGTACGCCCATGCACCGCCAGCGCCTGGATGCCGCTGTCCTCGGCGATGTGCGCGATGCGTACGCCGTTGCGCTGCGCACGCGAGTAGCCGGTGCGAATCTTCAGCGTGACCGGAACATCGACGGCGCCAACGACCGCGGCGCAGATGCGCGCGACCAGCGCCTCGTCGCGCAGCAACGCCGAACCGGCATCGACACGGCAGACCTTCTTCGCCGGGCAGCCCATGTTGATGTCGATGATCTGCGCGCCGTGCTCGACGTTGAAGCGCGCTGCATTCGCCATCTGTTCGGGGTCGTAACCGGCAATCTGCACCGACACCGGCCCCAGCTCACCGGCATGGTCGCGCCGCAGCCGCGATTTCTCCGTGGCCCACAGCGTGGCGTCCGAGGTCGTCATCTCCGACACAGCGAGACCCGCGCCCATGCGCCGGCACAGCTGCCGGAACGGCCGGTCCGTCACGCCCGCCATGGGCGCGAGGATCACCGAGGGTTCGATGTTGTAGGGGCCGACCTGCATGACGCTATTGTCGCCGAGCGGCGGCTTGCCGGGAAATCCGGCAGGCCCGGCAGCTTCAGCCCGGCGCTGGGGGACTGAAGACCTGCTGCCCGACACCGAATTCCGGCAGCAGATTCATGACGCGACGATCGTGCGCCGGCAGGATCATCAGGTCCGGCATGGCTTTCTGCAGCAGGTGCAGGCGCACCAGCACGTCGCGCAGGCCGGCGGTGTCGGTATCGACCATGCGCCGCAGCAGCCAGGGGCGCTCCGCCGGCAGATCGATCCCTTCGTGCTGCCAGGCCAGATCGCCGATCAGGGCGTAGTGCTTGCCGTCCGGCGTGTGCACGAACGCGATCGTCGAGCCCGGCGTGTGACCGCCACCCGGCACGAGAACCACCGAGCCGTCGCCGTAGACATCGTGGCTGGCGGGGAAACCCCAATAGGCCGGGCCGTTGAACTCGTACTTCTGCACATTCAACGGCTGCGCGGCATCGAGCTCCGCCGCGAGCTGCGCGCCGACGTGGCCGCTGTGGATGAAGTCGAGTTCGGCCTGATTGATCCAGACCGGAATGTCGCGCAGGTCGGCGAGACCGGAGACATGATCCCAATGCGCGTGCGTCAGGATGATGCCCTTGATCGCGGCGTGGGAGATGCCGGCGGCGGCGAGCTGATCGGCCACCGGCTTCTCGCTGGTGATCTTCGATACGGACCGCATCAGCGCCGGGACGACGTGCAATTGCGATTCAACATCACGCGCGAAACCAGCATCGAACAGCAGCGTACCCCGCGGATGCTCGACGATGACGACGTCCATGCCGAACTCGCGCTTCTCCATCGGCCCGCCGCGGTAGGCAAACAGACCGTTCGACTCCATGCGCCCGGCGTGCATGACACTGAGCTTCATGCCGCTCGGCGGCTGCGGTTGCGGCGCGACGAAGGTTTCGTTGGCGGTGAGCGTTGCCGGCAAGGGCTGCGGCATGAATGTCCAGATCAATGCAGCGAGGCCGGCTAGCAGCAGGATCAGCAGCAGACGTTTCATTGTTGTCTCCCTGTTGTTATCAGAATGTCGTTATCAGAACGCGGCGGCCGGCATCGTCAGACAGGTGTCGTCCATGCGCTCGAGCAGTTCGGCGCAACGCTGCACGCGCGGCAGCTCATAGCGATTGAAGTATTGCGCCGCGCGCAGCTTGCCTGCGTAGAAGTCCGCGTCTGCGGCTGTCGCGTGGATCGATGCCGCCTGAGCACGCTGCGCCTGACGCAGCCACTGCCAGGCAACGACGGCGTGACCGAGCATTTCCAGGTAGGCATGCGCATTGGCGAGGAACAGGTCGATCTTGCCGCCGGCGGCAACCATGCCCAGCGCCTGCGTGGTCTGCATGATGCGATCGAGTGCGGCGCGCAGATCGCGCGCGAGTTCCTGCAGGCCGGTGTCCGCATTCGCGGCGGCGGTGTCGACGTCTGCCAGGATCCGCTTGAGCAGCAGGCGGAACGCCGCGCCGTTCTTCATCGTCACCTTGCGGCCGAGCAGATCCAGCGCCTGGATGCCGGCGGTACCTTCGTGAATCGGATTGAGCCGGTTGTCGCGATAGAAGCGCTCCAGCGGATAGTCGCGCGTGTAGCCGTAGCCGCCGAGCACCTGGATCGCCAGCTTGTTGGCTTCGAGGCAGAACTCCGACGGCCAGGACTTGGCGATCGGCGTCAGGATGTCGAGCAGCAGGCCCAGCTCCTCGCGCTCCCCGGCATCGCTCGCCATGCTCTGCGCATCGACCAGCTGCGCGCAGTACAGCCCCAGCGCCAGCGCGCCTTCGACGTAGGACTTCTGCTGCAGCAGCATGCGCCGCACATCGGTGTGTTCGATGATCATGACCTGCGGCGTGTCGGGCGACTTCGCCGAAGGCGGACGGCCCTGCGGACGGCCGCGCGCATAGTCGAGCGAGTACAGGTAACCGGTATAGCCGAGCATCGTCGCGCCGAGACCGACGCCGATGCGCGCCTCATTCATCATGTGAAACATGCAGGCCAGGCCGTTGTTCGCGGTGCCGACCAGCTCGCCGATGCATTCCTCGCCATCGCCGAAGGCCAGCGCGGTGTTGACCGTGCCGCGATAGCCCATCTTGTGGTTGAGGCCCATCAGGCGCACGCCGTTCTTCGCGCCGCGCCGGCCATCCGCCTCGACGGAAAAGCGCGGCACGATGAACAGGGAGATGCCCTTGGTGCCCGACGGCGCGCCTTCGATGCGCGCGAGCACGAGATGGACGATGTTGTCCGACAGCTCGTGCTCGCCGCCGGAGATCCACATCTTGCGGCCGCTGATCGCGTAACGGCCGTCGGCGCGCGGGACTGCCTTGGTCTTGATGTCGCCGAGCGACGAACCGGCATGCGGCTCGGACAGGCACATCGTGCCGAAGTAGCGGCCGGCCAGCATCGGCTGCATGTAGCGCGCCTGCTGCTCCGGCGTGCCGTGCACGCTGAGCAGGTTGGCCGCCGCCGCAGTCAGGAACGGATAACCGCTGGTGCCGACATTGGCGGCGGTGAAGATCGCCTGCACGGCCGCGGTGACGCTGTACGGCAACTGCATGCCGCCGTTGTCGATCGAGAAGGCGGCCGACAGGAAGCCGCCTTCGATGTAGGCATCCAGCGCCTGTTTCACTTCCGGCATCAGGTGCACGCGCTCGCCATCGAACGTGGGCTCGTTGGCGTCGAGGGCGGCGGCGTGCGGCTGGAACTGTTCTTCGGCCAGCGTCTGCGCCGCATCGATCACCGCGTCGAAGGTCGCGCGGTCGTGATGAGCGAAGCGCTCGTGCGCGGTCAGGCTCGTGACGTCGAGCAGCTCATAGAGCATGAAGTCGAGATCGCGGCGGTTGATCAGATGCGGCATGAACGGACTCGGGAATGCTGTTTTCGTGCGGCACCGTAGCCGCCGCCTGCACTCCCCGCAAGTCGCGCCATAATGGTCGCGGTTCCGTCCACCGGCAGGCCACCCATGAGCACCGAGTCCTCTGCAAGCATCACTGCCCCTCCCCTGCGTCTGCTCGCGCTGGAGCTGCGCGCCTGGGCAGAGCTGGGCGCCTCGCCATTGCGCCTGCCGCGCCTGCGCGCCGAACTGCCGCCGGGCGACGGACATGCCGTCCTCGTCGTTCCCGGCTTCGGTGCCGGCGACCTCGCGACCCAGCCATTGCGCGGATTGCTGCGCGACCTCGGCTATTCCGTCTACGGCTGGAATCTGGGTATCAACCTCGGCATGCGGGCGAACATCAAGCAGGCCCTCAACGAGCGTCTGGTCAAGTTGCATGCGCGGCATGACGGCCCGGTCAGCCTGATCGGCTGGAGCCTGGGTGGCGTCTTCGTCCGCGAGATGGCGCGCCACAAACCGGACCTCGTACGCCGGGTGTTCACGCTCGGCAGTCCGATCAACGAACGGCCGGATGCCAACAACATGATGGTCATGTTCCGCCTGATGAATGCCGGCAAGCCGGTCAATCTGGATCTCGACGGCTTCCGCCGCCGCATCACGCCGCCGCCTGTCCCCTGCACCGCCATCTACACGCGCAGTGACGGCATCGTCGCCTGGCCCTGCTGCCTGGAGCCGGAAACCGACCGTACCGACAACGTCGAAGTCAGCGGCAGCCACATGGGCATGCCGTTCAACCCGCAGGTGGCCCGCGCCATCGCCGAACGGCTCGCGCTGCCGGTCTGATTTCCGCGACCGTCGCCCAATAAAAAACCCGCCGGTCAGGCGGGTTTTTTATTGCAAGCCGGCAGGCCGGCTGGCTCATCAAACTCAGGCGTCGAAGGACGGATCCAGTGCTTCGAGCTCCATCTTCGGCTGCTGCACGGCCGGCAGATCGACTTCCTCAAGCACGGTACGACCAATGTGGCCTTCGGCGATTTCACGCAGCGAAAGCACGGTGGACTTGTGGTTGCCCCAAGGCAGATGCGCATCGGCACCGCGAGCCAGCTGGCGTGCACGCTTGGCGGCAACCAGGGTCAGATCGAACTGGTTCGGAATGCGGACGAGGCAGTCTTCTACGGTTACGCGGGCCATGGCTACACCACACAGAGCATCAAAATGGGCCGCGGAGTTTAGCGGCTTGAGGCTTATTTCGCCAGCAAAGCGTCGATCAGCGCCTGCTGTCGGGCTTTTTGCGCGGGTTTGCGGGCCCGGGCTGCACAAAAAATAGCCACCAGCTCGGCCAGCGCCTGGTCGAAGTGCTCGTTGACGACCAGATACTCGTACTCGTCGTAATGCGACATCTCGCTCTGCGCCTCGCGCATGCGGGCCTGGATCGTCGCATCATCGTCCTGGCTGCGGTCGCGCAGGCGCCGCTCCAGCTCGGTCAGCGACGGCGGCAGGATGAAGATCGACTCGGCCTGCGGCAGCTGCGCGCGGACCTGGCGCGCACCCTGCCAGTCGATGTCGAGAATGACGTCGATGCCGGCGGCCAGCAGCGTTTCGGTGCGCTCGCGGCCGGTGCCGTAACGGCGGCCGAAGACATGCGCGTGTTCGAGGAAGGCGCCGGCGCCGATCATCGCGACGAAGCGTGCCTCGTCGACAAAGTGATAGTGCGTGCCGTCCTGCTCACCGCTGCGCGGTGCGCGCGTCGTGTAGGACACCGAGATCGTGGCCGCGACGCCGCGCGACTGCAGCACCGGCAGCAGGGCCCGCGTCAGGCTGGTCTTGCCGCCGCCGCTGGGCGCCGAAACGATGAAGAGATTGCCGCTGGCGGTCACTGCGCTGGAGTCCTGATGCTGGCGATGCGCGGAAGTTTAGCCCGACTCAAGCTTTGTATTCGCGGATCTTGGCGACGAAATCCTGCATGTACGGCCGCTGCGCGAGGCTTTCGGGCATCGCCGCATACAGATCGCAGCGCAGGCCGCGCTTGCCGAGCGGCTTGGCGACGACATAGCCGCGCTTCAGGTATTCCGACACGCTCCAGGCCGGCAGCGCGGCGATGCCGCGGCCGCTGGCGACGAGCTGCAGGATCGCGACGGTCAGCTCGGCGTTGCGGCGGCGCGGCTTGATGCCGGCCGGCGCCAGGAAGTGGCGGACCACATCGAGCATGTCGTCGGCGACCGGATAGCTGATCAGCGTCTCGTCGATGAAATCCTTCGGCGTCAGCCAGGGCTTCGTGGCGAGCGGGTGGCTCGGCGCGAGGATCGCGACGTTCTCGTAATCGAACAGCGCTTCCAACGCGACACCGGCGCGCGCTAGTGGCCGATCGTGCAGTACGACGAAATCGGCGACGTCGTGATCGATCAGCCCCATCGGCTCGGTCTGGAAGCCGCCGACCAGATCCAGCTCGACATCCGGCCAGTGTTCGCGGAACGCGTCCATCGCCGGCATCAGCCAGTCGAAACAGGTGTGGCATTCGACGGCGACGCGCAGCTGCCCGCCGCCGCCGGACACCCAGTGCGCAACATCGCGCTCGGCCTGCGCGGCCGCTTCGCGCACCTGCCGCGCCAGCGCGAGCAGGCGCTGCCCCGGCTGGGTGAAGCGCAGCGGCTTGGTGCCGCGCTCGAACAGCGGCGCGCCGTAATGGTTCTCCAGCAGCTTGAGCTGGTGCGACAGCGCGGATTGGGTAACGAACACCCGCTCCGCGGCACGCGACACCGAGCCGGTCTCGGCCAGCGCGACGAGGGTGTGCAGATGGCGCATGTCCAGCGGCGATTGGGCCATGAATGAGATTCATCGATTTCGTGAATTAATCGAGATTGAATCATATCCAGACAGGTCCGACCATGGCCGCGTTCCCGTCATCCAAGAGCTGCCATGCCCACCACACACATCCTCGGCGTCCCGCGCATCGGCGCGCGCCGCGAACTCAAGACTGCCGTCGAAGCCCACTGGCAGAACCGGCTCACCGCCGCCGAGCTGCAACTGGTCGGCCGCGAGCTGCGCAAGCGTCACTGGCAGCAGCAGCGCGACGCCGGCCTCGATGTCGTCACCGTCGGCGACTTCGCGTTCTACGATCATCTGCACAATGCGACGGCGCTGTTCTCCGCGCAGCCGCCGCGGTTTGAACTGGGCGAGCGCTGCGACCTCGGCGGCTACTTCGCGATGGCGCGCGGCACCGCCGCGCAGCCGGCGCTGGCGATGAAGAAGTGGTTCGACACCAACTATCACTACCTCGTACCGGAAGTCTCCGCGCAGACGCGCTTCGCGTTAAATCGCGACTGGCTGTTTCCGGAGATCAGCGAAGCGCAGGCGCTCGACTATGCGGTCAAGGTCGTGCTGCCGGGACCGCTGACCTGGCTGTGGCTGGCCAGCGCGGCGGAGGGCTTCGACAAGCTCAGCCTGCTATCGCCATTGCTCAACGCCTATTACGCCGCGGTCGCTGAGCTGAAGCAGCGCGGCGTACGCTGGCTGCAGCTCGACGAGCCGATTCTCGCGCTCGACTTGCCGGACGACTGGGTCGCCGCCTACGCGACGGTCTATCGCGAGCTGGCGCCCGCCGCGCCGCCGATCCTGCTGACGACCTACTTCGGCAGCGTCGCGACGCACGCCCATTGGCTCAAGGCGCTGCCGGTCGCCGGCCTGCATCTGGACCTCGTGCGCGCACCGGAGCAGCTGCAGACCTTCCTCACTGATTGGCCAGAGGATAAGACGCTGTCGCTCGGCATCATCGACGGCCGCAACCTGTGGCGCAGCGATCTGACGCGCGTGCTCGAAACCCTGCATCCGGTCCATGCGGCCCTCGGCACGCGTCTATGGATTTCCGCCTCGTGCTCGCTGCTGCATGTGCCGACCGATCTCGCGTTCGAGGATGCGCTCGATCCGCAGATCAAGTCGTGGATGGCGTTCGCCGTGCAGAAGCTCGCGGAGCTGTCGCTGCTGCGCCGCGCGCTCGAACAGGGCGAGCAGGCGGTCTGGCGCGAGCTGCATGCCGCCGCGCAGGCGATCACACAGCGGCGCGGCGCGGCGAGCACCTGCCGACCGGAAGTGCGCGCGCGCGTTGCCGCGCTCAAGCCGGCCGACGGCGACCGCAAGGCGCCATTTGACCAGCGCATCCAGGCGCAGCAGGCGGCGCTGCAATTGCCGAAGCTGCCAACGACGACGATCGGCTCCTTCCCGCAGACCGCGGAGATTCGCGCGGCACGCGCGGCCTTCAAGGCCGGCAAGCTTGAAGAGACCGATTACATCGCCGCGATGAAGGCCGAGATCCGGCTCGCGGTCGACAAGCAGGAGGAACTCGGCATCGACGTGCTGGTTCACGGCGAGCCGGAACGCAACGACATGGTCGAGTACTTCGGCGAGCAGCTCAGCGGCTATGCCTTCACGCGCAACGGCTGGGTGCAGAGCTACGGCTCGCGCTGCGTGAAGCCGCCGATCATCTACGGCGATGTCTCGCGTCCGCAACCGATGACCGTCGAATGGTCGACGTACGCGCAGAGCCTGACGAGCAAGCCGATGAAGGGCATGCTCAGCGGCCCGCTGACGATGCTGTTCTGGAGCTTCGTGCGCGACGACCTGCCGAAGCGCGATGTCGCGCTGCAGCTCGCGCTGGCGCTGCGCGACGAAGTCGTCGATCTCGAAGCGGCTGGCATCAAGGTGATCCAGATCGACGAGCCGACGATCCGCGAAGGTCTGCCGCTGAAGAAAGCCGACTGGCCGGCGTATCTGGGCTGGGCGGTGCGTGCGTTCCGCATTACCGCCTCGGGCGTGCGCGACGAGACGCAGATTCATACGCACATGTGCTATTCCGAGTTCAACGACATCCTACCGGCGATTGCGGCGATGGACGCCGACGTCATCACGATCGAAACCTCGCGGGCACGCATGAAGCTGCTCGATGCCTTCGGCGACTTCAAGTATCCGAACGACATCGGCCCCGGCCTCTACGACATCCACTCGCCACGCGTGCCACCGCGCGAGGAGATGAACGACATGCTGGCTCGTGCGCTCAAGGTCGTGCCGGCCGAACGCCTGTGGGTCAATCCGGATTGCGGCCTCAAGACCCGCGCCTGGCCGGAAACCGAATCGGCCTTGCGGATCATGGTCGCCACCGCGCGTGAAGCGCGGGCGGCGTTGAGCTGACATGGGATTCGGCTTCGCCCGTCGGCGCCGCGACGAACTCGGCCCGGACTCCCACAGCAACTCAGCGCTGCCGGATGCCGATCCGCTCGCGCGCTTCGTCTATGCGCCCGCCGAAGCCGACGACACCGACGACTCGCACCAGCACGACGAATCCTGCACCTGCACCCTGCGCGGAGAATGAACCATGTACAGCCACGCCCCGAGACTTGCTGATTTCGATTCCGAACTCCAGAAGGCGATCAGCGCCGAGGAGCATCGCCAGGAAGCGCACATCGAGCTGATCGCGTCGGAGAACTACTGCAGCCCGGCGGTGATGGAAGCGCAGGGCTCGCAGCTGACCAACAAGTACGCCGAAGGCTATCCGGGCAAGCGTTACTACGGCGGCTGCGAGTACGTGGACATCGCCGAGCAACTGGCGATCGACCGCATCAAGCAGGTCTTCGACTGCGACTACGCCAACGTCCAGCCGCACTCCGGCGCGCAGGCCAATGCCGCGATCTTCCTCGCGCTGGTCAGCCCTGGCGACACCGTCATGGGCATGAACCTCGCCCAGGGCGGACACCTGACGCACGGCAATCCGGCGAACTTCTCCGGCAAGCAATACAAGATCGTGCCGTACGGCCTCGATACCGACACCGGCCTGATCAACTACGACGAGATGGAGCGGATTGCGCTCGAAACCAAGCCGAAGATGATCATCGGCGGCTTCTCGGCCTACAGCCGGGTCAAGGACTGGAAGCGCATGCGCGAGATCGCCGACAAGGTCGGTGCCTGGTTCTGGGTCGACATGGCGCACATCGCCGGCCTTGTCGCTGCCGGCGAGTACCCGAGCCCGCTGCCGCACGCCCAAGTCGTCACCTCCACGACGCACAAGACCCTGCGCGGACCGCGCGGCGGCATCATCCTGACCAAGGGCCAGCCGGAGGACTTCAACAAGAAGTTCCAGTCGGCGGTGTTCCCAGGCATCCAGGGCGGTCCGCTGATGCACGTCATCGCCGCCAAGGCGGTCGCCTTTAAGGAAGCGCTCGATCCGAGCTTCAAGGTCTACCAGAAGCAGGTCATCGCCAACGCACGAGCCATGGCCAAGGTCTTCCTCGACCGCGGCTACAAGGTTGTCTCGAACGGCACCGACAACCACCTGTTCCTGCTGGATCTGGTTGCCAAGAACGTCACCGGCAAGGATGCCGAAGCGGCGCTGGGCAAGGCGCACATCACGACCAACAAGAACTCGGTGCCGAACGATCCGAAGTCGCCGTTCGTGACCTCCGGCCTGCGCCTGGGCTCGCCGGCCAGCACAACCCGCGGCTTCAAGGAAGCGGAGATGGCGAAGATCGCCGGCTGGATCGCCGACATTGTCGATGCGATGAGCAGCGGCTCAGACGTCGACGCGGTCATCGCCAAGGTGCGCAGTGACGTCGAGAAGCTCTGTGCCGGCTTCCCGGTCTATGCCGCCGCGTGATGAACGCGGCGGCCTGGCTCAGGCCGCGCGCAGCTGCTGGTAGTTCTGCAGGCCCATCATCTTGATCAGGCTGAGCTGCTGCTCCAGCCAGTACGTGTGGTCGCTCTCGGTGTCGACCAGCTGCGCCAACAGCATGTCGCGGGTGACGTAATCGCGCTCGCGTTCGCAGAGTTCGATGCCGCCCTGCAGATTGCCGCGCACTTTGTACTCGGTGTCCAGATCCTTACGCAGCATCGACTCGACGTCGTCACCCGGCGTGAAGGCATCTGGACGCATGTCCGGTTCGCCGCCGAGGAACAGGATGCGCCGCAGCAGCGCGTCCGCATGCTGTGTCTCTTCCTGCATCTCGTGATCGAGGCGGGTGAACAGCGCTTTGAGGCCGATATCGTCGTAGCGGCGCGAGTGGATAAAATACTGATCGCGCGCAGCCAGCTCGCCGCGCAGCAACATCTTGAGGTAATCGATGACTGCTGCCTTGCCCTGCATGTTCCGTGTCCCGCTTTGAATGTGAGCGGCATTATGACGCCCGCCTTCGCAGCATGACGGAGTGCAAAAGCGAACGGTTCGCAGCCCCACTACGCAGGCATCGCACCCGGCATTTTCTCTACGGCCCGGCGAGGACCTCGGCCAGCGCAACGACCGACAACGGCGCCGAGCCTTCAGCCTTGTTGCCGAGCATGACGTAGGCCGGATAGCCGGCCCCGGTCGTGCCGGCTATCACGCGGGCCAACGTCGCGCGCGTCTGCGGATCGGGATCGACCAGCGCATTGAATTCGCCGTAGAGCCGTTTCGCATCCTCGTAACCATACGCGCCGTGCTTGCGATGCAGATTCCAGCGGCACACCAGCGGCCCCGGCCATAGCGCACGCAGGATCGGCAGCTGGTCTTCGATCGGCGGCATCTTCGCGTGCAGACCGAGGCAGTAGGTGGCGCCGGCGCTGTGCAAGGTGGCGGTGAATGCCGGCATCAGCCATTGCGGATCCCGCACCTCGACGGCCACGACGGCATCCGGCGCGAGCGGACGCAGCGCCGGCAAGGCCTGCAGCATCGCGCCGAGGCGTTGCATCAGCGCGGGCAGATCGCGCAGCAGGAGATCGGGCAGCGGGCTGAGCTGGAACACCAGCGCGCCGAGCTTGTGCCGCAAGCCGTCGAGCGCCGGCGTGGCGAAGGCCTGCACGGCGAGGCCGGGATCGAGGAAGTGCGGATTCATGTCGAGTCCGCGGCCGGACTCGTCGCGCAGCAGCGCATCGGCAACCAGGCCCGGCGCCTTGACGATGAAGCGGAAATCCTCGGGCACCTGCGCCGCGTAGGTCGCGTACTGATCGCTCGCGAGCGGCTGATAGAACGCGCGATCGAGACTCACGGCACGCAGCAGCGGATGCTGCGCATACGCGCGCAGCCCCTGTTTGGCGAGCTTCTGCGCGGAATATTCGCGCGCCCAGACGCTGCCGATCCAACCGGGATAGCTCCATGACGAGGTGCCGAGCCGCAGTGTCGGCGGCAACGCGGCGCGCAGATCGATCAGCCGCTGGTTCGCTGGTGCGGCGGCGTCGACGCCGCTGCTGCGGCCACGTGCCTTCACTGGAGGCGGCGCTTCGTCGCCGAACAGTGATCCGTTCGGCGGCGTCATCTCACGCTGATCACGGCCTTGACGTGGGATTCGGGCAGCCAGCCTTCGGCGCCTTCGGCCAGCCTGACCCGCAGCCAGCCATCGAGACGCTCCAGCACTTCGGCGCGGGTGCCGGCGGCAAGCGTCAGTTCAAGCGCCGAATAGTCCCGCAGCGCTGTCACGGCGCCCTGCGTCGCGGACAGGAAGCTCTGATGCACCCAGCCCTGCTTGCCGCGCGGACTGCAGCACCAGTACCAGCCGCGGAACTCCGGATCTTCCCTGCCGACCTCAATCGGCTCGCCAACGCGGAACTCGATCGGGTCGTCATATTGACCGCGATAGTCCTGCGTGACTTCGATGCGCGACATCGTCAGCCCGGAAACGTATCGAACCTCGGTGCCTGCGCCAAACCGTCTTCCCAGCCGGCCTTGCTGGCGACGAAGATGTGCGCCGTCGGCTTGATCGTCACCTCGCTCGTCAAGCTGCCGGCCGGCACCACGAGGCCACCGCTGGCGGCGCGCTGATACGGCAGCGCCGAACCGCAATTGACGCAGAAGGCCTTGCAGTGGCGGGTCGACGGCAGGTTGTAGAGGCGCGCCTTGTCCTCGCCCGACAACCAGATCAGCGTGGCGCTCGACGAAAACAGATTCGCCGCATGCGCCGAGCCGGTGCCCTTGCGGCAACGTTCGCAGTGGCACAGAAAGAACCCCTCGAAGTCACCGTCGACTTCGAACAGAACATCGCCACACAAACAGCCGCCGGTGCTTTTTGTACCCATATCAGGCTTCCTCGTCGATCTTCGTGTCGCGCGTTTCCGGCAGGAACAGCGTGCCGATCACGACGGTGGCGACCGAGAACGCCAGCGGATACCACAGGCCGGCGTAGCTGCTGCCGCTCGCGGCGACGAGCGCGAAGGCGGTCGGCGGCAACAGGCCGCCGATCCAGCCGTTGCCGGCGTGATAGGGAATCGACATCGCGGTGTAGCGGATGCGCGCCGGGAACAGCTCGACGAGCAGCGCGGCGACCGGCGCGTAGGTCATGACCGCGAGCACGCCGAGCACGATCAGCAGCAGCACGATCATCGGCTTGTTGATGCGCGCCGGATCGGCCTTGGCCGGGTAGCCGGCGGCGTCCAGAGCGGCCTGCACCTTGGCGTTGAACGCGGCGATCTGCGTCACCCGCTCCTTGGCATCGAGCGCCGAGCCGTCGAAGCTGTCGACCTGCACGTCGCCGATGCGTACGAAAGCACCGCTGCCGGGCGCGGCCTCGACGTTGCTGTAGTTGATGCTGTTGCGCGCGAGTGCGGCCTTGGCGATGTCGCAGGCGCTGGTGAACGAAGCCGCACCGACCGGATTGAACTGGAACGAACAGGTCGCCGGATCGGCGCTGACCAGCGCCGGGGCTTTCTCTCCAGCTTCGACCAGCGCCGGATTGGCGTAGTGCGCGACCGCCTTGAAGATCGGGAAGTACGCAAAGCAGGCGATCAGGCACCCGACGATGACCAGCGGCTTGCGGCCGATGCGGTCCGACAGGCGGCCGAACACGACATACAGCGGCGCGCAGATCGCCACCGCAATGCCGACCAACAGGTTTGCGGTCAGCGCGTCGACCTTCATCGCCTTGGTCAGGAAGAACAGCATGTAGAAGTTGGCGGTGTACCAGACCGTCGCCTGGCCGCCGATCACGCCGAACAGCGCGACGAGTCCGCGCTTCAGATGCCGCCATTCGCCATACGCCTCGCGCAGCGGCGCCTTCGACAGGCGGCCCTCGTTCTTCATGCGCTGGAACACCGGCGACTCATTGAGCGACAGGCGCACATAGATCGAGATCAGCAGCAGACCGGCGGACAGCAGGAACGGAATGCGCCAGCCCCACTCGGCGAATGCCGTCTCGCCCATCAGCCAGCGCGTCACCGCGATGACGACCAGCGACAACAGCAGGCCGAGCGCGGCCATGGTCTGAATCCAGCTCGTGTAGAAGCCGCGCTGGCCTTCCGGCGCGTGCTCGGCAACATAGATCGCGGCGCCGCCGTATTCGCCGCCGAGCGCCAGACCCTGCAGCAGGCGCAGCACGACGAGCAGGATCGGTGCAGCAATGCCGATACTCGCGTACGACGGCAGGCAGCCGACCAGCACGGTCGACAGACCCATGACGACGATCGTGATCAGGAAGGTGTACTTGCGGCCGCTGCGGTCGCCGAGGCGGCCGAACACCAGCGCGCCGAACGGCCGCGCCGCGAAGCCGACCGAGAAGGTCAGCAGCGCGAAGATGAACGCGGCGGTTTCATTGACGGCGGAGAAGAAGTGCTGGCTGGTGATTGCCGCCAGCGCGCCGTACAGGAAGAAGTCGTACCACTCGAACAGCGTTCCCAGCGATGACGCGACAATGATCTTTCGTTCTTCGCGCGTCATCGGCTGGTTCGCCATGCGTCATTCCTTCTTTCTGTAAAGATTCACGATGCTGGAGAAGTCCAGCGCCCCCGAGGCGCTACTGTGCATCGCGTAAAGATTCCGCGCCAGTTCCCCGAGCGGGATCGGGCTGCCGCTCGCCATCGACGCTTCGGCGGCAAGGCCGAGGTCCTTGAGCATCAGCGCGCTGCCGAAGCCGCCGCTGTAGCCGCGAGACGCCGGCACGTTGTCCATCACGCCCGGCCAGGGGTTGTACAGCTCCAGCGACCAGTTGCGACCCGAGCTCTTGGCCATCACGTCGGACAGCACCTTCGGATCGAGACCGTTCGCGACACCGAGTGCAAGCGCTTCGGCCGTACCCGCCATGTGGATCGCGAGCAGCATGTTGTTGGCGATCTTCACGACCTGGCCGGCGCCGACGTCGCCGCAGTGGAACAGGTTCTTGCCCATTTTTTCGAGGTAGGGCTTGGCGCGCTCGAAGTTCGCGGCGCTGCCGCCGACCATGAAGCTCAGCGTGCCGGCTGCCGCACCGGCGGTGCCGCCCGAGACCGGCGCATCGATGAACTCGATACCGCGGGCCTTGGCCGCGTCGTTGACCTTGCGCGAAGACGCCGGCGCAATCGTCGAGCAGTCGATCGCCAGAGTGCCCGGCTTGAGCGCCGCAATGAGGCCCGCGTCGCCGAGGTACACGCCTTCGACGTGCTTGCTCGCCGGCAGCATCGAGATCAGCAGATCGGCGCCTTCGCTCGCTGCGACCGGGCTCGTGGCGATCTTCGCGCCGGCGGCCTTCGCCGCTTCGAGCGCGGCGGGAACCAGATCGAAAACCTGCAGCGTGTGGCCGGCCTTGATCAGGTTCAGGGCCATCGGCCCGCCCATGTTGCCCAGGCCGATGAAGGCAATGGTGCTCATCAGATGCTCCTCGTATTGGTTGGCTCGCGCAGCGGCGCAAGCATTACAGATCGGCCAGCGGATGCGAACCCGTTGGCCACTGCGGCGCGACGAAATGCGCCGCGACATGTTCAGGCGTCACGTCGCTCAAGCTTGACGGCGACCACTTCGGCTGGCCGTCCTTGTCGATCAGCAGCGCACGCACGCCCTCGACGAAATCCGTATGCGCGCAGCACTGCAGCGCGACGATCAGCTCCATGCGGAAAACCTCGGCGAGGCTCATGTCCTTCGCCCGCTTCAGTAGCTCCCAGACCAGCGCGGCCGTCGTTGGTGAACCGGCGGTGAGCGATTTCGCGGCCTTGGCAAGCCAGGCGTCCTCACCCTTGTAACCGGTGATTGCGGCATGGACTTCAGCGAGCGTCGCACCCGCGGTCAGGCGCTCCAGTTCGCTGCGATGCGTTTCTAGATTCGACGGCGGCAGCACGGCGGCAGCCTGTGTACTGAAATCTTCCAACAGCTTTGTCAGCAACTGCGCGTTCGCTGCGCTGTCTGCAGTCCAGGCTACGGTCGCCAGCGCCGCGAAAATCGCATCACGGTCCGCCGCTTTTACGAAGTGATCGGCAAGACCGGCGAGCTTGAGGTCGTGGCCATTGATCGACGCGCCGCTGAGCGCGAGGAACAGGCCGTAGGCGCGCGGCATGCGGCTCAGGAAATAGCTGCCGCCAACGTCCGGGAACAGGCCGATCGTGATCTCCGGCATCGCGACGCGCGAAGTCTCGGTGACGACGCGATGGCTGGCGCCGGCCATCAGGCCGAGGCCGCCGCCCATGACGATGCCGCTGCCCCAGACCAGGAAGGGCTTGGGGAACTCATGAATGTCGTTGTCGAGCCGGTATTCGCGCGAGAAGAACTCGAGGTTCGGCGGATTGGGCAGCGCACCAGGATGCTCGCGCATCGCCTGATACAGGCTGCGGATGTCGCCACCCGCGCACAGGGCCTTCTCGCCGGCGCCGTGCAGCACGACCATCGCGATGCCCGGGTCGGCGGCCCACTTCCGCAGCGCCGGCTCGAGGATTTCGATCATCGGCAGGCTCAGCGAGTTGAGCGACTTCTCCGCATTGAGCTGGGCAAAAGCGATGCGCTGGCCGTTGGCAGCGGCCACCTCACGCAGCAGGACCACGGCGCTTTCAGACATTGCGCCACTCCGGCTTGCGCTTCTCGAGGAAGGCGGCCACGCCTTCAGCCTGATCTTTCGTATCGAACAGACGCAGGAACAGGTCGCGCTCCAGCGGCAGCGCTGCCTGCGCCGGGCCGCGCGCGGCATGGATCAGCGTCTTGCAGGCCGCGACGCTGCCCGGGCTCTGCTTCTCGACCTTCGCTGCCAGCGCAAGCGCCGCGTCGACAGCCTTGCCGGTTTCGACGACTTCCTCGACCAGGCCGATCCGCAGCGCGGTCTGCGCGTCGACGCGCTCGCCGCAGAGGATCATGCGTTTGGCCCAGGCGTCGCCGACCGCGCGTGTCAGCCACTGCGTACCGCCGGCGCAGGGCAACAGGCCCACAGCGCCTTCCGGCAGCGCCATCTGCGCATGCGCTTCGGCAATGCGGATGTCGCAGGCCAGCGCCACTTCCAGGCCACCGCCCATCGCATAGCCGTTGATCGCCGCGACGCTGACGCCGCGGAACGCCGCGAGCGTCTCGAACGCCTCGCCGAACGCGCGCGCCATGTCGGTGCCGGCGCGCTTGCCACCTTCGGCAAAGACCTTCAGGTCGGCACCGGCGCTGAAGAACTTCGCGCCCTGGCCGGTCAGCACCAGCGAGCGGACGCTGCTGTCGGCATCGAGGCGGCGCACCAGATCGCGCAGACCGTCGAGCGATTCCAGGGTCCAGACGTTCGCCGCCGGGTTGTCGATCGTGATCAGCGCCGTGCTGCCGCGCTGTTCGAGCTTGAGCAATGAAGTCATGTCAGGGGTTCCGTGCAGTTGGGGTCGAGCACCTGGCGCGAGATGATCACGCGCATGATCTCGTTCGTCCCCTCGAGGATCTGGTGGACGCGGACATCGCGTACCAGCCGTTCGAGCGGGTACTCCTTGATGTAGCCGTAGCCGCCGTGCAGCTGTAGTGCATCGTTGCAGACATTGAAGCCGATGTCGGTCGCCATGCGCTTGGCCATCGCGCAGAACAGCGTCGCCTTCGGGTCCTTGATGTCGAGCTTGCTGGCGGCGAGCCGCACCATCTGTCGCGCCGCGACGAGATCGGTCGCCATGTCCGCGAGCTTGAACTGCAGGCCCTGGAACTCAGCTAGCGCCTTGCCGAACTGCTTGCGCTCGCGCATGTAGCGCTGCGCGGCATCGATCGCGCCCTGTGCCGCACCGACCGAGCAGGTCGCGATGTTGATGCGGCCGCCGTCGATACCCTTCATGGCGATCTTGAAGCCTTCGCCCTCCTCGCCCAGGCGATGCGAGACCGGCACTTCGACGTTGTCGAAACTGATCGTGCGCGTCGGCTGGCTCTTCCAGCCCATCTTCTCTTCGTTCTTGCCGTAGTGGATGCCCGGCAGATTCGCCGGCACGGCGAAGGCGCTGATGCCCTTGGCGCCGGCTTCACCGCTGCGCGCCATGACGACGAGCATGTCCGTCGCACCGGCACCGGAGATGAAGGCCTTGGCCCCATTGAGCACGTAGACGTCGCCCTTGCGCTCGGCACGCGTGCGCAGCGACGCGGCATCGGAGCCGGCGCCGGGTTCGGTCAGGCAGTACGAAGCCAGTGCTTCACCGCTGGCGAGCTTCGGCACCCATTGCTGGGCAATCTCCGCCGTCGCCCAGCCGGCGACCATCCAGGTCGCCATGTTGTGGATGCTGATGAACGCGGCGGTCGAGGGATCGATGCGCGCCAGTTCTTCGACAATGATCGTCGTATCGAGACGCTTCAGCCCCATCCCGCCGAGCGCTTCCGGCGTATAGATGCCACAGAAGCCCATCTCGCCGGCGAGGCGGATCGCCTCGCGCGGGAAATGCGAGGTCTCGTCCCACTCCGCGGCATGCGGGGCGAACTCCTTCTCGGCGAAGTCGCGCGCCGCCTCGCGGAAGGCGCGCTGTTCGTCGGACAGCTCGAAATCCATCGCAGTCTCCGCGCTTAGCGGAGGCTGATGGTCGTGTTAACGCCGACGTGCAGCGTGTCGTCATCGAACCAGCGCTGCGTCACGGTCTTGGTCTGCGTGTAGAACGTGATGACCTGCTTGCCGTAAGGGCCGAGGTCGCCGAGCTTGGAACCGCGCGAGCCGGTGAACGAGAACAGCGGGACCGGCACTGGGATCGGCACGTTGATGCCGACCTGGCCGATGTCGATGTCTTCGTGGAACTTGCGCGCCGCGGCACCGGACTGGGTGAACACCGCAACGCCGTTGCCGTTCGGGTTGGCGTTGATGATCTCGATCGCCTCGTCGAGGCTCGCCGCGTTGACGATGACCAGTACCGGTCCGAAGATTTCCTGGTCGTAGATCACCATGCCCGGCTTCACGCCGGAGAAGATCGTCGGGCCGACGAAGTTGCCCTTGGCATAGTTGCCAGCCATCGCCGGCGCGCGGCCGTCGAGTTCAAGCTTGGCGCCTTCCTTGGTGCCCTGCTCGATCAGGCTCTCGATGCGCGACTTGGCAGCACAGGAGATGACCGGACCGATGTCAGTGCCGGCCTCGGAGCCGCCGTTGACCTTGAGCGTCTTCGCCTTGGCGACCAGTTCCGGAATCCACTTCTGGGCTTCACCGACGAGCACGGCGACCGAAGCGGCCATGCAGCGCTGACCCGCCGCACCAAATCCGGCGCCGACCAGGGCGTTGAGGCTCTGCTCCTTGTTGGCGTCCGGCAGCACGACGGCGTGGTTCTTCGCGCCCATCATGCACTGCGCGCGCTTGCCGGCCAGCGTTGCGCGCTGGTAGACGTGAGTACCGACCTTGGTCGAACCGACGAAGGACACGGCCTTGATGTCGGCGTGGTCGCAGATGCCGTTGACGATGTCCGGACCACCGTGGATGACGTTGAGCACGCCCTTCGGAATACCGGCCTGCAGCGCCAGCTCGACGAGGCGCATCGTCACCATCGGATCCTGCTCCGAGGGCTTGAGAACAAAGGTGTTGCCGGTCGCGATCGCCATCGGGAACATCCACAACGGGATCATCGCCGGGAAGTTGAACGGCGTGATGCCGGCGCAGACGCCGAGCGGCTGCAGGATCGTGAAGGTGTCGACACTGTTCGCGACGTTGGTCGCCAGCTCGCCCATCTGCAGCGTGCCGATGTTGGCGGCATGCTCGACGACTTCAAGGCCGCGGAACACATCGCCTTCGGCGTCCGGCAGCGTCTTGCCCTGTTCGGCGGTCAGGATCGCGGCGAGTTCCTTCATGTTCTCGCGGATCAGCTGCTGATACTTGAGGAAGATGCGCGCACGCGCACCGATCGGCGTCTTGCGCCAGGTCTTGAAGGCTTCCTTGGCGGAGGCCACTGCGGCGTTCAGTTCTTCGGCGGTCGCGAACGGCACGCGTGCCAGCACTTCCTGGGTCGCCGGGTTGACGACGTCGCGCCAGTCCTTGGTCTTCGAATCGATGAACTCGCCGTTGATCAGCAGCTTGACGGTCGGCACGGCGGACTGGGTTTGCGTGGTCATGTTGGATTCCAAATTCGTGGGGCCGAAAGTCTCGCGCTTTTGACGCCGCGCGACCTCTGCCGATTGCGTGAGAAACCGGCGCCAATGGGCCGGCACAGACCCCGGAAATCGGGGCTGGGGAGGCACATCAGGCAGTAATTAACATTATTTGCATATTCGGCCGCCATTTCAGCGCCTCCCTGGCGTATTCTTGCAAAATCGGCACGAGCTTGCTGTTAATTTTGCAAATTACATGCGCAAGGTCTTCATGGGGGTCCGGCTGCAGAGGCTGCGCGAGGAACGCGGCATCAGCCAGGTCGCGCTCGCCCGCACGCTCGGCATCTCGGCGAGCTATCTGAATCAGATCGAGCGCAACCAGCGGCCGCTGACGCTGGCGATCCTGTTACGCATCAATGAGCAGCTCGGCGTCGACGTGCAGCCGTTTGCCGACGACGAGGCGGCGCAGATGATTGCCGAGGTCCGCGACGCGCTGGTCGAAACCGGCGCCGACACCGTGTCGATCGCCGAGCTGCGCGCGCTGTCGACCAACATGCCGGGCGTTGCCCGTGCGGTGATCGAGATGCATCGGCGCAATCGCCTGCTGGCGGAGCGCGCCGACATGCTGGCGGCGCAGATGGGCAATGGCAATACGCAGATGCAGTCTTTCGCGCTGCCGCAGAACCACGACGAGGTTCGCGACTACCTGAATCGGCGGCACAACCACATCGCCGAACTCGACACGGCGGCCGAGGGCATCTTTCGCGAAAGCGCGCTGAGCATCGGCGACGCCGCGCCGCAACTCGCGCGCCGCCTCGCCGAGCGTCATCGCGTGCGTATCATTGCCAGCACCGACAGCGAGCTCGAGAAGGGACGCTTCGACCGCGCGACGCGGACTTTGCTGTTGCCCGACCACCTGCGCCCCGGCCAGCAGGCTTTCCAGATGGCGGTGCAGCTGGCGATGCTCGAATTGAGCGAAGAGCTGGATGCCCTGATCGACGCCGGCGGATTCGCCGGCACGGAATCGCAGCGACTCGCGCGCATCGGCCTCGCCAACTACTTCGCCGGCGCGCTGGTCATGCCGTATGGGGAATTTCTGCAGGCTGCGGAGACCATGTCCTACGACATCGAACGCCTCGCCAATCGCTTCGGCGTCGGCGCCGAAGCGGTGTGCCATCGCCTGTCGACCCTGCAGCGAGCGGAGTCGCCGGGGCTCCCATTCTTCTTCGTCCGCGTCGACCGCGCCGGCAATGTCTCGAAGCGCCATTCGGCCACCGACTTTCACTTCTCGCGCGTCGGCGGCACTTGCCCGCTGTGGATTGTCTACGAAGCCTTCAGCCAGCCCGACCGCGTGCTGACCCAGATCGCGAGCATGCCGGACGGTCGCAAGTACTTCTGGATTGCGCGGCAGGTCGTCAGCGGCGCGGTAGGTTACGGCCGGCCGCAAAAGACCTTCGCGGTCGGGCTCGGCTGCGACCTGCGCCATGCGCATCGACTGGTCTATTCGCGCGGACTCGACCTGCAGGGGCCGACTGCGGCGACGCCGATCGGCGTCGGCTGCAAGGTCTGCGAACGCCAGCAATGCGCGCAGCGCGCCTCGCCGTCGTTGCTGGAACGCTGACGCGCTCTATTCGATGTTCTGAACCTGTTCGCGCATCTGCTCGATGATGACCTTCAGGTCCACCGCGCAGCGGGTCATCTCGGCATCCTGGGATTTCGACGAGGTCGTGTTCGCCTCGCGATTCAGTTCCTGCATCAGGAAATCCAGGCGGCGGCCAACCGCATCGGCACGGCTGAAGGCCTGACGCACTTCCTTGACGTGGCTTTCAAGGCGAGACATCTCTTCTTCAATATCGAGACGCTGCGAGGCCAGGGCCACTTCCTGAGCGAGTCTCTGCGGCTCGACTTCGACGCCCAGATCCGCGCAGCGCGCGCGCATCCGGTCCAGCCACTGGTCGCGGACGAACGGATATCGCTGGCGCAGCTGAGCCACGAGGACCAGCATGCTGTCGCAGCGTTCGATCAGATACTGAGCGAGTCGTTCGCCTTCGCTGACCCGGAAGGCGGTGAACTCATCGAGCGCCTCATCGAACAGGCCGCGGGCCTGAGCCAATAGCGGCGCGAAGTCGGCGCGCTCTTCGCGCACAACCCCCGGAAAGGTCAGCAAGCGAACCGGCTCGGGCGCGGTGGTGGCGCCGAATTCGGTGTTGATCACGTCCAATGCATGGCGCAGCTGGCGGATGCGATTGAAGTCGAGCTCGATCTGGTCGTTGGCCGCCACCTCGCGCTGATAGCGCAGCGCGCATTCGACCTTGCCGCGCGACAGCTTGTTGCCGGCGACCGTCCGCAGCTCGCCTTCCAGGACGCGGAACTCTTCCGGCACCTTGAACTGGACGTCGAGGTACCGATGGTTGACCGACCTCAGCTCCCAGCTGATACGGCCGAACTCACCCGCGCGCTCCACGCGCGCATAACCGGTCATGCTTTTGATCATTGACGTCCTCCGAGGAGCGGCATTGTAGCGGGGCCGCCGCTGTGCTCGCATTGCGCGAGTACCGGAGAGAGACAGCCGCCGCACCAAGAAAAAACGCGGCTACTCGACAAGGTCGTGTAGCCGCGGCGCGAATGTAATGCGTTTGCTGTCGTCTGTTTGTAAAGCGGGCGGCTAGCTTCCGTTGCCGGAGTGCATTGCTGCCGCCCGTGCGGTGGCAGCCCGCTTACTTCTTCGCCGCGGCCTTGGCCTTCTTGACGACCTTCTTCGCAGCCTTCTTCGCCGGCTTCTTGGCGACCTTCTTCACGGCCTTCTTGGCAACCTTCTTCGCGACCTTCTTCACTGCCTTCTTGGCAGCCTTCTTCGCGGGTTTCTTCACAGCCTTCTTCGCAGCCTTCTTAGCAGCCATTACACATCCTCCTAAGGACAGTCGCGGAAAACTCCGCGTGGTCTGGAAACACAACCCGTATTTCCATGGTGTGATGTTTTACATATAAATAAAATTTAAATCAACGTCTTTGTCTTGACGCACAATCCGGACTCCGTTAGGCGACATCTCACATGCGTGCATTTCTGCTTTCATTGCTGTGTGTTTTTTCATGTGGCGCACATGCTGAGTATGTGTTGCGCGATAGTGCGCGAGAACATGATTTCTCCTACGTAAATCGTTTGAAGTGGAGCATCGTCGAGACGCGTGATCACGATGCAAAACGATTTACTCAAGGCCTCGCAATTCACGATCGAAGCATGTTTGAAAGCAGCGGTTTGTACGGCCGCTCGGCGTTGTTCGTCACCGACCTCCGGAGCGGTTCGGAGCGCCAAATTGCGCAACTTTTACCGACTTTTTTCGGCGAAGGGCTCGCTGTCTGGCGCGATCAACTCGTCATGCTGACCTGGCGCGAAGGCGTCGCGCACTACTTCGACCTGAGCGGCAAGCCGACGATGCAGCGTCGTTTCGATGGCGAAGGTTGGGGCATCACGAGTGATGGCGCGCGACTGATCATGAGCGATGGAAGTGCCGATCTCGTCATGCGCGAGCCACAAAGCTTCGCGGAAATTTCTCGTGTGACTGTTCGTGCGAGCGGCAAGCCGATCGCGCGGTTGAACGAACTCGAGTACGCGCGTGGCAGTGTGTTCGCGAACATCTGGCAGACCGACAACATCGTGCAGATCGATCCGCACAGCGGAGAGGTCATCGGGTGGTTGGATCTCGCCGAGCTCAAGCAGCGCTTCGACAAACCGGCGGGCTGGAACCCGGTTGATCATGTGCTCAACGGCATCGCCTACGATCCGACGGCCGATCGCTTTTACGTGACCGGCAAATGCTGGCCGAAGATGTTCGTGCTGAAAGTGGAGCCAGCCGCGGCTCCTTAGTAAGGAGTGAACGCTGCCGATGTCGGACGCTGTGCGGTAAGCGGACGTACCGTTCTCGCCGTAGCTCACCGAGCTTATTTGAGCGGTGATATAAATATGTTCTGCAATTGCCCTACCGAGCTTTGTAATGAACATTACCCACGAGCATCAAGAGCTGTACAAGACGGTCAAGAATTTCGTCGTCAATGAATTGAATCCGCATGTCGCGGAGTGGGAGGCTGCCGGGATCTGGCCCGCCCATGAAGTCCTCAAGAAGATGGGCTCGCTGGGTCTGCTCGGAATTTCCAAGCCCACCGAGTACGGCGGCATGGGCCTCGATTACTCGTATCAGGTGATGTTCGCGCAGGCCCTGGGCAACTGCACCTGCGGTGGCGTACCCATGGGCATCGGCGTGCAGACCGATATGGCGACGCCGGCGCTCGCCCGATTCGGCTCAAAGGAACTGCGCGCGGAGTACTTGGCCCCGGCGATCAGCGGCGACATGGTCGTGTCGATCGCGGTGTCCGAAGCCGGGGCGGGTTCCGATGTCGCCGGCGTGAAGACCTACGCGACCAAGGACGGCGACGACTACGTCATCAACGGCTCGAAGATGTGGATCACCAACGCGACCCAGTCGGACTGGGCCTGCATGTTGGTGAACACATCGGAAGGCAAGCCGCACGTGAACAAGTCGCTGATCATCGTGCCGATGGATGCCAAGGGCATCGATCGCAAGACCAAGCTCGACAAGCTCGGCATGCGCTCATCGGACACGGCGATGATCTTCCTGGACAACGTGCGTGTACCGCGCCGCAACCTGATCGGCCAGGAAGGCATGGGCTTCATGTATCAGATGATGCAGTTCCAGGAGGAGCGTCTGTTCGGCGCCGCTTCCGGCATCGACGGTTTGCTCAATCTGATCAACGAGACGATTGAGTACACGGGCCAGCGTCAGGCGTTCGGCCAGTCCATCCTCGACAATCAGTACGTTCACTTCCGCATCGCGGAACTGCGCACCGAAGTCGAGTCATTGAAAGCGCTTGTCTACTACACGACTCAGGAATATCTGAGCGGCAAGCACACGCCGGAACACGTCGCAATGCTGGCATCGATGTGCAAGCTGAAAATCGGCCGCGTCGGCCGCGAAGTGACCGATGCGCTGATGCAGTTCTGGGGTGGCCAGGGCTACATGTGGGAGAACAACGTTGCCCGCGCTTATCGCGATACACGCCTGGTGTCGATCGGCGGCGGTGCCGACGAAATCATGCTTGGCATCATCTGCAAGGCGATGGGCATTTTGCCGAGCAAGAAGAAGTTTGAGGCACGTAAGTCGGCTTAAATTCGGCGGCCTTCTTGAGGCTCGATGGCGATTGCCATCGAGCCTTTTTATTTTGCCTTCCGCCTAGTCGGGGATATCCTGCACCGTGGTCTCGCCTGCTTCGACTGATGCCTTGGTGATGGCCTCAAAATCCAGATCGTCACCGACCGTCGGATCCTCTTCATCTGCCTTGCACGTCAGAGCGAGGGTGTAGTTTCCGTCGTCCAGAAACTCCAACGAATAAACGAAGCCATCCCCGGCCGAATTACCGAAAACCCTTGCGGTGCTGACCGGACCCGCGCCGACTGCGTCGATATCGCTGGGCGTGGCGTTGCTTCCGATGAAGGCATAGATCGCCGGATCACAGTCGTTGGGAATCAGCGCGGGCGCCACGTTGCCGCTGATCGCCCCGACTTCATCGTCCTTCACTAGACGTAGGCTCGGGTGCAGTTCGTAGAGTGAGAAGCTTTTCCGGCGCAGCGACCTACGCAACTCAAACTGCAACGTCAGCGCGGTTATCTCCCCGTCCTCAATCTCGAAGTCGACGGGCAGCGTCAGCTTGGACTGCTGGCCGTCGGGGATAAACAGGTTCGCGACGCCACCGTCTCGATAGCGAATATACGAGCGGTCATCATCTTCGTCGCTGTCGATCGTGAGCTCGACTGATTCGTACTGCGCGCTCGGTAAGCTCGTATTAGCAATCAACGGTGCAGTGTCGCCGCGGGTGAACTCAAGCAGATCAATCTGCTCCACGGGATCGAAATCAACGGTCTCGCGCTCGCCATCCGCTGAAACGAACACCACCTTGCTGACTGCGATGACGACCTGATCAAAGCGATTGGCGGGATCCTCGACAGCATCCGTGGCTGAGATCGAAAACCCGATATCCCCACGGCCTTCAAACAGCTCGCAGCCGGACACGGCGAAGGCCGTCAGCAAGACGGACAAAAGCTTCATTTTGGACATCGCACGCTCCCTGTGCTGATCTTCGGCGTCGGCCGATATTGGAAGCGCGCAGTATCGTGCGGACAATTGCCGACGGCAACATTCGCGAAGGAAATCCCACAATCGATCTGACAAATCGCAGGCAATAAAAAACCCCGAAGCATCAAGCTTCGGGGTTTCGTATTTAAGACCCTGGCAGTGTCCTACTTTCGCATAGCAGCTGCCACACTATCATCGGCGCTGAGTCGTTTCACTTCCGTGTTCGGGATGGGAACGGGTGGTTCCAACTCGCCATTGCCGCCAGGGAAACTGGCTGGTAACCCGTGCCATTGCTGACGCGTGTCACCGAATTTGGTTTGTAGTTGAACACTAGTCAGACATATTCAATGCCTGGTACTTAACGACTTCATTTCATTGCTCGGTCTCGCAAGACATTGCGAGAACGCTTGAGCGTTATATGGTCAAGTCGCACGGGCAATTAGTACGCGTTAGCTACAACCATTACTGGTCTTCCACATCGCGCCTATCAACCTTGTAGTCTACAAGGGCCCTTCAGGAGGCTTAAGCCTCGTGAGATCTCATCTTAAGGTAGGCTTCCCGCTTAGATGCTTTCAGCGGTTATCCCGTCCGTATATAGCTACCCAGCGATGCCACTGGCGTGACAACTGGAACACCAGAGATACGTTCCACCCGGTCCTCTCGTACTAAGGTGAACTCCCTTCAAATCTCAAACGCCCACGGCAGATAGGGACCGAACTGTCTCACGACGTTCTGAACCCAGCTCGCGTACCACTTTAATCGGCGAACAGCCGAACCCTTGGGACCGACTACAGCCCCAGGATGTGATGAGCCGACATCGAGGTGCCAAACACTGCCGTCGATATGGACTCTTGGGCAGTATCAGCCTGTTATCCCCGGAGTACCTTTTATCCGTTGAGCGATGGCCCTTCCATACAGAACCACCGGATCACTTAGACCTACTTTCGTACCTGCTCGACTTGTTTGTCTCGCAGTCAAGCTAGCTTATGCCTATGCACTCTAGAGCGCGATTTCCGACCGCGCTGAGCTAACCTTCGCACTCCTCCGTTACTCTTTGGGAGGAGACCGCCCCAGTCAAACTACCCGCCATACAATGTCCCTGTCCCGGATGACGGGACGAGGTTAGAACTCCGAGTTTATCAGGGTGGTATTTCAAGGACGCCTCCACACAAGCTAGCGCCTGCGCTTCAAAGGCTCCCACCTATCCTACACAGACAAACTCAAAATCCACTGTAAAGTTATAGTAAAGGTTCACGGGGTCTTTCCGTCTTGCCGCGGGAACACTGCATCGTCACAGCGATTTCAATTTCACTGAGCCTCTGATGGAGACAGTGGGGCTATCGTTACACCATTCGTGCAGGTCGGAACTTACCCGACAAGGAATTTCGCTACCTTAGGACCGTTATAGTTACGGCCGCCGTTTACTGGGGCTTCGATCAAGAGCTTCGCTTACGCTAACCCCATCAATTAACCTTCCAGCACCGGGCAGGTGTCAGACCCTATACGTCCACTTTCGTGTTTGCAGAGTCCTGTGTTTTTGATAAACAGTCGCAACCCCCTCTTCACTGCGGCCCGCTTGCGCGGGCGTGCCTTCTCCCGAAGTTACGGCACTATTTTGCCGAGTTCCTTCATCAGAGTTGTCTCAAACGCCTGAGGATACTCTCCTCGCCCACCTGTGTCGGTTTGGGGTACGGATCACACATGCCTGAAGCTTAGAGACTTTTCTTGGAAGCTGGGTATCAGGTACTTCGCTGCCGAAGCAGCTCGTCATCACCTTTCAGAATTGATCTCCCGGATTTGCCTAAGAGACCTTCCTAGGGGCTTAAACCTCCATCCAATAGGAGGCCACCCTAACCTTCTCCGTCATCCCATCGCAGCATGTGTAAGTACTGGAATATTAACCAGTTTGCCATCGACTACGCCTCTCGGCCTCGCCTTAGGACCCGACTCACCCAGCGCCGATTACCGTTGCGCTGGAAACCTTGGGCTTACGGCGAACGGGTTTTTCACCCGTATTGTCGTTACTCATGTCAGCATTCGCACTTCCGATACCTCCAGCAAACCTTACAGTTCACCTTCGCAGGCTTACGGAACGCTCCTCTACCGCGCACACCTAAGTGTGCACCCACAGCTTCGGTACATCGCTTGAGCCCCGTTACATCTTCCGCGCGGGCCGACTCGACCAGTGAGCTATTACGCTTTCTTTAAATGATGGCTGCTTCTAAGCCAACATCCTGGCTGTCTTAGCCTTCCCACATCGTTCACCACTTAGCGATGATTTGGGGACCTTAGCTGGTGGTCAGGGCTGTTTCCCTTTTCACGACGAAATTTAGCTCCCGCCGTGTGTCTCCCGTGATTGCACTTGTAGGTATTCGGAGTTTGCAACAGTTGGGTAGGAACTTGTGCTCCCCCCAGACCGTAACAGTGCTCTACCCCCTACAGTGATACACGAGGCGCTACCTAAATAGCTTTCGAGGAGAACCAGCTATCACCCGCCTTGATTAGCCTTTCACTCCTATCCACAACTCATCTCCGTCTTTTTCAACAGACGTGAGTTCGGGCCTCCATTGTGTGTTACCACAACTTCACCCTGGTCATGGATAGATCGACGGGTTTCGGGTCTACAGCCTGCAACTAATCGCCCTATTCAGACTCGGTTTCCCTACGCCTCCCCTATACGGTTAGGCTTGCTACAGACTAGTAAGTCGCTGACCCATTATACAAAAGGTACGCCATCACAGAACAAGTCTGCTCTGACTGCTTGTACGCATCCGGTTTCAGGTTCTATTTCACTCCCCTCGCCGGGGTTCTTTTCGCCTTTCCCTCACGGTACTGGTTCACTATCGGTCGGCAACGAGTATTTAGCCTTGGAGGATGGTCCCCCCATATTCAGACAAGGTTTCACGTGCCTCGCCTTACTCGATTTCATTCCCTACGTCCTTTCGCATACGGGGCTATCACCCACTATGGCGAAACTTTCCAGAATCTTTTGCTAGAACGTAAGAAACTTAAGGGCTACTCCGCGTTCGCTCGCCACTACTTGCGGAATCTCGGTTGATTTCTTTTCCTCCGGGTACTTAGATGTTTCAGTTCCCCGGGTTCGCTTCCGCAGCCTATGTATTCAGCTACGGATAACCCTTGCGGGCTGGGTTGCCCCATTCGGAAATTCACGGATCAAAGCTTGTTTGCCAGCTCCCCGTGACTTATCGCAGGCTACAACGTCCTTCATCGCCTGTTGCCGCCAAGGCATCCACCAGATGCGCTTGATCACTTGACCATATAAC
This sequence comes from Fontimonas sp. FW305-C-3, assembly GCF_058783185.1. Taxonomy (NCBI): domain Bacteria; kingdom Pseudomonadati; phylum Pseudomonadota; class Gammaproteobacteria; order Nevskiales; family Nevskiaceae; genus Fontimonas; species Fontimonas sp. FW305-C-3. Next base: position 596,749 of record NZ_JBYSYK010000004.1, on the reverse strand, counting down.
CTCAAACATTCTCTCGAATGATCTCGGCTACATTTTCTTGCAACCTCATAACAATTTAAATCGCCGTTAAGCACCGCAGGCATTGAGTGTGAAAGACTTTTACGTCAATCACTATGTCTTACAGTGTTCAACTACAAACCTAATTTTTAAAGAACAGTTTTTTTGAACCACTTGCGTGGACTCAAGGAAATTCGCTTCTTACAGCGAACTTCATTGAGTCAACATGGTGGAGCCAGTCGGGATCGAACCGACGACCCTCTGCTTGCAAAGCAGATGCTCTCCCAGCTGAGCTATGGCCCCGGAATATTCCCGATTCGGTGTCTGCGGTAGATGGTGGTGGGTCTGGGTGGATTTGAACCACCGACCCCACGCTTATCAAGCGTGTGCTCTAACCAACTGAGCTACAGACCCCCAGGCTGAACATCACGCTAAACCTGTATCGGGCGAGTGCGCAGAACTTCTGCGACTCCGACTGTTTTATGCAAGTAATTTGTGTTGGATGCTCCCAGCGCGCTTTGAAGCGTTCTGTAAAGGAGGTGATCCAGCCGCAGGTTCCCCTACGGCTACCTTGTTACGACTTCACCCCAGTCATCGGCCACACCGTGGTAAGCGCCCCCCTTGCGGTTAGACTACCTACTTCTGGTGCAACAGACTTCCATGGTGTGACGGGCGGTGTGTACAAGGCCCGGGAACGTATTCACCGCCGCAAATGCTGATCGGCGATTACTAGCGATTCCGACTTCATGGAGTCGAGTTGCAGACTCCAATCCGGACTAAGATCGGCTTTATGGGATTAGCTCCCCCTCGCGGGTTGGCAACCCTCTGTACCGACCATTGTAGTACGTGTGTAGCCCTGGCCATAAGGGCCATGATGACTTGACGTCATCCCCACCTTCCTCCGGTTTGTCACCGGCGGTCCCCTTAGAGTGCTCAACTGAATGGGGGCAACTAAGGGCAAGGGTTGCGCTCGTTGCGGGACTTAACCCAACATCTCACGACACGAGCTGACGACAGCCATGCAGCACCTGTGTCTAGATTCCCTTGCGGGCACTCCCACATCTCTGCAGGATTTCTAGCATGTCAAGGCCAGGTAAGGTTCTTCGCGTTGCATCGAATTAAACCACATACTCCACCGCTTGTGCGGGCCCCCGTCAATTCCTTTGAGTTTCAACCTTGCGGCCGTACTCCCCAGGCGGGGTACTTATCGCGTTAGCTACGACACCGACACGCAGAGCATGCCGACGTCAAGTACCCATCGTTTACGGCGTGGACTACCAGGGTATCTAATCCTGTTTGATCCCCACGCTTTCGTGTCTCAGTGTCAGTACAGGCCCAGGCGGCTGCCTTCGCCATTGGTGTTCCTTCCGATATCTACGCATTTCACCGCTACACCGGAAATTCCACCGCCCTCTACCGTACTCTAGTCACTCAGTCTCGGAAGCAATTCCCAGGTTGAGCCCGGGGATTTCACAACCGACTTGAGTAACCACCTACACACGCTTTACGCCCAGTAAATCCGATTAACGCTTGCACCCTCTGTATTACCGCGGCTGCTGGCACAGAGTTAGCCGGTGCTTATTCTGCTGGTACCGTCAAGACTCAAGATGTTAGCTTGAATTTTTTCTTTCCAGCCTAAAGTGCTTTACAACCCGAAGGCCTTCTTCACACACGCGGCATTGCTGGATCAGGCTTTCGCCCATTGTCCAATATTCCCCACTGCTGCCTCCCGTAGGAGTCCGGACCGTGTCTCAGTTCCGGTGTGGCTGATCGTCCTCTCAGACCAGCTACTGATCGTTGCCTTGGTGGGCCATTACCCCGCCAACTAGCTAATCAGACATAGGCTCCTCTCAGAGTGCAAGGCCTTGCGGTCCCCTGCTTTGGTCTCTCGACATCATGCGGTATTACTCCAAGTTTCCCTGGGCTATCCCCCGCTCTGAGGCAGATTCCTATGTATTCCTCACCCGTCCGCCACTAGATGTATTGCTACACCTCGTTCGACTTGCATGTGTTAGGCATGCCGCCAGCGTTCAATCTGAGCCAGGATCAAACTCTCCACTTTAAAAGCGAATTGCTAGATCCATATCTGTCGAGGCATGGCTAAATGCGTTCGACATTGAAGAGTTATCTTCGAAGCTCAATGTGACTTGGCTACGTTGATGCTCTTGGTGTTACGTGGCTTCGCCACGCTACCGGGAGCACCCACACAAATTACTTGCTGTCTTTTTAATGATCTGGCTGTTTCGGTTTCGACTTTTTCGTCGTTGCCGTGCAGCGGGGAGGCGAATAATAGGGCTTTTTCAGACTGCGTCAACGATCATTTTGGTCGAATATATGATGTTGTTGTTTTTGAACGAATTGTTGTTTGAACTTCACTGTTGCACTGCCCGAAACCGCGCTCAAACCGATTGTTTTGTGATCATTTTTTGACGATTCAGTGACCAGGGCGCGCAAGCCCGTCCCAAAACCCCCTCGAATCCGGCTCGATCGAGAGGTGCGGGGCCGGATCAGGCACTCGCTGCAGTCAAAGTGACTCGTGCATAGCGACGAGTGCCGACCTGCAGCAGGTAGCTGGCCCCGGGCGCCAGTACATGTGCGCGATCTTCGACGCGCTGCTGATCAACCCGCACCGCACGCTGATCCACCATGCGGATACCTTCGGCATTGCTGGCAACCAGGCCCGCCTCCTTAAGCACGCGCGCGATGGGCAGCCCCGCTGACGGCGCTGCGACAGTGAGTTCTGGGATGTTGTCGGGCAGCGCGCCCTGCGAGAACTGCGCAATGAACTCACGCTGCGCTGCCTCGCCGGCATCCTTGCCGTGGAAGCGCGCAACGATCTCCTGCGCCAGCTCGAACTTGACGTCTCGCGGATTGGCGCCTTGTGTCATGCGCTCACGCAGCGCGCCGATCTCTGCCAAGGGGCGGAACGAGAGCAGTTCGAAGTAGCGCCACATCAGCGTGTCGGAGATCGACATGACCTTGCCGAACATTTCCTTCGCAGGATCGTTGACGCCGATGTAGTTGCCAAGGCTCTTCGACATCTTCTGCACGCCGTCGAGCCCTTCCAGGATCGGCAAGGTCATGATGCATTGAGGCGTCTGGCCGTAGGCCTGCTGCAGATGGCGCCCCACCAGCAGATTGAATTTCTGGTCGGTGCCGCCAAGCTCGACATCGGACTTGAGGGCTACGGAGTCGTAGCCCTGCAGCAAGGGATAGAGAAATTCGTGAATCGCAATCGGCTGGCCGGCGGCGTAGCGCTTGGTGAAGTCGTCGCGCTCGAGCATGCGAGCCACGGTGTGCTGGGCAGCCACGCGAATGATGCCTTCGGTGCCCAGCGGATCCAGCCAGTGGCTGTTGAACGCGATCGTGGTCCGATCCGGATCCAGAATCTTGAAGACCTGTTCCTTATATGTCTCGGCATTTGCCTCGACCTGCTCACGGGTCAGCGGTTTGCGGGTTTCGTTCTTGCCCGTGGGGTCACCGATCATCCCGGTGAAGTCACCGATTAGGAAGATTGCCTCATGGCCTGCTTCCTGGAATGCCCGCAGCTTGTTCAGCAACAGGGTGTGCCCGAGGTGGAGATCCTTGGCGGTCGGATCGAAGCCGGCCTTGATTCGCAGGGGGGTGCCCTTGCTCCGGGCCGCCAGCACACGCCGCTGAAACTCTTCTTTGGGAAGGACTTCTTCGGTGCCGCGCTCGAGCTCGGCGAGTTCAGTGCTCATGGGGTTCATAGGTGCTGTTGAGGGGGATCGGGGTGTCGTCAGGGCCGCTAGAGTCGATCAAGGCCAGTCCAGCCGCAAGCGGAGGCGGCCTTGCAGACCGCAAGATGGCACGGCCTTTGTAGAGAAAATGCTTGCCAAGGCGTGGCGTTGTGTGTTTCCTTACGCGTCACTAGAGCGTTAAACCATAACAACGACAACGCCAGGGTGCGGACCGTGCGGTAAGTGCGCGGCCTTAGGTCGTTCTTCGGGTCAACGATGAAACTGGATTATAGCCCTGCCGTTCCGGCTCCCCGCCGTACGGCCCGCCGTACGCTTGTTATTGCGACCACCTGTGCGGTGTTTCTGACGGCCGTCGCCACGCGCGAAGGTATCGCCAACCGCAAAAGTCTCGCTCCTCCGGGCCTGCCGCCCGAGCTGACGAGCGTGCTAGACGAAGCAAACGGCAACGAATTCTCGGAAGAAGTGCAGGCCGCCTTGGCCGATCCGCTTGCGGTGCCGCCGGCCAGCGAATGGCAGACCGTCACCGTCACGCGCGGGCAGACGCTCTCCGACATCTTCGAGCAGAACGGCCTCGGCTTCTCCGAAGCGATGGCGGTCGTCCGCCTCGGCAAGGACGCTGCCCGGCTCAAGTCGCTGCGCACCGGCGACAAGCTGCTGATCAAGAAGACGCCTGACGACAAGCTCGAGGAACTGAGCTTCGAGCTCGACGAGACCAGCACACTCAACGTGCGCCGCAATGCCGAAGATGGCTTTGACGGCACGATCGTCGCTGCCGAAATCGAGCGCCGCCCGACCCAGGTTTCCGCCGTCGTCGAGAACTCGCTGTTCCTCGATGGCCAGCGCGCTGGCCTGTCGAGCCGACTGCTGATGGATATGGCGCAGATGTTCGGTTACGACATCGACTTCGCGCTTGACCTGCGTCGTGGCGATCGCTTCGCCGTCGTCTATGACGTGCTCTACAAGAACGGCGAGAAGCTGCGCGATGGCGACATCGTCGCCGCCGAGTTCGTCAACCGCGGCAAGAGCTTCCGCGCCATCCGCTACACGGATACCGACGGCAAGGTCGCCTACTACACGCCGGAAGGCGAGTCGCTGCGCAAGGCCTTCATGCGCACACCGGTCGACTTCGTCCGCATCAGCTCGGGCTTCAACCTCAAGCGTCGCCATCCGATCTTGAACACGATCCGCGCCCACAAGGGCGTCGACTACGCAGCATCGACCGGCACGCCGATCAAGGCCACCGGCGACGGCAATGTCGAATTCATCGGCAACAAGAGCGGCTATGGCCGCGTCATCATCCTCAAGCACGGCTCGCAGTACACGACGCTCTACGCTCACATGTCGCGCTACCGCGAAGGCCTCAAGGTCGGTGCTCGCGTCCGTCAGGGCCAGGTGATCGGCTACGTCGGCGCAACCGGTCTGGCGACCGCACCGCATCTTCATTACGAATTCCGCAGCAACGGCGTGCACAAGAACCCGCTCTCGGTGCTGCTGCCGCGCTCCAACCCGCTCAGCAAGGCTCAGCTGGCTGCCTGGCGCGTCGAGACCGCTGGCGTTCTTGCCCAGCTCGACACGCTCGGCCAAGCGCAGGTCGCCCAGGCCCAGGCCGTGACCGACGACGCCGGCAGCGACGACGACGCTTCCGCCGGCGCCAGCCCGTAAAGCACGCCGCAAACGCATCACGGTTGATCCGCCATGTCCGGGCTGAGCATCGGGCTGATGTCCGGTACCAGCATGGACGCGATCGATGCGGCGCTATGCCGGATCGAGCATGGCCGCGTGACTGCCGTTCTTGCGGTGTTCCAGCAGCACTACCCGGATGCCCTTCGTCAGCGCCTTCTGGAGCTGCAGCGCAATCCCAAAGCCCCGCTGAGCCTGCACGAGTACGCTGAACTCGACCACGGCGTCGCAGAGAGCTTCGCGCTCGCAGCGCTCGGCGTGATTGCCGAAGCCAAGCTCGAATCCGGCGCGATCCAAGTCATCGGCTCGCACGGTCAAACGGTTTTCCACGACCCGCAGCGCGTCGTCAACAGCCTGCAACTGGGCGATCCGAGCTGGATCGCAGCGCGCTGCGGCGTACCCGTCGTCGCCGACTTCAGACGTGCGGATATCGCCCTGGGCGGGCAAGGCGCCCCGCTGGTGCCTGCCTATCACGCCGCCTGCTTCGCGCATCTCGCGCCCTGCAGCGTGCTCAACATCGGTGGAATCGCGAATCTGACGCTCCTCGATGGCGCAGATTCGGTGCTCGGATTCGATACCGGCCCGGGAAACGGCCTGATGGACGAGTGGATCGGCAGTCACCACGGGGAGAGCTATGACGAGGACGGGCGATGGGCCGCTGCCGGCCAGGTCGTTCCGGAATTGCTTCAGGCCTGCCTGGACGAGCCATTTTTCGATCAGGCTCCCCCCAAGAGCACCGGCCGCGATCTGTTCAATCTGAACTGGCTGCGCCGTCGCTTTCCGAATCTAGATGCGCTGGCTTCCGCGGATGTCCAAAGCAGCCTCTGCGAGCTCACAGCGCGCTCGATTGCGACCCAGCTATCCCAACAGGCACCGACGCATCGCCGCTTAGTGGTGTGCGGCGGCGGAGCCCGCAATCGGGAACTGATGTCGCGCCTGCAGGCCCTGCTACCGGAAGTGAAGGTAGAGACCACCGATGCGCACGGCATCGACAGCGCGACCGTCGAGGCGGCCGCTTTTGCCTGGCTGGCCTGGCAGCGCCTGGATGGGCTGAATGGCAGCATCGCCGGCGTGACCGGCGCCAGCCGCGCGGCGCGGCTGGGGGGCATCTACCAGCCCTGAGCGGGCTGGCGTACCGCTCTAGACCGAGAACGAGTTGCCGCAGCCGCAGCTGGTCGTCGCGTTCGGATTGCGAATCACGAACTGCGCGCCTTCGATGCTTTCCTTGTAGTCGATCTCGGCGCCCTGCAGGTACTGCAGGCTCATCGGATCGACCAGCAACGTCACGCCGCTGCGCGATACCTGGGTGTCGTCTTCTTCGGCCAGCTTTTCGAACTTGAACCCGTACTGGAAGCCGGAGCAGCCGCCGCCGGTGACGAACACGCGCAGCATCTGCGCCGGGTCTTCTTCGTCCTGCAGCAGCTCGTAGACCTTGTCCGCGGCCGCCGCGGTGAAGATCACCGACTGTTCCATCACTTCTTCAGCCATTGTTGCGCTCACTTCCGTCAAACCCCTGCAACCCCTTTGACCCGGCGTGCTTCGCTGAGTTCATCGGCCTGACTGCTGCCGGTCGAGGTGGAATTGCCGATTGCCTCGGCTGCGCTGGTGCCGACGTCGTGGACCAGCTGGCCGTTGACCTGGGCACCGCTTTCCATCTCGATGATGCGGTAGTAGACATTGCCAGTGACCCGCGCCTTCGCCGCAATCGCAATCTTCTGCGAGGCGTGAACGTCGCCGATCACCGTGCCGTTCAGCACTACATTGGGGACGCGAACGTCGCCTTCAACCATGCCGTTCTCGCTGACCGACAGCGCCGAAGCCTTGTCGGCCGAAGCAATGACCTTGCCCTTGATCTTGCCGTCGACGTGCAGGCCGCCGGTGAAACGAATGTCGCCGAGGATTTCCGTCTGGCGCCCGATCAGCGTGTCGACACCGACGTTCGCCGGTGCGCCGCCCGCTTTACCGCTATTGCCTCCAAACATGCTCAGCCTCCTTGTTGAGTCAGAACCCGGCTCCAGTCGAAGGACTCTTCGACCTTGGCCGCTGCGGCACCCCCAGGCACCAGCGTGACGACGATACGTGTCGGGGTAAACCCCGCCGGCAGTTTGATATCGCCGGAAAATTCCTCGAAATACTTCAGCGCGAACTGGTAATCGCTGGCGGCCTCGCCGACTGCCACGGCTTTCCACGGCAGCCTCTTTTCGACACCACTGGTTTCCCCGACCAGTTCCAGCTCCGCGTGCCCTTCAACCCGTTTTTCGTGGCGGACGGATTGAATCAGCACCAGCTCGAAGTGAAAGCTCGCGGCATCGGCACCCGGGGCGAGTTTGAACTCGTAAACCCGCACGCCGGCCCGCGACTGTTCGGGAGCCACGATACCACGGTAAAACGCCAGCTGTTCCCTCAAATCCGAGGCTTCCGCCTGCAGCTGGCCCAGCGAGCTGCGGACCGCTTCGCAGGCCTGGCTGTCGATGTCCTGGGAGCGCTGTTCGTAGACCGTCTGCTCCTGCATGCGCTTGACCTCCTCGCGGGCCGCCCGCAGGTCCCGCGCCAGCCCGCGCCGCTCCTCCCGGAGCTGCTCGACCTCCAGCTGGGCGCGCTCGAAATCACTGACCGTGGCCGCCCGGGTGAAGCTGTACAGCCCCCAGGCACCGATCGCCAGTGCGCAGCCCGCCCCTCCGATCAGCGCCAGCTTGTACCAGGCCGGCCGGCTGCGGGTGATGACGATCTTGTGCTGCACGGGGCGATTCCGCTCAGGGCGCGACAGGCACGGCGTTCAGCGCCGTCGCCTCGTCGAAACCGAACATCAGATTCAGGTTCTGCACCGCCTGGCCGGATGCGCCCTTGACCAGGTTATCGATGACGCTGAGCACGATGACCTGGCGGCTGTCCGGCGACTTGTGTACGGCAATCCGGCACAGGTTGGAGGCGCGCACGCCGCGGGTCTCCGGATGATCTCCGGCCGGCGCCACGTCAACGAAGCGCTCCTTCGCGTAGCGCTGCTCGAACAGGGTTTGCAGGGTCTGCGCATCGATCTTCGGGTCGCGCAGGCGCGCGTACAGCGTCGAATGGATGCCGCGGATCAGCGGCAGCAGGTGCGGCACGAACGTGACGCCCACCGGCGCCGCGGTCATCAGCTGCAGACCCTGCGCGATCTCCGGCCAGTGCCGATGACCGGGCACGCCGTAAGCTTTGAAGGAATCACCCGCCTCGCATAGCAACGAACCGATCTTGGCCTCGCGGCCGGCGCCGCTGACGCCCGACTTGCAGTCGGCAATCAGCGTGTCGGGGTCGATCAGCCCGGCCTCCAGCAACGGCAGGTACCCAAGCTGTACCGACGTCGGATAGCAGCCGGGATTGGCGACAACGCGCGCCTTCCGGATCTGCTCGCGATGAATCTCCGGCAGGCCGTAGACCGCTTCGGCCAGCAGATCCGGGCAGCTGTGGTCCAGCGCATACCAGCGTTTGAAGGTCGCGACGTCCTTGAGACGGAAGTCGGCCGACAGATCGATCACCCGCACGCCGGCCGCCACCAGCTCCGGCGCCATCTGCATCGCGGTGCCGTGCGGAGTCGCGAAAAACACCGCGTCGCACTGCTTCAGGCGTTCGACGTCCGGCGCCTCGAACTGCAGCTCGCAGTGCCCGCGCAGATGGGGAAACAGGGCATCTGCGCGCAGGCCGGCCTCTTTGCGCGAGGTCAGTGCCGTCACCTGGACGTGCGGGTGCTGCGCCAGCAAGCGCAACAGCTCGGCACCCGTGTAACCGGTGCCGCCTACGATGCCTACCTTGATCATGTCTCGGGTTCTTCGGTAGCCCGCTTGCGCGGGCCGGGGCGCAATTCTAAACGAGAGCGCTGCTCTACACTGTTACTCCGTCAGCCCGAACACGCCAACCGAACATGCTCTGGATCAAGGCCCTGCACATCATTTTCGTCATCAGCTGGATGGCCGGCACGCTGTACCTGCCGCGTCTGTTCGTCTATCACGTCGACGTCCGCGACGATGCGGGCCAGCAGCGCTTCTGCCTGATGGAACGCCGCCTGTACGGCCTGACGACGATCGCCATGCTCGGCACCTGGGTCTTCGGCATCTGGCTGATCATGCTCACGCCGGGCTTCATGCAGATGGGCTGGCTGCACGCCAAGCTGACGCTGGTGCTGGCATTGTCCGGTTACCACGGCTGGATGAAGGGCCGGCTGCGCGCCTTCGCCGAGCAGCGCAACGACAAGAGCGCGCGTTATTTCCGCATCGCCAACGAGGTGCCGGCGCTGGGAATGGTCGCCATCGTCATCCTCGTCGTCGTCAAACCGTTCTAGCGCACCAACAAAAACGCCCCGCGATGCGGGGCGTCGGCGGGCTCATCAGACCCGGTGCCGCGAATCAGTTCAATCAGGCGCCGGCGAGCTCGCCGGTGGCCGATTGGATGTAGTTCTGCAGGCCCATCCGTTCGATCAGGCCGAGCTGCTCCTCGATCCAGTCGATGTGCTCTTCTTCGCTCTTCTGGATCTTCAACAGCAAATCGCGAGTCACGTAGTCGCGCACGGTTTCGCAGTGGGCGATTGCGGCCTGATACATCGGATGCGCTTCCTTCTCCAGCTTGAGGTCGCACTCGAGCAGCTCTTTGACGTCTTCGCCGATGTAGAGCTTGCCGAGATCCTGCAGGTTGGGCAGGCCCTCGAGAAACAGCACACGCGAAATCAGCGCATCGGCATGCTTCATCTCGTCGATCGACTCTTCGTACTCGTGCTTGCCGAGGCGCTTCATGCCCCAGTTGTTGAGCATGCGTGCATGCAGAAAGTACTGGTTGATCGCCGTCAGTTCGTTTTTGATGGCCAGATTGAGGAACTCAATGACCTTGGCATCACCGCGCATGACCCGCTCCGTTGTGTTTACGGGGCCGAGTATAGGGATCGCAAAAAAGTCATGACGAAAACACGACAAGAGTACAAATGCGTCGGGTTCTCAGTTCGCGTTGCGCATCGGTTCAATGCGCAGCCAGCAGTTGTATCCGCTGGGAAACCTCAGCCCATCGCCGGCTGGGCGAAACCCGGCATGGCCGGATTGCAGACCGACGCGGCCGGCTGAGCCGACAGTTCCGTCTGCAGGAATTCACGTGCCGCAGGCACGCATTTACCGCAACAGGTACCGAGGCCGGTCGTCCGCGTCAGATCGCGCAGAGAGACCACGCCATCCTGCTGGATCGCGCGCCGCGCCATCCGTTCGGAGACCGCTTTGCAAACGCATAGATACATGCGGCGATTACAATGGCAATGAGAATAATTGTCAATAGTAATGCTATTGGCGAGCCGTCGGCGCCTCTAAGCCTTTGATATCGCTTAGTGCGGTAATCAGGCGGCGACGGCGTTACGGCGGATCGGCTCGCGCGGTTCAATGCCGAGCAGCGGGGCCAGTTCGTTGAGCGCCCGCCGGTAGACGTCGCGCTTGAACTCGACGACTTCATCGAGCGGCTGCCAGTAATCGACCCAGCGCCAGCCGTCGAATTCCGGCGTCGGCGACTCGTCGAAATGCACCGCGGCGTCCGGCGCGACCAGGCGCAAGGCAAACCACTTCTGCTTCTGACCGATACACATGCGCCCGCGCGTGCGGCGCATGTAGCGGCTCGGCAACCGGTAGCGCAGCCAACCGGCGGTGACGCCGATCACCTGGACTTGCTCAGGGAGCAGACCAAGCTCTTCGTGCAGTTCCCGAAACAACGCGTCGCGCGGCGATTCGCCACGCTTGATGCCGCCCTGCGGGAATTGCCAGGCGTCCTGTTCAATGCGCTTTGCCCACAGCAGGCGCCCGTCAGTGCCGCTGACGACGATCCCGACATTGGGTCGAAATCCATCCAGATCAATCACTTCAGACAACCGAAGCAAGGTATTGATTAGATTCTATCCATACCCTGCATCGGCGCGCCAGCGGGAACGTCGGGAATCAGCTGATATTCTTCGCGGCCCGAAAGGATCCACCGCTTCACAAAATGCCGCCAAACGCTCATGCGCCTAGCCGTTTTTGATCTCGACAACACCCTGCTGGCTGGCGATAGCGACCACCTCTGGGGCCAGTGGCTGGTCCGCAACGGCGCCGTTGATCCGCAGTACTACGCGCGCGAGAACGACCGCTTCTACCGGGAATACCAGGAAGGCACGCTCAATATTCACGACTACGCGGCCTTCATGCTGCAGCCGATAGTCGAAAAGGGTTTAGGGCCGATGCTGGCGCTGCGTGAGCGCTTCGTCAGCGAGTGTATTTCGGACATCGTCGCCCCGGGCAGCCGCCAGCTGCTGGATCAGCACCGCACTGCCGGCGATGTCCTGCTGATCACGACGGCGACGAACCGCTTCGTCGTCGAACCGATCGCGCAGATGCTTGGCGTCGAGCACCTGATCGCGACCGATCCTGAAATCGTTGATGGGCAATACACCGGCCGCATCGCCGGCACGCCGAACTTCCAGCGCGGCAAGGTCGATCGCCTGCAGACCTGGCTCAGCGCCAACGCCTACGACGGTGGCGGCATGACCTGCTACAGCGACTCGCACAACGACGTGCCGCTGCTGGAAATGGGCGACAGCGCCGTCGCGGTCGATCCCGATCCGCGCCTGCTCGCGCTTGCGCAAGCGCGCGGCTGGCGCGTGATCAGTCTTCGCTAAGCCGGCAGCGCGAGCCCGGCAAACAGCGGATGCAGGCGGCCGTTGGTCGCCAGCACCGTGCGCGTATCCAGCGTCAACTCGCGACCGTTGAGATCGGTGAATTGACCGCCCGCTTCGCGCACGATCACCGCGAGCGCGGCAATGTCGAGAATATTCACGTCGGACTCGACGACGGCATCGAGCGTGCCGCCCGCCAGATAGTGGTAGTGCAGAAAATCGCCGTAGCCGCGAATGCGCTGCAGCTGCGGAATGATGCGGCCCAGTTCGGCCCACTGCGGTGCGCGCGCCAGCGTTGCCAGATTGCCGGTCGACAGGGTCGTCTGCTTCAGCTGATCGAAGCTCGAAACGCGCAGACGCTCGAAGGCATCCAGCGGCGTTTCTAGCAGGCCGCGCCAGCTGCCGTAGCCGCGCTCGGCCCAGACCAGTTCGCCCTGCCCCTCGTTCCAGCACGGCGCGCATGACACGCCGAGCACCAGCTCACCCTTGAGCATCAGCGCGATCTGCACCGAGAAGATCGGATAGCCGCGCACGAATGCCTTGGTGCCGTCGATCGGATCGACCAGCCACAGCGCCTCGCTGTCGGCGTGATCGTTGCCGGTTTCCTCGCCGTAAAAACCGTAGCCCGGAAAGCGCTCGCTGAGCAGCTGCTTGATCGCGCGTTCCGCGGCGACATCGACTTCCGTCACCGGCGTCGCGTCGGACTTGATCGTCACCTCGAAGTTGCCGCGATAGGCCTTGCGGATGATGACGGCGGCGGCGCGGGCCGCTTCGATCGCGGCACTCAACTGCGGACTGGCCATTGCAACGTTTCCGGTGACGGCGCGGGCGCGCCTTGCTGTGAAGGGGTCGCATGATAAGGCAATCGACCTGCGGCGCAGAACGATGGCCGGCGGCTGCGGGTATGCCAGCCCGATTGCCGCTACACTAAGCGCAGTACACGCAGGTGTCCCATGGCGGTCCGCCATGGGGTGAAACGGGAAGCCGGTGAAAGACCGGCGCTGCCCCCGCAACGGTAACTGGTTCGCTTCCGCACACAGCCACTGTCGGCTTCATCACGACGGGAAGGCGCGGAAGGCACAAGCCAGGAGTCCGGAGACCGGCCTGCGTTGTTTTGCGTGACGTGGTCGCGGAGGGCGAACCAGCGGGCGGCTCGAGCCATCACCCGACCACGGTTGTCTGTTCCATTTTCGGGATACTTCCGTGCGCCACCGGCTGCCTGCGGTTTTTGCGTTGCCCTGCCTGCTGCTCGGCGCCCTCATGGCGCCCGTGACGCTGTGCGCGCAGGAAGATGCGGATCCGGCGACGCCGCTCGATCCTGTCGTCGTCAGCGGCACGCGTGCCGCGATCGAAGGCAGCGCTGTCGTTTTGCGCGTGCCGGTCGATCCGCTGACCGCAACCGACCTCGCCGAATTGCTAGCGGCCCTGCCCGGCGTTCAGGTGAGAAGCGCGGGCGGTCTGGGCAGCTACAGCGAAGCGAGCCTGCGCGGCAGCAGCGGTCGGCAGGTGCGTTTGCTGCTCGATGGCCTACCACTGGATGTCGGCGGCGGCGAAGCGACTTCGTTGTCGCTAATCAGCCCATTGCTGCTTGAGCAGGTCGACATCTATCAAGGTCGCGTTCCGGTCAGCCTCGCCAGCGGCGCTGCTGGCAGCATCAACCTGCGCACTCGTCGCACGCTCGCGGAACCGCTGGTTGCCACGCTTGGGTTTGGAACGCTCAGCGAGCGGCAGCTCGGCCTGGGCGCGCAGCTCAGCGAAGGACTGCAGCTGCTGGCCGGTCACCAGAAGGCCGACAACGACTTCCGCTTCGTCAATCCGTTCAAGCCCTTCGATCCCAACGATCCGGACCGCAGCGATCGGGAACCGCGCCGCAACGCCGCGACGGAGCAGAGCTACGGTCTGCTGCGTTATCGCGGCCCCCTGGTGTTTTCATTGCATGGCGTTCGCGACGAGCAGGAACTGCCGACGCGCCTCAACCGCCCCGGCTCGCAAACCTCGCTGGAGACGCGCTCTCTGGGGGCAACGATCGCCACACCGGAGGACGCAGAATGGCGGCTCTCGCTCAGCCACCGGCGAACCGACGAACGCTATCTCGACCCCGCCAGCGAACTCGGCCCCGGCAGCGCGCAGGACATAGAGCAGCGCGCCAACGCGACGCAATTCGACGTCGGCAAGCAGATGGGTCCCCTGTTCGATCAGCTCCGCGTCGAGCATCAGGAATTCAGCTCGCGCGATGCACTCGGCGATACGGGCGGCCCGGCGGCGCGCCGGCTCTCCATCGGCAACGGCGTTGAAGCCTCCTGGGGCGAACGCTGGCTGCTGGAATCGAGCCTGCACACCGCATGGTCTCAGGACGAGTTCGGCGAAGCCGCCAACGGAGAATGGCGCATCGAACCCGCACTCGGCTTGTCCCACGCTGCTGGGTCGTGCCTCGCCTCAGGCAATCTCGGGCAACGCAAGCGCCTGCCGACGTTCTTCGAGCGCTACGGAGACCGCGGCCTGTTCCGCGGCAATCCCGCCCTCGAACCCGAGCGCGCAACCTATGCGGATGCCGGATTGCGCTGCGCAAATACAGGTCCGCTCAAGCAAGCATCGCTGATCCTGTTCGCACAGGATCTGCGCGATGCCATCAGCCCCACGTACACGGCGCAGGGCGTCGGCCGCTCGATCAATACCGAGAAGGCGGAAATCTTCGGCGTCGAGCTGGCCAGCAGCGGCAGCAGCATCGATTGGGCTTGGTCGCTGTCCGGCACCTGGCAGCACACCGCGGACCGCAGCGATATCCGCGCAACACGCGGCAACGCGTTGCCGGGCCGCTTCGAGAATCAGCTCAATGCCCATCTTGAACGCCGCGTTCTGGGCCTGACGCTGGCCTACGACTTCCGCTTCGAATCCGGCCAGTTCTACGACAGCGCCAGCCTGTTGCCGGCCGACGTGATGCGCCGCCACGACCTCTCGATTCGCGGCGCGATTCGCCGCCTCGGCTGGTCGCTGCGGTGGATCAATGTCGGCGACGACAACTTCGAGCAGTTCAACGGCTTTCCAACCCCGGGCGAACGCGTTCGGTTTTCCATCACCTGGCCCGAGCAATCGCGCGCGGCCGCATCCCCAGAAAAAACAAGGAGCGAATCATGAAGAGAATCGTGCTGTCCCTGCTGGCACTGACACTGGCGGCCTGTAGCGACGACAACAAGGGCTCCAGCGCCAACTTCGAGGACGTCGCGGTCATTGCCGCCCGCACGCCCGACTACACGGCCGGCGCGATCTCTCTGGTCGCCACCGACGAGCCGTACACGGCGCAGAACAATCTCAACCCGACGATCTCCGACATCGTCGTGCGCAGCGGCGGCGATCATTACTTCGTGCTCGAGCGCTTCGGTACCGATCGCATCTCGCGTTACGAGGCGGGCGCTCCGGGCACGCCGACGTACCGGTACTCGACGCAGGACGCCGCGGATACGGCAAGCAGCAACCCCGCCGACCTGATCATCGCGAGCCCGACCAAGGCTTACTTGCTGCGCTACGGCTCCAGCAAGCTGTGGATCGTCAATCCGTCCGCAACATCCGAAGCGGCGTTCAAGACTGGCGAGATCGATCTGTCGGCTTACGATCGCTTCGATGGTATTCCCGAAATGACGGCCGGCATCATCCGCGACGGCCGCCTTTACGTTGCGATGCAGCGGCTCGAGAACTTCAGCGCCGTGAAAGATGCCTTCGTTGCGGTGATTGATGTGGCAACGGACACCGAGATCACCGCTGGCACTGCCGTCCTGGTCAAGGGCGTCAGACTGCCGGTGCGCAACCCGACGAGGCTCGAGGCGGCATCGAACGGCGACATTCTCGTCGTCGCAACCGGTGGGTATGACGACAGCTTCAATCCGGTCTACGACGGCGGCATTGCGCGCATCGACGAAGAAACTTTCGCGACCTCGGTCATCGTCGATGACGGCAGCGCCGGCGCTGCGCCGTTCGGCCAGATCACCGACATGGCAATTGCCGCTGACGACCGCGGCTATTTTGTCGGCAGCACGGGCTTCTTCGGCTCGCAGACCGTCTACCGCTTCAACCCTGCTGGCGGCGCTGCGCCAGTGGCGGTCGATGATCTGAGTGAAGGAAAGTACGGAACGCTGGCCGTCTCTCCGGAAGGCCAGCTGTTCGTCGGCCTCGAGGATGACGAAGCGCCCGGCGTGACGATCCTCGGCTTCACAGGCGGGACCGAAACCGTTCTTTCGGAGCGGGTCGACACGGCGCTGACGCCGATCAACATCGACTTCGTCACGGTCGAACAGCCGTAAGTCGCGCGCGCCGGCTCTGCGGAGCAGTGGACGCAGAGCCGGCGCGATCGCACAGTGCGCGCACAGACATTCGAGAGATTTCAGCATGGGCCACCGACTGAGCAAGATCACCACCCGCACCGGCGACGACGGCACGACGGGCCTCGCGAACGGCGAGCGCCTGCGCAAGACCGACGTTCGATTCGAGGCGATGGGCGATCTGGATGAGCTCAACTGCCAGATCGGCGTCGTGCTCGCTCAGCAGCCCTTGCCGCGCTTTGCCGAACCGCTGAAGGCGATCCAGCATCGGCTGTTCGACATGGGCGGCGAGCTGGCGATTCCCGGCCATGTCGCCATCGACGATGCCCAGCTTGCTGTACTTGACGCGCTGATCGAACAGTTCAACGCCGACCTGCCGCCGCTGAAGGAATTCGTCCTGCCCGGCGGCAGCGCGCTGGCGGCGCAGATGCATCTGGCACGCGCGATCTGTCGTCGCGCCGAGCGCAGTGTCTGGCGCGTTGCAGACGCTGCGGCAAGCAACGCCGCGCACAACGCCGCATCGCTGCGCTACCTGAATCGCCTGTCGGATCTGCTGTTCGTGTTCGCACGCCACTGCGCCCGCGCACAGGGCGCGGAGGTCACCTGGCAGCGCTGCTGACCAGCGGCCTCAGGCGATCCAGTCCTTCGCAGACTTCGGCAATGCCGCGCAGCACGCTGGGCGCCTGACGCGTCAAGGTGTTGCCGTCTACGGCCAGACGGAACCGCGCATCCGCCGGAACAAGGCCCGGCAGCCTCGACCAGTACGCGGCGATGGCTTCGATCCCGTCCTGCCGGCTGTAGACGACAGCCTGCGGCCGCACTGCAAGCACGGCTTCGGTACTGACGGCTGCGGCCAGTGTCGGCAATCCGGCGAATACGTTGTCGGCACCGCAGAGATTCAGCACTTCGCTGATCGGGCTGTCGCGATTGACGCTGAACGCCGGTGAAGTCTCGATCTGATAGAACACCCGCAGCCTTGAGCGGCTGCGATAGGTCTGCTGCAGTGCATGCAGATCCTTGAGATAGGCCTGCGCGGCGCGCTCACCGCCATCACCTGCAGCCGTGACGCTGCCGACCTGCCGCAATGCTTGGGCGACATCTTCAAGCTTGCGAACCTGTACCGTCTCGACCTTCACCCCAAGCCCACGCAGGCGTTCGATCAGCTGCGTCGGCGTGCCACCCGACCATGCGAACACCAGAGTCGGACGCAGGGCGAGCAGCGCTTCGAGATTCACATTGAAGGCATTGCCGATCTGTACCGGCTTCGACGCCAACCCATCTACATCGCTGTGCTCGGCAACACCGACCAGCGCCTCGCAGCGACCGACCGCGCAGACCAGTTCCGCCAGATGCGGTGCCAGCGTGACGATGCGCTGCGGCGATTGCGCAAGCGCCGGCATGGCGAACATCGCCAGCAGACCAACGAGAACCCGCCGCCAGCTCAAGATCAAAGCAGCGTGCCGGTCGCGAACAGGGCGAAGCCCGCCAGCATGATCAGCAACGCGCGCCATTGCATGTTGAGAACCTCGGACAGCATGGCCTCCAGCGAAGCCGGCACCACTGGCGAGCCGTCCGGCTCTTCGGTGCCGAGCGAAGCCGTCGGCACTTCCGCGAGCACCGCCCAGGTCTGCATCTGCCAATCGAGCTCGGCGTCATGCCGCAAGCGGCGCCAGGCCTGCAGCGCGTCGTCGAGGCTGCCGGCGAGTCCGAATACCAGCGCCGTGGCTCGGGCAGGCAGAAACGCCAGCACGCCGTGCAGCAGATCGGCCGCCTTCAGCGCGGCGGAATCTGCCGCCGTTTCGCCCAGGTAGCGCGGCAGCCGGCTCGCCATCCGGTAGGCCACCGCCCCGGCGGGGCCGACGGCGAAGTACCACAGCAGCGTGCCGAACAGTTTTTCGTGCGACTGGATGAACAGCGCACCGGCCAACGAGCGGTGACTCTCGCCTGGATTCGGTCCGCGCTGCAGCGCGCGTTCCATCTGCACGACGCGCGGCTGATCGCCTTCGCTGCGTGCCCGCAGCAGATCGTGAACCTCTTCGGCGAGATCGCGTGGGCCCAGACACAGCAACAGCACGGCGGCCGACAGGGTCAGCGCCATGATCGGACTCTCGACCTGCTCCAGCCCCCACCAGATGGCGAACACCGGCACCGCGATCACCAACACCGGCAAGGCCGCCGAGCGCCAGATTGCGGCGGGCGAGAGCGCACGCAAGGCACGCATCGCTGCGACGAAAAGCACCGGGCGCCCCCAACCGGGAAGTTGCCCGAGCAGGCGCTCGAGGCCCAGTGCCAACAGGATTCCGATCAGCGTCATGCCGCCACTTTAGCTCAAGGCGCCAAGCCGCCACCGGCGCTCATCGACGAGCGGCGCTCAGCGCTTGCCGAAATGCGGTCCAATCGAAGAACGGACCCGGATCGGTCTTGCGCCCCGGCGCGATATCGCTGTGGCCGACGACGCGCTGCTCGGTGATCTGCGGGTATTTCGCCAGCAGCTGAGCGGCAATGCGCACCAGCCGCGCGTACTGGCCGGCGGTGTACGCTTGCTCGTCGGTCCCTTCGAGCTCGATGCCGATCGAGAAATCGTTGCAGCGGCTGCGGCCGTCGAAGCTCGATACACCGGCGTGCCAGGCGCGCTCGGCAAAGCCGACGTACTGCGTCGCCACGCCGCGGCGGCTGATGCAGATGTGCGCGGATACGCGCAGGTCGGCAATCCCGGCAAAGTACGGATGCGCCGCCGGATCCAGCCGGTTCGTGAAGAGCGCGTCGATCCAGGGCCCGCCGAAACGGCCCGGCGGCAGGGAGATTCCGTGAATGACCAACAGGCTGATATCGTTGGCATCCGGGCGCGCGTCACAGTTGGGTGACTTCACCCGGCGCACGCGGCGCAGCCATCCTGCAGAATCGATGGCCGACTCCGACGATGGCACGGAACCTTTGCCGGTCTTGCGCGTCATCTTGGTCATAGCCGCAGAAACCCTCGAATAAGATTCTTTGTTCAAGTCCGCACCAGGCCGCCACGGCCGCTGGAGAGACAACATCATGAAGCACGGTCGCCTAGCCGTCATCGCCACACTCGCGTTTGCGCTGCCTTTCATTGCCGCGCAAAGCGCGAACGCAGCCAAGTCCGAGTTCCCCGACATGCGCATCAGCTACGAGCGCCATGTCCTGTCCAACGGATTGACGCTGCTGATCCACGAGGACCACAAGGCGCCGGTGGTGGCGGTCAATATCTGGTACCACGTGGGCAGCAAGGATGAGCGCCCGGGCCGCACCGGCTTCGCGCACCTGTTCGAGCACCTGATGTTCAACGGTTCGGAGAACTACAACGACGAGTTCTTCCGTCCGCTGGAACCGGCCGGGGCCACCAAGATGAACGGCACGACCTGGTACGACCGGACCAACTACTTCCAGAACGTACCGACCAGCGCGCTGGACCTGACGCTATGGCTGGAATCGGACCGCATGGGCCATCTGCTCGGCGCGATCGACCAGAAACGCCTCGACGAGCAACGCGAAGTCGTCCTCAACGAAAAGCGCCAGGGCGAGAACGAGCCCTATGGCAAGGTCGACGAGCTGATCGCGTCGGCCACCTATCCGGTCGGCCACCCTTACTCCTGGACGACCATCGGCGCCGAAGAAGATCTCAAGGCGGCATCGCTTGAGGACGTCAAAGCCTGGTTCCAGGAGCACTACGGCGCCGCCAATGCGGTGCTGGTCATTGCCGGTGACGTCAAGGCCGACGAGATCAAGGCCAAGGTCGAACATTACTTCGGCGACATTCCCGCCGGTCCGGTGCAAAAGCATGCCGGCGCCTGGGTCGCCAAGATGAACGGCGAGAAGCGCGCGACGATGCAGGATCGCGTACCGCAGCCGCGTCTGTTCAAGGTCTGGAACGTGCCCGGCTTCTGCGACGCAGACGCCAACCTGCTCGGCATGGCCGCGGCCGTGCTCGCCAGCGGCAAGAACAGCCGCCTCTACGAGCGTCTGGTCTATCGCGATCAGATCGCCACCGCGGTCGATGCCGGCATGGGGCCGTTCGAGATCGCCTCGCAATTCACGATCGACGCGATGGCCAAACCCGACGGCGACATCGCCAAGGTCGAGAAGGCGATCGATGAAGAAGTCGCACGCTTCCTCAAGGACGGCCCGACGGCGGCCGAACTCGAGCGGGTGCGCACCAAGACTTTCGCGTCGGCCGTACGCGGCCTTGAGCGCATCGACGGCTTTGATGGCAAGTCGTCATCGCTGGCGCAGTATCAGGTGTACTGCGGCACGCCGGATCGCTACACCGAGGAACTCGACGAGATCCGCGACGCGACGCCCAAGCAGGTGCGCGACGTCGCGCGCCGCTGGCTGTCCGATGGCGTCTTCGCGCTGACGGTCGAGCCCTTCCCCGAGTACACGCCATCCAGCGGTGGCGCGGATCGCACGAAGCTGCCGAAACTAGGCGAAGCGCCGGCACTCACCTTGCCGCCGTTGCAGCGTGCCACGCTGCCGAACGGACTGAAGCTGGTGCTGGCCGAAAGCCACGCCGCGCCGGTCGTGCAGATGAGCCTGATTGCCGACGCCGGCTTCGCCGCCGACGCCACGGTCAAGGCCGGTACCGCCAGGTTGGCGATGAACATGCTCGACGAGGGCGCCGGCAAGATGGATGCGCTGGCAATCGCCGCTCGCGCCGAGGAGCTCGGGGCGCAGATCAGCGCCGGCTCCACGCTCGACAGCTCGATCGTCGGCCTCAATGCGCTGAAGGCCAAGCTCGCTGAAAGCCTCGACCTGTACACGGACATCCTGCTGCGTCCGACCTTCCCGCCGGCGGAGCTGGAACGCCTGCGCGCTTTGCAGCTTGCCGCGATCGCGCAAGAAAAGGCGCAGCCGTACGGCATCGCGTCGCGCCTGTATCCGCGCATGATCTATGGCGAAGGCCATGCCTACGCCAATCCGCGCAGCGGCACCGGGACCGAAGAGAGCGTCGCGTCCATCAGCATCGACGACCTCAAGGCCTACTACAAGACCTGGCTGCGACCCGACAGCGCGACGCTGCTGATCGTCGGCGATACGACCCTGGCCGAGATCAAACCGCTGATCGAAGCACGCCTCGGCGGCTGGGTCGCGCCCGCGGAACCGGTACCGACCAAGCAGCTCGCAACCGTGGAGCTGCCGGACAGTCCGCGCATCTTCCTGATCAACAAGACCGGCGCCGAACAGACATTGCTGCTCGGTGCGCATCTGGCGCCGCCGCTGTCCGACCCGGACGATCTGGCGATGAAGCTCGGCAACACCGCGCTCGGCGGCAACTTCGTGTCGCGCCTCAACATGAACCTGCGCGAAGACAAGCACTGGAGCTACGGCGCATTCAGCACGCTCGGTGGCGCCAAGGCACAGCGGCCGTTCGTCACGTACGCGCCGGTGCAGACCGACAAGACGGTCGAAGCCCTGCGCGAGATGCGCAAGGAACTCGATGGCGTCCTCGGCAAGTCTCCGCTGAAGGCCGACGAAGTCGACTTTGCGCGCGACAGCCTCGTGCGCTCGCTGCCGGGCGACAACGAGACGGCGAGCGAGATCGCGGGTTCCTACGGCACGGTGCTGATCAACGGCCTGGCCGACAGCTATTGGAACGACTACGTGCAGAAGGCCAACGCACTGAAGCCCGCCGAGATCAACGCTGCGCTCAAGCGTCTGATCCATCCGGAGGCAATGACCTGGATCGTCGTCGGCGATCTCGCCAAGATCGAACAGCCGATCCGCAATCTGAAAATGGCCGACGTCGCCGTGCTGGATGCCGACGGCAAGGTGCTTCGCTAGGGACGCGGGACCCTACTCGCGCCCAGTGAACCGGGCCCAACAAAAAACCCGCTGCCGGATCGCTCTGGCAGCGGGTTTTTCAATTCCGGATTCAGATCATTCCATCTCGCCCAGCGGGCGGGTGAAGGTGTAGGCCAGCGGCGCCTTGACCAGCTGGCTCGCCGGATCGCTCGGCGACTCGCCGGCCAGCACCGCAAACGGCAGTTGCACGATGAACAGGCCAATGCCCACCACGCTGGCAACCAGCCCCAGCGGCCGCACAATGATCAGATCAACCGCCATCGCGCCCGCGGAAGGTGCTTCGTCGTCCACGCCGCTCTGCGCCATCGCGCTCGTCGCCACCAGCGAGAACGCCGCAGCGGCTGCAATCAGCTTCAGTCCATTCATCAGATTCCCCGCCATTTTGCGTTCGTGGACAGCAGCTTAGGCAAGCCCCCTTAGACTGTCAATGAAGTCTGGCAGCACCCTACAATGCCCTATGGACACGCTTTATTCCGCAGCCGACCCGATCGAAGCTGAAATCCTGCGCTCGTATCTGCAGTCGCACGGCATCGATGTGGACGTCTTTGGCTCCCCGCTCTGGGGCGGCCGCGGCGAACTGCCGTCCGACGCCTACCCGCGGCTGGTTCTGCAGGATTCGCGCGACCACGACCGCGCCAAGGCCCTGCTCCAGCAGTACGAGCGACGTCGCCACGCCCATGGCCACTGGCCCTGCGGCTGCGGCGAAAGCTCGCCGGTAACCTTCGAATCCTGCTGGTCCTGCGGGACCGATCGCCCTTAGCCGAGTCCGATGTTCCACGTCGCCCTCTATCAACCGGAAATTCCGCCGAACACCGGCAACGTCATTCGCCTGTGCGCCAATACCGGCGCGCATCTGCACCTGATCCATCCGCTCGGCTTCGACCTGAGCGACGCGAACCTGCGCCGCGCCGGACTCGACTATCACGACATGGCCAACGTCCACGAGCACTCGAGCTACGCCGCGCTGCTTGAAACCCTGCCCGGCTCGCGCGTCCTCGCCTTCAGTACCCGCGGCCGCGTGCGCTACGACACGGTCGGCTATCGACCCGACGACATCCTGCTGTTCGGTTGCGAAACGCGCGGACTGCCAGATGACGTGATCCAGGCCTTACCAGCGTCGCAACGACTCTGCCTTCCGATGCGCGCCGGCAGTCGCAGCGTCAACCTGTCGAATACGGTTGCCGTCGCGGTTTTCGAGGCCTGGCGGCAGGCGGGTTTTGCCGGAAGCACCGCGCCGGCATAACATCCGGCGGACACTTAGCCGTCAGAGCATCGGGGAACCCCGCCATGTCCATCCGTCATCCCCTTTCCGCCGTCTTGTTTTGCTTGCCGATCCTCGCAGCGTGCGGCGGTGGTGGCGACGGCGGCCTGGACACGCCGACCCCGCTGAGCAGCAAGGCCGACGTGGCGCGCGAACTGGGCAATCTGGTCGACTTCGTTTCGCTGGGCGACACCGCCGGTGCGGCGAAATCTTCGCGTGGAACCCTCCATCGCATCCAGCAGCCCGGCAAGGCAGCGATCGACTGCGACAGCGGCAGTGCGGATGAACAGACCGGCACTGCGCAACGCGATTTCGCGTTGTTCGACGTCTCCCGCAGCGTCGATTTCTCGATCGTGTCGTCGAACAACTGCCGGATCGAAGGCGACGACCAGAACGATACGGTCACGTTCGACGGCGATACCGAAGAAGGGAATTCAGCGACCGGGGTCGACGGTGTCCGCTACGAATATCAGATCCAGGGCAGCAACGGCATTCCGGCCAGCCTGCGCTTCGAGACACCGGGCACCAATGAGTTCTTCGAACTCTCCGGACTCGGCGTGATTGAAACCGCCCTGAGTTCCGGACGGACAGAAACGCGTGCGCTGGTGGACATCGAATCCAGCGACTACAGCGGCTACTCGTCAACCGTGCAGATCGGCCAGAACGGCGAACCGCTGACCATCGTCGTCGCCGGCACGCGCGTGACGGTCGACGGCGCCTACCAGTACATCAGCACTGAATGCCCAGGCGGCTCCATCCGCGTCGCCACCCCGAGTGCGCTGACCTTCGGCGCCAACTTCTACCCCAACGGCGGCGAACTGCGCCTGACCTCCGGCGACCGCACGGCCACCGTGCGAATCAACCTCGACGGCAGCGCGACCGTGCAGTTGCCCGACGGCAGCACCGAAACGCTGAGCAGCAGCGAAGCGCGCAGCATCTTCGACAACGGCAGCGGCTGCTGAACCGGAGTTCGCCTGCAGCGCAAACAGCAACAGGAAAGTTACGCTGTCGATAACTTGTTATCGGTATACGGCCACGATAATTTTCTTTCCTCGAATAGCTAAGCACCTCGGATCACCCAGATCCTCTCGCTTCAAGAGCCTTGGTGGCTTCGATGTCTAAGTTTTGGCCAACGGCATCGCACAGGCATGTCGTCTGCGGATGAACCAGCCCCTGCGAGGAGAACACTCGATGAACAGATTCAGTCTGGCCGCGCTCGCAGCAGTCGCCGCAATCTCAGGATGCGGCAACGATGGCAGTAGCAATGACGGCAGCAACACTTTCATCGTTGATCCGCCAACCAGTCCGGTACCCCTCGAGACCAAAGAGGATGTATTGCGTGAGATGGACAATTTGGGTGGATTCACTGCGCTCTTTAGCTTTTCGGAAAGCACAACGCCGCAAAAGAACTCCCGCATGAAATGGGATTCGAATCAGGCCGTACCGGTCCGCGATCACGCAAAGGAAGAAGGGGCCGTTTGCCAGGAAGGCGGTACGTTTCGAGTCGCCTCCGACTCCGCCACGAAACGCTTCGAATTTCTTGATCTCACTCGGGCAGTCACAATCTCGATCAGCCGAGCCGAAGATTGCACCGACAAGATCAGCGACAACATCGTCACCATCGACAATAGCGTCTTCGAATCCTGGGTTTCGCAAGATGACGATGGAACGACCTACTTGCGTGGGCAGCGCGGCCGAGCGGATGATCCGGATTCCCGCCGCTTCGAAACCAGAGATGCATCTGGGGCGGTCGTTTACTTTTCTATGAACACGACATATTCCGTGTCGGAAACTCGACTGACGGATTCGGTGCTAGTCAAATACACCCATGCCCTGTCGAGAAACGAAACCAGTCAGAGCGAGCTTCTGGAATATGTTGTCGGCGGCAGCAACGAACCGATCATCGAGACTTACGAGAACAATCGATATGCGGTTGAGGGAACCTATCGCTACACGAGTGGCCATTGCGCGGGCGGGCTCGTTTCAGTGGAAACTCTCGAAGGGATCTCCCGCGACCGAGAGTCTTTCGGATTCACTGGTGGATCGGTGCGGCTGACTTCGGGCAGTGCGCAAGCGACGATAACAATCAACCCGGATAGCAGCGCGACAATCCAGTTTCCGGATAGTCGCATCGAAGCTCTTTCGGCTGAGGAAATGCGCAGAGTTTCAAGCTCCGCCCCGGCCTGCTGACGCGGCGCAACCAGGCAATGGCTACGCCGTCTCCGCCTTCGCCGGTCGCGTTGCCAGGGCGCGCACCGCTTCAACCGCACTCATGCGGCCATCAAGCACGGCTGCGAGCGCGCTGGTGATCGGCATCTCCACGCCCAGCTTCGCCGCGAGGCGAAGCACTTCCGGCGCCGCGCGCACGCCTTCGACAACCTGACGGATTTCGGTCGTCGCATCGGCCACCGATTTGCCCTGCGCCAGCAGTAGGCCGAGCCGGCGGTTGCGTGATTGATTGTCGGTGCAGGTCAGCACCAGATCGCCCATGCCGGACAGACCCATCAGGGTTTCCGCGCGGCCGCCGAGGGCTTCGGCGAGGCGCATGATTTCGGCGAGGCCGCGGGTGATCAGTGCGGCGCGGGTGTTGGCGCCGAGCTGCAGACCGTCGGCGATGCCGACGCCGATCGCCATGACGTTCTTCGCCGCACCGCCGATCTCGACACCGGGCAGATCGTCGCTCCAGTAGGCGCGGAACCCGCCGCCATGCAGGCGCTGGACGATCTTCTCGGCGAAGGCCTGATTATTCGAGGCGATGGTCACCGCGGTCGGCAGGCCGATGCCGAGTTCCTTGGCAAAGGTCGGGCCCGACAGCACCGCCATCGGATAAGCACTCGACAGCGCCTGGTCGACGACTTCGTGAATCAGCAGACCCGTGCCCGGCTGCAAGCCCTTGCAGGCGACGACGACGCCCTGGCCCGCGCGCAGCATCGGCGCCAGGGTTTCGAGCATGCCGCCAAGCGTGTGCGACGGCGTTGCGATCAACAGGTCTTCCGCGGCTGCGATCAGCGCGGCGAGATCGGCGGTCGCGGTCAGCGCAAGCGGAAAGCTGCAGGCCGGCAGGTATTGCTCATTCTCGCGCGCTGCCTGCATGGCGTTGAGACGTTCGGCGTCGCGACCCCACAGCAGTGTTGGTGCACGACGGCCGAGATGAATCGCCAAAGCCGTGCCGAACGATCCGGCGCCGATGACGCCGATTTCACAGTGCGGCAATTCGCCTCCGGCTGAGGTCGTCACGGCGCGCGGCGCTCAGTGCTTGGCCGCTGCAGCCTGCTGCTCGCGCGTCTTGTTGATGTGATCGACGTAGAGCGCTTCGAAGTTGATCGGCTGCAGCAGCAGCTGCGGGAAGCCGCCGCGCTGAACCAGATCGGCAATCGTTTCACGCGCGAACGGGAAGATCAGGCCCGGGCAGTAGCCGGCGAGAATCGCCTGGCGGTCTTCGTTCGACGTGAATCCGCGAACGGCAAACAGGCCGGCCTGATGGGTTTCGGCGAGAAACGCAACGTCGTTGCCCAGCTTGGCGGTCACGGTGACGGCGAGCACGACGTGGAAGATGTCGTTCTCCATGCCTTTGACTTCGGTGTTGACCTGAACGTCGATCTGCGGCTGCCACTGGCGGGAAAACACTTCCGGCGCGAGCGGCACTTCCAGCGAGGCGTCCTTGACGTAGATCTTCTGCAGCAGCACCTGACGCTGCGGTGCAGCCGCGGTGCCTGCCGCAGCTTCCGGTTGGGTGTTGTCGTTGCTCATGATTTATTGGTTTGAGGTGGATCGTTCAAAAGGGGATCGAGGTTGCCCGATGCGTTCAGGGCATACAGGTCGTCGCAACCGCCGACATGCACATCGCCGACAAAAATCTGCGGCACGGTACGGCGGCCGGTGATGCGGACCATCTCTTCTCTGAGCGCGGGATTCTTGTCGACCTCGAGCTCGTCAAACTTCACGCCCTTGGATGACAGCAGGCGTTTGGCCATGGTGCAGAACGGGCAGTAGCCAGCACTGTACAGGCGCACCGCTTTCATTTTGTCGTGACCGGCATGTTGGCGGTGATCCAGGCATTGAGGCCGCCGCGCAGCGGATAGGCCTCGCTGAATCCCTGCGTGCGCAGCTTCTCGGCGGCCGCGACGGACGACGAGCCGAGCGCGCAGTAGATCAGCAGCGGCCGCGTCTTGTCCTTCGCGAGCTGGCCGACATGCTCGTCGAGCTTGGCCAGCGGCGTGTTGCGCGCATTGAGCAGATGGCCTTTCTTGAAGTCCGCCGGCGTGCGCACATCGAGCACGATCGGATCCTTGTCGTTGATCAGGCGGATCGCCTCGGGCACCGTCAGGCGCTTGCCGCCGGTGAGGTTGCCATGCACTTCGTTGGCGATCAGCAGCACGATGACGACACCGAGTGCGGCGAACAGGCCGGTGTGTGCGCCGAAGAAAGTAATCAGTTGATCCATTGACTTGTACGTCGATCCATTACGCGCATCGAGCCGCCAAGTGCAGCTCGCAGGGCAAATTCCGGCTAGCATTATCGCATGAACCGTCTGAAGCTCCTCATCATCCTGCTGGCCTGGGCGCCTGTCGGCGCAGCGCTGGCCGCCCCCGCCGGGGTCCAGGACAAGGAGCAGAAGCTGGCCGAGCTGCGGGCGCGGATCGACGACGTCGCCAAGACCATCGAGGCCGACCTCAGCGAGCGCGACGCCCTCGCCGGCAAACTGCAAGAAACCGAGCGCCGCGCCGCGGCGATCAAGAAACAGATCAAGGCCCTCTCCAAGCAGGAAAACGAACAGCGCGCACGCATCCGCGATGGCGAAAGCGCGCTTGCGGCCTCGCAGAAGGATCTGGCGCGCCTGCACAGCGGCCTGGGCAAGCAGCTGCGCGCCGCTTACGTCATCGGTCGCCAAGGACAGACCCAGCTGCTGCTGAACCAGTCCGACGTCAACAAGGTCGGCCGCGTGCTGGTCTATTACGACTACCTGCAGCGCGCCCAGACCACCGCAATTTCCGGCATCCATACCCGGGTTGCCGCGCTCGAGGCCGCCGCAGAGAAAGTCCAGGCCGAGATCGCCCGCCTGGCCGAACTCAAGGTCGAGCAGCAAAAAGCCCTTGACGACCTGGATGGATCCCGCAAGGAGCGTGCCGAAGCCCTGACCGAACTGCGCCAGCGCATCACCAACAGCAAGAGCGAGCTCGCCCGCCTGAAGGAAGACGAGCGCTCGATCGGCGATCTGATCAAGAATCTGCAGCGCAAGCTGACCGACCTGCCGCCCGACGCCAAGTTCAGCGACCAGCCGTTCGGCAAGCTGCGCGGCAAGCTGCCTTGGCCCGCGCGCGGCAAGCTGATCTCCGCGTACGGCGATCCCAAGCCCGGCGGCAAGCTGACCTGGAAAGGCCACTGGATCAGCGCCGGCGAAGGCGACCCGATCCGCGCCGTGGCGCGCGGCCGCGCGGTCTACGTCGGCTGGATGCATCGCTACGGCCTGATCGTGCTGATCGAACACGAAGGCGGCTACTACAGCCTCTACGGCCATGCCGAATCGGCGGCCGTCGCGGTCGGCGACGACATCAGCGCCGGCGAGACGATCGCCAAGGCCGGCAGCACCGGCGGCCACGAGCAACCCGGGGTCTACTTCGAGCTGCGCAAGGGCACCGAACCGATCAACCCGGCCAGCTGGTTGGCCAAATAATCAGCAAAATTCCGTCTCGCCCCGCATCCCACGGAACCCGCGCCACGGCACAGAGTCCTACCCTTGCCGCGCCCGGCTTGTTATCGTGCCTTGTCGCGCTCCCGAGCTGCGCCCTGGCTGCCCCGCATTTCCCGATTGGACCTTGAAACTCCCCATGCCTCTCACTCATCGCGTTCCGCTGGCCCTCGCGGCTGGTGTTCTCATTGGCGCTTCGGTCAGCCTCACCTCCGGCGTGCTCGCCGACAAGCCGGCGCCCGAAAGCTCCTTGCCGGTGCGCGATCTGCAGACCTTTGTGGAGATTCTCAATCGGGTCAAAACCGATTACGTCGAGCCGGTCGACGACAAGACCCTGCTCGAGAACGCCGTGCGCGGCATGTTGTCCGGGCTCGATCCGCACTCGTCCTTCCTCGACAAGGAAGAGTTCAAGGACATGAACATCGCCACCACCGGCAAGTTCGGCGGTCTGGGCATTGAAGTGCAGATGCAGGACGGCTTCGTCAAAGTCGTCTCGCCGATCGACGACACGCCCGCCGCCAAGGCCGGCGTCATGGCCGGCGATCTGATCATCAAAATCGACGACACGCCGGTGAAGGGCCTGACCCTCAGCGACGCGGTCGACAAGATGCGCGGCGATCCGGGCACCAAGATCGAAATCACCCTGGTCCGCGAAGGCGAGCCGGCTCCCAAGGTACTCAAGCTCGAACGCGCCGTGATCAAGGTCGCCAGCGTGCGCGGCCGCCTGCTCGAGCCGGGCATCGGTTACCTGCGCATCTCCAGCTTCACGACCGCCACCGGGCCGGCTCTGGTTAAGGAACTCGAACGCCTGCAGAGCGAATCCAAGGGCAAGTTCAAAGGCCTGGTGCTCGACCTGCGCAACAACCCGGGCGGCGTGCTCGATGCCGCGGTGCGCGTCAGCGACAGCTTCCTCGAGAAGGGCACGATCGTCAGCATCCGCGGCCGCGACGGCGCGGGCAGCCGCGAATTCGACGCAACCTCGGGCGACATCCTCGAAGGCAAGCCGATGGTCGTCATGATCAACGCCGGCTCCGCCTCGGCCTCGGAAATCGTCGCCGGAGCGCTGCAGGATCAGCACCGCGCGGTGCTGGTCGGCAGCCGCAGCTTCGGCAAGGGTTCGGTGCAGACCATCCTGCCGCTGTCGAACGACGGCGCGATCAAGATCACCACGGCGCGCTACTACACGCCGAGCGGCCGTTCGATCCAGGCCGAAGGCATCGAGCCGGATATCGCGATCCGTCCGCTGCGCATCGCGACCAACGAAGACGGCAAGGAAGAGGATCTGTTCGAGCCGATTTCGGAAGCCGATCTGGCCAAGAGTCTCGCCAACGAGAACGGCGACGCCGCGCACAAGGACGAGCTGATCAAGAAGCGTGCCGAAGCCGAGAAGATCGCCAAGGAAGCCAACGAGCTGGCGAAGAACGATTACGCGCTCTATGAAGCGGCCAACCTGCTCAAGGGCATGGTCATCTTGAAAGCGGCGGCCAGTAACTGACGATGTGGCGCCAGCTCTCGGGGGGAGTGCTGGCGCTGATGATGACCACCACCGCCGCAGTCGCGGCGGAGGTGGCCACCACGGCGACCATGGTGCCGATCAGCATCGTCATCGACGATCTCGGCGATCGACTGCAGGAAGGGGAAGCCGTCGTCGCGCTACCGGCAGCCATCGCCTGCGCCTTTCTGCCGGAGTCGCCGCACACGCGACATCTGGCAACGCAGGCGCACCGCAGCGGCAAGGAAATCCTGCTGCATCTGCCGATGGAACCGGTTGGCGGCCATGGCCACCCGCTGGCGATTTCGTCGCAGCTACCGGTGGCGAGCCGCAACAGCCAGCTCCAGCGTTACCTGGCCTCGGTGCCCTATGTCAGCGGCGTCAACAACCACCAGGGCAGCCTGACCACCTCCAGCCGCGGCACGATGCATTGGCTGATGCGTGAGCTGTCGGCGCACGGCATCCGCTTCTTCGTCGACAGCATGACCAGCGGCAGCAGCGTCGCCTATCCGATGGCGCGCGCTTACGGAATTCCGGCAACGCGGCGCAAGGTTTTTCTCGACCACGAGCGCGGTGTCGAGATTTCGCGCGGGCAGTTCATGAAACTGGTGCGCATGGCGCATCAGACCGGCGGCGCGCTGGCGATCGGCCATCCGTATCCGGAAACCCTGCAGGTATTGCGCGAGATGCTGCCGAAGCTGGCTTCGCTCGGTGTCGAGCTGGTCACACCGTCGCAGCTGATCCGTCGCACCGAGCAGCGCCTGCTGATCCAGCCGGTCAGCCTGCGTCTGGCAACTTCACTGGCACCTGCGGCAATGCCCGCGGCTGCGGAACCTGCGGCGGCTCAGTCGTCGACGCCGCGGCCGCCGGCCGCGCTCAACGTTTCGACAGTGAACTGAAACCCAGCGCGACAGCACCGGCGGCGAGCGCCAGGCTCAGCACCGGCGCACCGCCCACGCTCCAACCCTTGCCGGCCACATAGACCAGCGCCGCGCAGAACGCGAGCGCTGCGGCAGCCGTCATGCGCAGCTGCCGCTGCGCATTGACTCGCATCTCCTCGCGCAGCACGGCCAGATCGCGGCGATTGACCGCACCGCCTTTTTCACCCTGCGCGGCCTGGCGCAGCAGATGCTGCGCGAGCTGCGGCAGCGCGTCTGCCATGGTCGGAAGATTCGCGCGCATGCGCTCCAGCGCCGCGGCCGGGCTCAGGCGCCGCTTCATCCAGTCTTCCATGATCGGCTTGGCGGTCTTCCACAGATCGAGATCCGGATTGAGCTGGCGCCCCAGGCCCTCGATCTGCAACAAGGTCTTCTGCAGCAACACCAGCTGCGGCTGCACCTGGTAGTTGAAGCGTCGCGCGATCTGGAACAGGCGCACGAGGAAGAAACCGAAGGAAATCTCCCGCAGCGGACGCTGGAAGATCGGCTCGCAGACCGTGCGGATCGCCGCCTCGAATTCCTCGACGCGGGTGTCTGCCGGAATCCACTCGCTCTCCACATGCAGCTCGGCAATGCGCCGGTAGTCGCGATGGAAGAAAGCGTAGAAGTTCTCGGCGAGATAGCGCTGATCGGACGGCGTCAGCTGGCCGACGATGCCGAAATCCACCGCCATGTAGCTCGGCCTCAAAGGATTGCTGGCATCCACGAAGATGTTGCCGGGATGCATGTCGGCGTGGAAGAAATTGTCGCGGAAGGTCTGCTGGAAAAAGATCTCGACGCCGCGTTCGGACAGCACTTCGAAGTCCACGCCCAGCTCGCGCAGATGTCCCAGCTCGCGGATCGAGATGCCGCGGATGCGCTCCATGACCAGCACGCGCGTGCGCGTGAAGTCCCAGTACACCAGCGGGTGATAGATCAGTTCCGAACCGAGCCAGTTGCGGCGCAGCAGCGCGCAGTTGGCACCCTCGCGCATCAGATCCAGTTCGTCGAGCAGCACCTTCTCGTACTCGGCAACGACCTCGCGCGGACGCAGGCGGCGCGCAACCGCGGAGAAGCGCTCGGCCAGCGCGGCGAGCGTGTGCAGCAGTTCGATGTCGCCCTGCATGACCGCCTCGACGCCAGGGCGCAGCACCTTGACGACGACCTCGAGCCCCGGCGTACCGTCCTCCGCCGGCAGCAGCCGCGCGGTGTGCACCTGCGCGACCGATGCGGACGCCAGCGGCACCGGATCGAATTCGCTGAACATGGCTGCGATCGGCCGTTCCAGTTCCTGCTCGATGATCGCCTGCGCGACGGCGCCGTCGAACGGCGCCACCTGATCCTGCAGCTTTGTCAGCTCCAGCGCGATGTCCGGCGGCACCAGATCAGGCCGCGTCGACAGGGCCTGGCCGAACTTGACGAACACCGGCCCGAGATCCTGCAACGCCAGGCGCAGACGCTCGCCGCGCGGGCGCGGATCACTGCCGGCTTTCTTCGGGTCTAAAAACTCGCGCAGCCCGTAACGATTGACGACGCCGCGAATCTGCCAGACGCGACGCAGACGCGACAGGCTCAGATGATTGGCACTCATGCCTGCACCTGCCGTTCCAGACGCTGCAGGCGCACTTCGAAGCGCGCCACGTCGTCACGCAGGCGGTCGACCGATTCGGCCCATTCCTCGGCGTCGACGCCACGCGCGAGATCGCGGGTTTCTTCGCGCAGGTATTCGGCGGAATCCAGGCCCAACGTGCTGACCGTGCGCTGGCCCCAGCTCAGCAGTCCGCGCAGACCTTGCGTCAGACGATGCCCGGCCGCGTCGCCGACGATCCTTGCGGCAAACTCTTCC
The DNA here is from genome assembly GCF_058783185.1 of Fontimonas sp. FW305-C-3. Classification (NCBI taxonomy): domain Bacteria; kingdom Pseudomonadati; phylum Pseudomonadota; class Gammaproteobacteria; order Nevskiales; family Nevskiaceae; genus Fontimonas; species Fontimonas sp. FW305-C-3. Next base: position 563,360 of record NZ_JBYSYK010000004.1, on the reverse strand, counting down.
GGATCGAAGCCGATGCGCGCGAGCAGACGATTGAAGCGCAGCAGCAGCTCGACATCGCCATCGACCTGCAATCCCTGCGGCACGCCGGTATCGCCGCCGCTCTGGGCGACGGTCCAGGCCAGCTTCATCAGATTGCTCATGCGTCCGCTGACGCGGACTTCGGCCGCGCGATCGCACTCGGGCGCAACGCGCACGCCGCCGCCGTGAAACTCGATGAAGAACGACCAGTCCGGCGCCTGCGTGCGCAGCTCGATGACGCGCGGACTCAGCTGCGCGCATTCCTTGAGCGCGCTGTCTTCCAGCGCGAGGAAACGATTCAGCGCGACCTCGACCGCGCCGCACAGCAACGCCGGTGCACTCACAGACGGAACCCGCGATGCACGGCAACGATGCCGCCGGTGAGGTTGTAGACCTGCACGCGCGACAGCCCGGCGTTCTCCATCATGCCCTTGAGCGTGGCCTGGTCCGGATGCATGCGGATCGACTCCGCGAGGTAGCGGTACGACTCCTCATCGTTCGCGACCAAGCGGCCCATCAGCGGCAGCAGCTTGAAGGAGTATTGGTCGTAGACCTTGGACAGCGGCTCGAACAGCGGCTTGGAGAATTCCAGCACCAGCAGGCGCCCACCGGGCTTGAGGCAGCGCGTCATCGAACGCAGCGCGGCGTCCTTGTCGGTGACATTGCGCAGACCGAAACCGATCGTGATGCAGTCGAACGTGCCTTCGGCGAACGGCAGCTTCTCGGCATTGGCCTGCGCGAGTGGCACGCCGATGACGCCCTTGTCGAGCAGACGGCTGCGGCCTTCGCCGAGCATTGCCGCGTTGATGTCGGACAACACCGCCAGACCGTTCGGACCGACTGCGCGGGCGAACTCGCGGGTCAGGTCGCCGGTGCCGCCAGCCACGTCGAGCACACGCTCGCCGCTGCGCACGCCGGCCAGATCGATGACGAAGCGCTTCCACAGTCGATGGATGCCCATCGACATCAGGTCGTTCATGACGTCGTAGTTGCGCGCCACCGAGGTGAACACGCCGGCCACGCGCTTCTGCTTCTCCCCGACCGGCACCTGCTGGTAGCCGAAATGGGTCGTGCCGGGTTGGTCTGGTTTCTGCTCGGACATGGGATCGCCAGCGGTTGAGACGATCATTGTAGCCCGGGTGCAACCCGAGATTTGCGCTGCTGCGAGCCCTTAATCCCCGGGTTTCACCCGGGCTACGTACGTTGCCGGGCTCAATGCGTGCCTGGAGTCCACTTCTTCGGCGCCGGCGGCAGCGCGCTGAGCTTGGTGATCGTGCTGTCGCGGGTCATGCCGTGTTCTTCGAGGCGGCTCAGATAACGCGTCCACTGGGGCTCGTACTTTTCGCCCAGTTCGCGGAACACGTCCCAGGAGTACAGGCCGGTGTCGTGGCCGTCGTCGAAGACCAGGCGTACCGCATAACGGCCCACCGGGACGATCTGCGTGATGTTGACCTCGCGCTTGCCGCCGACCAGCGTCGGCTCCAGCTGGCCATGGCCGCGCACTTCGGCACTGGGCGAGAACACCCGCAGGTACTCGCAGCTCAGTTCATAGCGAGTGCCGTCGGCCCAGCCGAGCTCAAGCAGGCGGGACTTGCGGTGCAGATGGATCGAGGTCGGTGCGGCGTGGTTCATCGTTACAGGATATAGCGGCTGAGGTCGTCGTCGCCGGCCAGCGCCGACAATTTCTTGTTGACGTACTCGGCATCGATGCTCAGCGTCGTGCCGGAACGGTCCGGCGCGTCAAAGGCAACGTCCTCCATCAGCCGCTCCATGACCGTATGCAGCCGCCGCGCGCCGATGTTCTCGGTGCGCTCGTTGACCTGCCAGGCGATCTCGGCGATGCGCTTGAGGCCGTCATCGGCAAACGAAACCTCGACCTGCTCGGTCTGCATCAGCGCGCGATACTGTTCGGTCAGCGAGTAGTTCGGTTCGCTGAGGATGCGCAGGAAGTCGTCGGCCTTCAACGCGTCGAGTTCGACGCGGATCGGCAGGCGACCCTGCAGCTCCGGGATCAGGTCGGACGGCTTGGCCAGATGGAAGGCGCCGGACGCAATGAACAGCACATGATCTGTCTTGACCGTGCCGTACTTGGTGCTGACCGTACAGCCTTCGATCAGCGGCAGCAGGTCGCGCTGAACGCCTTCGCGCGAGACATCCGCGCCGGCGTATTCGCCGCGCTTGCAGACCTTGTCGAGCTCATCGATGAAGACGATGCCGTTTTCCTCGGCATTGCGCAGCGCTTCGGTGCGGATCGCATCCTCGTCGACCAGCTTGGCGGCTTCCTCGTCGGTCAGCTGGTTCAGCGCATCGCGAATCTTGAGCTTGCGGGTCTTGGCCTGACCCTGCCCCATGTTGGCGAACATGCTCTGCAGCTGCTGGGTCATTTCTTCCATGCCCGGCGGCCCCATCAGCTCCATCTTGGCGTTCGGCTGCGCCAGCTTGAGCTCGATTTCCTTGTCGTCGAGCTTGCCCTCGCGCAGCTGCTTGCGGAACACCTGCCGCGCGGCGCCGGTCTCGCTCTGACGCTGGGTGCTGGCTTCGCCGAAATCCTTCGGCGGCGGCAACAGCACATCGAGCACGCGCTCCTCGGCGGCCAGTTCGGCGCGGCTGCGCACCGTGCGCGTCGCCTGCTCGCGGGTGAGCTTGACCGAGACCTCGATCAGGTCGCGGATGATGGTGTCGACGTCCTTGCCGACATAGCCGACCTCGGTGAACTTGGTCGCTTCGACCTTGACGAACGGCGCGTTGGCAAGCTTCGCCAGACGTCGCGCGATCTCGGTCTTGCCGACGCCGGTCGGGCCGATCATCAGGATGTTCTTCGGATGGATCTCGGTGCGGATCTGGCCGTCGATCTGCATGCGGCGCCAGCGATTGCGCAGCGCGATCGCGACCGCGCGCTTGGCGGCGGCCTGACCGACGATGTGGCGATCGAGCTCGCCGACGATTTCACGCGGCGTCATCGTGACCTTGGACTGCTCGGCATTGCTTGGGCTTGCGGTGCTCATGCTCAGAATTCGATCGTTTCCAGCGTCAGGCTGTGATTGGTGTAGATGCAGATGTCGGCGGCGATGTGCAGCGACTTCTCGGCAATCGTCCGCGCGTCCATGTCGGTGTTCTCGACCAGCGCGCGAGCCGCGGCCTGCGCGAACGAGCCGCCGGAGCCGATCGCCAGCACGCCGTGCGCCTCGGGCTCCATGACATCGCCATTGCCGGTGACCATCAACGACGCTTCGCGGTCGGCGACCAGCAGCAATGCCTCGAGCCGGCGCAGATAGCGATCGGTGCGCCAGTCCTTGGCCATTTCGACCGCGGCGCGCACCAGCTGACCGCCATGCTTTTCGAGCTTGCCTTCAAACCGCTCGAACAGCGTAAACGCATCCGCCGTGCCGCCGGCAAAGCCGGCGATGACCTTGTCGTTGTAGAGCCGGCGCACCTTGCGCGCGTTGCCCTTGATGCGGGTCTTGTCGAGGGAGACCTGGCCGTCGCCGCACATCGCGACCTGATTGCCGCGCCGCACGCACAGGATTGTCGTGCCGTCGAATTGCTTCATGGGGTGCCTTTTCCTTGCTGAGGAGGGCGGCGCCTGGGCACCGCTACTGCTGTCTCAGGTGGGGCCTTGGGCGCGCCAATTCAAGCCGATCGGCCACAAAAAAGGACGCCCGAGGCGCCCTTTTCCGGACCCGCCAGGCAGCGGGATTTACGGGGTGCCGGTCTCGGCCGGTGCCGGGGCCGCCGGGCTGGCGCAATGCGCCTTGGGCTCGGCATTGCAGTCGCAGATCGGGGTCTGGCCGTCGGTGCACTGGATCGTCGCGACGACGCCGTCGCCGCAGTCCTGGGTGCAGATCTCGGGAATGGCCGCGCTGTCGGCGGCCGCTTCGACCGACGAGGGCACCGGCGCCGCGGTCGGTGCGGCCATGTCGGAAGGCACGCTGGTGCTGGAGTCTTCCGGAGCGGGCCGGTTGCAGGCCGTCAGCCCCAGGCTCAGCACCAAAACCGCGGCCAGGGCCGGCTTGATTGCGGCGGCCATCAAACGATTCGTCAAAACACACTCCGGGGAAAACACTGTAGCGCCCGCCCGTTTCGGGCGGCGGTCGCGATATTACTGGTTGCTCAACATAAATGCGCTAGTAAGTTTCTTGCACAACGCAAGCTCAGCCCTCTTCCCGCCGCTTGGCCCGCGGATGCGCCTCGTCATAAACCGCGGCCAGTCGCTTCCAGTCGAGATGGGTGTAGATCTGCGTCGTCGACAGATGGGCATGGCCCAGCAATTCCTGTACCGCGCGCAGATCGCCGCTGGACTCCAGCACGTGGGTCGCGAACGAATGGCGCAGCCGGTGCGGATGCAGATGCACGCCCAGGCCGACGCGCTGCGCCCATTCCTTGAGCCGGCTGCCGATCGTCCCGCGCGACAGGCGGCCGCCGCGGGTCGAAACGAACAGCGCCGGCTCGTCAGCCGCAGCGTAGTCGCCGCGCTGCGCCAGCCAGCGGTCCAGTGCGGCCCGCGCCGGGGCGCCGATCATGACGATGCGCTGCTTGCGGCCCTTGCCGGTGATCGTGATCTCGCTCTGCCCGCCGCTGACATCGGCGGCATCGAGGCCCTGCAGTTCGGCAAGTCGCAGGCCGGTCGAGTAGAACAGCTCGACCATGCACTGGTCGCGCGACATCAGGCCGTCTTCCGGCGGCTGGTTCAGCGCCGCATTGAGCACGTCGGCGCCGATGACGCCCGGCAGCTTGCGCCGCAGCTTGGGCGCCCGCACGGTCTGCGCCGGATTGGCGACGACCCGGTCCTCGCGCAGCTGGTGCTTGAAGAATCCGCGCAAGGTCGACAGGTAGCGCTGCAGGCTGGCCGGCTGACTGCCGGCGCGGTTCCGCGAGGCGACGAAGCCGCGCACCGTATGCAGATCGATCTGGTTCAGCGCGCTGATGCGGGCTTGCGCGCAATAGCGGCCAAACGTGCCCAGATCGCGCCGCGTGGCGTCGCAGGTATTCGGCGAGTAACGCTTGTGATGGCGCAGCAGCTCGACGTACTCGTCGATCAGCGGCGGCAGGAAGGCCGGCGGTTCCGGCTCCGCTGCGGCCGCTGCCGGGGCCTTCCTCATCAGATGCGGGCGCGTACCGCGGCCGCGACCATATCCGCCGTCAGCTCGAGGAACAGCTTGCCCTGCCGGGGCTGGAAACGCTCCGCGTCGCTGCTGCCCAGCGCCAGCATGCCGAGGCTGCGCTCCTTCTCCAGCGGCACGATCGCCACCGACAGCACCGGCTTTTCCTGCTTGGGAAACAGCAGCAGCGTCTTGTCTTCAGCCATCGGCCCGCACTCGATCAGGCGGGTGCGGAAGAAGTTCTCGAAGCCACGGGCAATCTTGCCGTCCGGCTCGACTGAAACGACCCCCGGGATGTCGTGGCGCTTGAACTGCGCCGCCGAGACGCCGATGAAGACTTCCTCGATGCCGAAATCCTCGCGCATGCATTTGGCGAGGCCGGCCGCCACCGCCGCCAGCGACGGCGCGCGGATCAGCGTACGCGCCAGCTTGAGGACGTTCTCGGCACGGTGTTCGTTCTCGCGGGCGGTCTCGATCAGCCGCTCGAGCCGGCTTTCCAGGCGCTGGTTCTTGGCCCGCAGCAGGTCGACCTGCTTTTCGATCAGCGAGACCGCCGAACCGGCCTTGTGGCGCAGTTCGATCGCATCGAGCAGCTCCGGGTGGCGGGTCAGAAAATCCGGCGAATGGCGCAGATAGGCCACGACCTCGCGCTCATTGAGCTTGGGCGCCGGCAATTCATCCTTCGCGTCATCCTTGGTCGCGGTCAGTTCGGCCACTCGATTTCCCCAGTAAATACACTAACCGCAGGCCCGGTCATCAATACCGGCGCACCCGCCCCCTGCCACTCGATGCTCAGCATCCCGCCGCGCATCTCGATGTCCACCCGCTGGCCGAACAGTCCCTGCAGCTGGCCGACAACGGCCGCCGCGCACGCGCCGCTGCCGCAGGCCAGGGTCTCGCCGACCCCGCGCTCGTAAACGCGCAGCCGCGCGCGATCCGCGGCGAGCACCTGCAGGAAGCCGACATTGACGCTCTGCGGAAACGCCGGATGCGCCTGCAGCGCCCGGCCGAGGCGCTCGACCGGCGCGGTGTCGACATCGTCGACCCGCAGCACGGCATGCGGATTGCCCATGTTGGCGACGCCGAACTCGACGGTTTCGCCGCCTTCCAGCGTCAGCGCATAAGCCGTGGCGGTGCCCGCCTGCGCAGGCATAAACGGGATTTCCGCCGCGGCCAGCCGCGGCGCGCCCATGTTGACGGTGTAACGCTCGCCGCCGACATGGCGCAGCTCGAGCACCGAGGTCGAGGTGCGCACGCGGATGCTGTCCTTGTCCGACAGGCCGTTCTCGCGCACGTAACGCGCCAGCGCCCGCGAACCGTTGCCGCACTGGCCGGATTCCGAGCCGTCGGCATTGAAGATGCGGTAGTTGAAATCGACATCCGGCGCCGAGGCCGGCTCGATCACCAGGACCTGGTCGCAACCGACGCCAAACCGGCGGTCGGCCAGCCGCCCGAGCAGTGCCGGCGTCGGCCGGAACGGCTCGCGGGTGGCATCGATGACGACGAAATCATTGCCGGCGCCGTGCATCTTGGTGAATCGCAGAGTCATGCCGGAATTGTAATCGCATCGCTTGCGCCAAATGGCCCGGAACCGCACGATAGATGCACGATTTTGCGGGAAATCCCGCAAACGGCGGGGGTCAGCACGAGATGGACGGCGTCACCCAAAAGATTCGCCACACCGGCGGCTGTCACTGCGGCCGGGTCCGCTTCGAGGTCCAGGCGCCGGCTCGGCTGCGGGTCCAGCGCTGCAACTGCTCGATGTGCCAGCTGACCGGCTTTGAACACCTGATCGTCCCGGCAGCGGATTTCCAGCTGATCCAGGGCGCCGAAAGCCTCAGCGACTACCGCTTCAACACCGGCGTCGCCCGCCACCTGTTCTGCTCGGTCTGCGGCATCAAGTCCTACTACGTGCCGCGCTCGAACCCGGACGGTTTCTCGGTCAACCTGCGCTGCCTCGACCGCTCGACGGTCGTCGGCGTCGAGTACGAGGATTTCGACGGCCAGAACTGGGAACAGCATGGCGCCGCCCTGGCCCATCTGTCGCAGGCTTCGGTATGAGTGCCTGGTATCCGGTCATCACGACAAGCGCGCTGAACGATTGCGAGCGTTTTTATGTCGCCGCCTTCGATGCCAAGGTCATGTTCCGCAATCCCTGGTACCTGCATCTGGGCTTCATGCAGCACGAGCTGGGCTTCATCCAGCACAACCCGGATGGCCAGCTGCCGGTATTCCCGCACACGACGCAGACCCGCGGCCTGAGCCTCGTGGTCGAGGTCGATGACGTCAACGCCTGGCATGCCGAACTGCAGCGGCGCAATATTCCGCCACTCGGGCCGATCCGCCCGTACAACCAGGGCGAGCCGTCGCTGACGCTGGTCGATCCGGCCGGCACCGTGCTCAATCTGGTCGAGCGCCGCAACGTCCAGCAGCTCGATCCGGCCGCCACGCTGGATGGCTTCTTCTAGCCGCGCGCTTTGTTTTTTGCGGGCGCATGCTGGAAACTTGCGCCGACTCAGGCCAAGTCGGCACTGACGCAGGCAATCACTGGCACTCAGAGGGGAGACCACCGTGAAGGTGCTCGGCACGGATATCGGCTTCGGTTACACCAAGGCCACGGATGGCAAGCAGTTTCAGGTCTTCAAGTCGGTCGTCGGCGAAGCCAACGAAGCGCAGTTCGGCGAAAGCCTGCTGCCGGGCGTGCCGCAGTTCCCGCGCCACATCAGCATCGGCAACCAGTCCTACTTCGTCGGTGAACTCGCCGAGCAGCAGTCGCGCGGCCGCGGATTCACGCTGGACCAAAGCCAGTTCATGACGCAGTACGCCAAGACGCTCGCGCTTGCCGCGCTGACGCCCTTCGTCGAAAGCGGCGATCCGGTGCGTCTGGTCACCGGCCTGCCGGTCAATTTCTTCCGCAAGTACAAGGACCCACTGGCGACATTGCTGCAGGGCCGCCACACGATCACCGTCGTCAAGCCGGGCACCGTCGAGCGCGAGGAGAAAGTCATCAACATCGACCGCGTGCGCGTCATCCCGCAGCCGTTCGGTTCGATGTTCAACCTGATGCTCAACGACATCGGCAAGCCGGCGAGCCAGCGCTTCATCAGCGAGAAGATCGGCATCATCGACGTCGGCTTCCGCACCGCCGACTACACGATCAGCGACAAGACGCGCTATTCGGAACGCGGCAGCCAGTCCTCGGATTCCGGCATCGCGGTCGCCTATAACGCGATCGCCAACCTGCTGCAGGAAAAGAGCGGCGTCGCCATCGAGCTGTATCGCCTCTATGAAGGCGTATCCAAGGGCACGATCAAGATCAAGGGCAAGCGCTACGACCTGACCGGCTTCGTCCAGCAGGCCTTCCAGCAGCTCGCGACGCGCGTCGCCCAGGAAGTGAACCGCCTGTGGGCCGACGACTGGGATCTCGACGCCATCGTCATCAGCGGTGGCGGCGGCGCGGCGCTGGCGCCGTTCCTCATCCCGCTGCTCGAAGGCGAAGTGCTGCCGATGCCGGCCGATGTCGACGCGCGCCTGAACAACGTCCAGGGCTACTGGAAGTACGGCCTGCATCTCTGGGGCTCCTGAAACCCAGAGGATCAGGCTGCAGACAGCTTGCAGCGGGAAACTTCATGCCTTCCGCTTCGAGGATGCAGAAGCCATGAAACCACGCATCACCCTGATCACCCTCGCCGTCGACGATCTCGAACGCGCGTTGCGGTTTTACCGCGATGGACTGGGCCTGCCGACGCCTGGCATCGTCGGCACCGAATTCGAGCACGGCGCGGTCGTTTTCATCGAACTGAGCGGTGGATTGAAGCTCGCCCTGTGGCCGCGCGCGAGTCTGGCGCATGACAGCGGCGTGAAAATTCCCACCGCGGGCGCGATCTCGCTGGCCCACAACGTGCGCTCACGCGCCGAAGTCGATGAAGTCATGGCGCAGGCCCGCGCGGCCGGTGCGCGCATCGCCAAGCCGGCCGCTGAAACCTTCTACGGCGGCTATGCCGGCTACTTCCAGGATCCCGACCAGCACCTCTGGGAAGTGGCCTGGAATCCCGCGATCCTGCCGGCGGATTGAACAAGCCGTAGCCCGGATGCAATCCGGGGCTTTTGGCTCGGGGGCGCGCAGATCCCGGATTGCATCCGGGCTACGAAACTATGCGCGCTTGCGCTTGCCGGCTGCTTTCTTCGCTGCCTTCTTTGCCGGCACCGCTGCCGGCACGCGCGGCTTGGCGATGCCGAGCAGCTCTTCGAGTTCTTCCAGCGCCTCGCCGGTGTGTACCGCCATGCGCTGCACGCTGGGCAGCGCGTCGCGGCAACCGGTGAAGCCGATATTGAACTGGCCGGCGTAGCTGACCGAGGTGATGTTGAGCGCCTGACCGTGCATCAGCAACGACACCGGATAGATCTGCTCCATGCGCGCGCCATTGAAGTACAGCGTGCGGTCCGGCCCCGGCACATTGGAGATCGTCACGTTGAACATCGGCTTGAGCCTGCCGCCGAGTCCGGCGATCAGCTGCAGGATGAACGGCGCCATGTAGATCATCGTGTAGCTGTCGATGCCGGCCTTGGGCAGCGCCTGCAGATGTTCCTTGGCGATCTGCGTCGACTCGCGGATCGCACGCAGGCGCTGCAGCGGATCGCCGAGGTGCGTATTGAGGTTGGCGATGATGAAGCTGATTGCGTTGCCGGCATTCTGATCGTCGGCCGGGCGCACCGAGACCGGCACGCCGGCGGTCAGCGGCTTGTCCGGCAGCGCGTTGATCTCGACCAGGTAGCGGCGCAGCGCCGAAGCGCAGAGTCCGAGAAACACATCGTTGATGCTGACATCGGCGGCCTTCGCCACCGCACGCACGCGCTCGAGGCTGTAGTGCTGCGTCGCAAAGCGACGCTGCGCCGAGACCTTGGCGTTGAGCGCCGAACGCGGGCCACTGAACGGCATGCCTTCCGCCGGATCGGTCGAGCGCACCGAGTTGCGCAGGACATGCCCCAGGGCCTTGGCCACCGTCGGCGCAATCTCGAACTGCGCACGCGCCGCTTCGGCCAGCACCTGCATTTGCTCCCTGGGCGTCTTGGCTCCCTTGCCGCTGCCCAGGCGCCCGGCACCCGAACCCACGGCCCACGGCGGCGACAGCGACATGCTCTTGGGATCGGCCGACAGCATGCGTTGCAGCATGCGCATGCCGCCGACGCCATCGACCAGCGAGTGATGCATCTTCAAGTACAGCGCGAAGCGGTTGTGTTCCAGGCCTTCGATGACATGCATCTCCCACAGCGGCCGGTTGAAATCCAGCGGGTGCGAATGCAGGCGCGACACCAGGATGCCCAGCTCGCGTTCGCCGCCGGGCGCCGGCAGCGCGGAGTGGCGCAGGTGGTAATCGAGATCGATCTTGTAGTCCTCGACCCAGGCCGGCACGAAGGCTTTGGCCTTGGGCGAGTGCAGCTTCAGGTTGAACGGCGAAGCGAAGGTCTGCACCGAGCGCATCTGCGCAACGAGCGAACGCAGGAAGCCTTCCGGCGCGTCATCCGGGATCGAGAAAATGGCCATGCATGCGACCTGCATCGGCGTGTCGACCGTATCGACATACAGCCAGGCGGCATCCATCGGTTTCAGGCGCTTCATGGTTTTCCTCAATCGCAATTTATAAGTTCTTGTTTGGGCAGCATGAAACCACAGGCGGCCCCTTCTGCCAATGCGATGAGGGCGGAAAGGCCCTACCCATAGGCATTCGTGACGGGTGTGTCACATTTAACGCCCCCGGCCTATACTCCGGAGCTCAGATAGACAGGGCACGCCGCCCGAATATTCAGGAGAGCTGAACATGAACACCGCCGTTTCTTATCTGCCCGGCGCGGCGCCTGCGGCCAACTCCATCACCGCCGACATCCGGCGCGTGTTCGATCTGCAGCGCGAAACCGCGCTGCGCCTGCGTACGTCCACGGCGAAAGAGCGCATCGCCAAGATCCAGAAGCTGCACGACGTCGTGATGGCCTACCGCGAGCAGATCTACGAAGCGGCGTACAAGGATTTCAAGAAGCCGCCGGCGGAAGTCGATCTGGCCGAGATCCTGCCCGTCATCGGCGAAGCCAAGCACGCGATGCGCAAGCTGAAGAAGTGGATGAAGCCGGCCGGCGTGATGCCGACCTCGCTGACCATCGGCCTGAAGTCCTGGGTGCAGTTCGAACCGAAGGGCCGCTGCCTGATCGTTTCGCCGTGGAACTACAACGTCAACCTGTGCTTCTCGCCGCTGGTGTCCTGCATCGCCGCCGGCAACACCGCGATCCTCAAGCCGTCGGAAATGACGCCGCACTTGTCCGCGCTGATGGCGCGCATGATCAAGGAGATCTTCCCGGCCGATGAAGTCGCGCTGTTCGAAGGCGACGTCGAAGTCTCCACCGCGCTGCTCGCGCTGCCGTTCGATCACATCTTCTTCACCGGCTCGCCGGCTGTCGGCAAGGTCGTGATGGCCGCCGCCGCCAAGCACCTGACCAGCGTCACGCTCGAACTCGGCGGCAAGTCGCCGACGATCATCGACGAGACCGCCGATCTCAAGCTCGCCGCGCAGACCCTGCTGTGGGGCAAGTACACCAACAACGGCCAGACCTGCATCGCGCCGGACTACGTCTACGTCCACGCCAGCGTCAAGGATGCGTTCGTCAAGGAATGCGTGGCCGTCATCGAGTCCAACTACGGCAAGACCGCCGCGGAACAGATGGGCTCACCGTATCTGGCGCGCGTCGTCAATCAGCGCCACACCAAGCGCATCAACGCGCTGCTGACCGACGCCCGCGACCGCGGCGCACGCATCCTCTGCGGCGGCGAAGCCAACGAGAACGAGTGCTTCATCCAGCCGACGCTGCTCGACAACATCCCGGCCGACGCCAAGATCCAGAGCGAAGAAATCTTCGGACCGCTGCTGCCGGTCATGGCCTACACCGATCTCGATGCGGTGATCAATGCGATCAACGCCGAACAGAAGCCGCTCGCGCTCTACATCTGGAGCAAGAACGAAGCAAACATCGAGAAGGCGCTCAAGCGCACCAGCGCCGGCGGCACCTGCATCAATCACTGTGTCGTCCAGTATGTGCACGGCAACCTGCCGTTCGGCGGCGTCAACAACTCCGGCATCGGCAGCGCGCATGGCCACTACGGCTTCCGCGCGTTCTCGCACGAGCGCGCGGTGGTCCGCACCCGCTTCATGATGGCGCGGCTGCTGTTCCCGCCGTACACGAACTTCAAGAGCAAGCTCGTCAACATCATGTTGAAGACGCAGTAAGCAACGGGTTCAACAACGCAAAAAGGCCACCTTTCCGGTGGCCTTTTTGTTGACGGCAGCGCTGGTTCCTCAGAACACCAGGCGCACGCCGGTCCTGAAGTCCGCCAACTCGAAGTCGCCGTCGCCATCGTCGAGTTCCAGCTGCGTACCGCGGTAGTCGGCAAACACGCCGAACATGTCGGTGAACTGGAAGCCGGCCCCGACGAGATACTCATAACCCGAGGTGCCGTCGAGATTGATGTAGCCGATGCTCGCGGTGAGGCTCAGCGCATCGCCGATGTGGCCCAGCGCGCCGGCGTGGATGCCGTAGCCGTTGTAGTCCTCGTCGATCTCATCGTCGCCGTCGTCGTCGTCACCGAGATCGACGCCGATGTACTCGGCCTTGATGAAGACCGGCTGCGATTCCGACACGAAGAAACCGCCGCCGATGCGATAGGTGTTCAGATCGTCCTTCAGAATTCCGGTGTCGTCGTCTTCGTCGAAGTCGATCGCCTGGTATTCGCCGTGAATGAAGAACATCGGCGAGACCTGGAACTGGCCCTTGATGCCGTAGCCGTCGCCGTTATCGTCGTAGTCGAGCGGCAATACGGTATCCGGCTCAATCTTCAGATCGCTCCGCGGGATGTAGTAGGCGTCGAGGTGGGACTGATGCCCGGCGGCAAAAGCGCCGAGGGGTGCTGCGAGCGCCAAGGCGGCGCCGAGGGTGGCCAGGGTGCGCATGTTCTCTCCGGTGTCATGTGGGTCGCCGCTACGGACCGCTAGCCTCGCTGCGATGCCGCATCGTCGCGACGGCTCGACGAACCCCAGCTGAACGCGGCATGCCGGCTTGCGGCAGCCACAAAAAAAGGCCACCGGATCGGTGGCCTTTCGGTCCTCGCCAGCGGCGGGCTACTTCTTCTTGAAGACGCTGGTGACCTTGGCCATGCCGTGGAACAGGTTGACGACCGCATCCGGCATCGTGAACTTCATGCCGAGGAACTGCGTGATCATCTTCTTGTACGCCGGCGTGTACGGCGGGAAGTTGACGTACGGATCGCCGGCCGGATAACGGTCTTCGACGACCGCGCGCGCATTGGAGCATTCGAGGAACGTGAAGCGTCCGCCCAGGCGGCCCTGGCCGCTGGCGTTGACGCCGCCGAACGGCAGGTGCGGGTTGGTGCCGGACTGGATCAGGTTGTGGTTGACGACCGTGCTGCCGGAGGTCGTGCGCGCGAGATACCAATCGATCGCCTCGCGGTCCTTGGCGAAGATGTACGAGCCCAGCGGCTTGGTGCGGCGGCGGATCGTCGCGATCGCGTCCTCGCGATTCTTGAACGGCACGATGCAGATGATCGGGCCGAACACTTCCTCGCTCATGATGAGCATGTCTTCGCTGACGTTCGACAGGATCGTCGGCGCGATGAACAGGTCGTCGGCATCGGTCTGACCGCCGGATTCGACCACCGCGCCCTTGGCGACCGCATCGTCGAGCAGGCGCTTGATGCGATCGAAGTGGCGGCGATTGACGATGCGCGGCAGATCGCCCGACTTCTGGTAACCCTTGCCGTCCGCGTTGTACATCTCGACCATCGCCTTGCCGAGTTCCGCGATGAACGGCTTGGCAACGCGCTCGTCGACCAGCGCGTAGTCCGGCGCGAGGCAGACCTGGCCGGCATTCGCGACGCGGCCCCAGGCGATCTTGCGGCCGGCGTCCGGGATGTTGGCGCTGGCGTCGACGATGACCGGATTCTTGCCGCCCATTTCCAGGGTCACGGAGGCGAAATGCTCGGCCGCCGCGCGCAGCACGATACGGCCGACGCCGTGGCCGCCGATGTAGAAGATGTGGTTGAACGGAAGCTTGAGCAGGTCCGTCGCCACTTCGGCGGCGCCCTGGAACACCGCGAACTCATCGTCCTGGAAAACCTTGGCGACGATGTCCGCGATGACCTGTGCCGAATGCGGCGCCAGCTCCGACGGCTTGAGAACGAACGGGCAGCCTGCGGCGATCGCACCGTAGGCGAGGATGAAGGCTTCGGCGATCGGCGCGTTCCAGGTCGACAGGTGCAGCACGATGCCCTTGGGCTCGTAGCGCACGTAGCATTCCTTGCCGATCGTCATCAGCGTGCCCTGCAGCGGCTGATCCGCCATCCAGCTCGCGAGGTTCTTGACGATGAAATCGCCTTCGCCCTTGAGCATCAGCAGCTGCGCGTCGATGTCGGTCTCGTTGACGCGCAGTTCCTTGTACCCGGCTTCGACGATCGCCGGGCGTGCGGCGAGGATCGCGGCCAGCAGACGGCGAATCTTGTCGGCACGCTGCTCGGCGTTCGTCAGCGCCAGTTCGCGCGACTTCAGCAACCAGCGATCGAACTGCGGCTGCAGCGGATTGAATTCCTTGAGTTGAGCGTTCATCGAATCGTCCTATCGCTTGTAGGCGGGAATCTTGAAGGTCTTGCGGATCACGGTTTCCAGCTGGCCGTCCGACAGCAGGCGGCGCATCACGCCCATCGGTTTGACGTCGCTGCCGAGCAGCTCCATCGGCGCCCACTTTTTCTTGTCGAGGATGGCCAAGGTACCGGCGAGCGCCTGCTCCGGCGTGTTGCCGGTTTTCTCGAGCATGTCCGGCAGCACCTTGCACATGACATTGCGCAGCGGCTCGTAGACCTTGCGCATCGTCTCCGGCTGCTTGCTCCAGCTGTCTTCGGTGTTCTTGTGCGAGTTGGCCGACATGCCGGTCAGCACGCCACCCGGAATGATCGACGTGACCTGCATGCCGAGCGGTGCCAGTTCGTGGCGCAGGGTCAGCGTCATGCCGTGGATCGCGTGCTTGGTCATGTTGTAGCTGCCGGCGCCGATCGGATTGGCGATGATCGCACCGGAACTGTAGTTGGCGATGCGCGATCCCGGAGCGTTCTTGCGCAGTAGCGGCAGGAAGCTCTGGATCACCCGCAGCTGGCCGAACATGTTGATGTTGAACAGACGCTCGGCCTGCTGTAGATCGACACCTTCCAGCACGCCGACCGCGACATTGGCGACGCCGGCGACGTTCATCAGCAGATCGAGACCTTCGCCGTTCAACGCCTCGGTGACGACGCGCGCGCTGTTACGGACCGATTCGGTATTCGAGACATCCTGATCGACGACCAGCAGCTTGCCGCCGCTGACCAGATCCGTCGGCGCGCCCGGCAGCACGCCGGCGAACACCCGCCAGCCACGCTCCAGCAGAGCCTTGGTCAGCAGGTTGGCCTGACCGACATTCGCCCCGGTAATGAATGCATTTTTCACAGCGACCCACCCCTAAAAAGTACGGGGCGGCAAAGCCGCCCCGTTTGTTCCAACTCGAAGAGTTTTTTAATGTCCGCCGCGGGCCGCGGCCTGCGGGCTGAACATCGCCGGCGTCAGCGGCGTGTTGATGCGCCACCAGTCTTCGCCGCGCTCGTTGACCAGATAACCGGCTTCATACGCCTTGGCGGTCAGATCGTGATAGATCGAAGCGCCGCGGTGGAAGGTGGCCGATTCCTGCGAGTAGAAGTAGTTGACGAAGGCCACGCGCCACAGCTCGCCGCGGGCGTCGTAGTTGTCGGCCCACAGCGCCATCCAGGTGTCCTCGTCGGCGTACAGGCGGCGCTTGGAGTAGATGTGGCGCATGCCGTCCTTCAGATAACCCTCGACGATCCAGACGCGGTGCAGCTCATAGCGCACGTAGTCGGGATTGATCGTGTTCGGCTTGATCAGATCCTTGTACTTGAGCGCCGGGTCGTTGACCTTGAAGTTGTGGTAAGGCACCAGGATTTCCTTCTTGCCGACCAGCTTCCAGGTGTAGCGTTCCGGCGAGCCGTTGAAGACATAGTCGTCGTCGACCGTGCGCAGACCGGCCGGCGGCACCGGGTAGTCACAGCAGACTTCCGGCGCCTGGCGGACGCGGCGGATGCCCGGCTGGTACTGCCAGGACTGCGTGGCGTCCTTGCTGAAGTTGTTCGGCTGGTAGCCGACCGCGACGAAGCCCTTGTCGCGTTCCGGCAGCAGGTAGCCGGTGTAGAAGTAGGCGTTTTTCGGTTCGGTGAACGAGCCGCGCTTGTTCGGATCATTGCCCGGGTTGAGGGTCATGAACTTGTTGCGGCCCCAGGCGATGCTGCCGTTCGAATAGACGTCGGCAATATCGCAGACCGCCTTTTCGGTATGGGCGCGATGCGGATTGATGATGTTCCAGATCGCTTCCGAGCCGCTCTGCGGGAACGGATACGGAATCGCGCCGCTGATGCCGGTGGTACCCAGGCCGTTGTCGACGACTTCGGCGGTCACCGCATTCTTCTTGACCGTGTCGCAGACCCAGTCGCGATAACCGAAGTCGCGATGCGTCGGATACACGTTCATCTTGTACGAGCTCGGATACAGCTTGAGCAGGGCCTTCTGGCCTTCGGTCAGCTTGTCCGCATGCTCGGCCATGTTCTGCGCGGTGACGGTGTACAGCGGCTTTTCGTCCGCGTACGGGCCGGGTTCATAACCGAACTTCTTGGTCATGCCGGGCCATTCGCCAACCCACTTGCCCGAATACTCGGGAATGCCGGTTGCAGTGCCGGCGCGCTCGGCGCCCATGCACGTCAGCTTCGGGCCATCGAGCTCGGCGGCCTTCTCGGCGGAAACCTTGGCGACCGCTGCCTGCATCGGCAGGGCAATGCCGCCGACCAGTGCCGCTGTAGCCATGAATACTTTGAACGTCATCTTGCTCTCCTCGTAGTTCTCGCAATTTCTGCTCGCCGTTGCCGTCGCAGTGCCGTCTCACCCCGTATTGGCGATGACCGGAACCATCGTGCGCGCTCGCGGCGCCCTTCCCCGGACAATTACCCCATGGTAATCCCGGGCCGGTCGGGCGCCTCACCCAAAACGACTAGCCGGAAATGTTCCTTCAGTCGTTGTGTACCTCGAAGGATTCCTTCGGAGACCCGCATTCCGGGCAGGTCCAGTCGTCCGGCAGATCGGCAAACGCCGTCCCTGCCGCAATGCCCTGATCCGGCATGCCGGCGGCTTCGTCGTAGATGAAACCGCAAATGACGCAGATCCACTTTTTCATGCTGTTCGCTTGGATGGTGACGGAAGAAATACGCCGCGGCGGCTGGCTCGCCGCTGAAGCGCGATGGGAAGCCGGCTTCAGGCCGCCTTGCGGGCGGCTTCGACGCCAGTGCGGATGACCAGACGGTTGATGCGCCGGGCGTTGTGGTGGGTCCATTCGAAATCGACGCGGCCGTCGCCGTCCGCAAGCGTGGCGTTCGGGAACCGCTGCATGAACTCCTTGAGCATCAGGCTGCCCTGCACGCGCACCAGATAGGTGCCGATGCAGAAATGCGCGCCGGCGCCGAACACCAGATTGCCGTCGAGCCTGCGCGTGATGTCGAGCCGGGTCGGATCCGGCCATTTCACCGGGTCATGCCAGGCGGCCTGGATGTTGACGCCGATGGCCTGGCCCTTCTTGATCGTCTGGCCGGCGAACTCGATATCGTCGGTCGCGAAGCGGAAGAACGGCATCTTGCCGAACGAGCCGCAACGCAGGCACTCGATGATCGCGTTCTCCATCAGCTCCGGCTGCTGCTGCAGCAAGCGGTACTGATCCGGGTTGCTCAGCAGCTGCTGCAACACGAAGGTGTGCAGATCGGTCGCCGTGTCGGAACCCGCCGTGATCAGCGCGAAGACCACCGACAGGATCTCGTAATCGTCGAGCGACGAGCCGTTGTCGCTGGCACCGACCAGACGGCCGAGGAAGTCCTCCCCGGGGTCCGGCAGCGCGCGGCGCTTGGCGATCTCGTCGCGGAAATACTTGAAGCCCGGCAACGTCGCCTGGGTCGAGGCCTCGCGCTCCTTGGCGCTGAGGTTGATGCGGGTCGACTTGATGACGTTGACCGCGAAGTCGTGGAAGAAGTCCTCGGTATTCGTCGGCACACCGATCATGCGCGCGATGGAACGCACCGGAATCTTGCTCGCCAGCGCGTCGTAGGCATCGAACTCTTCGGCGTCGCCGATCGCCTCGAAGCAGTCGGCAACCAGATCGCGAATCTTGGCGTCGATCTTGCTCATCACCGGCCGCGAGAACGCCGGCAGCGTCAGCTTGCGCAGGCGCAGGTGTTCGAGGTTGGTGACGGCGAAGAAGCCTTTCTCGAACGCGAAGTCGAAATCGTTCTTCTGGTCTTCGGGCTTGGGCGGCGGTGCCAGCTCCCAGGCACGGAAGTTCGGCGTGAAGCGATTGTCCTTGAGGATCTGGTCGCACAGCGCATGCGTGCTGACCAGCCACATCTGCAGATCCTTGTGCCAGGCGATCGGGTAATCGCGCATCAGGGTCTGCCAGACCGGATCGGGGTTGCGGATGAAATCCTTCGAGTAAGGATTGAAGACCTGGGCGTTGATCTCGACGCGGGCTGCAGTCATGAGTGGCTCCTCGTTTGAGTGGCTGCTCTACAACTCTATTCCGTCATTCCCGCGAAAGCGGGAATCCAGGGCGGAAAGCGCTGCGGTGTATTCCCTGGATTCCCGCTTTCGCAGGAATGACAGGTCAATTGATTCCGTCCCGACCTTAAAGATTCTTCAACACCGCCGGCAGTACTTCCTTACGCTCCACCGCAATGCCGGTCAGCATCCCGCGCAGCGCGAGGCGCCAGCCATCGGGGTTGATGTGCAGGTAATCGTCGAGCGCGGCACGCAGGTGCGGCAGCTCACTCTCGTCGCGCTGGTTGAAGGCCAGGCGCATCTTCGCCTGCAGCGGTTTGCCGTCGGCGCTGGCGGCGACCACGGCCATCGCGCCGGCGGCGGCGCCGATCGCGAGCATGGCGATGGCGTGATGCAGCTGGATGCTGTCCTTGGCAGTGAAGCCATGCGGCGCCAGCGCCGCGATGAACTGCTCGAGGAAATCGACCTCGACGTCGGGACCGAGGCGGCCCTTGATCAACTCGTAGAACAGCTGAGGCTCGCGCGAGAAGGAATCGAACAGGCTTTCGGCATAACCGATCGCCACTTCCGCCCAGTGCACGCTGACACCGGATTCCGGCTCCGGCAGGCGGCGACGCAGGGCAACGCGGAACGCCGCGAGGCGCACCAGTTCATCGCGGTTGCTGACGTGACGATACAGCGTCGCCACCGCGACACCGAGCTTGTCGGCAACTTGCTTGAGGGTGACGCCATCGAGACCAATGTCGATCGCGGCATCGATGATCGCCTGCGCGTTGACGCGCGGCGGGCGGCCGACGCGGGCCACCTTGAGAGGACCTTCGACATCCTGATCCAGAGCTTGCAGGTTTACGCTCATGCGGTCATTCCTCGCTCCCGGATCGCATCGCCATCACACCGGCGGCGCAATCTCGACCGTCAAACCTTCGATCGCGTCGCTGACCGGAATCTGGCACGAGAGTCGCGACGTGGGACGGACCTCGACCAGCTCGGCGATCGCATCGAGCATCATGCGTTCGTCCTCGCTGACCGGCGGCAACTTGTCGGTCCAGGACGGATCGACATACACATGGCAGGTACCGCAGGACATCATGCCGCCGCAGGTGCCGTCGATGCCGGTACCGGCATCGCGCAGTGCATCCATCAGCTGGCTGCCGGTCGTTGCCTCCAGATCCTTCGAGGCGCCGTCACGGCCGCATACGCGAACCACTGCCATCCTTGACTCCGTTCGGGAGGCTCGCCCGTCGTCCGATGACGACGGGCGGCCGGCCCTGTTCTTTTAGATCTTCTTCGAGTCTTCGTGACCCGGATAGAACTGCTTGAACCACTTGCGGAACTGCAGCACCGGGCCGTCGCCGTCACACAGCAGCGGGTTCGGGCGGTACTTCTTGTTGTTCCAGACGATGAAGTCGACGCTCTCGAAGCCGGCGCTCTCTTCGCCTTCCGCCGCACCGATCATGTGATCGATGACCTTCTTCGACGCCGCCAGCTCCGGCGAACCGGCCGGATGGTCGACGTGGCGGAACGACATGTTCATCTGCGTCTTGTCTTTGCCGATCGGCACCGAATACGAAATCATCGTCGCGGTGATGCCATGCTGGTTGAAGCGCATGACGTTCAGGCCCGGGCCGTACGACGTACCCTGGATGTAGCCCTGACCGATGTCGAGCTTCATGACCGGGCCTTCGTAGGTCGTCTGGACCGGCGGGATGATCGGCGAGCCGTGCAGGAACTTCAGGTGCGCGACGTCAGGGCCGTTCTCGGCGATCTCCTGGATGCAGGTGTCGGCGGTCCACGAACCACGGCGAGTGCCGACATAGCCGGTCGCATCCTCGATCTCCGGGATGTACGGCAGCTCGAAGCTTGGCGGCTCGCACTGCGGGTGATACCAGGCCCACATCATTCCGTACTTCTCGACCATCGGCAGCGCGCGCAGGATCGCCTGCTTCTTGGCGATCGGCGGCATCAGCTTGGCGTAGGGAATGCTCTTGCACCAGCCGGCGGTGTCGTACTCCCAGTGGTGGAACGGGCAGCGCAGGTGCTCGCCGCAAACCTTGCCGCCGTGGCCCATGTGCGCGCCGAGGTGCGGGCAGTAGGGATCCGTCATGCCCGGCTTGCCGGACTCGGTGCGGAACAGCACCCACTCCTGGTCGAAGACGAAGACATTGCGCATCTCGCCAGCCTTCAGCGTCTCGGAATAGTCGATGAAGAACCAGCCGACCGGAATCGGGAACGGGCAGCGTTCCAGGGTCTGGGATTCCAGCAGCTGCTTGAGATCAATCGTACCCATTGTGGCTAGCCCTCCTCGGCTTGCGAAACGAGCGCCGCGGCACAGGGCCCTATGCCCCAGCTTTGGCGGAATGGCGACATGGTGCTAGTCCGGACCCGGACTGTCCTACTCCATTTAGGTGATGGGCATTCACAAATTAAAACCCAGGTCATCGGCAGCCGTTATGCTGCGCGCTGGAGCCGGTCAAATCATCAGGGGAATCAAATGATTTTGCTTAGCCTGGGCGTGTTTCTGTGGGCTGCGACCCATCTTTTCGTATCGATCGGCCGCGAGGCGCGCGCCGGCGTCGTCGGCAAGATCGGCCTTGGCCCTTACAAGGGCTTGTTTTCATTGACACTGGTCGCCGCGCTCGTGCTGATCGTCTGGGGCTGGAAAACCAGCCTGCCGACCGCGCTGTGGCTGCCGCCGGCCGGCATGCGCCACGCGACGATGACACTGATGCCCTTCGCCGTGATCCTGTTCATCAGCGCGCGCATGCCGACCGACATCAAACGCCTCATCCGCCACCCGCAGCTGACCGGCGTCAAGCTGTGGGCCGTCGCGCATCTGCTGTCCAATGGCGAAACCCGCTCGGTGATCCTGTTCGGCGGCCTGCTGGCCTGGGCCGTTCTGGAAGTGATCTTCATCAACCGCCGCGACGGCGCCTGGGTCAAGCCGGCGCCGGTCGGCGGCCTGAAAACGACGATCGGCGCGCTGATCGGCCTGCTCGTCACCGGCCTGCTGCTGTGGGGCCATCCCTGGTTCACCGGCATGCCGGTCATGGCGCGCTAAGGCTTCATCCCCTGCACTCATGCACACGTTCAAGCACTACCTGATCACCCGCTTCAATCTCAGCGAAGCGGCCTGGCCGCAAGACCGCGGCCGCCCGCCGCCGGTGCTCAGCGACGAGTGGATGAGCAACCGCATCGAGTTGTTCCGCGAGTACTGCCTGGCCTCGGTCCTTGCGCAGACGCAGAAGAACTTCCAGTGGCTGATCTACATGGACATCAGCACCGCGGACGTTTTCCGCGAGCGCATCCAGGCGCTGGTCGGTGCGCATGCGTTCATCCGCATCGAGTACATCAACGGCATGCCGTCCTTCCTGAGCGCGATCCGCGAGCACATCAAGGCGGACGCGCAGGGCTGCACGCACGTGATCACCTCGCGTGTCGACAACGACGACCTGCTGCATCGCGACTTCATCGCGGCGGTGCAGGCCCAGTTCAGTGGCCAGAAATTCCAGGCCGTCGACTTCACCGCGGGCTACGCGCTGCAGATCAAGCCGCAGGTGCGCATCGGCAAGAACGAGCACCTGTCGAATCCGTTCATCAGCCTGATCGAGGCCAACGAGCAGCCGCAGGTCGTGTTCTCGAAGGCGCATGCGCACTGGATCAAGACCAACGACCGCAGCCGCTACGTCATCGCGAACGATCCGCGGCGCCTGTGGATCATGGTGATCCACGCCGAGAACAAGGCCAATCACTTCACCGGCTACGGCAATGTCGACTGGAATGTCGTCGGACCTGAGTTCATGCCGTCCGCGACGCTGCGTCAGTGGTTCGCCGAACGGCTGGTGCCGGTTTCGCAATGGCCCTGGCAGAACCTGCGCAGCTGGTGGCACGTCAAATCGGCCACTGCGGCGAAGCTGCTGAAGCGCAAGCTGGGACGCTACCGCTACCGCGCCGCCGCGTAGGCGACGCGTCCCGCCGCGAGCGTCATGCGCACGCGCTCGGCGGACAGCTCATCGAGCCGTGCCGGCGTGCCGTGCGTCAGCAGACACAGGTCGGCTGGCGCGCCGACCGCAACGCGGCGTGGCGCCGCGGCCGGATCGGCCAGCGGCGCGAGAAAGCCCTGCAGCGCTTCTGCCGGCTGCAAGGATTCCTCCACTGACACCGGCATGCCCGAGGGCGTGTGCCGCGCCACCGCGGCGCGCATCGCCGCCCAGGGATCCGGCTCGCCGAACGGCGCATCGGTGCTCAGCGCCAGCGGCACGCCGGCGTCGACGAAACCGCGCAGGAGATACAGCCACGGCCGATCGTCGGCGGCGACATCGCGCAGATAGGCGTCGCCGCGTTCGGCGATGAAGTTCGGCTGCGTCACGACGATGAGCTTGAGCGCGGCAATCTCCGCGACCAGTTCCGGCGGCGCAATCGACGCATGCTCGATGCGATCGCCGCGCTGCGGGCCAGCCTCGCGCAGCGCCGACAGCGCGAACGTCAGGTCGGTGCGCGTGACGCAGTGGAAAGCGACCGCGCGACTGTGCTCATGACTGCGGCGGATTGCGGCGACCAGCGTGTCGAACTCGGGCAGTTCGTGCTCGTGCAGATGGAATTTGTGCTCGCCGGGCTGCACGCGCGGCCAGCGCGAGTCGTCGCCATCCAGCGAGGCCGCGCCCATCGCGCGAACGGTCTGCAGCAGTTCACCGCGGGCCTGTGCGTCGGCAAAGCCCTGCAACGCCGCACGGTCGTTGTGATGTGTCGTGTCGGTGACGCCGGTGACGCCGTAACTGGCCAACAGCCGGCTCGCGTCGTGCAGCGACGGCGGCGCCTGCCGCGTGCGCGCACGCAGCCAGTCGTCGGCATCGTAGAGCCGGCCGGTCCAACGCCCGGCCTTGCGCTCCAGCGGCGCGTCCGGCGACGGCGCGATTGCGTCGAGTGCCGCGGAATTCAGCAGCCACAGCCGGCCGCTGCGCTGCTGGATGCGCAGCGGCCGGTCCGGCACGACCGCGTCGAGCCAGTCGCGATCGATGTCGCCGGCGAGCGACTCGTAATAGCCGATGCCGCGCAGCCAGGTGCCCGGGACAAGCCGCGCATGGGCGGCACGCAGCGTCGCGACGAGCGAGGCTTCGTCGTTGCAGTACGGCGGCCCGCAGCGCACTGACGCGAGCGATGCCGCCAGTGCACGCAGATGAATGTGGTGGTCGTGCAGCCCCGGCAACAGCGCGCCGCCGCGTGCGTCGACGATCGCCTCGTCAGGTGCCGCCGACAGCGCCGCACCGATCTCGGCAACGCGGCCGTCGCGGATGCGGACATCGGCGCGGATGCGGCCGTCGAGTTCCGCGTCGCGAATCAGCATGCAATGCCCAATTCGGCCAGCACCTCTTGCGTGTCCGCCCCGAGCACCGCTGCGCTCGCCGTCGGCAGGCGCGCAGCGGGTGCGCGTACGCCTGCGGCTTGCGCGAGCGCCGTCCATTCCGCGTGGCGTGCCCGCCAGCCGGCGAGATCGAGCGGCGCTTCGTAACCGATCACGTGGCGCAGCACATCGACGAGCGCGAGCGCCATCATCCGGCTGCCGCCCATCCGCCAGCTGGCCCAGGCCGCGAGCGCGGCGTGAATGCCAGTGAGCGGATCGGCAATCGCATCGCCAACGAACAACGCACGGCCGCTGGTCTTCTCCAGCAACCAGCTCAGGCCGGCGTTGACGCCAGCATCGTCACCGTAGGCCAGCCAGTTCGCCTGCGGCTCATCACGGCCATAGCCGGTGAGGCTGATCCAGGTCAGTCCGCTGCGCTCGCGCAGCAGCGCGTCGGCGTCAACGCCCATCTGCTGCAAGGCTCGCGGACGGGACGCCTCGACGACGATGTCGGCACGCCGGATCAGCGCCAGCAGCTGCGCGCGGCCCTGCGCCGAAGTCAGATCGAGCGCGACGCTGCGCTTGCCGGCGTTGAGCAGGTCGTAGAACTCGGCAACGCCGCGCCGCGCGCCGTCCGGTCGCGTCGTGCTCTCCACCTTGATCACCCGCGCGCCACAGCGCTGCAGCAAGTGTCCGCACAGCGGGCCGGCCCACAGTGAAGAGAGATCAACGACGAGCGGCGCCGACGAACGAGGGACGATCGATGAGGCGAGCGGATCCGGGCCACTCAACTGGAACCACGGCGTGTACCGCGACGAAGGCGGCACAACCGGACAGATCGGCAAGCCAAGCAGACGACCGCGCTCGACGCTGTCGTGCATCGACGCACCTGCGAGCAGCGCGGCCAGCTCATCGTCGTCAGCGACCGCATCGACCTCGAACAAGGCCGGCAGCAACGCGCGATCGTCGTCGCGAGCAAGGTTGAGCGCAACCGCGCCGTCCTTCGCTGCATGGATGCGGCACGCTCCGCCTGGAGAAATCGCCCCGCTGCGCCGCAAACCGCTCAAGGCCGCACGCTCGGTCAGCAGATCGCTGCCGCGCAGACCATCAAGTGCGTGTTGAGGAGCCAGCGAGGCGAGCGCCGCGAGCACACCGTCGGCAGCGAGACCGAGCGGCGCCGGACACAGCAGCGGCGGGCCATCGGCCTCGCCGGTCAACGCCATCAGGCCGCTGCGCGACCAGTTCAGTGCCGGATGCTCGTCAGGCGCGTGCAGCGGCTGCGCCGGCGTGGCACGCAGCCCGTCCAGCAGCGACTGCGCGTAGCCGGCGGCATTCATGTGCTTACTTCTTGGGCTGCCTCTGCGCCCAGAGCTTTTCCGCGCGCGCCTTGACGGCGTCGGTCATGCCGGAGAAGCCGGCTTCAAGCTTGGAGCGGAACAGAGCGAGCACGATGTGGCGCATCCAGCCCTTGAGGAAGAAGTACGAGCGGTAGCGCGAACGCACCGGGGTCAGCGCTTCGATGTCGTGCGAGCGGAAGCTCGACAGCGTGCCCGGCACCGGCTTCATCTGGTACGCGAAACGGCGGCCTTCGTCGAACTCCAGCATCCACTCGCGCTGCTGCTGCGGCTTGGCCATCAGCTTGACGGTCATGTCGATCGGATCGCCCGGCTGGAGCGTCGATTCGCACTTGAGGCAGAACGGATTCCATTCCGGATAGCGCTTCAGATCGCTGATGACTTCCCAGACGATGCTGGCCGGCGCGTTGATCTCGACGGTCTTTTCGATGACGAACATGGACAGGTTCCGGACGTGTTGCGGATGATGCGCGGAATAGTATTCGACTTTGCCAGGAGTATCCGCATGAATCTGCCGTCCGAAACCCACGCGATTGTCTTCGACAAGGCCGGCGGCCCGGAGGTGCTGCGCTGGCAGGCGGTGCCGCTCAAGCCGCCGGCACCCGGCGAGGTCACGATCGAGAACAAGGCCTGCGGCCTGAACTACATCGACACCTATCACCGCAGCGGCCTGTATCCGGTGAATCTGCCGTCGGGGATCGGCCTGGAAGGCGCGGGCGTGGTCCGCGCGCTCGGCGAAGGGGTGACATCGCTCCAGATCGGCGACCGCATCGCCTACTGCACCGGGCCGCTCGGCGCGTACGCGCAGTGGCGCAACCTGCCGGCCGACAAGGCGGTGCGGGTTCCGGACGCGATCAACGATGTCACCGCCGCGTCGATGATGCTGCAGGGCATGACCGCCGAATACCTGATCCGCCGCACCTACGAGGTGAAGGCCGGCGACTGGGTGCTGTTTCATGCTGCGGCCGGCGGCGTCGGCTCGATCGCCGTGCAGTGGCTGAAGCATCTCGGCGCGAAAGTGATCGGCACCGCGGGCGGCGCGGAGAAATGCGCGACGGTGAAAGCGCTCGGCGCCGATCACGCGATCGACTATCGCAGCGAGGACTGGGTCAAGCGGGTCAAGGACATCACCGCTGGCAAGGGCGTGCAGGTCGTCTACGACGGCGTCGGCAAGGACACTTTCCTGGCGTCGATGGACTGCCTGCGGCCGCGCGGCTTTCTCGTTACCTATGGCAATGCGTCGGGACCGGTGCCGGCGATCGAACCGTTGATCCTGTCGCAGAAGGGTTCGATCTACCTGACGCGGCCGACGTTGTTCGCCTACACCGGCACGCGCGCCGAGCTGGAGCTGTCGGCGCAGGCGGTGATGGATGTGGTGGCGAAAGGGATCGTGAAGATCGCGGTCAATCATCGCTATCCGTTGGCGGAGGCGGCGCAGGCGCATCGGGATCTGGAGGCGCGCAAGACGACGGGGTCTGTGGTGTTGATGCCTTGAGGTGAAGAGCTGAAGTTCCCTCTCCCCGCCTGCGGGGAGAGGGCTAGGGTGAGGGGCGGGCTGAGACCGCGCGCTTCTTTTCCGACAGGCCCCTCACCCCAACCCTCTCCCCTCGTTGAGGGGAGAGGGAGTAAGAGTTCAGTCGCAGCTCCGCGCCCCCGCCTCACTCCAGCGATTCGCCGCACCCTCGACCCGCTGCATCAGATCGACCGCCTCCGGCTCCAGCATGAAGCCGTCCGCCACCGACGCCGCCGTCGCCGCCTTCATCCGGCAGTAGTAATCGGCATGCGTCGGATAGCGCTGCTGCAGCTTCGCGGCGCCGAACGGAATCGTGATGCCACCGAGATCACAGACATCGGAGCGATAGCTGGCGACCGGCTCGGTCATCGGCGGCAGGCGAATCCCGCCCAGCGCATTGCCATCCTCGTCGCGCGCCAGTTTTCCTGACTCGTCGAACTGGAAGCGCTCGCCCTGCGGCGGTTCTTCACCGCTGCGCAGCCAGCGATCGAGATAGTGGATCGCCGCCATCACGGAATAGCGCAGCGGAAACTGCGTGCCTTCGACGATGCAGACGTACTGGCCCGGATCGAAATGCTCGCCGTAGTTGCCAGCGTAGCCATGAAATTCGGCATCGGCGGCGCCGGCACGCTGCAGGTGCGCGACCGCACGCAACGATTGTGCAAGCACCTGGTGCGTGCCGATCCAGAAATCCTGATGCGCAGCGCCGGCGATTTCCCACAGCCGGTAGTTGCGCGTGATGTTCGGCGCGTCAGGACTGGCCTCGCGCTCGCTGAGCAGCTGGATCGTCGGCACGACCGGGTCAGCCGGATACTGCTTCTCGCCGCTGCCGTCGGCGTGGACGAGGAACGCGTCGATGACGCGTGCCTGCGGCTGCACCTCGATCAGGTAATCGCGCAGCCGCGTGCCCGACTGCGACTGTCCGACGGCGATCACGCGCCGCACCGGCAGGCCGCCCATCGGATCGACCTCGGGTGGTTTCTTGAACGCCTGCGCGATCTGCGAAAACATCTCGAACGCGTAGTCGTCGCCCGGATGATCGAGCGCGGCGTAGCGCACCGGGTCCCAGGCCTTCGGTGTCAGCAGCGGCAGACAGCAGACGCCGGCGGACTGCGCGCTGACATGAACGTAGGCGTAGCCGTCGCGCTCAAGCAGCTCATGCGCTTCGAGCGTGTCGACTGCGTTCTCGAACTGCGCGGTGACGTTGACCCAGTCGAGCACGACGGTACCGTTGAAGCGCGCCGCATCGGCAGGCCGGCGGACGATGATGCGCGTCGTATACGGCGCAGCCTGCGCCGGATCGCTGTGATTCTTCGCGGTGCCAGAGATGAAGAACTCTTCCTCGACGTAGCCGAGGTCGCTGAGCTTGTACCAGCTGTCCCACAAGGGATGACCGTAGAGGCCGGCATCGCCGATCGGTCCGCTGACGGTGGGTACTGGCACGGTGCTGGCACCACCGGCGCCGCCACCGCCACTGTTCGTCGGTTCGTCGTCGCTGCCGCAGGCGGCGATGCAGGCCGCGGCGAGCATCAGCAATGCGCGCGCGGCCTGCGGGGAGCGCACTTACACAAACTCCTGCCGGATCACACGCCGCAGCACCTTGCCGGTTTCGTTGTACGGCAGCGCGTCCTTGAAGACGATGCGCTGCGGCACGCGCGAGGAGCGCAGCTTGGCCTTGACCAGTTCCTGCAGTTCGGCAATCGCGGCATTGGCGCCGCTCTTGAGCACGATCGCAGCGGCAACCGCTTCGCCCCACTGCTCGTCCGGCATCGCGACGCAGGCGCAATCGGCGACCGCCGGATGCGCGAGCAGCACTTCCTCGATCTCGCCCGGCGAGATGTTCTCGCCGCCGCGGACGATGACGTCGTCGGCACGGCCGTCGAGGAACAGATAACCCTCGGCATCGAGGAAGCCGCGATCCTTGGTCGGGAACCAGCCGTCGGCATCGAGCTGCGAACCCAGCGACAGGTACTCGCCCGACACCTGCGGCCCGCGCACGAACACCAGACCGGCTTCTTCGGAGCCCAGTACGGTGCCGGACTCGTCACGGATTTCGATCTCGACCGCAGCCGGCTTGCCGACCGAGCCGAGGCGGCGGCGCACCGCCGGATCGCTGCTGGCCGCGGCGGCGCGGTGATCGTCCGGCCCGAGCACGGCGACCGTCGAGCTGGTTTCCGTCAGCCCGTAGGCGTTCGTGAAGTCGACGCTCGGGAACAGCTGCATCGCCTTCTCGATCGTCGTCAGCGGCATCTTGCCGCCGCCGTAGGCGAGCGCGCGCAGCGCCGGCAGATTTGGTGCTTCGTCGTTCGCCGCCAGATGATCGACGACGCGCTGCAGCATCGTCGGCACGAGGAAGGCGTTGCTGACCGATTCGCTGCGCACTGCGTTGAGCCACGCGGCGGCGTCAAAGTTCTCGAGCTGCACCATGCGCCGGCAGGCGTAGGTCGAGCTCAGCACCGCCGAGATGCCGGCGATGTGGTACGGCGGCACGGTGACGACGATCGCGTCGTTCTCGTCGGCCGACGCAAACTCGACCGTGCCCATGATGTAGGACATCAGGTTCTCGTGGCGCAGGATCGCCGCCTTCGGCTTGCCGGTCGTGCCGCTGGTAAACAGCTGCACGGCAATTGCGCGCGGGTCCTCTTCCGGCACCGGCGGCTCGCGCTCCTGCAGCTCCAGCGCCTCGAACACCGTCGTGTCGATCAGCTTGAGCCCATCGTTCGGCTCGATCAGGCTGCGGTACTCGGGACCGACGATCACAAAGGCCGGCGTCACGCGCGCGAGCAGCTCGTTGATCTCGGGCTTGGTCAGGCGATAGTTGAGCGGCACATACGGCACGCCGGCATAGGCGGCCGCGAAGATCGCGATCGGCGCCGCCGGACCCGTCACGTCAAGCATCGCGACGTACTGCGCGCCGCTTTCCTTGATGTGCGCGGCGGCGGCCTGGGCGGCAGCGCGCATCGTCGCGTAGTCCCAGCGCTCGTCGGCGTTGACCACGCCAATGCGGTCGCCGAAGGCCTCGGCGGCCATGTCGAGAATGGTCGAGATGTTCATCGCTTATCGAGTCGCTGAAGCCGGGTGATCAGTCGGAGGACGGCAGCTGCTTGGCCTGCTTGACCTCGAGCGCGGTGCCGTTGACCGCGAGCGAGCCCTTGCCACCCTTGGTGCACAGCAGTTCGATCGATTCGTCGGCATTGACGTAGCGCTTGCCGATCAGCGTGCCGGCGGCCTGCGCCTCGTCCAGCGCCAGACCGGCCGGCGCGGTGGCCGTGCCACCGACCATCTCGGCGCCGCCGCAGCGCAGATCGAAATCACCGGCCGGGGCCTTGACGACCATCACCTGCGTATCACACACCGCGCTCTTGAAGCGCGAGCCGGCCTTGAGTGCCAGTCCCATGGGTTTCTCCAACGTTCCGAAATTCTTGAGGGTCGCCAGTATGCCGCCCAGCGGCGTACGGGCATGGTGGCGACTCTAGGCCAGCCCGGCGCATGTTGCCCCGTCCACTTGTAGGAGGGCAGGCCCACTGCGCTGTGGGTCAAAGCTACCCGTCGCCCCCGGCAAGACCCCGGGAGATAATGGCGCGAGCCGGACTTTCGATCCGGCCGATCAGAACGAGCGAGGAGACCATGAGAATCACGACAGCCTGCGGCCTGCTGGCCGCGATGGGCGTTGCCGGCCTGCTGGCCGGCTGCGGATCGAGCAGCGCCGTCAACGGCGGCAGCAACCCCACACCGACCCCGGCGCCCACCAGCGCGGCGGTCGTGTCGCGCTACGACATGGCCAATCGCTGCTTTGCGATCAAGGCCGGCAGCGCGTACATCGCGCGCAGCGGCGACGGCTATGCCGCAAATACCGACAGCGCCGCCGGCGCCGAGCCGTTCTTCATGAAGCCGGCCGGCCTCGGCCGCTATCTGTTCTACAGCCGCGACGCGCGCCTGATGACCGGCAGCGGCAGCAGCGTGACCGCCGAAGCAACGCCGCAGGACGGCGCCGACTGGACCGTCGACGGCGACCAGAACGCCTTCACCGCAACCGCGCTCGGTTCGCCGCTGTCGGTCGGCACTGACGGTACGCTGGCGCTCGGCGGCAACGCAGCCCTGCTCAGCTTCGAGAGCGCGTCCGGCTGCACCGAATACCCGGAGATGCCGATCGGCATCGGCAAGACCTATCGCGGCCCCGCGGTCGGCCAGCCGGTGATCGGATTTGCCGAGGTGCATTCGCACATGGGCATGGGCTCCGACATGTCGGATGGCACCGGCGACCGCGGGCCGTCGGCCGGCGGCGTGCTCTACGGCCAGGCGATCAACCGCTTCGGCGCGCCGGTCGCGCTCGACAACTGCATCGCGATGCACGGTCCGGAGGGCATCCTCAGCGCCGAGAACATCATCCTCGATACCGATCCGACGCAGACCCACGACACGGTCGGCTGGCCGTCGTTCATCGACTGGCCGAAGCGCGATTCGCAGCTGCACCAGCAGATGTACTACCGCTGGGTCGAGCGCGCCTACCGCGCCGGCCTGCGCACGATGACGATCCACGGCACGACGATCGAGGCGCTGTGCAACATCGCCAAGCTGACCGTCGGCGACAAGACCGCGGACTGCGTCGACATGGGCGTCGGCACCAAGCAGGTCGAATACCTGTACGACATCGAGAAGTACGTCGATGCGCAGGAAGGCGGCCCCGGCAAGGGCTGGTTCCGCATCGTCAAGGATCCGGCGCAGGCGCGCAGCGTGATCGCCGACGGCAAGCTCGCGGTGATTCCGGGCCTGGAGTTCTCCAACCTGTTCCACTGCCGCGTGCAGTTCAATCCGCTCGGCGAGACCAGCGACTGCACCCGCGAGGACATCGACCGCGAGATCGACGAGGCCTGGGAGCTCGGCATCCGCCAGGTGTTCCCGTACCACGACGTCGACAGCGCGCTCGGCGGCACCGGCATCTTCAGCTCGATCCTCAACTACGTCGGCTTCACCGACACACGCGGCTTCTGGAAGACCTATCCCTGCGAAGACGGCGGCGAAGGCCCGACTTATTTCTACGAGGCCGGCGCGGTGATGGAAACCGCGGCGCTGACCGAATTCAGCGATCCGATCACGCAGGCGATCACCGATTTCACCAGCGCCGGCGGCTTGCTGCCGGTCTACGGCCCGGGCCGCCAGTGCAATGCGCGCACCGTGACCGACCTCGGCAAGTACGCGATCGACAAAATCATGAAGAAGGGCTTCATCCTCGACATCGACCACGCCGAGATCAAGAGCAAGCAGTACATGCTCGACGAAGGCGCGAAGACCACGCCGGATTACCCGATGATCTCCGGCCACGGCGGCCACGGCGGCATCAGCAATGCGCAGGCGGTGCAGATCGTCCAGCAGGGCGGCATCATTTTCCCGTCGCTGCCCAACGGCAAGAACTACGTCGGCTTCCTCGAGAAGCTCAAGCCGATCTGGGAAATGAGCGGCACGGACCGCCCGCTGTCGATCGGTTACGGCGCCGACTCCAACGGCCTGCACAACCTGCCGACCCCGCGCGGCGCCGACAGCGAACCGATCCAGTATCCGTTCACGCTGTTCCAGGGCGAAGGCTGGGGTCCGCAGTTCGCGGCGGCCGGCATCGAGCCGGTCACCGTCGAGATGCTGAGCATCCCCGGCGGCAAGACCTGGAACATGGACGAGGAAGGCATGGCGCACTACGGCCTGACCGCGGATATCGTCGAGGAAATCCGCATCGAGGGCGGCGTCGAGGCGACAGATGCGTTCTTCAACTCGGCCGAGACCTTCCTGCAGCTGTGGGAACAGACCGAGCGGGCGTCGGTGTCGGCGCGGACCTTGCCGTCGCCGCCGTGATGCCGGCCCGCAACCTTCCGTAGGCTGGGATGAAGCGGAAGCGAATCCCAGCTGGCGGCGGCACTGCGCTGGGATTCGCTGCGCTCCATCCCAGCCTACGGCGGTATCGCTTGATCGGCACAGGTGCGCTGCTGCTTGGCCTGCCGCTCAGCGCCGCAGCCCATGGCTTCGGCCGCCTGTACAACCTGCCGGTGCCGTTCTGGCTCTACGCCTGGACGGCATCGGCAGCGCTGCTGCTGTCGTTCCTGATCGCCGCGTGGTTTGCGACCTCGCCGGCGCCTGCGGTCAGCACGTCGATCGCATCAGGCAGCGATCCCGGCCTGCGCTGGCTGCGCCGCCTGCGCGTGCCCTTGCAGATCTTCAGCGTCGCGCTGCTCGTGCTGTGCATCGTCAGCGGGCTGATCGGCAACCGCGATCCGCAGCGCAACTTCAACATGACGTTCTTCTGGGTGCACTTCGTGCTCGGCGTCAGTTATCTCAGCGCGCTGTTCGGCAACTTCTACGCCGCGCTCGGCCCGCAGCGCGCGCTCGCCGAGTGGATCGGCAAGCTCTGGCGCGGCTACGCTGACGGACGCGTCCGCTATCCGCAGCAACTCGGCGACACGCCGGCGCTGCTGATCTATCTCACGTTCATCGGCTTCGAGCTGTTCGGCAACAGCAAGCCCCACTCATTGTCGGTCGCAATGCTCGGCTACACGCTGCTGTCGCTGTGCGGCGTCTGGCTCGTCGGCCTGCGTTCCTGGTTCCAGCACTGCGATGCGTTCAGCGTGTTCCTGCGTCTGCTCGCACTGATCGCACCGATCGACTACCGGCCGGCGGATCGTGTCGGCGCCCACGGCACGCTGCGCTGGCGCATGCCGTTCAGCGGCCTGCTCACCGAGCGCCCGCAGCAGCTCAGCACCGTGCTGTTCATCCTCGCGATGCTGTCGACGACCGCATTCGACGGCCTGCGCGCGACGCAGAGCTGGGTGTTCTGGTTCTGGAGCGACCCGAGCGGCCTCGTCACCGCCGCGCTGGGCGGCAAGCCGTACAGCCAGCTCGCGCATGCGCTCGACGTCTACCGGATCTGGGAAAGTGCGTGGCTGCTTGCGTCATCACTGCTGTACTTCGCGTTCTACTGCAGCCTGCTGTGGCTCGGCGGGCAGCTCGCCGGCAGCCGCCGCAGCACGCGCGAGCTGGCGCTGGACTTCGCCTGCACGCTGCTGCCGATCGCGCTGGTCTACAACCTCACGCACTACTCGACGCTGATCCTGACCCAGGGCCTGAAGATCGTCAGCCTCGCGTCAGACCCGTTCGGCTGGAACTGGAACCTGTTCGGCACCGCCTGGAAACTGCGCGCGCCGATTCTGCCGGACATGGGCTGGGTCTGGCACAGCCAGGTCGGCCTGATCCTCGCCGGCCATCTGCTCAGCATCTGGCTGGCCCACCGCGTCGCGCTGCGCGTGTTCGACACGCCGCGCCAGGCGCTGCTCAGCCAGCTGCCGATGCTGGCGATCATGATGGCCTTCACCGTGTCCGGCTTGTGGATCATCGCCCAGCCGCTGACTGCCGAACTGATGCGCTGAAGCGCCGAGGCGGCAAAATCCGGGAGTAGACTGCGCCATCGTTCTGCCGGAGTTCCCGATGCGCCCGTTCCGGATCGCCGCCCTCGCCGCGTCGCTGTCGCTAATCCTCGGCCATGCCGCCGCGCAGACCGACACGCCGCTGACCGCGCTGCCGTACACGCCGAGCCTCGATCTCGCCGCGATGGATCAGACCGCGAACGCCTGCGAGGACTTCTACCAGTACGCCTGCGGCGGCTGGATGCAGCGCAATCCGATACCGGCCGACGAGAACGGCTGGAGCGTCTACGGCAAGCTCTACGCGGAGAACCAGCGCTACCTGTGGGGCCTGCTCGACGCGATGAGCCGCGACAGCGCCGCGAGTGGCGACCGCCGCAAGCTCGGCGATTACTTCGCCGCCTGCATGGACGAAGCGGCGATCGAAGCGCGCGGCGTCGAGCCGCTGCTCGACCTGCTGAATCGCATCGCTGCGCTCGAATCCACTGCTCAAATCCCGGCCCTGCTCGCCGAGCTGCACCTCGCCACTGATGGCGACGACTTCCTGTTCGCGTTCGGCGCGAGCCAGGATCTCGACGACGCGACGCGGATGATCGCCGCAATCGACCGCGGCGGCCTCGGCCTGCCGGATCGCGCGGACTACTTCGATACCGATGCCAAGTCGATCGGCGTGCGCGCCGCCTATCGCGACCATGTGCAGCGCATGCTCGGCCTGCTCGGCGGCGCGGAGGCGGCGGCGGGGCGCAATGCCGACCGCGTCCTGCAGCTCGAAACGCGCCTGGCGGCGGCGCAGCTGACCGTCGTCGAACGCCGCGATCCTTACCAGCTCAAGCACAAGCTCGGTCTCAAAGCACTCCAGCAGCTGACGCCGCATTTCGACTGGGCGGCGTACCTGAAGGCACTCAGCCGTCCGCAGCTCGCGGAGTTCAATGTCGCCGAGCCGGCGTACTTGCGCGCGCTCGATGGCCTGCTCGCCGACACGCCGCTGGCCGACTGGAAGGCCTACCTGCGCTGGCATCTCGTCAACGACCGCGCCGCGCTGCTGCCCAAGGCCTTCGTCGACGCCGACTTCGCGTTCTACCGCCAGACGCTGCGCGGCGCGCAGCAGCTCTCGCCGCGCTGGAAGCGCTGTGTCGACCTGACCGATACCCAGCTCGGCGAAGCGCTCGGCCGCGAGTTCGTCGAACGCAATTTCAGCCCGGAACTCAAAGCAAGCACGCAGAAGATGGCCCAGCAGATCAGCGAGGCGATGCGCGCGGAGATCGGCCAGCTCGATTGGATGAGCGCGCCGACCAAGAAGAAGGCCATCGAGAAGCTCGACACGGCCGTCAACAAGATCGGCTATCCGGACCGCTGGCGCGACTACGGCGCGCTGGCGATCGAGCGCGACGACTTCGCCGGCAACGCCGTGCGCGGCCACGT
The DNA here is from genome assembly GCF_058783185.1 of Fontimonas sp. FW305-C-3. NCBI lineage: Bacteria > Pseudomonadati > Pseudomonadota > Gammaproteobacteria > Nevskiales > Nevskiaceae > Fontimonas > Fontimonas sp. FW305-C-3. The sequence goes on along the minus strand of NZ_JBYSYK010000004.1, from coordinate 527,527 downwards.
CTTCGAGAGCCGCCGGCAGCTCGACAAGATCGGCAAGCCGGTCGATCGCGGCGAATGGGGCATGACGCCGCCGACCGTTAACGCCTACTACGACCCGCAGATGAACGACATCAACTTCCCGGCCGGCGTGCTGCAGCCGCCGCTGTACGACGCGCGCATGGACGCCGCGCCGAACTACGGCAACACCGGCGCAACGATCGGCCACGAGCTGACGCATGGCTTCGACGACGAGGGCCGCCAGTTCGACGCGCGCGGCAATCTGCGCGACTGGTGGGGCAAGAAGGACGGCGCCGCATTCGAGCAGCGCGCACAATGCGTCATCGATCAATACGCGCAGTACACGGTGATCGACGACATCAAGATCAACAGCGAACTGACCGCCGGCGAAGACATCGCCGACCTCGGCGGCCTCGTGCTCGCCTGGATCGCCTGGCAAGCCGAGACGATGAACCAGCGCCTCGCGCCGGTCGATGGCCTGACGCCATCACAGCGCTTCTTCGTCGGCTATGCGCAATGGGCCTGCGAGAACGAACGGCCGGAAAACCAGCGCCTGCGTGCACGCACCAACCCGCATTCGCCGGGGCGCTATCGCGTCAATGGATTGATGCCGAACATGCCTGAGTTTGCGGCGGCGTTCAGCTGCAAGGCGGGGCAGGCGATGGTGAAGGAGAAGCCTTGCAAGGTGTGGTGAGGTAGAGGTCCGCTGCGGTCTCTCGATACACCGCGCTGCGCGCGGCACTCGAGACGAACGGGCCTTTAGGTTTGCGGCGGATTCAACAAAACTCCGTTCGTCTCGAGTGCCTGCGAAGCAGGCGTATCGAGAGACCGGCACTAACCTCAGCCCAGCACCGTCTCCGCCCACAGCGCCAAGCGATCGAACAGCGCCGTGCGGGCCGGAAACAGAAAATGACTGTGCCCGGTCTCCGGCAGGATCTGCAGCGTCACGTCGAAGCTCGCCGGGAACGCCGCCGGCACCTGATGCGTCGGCCCGACCATGTCGCGTTCGCCGATGCCGAGGAACACCGGGCAGCGGATCGTCGCCGCCTCCATGCCGACATTGTTCGGCAGCATCGACAGCACCGCCGGCACCGGCAGCACGCAGTCGGTCGCGCGCTTGAGTGCGGCAACGCCGCGCGGATCGGCCTTGCGGCTGCCGAATAGGTCGGCGTTGCCGCCGTTGCCCGCACCGCCGTTTCCGCCGCCGCGGTGGATCACCGGATACGGTTTGCCGAACATCTTGCGCGCGGCATCGACCAGTTGCGGTCGCGCCGCGACCGGATCGCCGAGTTCCTTGAGCGCTGGCGGCAGGTACTCCGGCAGGCCGCGCGTCGAGAAGCCGAGGACGACGATCGCTTCGTGCTGTGACGCGGCGTGCTGCTGCAGCACGGTCAGCATCGCGCCCATCGAGTGACCGACGCCGATGCTGCGCAGCCCCGGCACGGCCGGCACGTCGGCACGCAGCTCGCCATTGCGCAGTTGCGTCAGCAGCTGCGTCGTCGCGTTCGCATTGGCCTGAACCAGCACTTCGGCGGTCAGCTGCCAGCCGTCCTGCGGCTTCGTGCTGTCGCCGAGGCCGAGATGATCGAGCGCGGCGACGATGAAGCCACGCGCGCATAGCTGCGCGGCGAACGAGAAGCTGTCGTCGCCATCGTCAGGCTGCAAATCGTAGTAGTGGCGGTTCATGTTGCCGCCGGGCAGGCACACCAGCAGCGCCGGCGCCGCGAGCGGCTCGGCCGGCAGCCAGACGCTCGCGGCGACCTGCACGCAGGTTTCGCCAGAGAGCGCGATACCAGCATCTAACTTGAGATGGATAGGGTCCATGCCGCGCTCTGAAAATCCAAACCGTCATTCCCGCGAAAGCGGGAATCCAGGGCGGAGAGCGCACGCCTTCTAACCCTGGATGCCCGCCTTCGCGGGCATGACGGCAAATAGAAAAGCTTCCTTACGCCTTGCCGATCACCGCACCGGCCATGCCCGACGACAGCAGCACATGGTTCACTGGCTTGCCGACCTGATTCACCGACGTCCCACGCACTTGGCGCACGCCCTCGGCCATGCTGTTCATGCCATGGATGTACGCTTCGCCGGCGAGACCGCCATGCGTGTTGGTCGGGATCGCGCCGTCGATCGCCATGCCGCCGGCCTTGACGAACGCCGCCGCTTCGCCCGGCTTGCAGAAACCGAAGGCTTCAAGCTGCAGCAGCACGTGCGGGCTGAAGGCGTCATAGAGCATCGCCGCCTGCATGTCCGACGGCGCGAGGCCGGTCATGTCCCACAAGCGCTTGGCGACACCCTTGGCCTCGGGCATCACGGTCATGTCGTCGTGGTGGAAGTTGGCGATGACTTCAACATTGAACGGAATCGACTGGCAGGCACCGAGAATCTGCACCGGCGGCTGCTTGAGATCGCGCGCGCGCTCAAGGCTGGTGACGAGGAAGGCCACGCCGCCGTCGCTTTCCTGGCAGCAGTCGAGCAAACGCAGCACCGGCTCCATGATCCACTTGGAGTTCTGGTGATCCTCGACGGTGATCGGCTTGTTGTAGAACCAGGCGTTCGGATTGGTCGCCGCGTACTTGCGCTGCTGCACGCAGACGTGCGCCAGATCGGCGTTGCTCAGGCCGTACTTCCACATATAGCGCTGCGCCTGCAGCGCGCCCCAGCTGGCCGGCGTCATCGCGCCGAACGGGATGTTCCACAGCAGCGTGCCGGTGCCGTGGCCGCCGCTGTAGCCCTGCATGTTGTTCGGGTTCTGGCCAAAGCGATACTGCGAGCGCTCGTTCATCGCGCGCCAGATCAGCACGTTCTTGCAGACGCCGGCATTGACCAGTGCCATCGCCTGGAAGATCGTCGCCGCCGCGGCAGCGCCGCCGCCGGGGATGCGCGTCGTGTACGCCAGATCACGCACGCCGAGGCAGCGCGCGAGTGTAATCTCATCGCTGTTGTCGATCGTGAACGTGATCATGCCGTCGATGTCGCGCGGATCGACGCCGGCATCCTGACAGGCCGCCAGCGAGCATTCGGCCGCCAGCTGCAGTTCGGTACGGCCGGATTCCTTGGAGAATTCGGTGGCGCCAATGCCGGCAATGGCTGCTTCTACAAATTTGCGCGCCATGTTATTGGCCCCTCGCCTTGAACACAGGCACCTTGTGGTTGTTCATCGTCGGCTCGAACGTCACTTCGACCGCCATGTCCTGCTTCATGTCTTCGATCTTGACGCCGACGACGTTGGACACGAAGCGCGTGCCCTCCTGCAGCTCGATCACTGCCACGATCGGCGCCTCGCGGAAGCCGAATGGCGGCGGATGACGCGGCACGGTCCAGGAGTGCACGGTGCCGTAGCCGGACAGCTTCACGTACTCGCGCTTGAGGCTGTGGCAATACGGGCACATCGGCCGCGGCGGGAAGCGGAACTTGCCGCAGTCGCTGCACTTCTCGCCGATGAATTCCTCGCGGTCCGCCGCCTCCCAGAACTCCTTGGCGTCAGGGGTGACGATGGGCGCGATGCGCGTGGGCTTGGGCGCGGCTGCCGGCGTGCTACCGGATTCTGCGGTCATGGCTGTGGTCCGTTCGGGCTATGGCCCAAGATAGCCGCGGCCGCCGGCCAGTGGCCTGACTCATTTGGGTGAGTCAGGCTCAGCAACGGGTTCATCCGGGCAACGGCGCCGCAGCTCAGCCGCCGTAGTTCAGCTCGAAACCGCCGAACACGCCGGCGCCGGCACCCGGCTCGAAGTATCGGCCATTGCTCTCGTTGACGATCACCGAGCCGGCGTACTCGCGATCGAACAGGTTTTCGCCGCGCAGGTACGCGCGCCAGCGGCCCCAGCTCGCCGGCTGGCTGTAGATCAGCCGTGCGCCGGTGACGGCATACGACGGCGCGGCATCGCTGTTGACGTCGTCGACCGCGACGTCGTCGACATAGCGCAGATCGACGAGCGCCGAGAAGCCGGCCTTTGCATGCCGGCGCCAGCCGAACTCGGCATACAGGCTGCGCTGGGCGACGCCCGGCAGGCGGTTGTCCTCGTCGACCGTCACGGTCTGGCCGCGGCTGCTGTAGCTGAAGGCCTTGCGGAAGCGCGCGTCGAGATAGTCGGCCGCGAGATAGGCGCTCCAGTCCGCAGCCAGCGCCCAGTCCAGCGAGGCCTCGACGCCGCGCCGCGCGGTGCCGCCCGGTGCATTCTGGAAGCTGGTGCGGCCGCCGCTGTTGGTCGCCGGCACGATCTCGTCCTCGGTGCGCGTGTCGTAGACCGCGAGCGTCGCGAGGCCGCGCGCGCCGAGCTGCTGCTTCACGCCCAGCTCGACCGTCTCGCTGCGCGCCGCGTCGAGCGCGAAGTTCAGGCCGCTGCTGCCGTCGCTGCGGTACGACAGCTCATTGACCGTCGGCGTCTCGAAGCCCTGGCCCCAGCTCGCGTAGACGCGCCCGGCATCGGCGTAGCGGAACTGCGCCGACAGCGCCGGCGTCGTGCGCGAGAAATCGCGGCTGCCGCTGTCGTCGGGATTGCCGTCGGCGATGTAGTTGTCGTCGGACTCGAATTCCAGATCGCTGTGGCGCAGCGCGCCGACCAGCAGCCACTGCGGCGACGGCGTCCATTCGACGAGCGCGACCTGGTCGAAACCGCTGACCCGGTTGTCCTCGTCGCGGCGCAGCGCACCGCGCACACCGACCTGCTCACCGACAAAGTTCTCATAGCCGCGACGGTCCTCATCGGTCTGCTGTGCCTGCAGGCCGAGGCTCAGCGTCCAGTCGGTCAGCGACACGACGTAGCGCAGCTCCGCACCGTAGCCTTCGCGACCGAGATCGACGACACCGCCGCCATTGCCCGGCTGCGACTGCTGCGTCGCAACCGGAATCGACAGGAACTGCTCGACGTCGCGCGTCGTGCCGTATAGCACCGATTCGATCCGCGACGCGGCGCTCAGCGGCTGGCTGTAACGCAGACCGAGCGTGCGCTCCTCAAGGCTCTTGCGCGTGTTGAATTCGATCGCCGCCGGGTCGGTCTGCTGCGGATCGGCATCGAACTGCTCGCGCGTCAGGCCCAGCGGGTCTTGCGCGTCCGGCTGGGACAGACTGGCCAGCAGCAGCTGCACGCGGCCTTCGCTGCCGACACTCGCGTCGAGCTGGCCGGCGAACTGGGTGCGCTCGGCCTCGCTCTGCGGGCGCGTACCATCGGTCTGCCAGTGCGAAACCTCGGCGCGATAGCCGAGGCGATCCGCGGCGATATCACCGCCGGCGCTGAGGCTGGTGCGCCAGGTGTCGTCGCTGCCGTAGCCAAACTGGGCGCGCAGCTGCGTCGTGTCGGGTGTGCGCTGGCTCCACGCCGAGATCACGCCGCCCGAGGCGTTGCCGTAGGCGTAAGCCAGCGGCCCGCGCAGGATCTCGACGCGGTCGAGCGAAGAAATCAGGAAGCTCGATGACGCGCCCTGGCCGTCCGGCGCGCTGACCGGAATGCCGTCGAGCCGCAGCTGCAATCCGCGCACGCCGAAGGTCGAGCGCGTGCCGAAGCCGCGGCTCTGGATCTGCAGGTCCTGCGCATCGTTGTTGCGCTCGCGCACCGCCAGGCCGGGGACGCGCACGAGGCTCTCGGCGAGCGACAGCTGCGGCTGGCCTTCGCCGAGCGTCTGCGCATCGACGACGGCGACCGCCGCCGGCATATCGAGCTCGCTGCGCGCCTGCAGCGTGCCGCTGACGATGACGGTCGGCAGGCTGACCGGCGCGGCGGCGTCCTCGGCGAGCGCCGGCAACGCCGCGCTCGACAACAGGACGGCAACCGCGACGCGGGATGGCTTCAGGGACTGGCGCATGGATGTCGAGAGCTCTTGCGAAAGAACAACGTTAGCAACGCTAGCCGAAATCCGCCCCACCCCGCTTGCCTGCGCCTGCAGCGCGTCTGTCTTGTCTCAGTCCATCCAGCCGCGCTTGATCAGCTCCATCTTGATCATCAGCCAGATGAAGTTGCCGATCGTCTTGATCTGCTCCCAGACCGAAGGCTGATAGCGCGCCCGCTCGCGCAGGTAGTGGCGCATCGACTCCAGCTGTTCGTCCGTGTACTCCGTGAACGGCGGCATGCCGCGCGCCTGCAGCGCGCCGCCCTGGACGATTGCCTTGAACGCGGCGGCGGACAGCGGCACCTGCGAGGCGCGCAGGTCCGGCGCGTAGCCGCCGGCGACCGCGCCGACGCCGTGGCAGATCGAGCAGGTGTTGCCGTACAGCAGCTTGCCCTTCGCAGACAGCGCGGGATCGACGACAAAGGCCGGATCGTCGACCGGCACGACCTTGGCGCCCGGCGGCGGCGTGACCGGCAGCTTGGCGTCGCCGCCGAGCTTGAAGGTCAGCATGCGGCGCGGATACTCGCGGCCGACCCAGCCGTGCTGCGCGGACAGCGAACCGAGCAACGCCGGCGCGCCGCCCCAGCCGGCGAGCACGGTGACGTACTGCTCGCCGTCGACGCTGTAGGTCATCGGCGGCGCCTGCGTGCCGACGCCCATGTCGTAGCTCCACAGCTCGGCGCCGCTCGATGCATCGGTGGCGACAAACTTGCCATCGGCGCGGCCCTGGAACACCAGGCCGCCGTGCGTGGCGATGACGCCGCCGGCCGTCGCACCCGGCGTCGGGTTTTCCCAGGCCTTTGATTGCGTCAGCGGATTCCAGGCCAGCAGCGAGGTCTTGCCGGCTTCCTTCGGCACGTCGTCGAAGAAACCGGCGAGGCCCATGACGTCGCCGTCGACCATCTTCCACTGGCGCGGCTTGCGGCCTTCATCGTTGTAGTAGCCGGCCATCTCGCGCGCCGGGATGTAGACCAGGCCGGTGTCCGGGCTGTACGCCATCGGATGCCAGTTGTGGGTGCCGCCGGAGCCGGGCCAGGTCAGCGCCTCGCCGTTCTCGTAGCGCGCGCCGCGCACTTCGACCGGCCGGCCGGTGGCCAGATCGACCTTCTCGGCCCAGGTGACCTTGCCGATCTTCTCGGCCGAGATCAGCTTGCCGTTCTCGCGATCGAGCACGTAGAAGAAACCGTTCTTCGGTGCGTGCATCAGCACCTTGCGCTTGGCGCCTCCGATGTCGACATCGGCAAGCACCATGTCCATCGTCGAGTTGAAGTCCCAGGTCTCGCCCGGCGTGGTCTGGTAGTGCCACAGGTATTCGCCGGTCGTCGCATCGAGCGCGACGACCGAGCACAGGTAGAGATTGTCGCCGCCGTCCGGCGAGCGCAGCTTGTTGTTCCAGGGCGAGCCGTTGCCGGTGCCGAGGTAGATGCGATTGAACTCGGCGTCGTAGGTCATCGCGTTCCAGACCGTGCCGCCGCCGCCGAACTCCCACCAGTTGCCGCTCCAGGTCTTCGCGGCGGCTTCCATCGCCGGGTTCTCGAAGCCGTCGGCCGGATTGCCCGGCACGACCCACCAGCGCCACAGCTGCGCGCCGGTCTCGGCGTCGTAGGTCGTCACGTAACCGCGCACGTGGCCGAAGTCCGCGCCGCCATGGCCGATGATGACCTTGCCGTCGAACACGCGCGGCGCGCCGGTAATGTAGCGGTTGTCACCCGGCTCGGTCGTCTGCGTCTCCCAGACCAGCGCGCCGGTCTTGGCGTCGAGCGCGAACAATCGGCCGTCCTGCACGCCGGCGTAGACCTTGCCCTTGTAATACGCCAGGCCGCGCGAACCCCAGGCCATGCGCATCTTGCGCGCGGCAACTTTCGGGTCGTAGTTCCACAGGATCGATCCGGTGCGCGCGTCGATCGCGTAAACGTGGCTGTAGCCGACCGCGGTGTAGATCACGCCGTCGACCGCGAGCGGCTGGCTCGACACGTTCCACACCGAATCGAAATCCAGCGTCCAGGCCAGGCCGAGCTTGCCGACGGTCTGCGTGTTGATCTGGTCCAGCGGACTGAAGCGCTGCTCGTCGAAGGTGCGGCCCCAGGCGGCCCAGTTGCTGCCGTCGGCCGGCTCACGCAGCGCGGCATCGTCGATCGTCGTTGCCGCATGGGCGGTCGTGACCGCCAGCAGTGCGGACAACCACAAGGCGCGGAGTTGGAATCGCATCGGTGCCCCCAAAAGGTAGAAAGCCGCGCAGCGCGCGGCCCAATACCCCATTGTCGGCAAAAACCCTGGTCTCCAGCCATCCACCGAACGCAGTAGACGGCGCGCCGGAAGCTCAGAAGTTCTGCACGACGCGCAGATACAGCATCCGCTGGTCGGCGTCGTGCAGGGCATAGAAGATCCCCGGCACCGAGGCGCTGCGGGCGTAGTCGCTGACCTGCGGTTTTTCGTCGAACAGGTTGCGCGCGCCCAACGCCAGGTTCTGCCCCCAGGGCGTGTCGACGCCGAACTGCAGGTCGACCGTGCGGTAGTCGCCGAATTGGTTGTTGCAGGCTTCGGCGCCGCTGCGCCGATCCGGCGCATCGCAGTCGGTCACTGCACCGATGTAGTGGAGTCCCAGCGCCGAGCTGTAGCGGCCCTCCGCCCAGGACAGGCTGGCGTCGGCACGCAGCTTCGGAGAGATCTCGAAGCCGCTGTTGAGCGTATCCAGCCGCTCGATCAGCGGCGCGCCCGGCGCGTCCTGGCGCCGGTACGTCAGCACGCGCGACAGGTTCGCTGCCAGCGTGAAGCGGCCGAGACGGGTGTGCTCGTGGCGCAGGTCGAAGCCGGCATCGATGCCGTCAGTCTCCAGCCGGGTCGCGTTGATCGCCGGTGCATACGCGAACAGCAGGCTGTTGCCGGCGCCGCGGACGATGAAGCCCTCGCTGCGCGCATCGCAGCGACGGCCCTGCTCGTCACAGCGCAGCTCGTTGTCGAACACCGCCTGCGGCGTCAGCCGCGTCACCGCGTCCTTGATGTCGATCGCGTAGTAGTCGAGCGTCAGCGTCAACCGCTCGCTCGCGCTCCAGACCAGCCCCAACGTCTGCTGGTGCGATTGCTCGGCGCCCAACGCCGGGTTGCTGTCCTGTACCGTCGAGCGCACATCGGTCGCGCAGGCGACCGGATCCTCGGGCCGGTCGCGACAGGCGATGCGGTCGATCACCAGCGCGGTGATGTCGCCCGGCGAGCCGTACATCGCGCTCAGGTCCGGCGCGCGGAAGCCGCTGCCGATACCGCCGCGCAGCAGCAGACTGTCCCAGGGGCGGTAGCCCACCGACAGCTTTTCGCTGAGATTGCTGCCGACGTCACTGTAACCGTCGAAGCGCAACGCGAGGTCGAGCTCGACGCGGCGGTCGAAGAACGTCGTCCCGGATTCGATGAACGCCGCCCGGTATGCACGCCGGCCCTGCGCTGAACCGCCTTTCGCGCCGAGCACGTTCGATGGCCGGAACCCGCTGATCGCGCCCGTGCTGTCGAAGAACACCACCTGCGCCGACTGCGCATCGCTGGCCGCGGCCAAGTCGTCGTTGCGGACCTCGAAGCCGAACACCGTGCCGATCTGCCTTGATGCGATTTGCAGATCGACATTCATCCGGCCGTCGATGCTGCCGGAGCGGAAACGGTTGTCGCGCGTCGTCGTGTAGCGGAACTCATCGGCGGCACGCGGGTCCGGCGCAAACGGATTGAAGCGGCCGGCGTCGACCGCGGCCTGCAGTCCACTGGCGAGCGCGTAGTTGGTGCCGACATCGTTCTGGCGATAGTCGTTGTAGCCGGCCGCGAGCTCCCAGTCGTTGACGAGCGGCAGATCGAAGCGCCCGCGCACACCGACCAGGAACTGGTTGGCCTGATCTTCGACGCGGTTTTCGCGCGGCCCGAGCACGGTGGCGCGGTAATTCAGCACCAGCGTGGAGCCGGGGTTCGGGTTGTTGGGATTGTCCGGGTCGATGCGAATGCCCTGGTTGCCGTTCGCGTCGGGACTGTCGACGCCATCGACCAGGCTGTCGACCGTCGTCGCGGCCATGCGCCCGAAGCTCTCGGCACTGACCATCGTCGCGCGCGCGAAGGCACTCGTCGTCGCCGTCAGCTGGCGGCGGCCGCCGAGCGTCAGGCTCTGCCGCTGCAACGCAGCGGTCAGCGCCGCGACCGCACCACCCCGGTAGCGACACGCGCCGTTGACGACCGTCGATTGCGGAAACTGCGAATCGCTGCCGAAGCCGGTCGTCGGGCAGTCGTCGAACGGCCGGAAGTTGCGCGGCCTGCCGCTGGCATCGGGATTCGACGGCTGCGGCACGACCTGACCGTCCGCATCGTACTGATAGATCGTGCCCGGATAGCCGCGCGAGCTGCTGATCTCGCCGACCACATCGCGGTCGCGGCTGTAGACGATGTCCTTGTCGTAGTAGTCGAGCGCGAAATACAGCTCGCTGGCGCTGTCGGACAGGCCGCCACTCAACACCGCGCTGCCGGCGTCGCCGCCGCGTGCACTGGGCCGGTCGATCTGGCCACCGAGCTGCAGACCACTGTAGCCCCGGCGCGTGATGATATTGACGACGCCGCCGATCGCGTCCGAGCCGTAGATCGCCGACGCGCCATCGCGCAGCAGTTCGATGCGCTCGACGATGGCCAGCGGAATGATGTTGAGATTCTGCGTCGCCCCGCCGAATCCACCCGGGTCGGCCGGCATGCGCCGGCCGTCGATCAGCACCAGCGTTCGCCCCGCGCCCAGGCCGCGCAGGCTAAGTTGCGCGCCACCCTGCCCGGAGCCGGTGCCCGATGTCGGCGTGTACGAACCGAAGCTGTTGAACACTGTGTCGCGTAGATAGTCCGCGACGCTGATCTCGCCGGACTGCTCGATCTGCGCGCGGGCGATCATCGTCACTGGCAGCGGCCCTTCGGACTGCGCGCGCTTGAGCCGCGAGCCGGTGACTTCGACCGTGGGCAGCTGCGTCACGGCCGGCGATTCCGCGTCCTCCGCCGCGCCAACACCCGTAGAGATCGACAGCATGCAAACCATCGCCACCCGGCGCGGCACGGCGCGGAGCAGCCAGTTACAGATCGGCGGCATCGGAACTCCCTTGATATCTTTTTTAGTGCACTGCGGTCCTGTGCCGCATGGATCGATGGTAATCGAGCGGCCGTCGCACCAGTCCTCTGTGCGCAGATCGACTTACTGGGACCCGGGATATCCCATAGGCACAGTCGACATCGATCGCAGCGCTGCGCGCGACGACATGCAATCGCGTCGCGACAGGCCTACCATCGAACGCATAACGACTACATCGTCGCTGCGACGGAAGGGAGATCCGCGCATGACGCGCCTGCAAGGCTTGCCGTTTCAATGGGCCATGACGTTGCGCATGGGCGCCGTCGTGCTGGCGCTGACCGGCGCCTTCCTGTGGTTCGTCCTGGGGCGCGCGCAAGGCCGGATCGAGCAGAGCGGGCGGGAGAACTTCCGCCACCTCGCCAGCCACGCCTTTGATCAGTTCGAAGCGCGGACGCAATCGCACCTGCACTACCTCGACATCCTGGCGCAGTTGCTGCCGCAGTTGACCGACCTCGATGCCGAATCGACCGTCAGGGCGCTCGGATTCACGTTTCTCACCCACCCCGGCGCCAACGCACTGGCAATCACAAGCCCGTCGGACGACATGCTGTACTTCCTCAAGCACGACATCGAAGCGCCGCCGGAAAGTCGCCTCACGATCGGGCGCCGCCACCCACAGGCCGACGACGGCCGTGCAATCGACGCCACGTACTACGCCGCCGACGGCCGCGTCGTCGAGCGCCGGCATTTCGTCGTTCCGGCGCGCGACGGCCCGCAATCCGAGTGGCACCAAGGCGCGCTGCGCCTGCGCGGACCGTACATGAGCCCGCCACACCGCATTCCCGGCCGTGATTCTCTGGGCATCTCGCTGGCCGTTCCGTCCGACGGCAGCGTCGTCAAGCTGGTCACGCCGATAGAGCTGCTCGACGACTTTCTCGCCGGCCTCAACATCAGCGCCAACGGTGCGGCGCTGCTGCTCGACGATCGTCTGCGCGTCGTGGCGGCCAACACGCGCGGTGCGCTGGCAAAGCCCGAAATCGCCATCGACAGCCAGCGCCTGGTGTCGCTCGGAGAACTCGGCGATCCAGTGCTCTCCGAGGCGGCCGGCGCGACCGCCCGCCTCGCAGAAAACGAAACCAGCATGGTCCAGCTCGGTGGTTCGCCTTACCTGCTGGCCTGGCACGGCACAACGCCGACCTTCGGCACGCGCTATCGCCTGCTGCTGATCGCACCGCTCAGCGATCTGTCCATCGTCGCAGAAAGCGCGCGCCGCGAGGCCTGGCTGATCGCGCTCGCCGGCCTGGTGGTCCTGTTGCCGCTGAGCTGGTTCGGCGCCGCGCGCATGGCCCATGTGCTGCAGCAACTGGTCCACAGCTCACAGCGCATCGCGCGGATGGATTTCACCGCGCCGGAGCAGCTCCATTCAGCGGTGCGCGAGGTGCAGGCGCTGGTCCAGGCCCAGGATGTGATGCGCGACGCCCTCGCCGATCACGCCCGCGCACTGGAACGCGTCTCCGCGCATCTCGCCCGGCTGGTCGATACCGGCATCCGCCTCGGCAGGGAGAAGCATCGCAAGGCCTTGCTCAATGAAGTGCTCAGCGCCGCGTGCAATATGGCCGGCGCCTCGGCGGCCATCGTGTTCATCCGCCATGACAACCTGCTGCAGCCGGTGGCAACGCTCGGCCTGCCGTACCCGGAGCGGCTGGTGGAGCTCGACCTGAATCAGGTCGAGGCGCAGCGGCGGACCATCGCCGCCAACACCGTGCTGCATGGCGCGACGATCGTCATCGACGACATCCAGACCGACAGCCGCGAAGAGCTGCAGGGGTTCCGCGAGGTCAGCCACCACTTCGGCCTCGACATCAGCACGGCAGTCTCGCTGCCGCTGCGCACGCCGGACCGGCGCATCATCGGCGCCATGCAGGTCGTCAACGCCTGCGACCCGGAGACGGGTGCCGTCGCTGCGTTTTCCGCGACGCAGCTGCGTTACCTGGAGGCGCTCGCCTCGCAGGCCGCGGTCGCGCTGGACAACCAGCAGCTGATCACATCGCAGACACAGCTGCTCGAGACGCTGGTTCGCACACTCGGCGACGCCGTCGATGCCAAGAGCGCCTATACCGGCCGCCACTGCGCGCGCGTGCCGGAACTGGCGATGATGCTCGCGCGGGAAGCACACGCCGAGAGCAGCGGACCGTTGGCGACATTCGCATTCCGCAGCGAAAACGAATGGCGCGAGTTCCGCACCGGCGCCTGGCTGCACGACTGCGGCAAGATCACCAGCCCCGAGCACGTCATGGACAAGGCGACCAAGCTCGAAACGGTCTACAACCGCCTGCACGAGGTCCGCATGCGCTTCGAAGTGCTGCTGCGCGACGCGCGCATCGAGGCACTGCAGGCGCGGCTCGACGGCACGATGGACGCGGCTGCGGCGGAGGCCTTCGTGACACGCCGAGAGAAGACCCTGCGCGATGATTTCGCGTTCATCGCCGGCTGCAACGTCGGCGGCGAGAAGATGGCGGCGGCGGACATCGCTCGAATCCGCGACATCGGCCGGCAACAATGGTGGCGACACTTCGACGATCGCCTCGGCCTGTCCCACGAGGAGCTTGAACGCCGGCAACGCATTGACGAGCCCGCGCTACCCGCCGTCGAAACGCTGCTGGCCGATCAGCCCTGGCACCGCATCGAACGACCCGACGAGCAACGCGCGCTGCTCACGCAGGGCTTCCGCATGAAGGTGCCGGAGCTGCTGTATCACCACGGCGAGCTGTACAACCTTTGCGTGGAGCGCGGCACGCTCAATGCCGAGGAGCGCTTCAAGATCAACGAGCACATCATCCACACGATCCGCATGCTCGAAGGCGCGAACTTTCCGCCGCACCTGCGGCGCGTCCCCGAGTACGCCGGCACGCACCACGAGACGCTGGACGGCAAGGGCTATCCGCGCGGGCTGACGGCCGCCGAGCTGTCGATCCCGGCGCGCATCATGTCGATCGCCGACATCTTCGAGGCGCTGACCGCGTCGGACCGCCTGTACAAGCCGGCCAAGCCGCTGTCCGAGTCGCTCTCGATTCTGCAGCGCATGAAACAGAAGGGCCTGATCGACCCGGACCTGTTCGAGCTGTTCCTGCGCAAGGGCGTGTACCTGCGCTACGCGCAGCGCTTTCTGACGCCCGAGCAGATGGACGTCACCGACGTGACGCCGTATCTGTCGTGAGGCCCGAGGGCCTGTTAACGCTATTCGGGTCGTCGGGCGATCCGAATAGCGTTAACAGGCCCTAACGGGCGCGCTCGCGCTCGCGGCCGATCAACACCGGCGCCGCTACAGCGCCCGGCGCCGCCGGCTTGCCGCTGCCGCGCGGATAGACGCTGAACTGCATCATGCGCAGGCGCAGCTGCGCACCCGGCTTGAAGTGAGGCACATCGTGGTGCAGATGCGGCAGCTCGATCGACAGCGGCGCCGGCGTACCCGAGAACTGCGCGCTCGCGCGCACAATCGGCCCGGTGCGCTGCACCGTCTGCACCTGCACATCGAAGCCCGGCAGGCCGCCCTCGGTCACGCGCAGGTCGCCCGGCCGCACATAGACATCGACCGGCCCACTGGCACGGCCGCTGTCCGCCAGCGTCGCGATCTCGGCCTCGCCAAGAACAACCTTGCTTCCGCGCAGCTCCGCGGGGATGACGTTGGTGCTGCCAAGGAAATCGAAGACGAACGGCGTGGCGGGATGTTCGTAGACCTGATCGACCGTGCCGACCTGCTCGATCGCACCACGGTTCATGATGACGACGCGGTCGGCGAGTTCCAGCGCCTCTTCCTGGTCGTGGGTCACGAAGATCGTCGTGTAACCGGTGCGATTGTGCAGATCGCGCAGCCAGCGGCGCAGGTCCTTGCGCACCTTGGCATCGAGCGCGCCGAACGGTTCGTCGAGCAGCAGCACGCGCGGGTCGATCGCCAGCGCACGCGCCAGCGCGACGCGCTGACGCTGGCCGCCGGACAGCTGGGTCGGATAGCGCGATTCGAGGCCGTTGAGCTGCACCAGTTCGATCAGCTCCAGCACCTTGCGCTTGATCTCGGTCTCCGACGGCCGCTCCTTGCGTTCGCGGACGCGCAGGCCGAAGGCGACGTTCTCGAACACGGTCATGTGCTTGAACAAGGCGTAGTGCTGGAACACGAAGCCGACGCGGCGCTCGCGGATCGGATGCAGCGCGATATCTTCCTGACCGAACAGGATCTGGCCGTGGTCGGGGAACTCCAGACCGGCGATCACGCGCAGCAGCGTCGTCTTGCCCGAACCGGACGGCCCGAGCAGCGCGATCAGTTCACCCGACTCGATGTCGAGGTTGACCTGATTGAGCGCCTGGAAGCTGCCGAAGAGCTTGTTGATGCTGCGGATGTGGATATCCATGTTCTGAAAACCTGCTGTCTGCCGCTTGTTTTTGAGTAGCGCGACCATCGACGGCCGCGTTCTTTATCAGAGGACGAATCAGTGCCGGCGCGTTGCGGCGAGCTCGTCGCCATGCCGCCATTCGAGATAGCTCTTCAAGGCCAGCGTGATCAGTGCGAACAGCGCCAGTACGGAGGCCACCGCGAACGCGCCGGCAAACTGATACTCGTTGTAGAGAATCTCGACGTGCAGCGGCATCGTATTGGTCTGGCCGCGGATGTGACCGGACACGACGCTGACGGCGCCGAACTCGCCCATCGCGCGCGCCGTGCACAGCAGCACGCCGTACAGCAGCGCCCACTTGACGCTCGGCAGCGTGACTTTCCAGAAGGTCTGCCAGCCGGTCGCGCCGAGCGACATCGACGCCTGCTCGTACTCGGTGCCTTGCTCCTGCATCAGCGGAATCAGCTCGCGGGCGATGAACGGGAAGGTCACGAACACGGTCGCCAGCACGATGCCCGGCAATGCGAACACCACCTTGATTTCGTGCGCTTCGAGGAACGGCGCGGCCCAGCCCTGGCGGCCGAAGATCATGATGTAGATCACGCCGGCGACGACCGGCGACACCGAGAACGGCAGGTCGATCAGCGTGATCAGCATCGACTTGCCGCGGAACTCGAACTTGGTGATCGCCCACGCCGCGCAGACGCCGAACACCAGATTGAGCGGCACCGCGATCGCGGCCGCGACCAGGGTCAGGCGGATCGCCGCCAAGGCGTCGGGTTCCAGCAGCGCGTCCTTGTACGTCACCCAGCCGTTGCGCAGCGCCTCGGCGAACACCGAGATCAGCGGCAGCAGCAGGAAGCCGACGAGAAACAGCAAGGCAATCGCGATCAGCGTGTTCTGCGCCCAACGGCTTTCGCTGATCGCCGAGTTGCGGCGGATCAGCGGGCCTTCCGGCGAGAACTCGGGCGGCAGCGGCCGGTTGTTGTCGTCGGTCGATGAATGATTCGAGGTGCTCATGGTCCTAGCTCTTCTCGCGGCGGCTGCGCGCCCAGATCTGCAGCGCGTTGATCGTCAGCAGCAGCACCAGCGACAGCGACAGCATCGCGACCGCGACCGCACTGGCGCCGGCGTAATCGAATTCCTCAAGCTTGATGATGATCAGCAGCGGCGCGATCTCGCTGACCATCGGCATGTTGCCGGCGATGAAGATGATCGAACCGTACTCACCGGCGGCGCGCGCGAACGCGAGCGTGAAGCCGGTCAGGATGCCCGGCAGGATCGTCGGGCCAATGACCTTGAGGATCGTCTGCAGGCGCGTTGCGCCCAGAGAAGCCGCGGCTTCTTCAAGCTCCTTCTCGGCTTCCTCAAGTACCGGCTGCACGGTGCGCACGACGAACGGCAGGCCGATGAAGGTGCAGGCGACGATCACGCCCAGCGGCGTGTACGCGACCTTGACGCCGAGCGGTTCGAGGAACTGGCCGATCCAGCCATTACCGGCGTACAGCGCGGTCAGCGCGATGCCGGCGACCGCGGTCGGCAATGCGAACGGCAGATCGATGATCGCATCGAAAAAGCGCTTGGCCGGAAACTTGTAGCGCACGAACACCCAGGCGACCAGCGTGCCGAACACGGCGTTGATCAACGCGCCGATCAGTGCCGCGCCGAAGCTGAGCTTGAGCGCGGCGAGCACGCGCGGCGCGGTGACGACGTGCCAGAAGCCGGCCAAGCCGAGGTCCGCTGATTTGAAGAACACGCCGGCGAGCGGGATCAGCACGATCAGGCTCAGATAGAAGATCGTGAAGCCCAGGGTCAGCCCGAAACCGGGAATGACCGATGCGCGTCGCGGCAGCCGTGTACCGGCGGGTAGGGACTGTGAAGTCATGGCAAACGATGGGGTTGAAAAGGCCTGGCAGCAGCCGTCGGGCGCGTATTCTGACCTGATTCGGGTCGTCGGGCGATCAGCTGGAGAAATTGACGTCCTGTGCGCTGTAGTCGCGGGCCTGTGGCTGCGGCGCGTCGTGCAACGGGAACAGGCCACGGTCGATCCAGCGGGTGCTGCTGAGCCACAGCCCCTCGAACTCCGCGCCATGAGCGCGATTGATCAGGACGATGCGGCGCTGCAAGCGGTCCAGCAGCGCGGCCTTGTTCTGCGGCTGCAGACCCAGCTCCAGCACGCGGACGAAAGCCTGGTCGCTGAGCAGGCCCGGATGGCGCTGCGCCAGCGGGCGCAGCACGTCATGGACGAAGTGCCAGGTATCGGAACGGCCGGGCACACGCTCGGACAGATCCAGCGTGCCGTTGTGCATCAGCTCGATGCCGTTGATGACGCGGAACGGATGGACGTTGTCGAGCCCGCTGCCGCCGCGGGTCTGCTTGCGCAGGTGCAGCGCGTACTCGGCGTCGCGGTACTGCGCCTCAAGGTCGAGCAGGGAATCGATGTCGACGATCGCTTCCTTGCGCACGAAGACCCGGCCGTTGCGCTCGAAGCCCATCACGCCCCAGCCGTCCGCGTTATGCAGGACTGCGGCGCGCAGCAGTTCCTGCGGAATCCGCAGGCCGGCGGGTTTGTGGATGATCAGGCACATGGGAGCAGGAATCTTTGCAGCCGGAAACCGGGTTAAAGACCGTGCCGGCGGGACTCCAGCTTTTGGGCGCTGCCTGGAAGACAGAACTGGAATCCCGCCCGCACGGGAGGAGAGAGGCTTGGGCTCAGGTCGCCAGCTTGGCGACCATCACCTCGGTGGCCTTGAACAGCGCGAGCGCTTCGTCGCCGACGCGCAGGGACATCCGCTCGATGGAGCTGGTCGTGACGATCGCGCTGACGATGCCGCCGGCGGTTTCGATCTCGATCTCGGAAACGACCGGGCTGCGGTTGATCGCAACGACGCGGCCCTTGAACTGGTTGCGGGTGTTGATGCTGGAAATCGTCATGCTGCTGGCCTTCCTTGAAATGCCGCTGCGGCGCGGGGGCGCCGTGCGGACTATTGCTTTGTATAGATGCGGTCGAAGGTGCCGCCGTCGGCGAAGTGGCGCTTGAAGGTCTCGTCCCAGTTGTCGACGCTGAACAACTTGACGTTGGCGAAGTCCGGATGCCGTGCCAGCACCTTCTCATCGACCGGACGCAGACCGTTGGCCGCGAAGATCTCCTGCGCGGCTTCGGTGAAGTGGAACTGCGCATAGGCCTGCGCCGCTTCGCTGGTCTTCTTCTTCGCCGCGACTTTGTCGACGACCGCGACCGGGTTGTCGGCACGGATCGACAGCGAAGGCACGACGATCTCGTAATCGCTGGCGCCGAATTCCTTGCGCAGCAGCACCAGTTCGTTCTCGAAGGTCAGCAGCACGTCGCCGATGCCGCGCTGGATGAAGGTCGTCGTCGCGCCGCGACCGCCGGTGTCGAGCACCGGCACGTTGCCGATCAGCGACGTGACGAAGGCCAGCGCCTTGTCGTCGTTGCCGGCAGGCTGCCCGAGTGCGTACTGCCACGCGGCCAGATAGCTGTAGCGGCCGTTGCCCGAGGTCTTCGGATTCGGCAGCACGACGCCGATTCCAGGCTTGACCAGATCGTTCCAGTCCTTGATGCCCTTGGGGTTGCCCTTGCGAACCAGGAACAGGATCGTCGACCACGACGGGCTGGCCTGGTGCGGCAGCTTGGTCGCCCAGTCGGCACCGAGCAGCTTGGCCTTGGCCACCGCATCGACATCGAGCGGGTTGTTGGTCGCGAGGAAATCCGCTTCCAGCCCGTCAATCACTGCGCGCGCCTGCTTGCTCGATCCGCCATGCGACTGGTCGACCTTGATCGTCTTGCCCGGATGGGCCTTTTCCCAGCTGGCAATGAATGCCGGGTTCAGATCCTTGTAGACGTCGCGCGACACGTCGTACGCGGCGTTGAGCAGATTGACATCCGCGGCGTGGCCGGTCGCGCTCAGCGCGAGCAGAGAGAGTGCCGTCAGGCGGCGCAGTGACTGAAGATGCTTCATCGGGTTCCCTTCCTTGAGATTTTGTTTGTGTCGTTTAGTTTTTCAGGTAGATCTGGTCGAAGTAGCCGCCGTCGGAGAAGTGTTCCTTCTGCGCCTTGGTCCAGCCGCCGAAGGCCTGATCGATCGTGAACAGCTCTACCTTGGTGAACTGGCTGTCGTACTTGGCCTTGGCCTTGGCACCGGTCGGACGATAGAAATTGCGACCGGCGATGTCCTGGCCTTCGTCGGAGTACAGGTACTGCAGATAGGCTTCGGCCACCTTGGCGGTGCCCTTCTTCTTGGCCACCTTGTCGACGACCGAAACGGTCGGCTCGGCGAGGATGCTCAGCGACGGCACGACGATCTCGAACTTGTCGTCGCCGAATTCCTTGAGCGCGAGGAAGGCTTCGTTTTCCCAGCTCAGGAAGACGTCGCCGATGCCGCGCTGGACGAAGGTCGTCGTCGAACCGCGGGCGCCGGTATCCAGCACCGGCACGTTGGCGAACAGCTGCTTGACGAAGTCTCGTGCTTTTTCATCGCTGCCGAACTTGCGCTTGCCGTATTCCCAGGCCGCGAGGTAATTCCAGCGCGCGCCGCCGGAGGTCTTCGGGTTGGGCGTGATCACCGACACGCCGGACTTGGTCAGATCGTTCCAGTCCTTGATGCCCTTGGGGTTGCCCTTGCGCACGAGGAAAACGATCGTGCTCGTGTACGGGGCGGAATTGTGCGGCAGGCGCTTCTGCCAGTCGGCCGGGATCAGCTTGTTGGTCGCGAGCGCGTCGACGTCGCCGGCGAGCGCCAGCGTCACGACGTCGGCGTCGAGGCCGTCGACAACCGCACGCGCCTGCTTGCCGGAACCGCCATGCGACTGGCTGATCGTCACGGTGTCGCCGGTGGTTTCCTTGTAGTGCTTGGAAAACGCGGCGTTGTAGTCCTTGTACAGCTCGCGGGTCGGATCGTACGACACGTTGAGCAGCTCATAGCTGGCAGCGTGCGCGGACACCGACAGTGTGAGCGGCGCCGCGAAAGCGGCTGCAGCGATGAGCGATTTGAGTTTCATGACAATCTCCAAATTCCTTGGTTGATCTGCTGAAGGTATTGCCTGACGCGGCGCATGGTGCCGCGACGCGCCAGGCTTGGTAAGGGATATCCTTAGAACGAGAGCTGCAGACGGGCGAAGATCGACTTGTCGTCGTCCGGATCGGTGCCCGAGAACGCCTCGTACGAGGTCAGGTTGTAGTTCAGGACGGCCTTGACGTTGCTGTTCAGGTACCAGTTCACGCCGAGGCCGATGTTCTGGATCGACTGGACCGCGGTCTTGACGAACAGCTTGTCGGCTTCGATCGCCGCATCGTCGGCTTCGAGCTCGCCGATGCGCGCTGCAACTTCGAAGGCGCCCCAGCCCGGCTCGCCGATGACAAACGGCTTCTTCGGCTTGACGCCCTTGTAGCTCGCGTCTTCACCGGTCAGCACGTAGGTGGTCACGACCTGCCAGGCGGTGTTGCTGATGCTGCCTTCGGTCGCGATGGCCGGCGCCGTGTCGGTCGCAGCGACATTGCGGGCCAGTTCCTGGTCGGCGATCACGTATTCCGCGAGTGCGCCGAACGAACCGACGTACGCATAGCCCTGCGGCGAGATGCGCGTCTGGGTGCCGTCGTAGACGGTGCCCGACTGGTACGAGATGCGGCTGATGCGATCCGGCGTCGAGTAGCTGCGCGGGGTTTCCGCACCGCCACGCTTGCTGCCGTACGAACCAGCAACGCCAAAACCAATGCCCGGCGTCGGTTCGTAGAAGATGCGCGCAGCGACTTCCTTGCGGCCGTCGTTGTCGTTGTCGTTGGCGTCGGCACCGTCACGCGTGCCGTTGAAGTAGCCAACGGCGTAGCTCAAGGTCTTCTCGGCGAACACACCCTGCAGCTGGACGCCGATGTCGCGGTTCGACACCAGTTCGGTCGGCAGGCCGCGCTCGACGAAGGTGATCGCGCCGCCGCTCTGCAGGCGCTCGAGGCCGACCGGGCTCTTGAACTTACCGACGCGCACCGAAGCCGCCGGATCGAAATTCAGGTCGAAGTAGGCATCGACAATCGTCGCGTTGCCGACCGACGTGCTGTTGCCGCCGGCGAATTCCGGCGTCAGGCGCCAGTTGACGAGCTTGCCGAGCGAACCCTGGAACGTCGGGCGCAGGCGGCGCAGCAGGAAGGTGTCGCTGGTCTGCGGGACGGTGTCGCCGGTGAACCAGCGGCCGTCAAACTGCACGAGGCCGTTGAACTTGATTTCGTAGTCGCCGAGCTTGATGCCGTAGCCCTTCTCGGAAGCCGCCGGCACTGCCGTCGTCTTCGCCTTGGCGTCGGCCGCTTCCTTTTCGATCTCGAGCTTGCGCTCGAGGATGCGGATGCGCTGATCGAGATCCTGCGTCGTCACGGTTTCAGCCGCAGCGGCGGCGGACCAGAGACCCAACAAGCTACCCCCAATAACTGCGGCTCCAGCCAAGCCAGCGCCCTTGAAACCCGTGATGTTCATTAAAGCTTCCCTGAAGAAAAAGTGATTGATGTGTTGCAGGAGCTGCCGTGGTTCCGGTCAGCCGATCTCTTGTGCGGTGCTGCGGTCAGCAGATGCGGAATTCGATGCGCGGCCCGGACCGGAATCCGGAATGCGCAACTTCTCGCGGCGCTCGATCTGTACGATGCGGCCGTGGTGGACAGTGATTTCTACGGTGCCGAATGACAGTCCCTCCAGCGCCTGCTGGATGTGCTCGATGGCGCGAGCCGGACCGGCGTCGGGCGTGCTCTGACGGCTATTCAGTGCTGTGGTCATCGTGTGGTTCCCCGTTTGGCAAAACGCCTGCTCATGCAAACGTTATGGAATAACTAATTCCACGATCCGTGCCAATTTGGAATAAACAGACAAGCCTATGAATAAACTGTTTATTCCATCCCAGGCTTTGTATAGTTCGGACCTGATCCGTCATATATTGCGTCTATTCCGTTAAATACCGCGTGCGTTTCCACCAAATATGACGAACTCTGAACGCGACATTCAGCCTGAAGAGCAGGCCGAGGCCCGCTGGCGCGCTGCGGAAGCAGATCGGCAGTCGCTGCTCGCGCGCCTCGGCCGCGCCACGCTCAACGAAAACGTCATCGGCGCGGACCTGGGCCTGCGCCGCGTCATGCAGCGCGTCGACCAGGTCGCGCCCAGCGACGCGACGGTGCTGATCCTTGGCGAGACCGGCGCCGGCAAGGAGGTGATCGCCCGCGCGATCCACGAACGCTCGGCGCGCGCGCAAGGGCCGTTCGTTCGCGTCAACTGCGGCGCGGTGCCGCCGGATCTGATCGACTCGGAATTGTTCGGCCACGAGAAAGGCAGCTTCACCGGCGCCCTCGCGACCCGGCGCGGCTGGTTCGAACGCGCGGACGGCGGCACGCTGTTCCTCGACGAGATCGGCGAGCTGACGCCCGCGGTGCAGATCCGCCTGCTGCGGGTGCTGCAGGACGGCATCGTCCAGCGCGTCGGCAGCGAGCGCGACATCGGAGTCAACGTGCGCGTCATCGCCGCGACGCACCGCGACCTGCCGCTGATGGCGCAGGAAGGCCGCTTCCGCGAAGACCTCTGGTATCGCCTCGCGATCTTCCCGGTGATCCTGCCGCCGCTGCGCGAACATCCTGAGGACATTCCGCAGCTCGCTCTGCATTTCATCCAGCGCGCCGCCAACCGCCTCGGCGTGACGGTGCCGCCGCTCAAGCCGCGCGATATCGAGCTGCTGCAGGCCTACCGCTGGCCCGGCAACGTGCGCGAACTCGGCGCCGTGCTCGAACGCGCGGTGATTCTCGGCCAGGGCCTCACGCTGGACCTCGAAGCGGCACTCGGCATCGCGCCGGCGTACGGCGCACGACCGCGGATGCCGGCCTTCGACGAGCCGCTGCGCCGCAGTGGCGAGGCCGTGCTGCCGACGGAGATCCAGCCGCTCGATGTCGTCATCGCCGAGCATCTGCGCCGCGCCCTGCAGGCAACCCGCGGCCGTATCGACGGCCCGCAGGGTGCCGCCCGCATGCTCGGCCTCAACCCGAGCACGCTGCGGGCGAAGCTGCGCAAGCTGGGCATTAGGGCCTGACGACGCCTGCCCGGCAACCAGAGAGACACAATCCGGCACTAGAATCCGCGACCCACCGCGCACAGGTTCGGCACCCATGGCATCGCGTCGCGACATCCTCAAAGGCATCGGCGCCGTCGGCGCCAGCAGTTTGCTGCCGGCCTGCGGCAGCAGCGACGGCTCTGGCGATGGAAGCACGCCGCCGCCCGGCGCCGAGTTCGACTACCCCACAGGGCACGCCCTGCCCTTTGCGCATGGCGTCGCCAGCGGCGATCCGCTCGCCGACCGCGTGATCCTGTGGACCCGCATCACCGAGATCGCGCCGAGCGCGGCCGCCATTCCGGTGAGCTGGACCGTGTCGCTCGCGCCGGACATGAGCCAGCCGCTTGCGAGCGGCACGCAGAACGCCGTGGCCGCGCATGACTGGACGATCAAGGTCGATGCGATCGGCCTGACACCGGCGACGACGTACTACTACCAGTTCAGCGCGCTCGGCGCCGTCTCGGCGATCGGCCGCACGCGCACCGCGCCGGCGACCGATGTCGGCCAGATCCGTCTCGCGGTGCTCGCCTGCTCCAGCTACTGGTCCTCGCACTGGAGCGGCCTGTCGCACATCGCCGCGCGCAACGATCTTGACCTCGTCATTCACTGCGGCGACTACATCTACGACTTCGTCGACGAGGACGAGACCGTCCGCGCGCGCGGCGATCGCTTCGACACCGGCTACGTCGACTATCGGGACTGGCTCAACCTCGACGAATGCCGGCGCCGTTACGCGCTGTGGCACAGCGATCCGAACCTGCTGCGCGCGCACCAGCAGCATCCCTGGATGATCGTCTGGGACAACCACGACATCTCGACCGGCTTCGGCAACGAACTGCCGGTCACTGCCGAACTGCCGCCGGAAACGACGACACTCGATGACGTCTGCCGCGCGTTCTACGAGTGGACGCCGACGCGACCGGTCAAGGCCGACGGCAGCGGCGAATTCCATCTCGTCGACGACGGCAGCTATCCGGAGCCGCCGGACGTGCGTCTGGTCTGGCGCAAGCTCGACTATGGCCCGATGCTCGACATCTATGGCATCGACACGCAGATCAACCTGCGCGACGACGTGGCGATCGACAGCAGCCATCTGCCGGAAGGCACGCCGAGTCTGTTCGGCCGCGCGCAGTACGAATGGCTGACAACGCAGATGCTCGCTTCGCAGCAGGCCGGCAAACGCTGGCGTCTGGTCAACAACCAGACCTGGATCGCACCGTGGAACATCCCCGGCGTGCTGCAGGACATGCCACTCAACTCGCCGATCGCGACGCGCTGGTCGGACTATCGCGGCGAACGCGCGCAGCTGTTCCGCTTCCTGCGCGGCGACAACGATGCGGGGCTGCGCATCCGCAATAACGTCTTCGTCTCCGGCGACATGCACGGCAACTGGGCGTCCGACCTGATCGAGGACAACGCGCTCGTCAGCGGCTACGTCTCCGGCCTGCCGCTGCCGAACCTGCGCGCCGGCTCGACGATCGAGAACCAGCTCGCCGGCTACGTGCGAGCAACGACCGCCAACGTCGGCCCGCTGAACCTGCGCGCCGATTCGGTCGGCGTCGAGTTCGCGCCGTCATCGATGGGCCGCGGCGGCGGCGACGAGATCATCGCGAACGCGGCGCCCGGCACGCCGTTCGCCGCAACGGTGCTGGCGACGCGCGTGCTGGAACTTGCGAGCCTCACGGCCAACAAGAACGTCCAGTTCCAGGAATGGGTCGACCACGGCTACGGCATCGTCCATCTCGAAGCCGGGCGCGCGCTGTTCGAGTTCTGGTGGCAGGACAAGCTCACGCCCGATTCGCCGGACGTGCTCGGCTGCCAGATGGTGTGCTTCACCGAAGATCAGCCGCTGGCATTGCCGTCGCCGCACTACGCCGATCAGATCGACGTTGTCACGCTGCATGGATTGGCAACGACGCCGAGCACCGGCACCCGTATTGCCGAGCCGGCGCCCGCGGCGGAGTTTGTCGCCGCCTAGAAGCCGGTCGGCTCGGGCACGCCTTTGGAGCGCAGCGCCTTCTCGGCCGGCGCCTTTACCGGGCAGCTGTAGCCGCGCCAGTGCGCGGCGCGAATCCTGCTGCTCTTCGGATCGACGATGAAATACGTCACGCAGTTCGGGTCCGAGGACTTCGCGAACGCAAGGTCGAGTTCCGCGTTCGACGGCCCGGCCGCCTTGGGAATCCGCTGCTGATAAACCTGATACTCGTAGCCGTTGCTGGCCTTCTCCGTCCGCGCCGGCGGCCCCCACGACTCCCATAGCGCCGACACGTCCTGGCCGACCCAGGTATTGATCACCTGCGTCTGGTAAGCCTGCGGATATGGCGTGGTCATCGTGGCGCAGGCGCTGGACAGGCCGGCGCACAGCAGCGCAATCATCGTCTTGTAGCTGTTCACAGAACCCCCATCGATCGCACTCGCGAAACAGCGTGGCGCGCATAGGCTACGCCAGGCACCGGGGCAGCAAGTGAGACGTACCTCTCGGACGTCCGCCGCAGCCGGCGCCGGGCGATCAGTCCGCGCTGCGCTCGCCGCATCCTGCTTGCCGGAACGCTTCGATGTCCAGCGCGTCGGCGATCGCCGCATAACCCTGCGGATTCGGGTGCGTGAAGTCGCCGGAGTTATATGCCGGATTCCACAATTGCTCGCTGAGCGGCAAGCTGACCGCGCGATTGATGTCCAGCACGCCATCGATCGCCGGACTGCTGCGCACCCACTCGTTGACCCGCGCGGCGGCTGCAGTGCCCGGCAGGCCGCTGCGCGGCACGATCGTCGTCACGAGGACGCGCAAGCCGCGTGCATGGAACTGTTCGATCAAGCCTTCGATGTTCTCGATGATCTGCGCGGCGCTGTTCAGCCGCGTGGCATCGTTGGTGCCGACGCCGAGGATCACGTCGGTGATGCCGGCCAGGTCGAACACGTCGTGCTCGATGCGTGCGCGAACGCCGGTGGCGGTATCGCCGTTGACGCCCTGGTTGATCACCGCCGCCGCGATGCCGGCTTCGGCGAGACGGCGCGCCAGCGCATCGGGGTAGCGCTGATAGCGGTCCATCATCGGATCATCGAGCGCACCGGCCAGATCGCCGTCGGTGATCGAGTCACCGATCGCCACGATCGCGCGAGGCGCCGTCGTCCGCACTTCAACAGCATCGAGCCAGGGCAGCGGTTCCTGGACTTCCGTATAGGCCGCGCCGGATTCGTCGGCGCTGCGATCGCCCGCATTGGCGCGCGTGTGAAACTGCGTGACCAGCGATTGCGCGTGCATCGTCAGCGCGCTCGGCTCCGGCACGTGCAGACTCACGGCGAGATCTTCGAGTGCCACGACTTCGTAGCTCAGAGGATCGCTGCGCGCACTCCCACCGGGCGGGATGACCAGATCCGCCTGCCCGGCAAAGAACACCTGGCGTTGACTACCCGCCACGACGTCGGCACCGGATATCGCTCCGGCCAGATTCGATGCCGCCTCGCCCTGACGACGGCCGACGTAAACACTGGCGATATGCAGAGGCTCGCGGCCATCTGCGTTGTTGAATCGCAGGCGCAGCGCATCGCCCGACACCGTCGGCCGCACGATCAACCGGTAGCTGGCATCGACGGGAGACGGGATGCCGACGATGGACGGATGCTGCGCCCAAGGCGTGAGCACAATGTCGCCCGCCGGTGAGTTCGCCCATGCGGCCCGCCACGCGGGGCCCTGCGCGCAGCTCTGACCCAGCGGCGGCGAATCGCCGCATGCGATCAGCAGCAGCGTCAGCGCCAGGCATGCCAATCGCAGCGGCCTTATCCATTGGCCTGCGCCGGCGCCAACTTCGCATGTGAAGTCCCGGACCGGCTCCACGACGACGCCCGGGTCGCCCTGCATGGATTTGTGATGGCCATCTTTCATGTCAGGACATACTGACAATGATGCCCGGCGTTTACAACCGGATCACGGGCAAAAAGGGCCTCGCCCGAATGCCTCTGTATATCCGACCTCACCCCGTAGTCGAGCAGTGCCGTCTTGTGGAATGTCCGCTTTGGAGCGGCAAATCCACGAAGGCGTACGACCGCTTAAGGCTGATCAGTGACGGCCACCCATCAATCACTCGCGTTCAAAATCACCGTGCATGACTACTGCCAGGCATCGTTGGTGACGCGCACGACATAAAATCCGCTGTAAGTGTCGGTGTACCAAATCTCTTTGCGCTCCGGCACAAACGCGGGGCTCGATAACGCCCAATTGCTGGCGTCGGGCGGAAACCCGAGAGGCGGGACACCTGGCAGCAGCCTGGGCTGCACCGGGGCATTGAAGTAGGCAATCTCCTTGGGCCGCCGCGGATCGCGGATATCGAAAATGCGCAGCCCCGACAGGCTCATCGAGCAAGCGACGATGCCGGGGTCGGTACGGCTCGGCACGTTGCAATAGTGGGCGCAGTAGCCGCCTGAAAGATTGTCGGCGCCGGGATCATCGCGGATGGCATCGAAGTTTTCGGCGTTATGAACTTCGAGACGCAAGTTCGCAACGACCTCTGGCTGGGTCTCGTCGGCGATATCGATGATGCGCGCGGCCCCGACCTCCCTCAGCGAGCCGAATTCGTCGAACTCGATGACATAAGGATGGCCCTGAATGGTGACTGGAATGACACCCTGCGGAACCGAGATGGGTCTCCAGGTAAAGCGACTGACCTCACGAATCGCCGGAAGCGGCTTCTCGCGGGCTTGGACCTCGGAGGTATCGAGGATGAGCATCACCGGCGGCGGAATGTTGAGCGGCGTGTAGCTCAATACGTTCGTTGCGCCGGCCACGTAGGCGCGATTGCCGTCGTCGCTCAGTTCAAGCCCATGCGTGTAGTAGTTGGTGATGTTCAAGGTTGCCGGCTGCGAGGGATTCGAGATGTCCACTGCCGTCAACGTGGAAATGAAGTTGGACGAGGAATAGAACGTCTTGCCGTCTTTCGACAGGCCGCTCTCATGGCCCAGAAAGCCCGTCAACGATGAAGACTGCCGTTCCGGATAGCGGCAGTCCTGACTGACGTCGTAGACGTCCAGCACACCCGGCGCTGTGATCGGATTCCCCATGACGGCCACCAGCAGTCCGCGCTCCTGGTTCAGCACCAAGGATTCATGCGGCGACAGCATGGCTGGACTGATCAGCCGGGTGGTCAGAACCGGATGCGCTGGATCGGCCATGTCCAGTACGTTGACGCCGGCCTCGCCGCTGACGGCATTGAGGGGGAACAACAGCGTGGTGTCGTAGTACGCGCATTCGTGGCCGGCGGCATCCACGTAGCGAAGCACCTTGATGCCGCCGACCATGCCAATCGGGTTGGGAACGACGCGGCTGCCAACCAGTTCCGTATTGCAGGTGAAGCCCTCCGCGGCCCGGCCGCTCTCATGATCTGCACGGCTCACTTGTCCCTGAAGCCCGGACTCCGGTCGTGAGCCTGGGCCGCACGTTGCTCTGGGCGTGGCGTCGACCACGGAGGGCGGAGAGACGACGACTGGCGTCTGCTCGGGAGCTTGCGAGTTGCCGCAGGCCACCAGACAGCACGCCCATGCGATGACGGCGGCAGGACCTTTGCGGTGCATGGCGAAACAGCTCTCGAGGTGGATGTCGGTCAGATCATTAGAACTCACCGATTTTTCGAGTTCGACTGACCCGTTTGGGAGGGGCGTCCGCGCGCCGACAGCGCCACGAGCCTGGCGGCGCCGTCAGTTCAGAAAGTCGAGCACTGCGGCGTTGAAGACGGAGGGCGCCGACAAGTTCATTGCGTGACGTGCGCCGGAGATCATGACGCGGCGCGAGTCCGGCAGATGGCGTTCGAGCAGCTCCAGCAGTTGCGGGAACGGCTTCGGGGACAGGGCTCCACCGATGAGCAGCGTCGGTGTGCGCATGGATTCGAGATCCGCGCGGGACACCTCCTTGCGGTGCTCTCGCGCTTGCCCGAGCAGCGTGTAAGCGTTGTCCAGAGCCATGCGCTTGAAGGCCGGCACCGTTCTTTTCCAGATATCAATGCCGCTGACGCCATCGATGAACAGCTGTACGCCGCCTTCCACATCGCCGGCAGCGATCCGCGATGCCGCCGTGCGAGTCCAGGTTTCGGCTTGCTCGCGGTCCAAGCCCGCAATCTCGACAAACGATGCGTCGGGTATCGTCCCGGGCTCCGCAAGCACCAGCTTTCGCACCAGCTTCGGCTGCTCCTGAGCAAGCCGGAACGCAACGAGCCCACCCCGCGAATGGCCAATCAGATCGATCTCGCCGGCATCGAGACTTTCCATGAAGGACACAATATCTTCGACGTGCCGCTCAATGCTGTACCCATCTCCGGCGCCATCCCATTGCTCTGGCCAACACCGGCGAAGACTCACCGCAATGGCTCGGCGATGGGCCGCGAAAGCGGACATCTGGGGCGCCCAGTAGCGGTAGTCGCAGAGAGAGCCATGAATCATCAACAACGGCCTGCCGCTGCCCGCCGCTGAGAAAGCGAGACCATCGCGACTGAAACTATGAAGGAGCATCTGGACGACTATACCGTCTGGACATCCGACGAGCTAAGTCACTCGAACCCTCGCGAGCGCAGATGTGCCCCATGAGGACGCGAGTCTGCGCTGCCGCGCAGCACGCGCACTCATCGCGCGACGGCTCGGGCGCGATCGACATCCGGGCTGCGATAGGTCGCCTCCTCGATCTTGCCCAGGCGCGACGGGTGCACCTGGCCACGAGCAAGACCGTAGAACTTCTGAAAGCTCATGATCAACGGATTCCAGCGATCGGGATCGATGCGGTTCTCGTGGCCCTCCATGAGCAGCGTCGGGTGCACGTGCACGCGCTGGATGCGCACCTCGAAAACATGAATGCCGACCTTCCAGACCGGGTCGTCGGCCATGAATCCGTTCTGCGCGACGAGCACGGCTTCGAGTTGCACCGGGCATTCCAGCGCGCGAGGCGGAGCGATCGTTTCGGACGGGACCGGCGTCAGGCCCGAGGCCTCCCACTTCTGCTTCTCGTGCGTATAGCCGCGCATCTGCTTGGCGTCGGGAATGGGATTGGACCCCGTGGTCCGCGCGATGCGATCCACGGCGCCAACCTCGTTGACCGAGGGCAGATTGAGGACGCACTCACGGGTGCGGATCAGGTTCTCGGTGGTCTTCGAAGAGGCGTCCAGGCCAAGGATGCAGCGCCAGCCGAGCCAGAAGGCGGATGACATCGGTGCGAGATTCGACGTGCCGTCGTCATTGAGCGTGCTGATGAGCACGACCGGGGTCCCGAAATAAAGGATGGCGGGTTCTATGGAGACGGTGCCGGGATGGCTCATGGCGGACTGCCGATCGGAGATGGAGTCCACAGCTTGCCGCCGCAACGCTCAGTGGGAACTCCGGTTCTTGCGGACAAACTCGACGGGTGGCCAACAAGGCTGCGAAGTGGCGGCCCGCCCAACGACGAGGCGAAACGCGAACGCCCCGCACTGGGCGGGGCGTTTGCGTTGGACAAGCAGCGCAGATTTACTTCTTCGATTCCTGCGCCAGCATGCCCGCCATACCCTGCTTCGGCGCTTCGCCCGCCGCCGGTGCAGCCGGACGCGGTGGCATGCGCGGCATGCCGGCGAAGCCGATCGCGAACTGCTCTTCCATGGTCTTTACCTGTTCTTCGGTGTAGCCCATGTCGGCGAGGATCGTCTTGGTGTGCTCGCCGACCAGCAGCGGCCGGCCCTGGATCACGCCCGGCGTATCCGACAAATCGACGAGCAGGCCGATCTGGTCGAGCTTGCCGACGACCGGGTGCGGATAGCTCACAACCCACTTGCGCTTCTGGAACTCGGCGTTGTCGTGGAGCTTGCGCGAGAACTCTTCGTCGACAATTTCGACCGGCACGCCGGCCGCATCGAGTTCGGCGAACCACTCCGCCGCGCTCTTGGTCTGCAGACGTCCGGCGATGAACGACGCGAGCTGCTTGTCGTTCTTGGTGCGCGCTTCAAAGGTCGCGAAGTGTTCGTCGATCGTCAGGCGCGGCGCGCGCAGGACGGTGAACAGTTCGTCCCAGTGCGACTGCTCGACGAGGACGAAGCACAGCCAGCGGCCGTCCTTCGCGGGGTAGATGCGATGGCCGGGCGAGTAGCCGACCTGGTCGCCGCCGATGCGCGGGCGCTCGAAGCTCTTGCCGTCCGGTGTCGCCACCGCGTAGCTGGTGTTGAGCAGCGCGGCGTTGATGATCGACGTGTCGACGAACTGGCCTTCGCCGGTGCGGTCGCGGTGGTAGATCGCGTTGATGATTGCGGTCGCCGACAGGAAACCATTTCCCGTATCACCGAAGCTCGTGAAGCTCCACAGCGGACGGCCGACTTCGCCGTGCTCGCCCGGACGCGCCATGCCGCCGTCCTCGAACTGGATGCCGGACAGGCAGGCGCCGGTCTGGTCGTTGCCCGGCAGGCCGGCGCGCACGCCGCGCTCGAAGCCGCGCGAGTGGGCGTAGATCAGCTTGGGGTTGAGCTTCTTCAGCGATTCGTAATCGATCTTCAGGCGCTCGGCGGCGTCGTAGCGCATGTTGTGCTGCACGACGTCGGCCTTGGCGACGAGATCGAGCAGGATCTTCATCGCACGCGGGTCCTTGAGGTTCAGCGTGATCGACTGCTTGCCGCGGTTCGCCATGTAGGCGATGTGCACGCGATGCCAGAACAGATCGAACAGGCCGTTGACCTTGATGACCGTCGCGCCCAGATCGCTGAGCAGCTGCGTACCGAACGGACCGGCGATCGCGAGGCCCAGGTCGAGCACGACGATGCCTTCGAGCGGCGCTTTGATCTTCTTGCCGCTCGCAGCCGTTGCAGCCTTGGCCTCGGCGATGATCTTCGCCGCTTCCGCCTTCACTTCAGCGGTGTTCGCACCGACAGCGACCGGCGCGTGGCCGGGCTTGCCCTGCGTGAGGCTCATGTTGAACGCGTTGCCAACGGTGCGGATCGTGCCGAGTTCGCTGTCCTTCACTTCGGTGACGCAGCCGTCTTCGAGGAAGGCCGGATCGGCGAGCGATTCTTCGATGCTGCGCACCGGCTGCATCGTCATCTCGGCGGTCACCGCGGCGTCGATCCAGTCCTTGACCGGGAATTTCGCGACGGCTTCGGCGAGGATCGGCTGGTAGTGCGACATCACGAGGATTTCTTCCGGGCCCGTGCCGAAGCGATCCGGATCGTTCTGCACCGTGAGGTCCGGCGAGGCATTCAGCGTGTCGCCTTCGGCGGCTTGCAGGATGAAGCGCGGGTTCGGCACCCAGTTGTGCAGCCAGTGTCCGTCCTTCGCCTGGAAGTGGCCCTTGGGCGAACGGTTGCCGAGAATCCAGGTGTCGAATCCCGGCGCGTCGATCTTCTCGGCGCGCTGCCAGACACCGGCGGCGCCCGCGAGGGCGCCCTGCAGCAGCGAGGCTTCGACCCACTGTCCCTTGCCGGTCAGCTCACGCGCACGCAGCGCAGCGGCAATGCCCATCGACGCGGTGAAGAACGCACCGAGGCTCGGCCAGTGCGAGGCGACGAACAGCGGGCCTTCACGATCAGCACCCTGCACCCAGTCGTTCGGGATTTCGAGATCCGGATACGGGTCCGGCTCGCCGTTCATGTGATTGAGCGCGCCTTCCGCCCAGCCGCGCTGTTCGAACATCAGGCCGGTGCGCGCCTGCACGAGCGCGTCGTAGGCCGGACGGTTGCTCAGCTCATTGTCGCGACCGTAGCCGGTGATCGAGCAATAGACCAAGCGCGGATTGAGCTTCGACAGCGTCGCGAAATCGATACCGAGCTTGGTCGTCGTGCCCGGCGCATACGATTCGACGAGCACGTCGGCAACGCTGGCGAGCGCGAGGAAAGCCTTCTTGTCGTCGGCATTCTTCAGATCGAGGATCGCGCTCTTCTTGCCGCGCTGCCAGACCTTGTAGCCGAGCTGGTTGCGGAACGGATCGCCGCCCGGCGGTTCGATCTTGGTGACCTGCGCGCCGTTGTCGGCGAGCAGCATCGTCGCCATCGGACCGGCGATGCCCCAGGTCAGGTCGAGAACTTTGAGATCTTTGAAAACAGCAGCCATTTGAAACTCCGTAGATAAATCAGCCGAGACCAAAGGTCCGCAGCGCGTTGCCGGAAGTGATTTTCATGCGATCGGCGGCCGGAATGCCGGCCTCCTTGAACTGCGACACCACCTGCTTGCGCGAGTTCGGCCAGCAGGTCGCCGGATGCGGAAAGTCGGTCGACCAGTACAGGCAGTCGGGACCAAAGTAGTCGTAGCAGGCCTTGAGGCCGGTCGGCTCGTACATGAACGTCGCGCCGCACTGCTTCTTGAAGGTTTCCGACGGCGGCTGCTTCACGCCGGGGAACTGGTAGTGCTGGTGCATGCGCGGATCGAGCAGCGTCTCGAAGAACCACGGCAGCCAGCCCAGGCCCGGCTCGACGAACAGCACCTTCATCTTCGGGTACTTCTCCAGCGTGCCGGTCAGAATCCACATGCAGATCGACTCGGCGAGCGGCGCCCACGGCAGCGCGGTGAAGATGCCCTTCTGCGGCGTCGGATCGCGGCGGAAGACGTCCCACAGCTCTTTCTTCAGATCGAGATGATTGAGGATCGTCAGGCCGGTTTCCTCGATCAGCGACCACAGTGGCGCATAGCGCTCGTGATAGAAATCCGGCAGGTCGAGATCCGACGGGAACGGCGTCAGCTGCACGCAGCGCGCCTTCTTGTCGCGTGCGAGGCGCTCGACTTCCTTCATCGCGAAATCGATGTCGTACAGCGGCAGCTGATACGCCGTCATCAGGCGCACCGGATCATGCGCGGCGAAATCGGCCATCGCGTTGTTGTAGCCCTGGAAGACTTCCTTCCAGTCGTTGCCCATCAGGTTCGGGTTGATGATCTTGGCGCCGGCCAGCTCGGGAAAGATCACCTCGGCATAAACGCCGTCGAGGTCCATGGCTTTCAACTTGCCTTCCGGATTGAAATGCCCCGGGTCCTTGGACGCTTCCGGATCGACGAAGTCTTCCAGCTCCAGCTGCTTCTGCCCGCCGCGCAGCACCTTCGCCGCATAGACCTCGGCCTTGGCATTGGCCTCGTCCCAGACCGCGTGCATATCCTTGCGCAGCCGCGCTTTCACCCATTCGTCGGTGAAATGGACATGCGAGTCCACGGATACCAGCTTTTCGGTGGCCAGCTCGCTCATGACAGGGCTCCTCGAATCTTTTTTAGTCTGCCGACCTTAGGCGGCAGACTGGCGTGGCGCCTGCTTCAAATGGGTGAGTTTGTGAAAGGGCTTCGGGAACTCGGCGTCGGCCCCATGAAAAAGGGCGCCTCGCGGCGCCCTTTTACTCCCTGACGCTCCCCAGAACTCAGGCCGCGGACTGCTTGCGGAAGAACCAGGCACCGAGCGCCGGCAACAGGCAGATGGCGCCGAGCATGTTGACGAGGAACATGAAGGCCAGCAGCAGACCCATGTCGGCCTGCAGCTTGAGGGCCGACAGGGTCCAGGTGCCGACGCCGATCGCCATCGTGATCGCGGTGAACACCGCGGCACTGCCGCGTTCGCGCATTGCCGCCTCGAAGGCTTCGGCGAAGCTCGCCCCGCGATCGCGCATCTCGTGCTGAATCTGCTCGAACAGGTAGATGCCGTAGTCGACACCGACGCCGACGCCGAGCGCTACGACCGGCAGGGTCGCAACCTTGAGACCGATGCCAAGCAGCGCCATCAGCGCGTTGCAGGCGATCGACACCAGCGCCAGCGGCACCAGCACGCACAGCGTCGCCTTGAACGAGCGGAACGTGATCAGGCACAGCAGCGCCAGGGCGCCGAAGATCGCCAGCAGCATCGTCTCCTCGGCCTGGGCAACGGCTTCGTTGGTCGCCGCCATGACGCCGACGTTGCCGGTCGCCAGACGCAGGTTCACGCCCGGCGTCGGATTGTCGGCGATGAAGCGCTTGATCTCGCTGACCACGTGCGCCACGGTCGTGCCGTCGTGGTTGTTGGTGAAGATCATCACCTGGATCGCCTTGCAGCCGTCGTTGTTGAGGCCGAGGTTCGGATCGAAAGCCTTGGAACCGGTCGACAGCCCGGTCTGCGAACGCGGCAGCGCGCGGTAGCGCGGATTGCCTTCGTTGAATGCCGAGATCACCAGCTTGCCGATGCCGGCGACACTGGTCACCGAGCGCACGCCTTCGACGCCGCGCAGGTACAGCTCGAAGCGATCGATCAGGCCGGTGACTTCATAGTGCAGGCAGGAGTCGCCCTGGAAATCCTTGGCCTCGGCGATCACGGTCAAGAGATCCGTGCCGATGTCGTAATTGCTGCCGATGACGTCGTTGTCGAGGTTGTAGCGCGAGTCGGGACGCAGTTCCGGCACGCCGCGGCCGAGATCGCCGATCACCATGTCGCGTGACAGGATCGTCGCGCCGAGCAGCAGCACGAGGCTGATCGCGAACACGCCCAGCGCCGGCTTCGGCTCCGCGCACTTGGCAATCAGCTTGAAGACGCCGCCGAATGGACCGCTGCCCATCTGCTTCTTGGTCGCGTGATGGCGCTTGCAGCTTTCCTCGAGTGCCACGCGCGTCAGGATGATCGGCAGGATCATCTTGTTGGTGATGATCATCAGCAGCACGCCGATGCACGCCGTGATGCCGAGTTCATGGACGATCGGAATGTCGATGAACATGATCACCGCGAAGCCGAGCGCGTTGGTCAGCAGCGCGACGGCGCCGGGAATGAACAGCTTGCGGAACGCCGAGTGCGCGGCCTGCACCGAATCGGCACCGTGAACGACCTCGTGGCGCCAGGCGCTGGTCATCTGCACTGCATGCGAGACGCCGATCGAGAAGATCAGGAACGGCACCAGGATCGACATCGGGTCGACACCAAAGCCAATCAGCGGCAGCGTGCCGAGCAGCCACAGCACCGGCAGCAGCGCAACGACCAGCGCGACGACGGTCAGGCGCACCGAGCGCGAGTAGTAGTACAGCAGCACCAGCGTGATCAGGAACGCGAGGCCGAAGAACGCGAAGACGCCGAGCAGGCCCTTGATCACGTCGCCGAGCAGGCGCGCGAAGCCGATGATGTTGACCTCGATGTCGGCGCTGTACTCGGGGTTATCGACCACTTCGATGTCGACATCGCCGCCGGCTACCGTGACGACCTGCGCCGAATCCGAGCCCTCGGCCTTGACCTTGGTCTTGAAGGTCTGCATCGCCTGCATCAGGCCGTGATCGACATAGCCCTCCGCAACGACATCGCCGGCTTTCAATGGCGCCTGGTCGGCCTTGAGCTTGTAGACGTACTTCTTCGGATTCTCGAAGCGCCCGCGAATCTCCTCCAGGCGGTTCTGCACTTCCCAGTAGTCGACGCGCTGCTCTTCCTGCGGCTTGTCCGGGTCGTAGTCGAGCAGGTTCGCGCGGATCAGCGCGGACTTGCCATTGTTGGCGACCAGCAGGCCGATCTGGCCCGACAGCTTGACGTTGTGGCGGACGCGGTCGAGCTCTTCCTGCTGGTTCGAGAACTTCGCCGGCACGACCGGCTCGCCCTTGAAGCCATCTTCGGTGATCTCGATGAAGTAGGTGCTCGGCGTGAAGATCGACGACACCGCGGTGCGATTGATGCCGGGGATGAAGAACACTTCATCGGTGGCCTTGCGCATCGCATCCATGAAGACCGGATTGTAGATGTCGCCCTCGCCCTTCCAGCGCAGGTTAACGAGCACCATGTTCGCGCCCGAGAAGTCCTTCATGTAGGACATCATCGTCTGCATGTACGGGTGCTTGATCGGGATCAGCTTGAGGAATCCCGGATCGAGGCGGATGCTCGTCGCGCTCCACGCGAAGAACAGCGTCATGGCGATGAACAGCGCCGACAGCGGCTTGCGCCAGCCGAGCAGGATCTCGGAGCTGCGATTGACGAAACGTTCCATGCCGCTCATGAAGCGTCTCCGGTGGCATTGGCGGCAACGGGCGCAATGACGAGCACGCCGCCGTCACCGGCGGTGAGCCAGCTGCCGGACGGCAGCTCGATCAGGTCGGCAAGGCCGTTGCGGGACAGTTCCGCGGCGACCGTGAACGTTGCGCCGTCGTCGGCCGAGCGCAGCACGGTGTTGCCGGCACCGGCCAGCACGGCGTTGCCTTTCGTATCGACGGTGCCGCCGAACAGCGAGTTCTCCAGCGGCACGGTCGATTTCTGCCAGCTTTCGCCCAGATCGGTGCTGCGGAACACATTGCCGCGCATGCCGAAGGCGATCAGCGTCTTCGACGGCAGCGACAGCACGCCGAAGAACGAACCGCCGTAGACCTCGGGCAGGCGCTTCCAGGTCTGGCCCTTGTCGGCGGACTTCAGCAGCAGGCCGCGTTCACCGACGAGGATCAGTGAACCGTCGGCGGCCTGCGTCATCGCGTTGAGGTGGCCGGCACCGCCGACCGCATCGCCGTCGAAGTTGGCGAACGGATCTTCGCCGGCATTGGCGAACGGATCGGCAAACGGATCCGCGTTCGGATCGACCGGCGGCGCTGTGGCTTCGCCAGCACCCTGGCCAGCGCTTCCAGCGGCAGTCTCACCGGCAATGTTCAGCTCGATCTTCTGCCAGGTCTGGCCCTGGTCGTCGGAAGCCATCAGCAGGCCGAACGCGCCGTAGGCGTAGTAGCGGCCATCGAACGGACCGGCAATGCCGAGCAGCGGATCGCTCTCGGCAGCGAAGGCGGCTTCCTTCCAGGTCTTGCCGCCGTCGGTGCTGCGCAGGATCCAGCCGTCATGGCCGACGGCGATCGCCAGATCGGCCTGCGGGAATACAAGATGGGTCAGCGTCGAGCCGCGCTGATTTTCGACCGTCGCGCCGGTCCAGGGACCCTCGGCAGCGTTCGCCAGCAGAATCTGGCCCTGCTCGCCGACGACGACAAATTGCGTGCCCTGCTGGGCCACGCCGTTGGCGAGTACCCGCGTCGCGGAAACCTGCGTCGCCGGAAACTCCGGCTGCGAGCGCGGCGAAAATGCATAGACCGCCGAGCCGATCACGAGGACCGCCACCAGCAGCGAAGGCCAGCCATCGAGCACCGAGGTCGATGTGGCCGAATTCCCCGCCCCCGCCGTCGTGGTGTTTCCCTTGTTGTTCATTCTTCTTCTCCTCTCTTGCTGGCGCGCCCGATCTGTCGCCGGACTGCGGTGAATCCGCGGCGCTGAAGGCGCCGTCGGAAGAATGTGACGGGTCAGTGCCTCAGCCGAGATTGACCTCGAACAGGCCAGCCGCACCCATGCCGCCGCCGATGCACATCGTGACGACGACATAGCGCACGCCGCGACGGCGGCCTTCGATCAGTGCGTGCATCACCATGCGCGCACCGGACATGCCGAACGGATGGCCGATCGCAATCGCGCCGCCATCGACGTTGAGACGGTCATGCGGAATGCCGAGCTTGTCGGCGCAGTAGATCACCTGTACCGCGAACGCTTCGTTGAGCTCCCACAGGCCGATGTCTTCCATCTTCAGCCCGGTCTGCTTGAGCAGCTTGGGAATCGCGAACACCGGGCCGATGCCCATCTCGTCCGGCTTGCAGCCGGCAACGGCGCAACCGCGGTAATAACCCAGTGGCTTGATGCCGCGCGCCTTGGCCTGGCCGGCGTTCATCAGCGTGACGACGGCGGCGCCATCCGACAGCTGCGAGGCATTGCCGGCAGTGATGTGCTGGCCCTGCTTCACGAAAGCACCGTCCTTCCAGACCGGCTTGAGCGAGGCCAGGCTCTCCAGCGTCGTGCCGCGGCGGTTGCCTTCGTCGAGCTCCAGCGTGACGCTCTGCTTCTCGGTCGGATTGCCTTCCTTGTCGAACAGCTGCTTGTCGACCGTGAGCGGAACGATCTCGTCCTTGTAGCGGCCGGCCGCCTGCGCAACCTCGGTACGGCGCTGGCTCTCGACCGAATATTCGTCCTGACGCGCCCGCGAAATGCCGTAACGCTCGGCGACGATCTCGGCGGTCTCGATCATCTGGATGTACGCGGTCGGCTGCGCCGCGAGCACCGCCTGCGAGATGAAGCGGTAGCTGTTCTTGTGCTTGTTCTGCACCAGCGAGATCGATTCCAGACCGCCGGCGACGACGACGTTCTGCTCGCCGGCCATGATGTTCTTGGCGCCGATCGCGATGCTCATCAGACCCGACGAGCACTGGCGGTCGAGCGTCATGCCGGACACGGTATCCGGCAGACCGCCGGTATACGCACACAGCCGGCCGAGGTTGTAGGCCTGGGTGCCCTGCTGCGCGGCGCAGCCGAGGATGACGTCATCGACCTCCGCCGGATCGACCCCGGCGCGGGCAACCGCCGCGCGCACCACATGTCCCCCGAGCACCGGCGCCTCGGTATCGTTGAACGCGCCACGGAAAGCTTTGCCGATTGCAGTGCGTGCAACGGACACGATGGCGGCTTCGTTCATGCTGGCTCCGGTTCTGATGCTGGGACGGGGACCGGCGCGCACGGCGACCGGGTCTCCCCTAATTCCTGGCTAGGCTAGCCCCTGGTGCGGCGCAGCACTTCATTCAAAAGTAGTAGCGCGACACCGTATCGGCCACACAGGCCGGCTTGGCCTCGCCCTCGATCTCCACCGTAACCCGGATGACCGCCTGCACGCCGCCATCCTTGGTCGCCTCGGCGGCCACCAGCTGGCCCACACCGCGGACGCGGCTGTTGACCTTCACCGGCGACGGAAAGCGCACCTTGTCGCAGCCGTAGTTGACGCCCATCTTGATCCGCGCGTCGATGATCTGCGGCAGGAAGTCAGAGATCAGCGACAGCGTCAGGTAGCCGTGGGCGATGGGGGCGCCGAACGGCCCTTCCTTGGCCTTGACCGGATCGACATGGATCCACTGATGATCGTTGGTCGCATCGGCGAACTGGTTGATGCGCTCCTGCTCGATCTTCAGCCAGTTGCTGGTGCCGAGCTGCTGGCCGACGGCGGCGACGATCTGTTCGACGGATGTGAAAACCTGGCTCATCGTGGGCTCTCTATGCGTGTTGTGAAGATGCGGAGAGCGTCTCTCCGACGAGGTACGAAGCGTAGTCCGACGCCAGGAAGACCATGATGTTGGCAATCTCCCAGGCTTCGGCACCACGGCCGAAAGCCTCGCGTGCGGCCAGCTCCTTGAGCAGCGCTTCCGGCGCGCTCTTGCGCAGGTGATCGTGGAACACGATCGACGGCGACACCGCGTTGATGCGCACGCCGAAGTCCGCAGCCTCCAGCGCGCTGCAGCGCGTCAGCGCCATCACGCCGGCCTTGGCCGCCGCGTAATGCGCCTGTTCCTTCTGCGCGCGCCAGCCGAGCACCGATGCGTTGTTGACGATTGCGCCGCGCCCGCGCGGCTGCATCTTTCTGAGCATCGCGCGGGTCATGCGGAAGGTGCCGGTCAGCGTCACGTCGAGCACCTTCTGCCACTCGTCGTCGGTCATGTCGACGACGCGCTTGCTGCCGCCGAGACCGGCGTTGTTGATCAGCACGTCGACGCCACCGAGCTGGTTTTCGGCCGCGTCGATCAGCGCCTGCACATCGGCCTCGACCGCGACGTTGCCGACCTGGCCGAACACCTGCGCCTGCGGAAATTCCTTCGCCAGCGTTTCGGCGGCCTCGGCGGTGCGGCGCGGATGAATGTCCGACAGCATCAGCGCCCGCGCGCCTTCCTCAAGGCAGCGCTTGGCCGCGGCGAAACCAATGCCGCCACCGGCAGCGGCGGTGATCAGGACCGATTTGCCCTTGAGCAAGCCGTGGGCAGGCACATACGGCGGCGCGGCGGTGGGTGAACTCATACGCGGATCATCCTTCGGATTCGATGAGCGCAGAGTGTCACGAAATCAGGGGTTTGTGACTTCGCCCGGAAAGACTAGGGCTGCAACTCCCGCCCCTGGGGACATCGTAGGCTGGGATGCAATCCCAGCACACTGCCGGCTGACGGGCTCTGCTGCTGGGATTCGCTACGCTTCATCCCAGCCTACGGCGTCAGCCCTCATTCCGCGAGAGACGGGAAGGGCCGTCAGGCCGGCCTTACTTCCCTCGGCATCCCCAATCCACGTTCCGCGATCAGGTTCAGCTGGATCTCGTTCGTCCCCGCATAGATCGTGTCGGCACGCGAGAAGAAGAACAGCTGCTGCAGCGGGCGGATAGCGTCGTCTTCGGACATCACATCGCCTTCGGCACCGAGCACGTCCATCGCCAGCTTGCCGAGGTCGCGATGCCAGTTGGACCAGTAGTACTTGTAGATCAGCGCCTCGCGGCGCAGGCCGGCATCGGCACTGTCGGCCAGCATGCGCACGGCGTTGTAGCGCATCACACGCAAGCCGCACCAGGCCTGCGCGATGCGCGCGCGAATGGCGCTGTCCCTGATCGCGCCGTTGCGTGCTGCCGCGGCGATGACCAGATCGAGTTCATGGGTGAAATGCATCTGCTGGCCGAGCGTCGAGACGCCACGCTCGGACTCAAGCAGACCCATCGCGACCTTCCAGCCGTCGCCGGGCGCCCCGACGATGTGATCCGCCGCCGCGACGGCACCGTCGAAGAACACTTCATTGAACTCGGACCCGCCGCCAAGCTGGCGAATCGGCCGAATCTCGATACCCGGCTGATCCAGCGGCAGCAACAGGAAGGCCAAGCCCTTGTTGCCCTTCGAGCCGGGCTCGCAGCGCGCGAGCACGAAGATCCATTCCGACTCGTGCGCCAGCGAGGTCCAGATCTTCTGCCCCTGCACGCGCCAGCTGCCGTCGGCCTCTTGCCAGCAACGGGTCTGCACATTGGCCAGATCGGAACCGGCGCCGGGCTCGGAATAGCCCTGCGCCCAATACTCCTGACCGGCAACGATCTGCGGCAGGAAGCGTTGCTGCTGCTGTGCGCTGCCGAAGCGGATCAGCGCCGGACCGATCAGGCCTTCGCCGATATGACCCATGCGCCCGGGCCCGCCGGCGCGTGCGTACTCCTCGTGGAAGATCACCTGCTGGGCGATCGACAGACCGCGCCCGCCATGCGCCTGCGGCCAGCCGACGCAGGTCCAGCCGCCGGCCGCGAGCTCGCGCTCCCAGTCCTTGCGCAGCGCCGGATCGGCCTCTTCATCGCCGGGGCCGCCGCGATGCTTGATCGCTGCGTAGCGACCGGTCAGGTGTTGCTGCATCCAGCCGGCAATCTCGGCACGGAAAGCCCGGTCCGCCGGATCGGCATCGGGTGTTGTTGCCTTCGCCTCGTTTCCGCCGACCAGTGCGGTGGCCAGTTGTTCGCGCAGCGCATCGGCATTGCCGAGCCAGTGGCTCGAAGCCTGCGCGCGCTTGAAGTACAGCTGCGGATCGTATTCCCAGGTGAAGCCCACGCCGCCATGCAGCTGGATCGCTTCCTGCGCACAGTAGAAGAAGGTTTCGGCGGCAAGCACACGCGCCGCGGCGCATTCCATGACCAGCGCTGCATCGTCGCCAGCGCCGGCCGCCGTCGCTGCGGCGCCGGCGACCATCGAGCGCAGCGCTTCGATGCGCACCATCATCTCGGCGCAACGATGCTTGACCGCCTGGAAGCCGGCGACCGCGCGACCGAACTGTTTGCGCGTCGCGGTGTAGGCCACCGTCAGATCGAGGCACTGCTGGGCGCCACCGAGCTGCTCGGCGGCGAGGTAGAGCTGCGACAGCGCGAAAGCGCGCAGCCATCCGGCCTGAGCCGACGCGGGGTCATCGACACGGATGGCAGCGTCGACCTTCTTCAGCGATACGCGGCCAAAGCGCCGCGTCGCATCCCAGGTCTGCGCCGGCGTCACCGTGACGCCGCCAGCATCGCTCGGCACCGCGAACAGACCTTGGCGGCCTTCGGCAACGGTGGCGGCAATCAGCAACCATGGCGCCGACGCCGCATCCACCAGCAAGCCGGCATCGCCATCGAGCTGGCCGGCAGCATCGGCCTGCACCGACGACGGCGCCGCGCTCAGCGATACCGCCATGCGCAGATTGCCAGCGGCGATCTCCGGCAGAAACCGCGCCTGCGCGGCTTGATTGCCGAGCTGCTGCAGCCAGCTGGCGGCCACGCAGACCGTGGCAAAGAACGGTGCGCACAACAGGTGACGCCCGGCCTGCTCCTGAATCA
The DNA here is from genome assembly GCF_058783185.1 of Fontimonas sp. FW305-C-3. Taxonomy (NCBI): domain Bacteria; kingdom Pseudomonadati; phylum Pseudomonadota; class Gammaproteobacteria; order Nevskiales; family Nevskiaceae; genus Fontimonas; species Fontimonas sp. FW305-C-3. The sequence continues at coordinate 484,109 of NZ_JBYSYK010000004.1, read as the reverse complement.
GCGCCAGTTCAACCGGCCCCAGGCCCATACCGCCATGCGCTTCGTCGATCGCGATACCGCACCAGCCGAGCTCGGAGCCCAGGCGCTGCCAGACCGCTTCGTCGTAACCCAGCGGCGACTCCATCGCCTTGCGCACGGCCGCGCTCGCGCTGACATCGCCGAGAAAGCTCTCGGCGGCGTCGCGGATCATGATCTGGTCTTCGGTCAGGCTGAGATTCATGCCGGCATTATTCCGGCACGTCTCTCTGGAGGCTTCATCCGTTGGGAGTAACGCCGCCGCGCAGCTATTTGAACAGCTGCAACAGGATCAGGATTTCACCGGCAGTCCCGGCAAAGAACGCCAGTGTGCGCAGATACACCAGGCCGCTGGCGTAGATCAGCGTGTGGGCGATACGCGCATAGAAGAACAGCGAAGCGCCGAGCGCGGTCATCTCATTGGCCTTGCCGGCAACATGGGCAACGAGCACAAGGATCGCGAACAGCGCGAGGTTCTCGGTCAGGTTCTGGTGGGCACGCACGGTGCGCTCCACCCACGGTGCGGCCGGCAACGGCGTCTCGCGATTGCCGAAGGCCCAGCCGATGCCGCCCGGCACCTGGAAGCGCCCTACCGCGTAAATCATCGGGATCAAGGCGCCCCAGAAACCGGTTGCCACCAGCATCCACAGATCAGTCGTCATCGCGATTCCCCCTGTTGTCCTGCCGTCGTTCCGAGCTGAAATCCTTCAATGCACTTCAAGCGTCCTGAGATGCTCGAGCTTGGAGGCGTAGATCGCGCGCTGGCTGCGACTGCCGCTGTTGCGCATTGCCAGTGTCAGATGCTCCCGCGCTTCCGGCACTTCGCCTTGCTTCAGCTCCGCGAGCGCGATGGCGAAGTGCAGCTCGTGATCGTAGGGGATGCGCTTGAGCTCCTTGCGGAACAGGGCGAGCGCCGCATTGGCGTCATCTGCGGCAAGCGCATCCTTACCGCGGTCAAGGAAGAAGAACGGCGGATACTGCTCAAGGGTCGCAAGGCGCTGCCTGACCCCATCGGCGTCGCTGTCGCGCCCCGCCAGCGTCAAGACCTTGACCAGGTTTGTCAGCATCTGCGGATTGGCCGGCTCGCGTGCAAGCGCCACATCCAGCACCCGTTCTGCCGCGCGGAGTTCGCCCTTGCGCAGGTAGATGACCGCGAGGGTGTTGTAGGCGCTGAGATAGCGTGGATCACGCCGCATCGCCGCACGAACGAACCAATACGCAGCGTCGAGATGACCGGACACCATCAGCTCGGCGGCACGGTTGTTGAGAAACATCGCGACGATCGTGTTCTCGTCGATAGGGCGTGCGTGCGAAACCGTCTTGCGCGCGTCTTCTACAAAATCGATGACCATCTCGCGCTCGAAGGCCGCGACACCGAAGCCATCCAGACGTGGATGCGTATCGAGCACCAGATTGACGTGCCCGCTGAGAAACGCCGTGCCTTCACTGCGGCTCCAGGTCTCAAAGCCGGAGATGCTCTGATAGGTGGTCGGCAGCTCGAGCTCGCGGGCCAGGGCGCCAGTCAGCACCACCAGGGACAAGCAGTTCCCGGCGCGGGCTTCGAAGGCCTGCTGGGCAGTGCGCGTGACCGCAGTGTCGTAGTCGAGCTTGAGATCGTTGTGGACGATGTCGTAGAGCGCGAAGGCCGGACTGCGATTCCCGCGCAGACGGCGACCGACTGCTTCCTTCAGGTACTCGCGCATCTCCGGCGTCAGCGCGAAGATCTCGTCGGCATCCGGCACTTCGACTCGGGCCGGGAATTGCCGGTCGACAAACAGGCGCTCGGCATCGACAACCGGCGCCGTCGTCGCGCAGGCAGTCAGGCCCAAGGCAGCAAGCAGAATCAGTCCGCGCTTCATGGCATCCCCTCCAGCGGCGCTATCGGCCTACTGTACGCCTGCGCCCTTGCCGCCGGAAGCGGCCCCGATCGGGCCTGGATTCAAGCCAGGAAAGGGCTCAGCGCCGCGCGCTCTTCATCGTTGAGGGCGACCTTCTGGCGGGTCTGCGCGTCGATGCGGACGACGACCGTCAGCGCCGTGGCGTGGCAGGTCTCGCCGCTGAAGATGCCCAGCCCGACCGTGAACGAGCTGCCGCCGACGCTGAGCACGCGCAGGCCGACGCGGATGTCGGCCGGGTAGTTCAGCTCCTGCAGGTAATTGATCTCCAGCCGGATCACCACGCCCTGCCGGCGCGACTGCATATCCCACAGGCCGGTGTGACGCAGAAACGCCGCACGGCAGCTCTCTGCGTAGGTGCAGTAGGCCTTGTTGTTGACGTGACCGATCAGGTCGAGGTCAGCAAAGCGCACACGCTCATCGACCCAATAGCGGTAGCTGTCCTGCTGCGTTGCGCTGAGATCGGTTTCTGCCATCAGAACTTTGAGCCTGAGAGGGGTAAATCCCCGCTTTCGCGGGGATGCATGGCCCCTTCGCGAAGCTCAGGTGCCATACACCTTCTGCGCCGGCGGTTCCGTTGCGATCAGGCCTTCGATGACCTCGGTCAGATCGGCCGGATTCCAGCGCGCCTTGTTGTCGCGGATCGTGCCGGTCTTCCAGCCGTTGCCGATCGACACCTTGCCGCCCTCGACCTCGAACACCTTGCCAGTCGCCTTCGCCGACAGCGGGCTGCACAGCCAGACGACCAGCGGCGCGACGTTCTCGGGTGCGTAGTAGTCGAAGCTGCCGTCTTCCGGCTTCTTCATCAACGCGCCGAACGGGCCTTCGGTCATGCCGGTGCGCGCCGCCGGGGCGAGCGCGTTGGCGGTGATGCCGTAGCGGCCGAGCTCGGCGGCCTGCACCAGTGTCAGCGAGGCAATGCCGCCTTTCGCCGCGACGTAGTTGCTCTGGCCAACGCTGCCCTGCAGGCCGGCGCCGGAGCTGGTGTTGATGATGCGCGCATCGACTTTCTGGCCGCTCGCCTTGACCTGATCGCGCCAGCGCTGCACCAGCTTGCTGGCGATGCAGAAATGGCCCTTGAGGTGAACCTTGATGACGAGGTCCCATTCGTCCTCGCTCATCGACGCGAACATGCGGTCGCGGACAACGCCGGCATTGTTGACGACGCCATGCACGTCGCCGAACGCCGCGACGCCGGCGTTGATGATGCCGTCGGCGCCGGCCATCGAGGTGATGTCGCCGACTCCGGCGACGGCCTTGCCACCGGCGGCCCTGATCTCGGCGACGACGGCATCGGCCGCCGCGCTGTTGATGTCGTTGACGACGACGTTCGCGCCTTCGGCGGCGAGCGCCAGCGCGTAGGTGCGGCCGAGGCCGGCTCCCGAGCCGGTGACGATGATCGTGCGGTTGTCGCAGATACCCATGACACTCTCCCTAATTTGGTCCTCCCTCTCCCGCCTGCGGGAGAGGGACCGAGGGAGAGGGCGCTTGCGCAGCAAGCATCGGCGCTGTGCGCCGCCCTCTCCCTAACCCTCTCCCAGAGGGAGAGGGAATTGCTGACTACAGCCGCTCGATGATCGTCACGTTGGCGACGCCGCCGCCTTCGCACATCGTCTGCAGGCCGTAGCGGCCCTTGGTGCGCTCCAGCTCGTGCAGCAGCGTCGTCATCAGCTTGGTGCCGGTCGCGCCCAGCGGATGCGACAACGCGATCGCGCCGCCGTTGACGTTGGTCTTCTCGTGCGGATAACCGGTTTCCTTGAGCCAGGACAGCGCGACCGGCGCAAAGGCTTCGTTGATCTCGACCAGATCGATGTCCGACATCTTCATGCCGGTCTTCTTCATCGCGTAGGCCGTGGCCGGAATCGGCGCGGTCAGCATGAAGATCGGATCGTCCGAATACACGCTGATGTGATGGATGCGCGCACGCGGCGTGAGGTTGTACCGCTTCAGGGCTTTCTCGGAGACGATCAGCACGGCCGACGACGCGTCGCCGGTCTGGCTCGATACACCGGCAGTGATCGTGCCGCCCGGCGCGAGCGGTTCGAGCGCGGCCATCTGTTCCAGCGTCGAATCGCGCACCGTCTCGTCGACCTTCAGGCCGTTGCATTCGATGATCTCGCGATCAAAGCGGCCTTCCTTCTGCGCGACGCGCGCGCGGCGGTGGCTCTCCAGCGCGAACTTCTCCATGTCCAGGCGCGAGATGTTCCACTTGTCGGCGATCATCTGTGCGCCGACGAACTGCGAGACCGGCTGCGTACCGAAACGCTCGACCCAGCCCTTGGAGCCGGAGAACGGATCGGAGAACCCCAGCGGCTTGGCGCAGACCATCGCCGAGCCGATCGGGATCTGCGTCATCGTCTGCACGCCGCCAGCGATGACGACGTCCTGCGTACCCGACATCACCGCCTGCGCGGCGAAATGCACAGCCTGCTGCGAGGAACCGCACTGGCGATCGATCGTCACCCCCGGCACATGCAGCGGCAGCCCGGCGGCGAGCCAGCTGGTGCGCGCGATGTTGCCGGCCAGCGGGCCGATGGCGTCGAGGCAGCCGAAGATCACGTCGTCATAGTCTTCCGCCGGAATCGCATTGCGGCCGACGAGCGTCTTGAGCGCGTGCGCGCCGAGATCGGCGCCGTGGATCTGCGAAAGACTGCCCTTGCGCTTGCCGGTCGGGGTGCGCAGCGCGTCTACGATGAATGCTTCTGCCATGTCTTTATTTCCGTTGGTGATTCTTTGAGCGTTCGGGAAGGCGAAGTTTACTTCACGCGAAGGTTTCACCCGGACCCAGGCTTGCGCCTTCGGTCAACAGGTACTGCGCGACACGCGTCTTGTGAAACAGGCTGTCACCCCAGGTTGCGTTGAGCACCCAGGCGCGCTTCATGAACATCTGCAGGTCGGCTTCCCAGGTGTAACCCATCGCGCCGTGCGCCTGCGTGCTCTTGCGCGCGGCAAGCAGGGCCGCTTCGCCGGTCAGCAGGCGCGCCTGCGATACGTAGACCGAGGCCTTGGCGTCGCCATGCGCGAGCGCATAGGCGGCGCGATGCACGACCGGTTCGGCGAACTCGATCTTCACCGCGACATCGGCCATGTGGTGCTTGACCGCCTGGAACGACCCGACCGGCTTGCCGAACTGCTTGCGCTGCGCGGCATGGTCGACGCCGAGGTCGAGCATGCGCTGCGCGAGGCCGAGCAGCTGCGCGCTGATCGCCAGGCCGGCGCGATCGACAACCGCCGCGGAGAGACGCTTGCCGATCTGCGCCTTGCAGATGCGCGTGGCGTCGGTCGGCGTCCAGTTCACCTTGTACAGCCGGCGCGACTGGTCGATGCTCTCGTTGGCCTGCAGCGTGACCTGATCCGGCGTCAGCGCGTGCAGTTCGTCTTCGTGGAACAGGAACAGCAGGTTCGCGTTCTTGGCGTCGGCAACCATCGGATTGATCGGGTGACCGACCGCGATGCGCGCCTCGCCCGACGCAATCTTCGGCAGCCACTCGCGCTTGAGCGTGACGTCGGCCGGCAGATGCGTCAGCAGATAGACCGCGAGATAAGCGGTGGCGGTCAGCGAATCCGGAATCGCGAAGTAGCCGAGCTCCTGCTGCACCAGCGCCCAATCGAGATCGCCGAGATTGATGCCGCCAAACTCCTCCGGCACCGACAGCGCGGTCAGGCCCTGGTCGGCGAGCTTCGCGCGCAGCGCCGCGGAACGGCCGCTCTGCGTGGTTTCCCAGATTTCGCGCAGCATCTCCGGCGCCGCTTCCACCATCAGGAACTTGCGGATCGCGTCGCGGAAAGCGAGCTGCTGGTCGTCGTAAGTGAAGTCCATTTCAGTGCCCTTACGCGCGAGGAAGGCCGAGCATGCGCTCGGCAATGATGTTGCGCTGGATCTCGTTGGTGCCGGCGTAGATCGGCCCGGCCTGCGCGAACAGGAAACCGTCGAGCCAGTTGCCGACGTCGCCGGCGTCCGGCGCATGCGGCATCAACTCGGCGCGCGCACCGAGGATCGCCATCGCTGTCTCGTGCATCAGCAGGTCCAGTTCCGACCAGAAGATCTTGTTGGTGCTCGCTTCGGCGCCGATGTGCCCGCCTTTGGCGAGCCGGCTCGCGGTGCGGTAGGTCGCCAGCGCATAGGCTTCGGCACCCATCCAGCTGCGCATGACCGCGTCGCGGATCGCCGGATCGGCATCGGCACGCTCGCGGTTCGCCATGTACAGGTCGACCAGCTGCTTCGCGGTCTGCTGGAAGCGCGCCGGCGAACGCAGCATCAGGCCGCGCTCGAAACCGGCGGTCGCCATCGCGATGTTCCAGCCGGCGCCCTCGTCGCCGAGGCGATTCTCGACCGGCACCTTCACATCGTCGAAGAAGATCTCGGCGAAGCCCGGCAGGCCGTTGAGCTGCTTGATCGGCCGGATCGTGATGCCCGGCGTTTTCAGCGGCAGCAGGATGAAAGTCAGGCCGTGATGACGCTGCGATTCCGGATCGCTGCGGAACAGGCCGAACAGCCAGTCGGCGTAGACCGCGCGCGTCGACCAGGTCTTCTGGCCATTGATGACGTAGTGGCCGTTCTGGCGGATTGCCTTGCAGCGGATCGCCGCCATGTCAGAACCGGCGCCCGGCTCGGACCAGCCTTGTGCCCAGGTGTCTTCGGCGGTCGCCATGCGCGGCAGGAAGCGCGCCTTCTGCTCCGGTGTACCGAACTCCATCAAGGTCGGCGCGAGCAGGAACACACCGTTCTGATTGACGCGCAGCGGTGCGCCGGCGCGCCAGTACTCTTCCTCGAAGATCAGCCATTCGATCAGGTCGCTGCCGCGACCGCCGAGATCCTTGGGCCAGGTCACGGCGCTGAAGCCCTTCTCGCTGAGCTTGCGTTCCCAGTGTCGGTGTGCCTCGAAACCTTCAGCGGTGTCGAAACTCTCGAGCGGCTGCTGCGGCACATTGGCCTTCAGCCACTCGCGGACTTCCTGGCGGAACTTGTTCTGTCGATCTGTGTATTCCAAACGCATGGCAGTCCTCAGAACTTGGCGTCGCGCTTCTCGACGAAGGCGCGGCGGGTTTCGGCGGAGTCTTTTTCCGAATACGCCTGCAAGGTGAAGCCCTGCTCCCAGCGATACTTGTCCTCGAGGTTGCCGTCCTCGATGCCGTTCAGCGATTCCTTCGCCAGCTTGATCATCGCCGGACTCTTCGCTGCGATCTTCACGGCGATTTCGAGCGCGGCGGCGCGCAGCTGATCCTTGGCAACGACCTTCTCGACCGCGCCGAGACGATGAGCTTCAGCAGCCGTGATCGGCTCGCCGGTGAAGTACATCATGCGCACCTTCTGCACCGGGAACAGGCGCTGCAGATGCGCGCCGCCACCCATCGCACCGCGGTCGACTTCCGGCACGCCGAAGGTCGCATCCTCGGACGCGACGACGATGTCCGCCGCGCCGGCGAGGCCGATGCCGCCGCCGAGCACGAAGCCATGCACCGCGACGATGACCGGCAGCGGATTGCGATGCACTGCCTTGAAGCTGCGGTAGTTGCCGGCGTTGACCGAGACGATCTTCTCCGGATGCTTGTCGAGTTCCTTGATGTCGACGCCGGCGCAGAAGCCGCGGCCTTCGGAACGCAGCACGATGACGTGCGCGCCCGGGTCCTTGCCGATGCGTTCGATCTCGTCGGCCAGCGCATGCCAACCCGCATCGTTCAGCGCATTGACCGGCGGCCGGTCGATCACCAGCTCGGCGATACCGTTGTGGATCGTCGTCGAGAATCCGTGACTCATGAGTTCTGCCCTGTGCGAAGTCGTTCCAGCGCCTGGATGCGCTGATCGGCTTCGGAAATGATTGAGGAGATGAGATCAGCCACGCTCGGCAGCGTCGTCAGCACCGACGCCACCTGGCCGCTCGGCAGCACGCCTTCGTCGGGCTTGCCTTCGACCATCGCGCGCTGGATCAGCACCGGTGCGTTCGCGGCCATCATCGTCTGGATCGCGCTATCGCCTTCCTTCAGCGCACCGAAGAAGGTCTTGATCATGTGCGCGATCGTCATGCCGGTATGCGCGCGCCAGGCCCAGGCGCTGTTCAGCGCGACGAACAGGCGGCGCAGCAAGCCGCCGCGTTCGAGCTTGAGCAGATACGGGTTGTCGATCATGCGCTGTGGCATGCCATCGACCGCCGTCGATGCGCGGATCTGCGCCGGATCGTTGACGGCGATGTACTTCGCGAGTGTCGCGCGCGGCACCGGCGACTCCTCGCTCATCAGGAAGCGCGTACCCATCGCGATGCCGGCAGCACCGTAGGCCAGCGCCGCCGCGAGACCGCGACCGTTGTGGAAACCACCAGCCGCGACGACCGGCACCTTCACGGCTTCGAGCACCTGCGGCAGCAGCAGCGACGTCGGCACCGAGCCGGTGTGACCGCCGCCTTCCTGGCCCTGGATCGTGATGATGTCCGCGCCGAGTTCAACGGCTTTTTGGGCATGCTTCAGCGCGCCGACCGTCGGCATGCAGAGGATGCCGGCGTCCTTGAAACGCTTGATCGTCTTCGCATCCGGGCCACGGCCATAGGACACCGCACGAATGCGGTCCTTGTTCGCGATCACCGTGTCGATCACTTCGGCGGCGTTCGGCTGGAACATGTGGAAGTTGACGCCGAACTGCGCGTTCGTCGCCTTGCGCACCGCGGCGATCGCATCCTTGAGCTGCACGGTCGACATCGTTGCGGCGGCGAGGAAACCGAAGCCGCCGGCATTGCTGGTCGCTGCCACGAGCTTGGCGTCGGCGATCCAGCCCATCGCGGTCTGCACGATCGGGTAGCGGCAGCCGAGCAGCTGCGTCAGCGGTGTCTCGAAACGACGGTTGGTATCACTCATGGCTGGCGGACTTGTTGGCGGCGGCCATCGCTTTCGCGTCGAGGCCGGCAAGGTTGTTGCCAGTCATCAACTGGTTGTGCGCGTGCGCGAAGTGATGCCAGCCGAAGGCGCTGTCCATCGCCGCACGCTTGCCCTGCAAGTCTTCGACGTGATTCAGCGATTGCTTGACCAGCGCGAGCGCGAGACGCGGCTGCGCAGCAATGCGCGCGGCGATCGCATAGGTCTGCGCTTCCAGCTCGTCGCGCGCGACGACGCGGTTGACCATGCCCATCTGGTAGGCGCGCTCGGCGCTCATGCGCTCGCCGAGGAACAGGAATTCCTTGGCGATGCGCGGATTCAGCTCGTAGCCGTGCGCGAAATACTCGACACCCGGAATGCCCATCTTGACGACCGGATCGCTGAACCAGGCGTCGTCGCTCGCGACGATCAGGTCGCAGACCCAGGCGAGCATCAGGCCGCCGGCGATGCAGGCGCCCTGCACCATCGCGATCGTCGGCTTCGGCACGTCGCGCCAGCGACGGCACATGCCGAGATAGACCTCTTGCTCGCGCACCAGCTGCGCCTCGGCGCCGGGCTTGCCGACGTGGTCCGGCCACAGCATCTCGCGCTCGAAGGTCAGGTGCGCGTCGCGCTCTGGTGTGCCGATGTCGTGGCCGGCCGAGAAGTTCTTGCCGGTGCCGCGCAGCACGATGACCTTGACCGCATCGTCGTCGACCGCGCGCCGGAAGGCGGCGTCGAGCGCGTAGGTCATCTTCGAGTTCTGCGCGTTGTGATACTGCGGCCGATTCATCGTCAGCGTCGCAACGCCATCGCGCGCTTCGTAGATCACGACGTCTTCGCCCACCGCCAGTTTCTCCGCCGTGTTCATCGTTTGACGATCACCGAGGAGCCGTGGCCGAACAAACCCTGGTTGGCGGTGATGCCGACCCTGGCGTTGGCAACCTGACGCGCGCCCGCCTGGCCGCGCAGCTGCCAGGTCAGCTCGCAAACCTGAGCCAGCGCCTGTGCCGGCACAGCCTCGCCGAAACAGGCCAGGCCGCCGGAGGCATTGACCGGAATGCGGCCACCGACCTTGGTCGCGCCTTCGCGCACCAGCCTTGCACCCTCGCCGCGCGCACAGAGCTGGAGATCCTCGATCCAGTCGAGTTCCAGCGCCGTCGACAGGTCATAGACCTCGGCGAGGCTCATGTCCTTCGGGCCGATGCCGGCTTCTTCATAGGCCTTTTTCGGCAGCGCGGCGCGGAACGACTGTGGCGCGCAGGCAACCGCCGAATCGGTCGCGATGTCTGGCATCTCGACCAGTTCCGACGCGAAGCTCGGCGTCACGGTGGAAATGGCCGCAATGCGCGGTGCGTTGGCCTTGCCGAGCTTCTTCGCGTAATCGAGGCTGGAGACAATGATTGCCGCAGCGCCGTCGGACACCGCGCAGACATCCATCAGGCGCAGCGGATCGGCAAGCATCGCCGACGCCGCGACATCCGCCGCCGTGAACTTCTTGCGATAGCGCGCGTTGGGGTTCTCGAAGCCGTGCTCGGCGTTCTTGACCTTGACCAGCGCGAAGTCGTCCTGGGTGTCGCCGTACATTTCCATGCGGCGCCGCGCATACAGCGCGAAGTAGGTCGGGTTGGTGATGCCGAGGCGGAAACGCACCCAATCCGGATCGTCCGGACGATCGCCGGGCGCCGGCTTCAGAAAACCTTTCGGCGTGGTGTCGGAGCCGATGACCAGCGCCACTTCGCATTCGCCGGAAAGAATCTTCGAGCGCGCGGCGGCGAGCGCCTGCGAACCCGACGCACAGGCGGCATACGAAGTGTTGACCTGCGCGCCCTGCCAGCCGAGCGCCTGCGCGAACGTCGCGCCGGCAACCTGGCCCGGATAGCCGTTGCGGATCGTCGCGGCGCCGGAGACGAAGCGCACATCGCGCCAGTTCACACCGGAGTCCTTCAGCGCGTCGCGCGCGGCCTTCACACCGTAATCGACGAAGCTCTTGCCCCACTTGCCCCAGGGATGCATGCCGACGCCGAGGATCGCGATGTCGCGGTTCGTGCTCATGCGCTAGCACCTGCGGACATCACAAAGGCCCGTTCGTCTCGAGTGCGCGCGCAGCGCGTGTATCGAGAGACCAGAGCTGCGGATTCAGTCGCGCGTCTCGATACACCGCGCTGACGCGCGGCACTCGACGTGAACGGTGAGTTGGAGACCAGGAAGAAAACAAAACTCATGCTGCCACCCGCCACTTCCACGTCAGCTTCCCGTCATCCAGCGGCTCCAGCACCAGCTCCATCGCGGTACCAGCCTTCAGTGCCTTCAGATCGGTGCCCTTCGCGAGCTGCCCAAGCACGATCATCTTTTCCTTCGCCAACTCGACCGCGCCGATCCCAAACGGCTGATACGGCTCGCTCGCGATGTACGGCTCGGGCGGCTGGTACGCGGCGTTGGTGAACGACCACAGCGTGCCGGTGCGCGACAGCGGCGCGTCCTCGAAGGACTCGCTCTCGCAATCCGGGTTGCGGCAGTAGCCGGTCTTCAGCTGCGGGAAGTAGTACGTCCCGCAACGCGTGCAGCGGTTGCCGAGCAGATGCGGCTGCTCGTCGAGCGTGAACCAGCCTTCGAGGACGGGAACCTTCGCGGTCATGCTTTCGCTCGAATTCCGGGCGGGTTGTCCTTCAGCTGCTTGCCGCGCATGTCTTTCGGATCGAGCTTGCGGATGATGGCCAGCTGCTCCGCGGTCGGATGCGCGGTCTCGCCCAGGTCCGGCGCCTTGAGCAGCGGGAAGCCGGTGGCGGCCTGCACCTGCTCGAACGTCACACCCGGATGCAGGCTGACGACGCGCACCGCATGGTCCGGCCCGCCGAAGTCCATCACGCAGAGGTCAGTGACGATCTGGTGGATGCCCATGTAATCGTTCTTGACGCCGGCCGGCCAGCGCTCCTTGCGGTAGCCGACCGAGCAGACCAGATCGACTTCCTTCTCGACGAACACGCGCGTGCCGTGGTTCGGCACGAAGAAGGAGTTGACGTGGTTGATGCTGTTGCCCGGGAAGCCGCGCAGGCCAAGCATCTGCCGCTTCGGCTTGGAGAATTCACCGATGCAGGAGATGTTCGCCTGACCCCAGCGGTCGACCTGCACCGGACCGACGAGCGCATGACGCTTGCCGCCCCAGACATTGTCGAACACGCGCGAGTACGGCATCCAGCCACCGTAGGTACGGCCTTCGTGATTCTTCGCGCCAATGACGACCGGCTCCTCGACGAGATAAGCCTCGCCGTCGGTGATCATCAGGCCCGGGCTGTGCGTGAGCTTGGCGAGCCCCTGGGCGAGGCGCGGAATGATGCCGATGCCGGTCGCGAGCACTTCGCCTTCCTGGGCCCAGACATCGGCGCAGGCGCAGATCAGCAGTTCGGCAAGCGTGAATTCAGTGGTGGTCGTCATGATCAGAAAACCTGGCGCGGCAGTTTGACGATGGCGTCGAGGCCACCGACGGCTTGCTGATAGGCAGCCTCGTCACCGTTGAGGAATTCCTCGGCGTACTTGGCCCAACCGCCCTCTTCCTCAGCCGCCGCGCAATAGCGTTTGATGTGCGTCGCGTCCCATCCATAGCCGCCACCCTGCACCGCGACGTTCGAGGTCGGGTGCGCGCCGCCGCGGATCTGCGCGACGCCGGTGACGAGATTGCGCTCGAAGGGATTGCACTTTGCGTCCTGCTCGTCCGAGTCGATGCGATCGACCAGTTCCTCGCAACTGACGAAGGTGCGATCCGCGGCGCGCACGAACCATTCGTCGAAGAACGGATCCGGCGCGTACAAACGCACGTTGCCGAGGCGATCGGACTTGTGGACGTGCACCAGCGCGACATCGAGCTTGATCGCCGGCATCGCCAGCAGCACTTCGCCGTCATCGTAGGGGGACGTGACGGTACGGAACTGCGGCGTGACCTTGCTCAGCTGGTCGGTCGCGAGGCCGATGCGGGTCGGCAGGAACGGCAGGCGCATCGCCGCCGCACGCAGGCCCCAGTGCAGCTGGCCTTCGTCGAGCTCCATCGCCTGGATCGTGCCGGCTTCGCGCGCGATGCGGAAGAACGGTTCAAGCGGAATGAAGTCCAGCGAGACGAAGCCGTAGATCAGCCTCGATACCTTGCCGGCCGCGCACAGCATGCCCATGTCGGCGCCGCCGTAGCCGACGATCGTCAGATCCTTGAGGTTGGAACGCAGGATCTCGCGGACCAGCGCCATCGGCTTGCGCCGCGGACCCCAGCCGCCAATGCCGATGGTCATGCCGTCGCGCAGTGTCGCGACGACCTGGGCGGCCGTCATTTCCTTGTTGATTTTCATGATTGAAGTTTTGCGTTACTGAAAGCCGACCGAGAAATCGTGGCCCCAGATCGAGACCTGCTTGGTCTCCGTGGTCTGCCAGGTCTTCGGATCGACCGTGATGCCGCCCCAGCCGTACTCGATCGCGAAATTGCCCGGCGTGAGCATGTAGAACGAGGTCATGCGGTCGTTCTCGTGCTCGCCCAGCGTCGCCATCAGCTTGACGTTGTGAGCAGCGCGGCGCTCGCTGGCGAGGCCCACGTCGGTCATCGTGTTGACCTCGGCCATGATGTGCACGCAGCCGGCCGGGTTCGGCATTTCGGCGAGCGCGATGCTGTGGTGACGGCCAGCGCCGGCATGCAGGAAGTAAATGCGCATCACCGGCGCGTCCGGGCCCGGCTGGAAATTGAACTTGTCCGACAGACCGAAGCCGAGCACGTCCTGGAACAGCTTGAGCGTCGCGTCGAAACCCGGCGCCGCCGGCAGCACGGTGTGACCCATGCCCTGCGTGCCGGTTTTGAAGCCCGCCACGCCGATCGGCGAGACGAACGGCGACTCGCCGCCGTTGTAGCCCTGCACCAGTTCGTGACGGTTGCCGGCCGGATCGCTGAACACCGCCAGGCGATCGAACAGGCGCGACTGGCGCTCGGCGTCGCTGCCGTCCTGCACCGCCACCCCGGCGCCCTTGAGCGCGGCGACGGTCGCATCGAAATCGGCGCTGGAGCTAACTTCCCAGCCGGAGGCGATGTAGCGGTCCGTCGCGCCCGGCACGATCACCATGCGCTGCTTGCGCTCGTCCATCTTCAGATACAGTCCGCCGCCGGCCGCGGCCGAGGTCGACATGCCGAGCACCTGCTCGCCATAGTGCTGCCACTTGCCGATATCGGTGGATTCGGCGACCACATAGGCCAGCGCTTGAATCTTCATCGCTCTACCGCCCGGTTTTTATAGAGATATCAGCATTATCCGAAGCGGGGGCCTCAGCAGCTTCATCCGTTGGGGTGAAGATCGCTGGTCCCTGCGCGCAAAACCCTCGTCCGCTTGCGGGATGCCGGCCGCCGCAAACAGCGTCGATGCTGCGGCAATAACGAGGGGAACCGCGTGAAAGCACAGGATTGGCAGGCCTGGGGTCTGCAGGTCGAAGCGCCGCTGCGCATCGACGATGTCGAACACTTCGATTTCGCCGAAAGCGCGGATCTGGTCGTCGTCGGCCTCGGCGGCGCCGGCGTGGCGGCGGCGCTCGAGGGCGTTGAACGCGGCCTCGACGTGCTTGCCCTGGACCGCTACGACGGCGGCGGCTCCAGTGCAGCCAATGGCGGCGTGTTCTATGCCGGCGGCGGCACCGCCGTGCAGCGCGAAGCCGGCGAGACCGACACGCCGGAGGAGATGTACAAATATCTCAAGCTCGAAGTCGGCGACGTCGTCAGCGACGCCACGCTGCGCCAGTTCTGCGACGAGAGCGTCGAGACCGTCGACTGGCTGATCAAACATGGCGCGCCGTTCAACAGCAAGGTCTGGAAGGAAAAGAGCTCCTATCCGCCGCTCGATTATTTCCTTTATCACCCCGACAGCTCGCTCGCCGCGCCTTACATGAAGCACGCCAAGCCGGCGGCGCGCGGCCATCGCGGCTTTACCACCAACGGCAAGAAGGCCTGGGGTCTCGGCGGCGCGATCTACGATCCGCTGCGCGATGCGGCACTGAAGCGCGGCATGCGCTTCCACAAGTACGCGGAAGCCCGCCAGCTCGCGGTCGATGCGCAGGGGCGCGTCGTCGGCGTCCGCGTATTGCAAATTGCAGCGAACAGCGAAGAGGCGACGCGCTTCGGGCGCTTCATCGCGCAGGCCTCGAAATGGATTGCCGCGCTGCCGCCGAGCTTTCCGCTCGCCTGGCTGACCTATGCGATCGGCCGCTGGTATCTGAACCGCGCACAGAAGATCGAGAACACGCAGAGAACGTCGCGCTGGATCCGCGCGCGCAAGGGCGTGCTGCTGTCGGCCGGCGGTTTCATCATGAATCCGGCAATGGTTGCGCACTACGCCCCAAAATACAGCGCCGGCCTGCCAAACGGCACGCTCGGCGACATGGGCAGCGGCATCGTGCTGGGCGCCAGCGCCGGCGGTACGCTGGGGCTGATGGACCGCATCAGCGCCTGGCGCTTCATCAATCCGCCGAAGGCCTGGGCGCAGGGCATGCTGGTCAACGCCCGCGGTGCACGCTTCGTCAACGAGACGCTGTACGGCGCATCGCTCGGCGACGCGATCGTCGAGAAGCAGGATGGCAAGGCCTGGATCGTCCTTGATGCGAAGCTGCGCGCAGACGCCTACGCGCAGGCCAAGGATCCGAAGATCGTGCCGTTCCAGCGCGACGTCGCGGTGCTGAACCTGATGTTCAATGCGACCAAGGCCGCGACGCTCGACGAGCTCGCCAGCAAGATCGGCTTCGACGCGGCAACGCTCAAGGCCACCGTCGACGCCAACAACCGCGCCGCCCGCGGCGAGATCGAAGACGCGTTCGAGAAACGTCCGAACGAGATGGCGCAGATCGGCGCTGGCCCCTATTACGCGATCGACGCGTCGATCGACAGCAAGCTGCTGCCGATGGTGACGATGACCGTCGGCGGCCTGCGCATCGACGAATCCAGCGGCGCGGTTTTCGGCGAACAGGGCGGCGTCATCGCAGGCCTGTATGCCGCCGGGCGCAACGCGATCGGCATCTGCTCCAACATCTACGTCAGCGGCCTGTCTTATGCGGACTGCGTCTATTCAGGGCGGCGCGTTGCGCGGCACCTGGCCGGCGGGGGGCGCTGAAGCCGGCGATCGGCATCGGCCCGGCAAGCGCGCAAGCGCCGCTGGGATATTTCGCTCCGGACCGGTCACGCGCTCGACGAAAGCGGCGGCACTGCGGTATATCCGAAGCCTGAAATCTCGATCACGGCGCACTGCGGGAGATCGCCCGCAGCCGTGTCACGCGCAAGGATAGGCTGGCCATGACGGAAACCGTCACATCGGTGGCGCTGGTGCTGGGCATCTACATGCTGGCCGAGCTCCTGCTCGGGCGCTTTCCGCTGCGCAGCGTCTCACGCCGTAACAACGGCCTGGACGTCGCCGCCTTCCTGCAGGCCTCGGTGCTCGTCGGCCCGCTGATCGTCTACGGCGCGGCGGCGATCGAACGCTACATCCTGCCGGACATGGCCGACGCCTGGATCGACACGCCCTGGTGGCTGCAGGTGCTCGCCTTCCTGATCTTCGAGGACATGGTGCAGTACTGGTATCACCGCATCAGCCACCACCGCTGGCTGTGGCCGTTTCACAAGTTCCATCACACGCCGGAGTACATGGGCGCGCGGATCGTGTTCCGCAACAGCTTCTTCTACGACCTGTTCATGCCGAACCTCTGGCTCGCCAGCGTGCTGGTCTATCTTGGGTTCGGCTACGTCTATTTCTGGTACTACCTGGTCAAGCTCGTCGTCACGATCGGCGCGCACAGCGAAGTGCGCTGGGACAGCGTGCTGTACCGCTACCGCGTCCTGCATCCGCTGGCCTGGATCGTCGAGCGCACGATCTCGACGCCGGCAACGCACTTCGCCCACCACGCCTATACCGAGTCCGACGGCGTCGGCCACTACAACGGCAACTTCGGCAACCTGCTGTTCTTCTGGGACGTGCTGTTCGGCACCGCGCACATCACACGGCGCTACCCGGAACGCTTCGGCGTCGAGAACGAGGCGCGGCCGGACCCCTGGCATGTGCTGATCTTCTATCCACTGTTCCGCAGCAGACCGGACAAGGATTCCTGACCGCGCAGACTGCGTAGCCCGGATGAAATCCGGGATCAGCGCTTTCCGGCTGGGCACACCCCGGATTTCATCCAGGCTACGGGCCGATCTCTGAATCCGTTGTGCCGCGAGCGAAGCGGCAGCTGCGCGTAGTCAGCTGCCGCTGCCACGCTGCGCTCATCTGGCCGCAGCGCGCTTGCCGGAGACCGGCTCACCATCGATCGCCGCTTCGGTCATTTCCTGTACGTAGCCGAAGGCCGCTTCTTCGCGGATCAGCAGGCCGTTGTCGACGCCGAGCCAGATCGTACCGCCGGCGTCGGGGTCACCTTTCTCGCTGAAACTGAATTTGCAGGTCGCGAACCGGCCGGCGGGCACCGTGATCGTCTCGCGGCCGAGATAGCGTGTCGTCCGGGTGGTCCTGAAAATTGCGGGACTGCCGCTGGCTCCACCGCAGGCTGCAGTGCTGCAGGCTTGCCTGGTGGAGAAGGTCTGGACGTACTCGTCGCCCGGCTCCAGATCGAACCGGAAGACCGCCGCCGGCTCGTTGTACCAGCTATAGCCCTCATCATCGACGTCACCGTAGCCCAGGCGTTGCTTGCCATCGCTTGAGAGGCGGACGTATTCGTAGATCGTTTCTCTGAAGACCTCGGCGCCTTCGGTCTCTTCGATCAATGTCTTGAGTTCGACGACCATCTGACCATTGAACGAGGTCTCGCGCGTCGCGAGCACGTCGTAGCTGGATCGATACTCGTCGCCTCCGTCGTTGCCGACCGCCGTGCGTGCCGCTCGGGCGCCCACTTCATACAGCCGGGGATTGAGGCAGGCCATCGCAGACGAATCGGACGCGGGGGACGGGGTCGGTGTCGCAGGCGGCGTCGGGCTCGCCGTGAACGTCGGCGTCGGGGTCATCGACGGCTCGTCTGTCATCGTCGGTGCCGGAGTCATCGACGGCTCCACGATCATCGTGGGCATCGGTGTCATCGTTGGCGTTGGCGTCGAAGACGGATCGGGGGTCACTGTCGCCATAGCAGTCGGTGTCGCAGCTGTGGTCGGCGTCGCGGTGGCCCTAATGCCGAACACATCGCTATCCCCTCCATGGGAACAGGCACTCAGCGCCATTGCAGCCACCAGCGACACCGCCGCCGACCTTCCTGGAGTAATGGGGCGCACGGCCGCGGCGCCGGCATTGTTGACGGATCTGAACATGGGAACCTCCCTGATGAAGCTGTTTTTTTGAACCGCTGTTTGAGCAACAGTCATCGTAACGACCCCGGCTCCGCCCTCCCAGCCCACAAATCTCCTAGGTAGAAAGATCTACATGCTCCCCGGCGGCCTTCCCGTGACTCCCCGTCGCCCGGCGCGAGCTAGTCAGGACGGACGAGGTTTCTGAAGCCGATTTACAAATAATCGCGGTACTCACCGCACCTTCTGGAAACCGCGTCCCAATGACCGCTGCCAGCGCAGACGGCACCCTGCCGATTGATGCCCCCGTCCGCGTCGACAGCGCTGAGCGCGCGCCGTGGGAGCAGACCGTCGACGTGCTCGTCGTCGGCTGCGGGGCAGCCGGCAGCGCGGCGGCGATCGTCGCCCGGGAAAACGGCGCCGAGGTGTTGGTCGTCGATCGCTTCGACGGCGGCGGCGCGACAGCGAAGAGCGGTGGCGTGGTCTACGCCGGCGGCGGTACCGCGCATCAGCGCAAGGCCGGCTACAACGACACGCCGGTGGCGATGACGGCCTACCTGAGCCAGGAGACCGGCGACGCGGTCAAGCCCGACACCCTCGCGCGCTTCTGCAACGACAGCGTGGCCCTGATCGAGTGGCTGGAGTCGATCGGCGCGGACTTC
Organism: Fontimonas sp. FW305-C-3; assembly: GCF_058783185.1. NCBI lineage: Bacteria > Pseudomonadati > Pseudomonadota > Gammaproteobacteria > Nevskiales > Nevskiaceae > Fontimonas > Fontimonas sp. FW305-C-3. The sequence continues at coordinate 465,423 of NZ_JBYSYK010000004.1, read as the reverse complement.
CGCTCCGACGCCACGCCGCCGAAGACCTCGTATCCGAAGGACGGCGTCTATCTGTATTACTCCGGCAACGAAGCGGTTCCGGCCTACGCGAAGCACGCCGAACCGGCGCCGCGCGGCCACCGCACGCGCGGTAGCTGGCTGTCCGGCAAGGCGCTGTACGAATTCCTGCGCGCGCGCATCGATGCGCTGCGGATTCCGATGCAGACGCAGTCCGCGGTGCGGCGCCTGATCGTCGATGCGGACAACCGTGTCGTCGGTGCCGAAGTCTGGCGCCTCGTACCGGGCTCCGCGGCGGCGCGCACGCACCAGAAGCTGATCGGCCGCGCCGAGGCGCTGCACAACTTCGCGCCGGCCTATGCCGACGGCCTGCGCAGCAAGGCGCTGGCGATCGAGCTGGAACATGCGGAGCGCGTCCGCGTGCGCACGCTGCGCGGCGTGATCCTGTCCGCCGGCGGCTTCATCTTCAACCGCGAGATGGTCAAGCGCCACGCGCCGAAGTACCAGCAGACGATGCGCCTGGGCACGACCGGTTGCGACGGCAGCGGCATCCGCCTCGGCCTGTCGGCCGGCGGCGTCGCGGCACGGATGGAGAAGGTGTCGGCCTGGCGCTTCATCAATCCGCCGACGTTCTGGCCCAAGGGCATCGTCGTCGACGGCAACGGCGAGCGCTTCTGCAACGAGCAGGTGTACGGGGCAAAGCTCGGTGTCGAGATGTGCGAGGCACACCAGGGCCGCGCCTGGCTGATCCTCGATCGCAAGCTGCGCTGGGCGGCGATCAAGGAAGCCCTGTTCGGCGGCCTGTGGGCGTTCCAGAGCGTGCCGGCGTTCTTCCTGATGCTGTTCGCGCCACGCGCGAAAACACCGGCGCTGCTTGCCGCCAAGCTCGGCATGCCCGCGGCGGCGCTCGAACAGAGCATCAGCCGCTACAGCGCGACCGGACCGACCGGCGAAGACTCGCTCGGCAAGGCCGAAACGATGCGCGCGCCACTCGATACCGCGCCGTACTTCGCGCTGAACATCTCGGCCGACAGCAAGACCTTCCCGTGCCCGGCGATCACGCTCGGCGGCCTGCGCGTCGACGAGGCCAGCGGTCTGGTGCTCAACGAGCGCGGCGAAACGATCGAAGGTCTGTACGCCGCCGGCCGCAACGCCGTCGGCGTCGCATCGAATTTCTACGTCAGCGGCCTGTCGATCGCCGATTGCCTGTGGTCCGGCCGCCGTGCCGCGGCCCACGCAACGGCGCGGGCCGCTGGCTGAACACTCACATCACAACAATTCCGAGGAGCGCAGCATGGGCAGAGTCAGCAACAAGGTCGCGATCATCACCGGTGCGGCCAGCGGCGTCGGCAAGGAAGACGCGATCCTGCTCGCGCGTGAAGGCGCCAACGTCGTGCTCACCGACGTCAACGAGGAAGCCGGCCGCGCGGTCGCCAAGGACATCGGCGACGCGGCGATCTTCATCAAGCACGACATCTCCTCCGAGCAGGGCTGGAAGGACGTGATCGCACAGACCAAGGCGAAGTTCGGCGGCGTCGACGTGCTCGTCAACAATGCCGCGATCCTCGCCCAGGCGAATATCGAAGACACGACGCTGGAGCTGTGGGAGAAGATCCAGAAGATCAATTCCGACGGCTACTTCCTCGGCTGCAAGTACGGCCTCGAAGCGATGAAGGAACGGCCGAACGGCTCGATCGTCAACATGTCGTCGATGGCCGGCATCGGCGGCCAGTCGTCGTTCTGCGCGTACAGCGCATCGAAGGCCGCGGTCGCCGGCCTGACCCGCTCGGTCGCCGCGCACTGCCGCGCGCGGCTGTACAAGATCCGCTGCAACTCGATCCACCCGGACGGCATCGCGACGCCGATGGTGTTCAACCTGCACAAGGAAAAGGGCGCGCCGACCTCGCACGCCTATGTGCGCGAAAAGGATCCGAAGCAGCTGCAGGCGCGCTTCGCGCAGCCGCAGGACATCGCCAATCTCGTACTGTTCCTGTCGTCCGACGAGTCGAAGTTCATCAACGGTGCGGAGATGCGCATCGACAACGGTTATCTGATGTGGGCGGATTGAAGGCTCATTGTCATTCCCGCGAAGGCGGGAATCCAGGGCGGAGAGCGCAGCAGTGCATTCCCTGGATTCCCGCTTTCGCGGGAATGACGGTTCTGCGGAGCGCATCGATATGAGCAATACAGTCCCCAGCGCGTTCGCCGCCTCGGTCCAACGCCACGCCTCGCGCACCGCCGTGATCGGCGAGGACGGCAGCGAGCTGTCGTACGCCGAGCTCGACCAGCTGCGCATCTACGCCGCGCGCGCGCTACTCGCGCTGGGCGTGCAGCACGGCGACCGTGTCGCGATCTGGGCGCCGAACAGCGTCGAGTGGATCGTCGCGGGTCTGGCGATCCACACCGTCGGCGCAGCGCTGGTGCCGGTCAACACGCGCATGAAGGGCGCGGAGGCCGGCTACATCCTCGAAAAGAGCGGCGCGCGCGTGCTGTTCTGCGCCGGCCATTTTCTCGGCCAGCATTTCCCGACGCTGATTGCCGAGCACTGGCCGAAGACGCTGGAGCACGTTGTCGTCATCGGCGATGCCCATGAAACCGACGTCGGCTGGCGTGCCTTCATGGCGAAGGCCGACCAGTCGCACACCGAGGATGTCGTCGCCGCGCAGGCCAAGGTGCAGCCGACCGACCGCCTCGACATCCTGTTCACCTCGGGCACGACCGGCAAACCGAAAGGCGTGGTCACGACGCACGAGCAGAACCTGCGCGTGATCGCCGCCTGGTCGAAGGCCGTCGGCCTGAATCCGGACGACCGTTACCTGGTCGCCAATCCGTTCTTCCACTCGTTTGGCTACAAGGTCGGCTGGCTAGCCGGTCTGCTCGCCGGCCTGACCGTGCTGCCACATGCGATCTTCGATGCGGCCGCCATCCTCAAGCGCATCGAGAAGGACCGCATCTCGGTGCTGCCCGGACCGCCGACGCTGTTCATCTCGCTGCTCAACGATCCGGCGCGCACGACGACGAACTTGTCGACGCTGCGCGCGACAATCACCGGCGCCGCGGCGATCGCGCCGTCGCTGATTGAACGGATCAGGGCGGAGCTCGGCTTCAAGGTCGTGCTGACCGGCTACGGCCTGACCGAGACCTGCGGCGTCGTGTCGCTGTGCGAAGCCAGCGACGATGCCGAGACGATCGCGCTGACCAGCGGCAAGGCGATCGAGGGCATCGAGCTGCGCTGCGTGAATGAACAGAACCAGGCGGTCGGCCCTGGCGAGTCCGGCGAGATCGTCGTGCGCGGCTACAACGTCATGCAGGGCTATCTCGACAACGAGGCGGCGACTGCGGAAACCATCGATGCCGACGGCTGGCTGCACACCGGCGATATCGGCAACCTCGACGCGCGCGGTTACGTGCGCATCACCGATCGCCTGAAGGACATGTACATCACCGGCGGCTTCAACTGCTATCCGGCGGAGATCGAGCGCATCATGGCCGCGCATCCGGCGATTGCGCAGGTCGCGATCGTCGGCGTGGCGGACGAGCGCATGGGCGAGGTCGGCAAGGCCTACGTCGTGCTGCGCCCCGAGCAGACGCTGGACGAGAAGGCGCTGGTCACCTGGTGCCGCGAGCAGATGGCGAACTACAAGGTGCCGCGCAGCGTCGAAATCGTGACGGCACTGCCGACGAATCCGTCGGGCAAGGTGATGAAGTTTCAGCTGCGGAAGTAAACAAAACGGACCGATATTCTCCCTCTCCCCTCGTCGAAGGGAGGGGGAACACAAACTTTGAGGAGTCGTGAGATGAGCACAGATCTGAAGGATGTCGTCGCCGTCGTCACCGGCGCCTCGCGCGGCGCGGGCAAGGGCATTGCGATTGCGCTCGGCGCGCATGGCGCGACGGTCTACGTGACCGGCCGCTCGCTGAAGGAAGGCGACGCCGCATTGCCGGGCACGATTGCCGCGACCGCGGAAGCGGTGACCAAGGCCGGCGGCAAGGGCATCGCCGTCGCCGTCGACCACAGCAAGGACAGCGACGTGAAGGCGCTGTTCGACAAGATCAAGGCCGAACAGGGCCGCGTCGACATCCTCGTCAACAACGCCGCATACATCGACGACACGCTGATCGAGAAAGGCGGCTTCTGGACCAAGCCGCTGGCCCAGGTCGACATCCTCGACGTCGGCCTGCGCTCCGGCTACATCGCGAGCTGGTACGCCGCGCCGCTGATGGTGCCGAACAAGCGCGGCGTCATCGCCTTCACGTCGAGCTTCGGCGCAAGCTGCTACATGCACGGCCCGGCCTACGGCGCGCAGAAGGTCGGTGTCGACAAGTTCGCCAAGGACATGGCGGTCGACTTGCGCGCGCACGACGTCGCCGCGATCTCGATCTGGATGGGCATGCTGCGCACCGACCGCACCAAGCGCGTGATGGATGCGGATGCACAGAAATACGCCGGCTTCTGGGAGATCGCCGAAACACCGGAGTTCACCGGTCACCTCATCGCCGCGCTGTACAAGGACCCGAAGCGCATGGAGAAGTCCGGCCAGGTCGTCGTCGGCGCCGAGCTGGCGCAGGAGTACGGCCTGACCGACGAAGGCCGCCAGCCGCCGTCGCACCGGCCGATGCTGGGCGGCCCGACGCAGGCGCATCCGGCGATCGTGGAGTAATTCCCCTCGACCGCGGCACGGCTTGCTGTAGCCCGGGTGCAACCCGGGGGTCTGCGCCCGCCGATGCGGCGACCCCGGGTTGCACCCGGGCTACGAGGTCTGCTGATCCGGTCTTCACCCGGCCCCGTCGTCGACAGTGCTTCCCCTACAATGAGGCATGACCGAAATTGCCTCATTGCCTGTGCTGCTGGCTGTTGTCGCCCTGATCGGCGCCCTGCTGGGCGCTTGGCTCGGCGCTTGGCTGTTTGCACGCAAGGCCGATAACAGCGAGTTGCTCGACGGCCTCAAGGCCTTGCTGGCAAACCAGGAACGCGGCGAACGTGCGCTGCGAGAAGAAGCCGCGCAATCGCGTCAGGAACAGTCGGTTCACGCCGCGGCTCAGCGCGCCGAGCTTGGCGACCGCATCCAGCAGTTCCAGCATCAGTTTGTCGGGCAGCAGCAGGCGCTGGTCCAGCAGCTGACCGCGCGGCTCGAAGCCTCGGCCGCGGCACTCAACCAGGGCCGCGGCGAGCAGCTCGCCGCGCTGAACGCGTTCCGCGAGGAACAGCTGCAGCGCGCAAAGGAGCTGCGCGAGGGCGTCGAAGGCTCGCTGACCGCACTGCGCGGCGAGAACGCCGAGAAGCTCGAGCAGATGCGCCGCACCGTCGACGAGAAGCTGCACGAGACGCTGGAGCGGCGGCTCGGCGAATCTTTCAAGCACGTCAGCGAACGGCTTGAGCAGGTGCATAAGGGCCTCGGCGAGATGCAGGTGCTGGCGACCGGCGTCGGCGATCTGAAGAAGGTGCTCAGCAATGTGAAGTCGCGCGGCGGCTGGGGCGAGGTGCAGCTTGAAGCGCTGCTGGAGCAAACGCTGACCGCCGAGCAGTTCTCCAAGCAGGTGATGACCAAGCCCGGCAGCCGCGAGGTCGTCGACTGCGCGATCCGCCTGCCCGGGCGCGGCGACCACGACGCGCCGGTCTGGCTGCCGATCGACGCCAAGTTCCCGATCGAGGATTACGAGCGCCTGATCGACGCGCAGGAGCGCGTTGACCTGGAGGCGATCAAGGCCTGCGGAGTGCAGCTGGAGCGCGCCGTGCGCCTGCAGGCGAAATCGATCAGCGACAAGTACATCTCGCCGCCGAACACGACCGACTTCGCGGTGCTGTTCCTGCCCAACGAGGGCTTGTATGCCGAGATCATCCGCCGGCCGGGTCTGGTCGACAATCTGCAGCGCGAGCAGCACATCGTCATCGCCGGACCGACGACGCTGACCGCGCTGCTCAGCAGCCTGCAGATGGGCTTCCGCACGCTGGCGATCGAGAAGCGTTCGAGCGAAGTCTGGCAGGTGCTCGGCGCGGTGAAGACCGAGTTCGGCAAGTTCGGCGACGTGCTCGACAAGGTGCGCAAGAAGCTCGACGAGGCGACCAACCAGCTCGATGCCACCGGCGTGCGCACGCGCGCGATCACGCGTCAGCTGAAATCAGTGCAGGAATTGCCGGGGGTCGAAGCGGAGCGCCTGCTCGGCCCCGCGGACAGCAGCGAGCCCGACGAGGAGTAAAACCCTGCGTCATCCCCGCGCGAGCGGGAATGACGGGATTCCTGTTCAGGCTTGCCGACTCAGAACGGCACGCGGAAGCCGACGCGCAGCGTGCTGAACTCGACATCGGGGCTGCCGTTGTCCTTGCCGTTCAGATTAGCCCAGCGGAATTGGGTAAAGAAGCCGTAGTTGTCTGGTACCCAGTGAAAACCCACCGTGAATTCGGTGCCGTCGACATCTTCGAGATCCAGGTAGCCGACCGAGGCGTCGATGCCGAAGCTGCCGGCAATATCCTGTTCGGCCTGCAGATGCACGCCGTAGCCCGTCTGATTGTCTTTCACCGTGGTGAGTGTCGCTACCGCGCCGTCGACAACGAACTCCTCCGAGTTGGTGCGCAACGAGACATATTCGGCCTTGAGCTGCAGGAAACCGATGTCACCAAACGCCGGCAGGCCATAGCCGATGCCGCCGCGATAGTTCTCGATGTCGAGATCGTTCGTCGTGACGCCAGCATCGAGTTCGCTCGGAATGTATTCGGCCTGCAGATCGCCGAACAGACCGACACGCCGTCCTCCCACGATGCGCAAGCCACCGCCAATACCGTCGTAGTTGTCGCTCGATCCCGGCGCATCCAGCTCACCGTAAGAGCCGAAGAATTCCACGCGCTGGAACTTGCCATCGGCCATAGCCGATGTGCTGGCGGCCAAAGCAGCGAACGCGGCAAACCCACCCAGGTATTTTTTCATTGTTGTCTCCCAAACAGTGCCGCTGGCTCACGGCTGGATCGGCGCATTGTGCCCAGTTTTTCGGAGGCTCTGCAAAACCGCCGGCATCAAAAAAGGCCGGCCCCGAAGGGCCAGCCTTGTCTGACGCCGCAATGAGTTACCAGCGCACCGTGCCGGAAACCCCGAAAGTGCGCGGTTCCTCGAAGTTGGCCACCGTCAGGTTGCCGAAGCCGGGGCCGAAGTCGATGAAGTTGGTTGCGGTATCGTCGTCGAGCGCGTTGCGGGCCCATAGGGCGATCTCGCCGATGCTGCGTTCACCCAGCGGGATCTCGCCGATGCCCAGGCGCAGGTTCAGCAGGCCATGGGCATCGACCTGTGAATTCTCGGCCAGCTGGACCGCCGGATTGGTCTGCGTCAGCTGGTACGGATAGGTGTAGAAATCATCCGTCCACGCGTAGTCCACGACCAGCCGCAGCTTGCCCCACGACCGGCTGAGCAGTTCGCTGTCGAGCACGACGTTGAAGCTGTTTTCCGGTGCATGGACGAACGCGCGATTGTCGGCCACGTTGACGCCACCGTCGAGAAACTCGTCGTACTCGGGATCGAGAAAGGCGTAGTTTGCGCGCAACTGCGTGCTGCTGCCGAGCATCAGCGCCGCTTCCAGCTCAAAGCCCTGAATCGTCGCCTTGCCGGCATTGCGCACGACAGTCGCTGCCGCGCCCGAGCCGAGGAAGATCGAAGCCTGGAAATCCTCGAGCTTGTTGTGGAACAACGCGGCATTGAGCGCGAGATTGCCATTGAGCAGATTGGCCTTGGCGCCGATCTCGAAGGACTTCTGCTTCTCCGGCTTGAATGGCGTCTTGGTCTCGGCGATGTTCAGTGCGATCAGTTCGCCGAATTCCTCCGGCGATTCGTTGCCGGTCGGTGGCTGGCTGAACTCGCCATTGAAACCGCCGCTCTTGAAGCCTTCCGCATAACGGAAGTAGACGTTGAGCTGCTCGTTGAAGCGCCAGGCCGCGGAAAACATCGGCGTCGTCGCGTCGAAGGTTTCCGAAGCGCTCGTGCCTTCCGGGATGAGGTAGAAGAACTCTCCCGCCGGATCGTCCTTGAGGCCGAACGCGCGGTCGATCTCCTTCTTCTCGTTGGTATAGCGCGCGCCGACACTCAGCGTCAGCGGATCGAGCGGGCGGTAGTCGACCTGGCCATAGACCGAGTACGCCGAGGTCTTGGTGCCGTAACGGGAATCGAAGTAGACATCGCCTTGCGGATTGAGGGCGAAGAAGCTCTGCGGGTTGTCGGTCTCGCCGTCATCGCCGAAATAGTAGACGCCGGCAACGGCATTCCAGCTGCCCATGTCCGCGAGCCACTGCAGATCCTGAGAGATCTGGTCGTAGTCGGTGAAGCGCTGGGTGAAGGCAACCGGCAGCGCCGAACCATCGAGATCGAGCGAGTCGTCCCAGTCGAGGCGGCGATAGCCGGTGATCGACTTCAGCTGCTGCCCATCCGCAACATCCCAGGTCAGCGTGAACGAATGGCCTTCGACTTCCGAGCGCTCGAAGGACGGCGCATCAACCGCCGCACGCTCCTGTCGTTCGGTGGACGGCACAAGTCCGGGAATCGGCAGATCGGAACGATACAACTGATCGAAGTTGTTGCTCTGGTTGACGTTGGAATGATCGTAGCGATACGCGCCCTGCAGGCTGGTCGAAAAATCGAAGTCCGCGGCGATGCGGTAGCCGTCGTTGCGGCGGTCGTTGAGCTCGTCGACGCTGCTCGTGCGCGTCGTGTCGATCCAGCCGTCGCGGCGTTCGCTGCGTGCGCCGATCGAGATGCTGGCGATTCCTAGGCGCGGCAGATCCACCGAGGCCTTCTGCACAAAGGAATTGTAGTTGCCGATCTCCAGGCTGGCGCTGCCGCCGAACGTGCCGGTCGGCGCGCGCGTCACCAGATTGATCGCGCCGGCCAGCGTATTGCGTCCGTACAAAGTGCCCTGCGGGCCGCGCAACACCTCGACACGATTGAGATCGACGAGATTGAAGATGCCGCCCTGCGCCTTGCCGATGTAGACGCCGTCGAGATAGATGCCGACCGCCGGATCCCAGTAGATCGCCGGGTTGATCTGGCTGGCGCCGCGGATCGTCACCTGCGAGATCGTCGTGTTGGACGGCGTCTTGCTGATCTGCAGACCCGGTGCGAGCGCATTGAGATCGCTGATGTCGTCGATGCCGCGCGCTTCGAGTTGCGCTTCAGGAAAAGCGCTGACCGCGATGGGCACATCCTGCAGACGTTCGACGCGGCGTTGGGCCGTCACTTCGATATCGCCGATCGCCGTCGGCTTGTCTTCTTTCGCAGGGGCCGCCTGCGGGGCTTCCGTCGTCTGCGCACCCGCAGACAGCGTGAACATCAGGGGCACCAGGCCGCTCAGCGACCAGGTGCGAATGCCTTTCGGTGTACGCACGTGCGATTTCTCCTCATCACCTTGACTTTCGTGGCAGCGGATACGGGATGAGATCGGGCTCCTCCTCGTCCGCTGTCTGTCCCCTTTGAAGCAGGGTGTTGTATGGATACTCCCGTCGGGCAGTGGCGGTCGTCGTCCATAGGGGTGAGCCTCTACGCCCAGAGATCGAGACGGGCAAGCATGCTGCTCCGCAGCAATCAGCGACCGAACGCAGGCAAACCTGCCCACGCGGCGCACCGTCATGCGTTCGGGTGATGTGTCCTTGATGCCGGCGCCGGATTATCCAGTGCAAAGCGTCTGCAGAACATTCTCCACGGGACAAGCCGATGAACCGACTCAAGGGCAAGGTTGCGATCATTACCGGCGGCGCGCGCGGCATGGGTGCCGCAACGGTCAAGCTGTTTGCCGAGCAGGGTGCAAAGGTCGTGATCGCCGATGTGCTCGACGCTGACGGCGCCGCACTGGCCGGCAGCATCGGCAACAACGCGCTATTCGTCCATCACGACGTCACCGACGAGAACAGCTGGTCCGCGCTGATCGAGCGCACGGTTTCGGCATTCGGCGCGATCGACATCCTCGTCAACAACGCCGGCGTGCTGCTGTTCAAGACGATCGCCGAAACGTCTCGCGCCGAGTTCGAGCGTGTCATCAACATCAACCTGGTCGGCTGCTTTCTCGGCACCAAGCTGATCGGCGCGCAGATGATCGCGAACGGCCGCGGCTCTATCGTCAACATCTCTTCGGCAGACGGCATGAAGGCCGCGAACGGCCTCGGCGCCTACTGCGCAAGCAAATGGGCGGTGCGCGGCTTCAGCAAGGTCGCGGCGATGGAATACGGCCACAAGGGCGTGCGCGTGAATTCGGTGCATCCGGGCGGCATCGACACGGTGATGGGCAACCCTTATGCCGAACAGAAGGCCGAAGTGAACAAGCGCTACACGATGGTGCCGATGCAACGCGTCGGCGATCCGTCCGAGGTCGCGTACACCAGCCTCTTCCTCGCCAGCGACGAGTCCTCGTACCTGTGCGGCGCGGAGATCGCTGTCGACGGCGGCATGCTGACCGGCCAGTACTACGTCGGCTTCCCCGGCGCGCCCGGCGTGTGAAGGACAAGTCCGCCGCAACGTCGACCGACCGCGTCAGCCCGACGGCGCACGCGACGGGTTATCTGTGGTTTCGCAACGGGCTGTCGAATCCCGCGCTGGTCACTGCACGCGGCAAGCGGCTCGACCGCGCGTTCCGTGTTCTGACGCGGACCACGCAGCTGCTCAGCGGCATCTCCCTGGACGCGATGATGCTGGCGCGCCACAAGGGCATCGACGCCGTACTGAACCGGGCCATCGAGGAAGGCCGCGTCACGCAGGTGATCGAGATCGCCGCCGGCCTTTCGGCGCGCGGCTGGCGCATGCGTCAGCGCCACGGCGATCGCATCACTTACATCGAGACCGATCTTCCCGACATGGCACGCGTCAAGCGTGAACTGCTCGGCGATGCCGGCCTGCTCGGACCGCGTCACCAGGTCATCGAGCTTGATGCGCTGGCCACCCGCGGCGCGCGCTCGCTGGCGGCGATCGCGAAGACGCTGGATCCGCAACAGGGCACGGCGATCATCACCGAAGGCCTGATGAACTATCTGGCACCGGACACCGCGACGGGTTTCTGGAAGCGCGCCGCCAAGGTGTTGCGCGGCTTTCCGCAGGGCACGTATCTGGCGGACGTCTATCTGACCCAGGACAACCGCAATCTGGCGATGCTTGGCTTCGGCGCCATCCTGCAGGTCTTCGTCCGCGGCCGCATGCATGTGCATTTCCATTCCGAGCCGCGCGCGGTGGACCGCATGGAGAGCGCCGGCTTCGGCAGCGTGACACTGCACAAGACCACCGCGATCCCTGAAACCGTCGAGCACGCCAAGGTCCGCGGCGGCGCGCTGGTGCGCATCCTCGAAGCACGGACGAAGTGAGCGTGCGGGCGGCGCTGCAAGGCCTGGTCGGAACACGCCCGCTGCAGCTGCTGTGGATCGCGGCCATCGTCGTCGCCCTGCTCTTCACGCTGCCGCCGATGCCGGAACAGGCGCCGCGCTTCGCGCACTCCGACAAGCTGTTTCACGCCGGCTACTTCGCGCTGCTCGGCCTGCTCGCTGCGTTATCCCAGCGGCGGCGCAGCGCCGCCCGCAACGCGGCGCTCGGCATGATCGGCTTCGGCATCGCCATCGAGCTGATCCAGTGGTTCCTGCCGTGGCGCAGTTTCGAAGGATTTGACATCGCAGCAGACAGCCTCGGCGTCGCGAGCGGCTATCTGATCGCGTTACGCCTGCGCACTCAACCGGCCCACAAGTAGATCGCGGCCAGCGACCGGTAGGGTCGCCAGGCTTCGGCCATCTGCAGCAATTGCTTCGGCGACTCAGCCCCCGCGGCGCGAATCAGGCCGACATCGGTTTCCGGAAAGGCATCCGACTCGCGGCCGAGGCGGATCGCCAGATACTGCCGCGTCCAGGGGCCGAAACCCGGCAGCGCGCGCAGGGCCGCGTCGATGGCCGGCCATTCGACATCGAAGCGCAGCCGACCATCGGCAACTGCTGCTGCGAGCAGGCGCACCGTCTCGACGCGCCGGCCCGGCATGCCCATGTTCGACAGGTCCGCAGCCAGCACCTGGGCCGGCGCAATCTGTCCGCAGCGCTCGACGAAGCGCCCCATCAGCGTCGATGCGGCGGCCACCGTGACCTGCTGGCCGAGCACCGTGCGCACGCACAGTTCGAACGGGTCCCAGCAGCCCAGCGGGCGCAGCCCCGGCGTCCGCACGATGCGCGGTTTCAGCACCGCACTCTTGCGCAAATGGCGGACTGCCCTGCCGTGATCTTCATCCAGCGCAAACAGCCGCGACAGACGTGCGCCAGCCTCCGCCGCGTCGATCGGCACGTCGGCTTCGATGAGCAGGCGCTGCGCTTCGCCGTCGAGGCTGGCGCGAACCGAGCCCGGCCCGACGCGGCGCGTATAGCTGTTCGCGTCGACCTGCTCGATCGCCGGAATCAGACGCGGCGCCAGATAGGACAACAGCAGATGCCAGGGCAACGGCGCCGTCAGCGCAATCTCGGCGAGCGGCTTCATTCGCGACCGCTGCGCTCGGCGTCGATCAGCGCGCGCTTACGCGCCAGACCCCACTTGTAACCGCCCATGCCGCCGTCGCCGCGAATCACCCGATGACAGGGCACGAACACGCCGACGCGGTTGCGCCCGCACGCGCTCGCGACCGCCCGCACCGCCCTGGGCTCGCCGATCGCCGCGGCAACTTCGCTGTACGAGCGCAGCTCGCCGCTGGGAATCTGCTGCAGGTAAGCCCAGACCTTCATCTGCAGAGCGGTGCCGCGCAGATCCAGCGGCAGTTCGGCAGCCTGCGGCGCGCCGACCAGATGCGCCGACAAGGCCTGCATCCAGCGCTCGAACTCCGGCCGCATCGGCTCCGCCATCGGCGCAATCTCCGCCTCCGGGTATTCCGCCCGCAGCATCGCGATCAGCTCGGCTTCGCGGTCGGCGAACTGCACGAAGCAGAGCCCCCGATCGGTGGCGCCCATCATCACCAGGCCGAGCGCGCAGGGCGCGCTGGCGTAGGAAATCTGCGTACCTGCGCCGCGCGCACGATACTGCCCCGGCGTCATGCCGAGCCGCGTCGACACCTTCTCGTACAAACGGCTGCCGGAACCGAAGCCCGCATCGTGTATCGCCTGCGTCACTGTTTCGCCGGCCTTGAGTTCGCCGCGCAGCGCGCGCAACCGGCAGGCCTCGATGAACTGCTTCGGGCTGACGCCGATCGCGGCCTTGAACTGACGCTGCAGATGAAACGGGCTCATGTGCGCCTGGGCACCGAGTGCTTCCAGCGTCAGGGATTCGTCCGTGTGCGCCTCGATGTAACGGCACAGCGCATGCATCTGCGCGGCGCGCTGATCGCCCGCCGATTCCGCGTCCGGCCGGCAGCGCTTGCAGGGCCGCAGACCGCTGGCCTCGGCCTCCGCCGTGCTCGCGAAAAAGCGGACGTTCTTGCGCAGCGGCAACCGTGAGCTGCACGACGGCCGGCAATAGATCCCGGTTGTCAGCACGCCGTACCAGAACCGGCCATCCTGATCCGCGTCACGCGCCTGCACCGCCTGCCAGCACTGTTCTTCGTTCATCTTCATGCTCCACCTAGTGTATCGGTGGCGTCATGTTCGCGGCTGGCAGGTCCGGCAACACTCCGGTTCTTGCGGTTCGATTGCCGGAAACGAAACAGGCGGACTCCGGAGTCCGCCTGTTCAGAACGGCGGCGTAGCGATCTAGCGCGCCGACTGCAATGGCGGGCCGAAAATCGACGGCGCGCGATCGTAGGACTTGAAGACCTGCCCTGCGGCGGCGCGCGATTTGGCGGCATCCAAAGGCACGCGATCGTAGAACATCGGCGCGTTGAAGCGGAGCCTCACCGCGCCGGTGTCGCTGTCGATGAACTCGCGGCGATCGAGGACATAGAAGCGCTCGCCGACACGGGCGATCGGCACGAAACGGCGTGCATCAAGCTGCTCGCAATCCTCCGACGGCTCGCCGCAGCCGGCGGCAACGTCCCCGGCGTTCTGATAGCGCCTGAACTCCAGCTCACCGTTGCCTTCGACGCTCCAGCGCACCTTGTAGGAAGATTCCGAAACGACGACTTCGCCGGCGCTGTCGACATCGTCCTCCTCGACGGCACCCTTGCCGCCGGGATCGAGGCGCAGACGAAGCCCCTGCAGCCGCGGATCGTCGTCGAACTCGTTGCCGACGCCCAGATAGAAATAACGCCCCGGCACTTCTTCCGTCGCGAAAGCGACGAAATCGTTGCCGGCAAAGGCCCGCGCCACGGTTACAAAGCGCTGTCCCGCGTTGCTGAAATCCGCCAGCAGCAGTTTCGCGCGACCGTCGATATCTCTGGCGACGCGATAGCGCCCGACCGCATCGTCGCCATAGGAAAGCTGCAGGCGTCCGTCGGCAACCGACCACGTGGCATCGTCCACCACGTAACGGCCACTGGCCGCGGAGCTGTCATCGAAGCTGATCACGTCCGGCTCGAACTGCACATCGAAGGCGCCCTGCGGTTCTGAACTCAGCTTCAGGATCGGCAGCACATATTTCTGCCCTGCGAACTGCGCGGCCGTCACCGGCTCCGTATTGCTGTCCGTCAGCAGCGTGCCCGCGACCGTCGTTCGTACAGTTCTGACGGGGCGGCTCGGGCAATCCGGCGACACCAGGCGGGCAACCCGCGTTGCGCTGACCGCTGTATCGGACAGCATCACGAGGTCGTAGCCGACATCCCGTCTGACGATCCTTTGCGTATCGTTGACCCCGTCGCAAGATGCGAACTCACCGAACTCCGTCTCGAACGGCGTCGGGAACCGCACCTGCAAGACCGTGCCGATGCGCCGCCAGGTCGTGTCCGTACCGACGAAGTCGGCGAAGAACGTTCCCGTACCGTCGGCGTTGAAACCGAATCCGCTGGTCCGGTACGAGCAGCCGTAGCACAGCGCCAGCGGAGCACGCTCGTCTGCCTTGTCGCCGCCGAATATCGAAACGATCATCTCGGCCGGCGGCGCAATGGGCTGCGCGCCAACGACATCCGCGTCGATCAGGATCTGTTCCTTGGCCGATTCCAACGCCGCTGCTGCGGCGACCTTGATGCCCAGAATGAAACGATCGCGCGCCGTCGCATCACGTGCGAGCGCCAGTGTCGTCGCGGTGCCTTCCGGCAACTCGAAGGCTTGCGGCTGGGTCACCGCGAGCTGTATCGCCGCAGCCAGCGTCAACGCCTCGTCGGGATCGACGCCCGCACCGAACTCGAACGCCTTGCCCGAATCCATACCGGCGGCTTCTTCCGCCAGCACCGCATCGGCCGTGCTGAGGCTGCTGACATTGGCGCGGATGTTCTCGTCGGCAGTCAAGGTCTCGTCATCGCCCGCCGCGGCGAGCAGGCCGCCGAAGGCGCCGAGATTGCTGCTCAGCTCGACGAACGAGCGATCGGCAGCGAGCTTGCCTTGGATTGCCACCGGCGCGTCGGCATTCGAAGAACGGACTTCGATCTCGAACTTGCCCTCGTCGTCCGCCTGCACGACGTATCGCTTGTTGCCGACAGCCACCGTGACTTCCGCGGCGCCGGCGGCCGGCGCGATGATCTTGCCGGACAGAGTGATGGGCTGACCGTCGGAGCCGCCGTTGTCGCAGGCGGACAATCCAAGCAGCGCGACGGACAACACAACCGCATGCAAACCCGTGATTCCTTTCATCGAAGAGTGCTCCCGAACATGGCGACATTCAGATGACCGGCAGGCTACACCAGCTTTTCCGGGAGCGCTGCCCCCGAACGCTCCGGTGCGAAAGCGGCAGTGCGCAGTCGGTCACGTTCCGGGCCGGGCTTACAGGGCCGCAGGCCTCGATCTCTGCCGCGCTCAAGAAAGCGGAGTTTCCTGAAGCTGCCCCCATGAAAGAAGGGCGGACCCTCGCGGCCCGCCCTCCGGTTTGCTCGCAAATCCAGGCGGCGAACACTAACCCTCCAGCGGCACCCGGTCGTAGAAGCGGGCATCGCTGCTAAAGGGCACCGATGTGTCGGTGTTGAAACGGCGGCGCTCGATCCAGTAGTAACGCTCGCCGACCCGATTCATCGGCACGATCACCCGGGTGTCGTACAGCGTGCAGGCATTGCTGCTGGCAGGATTGCACGCGACAGGCTGATTGTTCTCTTCGTAGTAGCGGCGCAGAAGCAGATTGCCGTCGGCCTGCAGGCTCCAGACGAAGAAGCGATTGTCGACCACCTGCGGCGTTCCATCGGGACTGGTGGCGTCGTCCTCCTGGAAGCCGGTACGGTCCGCCTCGAATCGCAGGCTGAAGCCCTCGCGGCCCGCGGCGGTGCTCCGTTCGTCGCCGATACCGAACTGGAAGTAGCGCGCGGGGATCCCCGCTTCGCTGAACGCCGCACCGCTGCCGCTGGCGAATCCGATCAGCAGATCGGCGTAGCGGCCCGACGGACTGTCGATATCCGCAGCGAATGCCCGTGCAACACCATCGATCTCGCGGACGACGCGATAGGTGCCGACCACATCGTTGCCGAACGAGACGCTCAGCGCGTTGTTCGTCAGCGTCCAGGTGAAATTGCCGGCGATGAATCCGCCGCTGCCGGTGCCGTCGGCGTTGAACGTCAGGCGGTCGACATTGATCGGCTGCGGCAACTTGGGATTGGCGACATTGCCGAGTACCGGCAACGCGTAGGTACCGGCCGTCAGCTCGGCCGTGCTCAGCGGCAGCGTCGTCTCAGCGTTGACGGCGAGCCTGCCGCGGGTCGTCGTTGCTGGTGCCTGCCCGCTATCGCAAGACGCATAGGTCGTGGTCACGCTGACCGCGCGCGGCGAGATGCGCACGATCTCGAACTGCGATTCGCGGAAGCCGGCGGCTGGATCTGCGCAGGGAATCGGCGATGACTTCGCAGCGCCATCGGCGACTTCGACGATCAGCCGGTTGCCATCGCGGCTCCACTGCATCGCATTGGTCTGCGTCGCATTGAAGTAGCGACCGCTGCCGTCGGCATCGAACTCGAAGCCGGCGATCAGCGACGAAGCGAGGAACGGGTAGTCGTTCTCGCGTCCGGCCAGCGCCGCGAGCAGGTCGGGCGGCACGCCGGATTCGGTGTTGTTGCCGACAACATCGCTGTTGCCGATCAGATTCTGCTTGGTCTGCTCGAGGTTCTCCGGGGCACGCTGCTCGATGTCCTCGGCAAACGCGCTGCGCAGCGTGGCACTACGCGCCAGATCCAGCGTCGTGGCGGCGCCTGCCGGCAATTCGAACTCGTCCGGATCGTTGATCGCCAGGTCGATGACCGCCGCAAGCGTCAGTGCCTCGTCGACATCCACGCCTTCACCGAACGTGAACGACTTGCGATGCACCTTGCCTTCCTCATCGGATTCCTCAAGCAGCGCGGCCTCGGCAGTGCTCAGGCTGGTCACGTTGGTGCGGATGTTCTCGTCCGCGGTCAGCGTGTCGTCATCGCCGGCCTCGGTCGCGAGATCGCCGAAACTGCCAAGACTGCCGGTCAGCTCGACGAACGACACGCTGCCGCTGAGCTTGGTCAGCAGGGTCACCAAGGCATCGGCATTGCTGGAGTCGATCGCGATCCGGAAGTTGCCGTCCTCGTCGGCCTTCGTCGTGAAGGACTCTTCGCCGACGGTCACGGTGACATCGGCACCGTCGGGCAAGGGTGCGACGATCTTGCCTTCGAGCGTCAGCACGTCGACCGTACTGCCACCGCCACCACCGCCGCCACAGGCACTCAGCAACGACAGGCCGGCCGCCAGCGCGAACTTGCGCAGCACAACGCTTGTTTCCATGGTTCGCTCCCCCGAGCTCCGATATCGCCTGTCCCCCAGGCTACATGGGAATTCTGGCATGCCACAGCCCCGCATCCAGGGGGAGCAGACCCGCCACTGTGCGACCGGTCACGCAGCGCCGGGCTTGCCCTCGACGAACGCGACCCCACCCGGCATCGGCCCGCCGCGCAGCACGCGCCAGGCCGGCGGGAACTCAAGCACGATGGTCGCGAGCACGCCCAGGATAGTCAGCACCAGGGCGGTCTGGTCGGCGAGCAGGCTGAACGACAGCCGGGTCGCGTAGACATAGACGACGATGCCGCTGGCGACGAAGCCGCCGAGCGACATCCACAGGAACTGGCGGTTGTCGTTGAGGCCGGTGTCGAAGCGGAACAGGAAGACTTCGCCGATCCCCGCTGGCAGGTGCACAACGCTGCGGCTGGCCAGCGCGCCGAGCAGATGGCCCCATTCGTGCAACAGGTAACCGGTCACCGCAAGCATGACGCCGGCGAGCAGCGACACCGGCACCCGCCATGCGGAAGCGCCGGCCTCAAGCTGATGCGCGAGCAGCAGCAGGGCAACGGCGGCGGCGATCAACAGCAGATCGCGGATCAGTACCTTGAACGGAATCTGTGTACGGGTTCCCATTTCAGCGCTCCAGTTCTCGATAACGTACGCCGGTCATCTGTTCGCAGACGCTCCACAGCCGCTGGCGCGTGGCCGCGTCGAGTGCGGGCGCAGAGGGTTTGACGCGCTTCGGCTCGCCGGCGAACTCACCGAAACCATCGGGCCCGTAGAACTCGCCGCCTTGCGCCTGCGCATCCGCCGCGGCGAGCAGAATCGGCCGCGCGCCGCGATCCTGTTCCTGGCTGAACCAGCGCATCGCAATCCAGAAGCCGATGTCGGCCAGCTTGTCGACCAGCTTGAGCCGCGGCTGGCCGTTGCGGCTCGCGCCGAGAGCCGTGCGGGCAACGCCAGGGTGCGCGGCCAGCGCCGCGGCAGGCAGGCGCGCGCGTTCGAAGCGCGCCTGCATCTCCATCGCCAGTACCAGGCAGGCGAGCTTGGCCTGGTTATAGATGCGTTGATGCTGGTAGCGCTTCTCGGCGTGCAGATCGTCGAAGTCCAGTACGCCATTACGGTGCACGAGACTGGAAACCCAGACGACGCGTGCGGCCGGCGCGGCGAGCAGGGCCGGCAGCAGCAGACCGTTCAACGCGAAATGGCCGAGCACGTTGACGCCGAACTTCAGCTCGAAGCCGTCGGCCGTCGTGCGCCGCTGCAGCGGCGGCAGGATGCCGGCGTTGTTGATCAGAATGTCGAGCGGCCGGCCGTCGTCGAGCAAGCTCGCGGCGAAGGCACGAATGCGCGCGAGTTCGCCGAGATCGAGCTCGCGGAAACTCACTGAAGCCGACGGCTGCAACGCACGAATCTTCTCAACCGCGGCCTGGCCGCCGGCGACGTTGCGATCAGCAATGATGACTTCGGCGCCGCGCACGGCCAGACCAAGCGCGGTTTCCAGTCCCAAGCCGCTCGCCGCACCGGTCACCAGCGCGCGCTTGCCGTGCAAATCCGGCAGCGTCGACTGACTCCACGCGGCGGTCGTGCTCATGCCGCCGCGGGGGTTTGATTGAGCGTCACGTCGTTCTCGTCGCGCAGCACGCAGCGCGTGCCGCCCGGCGTGTACATCGAGGTCACGCAGTGATTGCAGGCGGTGCAGCCGGATACCGTCACGCTGCCGTCGCGGAACTTGTTGACCAGCTGCGGATCGTGAATCAGCGCGCGGCCCATGACGATCGCATCGAAGCCGTCGCTCAAGGCCTGGTTCACGCCAGCCACCGATTTCGCGCCGCCGAGGTAGGCGAGCGGCATCTTCACCGCGGCGCGAATCTTTCTCGAATACTCGAGGAAATACATCTCGTGGAACTTGAGCTTCGGTTCCCACAGGCGCATCAGCCGCGTCGCGAACTTGACGATCGGATTCTGGATCGCCTCGACTGCGGCGGCCGGCATGTTGCTGCCGAAGATCGCCCAAGGCGCTTCGACGTTCATGCCGCCGGACAGCACCAGCAGATGCGCGCCGGCGGCCTCGAGCACGCGCGCGACTTCGACGGCGTCTTCGACGCTGGCGCCGCGCTTGTGGCCTTCGGTCACGCAGATCTTGCAGGTCACCGCCATGCGCGTACCGACCGCGTCGAGCACGCGGCGCAGCACTTCCGCCGGATAGCGTGCGCGCTGTGTCGCAATGCCGCCGTACTCGTCCTTACGCCGGTTGTAGACCGGTGACAGGAACTGGCTCAGCAGATAGCCGTGGCCCATGTGGATCTCGACGGCGTCGAAGCCGGCCGCCTCGGCACGCTGCGCGGCGGCGACGAACTCGTCGCCGATGCGGTCCATGTCGGCACGCGTCATCGCGGTCTTGAACACACGGCCGCTGATGACACCCGCCGCGTTGAAACCACCGGACGCGCTGAGCGGGTACTTGGTCGTCAGCCGCGGCACGAACGTGAACGCGCCGCCATGTGTGATCTGCGCGCAGGCGAACGCGCCTTCGCGATGCACCGCGTCGGTCAGCGCGCGCAGGTGCGGAACGCTCGCATCGTCGAGCGTCACCTGATCCTCGAAGGTGCGGCCATCGGGGCTGATCGAGCAATACGCCACCGTCGTCATCGCGACGCCGCCGGCCGCCATCTGGCGGTGATGCTCGACCAGCAGCTTCGACGGCATGCCGCTCTTGGCCATGCCCTCGTTGGTCGCCGACTTGATGAAGCGGTTGCGCAAGCTCAACGGCCCGACGCGTAACGGGCCATAAGCGGAAGGATCGATCGCGGAAGGATTCACCTGGGACTGCTCGGCCTGGGTCATGCCCCATGATCCGGGCCCCTGCCACCGCCCGCCTCATCCGATAGAGGGAGCCGAAGGACCGTTCAGCCACCGCTGCGCGGAATGAAATCCGGGGTGTCGCTCTGTCCGCGAGCACAGAACCCCGGGTTGCACCCGGGCTACAAGGGTCGCGAACCGTAGCCCGGATGAAATCCGGGATATCGATCCTGCCTTGGAGACGCCCTGCGACAAGCTCATTCCATGGCCAGAATCTCCGGCAATGCCCGCTCGATCCGCTGTCGCAGCTCGACGGAGGCC
This sequence comes from Fontimonas sp. FW305-C-3, assembly GCF_058783185.1. NCBI lineage: Bacteria > Pseudomonadati > Pseudomonadota > Gammaproteobacteria > Nevskiales > Nevskiaceae > Fontimonas > Fontimonas sp. FW305-C-3. The sequence continues at coordinate 444,584 of NZ_JBYSYK010000004.1, read as the reverse complement.
TCGGTCATCGGCAGACGCAGCCCGTCGGAGATCAGCCCCATCATCGCCAGTGCCGCCTTCAGCGGTGCCGGATTCGGCTCGGCGAACAGCAGCCGGATCCAGGGCAACAGGGCGTAATGCAGCTGCCGCGCCGGCGCCAGTTCACCGGCGCGCACGTGGGCCAGCATTCGACGGTACAGGTCCGGCCGCACATGCGCTGCCGCAGCGATCGCGCCGTGGCCGCCCATGCAGGCGGTGGTGAAGATCAGCGCATCCTCGCCGCTGAGCACCTGCAGCGGCGTCTCGTGGATCAGGGCGGCGAGCTGATCCAGATCGTTGCCGGCGCTTTGCTTGATGCCGACGATGCGCGGGTTGCGCGACAGCGCGCGCAAGGTCGCCGTGTCCATCGCGACGCCACTGCGGTAGGGAATGTTGTAGAGCAGGATCGGCTTCTCGGTCGATGCCGCCAGCGCTTCGAAATGGCGGCGGATGCCCTCCTGCGAAGGCCGCGTGTAGTACGGCGTGCTGATCAGCCAGCCGCTCACCGGCTCGCGCTCCAGCGTACGCAGACGCTCAAGCATCGCCGCGGTGTCGTTGCCGCTGATGCCGAACACCAGCGGGCAACGACCGCCGGCAACTTCGTGCACGGCAGCCAGCACGCGCCGCTGCTCGTCGTCGGACAGCGTTGCCGGCTCGCCGGTCGTGCCGCAGACGATGAAACCGTCCACGCCCTGCTGCAGCAGGTGCGCGGTCAGGCGCTGCAGCGCGGGCAGATCGGGTTCGTCGTTGCGGAAGGGGGTGATCAGCGGTACCCAGATTCCCTGGAATGCCGTCATGTGTCGCTCCTGGTGTTGATGGATGGTGGGCGTCGGCAACGCGAACCATCGGCTCAAGGCCGGCGGAGGGACTGCGGGGAGGCAACTAAGGACAGCGAGCAGGCATTCCGTCGGCATCGACCGACGGAACAGCGTCCCGTCAGGCGAGAGGCTGTTTTTTGGATTTGCTGCTGCTGGATGCCGGAATCGCGCAGGCGCGGACCGTCACGCTGCGGAGCAGCGCTGTGCAGGCGAAGACGGTGGCTTGCGGACTCATGGCGGCGCGCAAGATAGACGATTGCGCGGCCGGCCGCAAAGCCGGTTGCCGGCCGGCACGCGTCGCTATACTCGCCCTCGCCGCCCGCCTGGTCTCACCGACACCGTGATCGTCCGCCCCCGCTCGCATTGGTTGCGCATGCTGTTCGTCTGGCGCGGTTCGGTGCTCGCGCGCATCCTGCCGCAGCTCGGCCTGACGACGCTGCTGTCGGTCGCCGTCGTCCTCAACCAGGACTTCCTGCACCGCCACGGCCTGATCCTGACCGCCGTGCCATTCACCCTGCTCGGCATCACGCTGGCGATCTTCCTCGGCTTCCGCAATACCGTCAGCTACGACCGCTACTGGGAGGCGCGCAAGCTCTGGGGCGAGCTGCTCAACGACAGCCGCAGCCTCGCGCGGCAGGTGCTGACGCTGGTCGGCGCCGACATCGACGAGCGGCGCCGCTTCGTTCATGCGCAGATCGCGGCCGTTCATGCGCTGCGGCACGAGCTGCGCGGCAGCGAGGCCGGCGCGGACCTGCGCGCGCTGCTGCCGTCCGAGTGGCAGGCGCAGTGCATCGGCGCGCGCCACCCGTCGACGATGATCCTGCTGCGCCTGGCCGAAACCTTGAGCCGCTGGCGCGAGGCCGGCACGCTGCAGCCGGTACTGGCCGCCGAAACCGAGCGCAGCCTGGTGCGTCTGACCGAGGCGATCGGCGGCTGCGAGCGCATCGCCAGCACGCCGCTGCCGTTTGCGTACTCGGTGCTGCTGCACCGGACAATCTACCTGTACAGCTTCCTGCTGCCGTTCGGCCTCGTCGAACTGATCGGCGTCATGACGCCGCTGATCGTCGCGTTCATCTCCTACACCTTCTTCGCGCTCGAAGCGCTGGCCGAGGAAATCGCCGAACCCTTCGGCCTCGAGCCGCACGACCTGGCCCTCAACGCGATGGCGCGCAACATCGAGATCAGTCTGCGCGAGATGCTCGGCGAGCAGCCGCTGCCGGACGCCCTGCTACCGCAGGACTACCTGCTGCAATAACCCTCGTTGGCATCGTAGGCTGGGATGAGCGCAGCGAATCCCAGCGCAACAGGTGCGACAGGCAGCGCTGCTGGGATTCGCTGCGCTCATCCCAGCCTACACAGCTGCGGGGAGCGGCCGATCAAATCGCCTGCAGCCCCGGCGGCAGCGCCCAACCGCCGAACTGTTTCTCCAGCGCCTGCGCGACCGCAATCGTCACCGCATCGTTGCCGGGCACGCTGACCACCTGGGTACCGAGCGGAAGGCCGTGCTTGTTCAAGCCCAGCGGCACCGTCGTCGCCGGGAAACCCAGCACGTTGAAGATGCCGCAGTAGGCGAAGTCAAACGGCGTCGTCAGCGGCCAGTTGTGCTTCGGCGCGGCGCGCGAGTACGGCGGCATCAGCAGCACGCCGTTGGGACCGAGATCCTCGATGATCTGCGCGCGCAGTTCCTGGCCCATCTTCACGTAGCGCGCATGGTTCATCGGGAAGGCCTCGATGCCGGCCAGCACCAGCGCCGGGAAGGTATGCACCGACCGGCCGAACAGGTTCTTCAGCAGTTCCCGCCCGACCGCGATCGGCTTACCCTCGCCAAGCTGCGACGCAAACGTCTCGGGTTCGGCGGCATGCATCATCGCGCTCCAGATCTCGAAGCTCTTCGCGATCTTCGGCCAGCTCGGCGTCTTCAGCTCGCGGCACTGCGTGCCCAGCCATTCGGCGGCGACGCGCTGCGCGGCACGCAGATCGGCGGCGACGCGCTGGCGGCCGTTGTGCTCCAGAGACAGCACGCGGATGTCCTTCAGGTTGACCTGCGCCGGATCGCCTTTCAGCGTGCCAGCCTTGCAGATCGGGTCATGCCCGTCCGGGCCGGCGAGGATGTTCAGCAGCGGCCACAGGTCTTCGGCTCGCCGCGCGAGCGGGCCGGTCACGCAGTTGTAGGCCATCTGCCCCTGCGGCTCCGGATGCTGGCCGCTGTTCGGCACGATGCCCGGCGTCGGCTTGTGGCCGAACACGCCGTTGAAGAACGACGGAAAACGGATCGAACCGCCAACGTCGGCCCCGAGGCCGAACGGCGAGCCGCCGGAACCGATCACCGAGCCTTCGCCGCCACTCGAACCACCGGTCGTGCAGGCCGGGTTGTAGGCGTTGCCGGTGCGGCCGTAGACGTTGTTGTTGGTCTCCATCCACATGCACAGCTCGGGTGTGTTGGTGAAGCCGAGCACGATCGCACCGGCGGCACGCAGGCGCGCGACGGTCGGCGCATCGTGTTCCGCCAGACGCCCGCGCCGCGCGACCAGGCCCGATACCTGCGGGAACCCCTTGAACGCGAAGTTCTCCTTGAGCGTGCAGGGCACGCCGAGCAGCGGCGGCAGGCTCGCCTTGTCGGCGCTCTGCCGCAAGCGCTCGTCGGCCGCATCGGCCTCCTTGCGCGCCGCGTCGAAGCGCTGCTGCACGACCGCGTTGGTCTGCGGGTTCACCGTTTCGATCCGCGCGATGTGCGCGTCGACCAGCGCGCGCGAAGTGATCTGTCCGGCGCGCAGCGCGGCGGCCATCTGCATTGCGGACATGCGCAGCGGTTGTAGCTGCAGCGCGCTGAGACGGTCGTTGTCGTAGGCCATGATGAATCCCCTTCCCCAATGGAACTGCCGAAAGCCTAGCGCGATCCCCCAGCTACGGCTCTGGCAAATATGACCCCTGGGCCGGGCGCCCGTCCGCTGGCCGGACCAGCGGCATCCGCGCTACTGTAACGACTCGTCGCCGCTACAGCGGCAGGCGGACTGAAAAGGCGCGCAGATCGATAACGACTAGCCGCGCGAGGGAGTGCAAGACGATGACTTTTCGCGCGGGCATGCGGATGCGCATGCGCTTTTTTCTCAACCGTGTGCAGGAGCGGCTGTGGGTCAAACCGCTGCTGTACTGCCTGTTATCGGTGGCCGCCGCATTTCTCGCCGAGCTGATGGACCATCTGGTGCATCGCTTCCAGCTGCTGAACCTGATGCCGCGCATCAGCCTCGAGTCGGTGCAGACACTGCTGTCGATCATCGCCGCGAGCATGCTCGGCATGGCGGTGTTCGCGGTGGGTTCGATGGTCTCCGCGTTCCAGGCGGCCGGCGCCTCGGCAACGCCGCGCGCCTTCTCGCTGATCATTGCCGACGATGTCTCGCAGAAGGCGCTGTCAACCTTCATCGGCGCTTTCATCTTCAGCGTCGTCGGCATCAGCGCACTGTCGAATGGCTATTACGACGCCTCCGGACATTTCGCGCTGTTCCTGATGACGCTTTTCGTGCTTTTGCTGGTGATCCTGCGATTCCTGCAATGGGTGGACCGCATCGCCCGGCTTGGTCGCGTCGGCGAGACGATCGCCAAGGTCGAAGCAGCCACCGCACCGACGCTGCGCGCCTTGCGCCGGCACCCGCGCATGGGCGGCGCCGCCATCGACGACCGTGGCGGGCTGCCGCTGGAAACGTCGCGCGTCGGCTATCTGCAGCGCATCGACATGGCCGAGCTGCAGGACATCGCCGAGCGGGAAGACCTGCATCTGCGCGTCAAGCTGCTGCCCGGCAGCCTGGTCGCACCGGGACGCGGCCTGGTCGAGGTGCTCGACACCACCGCAGCACCGTCCGACGACTTGCGTGCGCGCATCGAGCACGCGTTTGTCATCGGCGATAAGCGGACCTTCGATGAAGATCCGCGCTTCGGCCTGATCGTGCTGTCGCAGATCGCCAGCCGCGCCTTGTCGCCGGCGGTCAACGATCCCGGCACCGCGATCGACATCCTCTGCAGCCAGCTGCGCCTGCTCACGCTGTGGGCGCGCACCGGGATCGTTGCGGACAGCGCTGACAGCAAGCCAGCGGAGATCCATGATCGCGTCAGCGTACCGCTGTTGCCGGCCGGCGATCTGCTCGACGACGCCTTCAATGCCATTGCCCGCGACGGTGCGGCGCTGGTCGAGGTGGCCGTGCGCCTGCAGCAGGTCTTGCGCAGCCTTGGCACGCTGCCGGACGCGGCGCTGACCGCGGCGGCCGTCGAACACGCCCGCTTTGCCCGCGATCACGCCCGGCTGGCGTTGAAGCAGCCGCGCGAGCAGGCGACGCTGGACGATGCCGCCCTCTGGATCGACACACTCTCACGACCCGAGGAGCCTCTGATCTAGCACGTAGCCCGGGTACAACCCGGGGTCTGCGCCTGCGGAGAACGCGTGAACCCGGATTGCATCCGGGCTACGGGGCTACGGATGTGAATCGGAGCTTGCCTAACGCTTCTGCATGAGGTTGTTGCCGCCGGAGCAGCGAATAATTCCGCGATCCGCAGACCGAGGCGATGCCATGAGCCGCTGGACCCACAACGACATTCCCGACCTCAGCGGCAAGACCGCGCTGGTGACGGGCGCCAACAGCGGGCTGGGCCTGGCAACCGCGCAGGCGCTGGCCGCCAGGAACGCGCGGGTGATCCTGACCTGCCGCGGCGCGGCCAAGGCCGAAGCGGCGATGGCGCAGATCCGCGCGGTGACCCCGCAAGCGCAGCTCGAGTATCTGGAACTCGACCTGTCGGACCTGCAGTCGGTGCGCGATGCGGCCGCGCGCTTGAAGGCGCAAGCGCAGCCGCTCGACATCCTGATCAACAACGCCGGTGTCATGGCCGTGCCGCTGAGGCGCACGCGCGACGGCTTCGAGCTGCTGTTCGGCACCAATCATCTCGGCCACTTCGCGTTCGCCGCGCAAGTCTTCGAATGCCTGCGCGCCGCACCGCAGGCGCGCATCGTCAGCGTTGCCAGCAATGCGCACCTGACCGGGCGGCTGGCGCTGGACGACCTCAACTGGGAGAAGCGCAGCTACAGCAAGGCCGGCGCCTACAGCCAGTCGAAACTGGCCAATCTGATGTTCAGCCTGGAGCTGGCGCGGCGCCTCAAGGCGGCGGGCAGCCCAGCCGTCAGCGTCGCGGCCCACCCCGGCTATGCCGTGACGAACATCTTCTACGGCGCCGGCGGGGCTCAGCCCTCGCCGCTGCGCAGCCTGTTCAATAACGCGGCCCTGCTGGGCGCCGCGATGCTCGGGCAGCCCGCGGCGCTGGGCGCGCTGCCGATCCTGTATGCGGCAACAGCCGGCGATGTCGACCCTGGTGCGTACTACGGCCCGAATGGCTTCCTGGAGATGCGCGGCCACCCGGCGCGGGCGCGCATCGCCCCGCAGGCACGCCATGCCGAACGTGCCGCTGCGCTGTGGGCGGAGTCGGAAAGATTGACTGGTGTGCGCTGGGCGTTCTGATTGATTCCCTTCTCCCCGCACGCGGGGAGAAGGGAGTCTTCGCTTATCCCAGATACGCCTGCCCGCCATCCACGCCGATCGACTGGCCGTTGATGTAGCGCGACTCGTCCGAGCACAGCGACACCACGTAGCGGCCGATGTCTTCCTCGCAGGCGCCGACGCGGCCCTGCGGCACGGTGGCGATGAACGCTGCCGCTTCTTCCGGACGCTCGCGCGTCCACCACTGCATCGCCGGCGAATCGGCGAGCGGCAGGATCGCGTTGGTGCGGATGCCGTCCTTGGCCCATTCGCAGGCAGCGGCGCGGGTCAGCTGGCGGATTGCCTCCTTGACCGCGGCGTAGGCGCCGTAACCGGCGGCGTCCCAGCGCTTCGCCGCCGACGAGCCGAAATTTACGATGCAGCCGTCGCCCTTCAGGTACGGATGGCACAGTTTCATCAGGCGAAAGGTTGCGAGCGGACCGGACTCCCAGCCGGCGGCGAATTGCTCGTCGGTGACGCCGTTGAGCGGCCCTAGCGGCACTTCCTGCGCGTTGTTGACGAGGATGTTGAGCTTGCCGAGCTTGGCGATCACGGTCTTGACGCAGGCTTCGACCGAAGCGGCGTCACGGACATTGCACTCGATCGCCAGCGCCTTGCCGCCGCGCTGGGTGATCTCCGCAACAGTGGCTTCCAGCTTCGACAGCGTGCGCCCGGTCACAGCAACCGTCACGCCCTCGGCCGCCAGCGCGAATGCGATGCCCTGACCCACGCCCTGTCCCGCGCCGGTGATCAGCGCGACCTTGCCCTGCAGCTTCGCCATCGTCGTTCCCCTCGTTGTCGTTCGTGGCGCTAGTGTGCAAACCGGGGCGCGGACGCGCCTAACCCTTGCGGGGTAGAAAAAGCGTCGACGCGTTAGGCTTGTCGCATCTGAAATCGCGAGTGCCCGCATGAGTCACGCCGAAACCCACCGCTCCCACCGCGCCGGCTGGCTGCGTGCTGCCGTGCTCGGCGCCAACGACGGCATCGTCTCGACCTCGAGCCTGCTGATCGGCATCGCGGCAGCGGGCAGCGCGCATGAGAACGTCCTGATCAGCGGCGGCGCGGCACTCGTCGCCGGCGCGATGTCGATGGCCGCCGGCGAGTACGTCTCGGTCAGCTCGCAGGCCGATGCGGAGCGCGCCGACCTGGCGATCGAGCAGCGCTCGCTGGAATCGGACCCGCGTGGCGAGCGCGACGAACTCGCGCGCATCTACGAAAACCGCGGACTTGCCCCGGCGCTGGCGCTGCAGGTTGCCGACCAGCTGATGGCGCATGACGCGCTCGGCGCCCATGCGCGCGACGACATCGGCCTGTCGGAGAGCATGCCGGCGCAGCCCGTCCAGGCCGCGTTCTCGTCCGCAGGCAGCTTCGCCGCCGGTGCCGCCTTGCCGTTGGCGGTCGCCTGGCTGATGCCGGCTTTCCTGGTGCCGGCGGTCGCGGCCACGTCGCTGTTCTTCCTGGCCCTGCTCGGCGGTGTCGCGGCCTGGGCCGTCGGCGCATCGACCGCCACCGGTGCGCTGCGCGTGACCTTCTGGGGCGCCCTGGCGATGGCGCTTACCGCCGGCATCGGCAGTCTGTTCGGCGTCGTCGCCTAGGGCCAGTCATAATCGCCGCATGGCACTCACCGCAACGCTGCACACTTTCACGATCCAGCTCGCCGACATGGACCGCAGCGTCTATGCGGACTTCGAGCTGCGCGTCGCCCAACAGCCCTCCGAGACGGCCGAGTTCATGCTGGTCCGCGTGCTGGCCTACTGCCTGGAATACGAAGAGGGCATCGCGCTGACCGAAGGCGTTGCCGCGGTCGACGAACCGGCGGTACTGGTGCGCGACCTGACCGGCCGCATCACCGCGTGGATCGAAGTCGGCGCGCCGGATGCCGAGCGCGTGCATCGCGGCAGCAAGCATGCCGGCCGTGCCGCGGTGTACTGCCATCGCGATCCGCAGCAGCTGCTCGCACAATACGCCGGCAAAAAGATCCATCGCGCGGAGTCGGTGCCGGTGCACAGCTTCGGCCGCGAGTTCGTCAGCGATGCGGCGAAGCGCCTGCAGCGGCGCTCGAAGCTGGCGATCTCGGTGACGGAGCGGCAGCTGTACATGGATATTGACGGGCACAGCTTGAGCGCGACGATTTTGAGTCAGCCGGCGGGCTAGCTTCGTCGCGGCATCTCGATACACCGCGCCGTAGGCGCGGCACTCGATGCGAACGGGGTTTGTTGTTCGGCCGCTACAACGAAGGCCCGTTCGCATCGAGTGCCCGCGCAGCGGGTGTATCGAGATGCCGCAGCAGAACGATCAGTCGATCGTCCGCACCCGGAACTTCTTGCCCTTGATCTTACCCTGCTGCAGCGCCTTCAGCGCCTTGCCGGCCTGCTTGAGGTCGATGGCGACATAACTGCGCGTGTCGTAGGTGTTGATCTTGCCGACCGCCTCCTTGACCAGGCCGCCGCCGACGGTCAGCGCGCCGAGGATGTCGCCGGGACGCAGCTTGTCGAGGCGGCCGGCGTCGATGCAGAGCGTCGTCACGGTCGGCGGGCGCGGGTTGTCCGGCTCGAATTTCGTGGGCAGCTTCTGCAGGCGGATTTTCTTGCCGCGCTTTTCTTCGAGTGCTTCCACCCGCTCCAGCTCGCGCGGCCCGACGAGGTGCATCGCCAGACCGCTGCTGCCGGCGCGTCCGGTACGGCCGATGCGATGGACGTGCGCGTCGGCTTCCTTGGCCAGCTCGAAGGAGATGACCGCTTCGAGATCCTTGATGTCGAGCCCGCGCGCGGCAACGTCGGTCGCGATCAGCACGCGGATGCTGCCGTTGGCGAAGCGCACCAGCACTTCGTCGCGTTCGCGCTGATCGATGTGGCCGTGCAGCGCCAGCACCGAATAGCCGCGCTCGGCCAGCGCGTCGCTGAGGTCCTGCGCGTCGTGCCGCGTGTGGCAGAACACCAGCGCCGACTGCGGCCGGCGCGTGCTCAGCAGATGGGCGAGCGCATCGGTGCGGGTGTCCGGATCGACTTCATAGAACACTTCCTCGAGCTGCGTGCTCGGCGCAGTGATGTCGATCGTCGCCTCGACCGGGCGCCGCTGCAGGCGACGGCTGAGGTCGCGCACGTTGTCGGGAAAGGTCGCCGAGAAGAATAACGTCTGCCGCGTCTTCGGCGAGCGCGCCACGATTTCGCGGCTGGCGGCCTCGAAGTCGCTGTCGAGCATGCGGTCGGCCTCGTCGAGCACGAGCACCTTGAGCGCATCGAGCTTCAACGCGCCTGCTTCGATGAGTTCCAGCACGCGGCCGGCCATGCCGACGACGATGTGCGGATCGTGTTCCAGCGACGCGAGCTGCGGCCGCTTGTCGATGCCGCCGCTGAGTACGGTCAGCTTGATGTTCGGCATGAAGCGCGCGAGGCGGCGGATCTCCTTGGCGATCTGATCCGCCAGCTCACGCGTCGGGCACAGCACCAGCGCCTGGACTTTCGTCAGCGCCGGATCGAGTTGCGACAGCAGGCCAAGACCATACGCGGCGGTCTTGCCGCTGCCGGTGCGCGCCTGGCCGATGACATCCTTGCCTTCGAGCATCAGCGGCAGGCTGAGCGCCTGGATCGGCGTCATCTGCTCGTACTTAAGCTGCTCAAGCGCCTGCAGCAGCGCCGGGTTCAGCGGCAGATTCGAAAAGCTGTTTGGGGATGTCGGGTGCACGTGCTGATCTCGTTGGCCCCGCGCCTGGGCCGGTGCGGCGGCATATTGTGACGCCTGCAAGGCAGAACTGCGAAATGCACGCCGCGCCGTGCAACATGACCGACACGCTGCAAGCTGCTGTCACCCTGCCGTCACGTTCGGGAAACATTCAGCCGCGGAGCGCCATGGTCGACGCCTGTTCAGGGATCAGGCCGTCATGTTCGATCAGGGAATTTCCAAGGATTGCCTCGCAAAGCGAGCGCGCTGCACGGCCGCCTTGCTGCTCGCGCTCGCGTGCGGGATGGCCCGTGCCGAGGACGATCCCAAGCTCGACTCCAAGGCGCAGAAAGTGGCGCCGACGGCCTTTGCCGACGAGAAGCCCAGGCCGGTGCTGAACTGGGGCGAAGGCGACGGCAAGAGCTACTGGGTGCCGGCTGCGGACATCGTGATGTTCGACGTGCTGCTGAACCTGTTCAATCGCCAGTTCTCCGGCATCGAGGACTACGACGCGACGCTCAATTCCTGGCAGGACAACCTGAGCCGCAAGTGGGAGTACGACAACGACCCCTTCGACATCAACCAGTTCGGCCATCCGTACCAGGGCTCGCTGTATCACGGCTTCTCGCGCTCCGCCGGCCTTGGCTACTGGGAAGCCTCGGCGTACACGATCGTCGGCAGCGCGGCCTGGGAAGTCCTCGGCGAGATCACCGCGCCGTCGATCAATGACCAGATCACGACCGGCTTCGGCGGCAGCTTCCTCGGCGAGCCGCTGTTCCGCATCGCCAGCCTGCTGCTGGAAAGCGGCGATGGCGGGCCGCCCGGCTTCTGGCGCGAACTCGGCGCCGCGCTGATCTCGCCGTCGACCGGCTTCAACCGCCTGGCCTACGGCGATCGCTTCGACGGCGTGTTCCGCAGCCACAACCCGGCGGTCTATACGCGCATCGGCATCGGCCTCAACGTCGATTCCAGCGTCGACTCGACCGTCAATCGCAATGTCGACCCTGAAGGCGAGTCGATCCCGCAGAGCTACGACACCGGCGAGACGATCGGCGATTTCACGATCGCTTACGGCCTGCCCGGCAAGCCGGGCTATCGCTACGACGAGCCGTTCGACTACTTTCACATGCAGTTCACCGCGGCGACCAGCAACGTGCTGGAGAACGTCATCGTGCGCGGCCTGCTGGTCGGCACCGACTACGAGATCGGCGACAACTACCGTGGTATCTGGGGCCTGTACGGCACCTACGACTACATCGCGCCGCAGATCTTCCGCGTGTCGACGACCGCCGCGGCGCTCGGCACGACCGGCCAGTGGTGGATGTCGAAGACCGTCGCGCTGCAGGGCACGGCGCTCGCTGGCGTTGGCTACGGCTCGGCCGGCACCATCCGCGGCGTCGGCGAGCGCGATTACCACAACGGGGTCACGCCGCAGGGCATGGCGGCGCTGCGCCTGATCTTCAGCGACCGCGCGTCGCTCGACATGACCGCGCGCCACTACTACGTCAGCGACCTGGGGTCCGACGAGAAAGGCGGCGAGGAGAACATCTCGCGCGGCGACGTCGCGCTGACCGTCCGCGTGCACAACCTGCATGCACTGGTGCTGACCTACACCGCGTCGCGCCGCGACTCCAGCTACGAGAACCTGCCCGATACGCGGCAGGAAGTCGGCACCTTCAGCATCGGCTACGCCTATCTCGGCCAGACCCGCTCCGGCGCCGTCGACTGGCGGCCGAAGCGCGCCGGCGGCCCGTAGACCCTTTTCCTCAGGAGCAACAAGATGGTCGGATCAATCAAGTCGTGCATGCTGTCTGCAGCGCTGGGCGTGGCGATGCTGGCGCAAGCCGGCAGTGCCGCCGCGATGGAAGAGGAACTGCCCGCAGACATCGTCACCGGCCTGCTGCCGCTCGCCGCCTACGGCTTGATCAAATACAAGGATGACGACGAAGGCGAAGGCCAGTTCCTGCGCAGCGTCGGCTTCACGCTGTTGATCAATTCCTCGCTGCGCTATGCGCTGAAGGACACCGACTGGTCGGAACGGCCGAACGGCAGCCCGTATGGCTTCCCGTCCGGACATGCCGGCTTCGTCGTCTCAAACGCCGCGTTCCTGTCCGAACGCTACGGCTGGAAGTACGGTCTGCCGGCGTATGCGGCCTCCGCGTATGTCATGTATGTGCGAGTCGACACCGATCACCACCGCTGGCGCGATGTCATCGCCGGCGGCCTGCTGGCCTATGGTCTGTCGCATCTGTTCGTGACACCGGTCGATGCGACCACCATCGCGCCGGTCGTCGGGCCGGATTATCTTGGCATCCGCCTCGGGAAATCGTTCTAAAGGTTCTCGCTCAAGGTTTGCGATCCGGGTCCGCGACGAAGTGCTCGCGGTTCAGCACGTCCATGACCATATCGCGCAGAGACGCATAGCGCTGCTCGCAGCCGCGCAGGAATTTCTGCAGCTCCGGCTCCGGCTCCTCATCGGCCATCGCCTGGCATAGATGGCTTTCATGGTTGAGTGCGTTGGACGTGCTGACCAGCATCGTGCGCTCGTACTCGAGCTGGCTGGCGCCGCTGAACGGCAGGAAATGGATCACCCGATCCTTGGCGATCGCGTTGCGCTTGCGCTGCTCCATCACCGGCAGCGGGTCCAGATCCAGGCGCACCGCCGGGTAATTCTTCTCGATGCGTTCCAGGCCGTCCTTGAGCTCGCCGCCATAGGCGCTGATCTGCTTGATGACGCCGTCGAAGCTGTCGGACTCGAGCTTGGCAAGCAGCACCAGCTTGGCGAGGCCGATGCTCGACGCGTCCTTGTACAACATGCTGTAACCCTCATTGAGGATCAGGCGCTGCTCGCTCTGGGCGGCCGCCTTGTCCTCCTTGGATTCGGCCCGGCTGCAAGCGCCGGCGAGCGCCGCCAGCAGCGCCGCCGCCAAGACAAGGTGGTTTCTGGTTTGCATGGTTTCGAGATCCGCCGCAATGTTCGAAGACCACTGTGTCGACTAAACTCACTGAATGATCCGTGAACTCCTCCGCATGGGCGATCCGCGCCTGCTGCAGATCTCCGCCCCCGTCGAGCGCTTCGGCACGCCGGAACTGCTGGCCCTGCTCGAAGACATGCGCGACACGATGGCCGACGCCAACGGCGCCGGCCTCGCCGCGCCGCAGATCGGCGTGCCGCTGCGCGTCGTGATCTTCGGCGTGACGAAGAACCCGCGCTATCCGGACGCCGAGGAAGTGCCGTTCACCGTGCTCTGCAATCCGCTGATCACGCCGCTGACCAGTGAAACCGAAGACGGCTGGGAAGGCTGCCTCAGCGTGCCCGGCATGCGCGGCCTGGTGCCGCGCGTCACGCAGCTGCGCTATCGCGGTTTCGACGAGCACGGCACCTCGATCGACCGCATCGCGACCGGCTTCCACGCCCGCGTCGTCCAGCACGAGTGCGACCACCTCGACGGCATCCTCTACCCGACGCGGATCCGCGATCTGCGTCAGTTCGGGTTTACCGACGTGCTGTTTCCGGGGCAGGTGATCGTCGACGACTAGTCGGCGCGTTCACTGCTGCGCGCAGCGCGAACCCGGCGGCGGCGTCTTCCAGCGCGGATCGTCGACGGCATAACTGCGTACGACCAGGTAGTCGTCCGGATCGCGCAGGTAGTCGAGCTCGGGCGGATACTCCAGTCCTTCCAGCGCATTGCGCCACTGCACCTCGTATGCCGCCGCGCCGCCACCGACGACCGGCGCCCAAGCGTCGTGGTGACTCGGCAGGCTGACGTGCGGCCGCGCGCTGTCGACATACAGCGTCGAGTCGCGCAGGCCGCTGGTGACCATGCCGAAGCCGACGATCGCACCGACATGCACGTCGACGCAGCCCGGCAGGTTCGCCAGCGCCGCCTGCACCTCGGGGCCGCCCGGTTCGCCGTCGCCGATCGGGCCGGTCGAGTCATGCCACAGCAGGCTGAAGTCGCCGCTGCGCAGGTGATAGGCCCAGGTACCGCCGGCCGGCTGGCCGAGCAGGCCGTCGTCACCGAGCGTCTGTGCGAAGCGCAGGATTTCCTGCGGATCGGTATTGAGATATTCGAGATAAGTCAGCACCTCGGGCACGAAGACCAGCGGCAGGCCGCCAGTCAGCAGGTCGGTCGGATCGACCGCCGAATGCACGTGCTGAATCACCTGCACCTCCGGCAGATCGCGCCAGATGCGGATCGCCTGCACCGCGCCGGGCCCGGGAGATTCGCGGGTGCCGAGAATCAGGCACGGGAACGGCTGCGTCGCGTCGAACTCCGCCGCGCGCTCACGCGCCGTCGCGCAGACCGTCGCACCGGCGACCAGCGCCGCGCCGCTGCGGCCGGCGATGTAGCCGGCATCCGCCGCGTGATCGAAATGGCCGTGGCCGATGAAGATCGCCTCCGGCTGGATCGCGGCAAGTTCCTCACGGCCGATCGGCACGTAGTCCTTCTGCACGCCGACCGGCTCCCAGGCGTCGAACAGAAACAGATGGCCGTTCATCGTCGCGATGAAACTCGACACGCCGACCCACCACAGCTTTACCTGCGTGGGATCGGTGGCATCGGGCCCGAGGATGCGGTCGCGCTCGGCCTGCACTGCGGCGCTGACCGCCGTCGCTGCCGGCAGCGGTCGCCAGTCGGCCGGCGCGACGTCGCCGACGTTGAGCGCCGGCGTGCCGGGGCCGGGCCCCGCGCCGGGCGCTTCGGAATCGCCGCACGCAGCTAGCACTGCGGACAACGCGAGCAGGAACAGCAGTTCGCCGATCTTCTTCAAGGGAATGACCATCCAGTAGGAATGCCGCAAGAGTAAGCGGCCCGTGCCAGAGATCAAACCCCGAATCGAATCGAGCACTCCCTCTCCCCGCATGCGGGGAGAGGGTCGGGTGAGGGGCATTGGCGCAACCGACCTGTTCAGCCAACCCACGCGCCCCTCATCCGCCCTGCGGGCACCTTCTCCCCGCAGGCGGGGAGAAGGAACAGTTAGCGTCCCTTTAAGCCTAAGGGCGCCAATCCAGCGGATACATCCGATGCACGCCGCTCAAGCCCTTCAGCTCGGCGCTGCGGCTTGCGCTGAACCCGAACTGCGCATCATCAGCCACCACGCGATGCAAGTCTTCCGACACCAGCACCTCGCCGCCCTGTGCCTGCGCCGCGATCCGCGCGGCGAGGATGACCGTGATGCCGAAGAAGCGGTCGCCTTCCTTGATCGGCGTGCCGCAGTGCAGACCGATGCGTACGCGGATCGGTGTGTCCGGATGGCGGCGGCTGTACTCGGTGCACTGAGTTTGGATCGCGGTCGCGCAGCGCAGCGCCTGCGCGGGATCGGCGAACGCGAGCAGGAAGCCGTCGCCCTGCAGCTCGACTTCCTGGCCGCCGTGGCCGCGGATCGCGCGGCGGACGATGTGGTTGTGCGCCTTGATGACCTGATGCGCGGCTTGGTCGCCGAGACGCTGGGTCATCGCGGTGAAGCCTTCCATGTCGCTGAAGACGATCGTGACCGTACCGTCGGCGGCGGTCGATGCGCTGAAGTCCGGGCGGCGTTGCTCGACGGCCGCGATCATCGCGTCCAGCGAGCCGCGCACGACGCGCTTGGCGACGCCTTCGGCTTCCGACTTGATCGACAGCGCGAGATCGGTCGCGCGGCGGATGCCGAGTGCCGCCGATGCATTGACGAGCCCGCCGAGCAGTTCGGTGACGCTCTGCGCTTCCATCGGCGCCTCGACTTCAAGCGGCCATGTTTCCTCCGGCAGCAGCCACGCGGCGATCTGCTTCGCCATGGCCGCGAACGCGAGCCCGCCGAGCAACGGCACCAGCGCGACGAGCGACAGCTGCGCCAGCGGCGCGAGCGCGCCGACCGCGATCAGCAAGCCGGTCAGCACGACGATCCAGCGCGGTAGCGGCTCGGGCAGGCGCTGCCCGTCCAGCGCGAGACGCTCGACGAAGTGCGCCGCCAGATTGTCGGCGGCGAACCACAGCGCGAACACCGTGATGAGCAGCGCAGCGGCAGCGGCAGCTGTGCCGACGCTGCGCTCGATCACTGCGGCAGCAATCAACGACAGCACGGCGAGCGCCATCGCCAGCGCGAGCAGGCGGCAGCCGAGCACGGTGAACGCCTGCGCATCGATGCCGGCACGCGCCGCCATCGGCTTGCGGCGCACTGCGCTCAGGGCTGCACCACGACGCGGCCGTCCGCGTCGGCGACGACGATGCCGCGATACTGGCATTTGCCGACGCCACGCTGGAACGCGGTGTTCGCAATCAGCCACACCGCGACGATCTCGCGCGGCAGCTCGCCGCCGATCGCGCGCCGGTAGTCGGCGATCAGGTCGCGCTTTTCGTTGAGCCACTGGCCGAGTTCCTGCGTGCCGCTGCGCACGACCCAGTGGGTCTCGCGTTGATCCCACCAGGGCAGCGGGCACTGGAAGATCGTGTCGACCGGCAGCGCCGCGCTCCACATCCAGGTGAGGTCAAGACCGTTATCGAATTCGACCGCGATCGACAGGTAGTCGTGGGTCGGCTGGATGTGCTCAGCGAGCTGCGACGGCAACTGCTCGACGCACCAGGCCCAGGACAGCGTCGATGCCGAGGTCAGCGCGCGGCGCAGCGGGAAGCGCAGGATGCCGACATCGGCATGCGTATCGCAGCACAGGGCGCGTCCGTCGTCGGCGGGCCGGTAGATCTCGCCGTCGCCGAGGCGCCACAGATACTGCCAGCCGGCCGGCGCGGCCAAGGACTTCTGGCTGCGGCGCAGCACCGGGCCGAACAGGTCTTCATCCTGTGCGGCGGCGGCCTGCAGCGACTGCTGCGCATCGCCGCGCCAGCGGATCACCGCAATCGCGAACTCGCCGGCGAGCGGTGCGCGAGCGATCGATGGATCGAAATTGCCCTGCTCGTCGGCAAACTCTCCGGACGGCTTGCAGGTGAACTGCAGCGGGCCGCCGGCGCCGGTATCGACGCTGCAACCCTGGCCGAGCAGCTTGGCGACCGGCGCATCGCCGATGCGATACCACAGGCCGACCTGCGGGCCGAAACCGACATCAAGACCGCGCGACACATAGACGCGGCCGTGCGCGAGCACGGTGACGCGCTCGCCGGCGCGCAGCAGCACACCGGCCGGCTTCCAGTCAGGCTCTGCGCCGGACAGCGTGATCCAGTCACAGCGTTCGATCAGCGCGGAGAGTTTCGCAGCCGCGGCATCCACCCGGCGCCGGAATGCGGCGGCGTCGGGCACATCGACCTGGCCACGCCAGCGGCGCCGCAGCCTTGAGGCCATGAAGCGAAGCGTGGTTGGCAGCGCGGAGGGCGCGTTGCGGGTCGGCATGGAACTCTCGATGGCGGGATCGAAGCCACCGTACACCAGCGCTGCGTCGGCTGGGAATGCTCAAGATGGGTAGGTATCGGCGCCCAGCCGCCGAGCTCAGAACAACCGCGGCAAGAACCGCGGCGTGTGCCGCTGGTATTCCGGGTAGTCCGGATACTTGTGGTTCTGCACCTTCTCGCCCAGCTTGCTGCTGCCCTGGAAGATCAGCATCAGCATCAGGCAACCCGCCACCGTCCAGTTGAGCTGGCCGGTCGCCGCGACGCTGAACAGGAAGAACACGATCCACAGCGACTGCTCGGCGAAATAGTTCGGATGCCGCGAGCGCGACCACAGGCCGCTGGTGATGAAGCCGCGCGCGTAATCGCCATCCACCCGTTCGCCGGCCTTGAGGCGGCGCTTCTTCTCGTTCTGGAATGTCTGCTGCTGCTCGTCGGCCACCGTCTCGAAGATCACGAAGCCGAGGTACGCAGCCGCAAGCAGCCAGTCGAAGAGGCCGAGCGGACGCGGCGCGTCGGCGGCGAGCACGATCGGCAGCGCCAGCGCCATCAGCAGGATGTTCTGGTAGATGCAGATGAAGCCGAGATGGAATGCGGTCCACACCAGGCGATGTTCCATGAACGGCATCTGCCGCACATGCGCCCAGCGATAATCCTCGTTGCCGCTCCAGAACTTCCAGCTGTAACCGCCATGACGCGCGAAATTGAACGTCAGGCGGATGCCCCACACTGTGGCGACCGCGGACATCAGCACCATGCGCGGTTCGTAGCCGGCCTTGGCCGTCAGCAGCCAGGCATAGATCGGCGGCAGCAGACTCCACAGCTTGTCGACCTGCGAAATATTGCCGGACAGCTCGCCAAGCACGAAGCACAGCAGCGAGAAACCGAGCATGACGACAACCGCGTCGTGAACGAGCGTGTGCTGCAGCGGCGTCAGCGGCTGGTCATAGAACCACACCGCGAACGGCAGCAGCGCCAGCGCGCAGACCAGCACCGCAGTCATGCGCCCCAGCGAGACGACCATCAGGCAGCCTTGACGGTATTTGCAGCCTGCGCCATGTCCATCGCCGCAACATAGGCGAAGGTCATTGCCGGTCCCAGGGTGGAGCCGGCGCCGGCGTAGGTCGGCCCCATCACCGCAGCCGAGGTGTTGCCGACGGCGTAGAGCCCGCCGATGACGCTGCCGTCCTCGCGCAGCACGCGCGCCTGCGGGTCGACGTTGAGGCCGCCCTTGGTGCCGATCTCACCCGGATACATCGGCACCGCGTAGAACGGCGCCTTCTCGATCGGGCCGAGGCAGGTGTTCGGCTTGACGCTCGGATCGCTGTAGTAGCGGTCGATCGCGGTCTCGCCCTTGTGGAATTCAGTGTCGACGCCGGTCTTTGCGAAACCGTTCATCTTCTCGACCGTCTTCGCGAGGTTCGCGGCATCGACGCCGATCTTCTTCGCGAGCGCGTCGACCGTGTCGGCCTTGAAATAGACCTTGTCGAGCCAATCCTTCGGCAGGCTGGAATCCGGTTCGATCTGGCCGGGCAGGAAGATGCCCATCGGGTACTTGTAACGGAAGGTCGCGTCGAACACGAGCCAGGCCGGCACGCAGCCATTGCCCTTGGCGTCGTCGACGTACATCGCGTTGCGGAAGTCCGGATACGCGGCGGCTTCGTTGACGAAGCGCAGGCCTTTCTTGTTGACCGCGACGCAGCCCGGCATGCCGCGCTCGACGAACAGCGTGATCTGCTGCGCGGCGCCCGGCTTGGCAACGGTCGGCGAGCCCCAGACCTTGTCCATGTGCTTGACCGCCGCACCGATCGCCTGGCCGGCACGGATGCCGTCGCCATGGTTGATCGGCGGTGCCGCGGTCCATTCGACCTTGGTCGGCTTTGCCAGGTACTGCTCGCGCATCTGCTGGTTGGATTCGAAACCGCCGGAAGCCAGCACGACGCCGCGGCGTGCGCGGTAACGCAGGGCCTTGCCGTTGTGCTCGACGACGGCACCGGTGACGCGGCCGCCTTCTTCGATCAGCGACGACAGGCCGGTCTTCAGCTGCAGCGGGATATTGTTCTGCAGCATCGCGTAGCGCAGCGTCGAGACCATCGCCTGGCCGAGCACCTGGCGGCGATCGCGATGCGTGCGGCGGCGCCAGCCGATATCGAGCCAGTACTTGAGCAGCATCTTCACGGTCAGCCAGATCCAGCCCTTGCCGCGCGAGAACAGCGTGTGCGCCTCGATCTGGTCCATGCCGATGCGGCCCATCAGCAGCGTGCCCTTGAACGACTCGCGCTGGTTGTCGAACTCCGCGCCGAGCCGCTTGGCGTCGAACTCCTCGGGCTGCATCGAGCGCCAGCCTTCCTTGCCGCCCGGCTTGTTCGGGTAGTAGTCCGGATACTTCGGCACGTTGTGATAGACCACGCCGAATTTCTTGGCCATGTAGCGCACCATTTCCGGCGCGTTCTTCAGGTAAGCCTCGATGCGGTTCTGCGGCACTTCGTCGCCGATCACCGTCTTCAGGTAGGTCAGCGCTTCTTCATACGAATCGCTGCCGCCGGTCTTGGCGATGTCGTCGTTGCAGGGAATCCAGATGCCGCCGCCGGACACCGCGCTGGTGCCGCCGTACTTGTCGGCCTTCTCGACCAGCACCGTCTTCAGCCCCTGCGCATGCGCGCACAGCGCCGCGGTCATGCCGCCACCGCCCGAGCCGATGACGACGACGTCGTATTCCTGGTCCCACTGCTGTTCGTTCATGCCCACACCGTACTCCTGCGTTCTTTACTCCCTCTCCCCGCATGCGGGGAGAGGGTCGGGGTGAGGGGCCTGCGGAGAGCGCTGCTGTCCCGGCCCGCCCCTCACCCTAGCCCTCTCCCCGCCAGCGGGGAGAGGGAACACTGTCGTTGAATCCTTCCTCGTCCCGCTCGCGGGCAGAGGAGATGGTTTCGCTTAGATGAAGTAATCCGTGTTCTCGCGCCCCAGCATGAAGCCGCCGTAGTTGCGACCGAACTGCTCGGGGTTGTTCGCGTAATGGCCGCGCGCCGCCATGATGTCGAACATATAGCGGTGCAATGGGAAGTCGACAAAGATGCCGCGGCCGCCGCAGGCCGAGAACAGCTGATACGCGTGCTTGGCGCTGCGCTCGACGACCTGCGAAGCCTGGTGACGGAAGTGCAGGCGCTGCTGGATGTCGTCGAGCGGCTGGCCGGCGCGGATCTTCGCCTGCAGCACGTCGAAGTTGCGGTTCAGCACCAGCTTCATTTCATCAATCGCGAGCGCCGCTTCGGAAGCAGCGAGCTGTGCCGGCGCCTGTTCCGAGGTCTTGTTGCCCATGTCGCCGACGCGGACCTTGGCGAAGTCGAGGAAGGTATCGAGCGCGCCCTGCAGGCCGCCGATCGCCGCCGAAGACACCGCGCGCACGAAAATCTGGCCGAACGGCAGCTTGTACAGGTCCGACGTGAACGTGTTGCGGCCGGGATTGGTGCCCATGAAACCGTCGGTCGCCTTGTGCGTGCGGTATTCCGGCACGAACACATCCTTGACGACGATGTCCTTCGAGCCGGTGCCCTTCAGACCCATGACGTGCCAGGTGTCGACGACTTCGTAGTCGCTCTTCGGCAGCAGGAAGGTGCGGTACTCCGGCGGCTGGCCTTCGGTGAAGATCAGGCCGCCGAGGAACACCCAGTCGCAATGGTCGATGCCGCTGGAGAAACCCCAGCGACCGGAGAAGCGGAAGCCGCCTTCGACCGGCTTGACCTGGCCCTTGGGCATGTAGGTCGACGCGATGCGCACGTCGGTGCTCTTGCCCCAGACGTCTTCCGAAGCCTTGGGATCGAACAGCGCGATCTGCCAGTTGTGCACGCCGATGACGCCGTAGATCCAGGCGGTCGACATGCAGCCTTCGGCGAGGGTCATGCAGACGTTGTAGAACACCTGCGGGTCCATCTCGTAGCCGCCGTACTGCTTGGCCTGCAGCACGCGGAAGAAGCCGGCTTCCTTCATCTCGGCGACGGTCTGGTCCGGCACCTTGCGGTCGGTTTCGGTCTGCTTGGCGCGTTCTTTCAGGCGCGGAATCATGTCGCGCGCGCGCTGCACCAGGATTTCCGGCGTGACCGTCGTGGATTTGGTTTGCACAGCATTCTCCTCACAACAATGGGGGACGGCAGACGGGGCGAAACCCCACTGCGCATGGCGCAGCCTTTTTCACAGAATTCGCCGGTTTGGGCTTCACCCGAAGTGACTAGCCAGCGTGACGGGGCCTGACCAACCCGCTAGGCTGCGAACCGCGTCCCGCTAGAGGACGGTCGTGGTTTTTGGTGCGAGCAGGGGAAAACATGAAGATGAGGACACTGGCTGTCGGCGTGCTGCTGACGGCTGCGAGCTTTGCGGCGCTGGCCGTACCCGAAGGCCCGGAATACAACAGCGCCGAATGGCGGACACGCGATCTCGCAAACGTGGCCCGCGCCGTCGAGTCTCCGGTCGAGCTGCTGACCGATCCGGTCTTCGTTCTGCGCTGGCAACAGCAGAGCCTGGCGAACATCCTTTCGCTGACCCAGCGCAATCTTGCCGACCCGAGCTGGCTGCTGATTCCCAACCTCAACACGCCGGTCACGCCGCTGTGCACGAGCTGGGCGGAGCCTTGCAGCGGCGATCCGTTCCGATATCCCGAAGCGCCCGGCCCGGACGGCGCGCCGTTCTATGAGCAGGAAGCCGAAGTCATTCCGGTCGTCTACTACGACCGCGACTGCGC
The DNA here is from genome assembly GCF_058783185.1 of Fontimonas sp. FW305-C-3. Classification (NCBI taxonomy): domain Bacteria; kingdom Pseudomonadati; phylum Pseudomonadota; class Gammaproteobacteria; order Nevskiales; family Nevskiaceae; genus Fontimonas; species Fontimonas sp. FW305-C-3. Next base: position 422,518 of record NZ_JBYSYK010000004.1, on the reverse strand, counting down.
GCGCATTTCCGGCCATGTGTGGGCGCCACGCAACAACCGCAACGGCCTGCCTGCCGTCGTCATCGAGAACGGCTCGGTGCAGGCGCCGGAACCGATCTACTGGTGGGCAGCCCAGGCCCTGGTGCGCAGCGGTTACGTCGTCATGACCTTCGACCCGCGCGGCCAGGGCCGCTCCGACTGGCAGACGCCGAGCGGCGGTCAGGGCGGCAACATCGACTCCAGCGTGTTCTGGGACGGCCTCGTCGACGCGATCGACTTCTTCCGCTCCAGCAGCGCCCAACCGTACCCGCACAACGAAAGCTGCGCGGACACCTATCCGACCGAGGTCGCCGCGTTCAATCCGCACATCGCGCGCATCGATCCGACACGCCTCGGCCTGGCCGGGCATTCGCTCGGCGCGCGTGGCGTCAGCGTCGTGCAGAGCTACGGCGCGCCCGGTGCGGAACCCTGGCCGGGACTGATCGACCGCGACAATCCGGTCGACGTGATCGTCGCCTGGGACAGCCTCGGCACGCCGGGCGGAGAAGGCCGCACCGCCGTCATCCCGCGCGTCCCGGCGATGGGCCAGACCAGCGAATACGGTTTCACGCCGCTGCCGGCGACGTCGGAACCCGATCCCGAAGGCGACAAGTCCGCATTCCTCGGCTGGCAGGAAGCCGGAGTACCGGTATTCCAGTTCACGATCCAGGGCAGCTCGCATTTCGAGTGGTCGCTGATTCCGGGTTTTCCATCGTCGTCCTGGTGCGCGGATACGTCGGCCGGCACCTGCGCCGGCGGCTGGGGCCGGCCGCTCGCCGAGCACTACACGATGGCCTGGCTCGACCGCTGGCTAAAGAAATCCGGCGAAACCGGTTACGACACTGCTGATGCGCGCCTGCTGGCGGATGCGGACTGGAGCGAACGCTTCAGCTTCTACAAGCGCGCGGCGCGTGATTTTCCGACCCGCGATGGCAAGGCGCAGGTTTGCGACGACATCCGGGCGGGCTGCGCAATCAGCGGTGGCGATGGCGGCAGTGCCGGTGCAGATGATGGCAACGGCGGCGGCAGCCTGGGCTGGTTGAGCGTGCTGCTGGGCGGGCTTGCCGCATTGTCGCGGCGCCGCCTCGGGTAGCGGGTGAAACCCGGGTTCGCGCGTGCCGATATCGACGCTTCCCGGATTTCATCCGGGCTACGGGACTGAACACGAACGGTCGTGTCGCATTCGTAGGCTGGGATGAAGCGGTGGCGAATCCCAGCGAGGCGACGCCAGCTGCTGGGATTCGCTGCGCTTCATCCCAGCCTACGGCACTCAGCGGGAGACGCGAACCACCACCTCCGCCGCCCCCGCCTCATTCTCCAGCGTCAACAACGCCGCATCCGCCGCTGAAGTCACCCGCGCACCCGTGACCTGCACGCTGTACCCGTCCGGATAGTGCAGCGCTACCGGCACGAAGATCTCCGTCGGCCCGCTCGCCGCACGCGGCGTATAGCGATACTCGAACGCCGCGCTGTCCGGATCGAAGGACAGTGACAGCGGAATCCCTGCGGTCGCCTGCGGATACGTACGGCTGAGCAGCTTCAGCTTCTCGACCTTCACCGTCGACAGGTCGGTGTCGTCGGTGAACAGGCTCTGCGCGCTGCTGCCTTGCGATTCGGTCGTCGGATCGTTGAAGTTCTTGTACTGCCAGTACTGCCAGCCGATCAGCAGCTCGTCGGCTTCGGCGGCGACGTCGCGCATGACCTGCAAGTCATCGGTTGCGCCGAATTCGGTCAGCAGCTCCACCGCCTGCATCTTGTCCGCCTGCGCGCGCGCCTCGGCGAAGGTGCGATCACCGAACGGGCCGCAGGTGTCCTCGAGGCCGATCGGCAGCGCATCGAGCAAGCCGAGCTGCAGCGCGTTGCCGAGCGTATTGAGCGGGCAGTAGTAGTGGAACGAGTAGCCGAGCTGATCTTCTCCCGGAATCGCCTCAAAGCCGCTGGCCGGCGCGCCGGTGCTGATCATCGGCTGCGGCTCGAACCAGACGAGGTTGTCCGGATCGACGGTGCGGATACCGACGCGGGCGTGTTCGAAGAACGGCTGCAGCTCGTTGCGCTCGTGCGATTCGCAACCGAGGATCGGGATCAGGCAGGTCGGGTACTCAAGCCCGGCCCAGGGTTCGTTGAGCAGGTCGTAGCCCATCGAGTACGGCTGGTCGCGCCACTTGCGCGCCACCGCGATCCAGGCGTCGCGGAAGCCGTCGCGCACCGGGCCGTTCTCGGACCACAGGTTGTCGTAGGCCTGCGACAGCTGCGGCGTGAAGTAGTTGAACGGAAAGCCGAAGGCCGGCGGGCCGAGCAGCGTCGTCAGCGAACCCTTGATCGGCTCGACGGCCCAGTCCGGCACGCCTTCGCCCTGATAGTCGTGATTCAGCAGGTCCTGGTGGAAGTCGAACAGCATCCAGATACGCCGGCTCGCGAGCAGCTGGATCACGCGATCCCATGCGTTGAGGTAGTCCTGATCGATCACCCCCGGCGCGTCGGGCGAAACGCCGACCCACAGCGTGCCGATGCGTGCCGAGTTGAAGCCGTTGTCGGCGAGCCAGTCGGCGTCGCGAGCGGCGAAGCCCTCGGCGCTCGCCGGCGGCACGTAGGGTGCGAGCTTCCAGACCAGGTTGACGCCATGCGTGATGACGACGCGGTTCTGCGGATCGACCAGCCAGCGGCCGTCGCGGCGCAGCTGCGGGGCGCCCTCTGCACCCGGTTCCGCGGCGGTCTTGTCGCTGCCGCCGCAGGCGGCAAGCCCGAGCAGCAGCAAGCCGGCCAGCGCCAGCTTCAGTGATGAATTTGGCAAATCTCTCTCTCCGTCGCGTTTCATTTTTTGTTCAGCTGCACGCTAAGGCTGCGCCGCGGCATCAACTTCATGCAAATGGATGATGCGACGCAGGGGTGGGAGTTCCCAAACTGCCGCCATCGCCGGGAGTCCGGCCACCCGCTTTTCCGCCGCAGCATTTGCGGCACCGGAGTATCAGATGGCAACAACCAAGGAATACGGCCTCGGCGAGTTCACCTTCCCGCGCGGCTGGTTCATGGTCGGCGAGTCCGCGAAGATCACCGACAAGCCGCAGGGCGTGAAGTTCTTCGGCCAGGAATTCGCGCTGTACCGCGGCAAGCAGAGCGGCAAGGTCATCCTGCTCGACGCCTACTGCCCGCACATGGGCACCCACCTCGCGCGCAACAGCACTTCGTACGTCGCGCAGGACGGTCCCGTCGAAGGCGATTCGATCCGCTGCCCTTACCACGCCTGGCGCTTCGGCCCCGATGGCAAGTGCAACCACATCCCCTACTCGACCGGCCCGATTCCGCCGGCGGCGCGCGTCAAGGCCTGGCAGGTCGAGGAGCACATGGGCGCGGTGTTCGTCTGGCACGACCCGGAAGGCGGCGAGCCGGACTACGACGTGCCGGTGATCCCGGAACTGAAGGACCCGGCCTGGGTGCCGATCGCGTTCGATGACCTGGGCATCGTCAACTGCCACACGCAGGAGATCGTCGACAACATCACCGACGTCGCCCACTTCGGCCCGGTGCATGGTTCGATCACCAAGTACTTCGAGAACGAGTTCAAGGGCCAGGTCGCCGTACAGCGCATGGGCGGCGGTCACCGCACGCTGACGACCGCCGACGGTCCGATGCTGGAGACCGAAGCGGTCTACACCGGCCCGAGCATCCTGATCACCAAGATGATCGGCACGCACGATTCCTACATCTACATCGCGCACACGCCGGTCGACGACGGCAGCGCCTATGTCTGGCACGGCCTGATGGTCAAGTCGCCGACCGGTCAGGCGGTGGCCAACGAACAGGACGTCGAGATCGCGCGCCAGTACCAGGCAATGGCGCTTGCCGCGTTCGCGCAGGACTTCGAGGTCTGGAAGCACAAGAAGCCGTGCTTCAAGGGCCTGTTCGTCCAGGGCGACGGCCCGTTCCTCAAACAGCGCCAGTGGTACAAGCAGTTCTACAACCCGCGCGCGCAGCGTGAGGAAATCCTCAAGCAGGTGGACGGTGTGCACCTGGCGCGCGGCATGGAAGGGAAGCCGGCAAAGGCTGCGTAAAGCTTCAGCTGGGTTTCGAAAGGCCATGCCGCAAGGCGTGGCCTTTTTTGTTTGGGGTCGCCGCTAGTTTGGCGCGGGTCTCTCGATACACCGCGCTGCGCGCGGCACTCGAGACGAACGGAACCTTGTTCTAGTCGCTTAAAACACAGCCCGTTCGCATCGAGTGCCTGCGAAGCAGGCGTATCGAGATGCTAGAGCAGCAGCGAACAACTCTGCCCCACATCCAGCACCCGCGGCAGCCGCCCCGCACCGAGCCAAAGCGCACAGCAGGTCCCCAGCTCGACAATCTCAGCGTCATTGAACTCCGCATGCATCCGCGCCCAATACGCCTCGTCGGCGTTCAGCGCGAGATGATCGCGCGCAAACCGCTCGGCGAACTCCGCCGCGAGCCGCTCACGCGAAGTCAGGTTCGACGCAGCACGCCAGTCCAGAGACTGTGCATACAGATCTTCAGTAACGCCCTGCTCGGGCCCGACGACGCGCCGCGTGCGGATGCAAACCCCGCACTGGTTGATATGCGCAATCACCATGCGCGCCAGCTCGCGCTCGCGCAGCGACAGCTTGGTCGCCTTGCCGTACACCGCTTCGCTGAACGCGATCAGCCCCGCGGTCAGTTCCGGATGCAGGCCCATCCAGCTCGAAACATCGTCGGCAACATCGATACGCGGCATGTGGCTCTCCTGGTTCTTTCCTTGCTGATTCAAGTAGCCCGGGTGCAACCCGGGATCTGCGCTCGCCGAGCGCAACCGCCCCCGGATTGCATCCGGGCTACGATTTGGCGACGTCCCGCGCCAGCGTCAGCGCATCGCCAAGCATCGTCACGCCGTCGAGCGCATGTAGCGGCGCCTGCCATTCGCGCAGCACGTCGCGGCTGATGACGATGCGGCCGGTCTGCGTACCGCCGATCAGCAGGTAAGCCGCCTCGGCCATCATCTCGACCGGCTCGACCCAGTCCGGGTGCACCCCTGACACCGCGCGTGCAACGGCGTCCGCCGCCTCGGTGTGCGCGATCTTGTACGGCAGCACGGCGTTGACGCCGATGCCGGTGCCGTGCAGCTCGGCGGCGAGTCCTTCGGTGTAACGATCCAGTGCAAGCTTCGCGGCGCCGTAGACCACCAGCCGGTGAATCTGCTTCGCCGGCCCCGGATACGGCACCGGCGGCTGCTCGCGCATCTGGCTGCTGAGATTGAGCACGCGGCCCCAGCCGGCGGCGCGCATCGCCGGCAGCGCCTGCTGGATCAGGTCGATCGGTGCGTGCAGGTCGATCTCGAACAGCGCCTGGCGCGCGGCAAGATCCATCTCGCTCGGCGGCGCGTAGACCGGGATCGCCGCGGCGTTGTTGACGAGGATGTCGATCGCGCCGAACGCGGCGCCGGCACGCGCGACGAGATCGCTGCGCTCCTCGGCATCCGCGAGATCGGCGGTGACCGACGCGGCACGACCGCCCGACTGCGTGATCAGCCCGACGGTCTGTGCGAGCGCCTCGACCGAACGCGGCGACGCGCTGACGACGACGCTGGCGCCGTGCGTGGCAAGCCGCTGCGCGATCGCGCGGCCGATGCCGCGGCTGGCGCCGGTGACGAGGGCGCGGTGTCCTGCGAGACTCTGGGCTGCGGAAGGCATGGCGATCTCAATCGGTGCTGCGACGCAGCGTGAATCATGCGGCGACCCGCGGACTCATCCGTTTGCGGCAGGCGACCCTGCCGGGGCACCGATAGCTTGGCCTGCGAGGGGCAAAAACATAACGAGGGGACCGCATGCGCGCGCAGAGCAGCCTGTTGGCATCACTGCTGGGTTTGACGTTGAGCTGCACCGTCAGCGCCCAGGAGTCCGAGGCAACACCCGAAGCCGAGGTGGCGACCGACGCCAGCATTCCGGTCGAGCCGCTGCGCGAGGAGGCGCCGGCACCGACCGCGATTCCTGGGCCACCGCAGACGACGACGCTCGAGGAGATCGTCGTCACCGCCGAGCGCAAGTCGGCGAGCCTGCAGGACACGCCCATTTCGATTGAAGCCTTCAATGCCGAGGCGATCGAGTTGCGCGCGATCAAGGGCGTGCAGGATCTCGGCGGCAACGTGCCGGGCCTGACCATCGAACCGTTCCCGACCCATAACGCGACGCTGCGCGTGTTCATCCGCGGCGTCGGCATCAACGACGCGCAGCTGACGCAGGACCCGGCGGTCGGCATCTACATGGACGGCGTCTACATCGCGCGCTCGGTCGGCCTCGCGCTCGACGTCGCCGATCTCGAACGCATCGAAGTGCTGCGCGGTCCGCAGGGCACGCTGTACGGCCGCAACACGACCGGCGGTGCGATCAACCTGATCACCAAGCGCCCGACCTCCGGCGACTTCTCGATGTCGCTGCAGGGCAGCGCCGCGAGCCGAGAGAACTATCTGGCGCGCGGCAGTTTCAACCTGCCGGTCAGCGACACGCTCGCGTTCGGCGCAACGCTGCTCGCAACGCGGCGCGATGGCTTCGTCGAAAACACCGGTCCCGGTGGCGACTACGGCGACCGCGAGGAATTCGCTGGCCGCCTCAGCGCACGCTGGACGCCGACGCACTGGCTGACCGCGGACTACGCCTACGACCGCAGCGACATGGACTACTACAACCTCGCGTTCCAGCCGGTGTCGCTGCCGACGACGAACAAGGGCCAGGCCGAACTGTTCAAGCCGTACGCGGTGTCGCAGAGCGTCTATTCGACCGACCGCCTCGAAAGCCTCGCGACCGGCGCGCCGCTGGAAGAATCCGGCACGCGCATCGACGGCCATTCGCTGACGCTGACCGTGCCGCTCGACGGCGCGGAGGTGAAGTACATCGGCGCCTGGCGCGACCTCACCGACCGCCAGTACGCGGATCTGGGCGGCGGCGCCGGCTCGACGACCTACCGCCTCGACAGCAATGCCTACGATGGCCCGGCGGCGGACGTCGCCAATGGCGGACCGACGCCGCTGGTGATCCCGACCGTCACGCAGACGCAGTGGTCGCATGAGCTGCAGCTGCTCGGCACGCTGTTCGACGATTCGGTCGACTACGTGCTCGGCGCGTACTACTTCAACGAGGAAGGCCGCGAGAATCGCCGCCGCCTCAATCATCAGCTCAGCTCGGCAATCTCGCTGAACCAGATCGATGAGCTGTCGCCGGAGATTCCGGAACTCGGCGGCGTGCTCGATCTGCTCGCGCCGCTGGTCGGCGTCGTCGATCAGGTGCGGCTCGTCAACTTCGTCGGCTTCGACTGGACGATCGACAACGAGGCGACCGCGCTGTTCGGCCAGTTCACCTGGACCCCAACCTGGGCCGCGCTCGACGAGCGCCTGCACCTGACAGCCGGCTACCGGCATTCCGAGGACAAGCGCGCCGCGGTGAAGTACCGCCTCAGCGAGACCTACATCGAGATCAACCAGAACGGCGTCGGCACCGCAGTGCCGCTGCCGGCCAGCGAGGAGTTCTTCGACGACATCCCCGCATCGCGCAAGTTCTCCGACGATGCGCTGAGCTTCGTCGCTGCGTTCGATGTCAGCGACCACGTCAATGTCTATGTGAAATCCGTCGAGAGCTACAAGAGCGGCGGCTTCAACGTGCGCGATCCGAACGTCTCCGGCGCGACCGCCGATCCGATCTACGGCATCGGTTTTACCGACGGCTTCGCGCCCGAGTATGTCGAGTCGCTGGAAGCCGGCATCAAGAGCGAGTGGTTCGACCGCCGTCTGCGTCTCAACGCGGCGCTGTACGAGGCCGACTACGACGACATGCAGATCAACTTCCTGATCCCCGGCTCGATCTCCGACACCAAGGTCATCAACGCCGGCAAGGCGCGCATGCGCGGCGTCGAGGTCGACATTACCGCGATGCTGACCGCCGATCTGGTCGTGCTCGCCGACTACGCCTACCTCGACGCCCGCGTGCTCGAGGCGCTCGACCCCAACGGCGTCAACCAGGCGAGCCTGTACCCGTTCACGTCGGCGCCGCGCCACAGCGGCAATGCCGCGATCGACTGGACCGCCTGGCGCGGCGACTGGGGCGACCTGCGTGCGTTCGTCTCGTACAGCTACACCAGCCTGCGCGACGGCACCGTCATCAGCGAAGAGCGCCGCGGGCTGACATCGATTCCGGCGTATGGCCAGTGGAACGCGCGGATCACCGCCGGCAACATCCGCTTCGGCGAGCGCGGCTCGCTCGACGTCGCGCTGTACGGCCGCAACCTCGCCGACGAGATCTATCCGCTGATGGCGATCGACAACGTGCCGCATGCGAACCGCGCCGTCGCCTGGGGCGACCCGCGCAGCGTCGGGCTGGAGCTGATCTACCGCTTCGGCCACTGAAGCCGGGCGGTCACGCACGGGCGCCGGGCCGGCGGGATAGAATCGCCGGCCCTCAGACCACCTCGCGACGGATGAGGGGCTTCCGGCCCCGGGCCTTCACGCGCGCCTTCGAATGACCATCACGCTTCTGAACATCGTCGCCGGCTTCGGCGTCGGCATCATCGTTGGCCTGACCGGCGTCGGCGGCGGCTCGCTGATGGCGCCGATCATGATCCTGATCTTCGGCGTTGCGCCGCACACGGCCGTGGGCACCGACCTGTGGTTCGCCGCGATCACCAAGATCTTCGGCGGCTGGATTCACGGCAAGAAGGGCACGATCGACTGGCAGATTCTGCGGCGCCTGTTCATGGGCAGCCTGCCGGCGTCGCTGGCGACGCTGTTCTGGCTGCACGAGACCGGCGCCAGCCAGACGCACAGCAAGGTCATGATGCAGACGCTCGGCATCACCCTGATCCTGACTTCGATCGCCGCGCTGTCGCGCGCGCGCATTCATGCGTTCGGCGAGAGCCTGCGCGGCAACAAGCCGCAGGCGTTCAAGGCAGCGCAGCCGGCGCTGACCGTGCTCGGCGGCGCGATCCTCGGCTTCCTCGTGACCTTCACGTCGATCGGCGCCGGCGCGCTGGGCGCGGTCATGCTGCTGTATCTCTATCCGCGGCGGCTGACGCCGCTGGCGCTGGTCGGCACCGATATCGTCCACGCGATTCCGCTGACGATTCTCGCCGGCACCGGCCACCTGATCATGGGCAATGTCGACGGCGGCTTGCTCGGCAACCTGCTGATCGGTTCGATTCCCGGCATCGTCATCGGCTCGCTGCTCGCGATGCGCGCGCCGGAACAGGTCGTGCGCACCGCGATCACGATCGTGCTGGCGCTGGTCGGCCTGAAGATGGCTACGTCTTGAGCTGCGGCACCCGCACCATGACGATCAGCGCCGCGGCGACAAAGGCGGTGCCGAAGAACACCTGGAACGCGAAGTCGTAGCTGCCGGTGCGGTCGAAGACCTCACCGATGAAGCGGATCGCGATGATCGAGAACGGCATGACGACGAAGTTCATCGTGCCCATGACGACGCCGAAGGACTTCGAGCCGAAGCAGTCCGCGGTCAGCGTCATCCACAAGGGATAGGTCCCGCCGATCGCCAGGCCGATGATGCTGCAGGCAATCATCAGCGTCGCGAAGCTGGGGCTGCTCATCAGCACGACGAGAAAGCTCAGGTTGCAGGCCGCAACGGCGCAGAACAGCCAGCGCTTGTCGATACGGTCGGCCAGCATGCCGATGACGAACTTGCCGAAGATCGCCGAGAACGTCAGGCACGACACCAGCAGGGCCGCCTTCTGCGCACCGAAGCCAGCGTCGACACCGTAGGGAATCATCGACGCCAGCAAAGCCTGATCGGCCGCAAGCAGGATGCCGGTGCCGAGCGCGATCAACCAGAAGTTCGGCGTTCCGAGCAGCTGCGGCAGCGTCCAGCTCTGCCCGTCGCGGGCGGCGGCGGTGGCCGTCGGCGATGCCGGCAGGCCGTCGGGCAGCAGGCCCAGATCGGCCGGCCGATCGCGCACGATCAGGCCGACGCTGAGCACCACGATGACCAGCACGATGATGCCGAGCGCGGCGATCGCACCGCGCCAGCCGAGCTGCTCCATCAACAGTGCCGCGAGCGGCGGCAGCACGAAACCGCCGGCCGAGGTGGCGATCGCGAGCAGGCCCATCGCCCGGCCGCGATGAGCGCTGAACCAGCGCGCGGTCAGCGTGTTCGCGGCGAGCGCGCCGCAGGCCACGGTGCCGAGCGAGATCGGGCCGAGCACGGCGAGGCCCATCATCATCGGCGACTGCAGTTGCGACAGTGCCAGCGCGCCGAGCGCGAACAGCACGCCGCCGCCGATCATCACGAGCCGCGCCGGCAGGCGGTCCATCAGACGCCCGATCACCGGCCCCCAGACCGCGAAGCCGACGAGCAGGAAGATGAAGCCGCCGTTGGCGTCGGCCCGCGACAGGCCGAATTCCTGCGACAGCGGCGCGACGAACAGGCCGAACGAATACGTCGTGCTGCCGATCGCCAGCATCGTGCAGATGAAACCGGCGGCGACGATCCACCAGCCGTAGTACAGCCGCGTTGCTGACATGGGCGCTCCCCGGCTACTTCTTCAGTGCCTTCTTCATCCACTCAGGCATGTTGAACTCGTAGCACTTCTCCTCGGAGCGCCGGCTCATGCGCCAGCCATCGGCGGTGCGGACGTACTCGTCGAGATACCAGAGGCCGAGGAACATCGTATCCGTGCCGCTATCCGGCTGCGGCACGACCATCGGATTGAAGCAGGCGATGCGCCCCGTTGCGCGATCGCCGTCGATCTCGAACTCGGCGTTGCCGGTCATGTGCATGAAACCGGGGAAATGCCCGAGCGCCTGCGGCAGCCAGGCCTTGACGGCTGGATACGGGCCGTCGATACCGCCCATCGCGCGATAGTCGATGTAGGCGTCCGGCGTGAACACCGTGTCGAGGCGTTCGAAATTGCGCGTGTCGATCGCATTGGCGTAGCGCACGACCAGATCGTTGAGCTCGATCCGGTCGGCGAGTCGCTGCAGATCGACAGCACTCACGATTCGAGCACCATGTCCGACTTGCCCCAGTACGCCTTCATCGAGCTGACCTTGCCGGCGTCGTCATAGGTGAAGACGTCGATGACCTGGATATGCGCCTTACCCTGCGGCATGTTGAGGCGGACGTTGAAGGCCATTGCCGAGGCATTGCCGTGCGAGGCGCGGATCGGCGCCGCCAGTTCCAGCCGCGCGCCCGTGGCGACGGCCATCTTGTAGAACGCGGCGATTTCCGCCTTGCCGGTCTTGAGCGGGCTGCCGACCGGGTCTTCGACGGTCGCGTTGTCGGCGTAAAGGTCGGCGATGCCGGCAGGATCTGCTTTGTTGAACAGGTCGATATAAGCCTGCATCGTCGCTTTCATTTTCGCTTCGTCGGTCATCTTGGGCGCCCGTGAACTGGAATGAGGAATGGTCCCGGATCATCGGCGAGGCGTCGCACCCCAGACTCCCCCATCCGGACGATACGAGGCCTGGGCGGCGAGGTTACTGTCCCGTTCACGCGTGCCAGCCCGGAAGCCAGCACCCCTTCTCCGCTGTCCGCCAACTTATAAACGCCAAAAGTCCGAAGGAATTCGGGCTTTTAAGGCGTATTTCTGCTTGACGGCGTGAGCGTATCCTCCTATTGATACACGCGCCCCAAGCCCGTCACCGGTTCAATCCGCCGCGAGCCAGGGCCATGCACCCTGCCGCAGGCATGGCGCAGAGGAGAGAGAACAATGGCCACCACCGCCAAAGTTTCAAACATCAGCAGTGCGCGCGCCCGTGACACGGGCGGGAGAGACCCGATGGCAGCTACCCGAAAGGAAGCCGCATCAACGCTGGAATTGGAGCAGATGGACCGCCTGCTGGGCGCCATCTACGAAGGTCCGATGGAATCGCCGCCGTGGAATACGGCGCTGCAGATGATGCGCGACTACCTCAAGGCGGCTCACGTCACCCTGATGCTGCGCCCGCCGTCGAACGACAGCGCCGGCGTCATGATCAACACCGGCGCGGTCACGACGCAGGGCCGCGAGTCCTATGAAACCCAGTACTTCGCGATGGACCCGTTCGTGCGCCTGCCCGAAGGCGACGTCGTCACCGCCGAGGAACTGATCGGCCGCCAGTGGCTGCAGAGCGCGGTCTACCTCGACTATCTCAAGCCGCTCGACATCCGCCACCTGCTCGGCGCCGACATCAACACCAAGGAAGGCATCGAATGCCGCCTGCGCGTGACGCGCTCGCACAGCGCCGGCGCCTTCTCGGCCGACGACAAGGCCGCGGTGCGCTTCCTGCTGCCGCATCTCAAGCGCTCGATCCAGCTGCATGCGCGCCTGGATTTCCTCGAGTGCGAACGCCAGCTGTTCGCCGGTACCGTCAACCGCATGCTGCTCGGCATGATCAGCATCGCGCAGGACGGCACGATCATCGAAACCAATCAGGAAGCGCGCCGCATCCTCAACGAGAAGGACGGCATCTGGCTGTCCGGCAACACGCTATGCGTCGACAGCAGCCACGAAAGCCGCGACCTGCAGCGCATGATCCGCGCCGCGCACAGCGAGAACGGCGCCGCGCCGGTCGAAGACACGGAAGACGGTCCCGCCGTCATCGAGGCGATCTCCGTCTCGCGCCCGTCCGGCCGCGCCAAGATCGGCGTGCTGGTGCGCGCGATCCCGATGGGCCAGTGGTCGGAGAGCAAGCAGCGTCCGGCCGTCGTCGTGTTCCTGCGCGATCCGGAATCCAACGCCGCCCAGCCGTCGCAGGAACTCGTGCGCCGCCTGTTCGGCCTGACCCGCATGGAAGCCCAGCTCGCCCTGCTGCTCGCCGAAGGCCTGACGCTCGACGAAGCTGCCGAGCAGATGAACGTGCGGCGCAACACCGCACGCACGCACCTGCGTTCAATCTTCTGCAAGACCGGTGTCACCCGGCAGACGATGCTGGTGCGTCTGATGCTGAACAGCGTGCTGTCGCTGGGCTAGGAGCCAGGCGTAGCTTGTTGCACTGCCGTCAGCTGCGATGATGGCCTGATGACCTCCATGGTCATCTGCTAAGAGCGCACCTGGCCGAACGAGGGTGGGACAATGAACTTCAGGATTCTAGGCGCAGTGACCTGCGCCGCGGCAATGCTGTGTGGATGCGGCGGTGGCGGTGGCAGTTCCGGCCCAAGACTGACGCTCAACGTGAGCGAGTTGAGCTTGGGCAGTTCCGCGAACGACGGAAGCTCGCCGCAGGCCACGATCACAGGCCGTCTGAGCGGCAATCCCGGCTCGCTGTTTCTGTTCATCCAGCACACGGATTTAGGCATTGCGGCGGTCGGTTCACCTACTATTTCGGGCAACACCGGCAGCAGTGCCGTTCAGATGCGCCCTGGAACTTCGCTCGGCCACGGCACCTACAAAGACACGATTGTTGTCACTGCCTGCGTCGACAGCTCCTGCAATCAACAGTACGAAGGCAGCCCCGCGCAGATCGCAGTGACGTACACCGTCGGCATTCCCGTCAATCGCGAATCGGTGGCGCTCACAGTCGTAGAAGGAGAAGCCCGCGATGCTGGCGCACTGAGTTTTTCGCATTACGCTGGCTCGCAAGCCTGGGGCATCCAATCTTCTCGCGACTGGATGACGACAACACCTGCTACGGGGAGCACGACACCGGCTGAAACCGTTGTACACGTCGCCTCGCAGCCGGTCGGACAGCACGAAGCGGCGCTGACAATCACTGCCGGCTCGGAGCAGCGCGCCCTACCGGTGAGCTATACGGTGCTGCCATTGCTGGAAGCAAGCTTGGCCGGCCCGATATCGGTAACAAATGCCAATGCCTACGGCGCAATTTCATTCGAGACCACCGTTCGTTCGCGCGTCGCCGCGCGCCAAGCGGACTGGCGCGCTGCCGTGGAAGGCCTGCCATGGGTCACGCTCACACGAGCATCCGGGGACACGAACAGCGCAAACACGGTATCGCTGACGATAAGTCCTGAGGCATTGCGCTCGCTGTCCAACGGCACCTACCAGGGCGCCGTGCTGATCAGCTCGACCACTCCAGGTGTTTCGTCAATCTCGGTACCTCTAAAAATCGTCGTGGATCGCTCGATCGTCAATGTTGCGGCACCTCATGCCATCGCTGCAGATCGCGCCGGCGATCTGATTCTGAGCGGCGAGCGTCTGAACGAAATTGGAGAGATCGACGCTGTGCTGCTGGGCGATATTCCGGCCACCCGCATTGCAGTCGAAGGTGGGATCAGAAGGCAACTGCGCATCAGCTACCCGCCACTCGGCGCAGGCAGGCACCCGGTTGCACTGAGTGCGAACGGGCGTCGGATCGCAAGCATCGCCAGCATTGTGGCAGTCACGTCGGCAAACTTCGTCGCAGCCGGACAGAGTCCGGCGCTCGACATATCACCTCCACTCATACCGTGGGTCTACGACGCGACGCGCCAGGCGCTATACCGCTTCCCCTCCTTGGAGGAAGGCCCCATCCAGGCGGTGCGCCTGACTCCGTCCGGTTGGATTTCCCAACAGTCTGGCACTAGGTTTGATGGCTTTATCGATGCGGCGCTGAGCCAGTCAGGCAGCGAGATTCTTGCACTCAGCGCTGACCGTCAGATCGTCAGCATCGACCCGGAAACGCTGGCCGTCCGTTCATCGACTCCGCTGAATTTGTCGATGTCTGCAACACTGCTCTTCAATGGCGCCGCAGGCGCGCATGACGGCTCCTACTGGGTCCCGGCAGATGCGGCGTTGCTTCGCTACGACGAGATTTACCGTTCAGTAAAACCCATCCACGAAGATGCACCTGAGCTCGCCCTGGCGCCCAGCGCTACTGGCAATGTGCTCCTGCACTACGCACCGATTTCGGAAGGCAGCAACATCTATCGTGTCGATGCCCTGAGTCGGGCACGTACGCTGTTTCTTCCCAACGTCCAGACGAGCATCACGAAGATCTTGGGCGACCGGTTCGGTGACCGTTGGGCCCTGATCGGCGAACCCAGCCATAGCGATGGGCATGTCGAGATTCGCTCCGGAGACGCCAACCTGCTCGGCATTGTGGATCCACGGCCAAACTCGTATGTCGATGCGCTACTCACGCCGGACGGCGACCAGCTAATCCTGACTTTCGAGAGCTACAACGGGCGACTCAATCCATCGCTGGAGATTTATGATTTGACTGCAACACCCGCCGATGGCCGCTTCCCGCGGACGGCAACACTGCCATTCGACGGTCAGGATTTCAGCATCATTGGAATTACACCCGACAATAGAGAGCTTTTGATGGGATGCTGCGATCGCGTAACTGCGATTGCACTACCCTAGACAATCAGGAAATCGAAACAACCTCCTGACAAAACCCTCAGCGGCAATGCACGTAATGATCGACGTCGTTGCGATTCAGTTCCGCAAGCCGCTGCGTTGCCTTTGCTGCCGCCGGTGAATGCGGAAAGGCCGCGGTGAATTCACCCAACTCCTTGCGCACGCTGTCGACATCGCCGCAGGCGCAGGTGCCCAGTTCGACGACTTCTTCCAGATCGCGCAGCACCTGCGTCGTGAAGTCCGCATAGTTCGGCGCATTCGCGGTCCAGTACGCCCACCACTCGCGATACAAGGGTGCGACGATGTTGTCGCCGAAGCGTACGCAGGGCGACTGCCCGGAACCGAGGCTCAGGTACTGCGGCATCAGCTCGGCGCTCCAAAGCCGCGCATAGAGCTCGAAGAACGCCTGGTCTTCGTTGCGGCCATGCGCTTGCGCCAATGCGTTCAGGAACTTGCCATCGGGCTGGGCATAGACGTCGTGACCGCGCGACAGCTGCAGTCCGCGCAGCTGCTTGCGCAGCGTCGCGTAATCTTCGTCGCTGAGGGTTTCCTGCCAGGCCTGGTCGCTGTTGGGCTGGATCTCCATCAGCTTGTCCTGCGCAGCGCCGGCGGCGGCCAGCAAGGGTTCCAGCGAGACCGGTGCATCGGCCTTCTCTACGGCGGACAGCGCCTGCAGATAGGCGTCAAGCTCGGCGGGAAGATTGGCGAGCTTCGCCTGATGACAGGCACTGAGACCAATCGCAAGAACAAGAACGAGTGCGCGCATGGGATGAACGTTTTTCGACGGCGGGGGCCCATCCTAGCCGCCCGCCGTCGAACGCGCCTGAACCGTCGTTGACTCAGGCCGCCGGCGGCAGCTGCTTGCCGTGCTTGGCGAGGTAGTGGGCGGTGATGTTGGGCGGCTCGGTGAACGGCGTGACGATCTCGAACACGCGCGTGTAGGTCGCGCGCTTGATCAGCCATTTGCCGTTCTGCTTGACGTAGGTGTCGCGGTACAGCGACGAGCCGTCGGTGTAGATCTTGTTGCGCAGATCGCAGAACCAGTCCTTCAGATACCAGACGCCGGTCGCCTCGGTGTCCGAGGTGACGGTGATTTCCGGATGATTGACGTGATGGAACGCGATGGCCTCGGCGTGGAATGCGTATTCCAGCGCCTGCAGGATCTTGTCGCGGCCTTCGGCTTCGAACAGATAGCTGCCGCCTTCGTAACGCACGCTGGCGTCTTCGGTGAACAGTGTCTTCAGCTCGGCGATGTTGGCCGTGTCGATGCAGCGGCAGTAGGCGTACTTGAGCTGCTTGATCAGCTCGATGTCTTCAAGGCGCAGGGTCATGTTGGTTCGATCCGCTCAGATGCCAAAACCGCCGGACACATTGATCTGCTGTCCGGTGACGTAGCCGTTGGTGGCGAGGAACACCGCCGCGCTGCCGATTTCCTCGGGCTTGCCCCAGCGCTTGATGCACAGCAGCTTCTGCGTCTCGTCGGTCCAGGCCTGGTCGAACACGCCGCGCTTGATCAGCTCGAGGAACATGCCGGCTTCGATGACGCCGACAAGGATCGAGTTGGCGCGGATGTTGTACTTGCCCTCTTCCTTGGCGATGCCCTGGATCAGGCCCTCGTTCGCCGCCTTGGGTGCGACCGACAAACCATCCTTCGCCGGCCACCAGGCATGCCCGGCGGAGCCGAGGTGCACGTAGGAGCCGCCGCCCTGCTCGCGCAGATGCGGGATCGTCGCCTTCATCGCGTTGAAGAAGCCGTGGACCTCGATGTCGACGGACTGGCGCCACAACTGTTCCGAGGTATCGGCCAGGTGCACCTGCTCGACGACCGGGCCGGCAGCCCAGACGACGGTGTGGATGCGGCCGTGCGCGGCGATCGCCGCCTTCACGGCTTCGGCAACCTGTGCGGACTCGCGCACATCGGCAGCGTGGACCGTCGCCTTGCGGCCGCCGGACGCAATCTCGCCGGCCACCTTGTCGGCAACGTCCTTCTTCGAGCGATAGACGATCGCAACGTCGGAGCCGGCCTTGCCGAAGCTCTTCGCGACTTCCTGGCCGATGCCTCCGCTGCCGCCGAACACCAGCGTCGCGCCCTTCGGAAAAGCTGCCTGCGTCATCATCGTCCCCTCATGTCTGTGTCGTCGCATTCTCCGGGTGCGACGCCGGGTGGAGCATCATCCGTTGGGACGACTGGACCGAAAGCGGGGCGGTCAGGATCGAGGGCCGCTGCGCCTGGCCAGCGCCAGCACGGTCAGCAGCCAGAGCAGCATGGGCGACAGAGCCCCGCCGCCGCCACCGCCATCGTTGTCCTTGATCTGGATCGTCTTGCGATTGAAGAAGCCGATCGAGCCCCCCGCGGACACGGAGGAGATCGTCACAGCAAAAGTTTCCAGGTCTTCCTTCAAGTCATCGTCGACGATCGACAGCGGCAGCATGATGATCTCCTGGCCGCTGGCAAACACGACGCTCTCGCCGACGGAGAAATCGACGCCGGACTCTGCAGTCTGGCTCTCGACTGCAAAGCTGGCGGAGACACCGCCGAGGCAACCCTGGGTCCGGACGATCGCAACCATCGGCGCAGCATCCGATTCCAGAATGGGCGGCGTGATCGGTGAGAACTCGATGAGTCCCGGCTTTGCGACCAGCGTGGAATCGGAGGCGCTGTCGTTTGCGGAACTCGCATCTGCCTGAAAACTCGTGGCCAGGACCGTCGCATCGGCTTCGTCGCACTGGCGATCCGGTCGGTCCAGCTTGAAGCTCAGCTGGCGCTCCGCGCCGGCCGGCAAGGGTTCAACACTGCGGCAGATCGCGCCGTTGCAGTTCCAGCCCGGCGCAGTGACGCCCGAAAGAACATGGTTAGCCGGCAGCTCGAAAGCGACGACGACCCCGGCGGCCTGGCCCAGTCCGCGCCCGGCGGTCGCCGGATGTGCGTTCCTGACCGTGAGCTGATAGGACGCCTCGGTCTGCGCCGCCGCCTCGGTCTGGTTATCGGTTATCGAAATCTGGACATCCACGTCTTCGATGCCGGCCAGTCGCTGCAGGAGACCCACGCGCTCTCCGCCCCCACCATCAAGCCGGATCTTCTGCCACACAACGACCGGATCCCCGTCGGAATCGACTGCCACCTTGGGCTCTTCCGAGACGAAGTCCCCCGCTACGTTGTCGGACAGCATGATCGGATCGGAGCTGCTTTGGCCGTCCGCCTTGAAATACTGCGCCACGATGACGGGCCGGTTGCTCTGCATCCAGGCGATAACCGTGTCGCCATCTTCATCGACGGCAATGCTGGGCCTTCCGGACGGCCCGTTGTAGATCGTGACCTCGCCTTCCATAGCGTTGCCGCTGCTGTCGAAGCGTCGGCGCACAACCTGATTCAGCGGCTCACCAGACCAGACGACCGTGAACTGACCGGAGGCATCAATCGCAGTGTCGACCAATGCTGTCGCCGGCACCGCCGTTTCGTCGACTCTCCTGATGGTGCCCAGGACATTGCCGCCGCTCACGGTTCTGGCTCTCACCTTGCCAGCGGTCTGCCATGCAACGACTGAATTCCCCTGTCGGTTCGTCGCGACAGCCAGGAAGCTGAGGGACTCATCGGCGGCCGGCGCAAACACATCGAAAGGAGCGGCGGCAACTGTCGCCCCGGCATCGAGCCGGATTGCACGTATACGCCCCGCAAACGTCTCGGCCCAGACGATCAGTGCCTGCCCGCTCGCCGACACTGCGACTTCCGGCGTACCAATGCTTTCGGCGCCGACATCAAGACTGCCGACCGCACCCAGCCGCGTGCCGCTCTTGGAGTATCGGACATAACGGATCCGCGACGAAGAATCACCGGGAAGCGCTTCCAGCCACGCTGCGGTTGCAATGCCAGCATCGTCGATCCCGACGCCGACCTTCGATGTCCCTACGCCAGGCTCGACTCGATTGAGCGTCAGCGGCTCTCCGAACGGCGCGCCGTTGGCCCGGTAGAACCTGAGATACGCCTGTGCAGCGGCCACGCCGCCATCGCGCGGATACTCCCTCCAGACCACCGCCGTATCGCCACCAGCGGAAATGGCGACCTCCGGCCACAGCATCTGGCGCGTGCTGTCGGCCAGCAATGGCTCGGGGGCGCCGACCCGGGAGCCGGGCTCAATGGCGCTGACAACCTGTGGCGCCAGCCCGATGATGAAGATGGCAATCCCTGTACCTAGCTTCATGCAGCGTCCCCAAGTCGATCGCTGCTGAGTTATACCGCTGCGGGCGACAGGGAGCCAGCTGCACCTCGCTCCCTGTCGATGCTTGATCTCCGGCGACCGTTTCGGGCCGGATCAGCGAAGAAGTCCGGCACCAACTCAGGCTGTATCAG
Source organism: Fontimonas sp. FW305-C-3 (assembly GCF_058783185.1). Lineage (NCBI taxonomy): Bacteria > Pseudomonadati > Pseudomonadota > Gammaproteobacteria > Nevskiales > Nevskiaceae > Fontimonas > Fontimonas sp. FW305-C-3. The sequence continues at coordinate 402,897 of NZ_JBYSYK010000004.1, read as the reverse complement.
CATCGTCGAAGATGACGCTGCGCATCTCCTCCTCGACCTGCCGCGCCGCACAGGCGATGGCCGCCTCGTGACCATCGGCTTCGTAACAGATCATGGGGGCGTCGGCATGCACGTAGGCAACTGCGGCAGCCTGCAGTTCGCCGGCCTCAGCCATTCTCAGCACTTCCCGCAGCATCGAGATCAGGTCCTGATTGACCTTGGGCTCTCTACTGCGACTCCGGACGAGTTCAACGACCATACTCGATTCTCCAGTCGGGCCTTCGGCAGCGGGGACCCGTCGACGACGAATGCGCCCGCAAGGGACATACCCGCAAGCCAACGGCAAGGACGGGCTCTGAATGGACCACACGCGGCGGCAGGGCGCCTGGAAAGCGGGGCGCGGGCAGCCTTTCTGACAGCCTTGGATGGCAACTGTCAGCCACTTTTATTGCAGGGAATCGTCCCCAGCCTGAACGGCAGCGCGCCCTGGCATCAACAAGCGGACGCAAGCCCCTGATCGGTGGTCAGTTAACGACCAGAACGGGGTCAGGACCCGGGGGTGGCCGTGAAGCAGGGCGGCGCTTCCAGGCGCAGGTCGGCCGGGACACTGAGCATCCCGGCATGGCGGCCTTCGAGGGTGAAATTCCGCTCGCTGGCGCTGGCAATCTGCAGGTCGCCGGCCTGCGGTCTGACGACCACGGCGCCGCTGTCCGGCGCCACCGTCACCGTCGTGGCAGCAGTGATGCGCTGCCCCTCGTCCAGCGTGAAGCCGAGACGCCAGACCGGCACCACCCGGTCGCTGAGATTGGCGATCCTCACCGTTGCGGAAAAGGCATCGCCGGCGATGCTGTCGTAGCGGAAATCGACGGTGCAGCTCGGCACGGTCGAGAAGCCGTTGATGATCCAGGCCGCGATATCGCGCGCGCAGTCGTCGACGCATTCCTCAGGATTGCGCAGCGGCATCGCTTCGTCGATGCGCTCCCACAGCGTGCTGAAATCCTCGCAGGGCGGACAGCTGGCGGTATTGGTGAGCGCCGGACCGTAACCGCCAGCACCATTGGCCTGGTGGCAGCTGACGCACAGCTGGTTGTAGAGCATCTCTCCTCGCGCCAGATCGAGCGCCCAAGGGCCGGCATCGGCCGTCGGCGGTGTCGGCGCGGGCGTTGGGGTCGGGGCCGGTTCGCCCGCGGACGAGCCGCTGCCGCCGCAACCGGCGAGCAGGACCGCAACAGCCATCGGCACGATGAGACGCAGCATCCCCGCAGACTGCCGCGTCCGCGTTACGGGACGGTTGCAGCGCGGGGTCCGACTGGTCGATCAGTTGCCCAGATAGAAGCTCTTCGGATTGAACAGGCGCGCCGGCAGTTCCGGCCCCGGCTCAGCGGTGACCAGGCGGATCTGCGTCGTGCTCTTGTCCTTCAGATCTTCCAGCTGCAGCGCGGACAGGTACCAGTGATCGCCGGACTGGCGCAGCGCTTCGGCATCGCCGCTCAAGCGCTTGCGCAGCTTGCCGTTCTCCATGAACTCGACCTGCAGCGGCACGCAGGTTTTCTGATCGATCCACAGGCGCACCAGGCTGTACTGGGTGCCCGCCGCGCCGGTCGGCGTATAGGTCATCACGTAAACCGGACGGTCCTGCAGCTTGTCGTCGCGCTCGCGGGCCGCGTTGGCATCGCCGACCGCATGCTGCATCTGCTTGAAGTCGTAGTAGCTGATGTTGGTGCCAAGCAGCGGGCCGTCGGAGAACTCGCCGCTGATGCGGCGCACGCGCTTGACCGAAGGCAGGAACACGTACATGCCGTCCTGACCGGGCGACTCGGACTGACGGACCAGATACGAAGCGCCCGCCAGATACTCGGGCGAGGCAATGCGCAAGGTCGCGCGGACGCTCGACACACCCTCAGGAGATTTCTCGCGCAGCACATAGACCTTGCCGCGCAAGGTCGTCGTCTCCGGATTGTCGGCTCGGCTGGCGATGAGTTCGATGTCTTGGATGCGCATGTTCTGCGGCACGTTGGCGTCGAGGCACTCCAGCACCGTCTTGGCGTTTTCGACCGCTTGCGCGGTGCCTGCCGATGCCAGCGCCAGGCCAGCACCCACAACCGCCAGCCACTTCTTGCTGTTGTTCACGCTTGCTCCCCTTTTTGTGCGCCGGCGCCCGGCCGATCGTCCCACGGTCTGCGGACAGTTTCCCGGGATGTCCGATGTGCTGCGTGCTCCGAATACAGTAGGTCGGGGCGGGCGGACTGCCAACTGGTTCCTGCTGTTCAGGGTCTCAGTACGGTGCGGAAGCCCAGGTGCGATGTCGGCAGATCGGCCTCCTGCCCCTGGCGCGACGATGCGCGGGCACGCTCGCAGTAATTCGCGGCGCACAGGTAGGAACCGCCCTTGATGACCTGCCGCCGCACAGCCGCTGGCGCCTCGCCGGCCGCGGGGACATAGGCGTCGCGCGTCCATTCCCAGACATTGCCGACCATGTCGTAAAGCCCATTGGGGTTGGCGGCGAAACAGCCGACCGGCGCGCGGCCCTTGTAGCCGTCCTCGACTTCGTCCTGATACGGAAACAACCCCTGCCAGAAGTTCGCCTGCGGCTTACGTTGCGCGTCGCGCAGCGCCGCATCGGCCGTCGCGTTGTCGCGGCCGGCCTTGGCGGCAAACTCCCACTCGACTTCGCTCGGCAGATCGCGGCCCAGCCATTGCGCATAGGCCAGCGCATCCGCGTAGCTGATGTCGACAACCGGCTCCTGCGCATGCTCGCTGCTGCCCGCGCCTTCCGGCTGGCGCCAGTTCGCATCGGTCGACAACTGCCACCAATCGGCGGGGCCGCTGACCGGCGCATCCGCCGGCGGCTCGCGGAACACCGCCGCGCCACCACCCCGCTCGGCGCTCGTCACATAACCGCTGGCCTGCACAAAGCTGGCGAACTGCACGTTGGTGACTTCAGTGCGATCGATCCAGAAGCCCTGCACCGCCGTCGGACGCAATGGCCGCTCGTCCATGTAGCCGCGCTCGCTGCCGAACTCGACCTCGCCCGCGGCGATCCACTGCATGCCGGCCTTTGCATCCTCGCGCCAGGCCGGCGGCAGACCGCTGTAATCGGTGCAGGCTTCGCGCGACCCGAGCACAGCGGCATTCGGCTTGCTGGACTGCACCCGTTCGCAGATCACGAACCAGGCCAGCGCGGCGAGACCGAGCACTGCCGCTGCGCTGGCGAACCAGGGAAGTATCCGCAGCTTCATGCCCACACCGCGATCGCGCGCTGCAGGCACCAATAGGCGGCGAGCGTGCCCATGACGTACGCCGGCACCACGCGCACCAGCGCCGGATTGTTGAACGCAGGACTTGCCGCCATCCGCCATAGCGCGGCCAAGACAAGCGCCAGCGCGATCAGCATCAACTGCCCGGCTTCGATGCCGAGATTGAAGGCCAGCAGCGCCAGGGGAATATCGCTCTGCGGCAAGCCGATGCCCGCCAGTGCGCCGGCGAAACCGAGTCCATGCAGCAGCCCGAAGCCAGCGGCGATCAACGCCGGCCAGCGCGACAGCAGCGTCGGCGATGCCTGCGGCGGCCGAACGACATTCAGCGCCAGCACGAGGATGCTGATGGCAATCGCCAGCTCGGTCAGCGCTGGGTTGACGCGCACCAGCCCCAGCGCGGCGAGTGCCAGCGTGAAGCTGTGCCCGACCGTGAAGGCCGTGATCGTCAGCAGCAGTGTCGAGGTCCGGCGCACAAGCAACAACAGGCCGAGCACGAACAGCACGTGATCGAATCCGAACACGAGATGCTCGATCCCCAGCGTCAAGTAATGCGCGAACACCGGCGGCTGCAGCTGCGCCTGCGGCACGCTGAACTCGACATCGCCGGCGCCGAGCAACGCCTGCGCACTGCTGCCGTCGGCGCGACGCAGCTGGAAGATCACGTTGATGCCGCCTTGATCCAGACCCTTGAAGCGCAGCGTGCGGCCAACCAGATCGCGGTCGCAGCGCAGCGACCAGCGCTGTTCGACCGCCGCCTCATCATTGAAGTACTGCGGCTCGCCCTGCTGCTGCGCGGCACAGTCCTGCGGCCAGACGGGCAGCAGCTCGCCACCGCGTACGCGGAGCAGCGAGGTGCGCCAGTGCACGTCGTAACTGGCGGCGCCGGTTTCGCGCAGATCGAGCAGCGCCGGCGCGAGCGGATGCGCCTGCGCCGGCAGCAGCTGCAGCAACAGCACGACCGCACACAGCCAACGCGGAAGCTTCATGCGTCACCGCCGGCGGCCAGCTGCGCGTATTCCGCAGGCAGCTGCACGCTGTAACGCGCGCGCAGGATCTGCAGCTGCGCGCGCAGTACCTGCGGCTGCTGGGTCGCGATCCAGGCGCGCAGTGCCTGCTGGCGCAATGGCTCGTTCGCCACGGCCTGCGCCGCGATGCGCTCGCGAATCTCGACCAGGTGCCAGCCGTAGCTCGAGCGCAGCGGACCGATCCAGCCTTGTCCGGCCTGCGCCTGCAGTGCCGACGCGAACTCCGCGCCAAAGCGCTGGGTGATCTCATCCGCCGTCAGTGGCGGAAATTCCTGGCCGTGCAGGAAAACATCGCCGAGAGCGGCAGTGTCTTCAGCGCTGCCGTCGCTCAGTTGCTTGCGCACCCGCTCGATCGCGGCGGCAGTCTCGCCGTCCGGCCGCTCGGCCGGTGTCGCGCTGGCGAAATAGATCTGCCGGAATGCCGTGCGCTCCGGCTGGCCGTAGCGCTGCGCGTGCTGTCGCAGATACTCACTGAAAGCCTGCTCGTCGTATGCCACGTTCGCAGCCAGACGGCGCTCCATCACCTGGATGAGACGCCGCCGCACGATCAGATCGCGCCGGCTCATGCCGAGCTCGCGCGCCTCGTGCAGCAGACTGGCATCGCTGGCGCGGCGCTGCGGAAAAGCGAAACGCAGGTTCTGCAGCAGACGAGAACGCGCGACCGGATCGGTCTGATCAAGATCGAGACGCAGCGCTTCGGCCATCAGCAGTTCGTCGTCGATATGACGCTCGATGCTGGCCTTGAGCTGCAGCGGATTCGGCGCGACGCCGGTTTCGCTCTGCCAGTCCTTGCCGAGCTGCGCGATGTCGCCAGCACCGATACCGATTGTCGCAGGCGCCTCGTCCACGTCGCCCATGAACCGCTGCTCGACAAACAGTAGCAGTCCGCCCAGCAGCATGAAATGCAGCAAAGGCAATCGCAGCAGGCGATTCATGTGCGGCGAAGTAGCCCGGATGCAATCCGGGAATCACGTCGAGCAGCAGGCTGCAGCCCCCGGATTGCATCCAGGCTACTTGTGAAATTGGCCTTAGTCATTGGGCCGGTACCAGATCGGCGACGTCCAGGCGCGTTCCTGGATGGTCTTCGGCACGTTCGCATCGCAACACGCAGCGAGCGCTTCCGGCACGTTGTCCGGATTGCTGCAATCGACCGCGGCGGCGAGGCACTGGCGTGTCGACCAGCGGCAGCTCGGATTGTCGATGACGCGCGCGTAATAGAACGCGGACTCCGCCGGATCGAAGTCGGGGTCCTGCCAGACCGCGCAGAGGCTGGCAAAACCCTGGCCCGAGGTTTCGCAGGTGTCGAGGTTCACGCTCGCGCCGTTGTCCGGATTGCCCGCGACTTCGTAGACCTGTTCGTGCGTGCTGCCGTCAACGCCAACCCAGCCCTTGATGATCTGGATGCGCTGCAGCGGCTCGGCCGGATCGCTGGCGACGCCGGGATCGCGCAGCGCCGACACCGCGAAGCGCGGCGCCGCCGATGCCGGCGGCGGCAGATCGCCACCCATCGCCACGCCCTGCGCATAGCCGGTGGCGGCGAAGTTGCCCTGCGCGCACTGGTTGGCCGGCAGATTCCAGCCGCCGAAGAAGCGCACGACCGGACGCGTGCCGCTGGTTGCATAGGCCTCGCGCCGGCGCATCGCGGCGAACAGCGAATCGCGCGTGTTCTCTTCGGCCCACAGCACGGCGAGACCGCCGGGGCTGTTCTCGACCAGATCGGTCAGCGCAGCCGCGCCTTCTTCCTGCGCGCCGCCACCCGCACCGCCGTGACCCGGATACTCGATTTCCGAAGTGCGTCCCGGCGTGCCGAGATGCGTATCGGAACTGCCGACGAAACCGTACTTGAACGGATTGGCACCCAGCGTCTGCTCCAGGCGCAGGCCTTCCTTCAGCGCCGAGCGCAGGTAGTCCTGCTCCAGTGGCGCGCCGCTGACCGCCGGACTGATCTGGCTGCCGAGGAAGTTGCGGTACGGCAGCAGCTCAAAGCCGCAGAGCTCGTCGTTGGCGCCGGCTCCGATCGAAGCCAGGCACTCGGACTGACCCTTGTGCTGGTAAATCTCGGCCAGCGGCTCGTTATCCTGGCGCTGCTGCGCAAACTCGCGCGTGTAGTCGTTGTTGAAGCGGTCCTTGGCCTCGAACATCAGACCGCCCGACAGGTTCGAGTTGTGCGGGATCGTCAGGTAATCGCAGCCTTCGACCTGCGCGCATTGCTCGTCGAGCGCCTGCCACAGCAGCTCGGGGCGCGGGTATTCCTGGAACGCCGGCGGGATCGCCGGCACGACGTCGCTGCGGAACAGCACGTTGCGATGCAGGTTGTTCGCCATCGGCGCGCCGGTCCATTCGTAACCGACGAAGGTCGTGAAGCGGCAGTTCTCGCTGCTGTCGTTGTAGGCGGCGGCCGCGGCCTGGATGTCCTGCCAGGGCGTTGCCGCGGCCTCGAGGCAAAGCTGGCCGTCGACGCCGCAGTACGGCAGGCGCGGGATCTTGCCGTTGGCACCGACGATCGGCAGATCCGACACCAGCGGGATGCCCGGCGGCACCGGGAACTGCGGCAGCTCCGGCAGGCCGACGGCGGCCAGATTGAAGATCAGGAAGGACTGCTCAGGGAAGCTGCGGTAGAGAATGCATTCCGGCGCGTAGTAGCCAATGTAATCCGGATTGGTGCAGATCTCGGTTTCACCGAACAGCTCAGCGTGATCGGTGACCGCCGCGAAATCCAGCGGCCGGCCGATCTGCGTCGTACGCAGCGGCTCGCCGTTCTCGTTGTAGGGCTGGATGCCGAGACGTTCGCCCATCGCAAATCGGTACGCCTCGTGCGGACCATTGACCGTGCCCTGCGTATTCGCGTCCAGCGAATACTTGGTGTGGACATGAAGATCGCCGAAGTAGGGATTGCGCAACGCGCTGTTGTTGAGGCACTGCGCATTCGCGCCCGGCCCGCCACCGTCGTTGCCGACCGGATCGCTGCTGCCGCAGGCGGCGAGCGCCAACGCGGCCGCTATCAGCGCCGCTCCCTGTATTCGAACTGACCCCATGCCACCTTCCTCCCACCGATGCTGCGCCAGCTTGCCCGACGGCGTCGGAATCTTCAGCTTTTGCCGCTTGTTGCGTTGACCGTGGCTGCGTCGAGGAATGCCGGACGCTCGCCGCCGCCGTGCACGACGAGGTTGGTCCCCGCGACATAGGCAGCCGCCGGCGATGCCAGCCAGACGCAGGCGTCGCCGATGTCCTCCGGCGAGGCCATGCGCCCGAGCGGCACGGTCTTCGACACCGCGGCAATGCCGGCCTCGTCGCCGTAATGCAGTTCGGACTGCTCGGTGCGCACCATGCCCGGGCTGACCGCGACGACGCGGACCTTCGGCGCCCATTCCACGGCGAGCGATTGCGTCAGGCTCAGCGTTGCCGCCTTGGCCGCGCCGTAGGCCGCCGTGCCCGGCGAGGGGCGCAGCGCGCTAACGCTGGCGACGAATACGATGACGCCGCCGCCGGCCTGCTGCTGCATCACTGCGTTGGCCTTCTGCGCCAGATGCAGCGGCGCCAGCAGGTTCAGCGCGATGATGGATTCGTGGAAGCGCGGCGAGGCCTTGTCGGCCATCGCGTACGGCGCACCGCCGGCGTTGTTGACCAGCACGTCGAGGCGGCCATGGCGCTGCTGGATCGCGGCGAACAGCGCGTCGCGCGCTGCGGCATCGCGCACGTCGGCGGCGATGAACTCGGCACTGCGCCCGTCAACGGATGGCAGTTCGGCCGGGGTCTCGCGGCCGCAGACCACGACGGTCGCGTCCTCCGCGAGAAAACGGCGGGCAATGCCCGCACCGACACCTTTCGCACCACCGGTCACCAGAACCACGCGAGACGCCACGTCAGAACTCCCCAGGTTTTTACCAGGCGCATGCTAGGGCATTGACCCTCTGGACCCGTAGTCCAAAAGGATGAAGCATCCGCAGGGCCATTTGACGACCATCGTCACCACGCATTCAAGCCCGTCTGCGCGGCATTTCCGCGCCTGCCAATCCCGCCCCCATGACCGCACGCCCCGTTCCCGAAGGACAGTACGCGACGCTCGCCAACGGCTATCGCATCCACTACCGCGACGAGAGCCTCGGCGGCGACGGCAACCGTCCGGTCGTCGTGTTCCTACACGGCTCCGGTAACGGCGCCTGCGGCTATTCGAACTTCAAGGGCAACATCCCGGCGCTGGTGCAGGCCGGCTACCGCGTCATCACGCCGGATCTGATCGGCTTCGGTTATTCCGACAAGCCCGGCGACGTCGAATACCACCTCGACCTGTTCATCGCCTGCGTCAAGCAGATGCTTGACGCGCTGAAGATTGCGCGCTGCACGCTGGTCGGCAATTCCCTGGGCGGTGCCGTAGCGCTGGGTTTCGCGCTCGCGCACCCGCAGGCGACCGAGCGGCTGGTGCTGATGGCGCCGGGCGGCCTCAACGACCTGCCGGACTATCTGGCGATGCCCGGCATGGCGAAGATGTTCGCGCTGTACGGCGCCGGCACGCCGGTCACCGAAGCGCAGCTCAAGGACTTCTTCATCAGCGCCTTCGTCGTCGATGCCAAGGCGGTCACCGACGAGCTGGTCCGCGAGCGTTTTGAGCTGGCGAAGACGCAGAGCCCGCAGGCGATCAAGACGCTCAAAGTGCCGAACATGGTCGAACGTCTCGGCGAGATCAGTTGCCCGGCGCTGACGCTGTGGGGTCTCAACGAACAGATGATGCCGGACAGCGGCATCCTGCGCCTCGGCAAGGGCCTGAAGAACGGCCGCATGGTGCTGGTACCGAACTGCGGCCACTGGGTGATGATCGAACACCGCGAGCTGTTCAACCGCACCGTGCTCGATTTCCTGGAGCACGGCTGATGGCGCTCGCCCCCGCCCGCATCGAGGCGCTCGGCGACGAGCTGTTCCAGGCGCTGCGCACGCAGACCACGCTGGCGCCGCTGACCTCGCGCGAGAGCGCGATCGACATCGAGGACGCCTACAAGATTTCGCTGCGCTTTCTTGCGCGGCGCACGAAGGAAGGCGAGACCATCGTCGGCAAGAAGATCGGCGTGACGAGCAAGCCGGTGCAGGACATGCTCGGCGTGCACCAGCCGGACTTCGGTTTTCTGACCGACCGGATGCACGTCAAGAACGGCGCGGTCGTCAGCATCCGCAAGGGTGGTTTGATCCAGCCGCGCGCCGAGGGCGAGATTGCCTTCGTGCTGAAGAAGGATCTGAAGGGACCGGGCGTGACCGAGGACCAGGTGCTGGATGCGACCGACTACGTCGCGCCGTGCTTCGAGATCGTCGATTCGCGCATCACCGACTGGAAGATCAAGATCCAAGATACGGTGGCGGACAACGCCTCCTGCGGCGTGTTCGTCATCGGCAACGATCGTGCGCGCGCCTATGACCTCGATCTCGCCGCGGTGAAGATGGACATCACGAAGAACGGCGCGCATGTCGCCTCGGGCCTCGGCGCCGCGGTGCAGGGCCATCCGGCGACCGCCGTCGCCTGGCTCGCCAATACGCTGGGCCGTTACGGCATTCCGTTCCTGAAGGGCGAGATGATCCTGTCCGGCTCATTGGCGCCGCTGCTGCCGGCGCTGGCCGGCGACCGCTTTCACATGACGCTTGCCGGCATCGGCGAAGCATCCATTGGTTTCGAGGCTTGAGTGGCAATGAAGAAAATCAAATGCGCGATCATCGGTCCCGGCAACATCGGCACCGATCTGCTCTACAAGCTCAAGCGCTCGTCGGTGCTGGAGCCCGTCTGGATGATCGGTGTCGATCCGACCTCTGAAGGCCTGGCGCGCGCGCGTGAGCATGGCCTGAAGACGACCGACAAGGGCGTCGACGGCATGCTGGAATTTGTGAAGGCTGACGGCGTGCAGATCGCCTTCGACGCGACCAGCGCCTACGTGCACAAGGACAACTCCGACAAGCTCAATAAGCTTGGCGTGATGATGATCGACCTGACGCCGGCCGCGATCGGGCCGTACTGCGTGCCGCCGATCAACCTGAAGGAACACGCGGGCAAGCGCGAGATGAACGTCAACATGGTCACCTGCGGCGGCCAGGCAACGATCCCGATGGTCTACGCGGTGTCGCGCGTGCAGAAGGTCAAGTACGCCGAGATCATCGCGACGGTCGCGTCGAAGTCGGTCGGCCCCGGCACGCGCAAGAACATCGACGAATTCACCCGCACGACGGCTGGCGCGGTCGCCAAGATCGGCGGCGCCGACGAGGGCAAGGCGATCATCGTCATCAATCCGGCCGAACCGCCGATGATCATGCGCGACACGATCCACTGCCTGACGGTCGATGCGCCGAAGCAGAAGGAAATCGAGCAATCCGTCCGCGACATGGTCGCCGAAGTGCAGAAGTACGTGCCGGGCTACAAGCTGGTCAACGGCCCGGTGTTCGACGGCAACCGCGTCACAAGCTTCATGCAGGTCGAAGGCCTTGGCGACTTCCTGCCGAAGTACGCCGGCAACCTCGACATCATGACCGCGTCGGCAACGCGCACCGCCGAGATGTTCGCCGAGGAAATCCTCGCCGGCCGTCTCAAGCTGGAAGCGGCCTGAAGCGCCCATGGCCAGCCTCGCCGAACGCAAGCAGCGCGCCGAAAAGCTCTGGAAGCAGGGCGATCTGGCGCTGGCCGCCGCCAATCGCGAGCGCGCCTACAAGCTCTACACCGAGGCGCACGACGCGATCGTCGATGAGCCGAAGATGCACTGCGAGGCGCACCGCAAGTTGCGCCAGGTCACACGCCACCACGCCGACAAGCGGGAGTTCATCACCGATACCCTGTTAGTCTGGCTGGCCCCTGTGGGCATCTTCCGGCTTATCGCCGCCGTTATCGCGACTCCCGAATAGGAATTTCCATGTCTATCAGTAAATCGCTGCTGAGCTTTGCCCTGCCCGCCGCTCTCGCGCTGGCGTCCGCTGCTCTGCAGGCCAAGGAAAGCCAGTGGTATTTCAACGTGGCCAACAAGAGCTCGTCGAAGATCACCGCGCTGGAAGTCTCCGAGGACGGCAAGACCTGGGGCGGCTTCGACATCGGCAAGGGCATCGCGCCGGGTGCGACGGTCAAGCTGATCTGGGACGCCAGCACCGACAACGAAGGCTGCGAGCAGTCGATCCGCGCCAAGTTCGCCGACGGCTCGGTCAGCGAGGCCAGCGAGCAGAACTTCTGCGAGAACCTCGACGACGCGATCGAGTTCACCGACTGAAGCGTCGGCTGATATTGCAAAGCATTGAGCCCCTGCTCCGACAAGGAGCAGGGGTCGTAGAGACCAGGAGTCCGTGATGAGCCTCAAGGGAATCAAGATCAAGGTGCATGACATGTCGCTGCGCGACGGCATGCATCCCAAGCGCCACCAGATCACGATCGAACAGATGCAGTCGATCTCGCGCGGGCTCGACGCGGCCGGCTGCCCGCTGATCGAAGTCACCCACGGTGACGGACTCGGCGGTGCGTCGGTGAACTACGGTTTTCCGGCGGCAACCGATGAAGAGTATCTGCGCGCGGTGATTCCGGGCCTCAAGCAGGCCAAGGTCTCGGCACTGCTGCTGCCGGGCATCGGCACCGTCGATCACCTGCGCATGGCGGCCGACTGTGGCGTGACGACGATCCGCGTCGCGACGCACTGCACCGAGGCGGACGTCTCCGAGCAGCACATCAATCTTGGCCGCAAGATGGGGCTCGACACCGTCGGCTTCCTGATGATGGCGCACATGATCGAGCCCAAGCAGCTCATCGAGCAGGCGCTGCTGATGGAAAGCTACGGCGCCAACTGCCTGTACATCACCGACTCGGCCGGCTACATGCTGCCGGACGATGTCACCGCGCGCGTCGCGCTGCTGCGCGAAAAGTGCAAGCCCGAAACCGAGATCGGTTTCCATGGCCACCACAATCTGGCGATGGGCGTTGCCAATTCGATCGCCGCGGTTGCCGCCGGCGCACGTCGCATCGACTGCGCCTGTGGCGGCATGGGCGCCGGCGCCGGCAATACGCCGATGGAAGTCTTCGTTGCCGTGTGCAATCGCATGGGCATCGAAACCGGCGTCGACGTGTTCAAGATTTCCGACGTTGCCGAGGATCTGGTCACGCCGATCCTCGATTTCCCGGTGCGCATCGATCGCAACTCGTTGACGCTGGGCTACGCCGGTGTCTATTCCAGCTTCCTGCTGTTCGCGCGCCGCGCCGAGGCCAAGTACGGCATCTCGGCCCGCGAGATTCTGCTCGAGCTGGGCCGCCAGAAGATGGTCGGCGGCCAGGAAGACATGATCGAAGACACTGCGATCACGATGGCGCGCGCGCGCGGCCTGCTCAAGGAATCCGCTTAAGCGAACCGCTGAAGCCGCCGTGCATCCGCAGGCCCGCGGGCCGATCAAGCAGATCGCCTGGGTCGTCGACGATCTCGACGCCAGTATCAAGCGCTGGATCAAGCTGCATGGCGTCGGACCCTGGACGGTGTTCCGCAACACGACGATGAGCGGACGCTGCCGCGGCGTCGAAACGACCGTGAAGATGCACGTCGGCCTGTCGTACCAGGACGACGTGCAGATCGAACTGATCCAGGTCCTCAGCAGGACACCGTCTCCGTACCAGAACGGCGACGGCCGCAGCCTGAGCGGCATGCATCACATCGCCTGGCATACCGCGCAGATCGATCAGGACGTGGCCGCCGCGATGGCGCGCGGCATGCGGCCGGTCTTTGAAGCGAGCAACGGCGCCGTGCGCGTGGCCTACCTCGAGTCGGGCGATGATGCCGGCGTGCTCTATGAGCTGATCGAAGCCGTGCCGCTGATTCTCGACAGCTTTGCGGCAGGCCAGCTTGCGGCGCGACACTGGGACGGCGTGAGCAGTCCGGTCACCGTCATCGATTTCGAGGCCTGAGTTGAACGCGCTGCGCAAACTCTTCGTTCGCGCGCCACGGGCGACGCCGGTCGATCTGCAGGGCAAGCGTGCAATCGTCACCGGCGTAGCGCCGGGCTCCATCGGCTACGAAAGCGCGCGGGCGCTGGCGAGCTGGGGCGCGGATGTCGTCGTTACTACGCGCGGCAATACGCAAGCGATCGCACGCCAGCTGGCCGGCTCCGGCAAGGTTCAGGGTCACACGCTGGATCTCTGCGACGCCTCCTCTGTCGAAGCCTTCGTCGCCTGGTATCGGGCCACGCAGGGCGAGCGCCTCGATCTGCTCATCAACAACGCCGGCATCCATCTCGACCTGCTGTCGCAGTGGAAGACCCCGCGCCTGACCGCCGACGGTCATGAGCTGCATTGGCGCACCAACTATCTCGGCACGATGCATCTGACGCTGCGTCTGCTGCCGCTGCTGCAGACCGGCGGCGGCGCGCGCATCGTCAACGTCGTGTCGATGCTGCACAACAAGGGCAGCAACGCCGCGCTGATGGGCGCGACGCAGCCTTACAATTCCTGGAATGCCTACGGCAACTCCAAGCTGGCGCTGATCCATGCGACAACGGAGCTGCAGCGCCGGCACGCGGCCTCACAGCAGGTGCAGGCCTACTGCCTGCATCCGGGCGCGGTCTACACCAACATCGCCGACAAGGGTCTTTCCGGCAATCCGGCGCTCGAGGCGATCCGCCGTTTGTTCGCGCCGCTGGAGAAGTTCTTCCTGCTGACGCCGATCGAAGGCGCACAGACGACCCTGCATTGCGCGACCGCCGCGAATGCGCCCGGTGGACGCTATTACCGCAGTTGCGCGCCCAGCCCGACCAGCGCCGATGGCGCGGACACCGCGGTGGCGGCAAAGGTCTGGCAGCAGACGACCGCGTGGCTCGACGCTCTGGACACGACAGCCGCCTGAAACGCCGTCCATGAAAAAGGCCGCCAGATTGCTCTGGCGGCCTTTTTTGCTGCCTGTTGCCGGTTACGGCGCGCGGTTCACCGTCAGGGTGTTGCTGTTGACGCCGCCGCGCGCAGCGCGGATGTTCGACGACGACGGCGGCGTGCCGCCCAGCAGACCACCGCCCGATGCAGCCTGGACCGTCGCGCTGCCGCGCGAACCGTCCGTGTTGCTGATGACCACCACGCTCTCCTGCGAGCTGGTCCAGGTCGCGCCTTCGGTGATGTTCACACCGGTAGCGGTCGTTCCATCCGGCGAGCGGATGCTGGCAACCGATTCGAACTGGATGTTGATGCCGGCCGGCTGCTGCGCGGTCAGATCGCGGCTGGCGGTGATCGTGATCACGGTGATCGTGCCGTCGACCAGCGTGATGGCCTCGGTATCCTTCATCGTGATGCCGTTCTCGGTGTAGGTCGCCTCGATGACGCCGCGTTCCTTCTCGCGGCCCGTCGTCGTCACGCGGCCGCGCAGTGCGCCCGAGGTGCCGACGGTGATGACGCCCGGCGCCTGAGTGGCCCAGGAAGCCTGGCTGGTGACATCGCCGATGAAGCCGTCGCGGAAGCGTGCGCAAGCCATGAAGCGGCGTCCGGCGCCGACCGCAACCAGCTCGGCCGACTCGGCGACCGTGAACGTGGTCGCCGTGCAGCCTTCGAAGGTGCGCGGAACGACGCGCAGCTGGACCAGCGCAACGCCATCGACATTCAACGTCGCGAGGCCGCGCAGCTCGCTGCCCGGACGGCTGGCGACGACCTGAACCGTGCCGCCCTGAGCCGTGCCGGTGAACGCGCCGTTGGGGCTGGCGTTGGCCGTCGCGACGTTGGTGTCGCTCGACGTCCAGACGACCTGACCGTAGTTGGTGACGTCCAGGGTGCTGCCGTCGCTGAACGAGGCAACCGCCATGAACGGCACCGGCGTCGTGGTGCTCTGCGGAATCGTCAGCACCTGCGGCTGGATGTTGATCGCCTGCAGGGTCGCGCCGGTGATGTTGATGGCGGCGGTCGCGTTGATGCCCGTGCCCGGGTAGCTGGCGGTGACCACCGTGTTGCCCGGATTGCCGCCGGTCACGACGCCGCGCAGGCCGGTGGTATTACCGACGACCGCGATGTTGGAGTCCTGCGACGTCCAGGTGACGTCCGAGCTGATGTCTTCCTGCGAGCTGTCGCTGAAGGTACCGACGACACGCAGCGGTGCCTTGAAGCTGCGCGGCACGGTCAGCGAGGAAGGCTCGACCACCATGCTGACGAGCTCGGCATTCGAGACGTTCAAGGTGATCGAACGCGTCACTTCAGCGACCGGCGTCGTTACGCCGCGCTTGATCGAAGCACTGATCTGCGAAGTGCCGACGCCCTGGGTCACCGACTTGCCGGTCGAGGACTCGGCGTTGCTGATCGTCGCGACGGTGACATCCGAAGTGCTCCAGGTCACCAGCTTCGTGACATCCATCGCCGGCGTGGCGGTACCGGAGAAGCGGCCGGTGGCAACGAACTGCAAGGTGCGGCCCAGGCCGGCCGTCAGGGTGGTCGCCGGTGCGAAGCGCTTGTTCGTCGCGTCGATTTCAAGCGACTGCAGATTCGCGTTGGTGACCGTGACATTCGCCGAGGCGGTCTTGCCTCCGGCCGTCGCGGTGACCTGCGTCGTTCCCGGCGTCGTCGTTTCGCTGCCCGTCACAAACAGGCCTTTCTCGCCCGCTGCATTGCTGATCGTTCCACGAACCGCAGGGCCCGACATGCTCCAGACGACCTGATCGGTGACATCGCCGGTGGTGCCGTCGCTGAAGACCGCGGTGGCGGTGAACTGCTTTTCGTAGCCGCCCCAGGCGATGCTCAAAGTGCCCGGGCTGACCTGGAGCGAGCTGATCGATGCCGCGCTGACACGCAGCGGCAGGCTGCCGGTCACGCCGCCGCTCGAGGCGGTGATCGTCGTCGCGGTGGAGTTGGCGCCGACCGCGGTGACCAGACCCTTGTTGCCGCTGGTGTTGCCGACCGTTGCCACCGAGGTGTCGGTGGAAACCCACGACGCCGTCGCGGTGACGTCCTGCGTGCGGTTGTCGGTGAAGATCGCCGTCGCCGTGAGCTGGCGATTCAGACCGCGCGGCAGCGCGCCGTCGTCCGGCGTCACCTGGATCTGCTTGATCGTCGCAGCGGTGACCGTAATGGCCGCGGTTGCGCTGGCTTCATCGAGCGTCGCAGTGATCGTCACCGCGCCGGTGCTCGGGCTGAGGCCGGAGGCAAGGCCGGTCGGCGAGACCGAGACTTTGGCGTCATCGGCCGAATCCCAGATCACCTGGTCCGACACATTGAAGGTGTTGCCGTCCGAATAGAGCGCGGTGGCCGTCAGCTGGACCGTCGTGCCGGAGGCAATGCTCTGAGTGGCGGGCGCGATCTCGATCGAGCGCAAACGCACCTCGTTGTCGTTGTTGCCACCGCAGGCGCCAAGAATGGCGACAAGGCCGCTGATGGCAAGCAAACGCCACCCATTGGAAAAGAGTCGCATACGAAATCTACTCCCCAAAGTCCCGCTATTAAATGTATCAAGGCGCACTAGCCTCAAAATATAGCTGCTATGGCAGCTTATTGCACCTGTGCGCCGCGCTTTTATCGACGCCTTAGACCTTGATGTCGAAACTATTTTGAGCGTCGCGACCGCGCGCCAAGCACTCGCTGCGGATCCTTGCATCAGTGCAATGCTGGTCCTTTGTGGTGCACCGCTCGATGCCATCCCGACGCGCTCCCGATCAGATCGGGCCGGATCGATCGCTGCTGCAGGGGGGTTGACGGCGAATACTATGTGATGCACAGTATCAACACTGTACGTCACACAGTATCTGAAATGGACTCCACCCGCTTCGACAAATTACGCATGGAGCTGCGCCGCGGCGTACTGGTCCTCGCCGTGCTCGGCTGCTTGCACGAGCCGCAGTACGGCTACTCCTTGCGCAAGTACCTGCAGCAGTTCGGCGTCGATATCGACGAAGGCACCTTGTATCCGCTGATTCGCCGTCTTGAGGAACAAGGCCTGCTCGACAGCGAATGGCGCAGCGACGGCGGTCGCGACAAGCGTTACTACCGGCTCTCGAAGGACGGCAGCGCGATGTTGCGGGCGCTGCGCGAGGACTGGCAGGCCACCGTGCATTCCCTCAACCAGCTTCTGGAGCATCGCCCATGACCGATATCGATCGTTACGTGGCCGCCATCAAGGAACACCTGCCCCGCAAACAGGCGGGTGATCTCGCCGCAGAAATCCGCAGCGCGCTGATCGACGAACTCGAAGCCCGCGAGCAGGATGCCGGGCGCACGCTCAGCGCCGAAGAGCGGCTGGAATTCCTGCGCCGACGCGGCCATCCGCTACGCGTCGCCGCGGGCTACCACACTCGCCGCACGCTGATCGACGAACCGGCGTTCCCGCTCTACAAGCTCTCGCTCAAGTACATGCTGCTGGGTTTACTGATCGCGCAGCTGACGCAGGCGGCGGCGTCGATGTCGGCAACGCGCTGGAATCCTGTGCAGCAGCTCTTTCAGCTGTACTGGGGCTTCGCCAACTCGGCGCTGATCGGCTTTGCGGTCACGACGCTGCTGTTCTGGCTGTTCCAGGATCGCTTGCTGCAACTGGCGGGCCTGGATCACTGGAATCCGAAACATCTGGCGCCCGTGCGCGAAAAGGACGGCCGCATCGGTCGCGGCAGTACCGCGTTCGAATTCGTCTTCAACCTGATCGCGCTGCGCTGGCTCAATCTGGACTGGCTGGCGCCGGCCTCGCTGGCCGCACTGGGCATCGCGGCCTGGAGTGACGAAGCGACGCTGATGCTGCGCATCACGAGTGTCTGCACCGTGGTTGCGCTGCTGCTCAATGTCGTCGACCTGTTCCAGCCCTACCGCACACGCGCGAAGCACTGGATCGCTGCGGCTGTATCCGCCGTCTCGTCGCTCGCGCTCGGAACGATCTACGGCCTCGGCGACCAGATGTTCACCGCGGCACCGACCAGCACATTCTGGGTTCACGTCAGCGAATGGCTGGCCCAGGGCTTCGGCTGGATCAGCCTGGTGCTGCTGATCGACGCCGGGTATCAGGTCTGGTGCGCGCTGCGAATACGCAACGACCCGAGAACCTGACACTCAATTCTTGCGCTGCGCCTTGCGCCGGGTTTCGCGCAGCCAGGTCGCGTAGTCGTCGAGATCGCCGTCGAACACCGCACAGGTGCCGTCGGCGACGCGCCACAGGGTGTCGCAGACGTTCTGCACCAGATGGCGGTCGTGGCTGACCAGCACGACCGCGCCCGGATAGTCGTTGATCGCCATTTCCAGGGCCTGGCGCATTTCCAGATCGAGGTGGTTGGTCGGCTCGTCGAGCAGCAGCAGGTTGGGCCGCTGATAGGCGACCAAGGCCAGCGCCAGGCGCGCCTTCTCGCCGCCCGAAAACGGTGCAATCGGCTCCATCTGGCGCTCACCGGCAAACGCGAAGCGGCCGAGGTAATCGCGCAGCGGCTGCTCGCGCGCGGTCGGGTCGATGCGGCGCAGATGCAGGAACGCGCTGGCTTCAGGGTCGAGCTGTTCGAGCTGATGCTGGGCGTAGTAGCCGACCTTCAGATCCGGCGAGCGCACGATGTCGCCGCCGACGAAAGGCTGCGCGCCGGCGAGGCTCTTCATCAGCGTCGACTTGCCGACGCCGTTGGCGCCGAGCAGCGCGACGCGCTCGCCCGGCTGCAGCGACAGCCGCAGGCCGGTCAGCAGCGCCTTGTTGGCATAGCCGACCTGGCCGTGGGTGATATGCACCAGCGGGCTCGGCACCTTCTCCGGCTTGCGAAAGCTGAAGTCGAACTCGTTCTCGGCCAGCACCGGCGCCACCAGTTCCATGCGCTCCAGCGCCTTGACGCGGCTCTGCGCCTGGCGCGCCTTGCTGGCGTGGGTCTTGAAGCGGCTGATGAAGGACTGCAGGTGCGCCACCTTCTCCTGCTGCTTGGCGTGGATCTGCGCCTGCTGCGACAGGCGCTCGGCGCGCTGGCGCTCGAACTGTGAGTAGTTGCCGACGTACAGCGTTGCGGTCTCGCGCTCCAGATGCAGCGTATGGGTGCAGACGGCGTCGAGAAACTCGCGGTCGTGCGAGATCAGCAGCAGCGTGCCGGGAAACGTCGCCAGCTCCTCCTGCAGCCACAGCGCCGCATCCATGTCGAGATGGTTGGTTGGCTCGTCAAGCAGCAGCAGATCGCAGCGGCGCAGCAGCGCGCGCGCCAGGTTCAGACGCATGCGCCAGCCGCCGGAGAAGCTGGCGACCGGGTTTTCCTGCTGGCTGGGAATGAAGCCGAGACCGTGCAACAGCTGCGCGGCACGCGCCTTGGCCGCGTAACCGTCGATCGTCGTCAGACGGTCATGCGCCGCGACCAGTGCGTTGACGTCGGCATCGGTCGGATGCAGTTCGATGCGCTGTTCGAGTTCACGCAGGCGCGCCTCGATCTCGCGCAGCTCGATATCGCCGTCCAGCGCGTACTCGATCGCGGCCTGGTCCAGCGCCGGGGTCTCCTGCGCGACGTTGGCGACAACCACGTTCTTCGACAGATCGATCTTGCCGCCGTCCGGCACCAGCTCGCCGCGGATCGCGGCGAACAGCGTCGACTTGCCGACGCCGTTCTTGCCGATGATGCCGACACGCTGCCCAGCGTGGATCGTCGCCGAGACGTTGTTCAACAGCGTGCGGGCATGGCGCCGCAGCGTCAGGTTCTGGAGCGAAAGCATGGTTCACGGGGCCGGAATCCGGCCGGGGCAGCTTGAGGGGCGCGGAGTTTACGCGTTGTTCAGGCGCCGCGTGATGTCGGCCGCGTGCTCCACCAGACCAGCCACAGCAATCCGGCCTGGATGAACAGCCGCAGTGTCAGCGCCCATTCCGGGATTTCCGGAAACAGTTCGGGGTTCATCGACATGTGGATGTTCGCCGTCGAAACGACGCAGATCAGCGCGATCAGCGCCCAGCCGGTCAGCGGCCGCAGCGACGGCTTGAGCAGGCAGAACGCCAGAATCAGCTCGATCGCCCCGCTCAGCAGCACCGCCTCGCGCGGAAACGGGATGTAAGGCGGCATGATCCTGATGAAGAACTCGGGCACCGCAAAATGCGCGATGCCGCCGATGAAGAAGAACAGGAAGACGACTGCGAGGCCAACGGTTTTAGCGTTCATGCGGGTTGCGCCTCCGGCGCCTTCCACTGTTTGAGCAACTTGAAGACACGGTCGGCGTGGCGACCTTGCATCGCCGCCGCGGTCATCACGCCGCCGAGCAGCGCGCCGCCGACCCCTGCGGTGACGACGTCCTGGCCGGTCATGTAGAGGTTCTTCACCGGCGTCACCGGATGCAGCCATTTCTGTTCGAAGCGCTGCAGATCGTGATCGAGACCGTAGATCTCGCCGCTCGGATACATGTTGAACCACTCGGTCGACAGCGGCGTCGACAGCTCGCAGTAGTCGAGTTTGCCTTCGAGCTGCGGCATCTGCTTGTAAAGTGCGGCCAGCAGGCGATCGGTGAAGGTCTTCTTCAGCGCCTCGTACTCGTCGCCGCGCTGGTTCCAGGTCTCGCCGGCCCACTTCGCGAACCACTCGTAGCGGCCGAGGGTGATGATCTCGACGGTGCTCTTGCCCGGATAGTTCTGCTCCCATTCCGGATCCTTCGCCGACGGGAACGAGATGTAGACCATCGGCAGCGTGTTCAGCGGATCGTCGAGGAAGCGCTGCATGTTGCCTTCGTGATCGGAGTCCGGGTAGACCCACAGGTTGGTGCGCGGAATGTTCAGCTCCGCCGCCGTGCCCTTGAAGCCGGCGTAAATGCACAGGTGCCCATGCGAAGGCTTCACCTCGCGCAGCTTGGTCGGATAGCCGTGGCGCTCACGTGCCGTCTGCGGCAACAGCTTTTCGAACGTAACGCGCGCGCCGGCGTTGCTGATGACGGTCTTCGCGAGCACGCGGCTGCCGTCCTCCATCTCAACGCCGCTCGCGCGATTGTTGTCGACGAGAATCTGCTTGACCTTCGCATAGGTGAAGACTTCACCGCCGCCGGCACGGATCACCGGGATGATCGTATCGGCCATCTTCCAGGAGCCGCCGACCGGATAGCAGCCGCCATCGAAGTAATGCTTGGCGACCGAGGCATGCATGATGAACGCGGCGTCGCGTGGCGGCAGGCCGTAGTCGCCCCACTGGCCGGTCAGCACCGCAATCAGTTCCTGGTTCTGCGTCAGGCCTTCGAGCACCTCGCGCGTCGACTGGAAGCATTCGCGCGGCACGCGCAGCGGGCGGATCTTCTCGTACATCCGCGCCATCAGCGGCGGCATCGCCTGGCCGGCGAAGTAGGTCTTCATGCTGCGCGCGACGCGCATCACCGTATCCATGTAGGCGTCGATCGCTGCGCCTTCCTGCGGGAAGTGCTTCTTCAACTCGGCAGCGAAGTTCGCCCGGCCGGCGACGAAGTCGTAGGTCCGGCCGCCGATGATGATGCGGTCGTAGACCTTGTCCATCTCCGCCCACTTGAGCTGGCCGTCGGAGATCACGTCGAAGATGCGCCGCAGCGCGGCGTGCTCTTTGTGGACTTCGCCGACGTAGTGCACGCCGACGTCCCACTCATAGCCTTCGCGCTCGTAGGAATGCGTGAAACCGCCGGCGGTGTAGTGCTGCTCGAGCACGCAGACCTTGCTGCCGAGGCGGGTCAGCAGCGCCGCGGCGCACAGCCCGCCGATGCCGGAACCGATGACGATGACGTCGTAGTCCGCCGCGGCCCGTCCCGGCCGGTAGCGCTTGCCTGTGCGTTTCATGGAATCCCCCAGATCTTTGCCGGCACGATAGCGCGAGACCGGGGCCGCGCGCTTGGGAAATCCGCCCCGCCATTGGCGCATGAAATGACCCGTCATTCCCGCGAAAGCGGGAATCCAGGGCGGAGAGAGCAGCAGCCTGTTCCCTGGATTCCCGCTTTCGCGGGAATGACGATTTCCTAGCGCGAATGGAAAAGCCGGCTGAACAGCGCCTCGTACCAGGACCATGGCAGTACGGCGCGCAGCCAGAGGCCGATGCGCTCGATCGGCGCGATCGCCAGGTACAGAAACGGACCATCGTTGTGCTCGACGATGCGCCGCACCTGCGCCGCGAAGCGCGCCGGCGGCAGGCCGTTGGCTTCGTCCTTCTCCATCCAGGACACCGAGGCTTCGCAACGCGCGGCGTACGGCGACGCGGCGGTCCAGCCCGGGACACGGCGGCGCTGCGCGGTGAAGCCGGTCGCGAAGTTGCCGGGCTCGATGCAGGCAACCCGGATGCCGAACGGCGCAACCTCGAAGCGCAACGCTTCGCTGTACGACTCCAGCGCCGCCTTGCTCGCGCAGTAATAGGCCTGGAACGGCACCGGCAGCTGCGTCACCAGCGAACCGACATTGAGAATCAGGCCGCCGCCCTGCGCGCGCAGTTTCGGCAGCAGCGCGCGGGTGACACGCACGGCGCCGAAGAAGTTGGTCTCGAACTGCGCCTTGGCTTCGTCGGTCGTGGTGTCTTCGATCGCACCGGCGATGCCGAAGCCGGCGCAATTGATCACGACATCGACGCGCGTTTCGGAGACCAGCAACAGCGTGATCGCCGCTTCGACCGATGCATCGGAGTCGACGTCCAGCGTCAGCGGCTGGCAGCCCGGCAGATCCTGCGGCGGCCGCCGGCTGGCCGCATAGACGCGATGCCCGGCACGCGCGAGTGTTTCGGCACAGGCACGGCCCAGACCGGACGAAGCGCCGGTGATCAGGATGACTTTGCTCATGGTGACTCGATAGGTCGCGCCGGTGATGGCGTGCATTCTGCGGTGCCGCGGCCTTGCTGGCGAGCACGGCGCGCTGGACAGCTCCGCCGCAGGCGGCTTCAATGAAGCATGAAGATTCGATCGTGGTTCATCGGACTCGGCACCCTCGGCGCGCTGGTGCTTTGCTGGCAAACCCCCGCCGCTGCGGCACCCAAGCTGGGCGAGCTGATCAGCGTCTCGCAAGATCTGCAGATCCGTCAGATCGACGCGGACGTCTGGGTGCACACGACCTGGCATGTGATGGCGGACCAGCGGCGGCTGTCGTCGAACGGCCTGATCGTTCGCGACGGCGATCGGCTGACCTTGATCGATACCGGTTGGGGTGTCGCGCCGACTCAGGAACTGGTCGACTGGATTTCGCGCGATCTGAAACTGCCGATCGCCCGGCTGATCCCGACCCATCATCACGACGATCGCATCGGCGGCTGGCCGGTGCTCGCCAGGCTCGGCGTGCCCTTGGCGGCGACGCCGCGGACCTTGAGCCTCAGCGCATCCGACAAGTTCACGCAGCCGCTCGATCCGGCGCTGAAGACGCTGTCGGAGAATCAGGCCATTGCGCTCGGGCCGGTCGAAGTCTTCGCGCCGGGCCCGGCGCACAGCCCGGACAATCTGATGATCTGGCTGCCGAAGCAGGCCATTCTGTTCGGCGGCTGCGCCGTCAAGGCCGGCGACGCGACGGCCCTCGGCAATATCGCCGAGGCCGATTTCAAGGGTTGGCCGCTGGCGATGCAACGCGCCCAGCAGCGCTATGCGCAGGCGCGCATGGTCGTGCCCGGCCACGGCGAGCTGGGCGACCGCAGCCTGCTGGCGCACACGCTGGATCTGCTCAAGGCGGAGACGCCCGCCGCGCAGTAGGCCCTTACAGGGAATCCGGGCCGATGCGCACCAGCAGCTTGCCCTGGTTGCCGCCGGTATACAGCATCCGGCAGGCCTCGACGGCGTTCTCGAGGCCGTCGATGACATGCAGATTGAAGTGCAGTCTGCCTTCGAGAATCCACTGTGCGAGCTTGGCCTGGTACTCCGGATATTTCTTCGTGTAGTCGAGGCACAGGAAGCCCTCGACGCGCAGGCGGCGGAAGATGATGTTGCTGAACATGTACGGGCCCGGCACCGGACCGCTGGCGCTGTAGCTGGAGATCAGGCCGCACAGCACGACGGTGCCGCCGATCTTCATGTGTGTCAGCGCGGCGTCGAGTTGCTCGCCGCCGACATTCTCGAACTGGACATCGATGCCGTCGGGCGCGAGCTCGCGCAGACGCTCGAGCACGTTCTCCGATTTGTAGTCGATCGCGTGGTCGTAACCGTATTGCTCGGTCAATAGCTTGCACTTGTCGCGACCGCCGGCAACGCCGATGGTCCTGCAGCCGTGAATCTTCGCCAGCTGGCCGACGACCATGCCGACCGCACCGGCCGCCGCGGTCACGACGACCGTGTCGCCCGGCTTGGCCCGGCCGATCTCATGTAGGCCGATGTAGGCCGTCGGTCCGGCAATCGCGAGCACGCCGAAAGCCTCCGCGAGCTTCAGGCCGGGCAACGGCGCCATCGGCGTCAGGCCGCTGCCGTCGGTGACGACGTAGTCGGACCAGGTATCGAGTCCCGACGCGAGACAGCCCTTGGGGAAGTCCGGATGCCGCGACTCCATCACTTCGCCGACCACGACGCCGCGCATGCCCGCGCCGAGTTCGACCGGTGGCAGATAGGAATCCCGGTCGCTCATCCAGATGCGGTTGCTCGCGTCGAGCGACAGCAGAATCGTGCGCATCAGGAACTCGCCGTCCTTCAGCGCAGGCAGGCTGTGCTCGCGCAGGACCAGCGTGTCGTCCTCGATATCGGTGACCGGACGCTTCTGCAGAAACCAGCTGCGGGCCTGCGCCATGCGAATCTCCTCGTTCGTTGTTGTCGGCACAGCCTAGGGAGCGCAGGCCGGTGCGTCTCCCACCCGAACGAGTAGCCCGCTACCAGGTCGTCGGCTTCGGATTGCGCTCGTCGAAATCGCGCTGGTGCCAGTACGGATAGACCGGCGTGCGCTGACTCGCGGCGTCGAGCCGGGCAATCTGCTCCTTGCTCAGGGACCAGCCGAGCGCGTCGAGGTTCTGCCGCAGCTGGGTCTCGTTGCGCGCACCGATGACGATGTTGCTGACGCTCGGCCGCCGCAGCAGCCAGTTGAGCGCGATCTGCGGCACCGACTTGCCGGTTTCGGCAGCGACGGCATCGAGCGCATCGACGACCTGATACAGATATTCGTCGTCGACGATCGGCCCGCCCTCGGCGCCGCCCTGGGCGATACGTCCGTCCACAAGCTTCTGGCCGCGACGGATCTTGCCGGTCAGGCGGCCCCAGCCGAGCGGGCTCCAGACCATCGTGCCGACGCCCTGGTCGAGCATCAGCGGCATCAGCTCCCACTCGTACTCGCGGCTGATCAGCGAGTAATAACCCTGGTAGCTGACGTAGCGCGCGAGGCCATAGCGTTCGGACGTCGCCAATGCCTTCATCAGATGCCAGCCGGAAAAGTTCGACGCGCCGATGTAGCCGATCTTGCCCTGACGGACCAGCTGATCGAGCGCGCCGAGCACTTCCTCGGGCGGCGTCAGCGCGTCGTAGCCGTGCATGAAATAGACGTCGATGTAGTCGGTGCCGAGGCGCTTGAGGCTCGCCTCGCAGGCGCGCACCAGATGATGGCGCGACGAACCCTTGTCGTTCGGCCCGCTGCCGGTCGTGAACGTCGCCTTGGTCGAGATCAGCACATTGCTGCGCCGGCCTTTGATGGCCTGACCCAGCACTTCCTCGGAAACGCCGTCGGAATAGATGTCGGCGGTGTCGAAGAAATTCAGGCCGTGCTCAAGGCAGATGTCGATCAGCCGCGTCGCTTCGCTGACATCGGAATTGCCCCATTTCTGGAACATCTCGCCCTTGCCGCCGAAGGTGCCGGTGCCGAGACTGAGAACGGGGACTTTGAGGCCGGAGCGGCCGAGCTGACGGTGTTCCATGAGCGTTCGCCTTGCAGGCAGGGCACATAGCTCACCATACAAATCCCCTGCCGGCTATCCGGCAGGGGATCGCGAGGCTAAATGCGCGACAGCCAGCGTCGGCGCAGCACCGCCATCAGCAGCAGCGGCAGCAGCATGGCGCCGCCCATTGCGCTGGCGCCGAAGCGGCCGGCATCCGGCGTGCCGCCCGAACCGCCGCCACCCGACCCGCCTTCGAGCCGCGCGTTGGGCGCCGTCGAGAACACCTGGATCTCGGTCGCGCGCGCGCCATCGCCCGGCTTGACCGGCGTGATCAGCGCGCCGCCGAGCGCGACATTGAGCGCCGTGATCAGGAAGGTGTCCGTACTCATGCAGTCCGTGTTGTTGAGCGGATCGTTGTCGAGCTCGCCCTGGAAATCCGGGCCGCCGCTGCATTGCGTATTGAGCACGCGCAGCTGCAGGTGACTGGCCTTGACCGGATCGAAGCTGAAACTGCGGATGATCAGGTCCGGCTGCAGCGGCCGCGGGCGCACACCGGGGAAGGCGTCTTCCGCGCTGGTGTAGATCACCTGCTGGAAGTCGGCTTCCGGATCGCCGCACTCGCCGCTGCAGGCGCGCAGCTCGAACTGCCGCAGCGCCGTCCAGCGCCCCGCGTTGGTCGGTCCGGCCGCGGCGCTGATGTTGACGGCCGAAACCGTCTGTTCGCCGCCGGCCAGGGCGATCGTCGCCCAGGCACCGACCGCAAGGCCTTCGTCGCCGAGAATCGCGCCGGTGTCTTCGGAATCGTCGATCAGCAGATCCTTGTTGGCGACGTTCGCCTCCAGAGACGCGCTGGTGACGATCGCGGCGCCCTTGGCGACCGATGCGTGATTGGTCGGCAGCGTGAACGTCAAGGTCGACTCGCCGGCCGGCAGCGCCTGCTCGAAATGATGAATGCCGTAGCCCGGCGCGACGACCATGAACTCGTAGGTCGCCGGCACCAGGCGCGCGTGATCGACATTGTTCTGCGTGGTCGCCTGGGTCGTTTCGTCGGTCTCGTCGACGACCGTTGCCGGATCGGTATCGGCGATATGCCGGCTGCGCGTCGTGAAGCGGCCGACGAGGATGCGCGCGGCGACCGGCGCATTGCTCTCGTCGCCGGCGACGACCTTGAACGTGACGTCCGCCTGCTCGTCTTCTAGCGGCGAGTCGAAGTTCGGCACCGGCATGACGTCATCGCCGCCCGCGGTGTAGGCGTCCTTGCCCATACCGCGCTTGGCGAACACGCGCCACATCAGCTGCTGGTTGGCCCCACCGAAGCGCGCCATGTCGGAGGCGAGCATCGCGTCGCGTGCGTCGAGCATGCTGACGTCGCTCTGCATCAGCAGCCAGGCGTCGAAGATCAACTGCACCCAGCGACGGTTGCCCGGGCAGTGCGCGGCATCGACGAGTCCGTTGGCGCAATCGCGCTGCAGATCGGCGTCCTCGTAGGGATAGTCGTCCTGGTAGGCATCGATGAAGGCCTGGCGCAACTCCCACTGCGTGGCATTCCAGATCTCGCCGTCGGCATGCACTTCCGGCCCCGGCGTGTCCGCCCCGTAATTGCTGTAGTTGGTCGGGTTGTCTTCAAGCGGATAGTTGCGGATGCCGCGCACCGGATTGCCGGTCGTGTACGCACCGAGCGCGGTCGGGCTGAAGCCGCCGGGCTGCTCGTAGCCGAAGGCCATCTGGAACTCCGTCGCGACCAGATCGCTCCAGCTCTCGCCCATCGCGCCGCCCTGCTCGCTGACGAGGTTGCCGTCCGGACCGGCGACCATGCGATTGGAGATCGCGTGCGTGTACTCATGTCCGGCGATGCCCATGTCGAGCGCGCCATCGGTGCAGGGCCCGTAGATGATGCCGCCGACCGGCTGGAACAGGTATTGGTTGGTGATGCCGGGCACGCCGTCCATCAGCGCGATCTGGTTCGCGTTGTTGCGGCCGCCCGCGGTGCCGTAGGTCGGAATCCACGGCGCGCCGCCCAGAGAACCGGCCTGCGAGGTGCCGATTTCCGGATCGTTCTGCTGGGTCACCGGTGTCAGGCCGTAGTTGAACAGCTGCAGGTTGTAGTTGCGCTCGGTGAAGCCGAGGAAGTACGCGAAGTCATGCATGCGGTTGTGCATGGTGAACAGGTTCACCGTGACCGCGCTCAGATCGTTGCCATTCGAGTTCGGGATCTGGCTGGCGATGATCTCCAGCGGACTGCAGCCCGATTCGTACCAGGCATTGTTGAACGGAAAGTCGTACTTGCGATCGAGCGCGATCGGCGGATTCAGCAGCGACGGCGTCAGCGGGCTGATCGCACCGCCGGCGGTGATCGCGTTGTTGCCGATCGTCGTGAAGGTCGGCACCGTGCCGAGCAGCAGGTCCCATGGCCCGCGCGAGGCGGTCGTCGTCACGTCGATGTCGCAGCCGGACAGGCCGCCTTCGGGCAAGGGCGCGAAGCACGCAACCTTGCGCACATCCTCGCCGTCATAGAGCTGGTCCGGATTGGTCGGGAACCACTTCCACTGCGGCGCGTTGGCGTCGGCGCCGAGCAGCGCCGAGGTCACCGACGTATCGATCGGGCTGACGATCAGCGCACCGAGAAAATCCGGCAACGGCGGGAACGAGCCGAGCGAGAGGAAAGAGTCGTCAGGGCAGACTTCGACCTGGTAAGTGGCGGCCGGCACGCCGCCCGACGGCGCGTACGTGAGAATCTGCGCCGGACCGGTCATGGCGCCGCGCTCGGCAACCAGCGTCGAAGCGCCGCTTTCCTCGACCCGATACAGGCTGGCGCTGACCGAGTTGGCGGGCACTGCGGCGGTCGCGATCACGGCAATCGCCGCATTGCCGGCGGATACCGTGTGTTCGGTCCGCGCCGCGCAGGTCTGCGCATCCGGGAACGTGCCGCGGAACGGCGACGGAATCAGCGGGATCGTGCTGGCGTTGTAGACGCGGTTCTCGCGCTTCCAGACCTTGCCGGTCTCGGCATCGATGTAATGGACATACGCCATCGGCATGCCGTTGCGCACGTCGAGCACAACGGTTTCGAAGACCTGGCGCACGCCGCCTTCGGGCATCGGCAGCATCATCAGGCGGGCGCGCTGCGGCTGCGAGAATCCGCGCACGTTGAGCAGCGTCCAGCCGGTGTTGAGCGTTTCGTCGACGATGGAGAGCACATCGTCCAGCGGCGTCGCGCGCAGCACGTCGGCGGCGGCGCGCAACCAGGCCTGCAGCGGCGACAGCAGCACCGAACCGACCGGCGGTTGCTCGCCGGCGGAAGACGAAGACGCGTAATAGACCTTGCCGTCGACGACGCCGACGGTGATCAGGCCGGCGACCGCCGAAGGCATGCCGGCGAACCGCTGGCGGAACAGCACCGCGCGCGCCGGGTTGTGCGGCGTCTCGGCGGCGTTGACGAGTTCCAGCTCCTCGACGCCGAGCGGCGATAGCTTGAACAGGGCGCGATTCTGGTTGATCCACTGGCGCGCCGCGGCGACCGCATCGTCGCCCAGGCCGGTGGCCAGATAGCCGCCGGGTTTGATCAGCGTCGCGACGGTGCCGTAGCGGTTCCAGCTGGCGCGTGCGCCGAGCCGCGATACCGCTTCCAGCTGTGCCGCCTGCGGCAGGATGCGGCCCAGGCGCAGATCGAGATTCTTGGCGCGCTCATTGGCGGCCAGTTCGTCATGCAGCTCCAGTACGGCGAACGCAGGCGCTGTCACCAACAGGCCGGAAACACACAGCGCGGCCGCCAGCACCGGCCGGCAAGCCCTCGTCATAAAACCCATGAATCACCCCGATTGCCCGATGCCAAAAGCCATCGCAATGCATGTGCCAGCGTGGGCAACGCCCCACCAGCCACCGATGGCTTCCCCGTCTCGAACTTAGCACCGCCGGGCCAGCGGCGACACTGGGAAAGCAGACCCGAGGGGAATCCCCCAAGCGGCGGGCGGCTTCAGCCAGGCGGCTGCGCCTTGACCGCCCGGGTGTCCGGATCGCGTTCCACGCGATTGCGCCCCGAGGCCTTGCCGGCATACAGCGCGGCATCGGCCCGCGATATGGCTTTCTCCAGCGTGTCGGCGGCACGGAACAACGAGACGCCCATCGTCGCCGTCACCGACGGCGCACTCCCCGCGCTGCTGCCGAACTGCACCGCGATGCGGTTGCGCAGGCGTTCCGCGACCACATAGGCGCCTTCAAGATCGGTCTGCGGCAGCAACAGCAGGAACTCCTCACCGCCCCAACGACCGACGCAGTCGACGGCGCGCACGCCCTGACCGAGAACGCCGCCGACGCGGAGCAAGACCTCATCGCCCGCCTCATGGCCGTAGCGATCGTTGATCGACTTGAAGTGATCGAGATCGCACAGGACGATCGACAGCGGTTGCTTGTGCCGCTGGCACTCGGCGATGAGCTGGCGAGCCCGTTCGCCGATCTGGCGACGGTTGTAGAGCCCCGTGAGCGGATCGAGTGCCGCCAGCTTCAGCAGTGCCGCATGCTGCCGCGACGCGCGATGAAAGTAGTGCAGCACGAGCCTGGTCGTGCACAGGGCCGGAATCGCCAGGTTGACCGCGCGCATCATGCCCAGGGCGAGCGGCGACAGCGAGGCCAGCGCGGGAGAATCCGCCGCCACCGAATCGAGAACGACCAGATAGATCGTGAACAGCGTGACTGTCAGCCATTTG
Organism: Fontimonas sp. FW305-C-3; assembly: GCF_058783185.1. Taxonomy (NCBI): domain Bacteria; kingdom Pseudomonadati; phylum Pseudomonadota; class Gammaproteobacteria; order Nevskiales; family Nevskiaceae; genus Fontimonas; species Fontimonas sp. FW305-C-3. The sequence continues at coordinate 372,309 of NZ_JBYSYK010000004.1, read as the reverse complement.
GCCGTGACGCTGATGCGGCCGCTGACCACGACGACTGGCAGCACTGCGATCAGTATCAGGTGGAAGCTTGCGCTGGGACCGATCGTCAGCGTTGCGTAACTGCACAATCCGACCAGCAGCGCGACCATCAGCGGCAACGCGAGGATGAAGACACCGAACGGCTGCCGGGTCGATAACATCCAGTTCAGCGGAACGCAGAGGGCGATCGGGATCAGCGCGTAAGGCCACTGCGGATTGCCCAGCATGAACTGCGCGATGGCATGGAGCAGCGCGACCGCGGCTGCCAGCACCGCGCCGCGTTGACACAGGCGCCGGAACGCCCTGCGCACAGAGTCGCTGTCTTCGTTGATCATCAAGCTTCCCTCCGGCGTCGTCGCGATCGTTGCGCGAGTGGCCAGTTCCCTCGGTTATGTGGGCCCGCTGCACGGGCGCCGGCCCTTTTCGGGCTGTATTTGTACCGCTTGTCGTCCGATTGTAGCGTCGACTGGCGCCGCGGGGGCAGGCCGATCGGGCAATCGTTTACGATGCCGGCGTGCAGGCGGGAGTGACGGGTGGCGACCGCGCCAGCTGCATATCGTTTACTAGGTAGTGGGGCATCCGCGGGTATCTGCCATCGGCACTCTATGACGACCTCTCCAAACGCAGCTTCCTCGCCGGGAATCACCCGCCGTCCGGTGGACGAGGACAGCGATGTCATTCGCTACACCTTTCGCCGCCTGTGCCAGCGCAGCGCCATCCTGCTGAGCGTGACGTCGCTGATCTACGGCGCGGTGATGTTCGCGCTGGGGGTCCATAACTGGTACCTGCAGGTGGGCCTGGCGATCGCCTGCATTCCGCTGTACTGGCTGCAATCGGTGCGCCGCAGCTATCCGGTGTTTCTCGCCGCGGTGATGGCGATGGTCGCAATGCTGTTCGGCATCTGCACGCACTCGACGCTGCAGTTCGGCCGCGATGCCGACTTCCAGCTGATCCTGGTCGCCGCCTTGCCGGTCGTCGTCGTCAGTGGCCGCATCAGTCTGCGCGTCAAATGGGGCCTAGTGACGCTGTTCACCGTCTTTCTGATCTGGCTCGATACCCACGCCCGCGTCGGAACCTACACCGAGGAACTGCCCGCCATCGCCCTGCCTTTGCTGCGGACGATGAACTACACGGTGCTGATCTTCGCGACCACCGGACTCGTCTATCAGTACTTCCGTCTCGCCGCGCGGCAGTACACGGCGCTGATGGAAATGGCGATGCTCGATCCGCTCACCGGCCTGTACAACCGCCGGCGCATGAACACGCAGGCGCAGCAGGCCATCGTCGACTGCCGCGAACTGGGCCAGCCGCTGACGGTGATTCTCTGCGACCTCGACCATTTCAAATCGATCAACGACACGCTCGGCCATGACGTCGGCGATGCGGTCCTGCGCAGCGTCAGCCGGCTGCTCAGCCGCGGCGTGCGCACCGTCGATAGCGTCGGCCGCTGGGGCGGCGAAGAGTTCCTGATGCTGTTGCCGCAAACCGATCTGGAAGGCGCGATGGTGCTCGCCAACCGCCTGCGGATCGCGATTGCCGATCCCGACCGTCCGCGCGATCCGTCCGAGCCGCCGGTGACGGCGACGATGGGCGTCGCCATGCTGCGCGCCGGCGACACGCTGGAGCAGGCCATCTCGCGCGCCGACGCCGCGCTGTATGCCGGCAAGGCCGGCGGCCGCAATCGCGTCGTCATCGAATCCGCCTGAGCCGATTCGGGGCCGCGCCGAGCCTCACCTTATTGGACGAAGCGCTGCGGCCGGCCCCGGCCTATCTTTGGTAAGTCCGACTCACCAAGGTGTACCGCCATGTCCGAACGTCCCTCCGTCATGCAGGCTTTCACCGGCCTGTCGAACGACGAAATGGAAATCCTCTCGCAGGCCGACCGCTTCGCGCAGGCCGAGATGTATCCGCTCGCGCAGCGCATGGACGACGAGGAATGGTGGCCGGCCGATATCTTCAAGAAGATTGGCGAAACCGGTTACTTCGGCGTCACCGCGCCGGAGCAGTACGGCGGCTCCGGCATGGACGTGTTCACCTCGGGCCTGATCCTGCAGGCCTTCGGCCGCTGGAACCATGCACTGGCGCTGGCCTGGGTCGCGCACGAGAACCTGTGCATGAACAACATCCTCGCCAACGCCAACGAGGCGCAGAAGCAGAAGTACCTGCCCGGCCTCAACAGCGGCAAGCTGATCGGCGCGCTCGGCCTGACCGAGCCGGGCGCCGGTTCGGATGCGATCGGCTCGATGCGTACGACGGCGCGCCGTGAAGGCGATTTCTATTACCTCAATGGCTCGAAGATCTTCATCACCAACGGCCCGGTCGCCGACGTGCTGCTGGTCTACGCCAAGACCGACAAGGAAAAGGGCAATCAGGGCGTCTCGGCGTTCATCGTCGAAAAGGACTTCCCGGGCTTCAAGGTCGCGCAGAAGCTGATCAAGATGGGCTTCCGCGGCTCGCAGACCGCCGAACTCGTCTTCGAGGAATGCAAGGTGCCGGCCGCCAATCTGGTCGGCGAGGAGAACAAGGGCGTGCGCGTCGTGATGTCCGGCCTCGATCTGGAACGCGCGATGATTTCTCCGATCAATCTGGGCATCGCCGAGCGCGCGCTGGCGCTGTCGCTCGACTACGCCAAGCAGCGCAAGCAGTTCGGCAAAGCCATCTCCGAGTTCCAGATGGTGCAGTCGATGCTCGCCGAGATGTACGTGTGGGTCGAATCGATGCGCCTCTACACCTACCAGGTGCTGCGCGCGGCGAACACGATCAACGAAGGCGAAGGCGGCCGCGGCGACATCCACAAGCTGACCGCCGCCGGCGTGATGTACACGGCCGAGACGCTGAACAAGGTGCTGAACCACGCCGTGCAGATCCACGGCGGCACCGGCTATATCTGGGAATCCGAGATCAATCGCCTGTACCGCAGCATCAAGCTGCTCGAGATCGGTGCCGGCACGACCGAAGTACGCAAGATGATCATCGCCAAGGAACTGTTGAGCGGATGAGCATCGCGGATGACGTTGCCCGCCTGAATGCGCCGGAGTTTCTCTGGAGCACCGAGACGGTGTATCGCGCCGACCTGTTCAAGGGCAAGGTCGTGCTCGTCTCCGGCGCCGGCAGCGGCATCGGCCGCGCCTGCGCGCTGCTGTTCGCGCGGCTCGGCGCGAAGCTCGTCATCTGCGGTCGCACGGTCGAGAAGCTGGAAGTCGTCGCAGACTTCATCCGCGGCAAAGGCGGCGAAGTGCTCGTCGTGCCGACCAATGTCCGCGAACCGGAACAGGTCGACGCGCTGTTCCTGAAAGCACACGCGCACTACGGCCGCGTCGACTGCACCGTCAACAACGCCGGCGGCCAGTTCCCGCAGTCCGCGATCGACTACGCGCCAAAGGGCTGGAACGCGGTCATCAACAACAATCTCAACGGCACCTGGCTGATGATGCAGCGCGCCGCGCAGTACTGGCGCGACCAGGGTGACGCTGCGCAATCGATGTTGCGCTCAATCTGCAACATCGTCGTCGTCATCGAGCGCGGCATGCCGGGCGTTGCGCACACCGTCGCCGCGCGCGCCGGCATCATCGGCGCGACGCGCACCGTGGCCGTCGAATGGGCGCCGCTGGGCATCCGCATCAACTGCGTCGCGCCGGGCCTGACCGCGACCGAAGGCCTGGAGGTCTATCCGCCGGAGGCGCAGAAAGAATTCCCGCTCGCCAATCCCCTGAAAAGACCTGGCACACCGATGGAGATTGCCGAGTCCTGCATCTACCTGTCGGCGTCGAGCGGCAGCTTCATCACCGGCGAAGTGCTGACCGTCGACGGCGGCGGCAAGCTGTGGGGCGAGCTGTGGACCGCCGGGCGGCCGGACTGGTATCGCAGCAGCTGAACTTCGGATGGGCGACACTGGTCGGACCCGTACTGCCCCGACCGAGATTCCACCATGCGCCCGAACACCCCTCGCCTGCTGATCGCCGCCGCGTTGCTGGCGCTCAGCGGCACCGCCGCCGCGGCCCTCGACAAGACCACCGCCACCGCGCTGGATGCCGCCATCGCTGGCGATCATCGCAGTGCCGAGAACCGCGCGCGCGACGTTTACCGCAAACCCCGCGAAGTCCTCGATTTTCTCGGCCTGCGCAGCGACATGACCGTCGTCGAACTGTCTCCCGGCACCGGCTGGTACACGCAGATCCTCGCGCCGACGCTCAAGGACAACGGCAAGTTCTACGCCGCGCAATACAGCCTCGCCGCCACCAGCGGCTATGCGCGCGGCAACTTCGGCAAGTTTCTCAGCATGCTCGGCGAGCGCAGCGATCTCTACGGCAAGGTCAACGTCACGCAGTTCCAGCTGCCTTACGAAACCAATGTCGCCCCGCGCGGTTCGGCCGACATGGTGCTGACCTTCCGCAATCTGCATAACTGGATCAGCGCCGACTACGCCAAGCTCGCATTCCGCGTGATGTTCGACACGCTCAAGCCGGGCGGCGTGCTCGGCGTCGTCGATCATCGCTGGCCGGACGCCAAGACCGAAGACCCGCTCGCCGACAACGGCTACATCTCCGAAGAACGCACGATCGCGCTCGCCGAAGCCGCCGGCTTCAAGCTCGCCGCGCGCTCCGACGTGCTGCGCAATCCGAAGGACACTCACGACCACCCGGAAGGTGTCTGGACACTGCCGCCGGTATTGCGCCTCGGCGACAAGGACCGCGAGAAGTATCTGGCGATCGGCGAGTCGGATCGCTTCCTGCTCAAGTTCGTCAAACCCTGATACCTCGGCTACGCTGCGCGCCGGAACGCCACCACAACAACACAGGAGCGCTACATGATCGGCTACGTCACCCTCGGCACCAATAACCTCGAACGCGCTGCGGCTTTCTACGACGCGCTGCTCGGCACCATCGGCGCGAAGCGCTCGTTCGCGACCGACAAGCTGATCATGTGGGGCACCGGCCCGACCGCGCCCGGCGTGTGCGTCACACTGCCCTTCGACGGCAAGACCGCGACGATCGGCAATGGCGTGATGGTGGCGCTGGCAATGAAGGACCGTGCGACCGTCGATGCGGTCTACAAGAAGGCGATCGAGCTGGGCGCCGTCGACGAAGGCGCGCTCGGCGAGCGCTTCCCGGGCTTCTATGCCGGCTACTTCCGCGATCTGGACGGCAACAAGCTCAACGCGTTCTTCATGGGTTGAGCGGACGCACCGGAGAACAACCGCATTGACACGACGTAGCCCGGGTGCACCCCGGGTTTCACCCGGGCTACGACTGTTTCACCGCGTCAGCCGCAGCACCCGTGCCAACGCGGGCCCCAGCAACACCGCGCCGAGCATGTTGGCGATGAACATGACGACCAGCAGCAGGCCCATGTCGCGCTGGAACTGCAGGCCGGAGAACAGCCAGGCGAACACGCCGCCGGCCAGACACAGTCCAGTGAAGATCACCGCCTTGCCGGTGCGGCGCAGCGTGGCGACGTACGCATCGCGCAGCGCCATCTTCCCTTCATCGAGGTTGTGGCGCAGGACGTCGTAGACGTAGATGCCGTAGTCGACACCGATGCCCACCGCGAGCGTGACGACCGGCAGCGTCGCGACCTTGAGGCCGATGCCGGACAGCGCCATCAGCGCGTTGGCAAAGATCGTGACCAGGAACAGCGGCACGCCGATGATCACGACGCCCTTCAGCGAGCGATAGCTGAGCACGACCAGCAGGCCGATCACCGCGTAGACCCACAGCACCGTGCGCAGTTCGTTGGATTCGATGACGTCGTTGGTCGCCGCCATCACGCCGACATTGCCGGACGCCAGCGCGAAGTGCACCGGGCAGGCCTCGCCTTCCTTGACGACCTCGCCCTGGCGCCGCAGGCGCAGGCGCTCGGTGCAGTCGGCGATGTTGCTGGCCGGATGCGTGCGATAGAACTCTTCGGCATTGCGACGGTTGAATTCCTCCACCGCGGCGGTGATGCCGTGGATCGTCGTCGCCCGATGATCGCTGGTGTAGACGTACACCGGCATCGCGCTGCAGTCGATGTTGAGCAGGCCGGACTTGGTGTCGATGGTCTTGGTCGACAGCACCAGCGAGTCGTGATTGCGCGGAATCACGCGCAGCTTGATGTTGCCTTCCCAGAAGCCAGAGTAGATCTGCTTGGCGAGCTGCGACAGCTCGCGGGTCGACGCGACGCCGTCGGTGTTCTCCATCGCCCACGAGAAGCGGTCGACCTGATCCAGTACGTCGTAGCGGATGCAGGCCCAGGGATCGGACTCGGCGATCACGGTCAGAATGTCGGTCGCGACGCTGAAGTTCTCGGCGATGCGTTGCGAGTCGCGGTTGTAGACGGAGTCCGGACGCAGCTCCGGCACACCGGCCTGCGCGTCGCCGATGATGCGCTGCTTCTGCAGATGCAGGCTCGCCGCCAGAACGATGGCGGCGATGACCAGCAGGCTCACCGCGACGGGCAGCCGGGTGACGACGGCCATGCGCTGCCACAGCGCCTCTCCGGCCTGCGCCAGCCGCGAGCGGCGCGCGCGGAACGCCGCCATGTCCTGCACGCGCAGGCTCGCCAGCCAGATCGGCATCATCAGCTTGTTGGTGACGATGACCGCCGCCATGCCGAAGCAGGCATTGATCGACATCTCGCGGATCACGCCGATCGGCACCAGCGCGATCGTCAGGAAGCCGGCCACGTTGGTGATCAGCGCGATGCTGCCGGGGATGAACAGGCGCCGGAAGGTCTGCCGCGAGGCCTCGAAGGGATCGTGGCCCTGGACGATCTCGTCGGCCCAGGTGTTGACGTACTGCACGCCGTGCGAGGTCGAGATCGCCAGCACCAGGAACGGCACCATGATCGCGAACGGATCGAGCCCGAAGCCGAACGTGCGCAGCAAGCCGAGTTCCCAGATCACCGCGACGACGGAACAGACCATCGGCAGCCAGGCCAGCCGCAGGTCGCGCAGATACAGCAGCAGCGCGAAGAACGTGCCGACCAGCGTCAGCAGGAAGAACAGCACGACCTCGGAAGTGGCCGCCGACACATCGCCGACGACCTTGGCGAAGCCGATGATGTGAACGCTGATGCCGGGATCGTAGGCCGGGTTGTCCACACGCTCGACCTCGAGCAGGCGGCCGGGGACCTTGATCACCTGCTTGCCGCCCAGATCGTCGCGATAGTGCAGCGCGACCTTCTCCAGCCACAGCCAGCGGTCCGGTGCGCTGTAGCGCTCCTCGACAACGCTGCCGGCCTTCAGGTGTACATAGTCTTCCTTGAGGCGCAGCACGAACTTGTCCGGGCTGCCGAGCTGGCCGCGAATCTTGTCCTCGAGATTGCGCGCGACGGCGACGTAGTCGGTCGGTTTAAACGTCTCGGGATCCTGCGACATGACCTCGGCATAGACCATCGCGCCGCGCTGGTCGTTGGCGACCAGGCGGCCGATGACGCCGGACTTGCCGACGTGCTCGCGTACCAGCGCGAACATCTCCGGCGACGGCGCATAAGTGGCCGGGATCACGTCTTCGGAACGGAAGCCGCCATCGACGACTTCGAGGAAGCGGACGTTGCGGGTGAAGATCGACGACAGCCGCGTGCGGTCGATGCCCTTGGTGAACTCGACCTCGGTCGTCGCCAGCTTCAGGCTGTCGAGGAACTGCTCGTTGTAGATATCCAGCTGCGGGTTGTCGGCTTTCTGCATCAGCGCGATCAGCACCGCGTTGGCGCCGCCAAGATCTGCCTTGTACTGCTCGAAGACCTGCATGTACGGATGATCCGTCGGCACGGTCTTGTCGAAGCTCGCGTCGGGCTGCAGGCGCAGCGCCTGCAGCAGCATCATCAGCGTCGTCGCGGCAAGCAGCGCGACGCTGATGCGCCGGCCGCGCGGCGAATACAGCGCCGGCTCGACCAGGCGCAGGATGGTATTGGCGTCCATTTTCATTGTTCGTCCCCTTCCTGCCGCAGTGTGCCTTGCCGACGCCGGAAACGCATCGGGCCCGCGAACGGGCCCGATGTTGAACTGCCGTGAGGCTTAGTGTGCCGCGCTCTCCGCCGTCTTCGCGGTGAGCGCGAAGTCGCGGCCGAGGTACATGTACATCGCCGGCACGATGTACAGCGTGAACAGCGTGCCGATCGTCATGCCCGCGGCAATCACCAGACCGATCGAGAAGCGCGACGCCGCGCCTGGGCCGGCGGCGAACAGCAGCGGCACCATCGCGATGACCAGCGCCGCCGTCGTCATCAGCACCGGACGCAGGCGGATCGATGAAGCCTCCTCGATCGCCTCGCGCTTGGCGAGACCGCGTTCCTGCAGCTGGTTCGCGAACTCGACGATCAGGATGCCGTGCTTGGAAATCACGCCGACCAGCGTGACCAGGCCGACCTGGGTGTAGATGTTCATCGTCATGCCGGGGAAGTTGGCGATCTGCATGCCATTCAGGACGGCGAGAATGTTCAGCACCAGCAGCGCACCGCTGATCGACATCGGCACCGTCACCAGCATGATGATCGGATCGCGGAACGACTCGAACTGCGCAGCCAGCACCAGGTAGATGATGATCAGCGAGAACAGCAGCGTCGTCGCGAGCGCCTGGCCTTCCTGCTTGAACTGCCGCGACGCACCCGAGTAGTCGGCCTGGAAGCCGGTCGGCGCCAGTTCGGCGTACAGGTCCTCGAAGATCTTCAGCGCCTCGCCCTGCGGAATGTCCGGGCGCGGTACGGCGATAATCGAGTTGGAGTTGAGCTGCTGGAAGTGCTCGATCGTGCGCGGCACGGTGCGATCTTCGAGCTTGACCAGCGTCGACAGCGGGATCAGCTCGCCACTCTCGGCGCGCGTGTAGTAGCCCTCGAGCTGCTGCGGATTGATGCGCTCGCTGCGCGCGATCTGCTGAATGACCTTGTACGAGCGGCTGTCGAGCGAGAAGCGGTTGACTTCGCCGCCGGCGAGCAGCGCCGCGATGTCCATCGACAGGCGGCGCATGTCGACGCCGAGCGCTGCCGCCTTGTCTCTGTCGATCAGGATCTGCGTTTCCGGCTTGTCGACGTGCATGCGCGGCGCCACGAAGAAGAACTTCTTGGTCGCCAGCGCGCGCTCGACGATCTTGTCGCCGACCTCGGCCAGCGTCTCAGGGCTCGCGGTCGACTTGATGACGAACTCGAGCGGATAGCCCTGGCCCGGCGTCGGCAGCGCCGGCGGCTGGATACCCGACCAGCGCAGGCCGGGAATCGACGCGAGCTTTTCCTGCAACTCGTTGAGGATCGTCTGCGTCGGTCGCTCGCGCTCGGTCCAGCCGCGCATCACCATGCCCATGAAGCCGGTGTTGGTCGCGGTGCCGTTGGACATGCTGAAGCCGAAGGTATGATCGACGTCGGGATCGGCCAGCACGATCTTGCCGGCGGCCTGGAACTGCTGTTCGAGATACTCGATCGACGCGTAACCATCGACCTCGTTGATCGAGAACGCGAAGCCGAAATCCTCCTGCGGCGCCAGTTCGCTCGGCGTCGAGGCATACAGGAAGTAGCAGGACACCAGCACCGCGGCGCCGAACATCGCAATGATGTGTTTGCCATCCAGCGCATCGTGCAGGCGCGTCTTGTAACCCTGCCGCCACTGCTCGAACTTGCGATCGAGGAAATCGGCCAGCTTGTTGGGCTCGGCGCCCTCGCCATGCGTCGGCTTGAGGATGCGCGCGCACATCATCGGCGTCAGCGTCAGCGCGACGATGCCGGAGATGAACACCGCGCCGGCGAGCGTGAATGCAAACTCGCTGAACAGCTTGCCGGTGATGCCGGTCTGGAAGCCGATCGGCGCATAGACCGCCATCAGCGTGATCGTCATCGCGATCACCGGCCCGACCAGCTCGCGCGCGCCTTCGATCGCCGCCTCAGAAGGCTTCTTGCCTTCCTCGATGTGGCGGTGAACGTTCTCCATGACGATGATCGCGTCGTCGACGACCATGCCGATCGCCAGCACCATCGCGAGCAGGGTCAGCAGATTGATCGTGTAGCCGAGCGCGTACATGATGAACAGCGCACCGACCAGCGACAGCGGCACGGTCACCGCAGGGATCAGCGCGTTGCGCATCGAGCCGAGGAACAGGAAGATCACAACCAGCACGACAAGCACCGCTTCGATCAATGTCGTCCGCACTTCGGCGATCGCATCGCGGATGTATTCGGTGCTGTCGTAGCCGATCGCGGCTTCCAGGCCTTCCGGCAGTGCGCCAACCAGCTTCGGCCACAGCTCATGGACTTCGCCGATCACGTCGAGCACGTTGGCTTCCGGCCGCACTTCGACCGCGATGAACAGTGCCGGATCGCCGTCCCAGGCGGCGCCGCCGTCGTAGCTTTCGGCACCGAGCACGACATCGGCGACGTCGCCGAGGCGCACCACCGTGTTGCCATCGCGCTTGATCACCAGACTGCGGAATTCTTCGGCGGTGCGCAGATCGGTCTGCGCCGACAGGCCGATGCGGACATAGTTGCCCTTCATCTCGCCGACCGCCGACAGGACGTTCTGCTCCTGGATGCGCGTGTAGACCTCGCTCGCCGTCATGTTCTGCGCCGACAGGCGATCCGGCTTGAGCCAGACGCGCATCGCGTAGGTGCGCGCGCCCATGATCAGCGCCTTCTCGATACCGGGAATCGATGCCAGCTGCGGCTCGACGATGCGGATCAGGTAGTCGGTGATCTGGCTGCTGTCGAGCACCTTGGAATAGAACGACATATACATCGCCGCGGTGCCGCCACCTTCGGCGATCTCGATGATCGGATCTTCCGAGCCCTGCGGTAGCTGGCTGCGCAGCTTGTTGACCTTCGTCGAGATCTCGGTCAATGCCTCGTTCGGATCCTTGTTCAGACGCAGGTTCGCGGTGATCGTCGCCAGACCCTGCGAGGTGCTCGAGGTCATGAAGTCGATGCCGTCAGCGGATGCGACTTCGCGTTCGATCGGCGTCGTGATGAAGCCGTCCATCAGGTCGGCTTCGGCACCCGGATAGGCGACGGTGATGTTGAGCTGGGCGTTCTGCAGCTCGGGGTACTCGCGCACGGTCAGGTCGGCACCTGCGCGCAGGCCGAGCAGCAGGATGACCAGGCTGATGACGGTCGCAAGAACCGGCCGCTTGATGAAGATGTCAGTGAAATGCATGGGGGCGCCTATGGGCTAGCGTCAGTACCTAAGGGGGGACGATGGCCGATCAGGTCTGCGGCGTCTTCGGCTCGAGCTGGGTATTCGGCGCGAGATCGTTGTTGATGATGATCGGCTGGTTGTTCTGCAGCTTGACCAGACCCGAGGTCGCGACGCGGTCGCCGGCGACGAGACCGTCGATGACCGACACGAAGTCGCCGCGGCCATCGCCGATCTTGACGAACTTCTGCACGACTTCGAGCTTCGGTTCGTTCTCGCCGAACGTCTGGCCCTCGGCCGGCTTGCGGTCACGGACGATGAACACCGAGCTGCCATACGAGGCGTAGTTGATCGACGTGCGCGGCACGACGAGCATCTGCTGCTCGCCCGGCAGGTCCAGCACGACGCGGCCGAACTGGCCGGGACGCAGCAGGCCTTCCGGATTCGGCAGGCGCGCGCGCACGCCGAAGTTGCGCGTCGATTCGGTGACGCGCGGCTCGACGGCCAGCACTTCGCCGGTGAACGCGCGCTCCGCATGGGCTTCAACGCGGACGTTGACGACGTAGCCCGGCTTGACCGCACCGGTGTACTGCTCGGGCAGCGAGAAGTCGACGTCGACCGGATCCAGCGACTGCAGGCTGACCATCGGCGTTCCCGGCGACACGAACTGGCCGACGTTGACGCGGCGGATGCCGAGCTGACCGGCGAACGGCGCGCGGATTTCCTTCTGGCCGAGCTTGCCGATCTGGGCCTCGACCGCGGCCTTCGCCGCATTGGCTTCGGCCTTGACGGCGTCGTAGTCGGACTTCGAGATCGCTTCGAGCTTGTAGAGCTGTTCGCGGCGCTTGCGGTTCAGCTCCGCGAGTTCGGCCTGCGCCTGCAGGCGCTTGAGATCGCCGAGCTCGTTGCCGGAGTCCAGCGTCACCAGCAGCGCACCCTTTTCCACCTGCGCGCCGGATTCGAAGTGGATCGCGGTGACGATGCCGCCGCTCTCGGTCGTCAGCTCGGCACCGTTGACCGGCACCAGGGTGCCGATCGCCTCGAGATTGTTGTCCCAGCGGATCGCCTGGACCTCGCCGACGCTGATCGTCGCCGGCGGCGTCGGCATGTTCTCGAGGTAGTTGGCCATCATCTTGTTGCCGAACCACTTCATGAAGAAGACGATCGCAAAGACCGCCAGCACGATGGCGAACAGGATGATCATCGCCTTGTTGGACTTGCGCTGGGTCGTCGCGGCGGAGGAGTTCATGTTGATGTTCTGGTTAGCCATTTGGGGGAACTGCTTGGTGATGTTGTTGGCGGTGGCGTCGATCAGTGCGGCGTCGGGTAGCTGAGCAGCTGGTCGATCTCGGCGAAGTCCTTTTCGGACAGCTCGCCGGTGAGCTGCTTGAGCTGAATCAGGCTCTGCAGCATCTGGTAGCGCGTGCGGTTGAGATCGCGGCGCGCCTGGACGACGCGCGACTTCGCATCGAGCACGTCGGTGATCGTGCGCGTGCCGGCGTCGTAGCCGGCGCTGACCGCGCGCTCGGCGAGCTGCGCGGATTCGAGCGACTTCTTGTAGGCCTCGGACTCGTAGTACGCCGTCTCCACCTGGCGGTAGAGCTGGCGCGTCTCGCGCTCGGTCTCCAGCGTCACGCGCTTGAGGTTGGCCTCCGCGGCGATCGCATTGGCCTCGGCCTTGCGCAGGTTGGCGGCGTTGACGCCGCCGGCGTAGATCGGAATGTTCAGTTCGACGCCGACGCGGGCGTCATCGGTTTCCTGGCCGAAGTCGTATTCGCTGGTGTCGTCGCGACCGGCGGACGCAACGAGATCGAGCTGCGGCATGCCGACCGACTGCGCCGACTTGCGGTCCGTTGCTGCGACGATCGCGGCCTTGGCGGCCAGCGCGATACGCGGGCTCTGTGCGCGGGCAGCCTGCACCCAGGCATCCGGCGACGCCGGGCTCAGTGCGGGGAAGGCAACGTCCTCCGGCAGCTGCGGCAGTTCGACATTGCCGTTGCCGGTGATCTCGTCGAGCGCGTCGCGCGAAGTCTGCAGTGAAGTGCGCGCCGACAGCAGCCGCGCGCGCGAAAGATCGTCGCGCGCCTGGGCCTCCTTGAGGTCCATGCCAGGCACCAGCTCGACGTCGTAGCGCTTCTGCGTGTCGTCCAGCGATTCACGCACGGCCTTGGTCTCGGCTTCGGCCTGCGCCAGCTCGTCCTGCGCGAGCAGCACGCCGAAGTAGCGTTCGGCCACGCGGCGCAGCACTTCGAGCTGGGTGTTCTTGTAGGTGACGTCGGCCTGCTCGTCGAGCGCGCGGGCACGGTCGCCGAGGGCGAACCAGTCGAGCCGGAACAGCGGCTGGCGCGCGGTCACCTGCGCCGACCAGCTCGGATACTCGTCTTCCGACTGACCGAACACGCCGTTCGATTCGGTCTTGGCGTACTGGTACTTGCCGCCGACCGACAGCGACGGCAGGCGCTCGCCACGCACGGCGCTGCTCAGCTCGCGATCGGCCGCGTACTGGGCGTCGGCCACCGCGATCGACGGATCGCGTTCCTTGGCGCGCTCGAACGCCTCGCTGAGCGTCATCGCCGCTGCCGGCAGGGACGCCGCCATCACCGCGACGGCAATCGCCGTGCGTGCGAACAACTGGTTGAACTGGCCGGCGCCCTTGCCGTGGTTCTTATGGGGCTTGGCTGCACAGATCATGAAACACCTCGGTTTTGATGCGTTCGATCAAGGCACTCACCGCCTTGTCGTCATTGGGGTCGACCAGCGGATTCCAGCCATAGCCGTTCAACATGACCTGCATGTGGCGGCACATCAGCTGATAGGAATCACCGCCGGTGAAATCTTCGAGCACGCCCTCGGCATGCACGAGGTTGTGCGTGCCGTTGGACAGCGCCCACATGCCGGTGCAGACCTCGCGCGCGGTCTGGCCGTGCAGCACCAGGTCGCCATCGCGCACGCCGTCGTCGACGATGCCGACGACGATCTCGCTGATCGGCTTGCAGGCTTCAAGAAAATCCTCGCGCCGGTCCGGCGACGCGGCACGCCAGACGACCTCGCACAGCGTGTACTGGGCGATGCGGAAATGGTCCGGGTGTTTGCGCACGAAGATCGAATCGGCGACGCCGATCGCGAACATGCGCTCGCGCGAGCCGGCGTCCCATTTGGCGACGCGCTGGAACAGCTCGACATGCTCGACGGTCTGCGCGGTCGTCAGCGCCAGCAGCAGGTCTTCCTTGCTGGCGAAGTGCTGATACAGCGTGCCCACGGCGTATTCGGCCTTCTCGGCTAGACGCGACATCTGCAGGTTCAACAGCCCGTTGTCGCGGATCAGCACGCGGGCATGCTCAAGCAGCAGCAGCTCGCGCTCGGCGAATTGGCGTTGGCGGCGTTCTTTAGTGCCCACGGCGCGAGTGAAGGGTCTGGGGGTCAGCTTGGTGAGGACGCGAATTTTGAACAAGATTCAAAAATAAGTCAAAGTTCATACTGCGATTGAAAGTTTTGCGCGATGCAACAAAGGCTTGCGCCAAGCCGCTGAAGACATCGCGCGACATCCCCTGGTTCTTGTCGCTGGCGGCCGGCCGAAATCGACAGCGGCTTCGTCGCTGGGCTGTATCCCGGATTGCCGCTCCGGCCGGCCCGCGCACAATGGCGGCCACCGGCGGTTCGCCCGCCTTCGCTCCGAGACCGTCATGCTCCATCGCCTGTTGCTCTGTCTGAGCCTTCTGCTGAGCGCGCCCTTCGCCGCCGCCGGCGACGCGGATTTCACCAAGGCCTTCGGCGACGACTGGCTGGCCCAGTACTGGCAGTTCAATCCGGATTACGCGATCTCGGTCGGCTACTACGCGGTGGCCGCCGAGCTGCCCGCACCGACCGCCGACAACCGCAAGCGTTATCGGGAATGGCTAGCCGTGCAGCTCAAGGCCCTGAACGCCGTCGCACCGGGCACGCTGAGCCCCGCGGTCCGCAGCGACTGGGCAATGCTGAAGACCCAGCTCGAATCGGAAGCCTGGACGCTCGACACGCTGAAGAGCTGGCAGTGGAATCCGTCGATCTACAACGTCGCCGAACCGATCGCGCTATTGCTGTCGACGCCGTACGCCGCGGAACCGGAGCGCCTGCGCACCGTGCAGAAGCGCCTGGTGCAGGTCCCGGCCTATTACGCGGCCGCGAAGGCCGCGATCGACCGGCCGACGCGCGAGCACACGCAGCTGGCGATCCAGCAGAACAACGGCGCGCTGGACGTGCTCGGTGACTCGCTGGAGAAGCAGCTGCGCGCATCGGCGCTGAGCGCGAAGGAGCGCGAGGTCTTTCTCGATGCGCTGAAGACCGCGCGCGCCGCCGTGACCGACTACGTCGCCTGGCTGCAGCAGCTGGATGCCGCGCAGGAAAAGAGCAGCAAGGCGCGCAGCTTCCGCCTCGGCGCAGCCTTGTACGAACAGAAGTTTGCCTACGACATCCAGTCCGGCTCGACCGCCAAGGCGCTGTACGAGCGGGCGTTGAAAGAGAAGGACGCGTTGCATGCGCGCATGGGCACGCTCGCCGACCAGTTGTGGCCGAAGTACTTCCCCGGCAGCAAGCCGCCCGCGGATCGCGTCGAGAAGATCGCCCGCATGATCGCGAAGCTGTCGGAGCGGCATGTCGCCCGCGAAGGTTTCGTCGACGAGGTCAAGCGCCAGATCCCGCTGCTCGAAGCCTTCGTGCGCGAGCACGATCTGGTCAGCCAGGATGCCAGCCGGCCGCTCGAGGTGCGCCTGACGCCGGCCTACCAACGCGGTTTCTCGATCGCCAGCATCAACGCGCCCGGCCCTTACGATCCGACCGCGAAGACCTATTACAACGTCTCGCCGCTCGACGACTACACACCCGAGCAGGCCGAGAGCTTCCTGCGTGAATACAACCACTGGCAGCTGCAGATCCTCAACATCCACGAAGCGGTGCCCGGTCACTACGTGCAGCTGCTGCACGCCAACAAATCGTCGAGCCGCATCAAGACCCTGTTCGGCAACGGCGCGATGGTCGAAGGCTGGGCGGTCTACGCCGAAAAGATGATGCTCGAATCCGGCTGGGGCGACTCAGCACCGGAGCTGGAACTGATCCACGGCAAGTGGCTGCTGCGCGTGACCTCGAACACGCTGCTCGACTACGGCATCCACGTGCTGAACTGGAACGAACAGCAGGTGCTCGACCTGATCCGCAACGAAGCCTTCCAGAGCGAGACCGAAGCGCGCGGTAAGTGGCGGCGCGCAACGCTGAGCCAGGTGCAGCTGACCAGCTACTTCGCCGGCTACTCGGCAATCTACGACTACCGCGCCAGCCTCAAGCAGAAACTCGGCAAGCGCTTCGACTTGAAACAGTTCCACGAAGCCTTCCTGTCGTACGGCAACGCGCCGGTCGCGGTGATCGAGTCGCTGATGAAGGCGGAGGATGCGGCTCGGTAGTCAGGCCGCGCGGCCCCTCACCCCGGCCCTCTCCCCGCACGCCGGGAGAGGGGGCACAGAGCACGTGAGCCTCACTCGCGGAGAGGGGCGCGCAGAACTATGAAATTCCCTCTCCCCGCTGGCGGGGAGAGGGGCAGGGTGAGGGGCAGGCGGAGAGCACTAGTGCTCTCAACCCCACGGCGCCTTGTCCGTCGTCTTCGGCGCCTCGATCGGCTTCATCAGCTGCAGCGGCAGCAGGCCGCCACCGCTGCCGCAGGTATTCGCCTCCGGATCCGCAAACCCGCCGACGTAGTTGTCGACCCAGTCGGACAACAGCTGCACCGCCTCGGTCTGCATCACGCTGCGCGCCAGCGGCGGCATCTTGATGCCGGCCTCGGTCGAGGCGACGCGGTTGACCAGGATCGACACGCCAGCGTTGCCAGGCTGGATATCGTAGGTTCCCGAATCCGCCCCGCGTCCCGCGGCAATCGGCGGCTTGCAGATGCCGTGTGCCTGCCCCATCGGCTCGGTGAAAGCATCGAGCCTTAGTCCGGAGTTCTGCGCGCCGCCGCCCGGATTGTGGCAATGCATGCAGTTCACCTCGAGATAGGCGCGTGCGCGGCGATGGACATCGGTGGCCGAGCCCGCCACGTCGCCGCCACTGCCCGGGACATTCCACTGCAGCATCTTCTCAAGCTGATCCGGCGATTGGCCGGCCGGCAGATCGAGCATGCCACGCGACTGCAGGTAGGCGAGCTGGTTCATCGTGCCCATGTCGGCATAGTCGCGATCCCGGTTGAGGTTGCGCACCTTCAAGCCGATCGGCGCAGTGCCGGCCTCGCGGTCGTCGCCGCCGTGGCACAGCAAACACGCGGCCGCACTCGGCACCGCGTATTGGTCGGTCGTGCCCTGGTAGCGCGGCCGTTCACCCTGCGCATTGCGCGCGTCGGGATTCTCGTCCTCGTAGTTCCAGCTGACGCTGTGCGTGCTGCCTTCGAGGCGCAGTTCGGCGTAGCGCTTGCCGTCCTCGCCGGTCTTCCACTCGTAGGCGAAGCCGACCCACACCGGGGTGCCGTCGGCGCGCTCGCGCTTGATCAGCAGGCGCGTCTCGACGACGTTCTCGGCGTCGCCATCCTTGAACGAGAAGGTCTTGGCGAGCACGGTGCCAACCGGGAAAGCCAGCGTTGCGGTGTTGCAGTTGTAGACGTTGAGCGTCTCGCAATCGAGGTGATCCTGGTAACGCGCCTTCTGCGGCTTGCCGCTGGCGTCGTCCGGCAGGAACAGGAAACGGGACTTGCTGGCGTAGTCGGAGAACAGGATCGTGTTGAGATCGAAGGGCACGCCGTTGCCATTCGGGTTCTTGGTCGGATCCTCGGCATCGGCGAACAGGCCGTACTGATCGAGGCGCGGGCAGTTGAAGCGAGCGAGCGCCGCGTGGTTTACCTGGCCCGCCGCACCACCACCGCAGACCGCCGCGAGTTCGGCGTCGCTCGGCCGCGGATCGTTAGCCGGATTCGGCGTATAGGGTGTCAGCACCGGCACGAACAGCGGCAGCAGCGCCGGTTCGACGATCGGACACTCCGTCGGAATCTCGCGCGTCGCCAGACCCAGGTTCGCCGGATCGGTCGGGTCCGGCGTGTAGAACTTGATGTTGACGTAATCGTCGACCAGAAAGGCCAGCGGATTGGTCTTGATGAACTGGTTGTTCTCGATGCACATGCCGTTCTGCGGCCGCTTCAGCGAGCCGTCGGCGTTGAACTTCCAGGCGTTGTACTTGCACTCCGGCTCCGGATCGAACTGGTACAGATTCGGCCGGCCGCGCTCGTCCATGCGGGCTTCGTAGCGCTGCTCGCGCGTCTCGTTCGGGTTCGGCTGGTTGAGCGGAATGCCGTCGCTGTCGACCGGCACGCTCGTACAGTCGTTCGGCGTGTCGACGGCGCCATCCCAGACGATCTGCGCCGACTTGCCGAGATTCTTCAGCTGGATGATCGTGACGAGCAGGCCCGGATTGTCGGTCAGGCACAGCGGATCATCGCCAAGGCCCGGCAGGCCGCCAGGACCGGTGCAGGTGCTGCGATCAGGATCCGGCAGCTGCGGCGCATAGCCGTTGTTGGTCAGGATGTTGTCGTAGATGTGCATGCCTTCTGGATAGAAGTCGAAGCGCTTCTGCGACTGGTTCGGATCGGCAAGCCCGTAGTTGGCGATGACGATGCCGACGGTCTTGTTGTCCTTGATGTCGTTGGCGTAGAACTCAAGCTGATCGGACGACAGCACAAGCGCGCCGGTGCCGGACGGCACCGAGGCGACGATCGCGCCGCGCGGCGCGAACTGCGGGATGTTGTTGTTGTACGAACGATTGCGGTGGACGCGATTCTTCTCACCAAACTGCACCCGCCCCGGCAGATCGAAGACCAGAAAGCCGCCGACGTTGTCGTGCGCGTAGTTGTCGACGAACTCGGCGCGGTAGGTGTTCTCGAACTCAAAGCCGGCAACGTTGTGATAAGCCTCCGTGCGGCGCACGAGGATGTCCGACGACTGCCCCACATAGACGCCGGCGTCCGCAGAGCCGACCGAGATCGAGTCTTCGATCAGCACGTCGTGGCAGATCACCGGATAAAACGCGTAGGCACCGTTGCCGGCCCAGCTTGCCGGATCGGCGTTGTAGGTGCCGGCGCCGTAGACCGAATCCGCATGCGGGTCGGAGATCGACCAGCCGACCCGCACGTCGCGGATCACGACATCTTCCGAGCGGAACACGCGCAGGCCGTTGCCCGGCGCGTCGTAGATCGTCAGGCCTTCGACCGTGATGCCGCGCATGCGGTTGAGGTTGAAGCCGTCCTGGTCCGAGCTCTGCTTGAAGCGCAGATAGGTCTTGTCCTTGCCGGCGCCTTTGATCCTGATGCCGTTCTTGCCGAACATGATCAGGCCGACGTTGAAATCGAACTTTCCTTCGCAGAACTCGATCGTGTCGCCTTCGTGCGCATCGAAGAACGCGATGATCGCTTCCTTCTGCGCATCCGGCCCCGGGCAGATGCGGTAGGTCCTGACGGCACTGTCGCCGCCGGCGGTTGGCGTCGGCAGCGCGCCGCTGACCGGCTCGCTGCTGCCACAGCCGCTGGCAAGGGCCGCGGCGAACAGCAGGCCCGCGACGCCCAGACCGCGCAGGAATGCACTCCGTGCTTTGTTCATTCTGGCTCCTCCCAGCGCTGCTTTGGCGCTTTTTCTGGCTAGTTGATCTCTCGACGATATGCCGATTGGCCGGGGGGCGCCAATAGTCTGGATTGACTAGGCATCGTGGCGGCCAGCGCGCAATGGCACGTTCAGCTTTTCACCCGATAATCGCCGGATGAGCCCGACCATCGCCAGCGAAGCCCCCACCGACGCGCCGACCGGACGCGGCATCCGCGCGCTCAGCTTCAACATCCAGGTCGGCATGCATACCGCGCATTACGGACACTACGTGACCGGCTTCTGGCGTCATGTGCTGCCGTCGCGCAGCCTGCGGGGCAACCTCGACCGCATCGCCGAGCTGCTCAGCGACTACGACTGCGTCGCCCTGCAGGAAGTCGATGCCGGCAGCCTGCGCACCGCGCAGATCAACCAGGTCGAGTACCTCGCCGCGCGTGCCGGCTTCGACCACTACGAGGTCGCGGTCAACCGCAATCTCGCGCCGGTCGCGCGTCACGCGCTCGCCGTGCTGTCACGCATTCCGCTGCACGACGTACGCCGTCATCCGCTGCCCGGCCGCGTACCCGGCCGTGGTGCGCTCGAAGTCCACCTGCGCCTCGCCGGCCGGCCGCCACTGCAGTGGATCAACACCCACCTTGCGCTCGGCCAGGGCGACCGCCGCCGCCAGCTCGATGCGATTGCCGCGCTGATCCGCCCCGGCAGCGACTGTCTGCTGATGGGCGACTTCAACTGCACGCCGGCGGAGCTCGCCGCGCACGCCGCACTGCAGCGCTGTGGCCTGCAGATCACCCACCACGCGCCGACCTACCCAAGCTGGCGCCCGCGCCGCTGCCTCGATCACATCCTGGTCAGCACCGGCCTACAGGAAGAGGACGCCACGGTACTCGGCGCGCATCTGTCCGATCACTGCCCGGTCGCGATCACGCTGAAGGTGCGCACCGCGTGAACTTCGACACCGGCAACATCCATCTGCTGACGATTCTGCTGGCCCTGTGGCCGATCGTCGCGATCGGCGCCGCCGGGCATGCCTTGCTGAGCCGGCGCGACCCGCGCACCGCCTGGGGCTGGATCGCGGTGTGCTGGCTGTTTCCGCTCGCCGGGCCGGCGCTTTACGCGATCTTCGGCATCAATCGCATCCAGTCGCGGGCCGAGCGCATCGGCATGACGCCGCGCAGCATCAGTGCCTCCAACGCCGAATCGCTGCACGAGCTGGACTGCCGGCACCACAGCCGGCAGAAACCGATCCTGCTGCCGGCCACCCTGCATCAGGTCGCCCGCACCGCGGACACGCTGACCGGCCTGCCGCTGCTCGGCGGCCAGCAGATCGAGGTGCTGCATAACGGCACGGCGGCCTATCCGCGCATGCTCGCGGCCATCGACGGTGCGCGGCACAGCATCGAGCTGTCGACATACATCTTCAATGTCGACAGCGCCGGCCGGCGATTCATTGATGCGCTGGCCCGCGCCCACGCGCGTGGCGTCGCCATCCGTGTTCTCGTCGACGGCGCCGGCGAGCGCTATTCGTGGAGACGCGTCACCGCCGCGCTGCGCCGCCTGAAGATTCCCTGCGCCGTCTTCAATCCTCTGCGGCTCATCCCGCCTTCACTGCACCTGAACCTGAGAAATCACCGCAAGCTGCTGATCGTCGACGGCCTCGTCGGCTTCACCGGCGGCATGAACATCAGCCGCTACCACGAGGCGGAGCGCAGCGACCCCCACGCCGTGGTCGATGTTCACTTCGAGCTGCGCGGCCCGGTCATCAGGCAGCTGAGCCAGCTCTTCGACGAGGACTGGGCCCTTTACGGCGAGAAGAAAAGCGACGATGTCGCTGCCGAGCCGATGGTCATGGCGCAAGCCTCGGAACAGATCCAGGGCGCGAACTGCCGCGTCGTCAGCGACGGCCCCAACGAAGATCACGACCACATCTCGCTGATCCTGCAGGCGGCCATTTCCGCGGCGCAGCGCGAGGTGCTGATCATGACGCCGTACTTCCTGCCACCGGCGGAACTCGCCGCGGAACTGCAGACCGCGGCGCTGCGCGGCGTCACGGTCCGCGTCGTGCTGCCGCAGAAGAACAACCTGCCGTTCGTGCACTGGGCCACGCGCAATTCGCTGGAGGAGCTGTTGCGCCTCGGCGTCGAGATCTACGAGCAGCCGGGCCCGTTCTGCCACAGCAAGCTGTTCGTCGTCGACGGGATCTACAGCCAGATCGGCAGCGCCAATCTCGATGCGCGCAGCCTCAAGCTGAACTTCGAACTGGCAGTGGAAATCTACGACGCGCCGTTTGCCGAGAAGCTCTGCGACCACATCAGAGGCGTCATCCGCGACTCCAGGCGCATCACGCTGGAGAGCATCCTCGGGCGCAGCGTGCCGGCGCGCCTGCGCGATGCCTTGTGCTGGCTGTTCTCGCCGTATCTCTGAACCCCCACCGCCGGCAGTCCGCACCGCTGGCCGCCCCTTTAAACGGCTCTGTCTGCCTCGGCTTGCGCATGCTTCGACATTGCGCCGGTCCGGCGCGACAATGGGCCATCGCTGTCCCGCAGAAGGCCGCAATCCGCCATGTCGCAGCAATACCTGAAGAATCCGCCCCTGCTGGAAGCCGATCTCGCAGCCGATCCGCTGGCCCAGCTCGACCGCTGGATCGGCGATGCGCAAGGCGCGGGCCTGCATGAACCGACGGCCATGACGCTCGCGACCGTCGACGGCGAAGGCAGACCTTCCGCGCGCATCGTGCTGTTCAAGGGCTTCGATGGCGGCGGCCTGACCTTTTTCACCAACTACGACGGCCGCAAGGGCCGCGAGCTGGCGCACAACAATCAGGTGGCTCTGGTGTTCTGGTGGGACATCATGGAACGCCAGGTCCGTATCGAAGGGACCACCGAGCGACTGCCGGTCGAGAAGTCGCGTCAGTACTTCTACCGCCGGCCGCGCGAGTCGCAGATCGGTGCGATCACCTCGCGGCAGAGCGCCGTCGTCGAAAGCCGTGAAGCGCTCGACCAGCGTTACGACGACAACATCGCCCGCCTTGCCGGCGACGACGTGCCCTACCCGGACTTCTGGGGCGGCTATCGCGTGACGCCACGCGCGGTCGAGTTCTGGCAGGGCCGCAATGGTCGCCTGCACGATCGCCTGCAGTACGTGCGCGACGGCCAGGCATGGCATGTCCAGCGCCTGGAGCCCTGATTGAAGCCGCCGCGCGCATGGCTCGCCGGTCTGCTGCTCGCTACGGCAAGCGGCAGCGTTGCCGCCGGCTACGTGCCGCGCGCCGAAGTCGAAGCCGCTTCGCGCAGCGCGGCGGTCCAGGCCAAGCAGCTTGCTGACGAGTACGCGCTGAGCGGGGCCCTGCAGCAGGCGCAATGGCGCAGCGTCGCCGACCCGCTGCGCAGCGAAGCGCAGATGATGGCCAGCCTGCAGTTGCTGCGTACGGTCACTGCGCCGACCGCAGCCACACGCGCGGCGGTCGCGGCCCTGCTCGATTACTCGTCGCAGACACTCACCGATCCGGTCGATGTCGAACAACGTCACCGTCGGACGCCGGCCTTCGAGATTGCAGGAGCGGCACGTGCGGCTCTGACGCACTGGCAATTGCGCACCGATGTCGCCGGGCTGCGCAAGGCGTTGGCGATCGCAGACATCGCGGCACTCGCCGGCGCGACCAACACTCAGGCCCTGGCCGAAGTGATCGGCACGGCAACGTCCGTCGAGCTTGAGCAGCTGCGCAACAACATTGCCGCGACGCCGGACAACCTGCGCGCGCTGTTCCTGCGGCTTGCCGAACCGCAGCTCGCGCTGGATGCATTGCGGCAACCGGCGGAGGCCGTCGGCCTGACCCTGATTGCCGACATCCCACGGGTGCTGTCGCCCGCCGCGGCGCTGGAAACGCTGAGCGCCGCCGGCATCGATGCCGACTATGTCTCCGCGGCGCGGCTGGAGCTTGCACCGCTGGTAAGCCAGCTGCCGGCGGCCCGCGACTATCTGCTGTCGTCGCTGGGCGACGGCGCCGGAGATTCCAGCGCGGTCGCGCTCGGGCGCAGCGAGGATGCGACCGCCATTGCGGCCTTGGCCACCATCGTCGAGCGCGATGCCGATGCACCGGCGCTGCGCCATGCGCTGCTCGGCCTGCGCGCCAGCAACAGCGCCGCAGCGGATGCCGCGCTCGAGCGTTTTGCCGCCGATGCCCGCCACGACGCCGCACTGCGCCAGGAGATCAGCCGATGGTTGCGCTGAAATACTGGTCCTTCGCGATGCTGTGCGCGGTCGTGGGCAGCGCATCGGCGCAGGTCCTGACGCTGACCAATACCTCGAAGCAGGCCAACGAAGTGCCGCTCGGCTATCCGGTGCCGCTGCCGGTCGATTCGCTGACTGCGGTCGCCGGTTTCCGCAGCTATGCGGCACTGGAGGATCGCCTCGCGGCGCTGTCGCTGAGCGAAGACATCGCCGCGGTGACGGTCGGCGAGACCGTGCGCGAGCGGCCGATCACCGCCTATCGCATCGGCGACGACGACGCGCTGACGGTCGAAGGTTTTGCTGAACCCGCCGCGCTGATCAATGGCACGATCCACGCGCGCGAATGGGCGAGCCCCGAAGTCGTGACCGGACTGGTCGAGCGCTTCGCCGCCCAACGCAACGACGGCGGCTTTTATCGCTACCTGCTCGACAATCTGAATCTGATCGTCGTCCCGGTGCTGAATGTCGACGGCTTCCTGCAGACGCAGCGCTATCCGACGCAGACCCTGCAGACCGAGTACGCCGGCGATCCGCAGCCGCAGAATCAGACCAGCGAACCGGTCGAGTACAGGAATTACCCGCGCGACGGACGCCTGCGTCGCAAGAACATGCGCGATGTCGACGAGGTTCTCTGTCCCGCGAGCCAAGGCGGCTGCGTGGCCGACGGCATGCTGGGCGTCGACCTCAACCGCAACAACGATTCGAAGTTCTTCGATTCCGGCAACGGCAACAGCGACAACCCCGCCGATCTGCTTTATCACGGCAGCTCGCGCGGCTCCGAACCGGAGATCCAGGCGCTGTACGCCGCCGCCGAGCTCGGCCCGCGCGAGCGTCTGCGTTTCTTTTCCGATACGCATTCCTTCGGTCGCGTGCTGTTCGGCGCCGACAGCGGCAATGCCCGGCGCGACGCGATCACGCGCACGCTGGCCGAACGGATGAGCGCAGCGACCGCAGGCGCGGTCGGTCGCTATCCCTACGACCCGACGCCACCGGATGTCGGCATCGGCAGCACCGACGAGTACTTCGGCAATGCCGACCAGATTCCGGCCTACACGCTGGAGATCGAACCGGTCAGCAGCAGCGCCGAGTACGGCGGCTTCGGCTACGGCCATAGCGGCTTCATCCTGCCGGCCAGCCAGATCGATCGCGTGCGGCGCGAACTGGCCGATGCCTACAGCCTCGGGCTGTACCGCATGTCCGGCCCGCCGGTATTGCTTGCCGCGCAGATTCGCCGGGTCGACAACGGCGAGATCGTCTATGCCGCGCAGTGGCAGCGCAACGGCGCCGCGCGCAGGCTGCAGGTCGACGCGCAACAGCCGCTGCAGGCCGGAACCGACTACCGGCTTTGGCTGGGCTTCAGCAAACCAATGCGCGCGCGCAACGACGCCGGCAACGTCGTCGCGTTCCGCGGACAGACGGCACCGCTGGCGCCGCAGATCGCCGTCGAAGGCGAGTCCGCGAGCGGCGCGTCGTTCAGCAGCGCGCTGGCCACCAGCGAGCAGGGCTGGCTGTCCGGCGCGGGTGGTGCGCCGGATGGGCGCCTGCGTTACAAGGATGATGCTTACGCGATCGACTTCCGCCTGCCGGCCAGCGTTGCTCTGGACGGCGCGAGGCTCGTCAACCTCAAGGTCACCGCGCAGGATCTGTCCGGCCAGGCCTTGGACAGCGATCCGGCTACGGTGCTCGACTGGTCGGCCGGCTGGCGGCGCTACGAGGATGATCGCGGCAACGACAACAGCGACACCGGTGGCAGCGATCGACAGCAGCGCATTGTCGACAGCGGTGGCGGAGGAGAGGGCGGCGGTGGCGGCGGCAGTGTCGATCCGACCCTGCTGTTGCTGGCACTGATGCTCGCATTCCGCCGGCAGCGCATGACGACCGGGTAGTCGCTACGCCTCATCACCCCGGAGCACTCATGGATTCGATGTTCGATTTCAGCGGCAAGCATGTCTTCGTCGCCGGCGGCACCAGCGGCATCAATCTGGGCATCGCCCATGCCTTCGCGCGTCAGGGCGCGAAACTCAGCGTGGCGTCGCGCTCGCAGGACAAGGTCGATGCGGCCGTCGCCGCGCTCAAGGCCCACGGCGGTGCAGCGTTCGGCGTCGCCGTCGATGTCCGCGACTACGCGCTGACCGAAGCCGCGCTGAAAGCCGCGCACGCGCAGCACGGCCCCATCGACGTGCTGGTTTCCGGCGCCGCCGGCAACTTCCCGGCGCCGGCCCTGGGCATTTCGTCGAATGGCTTTCGTGCCGTTGTCGAGATCGATCTGCTCGGCACTTTCCATGTGCTGCGCGCCGGCTTCGACCTGCTGCGCAAACCGGGCGCGAGCATCATCAACATCTCGGCGCCGCAAGCCTACAACCCGATGGAATTCCAGATGCATGTCTGCGCGGCGAAAGCCGGCGTCGACATGATCACCCGCGTCGGCGCGATCGAATGGGGTCCGCAGGGCGTGCGCATCAACTCGGTGGTGCCGGGCCCGATCAGCGATACCGAAGGCATGAAGCGCCTCGCGCCGAATGCGGAAACCACACAGATCGTCGCCGACTCGGTGCCGATGAAACGCTTCGGCACCAAGGACGACATTGCGAACTGCTGCCTGTGGCTCGCCAGCCCGATGGCCAGCTATGTCACCGGAACCGTGATTCCGGTCGACGGCGGCTGGTCGCTCGGCGGCACCAGTGTATCGAGCGCCGGCATGAAGAAGCTGATGGGCGGTTGATGCCGGGCCGTCAAATGAAAAAGGCCGGGATGATCCCGGCCTTTTTCATTTCCCGAAGCGTTCAAACGACAACGGCCACCTGCTCGGCCTGCAGCCCTTTCTGGCCCTGCACGATACTGAACTGGACCTGCTGTCCTTCCTGCAGGGTCTTGTAGCCCTCACCGACGATCTGACGAAAGTGGACGAATACATCATCCTGGCCTGCAGCACGCTGGATGAAGCCAAAGCCCTTGGCATTGTCGAACCACTTCACCGTTCCTGTTTCGCGATTTGCCATACCGTAAAACCTTCCGAATCTGACGTAGCAGCCGTCCTCAAGTCCTAGCAGCGCGCGGTCTCCCAACCGATCGCTGCATCCCCTGGGCTTTCACCCGTGCTGAACTTTACCGAGAAAATGCCGGGCGAGAAAATAGCGCGCTCGTGCATTACCGGACCAATACATCGCCGGGGTCCGCGATCGACGGAGAGGCCCGGCAGTTCACAGGGTATTCAGGCGCACTTCCACTATGATTCGCGCATCGCAATCCGCCGGCAGCAGCCCCCGATCAGGAGCTTTTCGATGAAACCATTTGCGCGTCGCGGCATGACCGCATTCTCGTTGGCCGCCCTGGTCGGCGTAGCCGCCTGCGCGACCTCACCAACCGGGCGCACCCAGCTGAACCTCGTTTCCAGCTCGCAGATGGCGGAGATGGGCGCGGCCGCGTTTCAGGAACTCAAGCAGAAGACGCCGGTCACCCAGAGCGCACAGACCAATGCCTATGTGCAGTGCGTGGCGCGCAGCATCACCAACGAGATCGGCGGCACCTGGGAAGTCCAGGTTTTCGAATCGAAGGACGTCAACGCCTTTGCACTGCCGGGCGGCAAGATCGGCGTCTACACCGGCCTGCTGAAAGTCACCGCGAACCAGGATCAGCTCGCCGCCGTCATCGGCCATGAAGTCGCACACGTCATCGCCGGCCATTCGGCAGCACGCGCGTCGAATCAGATGGCGACGCAGTACGGTGGCGCGCTGGCACAGATCCTCGGCGCACCGGCCCAGGCCGTCGACATGGGCGCCAAGGCGGTGATGGTTGGCATCCTGCTGCCTTACTCGCGCGGCGACGAAAGCGAAGCCGACATCCTCGGCCAGCAGTACATGGCGCGCGCCGGCTTCGATCCCGCGCAGGCGGCTCAGCTGTGGGTTTCGATGCAGGCGCGCGGCTCCGAGAAGCCACCGGAATTCCTGTCGACCCATCCGTCCGACAGCACCCGCATCGGCGCGCTGCAGCGCAATGAGGCGAAGGTGAAGCCGCTGTACGACCAGGCGCGTGCGGCTGGCAAGAAGCCGGCTTGCCGGGCCTAGGGCAACTCCGGATAGAACTTTCCGTCTTCCCTAGGCCGCCTGAGGGTGTGAGGCTGGGCGCTGCGGCGGCACCCAGGCTTCGGCGATGTAGTGACAGGCGACCGCGCCGCCGTCGCGCAGGCTGTGCACATGCGGCACGCGACGGTTGCACTCGTGATCGGCCATCGGACAGCGCGTAGTGAACAGGCAGCCGGTGGCGGGGATGCTGACATCGGGTGCCGGGCCGTCGCGCAACAGCTGCGCACGCAAGGCTGGATCCGCACCGGGCACCGAGGCGAGCAGCGCCTTCGTGTAGGGGTGGCGCGGATCGCTGAACAAGCGCACGGCATCGGCCTGTTCCATGATGCGGCCGAAGTACATGACAACGACGCGGTCGCAGATCTGGCGGATGACGCTCAGATCGTGCGAGATGAACAGCATCGCCATGCCGGTCTCGGCCTGCAGTGATTTCAGCAGGTTCAGGATCTGCTGCTGCACCGACACGTCGAGTGCGGATACCGCTTCGTCGCAGATCAGCACCCGCGGGCGGACGACCAATGCGCGCGCAATGCCGACACGCTGACACTGACCGCCCGACAGTTCGCGCGGACGATGCCGCCACAGGCTCTGATCGATCCCGACGCGCGTCAACATCGCGGTGACGCGTGCGCGGCGGGCGATTACATCCAGCTCCGGACACAGGAACTCCAGCGGCTCGGCAACGATGTCCTCGACGCGCATGCGCGGGTCGAGGCTGCCGAGCGGATCCTGGAACACCATCTGGATTTCGCGGCGCAGCGGCTGCCAGGCCTTGCGATCCAGACCGGCCAACTCGCGGCCATCGAAACGGATGGAGCCGGCGGCGATCTCGTGCACGCCGAGCAGCGCCCGCGCCAAGGTCGACTTGCCGGAACCCGACTCGCCGACCAGACCGAGGGTTTCGCCGGCGCGCAGGTTCAGATGGACTTCGTCGACCGCGCGCAGCAGCTGCGGCTGCGCGAACGGATGCGCCGCGCGCAGCCGATGCTGGACCTTGAGCTGGCGCACGGCCAGCAAGGCTTCGCTCTTCGCCGCGGGCGGCATCGTGCTCAAAGCGGCCGCCTTACTCGAGCAGGCTGCGCAACATCCATGCGGTCTTTTCGTGCACCTGCATGCGCTGCGTCAGCAGATCCGCACTCGGCTCGTCGCTGGCCTTGTCGACGGTCGCAAAGACCTTGCGCGCAGTACGCACGCAGGCTTCGTGACCCTTGACCAGCTCGCGGATCATCGTGTCGGCGGCCGGCACGCCGTCGGTTTCCTTGATCGACGACAGCGCCGCGTACTGCTTGTACGTGCCGGGCGCCGGGAAGCCCAGCGCACGGATGCGTTCCGCGACCAGATCGACCGCCAGTGCCGCCTCGGTGTAGTGCGTCTCGAACATCAGGTGCAGCGTGTTGAACATCGGACCCGTAACGTTCCAGTGGAAGTTATGGGTCTTCAGGTAGAGCGTGTATTCGTCGGCCAGCAGATGGCACAGGCCATCGGCGATCGCCTTGCGGGCGTCCTTGCTGATGCCGATATCGATGCCTTCGCCGGCGGCTGCCTTGGGGGATTTGCTCTTGTTCTTGGCCACGGGGGTCTCCTGGTCAACGGGTGCTAGGGGATGCGCACAGTGTATGCACTGGCGCACCGTCTGCCCAATGAATCTTCGCTGTTGCTCCGATGCAACAAGGCTATGCTGGGAACGTAGCCCGGATGCAATCCGGGGAGCCGCGCTCGCCGCGAACCTGCATCCCGGGTTTCACCCGGGCTACGGGCACCGCGCATCGGGTCTTCAGTCGGTCAGCAGCTTGGTCTTGCGATAGAAGCTGAAGATGTCGTTCATGCTGCGCTTCGGCTTCCAGTTGAAAGTCTTGCGGAACAGGCTGCCGTCGATGATCACCGGGTACTTGAAGTAATTGATCAGGTACGGCGGGAAGAAGGCGTTCCAGTTAAGCGCGCTGCTGATCAGCTTCGGCAGCATTGGCGGGATGCTCATGACCGGCAGGCGCCGGCAGCCGCTTTGCTGCAGCGCGACCTGATAGGCGACCCAGTCGTCCGGCGCGACGTTGTAGATGCCCGGCTGATTGCCTTCGAAGGCCAGCATCATCGCGTCCGCCATGTCGTCGACATGCAGGAACTGCATCAGCGGCGAGAAGCCGACCAGCACCGGCGCCAGCGGCCGCGACAGCAGCAGCGCCATCGTGTTCTGCACGCCCGGACCGAGCACGTTGCAGGGGCGCAGGATGGTGATGTGCAGTTCCGGGTATTTCCACATGTAGATCTGCGCGAGGCTTTCGACCTCGACCGAATCGACCAGATCCTGCGTGACCTCGCTGGCCTTCAGCGGCGCATCCTCGTCGAGCAGCGCCGGGTTGTAGGCCGACGCGCCGTAGACGAAATACGTCGAGTGGATGATCACCTGCTTGACTGCGTACTTGCGGCACAGGTCGAGCAGCTTCTTGGTGCCGAGCACATTGGCGTTGTAGCGCCGCTGGCGATCCGACTCGTGCGTGAAGATGCGGCCGATGTGGATCACCGCATCGATGCGGTGATTGCGGAATACGTCTTCAAAGCCGCGCTTGTAGGTGTCGACCTTGTACGACGGAATGCCGGCGTCGGTCTCGACCTTGCGGCGGAAATCGACCGCGACAACGTTGTACTGGCCGTGCAGTCGCGCAATCACCCGCCGCGCCAATGACCCCGCGGCACCCGTAACGAGGACGGTTTTCTTGTCTGTGCTGGTCTTGCTCATTCGTGTGCGCTCAGAAAATCGACGTGCGTTGCTGGAGGCCCAGATCGATCAGCTCGCGGATGCGTTCCTTGACCTCTTCGACGCGCGCGGTGACTTCGTCCTCGCTGTCGGCATTGCAGCTGTACTGGATCGGCTCGCCGAAATTCAGGTACACGCGGGCCGGCAACGGCAGCGGCGGTGCGATCGGCACATACGGAATGCCCAGCAGCTTCGCCAGCGGCGTGATGCTCGCCAGCGAAGGCATCGTCTCCTCGCAGCCGACGACGCCGACCGGCACGATCGGCGTGTTGTGCTGCAGCGCCAGGTGCAGGAAGCCGTTGCCGAAGCGCTGCAGCTGGTAGCGCATGCGATAAGGCTTGCCGGAGCCGCGTACGCCTTCCGGGAACACGATGATCACTTCGTCGCGGTCGAGCATCTTCGCGCAGTTGATCGGATCGCCGATCACCGCGCCGACCGAGTTCAGCCAGTTGCCGAGCCACGGCACCTGCGGGAAGAAGCGCTCGATCATCGCGCGCGCAAAGCGCGGTCCGTGCGGGTTGGTCGCCAGCGCGGTGCCGATCAGCACGCCGTCCATCGGCAGCTGCCCGGAGTGGTTGGCGATGATCAGCACCCGGCCGCTTTCCGGAATGTTCTCCAGCCCGTTGGCCGTGACCCGGAAATACTTGTCGTAGAGCATCTTCATGATGCCCAGCGTGAACTTGGCGGTGTTCTCGTTATAGCCCCAGGGGTCGTAGCCGAAACTGCCGACCGGCTTGGGGATGCGCGCAAACAGCTCGTCCAGTTCCGGCGTCACCACGCGTTGATACAGCGCGTCACCAGGGCCGACCTGGGACAGATTCTTCAGTGAGGCTAGCGTCAGCATGATGTCGTCGCCGCAGGCGGCGCCCCGAAAGGTCGGTGAGTACGGTGAATGCGTGGAGGTTTGCGGAAAGCCCCGGAAGGCTCCGACTGCAACGGTATGCGAAATCCGCGCCATCGTGAAGCCAGTGTGCACCGTTTCAGTTCAGGCCGATGCACCTGATTCCGTTGAGGCAGACTCACTCTCGCGCTGCTGCAGGCGCCATAAGCGTGCATAGGGGCCGTCGCGACGCACCAGTTCGGCATGGTGGCCGCGTTCGACGACCGTGCCGTGTTCGAGGACGATGATCTCGTCGGCGTCGACGACGGTCGACAGCCGGTGGGCGATCACCAGCGTCGTACGCCGGGCCGCAACCTCGCGCAGCGCATCCAGAATGGCCCGTTCCGACCGCGAGTCCAGCGACGAGGTGGCCTCGTCGAAGATCATCAGCGGCGGATTCTTCAGCAGCGCCCGGGCGATCGCGACGCGCTGCTTCTCGCCGCCGGACAGCTTCAGCCCGCGCTCGCCGACCGGCGTTGCGTAACCGCCCGGCAGGCGCTCGATGAAGCCGTCCAGATGAGCCAGCCGCGCGGCCTCCCGCACTTCCTGCGGACTCGCACCGGGCCGGCCATAGGCGATGTTGTATTCCAGGGTGTCGTTGAACAGCACCGTGTCCTGCGGGACGACGCCGATCTGCGCCCGCAGGCTGTCCTGGCTCAGGCTGCGCAGGTCCTGGCCGGCGATGCGGATCGCGCCGGCATCCGGGTCGTAGAAGCGGAACAGCAGGCGTGCCAGCGTCGATTTGCCGGCCCCGCTGGCGCCGACGACGGCGACCTTGCGCCCGGCCGGTATGCGGAAGCTGACACCATGCAGGATCTGCCGCTCCGGCCCGTAGCCGAACTGCACGTTGTCGAACTCGACATCGGCATTGCCCGGCTGCAGAACCAGCGTCGCCGGACCGTCGACGACCCGCGGCTCGACTTC
The DNA here is from genome assembly GCF_058783185.1 of Fontimonas sp. FW305-C-3. NCBI lineage: Bacteria > Pseudomonadati > Pseudomonadota > Gammaproteobacteria > Nevskiales > Nevskiaceae > Fontimonas > Fontimonas sp. FW305-C-3. The sequence continues at coordinate 339,737 of NZ_JBYSYK010000004.1, read as the reverse complement.
CAGCAGCGTGAACATGCGCTGCATGTCGGTCAGCGCCCGGCGGATCTCGCGGTAGACGAAGCCAAGCAGGTTGAGCGGAATGAACAGCTGGATCAGATAGGCGTTGATCGCGACGAAGTCGCCAAGCGTCATCGTGCCTTGCGTCACGCCATCGGCCGCCATGAACATCATCCAGGTCAGGCTGGCGGCGACGATCAGTGCCTGGCCGGTGTTCAGCGCGGCGAGCGACACGCGGTTCTGCTGCTGGGCGGTCTCCCATTCGGCAAGCGCACGGTCGTACTGCTCGGCCTCGTAGCGCTCGTTGCCGAACAGCTTGACCGTCTCGAAGTTGAGCAGGCTGTCGATCGCCCGCGTGCCGGCATTGGAATCGAGCCGGTTGGCCTTGCGCACGAACTGCGTGCGCCATTCGGTCGTCAGCACCGAGAACAGGATATAGACCGCAACCGCGAACGCGGTCACCAGCGCAAACTCCGGGCCGTAGTTGAACAGCAGGATCGCGGTCACCAGCCCCAGTTCGAGCAGCGTCGGCAGGATGTTGAACAGCATGAAGCGCAGCAGGAAGCTGATGCCGGAGATGCCGCGCTCGATGTCGCGCGACAGCCCGCCGGTGCGGCGCGACAAGTGAAAGTCGAGGTCGAGGCGATGCAGGTGGCGCAGCACCGACAGCGCCGCGCGGCGCATCGCGCGCTCGCTGACGCGGCCGAAGACGACGTCGCGCAGTTCGGCCAGCAGCACCGAGGCCAGGCGCAGGCCGCCGTAGGCGAGCAGCAGACCAACCGGCACCGCAAGGACCGCGGTGCCCTGTTTGTCGAGCGCCTCGACCAGCCGCTTGAGGAGCATCGGCAACGCCGTCACCGCCAGCTTGGCGGCCACCAGGGCCGCGACCGCAATTCCCACCCGCAGCGGGAATTCCCGCAGATACGGCACCAACGCGCGCAGGGCGCGCCAGTCCGGCGCGGCGGACTCGCTGTCTTCGGGGCTGGAGGGGCGGCTGAGCGGGCGCACGTCTGGCGTTGGAGGTGGGGCGCGGACTGTGATCCGCGCCATGAAGCTACCGGAGCGTCAGTGTATATTGAGGCGGTACCCCCCTTCAGTGGCTGTCATGCCGATATTCGACAGGGAACGTGAGCGGCGCGCCCGCACACAGCCGCTCATCAACGCAAGGATGCCGTCATGCTGACTGCAGGAACCGAGCTCGGTAAGTACAAGATTCTGCGACTGCTCGGCACCGGCGGCATGGCGGATGTCTACGAGGCAGAAGACCAGCAACTCGGCCGGCGTGTCGCCCTCAAGGTCCTGCCGCCGGAGTTCGCGCGGGACCCCAAGGCGGTCGCCCGCTTCGAGAAGGAAGTCCGCGCCGCGGCCTCGCTGAACCACGCCAACATCGTGACGATCTTCGAGGTCGACCACGCCAGCGATCTGCATTTCTGCGCGATGCGCCTGCTCACCGGCGGCGATCTGCGCGCGCGCATCGACAAGGGCCTCAATCCGGGCCAGGCGCTGGATATCCTGCGCGAGATCACCGGCGCTTTCGTCCATGCCCACAACGCCGGTTTCGTTCATCGCGACGTCAAGCCGGAGAACATCCTGTTCGACGAGCAGGGGCGCGCGATCCTGACCGACTTCGGCATCGCCAAGGCGATGTCGTCGGACTCCAAGATGACCGCGACCGGCGTCTCGATCGGCACGCCGCGCTACATCAGCCCGGAACAGGCGCGCGGCCAGACCGTCGACGGCCGGGCCGACATCTACAGCCTTGGCGTCATCTTCTACGAGATGCTGACCGGCAAGCTGCCGTTCCTCGCCGAAGATTCGCTGGCGCTGATCTTCATGCACGTCACCGAGCCGATCCCGCGCCTGCCGGCCCAGTTCTCGCGCTTCCAGGGCCTGGTCGATGCATTGATGGCCAAGGACCCGGCGCAGCGCCCGGCAACCGCCGACGAAGTGCTCAAGATGCTGCGCGCGTTTACCGACGTCGCGCCGCCGCCTTCGCCGCCACCACCGCCGCCGCCGCCGCGCCCGGCCAGCAGCAGCAACCCGACGATCGTCACCAGCGAACGCGAATTTGCACAGAAGCTGGTTCAGGAAGAAGAGCGTCAGCGCGTCGAAGCCAGCCGGCGCAGCGGCCAGCTGCCTGAAGAGGCGATTGCCGCGGCCGTCGCCGCAGCGCCACCACCACCGCCGGAACCACCGAAGCCGGTAGCATCGCCGCCACCGCCGCCACCGCCGCCACCTCCTCCACCGCCGCCGCCGCCCCCGCCGCCGCCTGCTGCACCGACACCGCCGCCCGCCGCGCCGCGTGCACCGTCGCGGGTTTCGACGGCGCCCAAGGCGGTCGCTCCTGCTTCCAAGGCACTGCCGACCGCGAACTTCGATCAGCACCGCAGCTCAAGCAAGGCACCGCTCGCCATCATCGGCGGTGGATTGCTGGTCGTCGGCGTAGCGCTGGCCTGGATGCTGCTCGGCGGCAACGGCGAAGAGGCACCGGCCGCCAATGATTCGGCCGCGGCATCGACGGAGCTTGTCGCGGCTGCAGACGAGCCTAAGACCGAGTCACAACCGATCGCAGAGCCCATCGCGACAACCAGCCCGATTGCCGCCGTGGAAACCGTTGCCGTCGCAACCGCGGCTGCCACTGCGGCCGCGACCACCGAGCCTGCGACACCCGCACAGATCGAAGCCGAGAAGAAGCGCAAGGCGGCACTGGAAGCCAAACGCAGCTCGGCGGCAAACAAGTCGAAGACGGTGCCGGTCGACGACGCCAGCCAGAGGGCGATCGATCGCACCAAGCGTTTCGCGCAGGAAAAGGCCGCCTGCAAACGCCACGTCTCGGCACTGTTCCCCGGCTGGGAATTCACTTACTCCGACATGGCCAAGTATCCCGGCGCGAACAAATCTCCGGACGGCAGCATCGAGACACCGGAGCTGATGGACGACTTCGGCACGCCGAAGCGCTACATCATCGACGTCGGCGGCTGCATCGTCGGCGTCATCGGTTAGCCGGCGCGAGCTGCAACGAAAAGACCCGGCCGAGGCCGGGTCTTTTTTGTTGCTCGCTTCAAACCGTTCTAGCTGATGCCCTGGATCGCCAGCCGCACCGCCTCCGACAGCGGCTGCGGCCAGACGCCGGTGAAGATCAGCGCCAGCAGCAACAGTACCATCGCAACGCCTTCCGAGACTGCCATGTCGGAGAACACCGACTCGCGACGCATGCCGCCCGCCTTGGGCAGGAACTGCACGATGACCAGGCGCAGGTAGTAGTACAGACCGATCACGCTACCGAACACGACCGCCAGCGCCAGGCCCCAGGCGTGCTGCTCGACGGCGGCGGCGAGGATGTAGAACTTGGCGAGGAAGCCGACCGTCAGCGGCACGCCGGCCTGGGCCAGCAGCATCGGCGCGAAGATCGACGTCACCAGCGGACGGCGCCAGAACAGGCCGCGGAAATCGTAGATGTGATCGGCATCGTCGAGTGCCTTGGTGCCGGAGATCGCGGCGACGGCGCCGAAACTGCCGAGCGTCATGATCGTGTAGGCGGCAACATAGAACAGCACGGCTTCGCGGGCGGTATCGCCACCGACCAGGAACGGCACCATCAGATAACCGAAGTGCGCGATCGACGAGTACGCGAGCAGACGCTTGACGTTGTTCTGCTGCACGGCGCCGAGGTTGCCGATCACGATGCTGACGACCGCCATCACCGCGAGCAGCGTCTCCAGCATCGGCGTCAGCGCCAGCGGCGCGGCGTCGAGCCAGCGCAGCAGCACGACGGCAACCGCGCCCTTGGAGACCGTCGCCAGGTAACCGGCGATCGGCGCCGGCGCGCCTTCATAGACGTCCGCCGTCCACAGATGGAACGGCACCAGCGACAGCTTGAACGCAAAGCCGACCCAGACCAGCGCGAGGCCGCTCTGCGCGAGCAGCGCATCGTCGCCGATCAGCTTCGGCAGCGCCGCCGCAATGCCGGCGAACTGCATGCTGCCGCTCGCCGCATACACCAGCGCGAAGCCGAACAGCATGATCGCGGTCGCAGCCGCCGACAGCACCAGATACTTCATGCTCGCTTCGAGCGGGCGCTGGCGCCGCATCGGATAGGCGATCATGCCGAGCAGCGCCATGCCGAGGGTTTCGAGGCCGACCAGCAGGCTCACCGCGTGCTGCGCACCGGCCAGCACCATCGCGCCGAAGGTCGCGATCAGCAGCAGCAGGTACATCTCTTCGCGGTAACCGGCGTACTCGCCGAGATAGCCATAGACCAGCAATGCGGTCAGACCGCCGGCGACCAGCAGCAGCGCCATGACGAAGCGCGCGTAGTCGTCCATCACCAGCAGCGGCGTGACTTCGGTGCTCGGCAGCGACAGCAGGCAGCTGCCGAGGCCGACGATGAAGATGAACGTCGTCAGGCGCACGACCGTGCGGTGCGCGCGCGCGACCGACAGCAGCAGCATAACGGCGACGATGCCGACGGCGATGACCAGCAGCGGCGCCGAAGCCAGCAGCTGGGCTTGCAGGGCGGGCGTCATCATGGCGTCACCCCGAGTGCAGCAGGCACAGCCAGCACCGGCTGGCCGTAGTTGTACCAGTGGCCGATCTGCGCCAGCGAACCGCGCGCAAGATCGATGACCGGCTGCGGATACAGGCCGAGCGCAATCAGGCTGATCATGATGCTGACCATCATGAGCTGCTCACGACGGGTCAGATCCTCGACCTCCTCGTCGCCGGCCGGCGGTCCGTGCAAGGCCTTCTGCACGATGTACAGCGAGTACACCGCGGCGAGAATCAGGCCGGTCGCGGCGACCGAAGTCATCCACGGCGCGACCGTGAAGCTGCCGAACAGCACGAGGAACTCGCCGACGAAGTTGCCAAGACCCGGCAAGCCGAGCGACGCGAGCGCGAAGAACATTAGCGCCGTCGCGTAGTGTGGCGCGCGCCGCGCCAGGCCACCCATCTTGTGCAGCTCGCGCGTGTGCAGGCGTTCGTACAGCTCGCCGCAGAGGATGAACAGGCCGCCAGTCGCCAGACCGTGCGCGAGCATCAGCAGCACCGCACCTTCGAGCGCGAGCGTCGTGCCAGCGTAGATGCCGAGCAGCACAAAGCCCATGTGCGAGACGCTGGTGTAGGCAACAAGGCGCTTGATGTCGGTCTGCACCAGCGCCATTTTCGCGCCGTACAGGATGCCGAAGATCGCCAGCCCCATCGCGATCGGCGCGAAGTCTTGCGACGCATTGGGGAACATCGGCAGCACGAAGCGCAGCAGGCCGTAGGCGCCAGTCTTCAGCAGCACGCCGGCAAGGTCGACCGAGCCGGCGGTCGGTGCCTGCGAATGCGCATCCGGCAGCCAGGGATGCAGCGGGAACACCGGCAGCTTGACCGCGAAGCCGAGGAAGAATGCCAGCATCAGCACGTATTCCATCGTCGGCGACAGCTGGGTGTAGAGCAGGTCGAGGTAATTGAAGGTCCAATTGCCGGTCGTCTGCCGGTGCAGCCAGACCAGCGCCAGGATCGCGACCAGCATCAGCAGGCCGGCGGCCTGCGTGAACAGGAAGAACTTGGTCGCCGCGTACACGCGCGAGCGGCCGCCGCGGCTGGAGTGCCCCCACAACGCGATCAGGAAGTACATCGGCACCAGCATCGCTTCCCAGAACACGAAGAACAGGAAGAGATCGAGCGCCATGAACACGCCCATGACGCCGGCGAGGTTCCACAGCAGGTTCAGATGGAAGAAGCCGACGTACTGCTGAATTTCACGCCAGGAGCAGGCGACCGACAGCACACCGAGCACGCCGGTCAGCAGGATCATCAGCAGACCGAGGCCATCGAGACCGAGATGGAAGCTGACGCCCCAGCGCGGAATCCAGTCCATGCGGAACTCGATCAGGAACTGCGGCGTGCCGTGCACCGGGATGATGCCCGGCGTGTCGGCGTGCCCCCAGATCCAGATCGCCAGCACGCAGGTCGCGGCCATCGACAGCAGGCCGATCCAGCGCGGCCAGGTCAGCGAGAAGCGCTCCGCGACCCAGGCGAGGATGCCGCCGAGGAACGGGATCGCGATCAGTGCGGGCAACAACCAGGGACTCATGCCCATTGCGCAGCTCCAAGCATCAGTACGACGCCTGCCAGCATCGCCGCCACATACCAACGCATGCGGCCGGTCTGCGGCCGCAGCGAAACCTTGTGCAGCGCTGTCACTGCGTGCGCCATTGAGTCGTACATCTTGTCGATGATGTCGTTGCGGTTGACCCGCGCCAGTGCGTACAGCGGCTTGACGAAGAGCGTGTCGTACAGGGCATCGAAGCCCCAGCCGCTGCGGGCGAGCGCGCGCAATGCGGTTTCCTTCGGCGCTTCCGTCGCGCCCTGGCCGTACCAGCGCCAGGCGAGGAAGATACCGATCAGACCCGCGGCGACCGCGACGTACTCCGGCCAGTGCACCGCCATCTCGTGCGCTTCCGGCAGCAGGCCGGTCAGCGGCAGGCTGATCAGGCCGCCGGTCAGCGACAGGATCATCAGCACGATGAGCGGCGCGCGCATGCGGTGGTTGTCTTCGTCATGGGCATGAATCTTCTCGCCGCCGAAGAAGACGATGAAGATCAGGCGGAAGGTGTACAGCGCAGTCAGGAACGCGCAGACCGTACCCATGCCCCACCACGCGAGGTGGCCGCCGCCGAAGGCGCCGGCGAGGATCTCTTCCTTGCTCCAGAAGCCGGCGGTGACGATCGGCAATGCCGCGAGCGCCGAGCCGCCGATGACGAAACTCCAGAACGCGATCGGCAGGTGCTTGCGCAGCCCGCCCATCTTGAAGATGTCCTGCTCGTGGTGGCAGGCGAGGATCACGCTGCCCGACGCGAGGAACAGCAGCGCCTTGAAGAACGCGTGCGTCATCAGATGGAAGATCGCCGCTTCCCAGGCACCGGCGCCGAGCGCCATGAACATGTAGCCGATCTGCGACATCGTCGAGTACGCCAGCACGCGCTTGATGTCGCTCTGCGCCAGCGCGGCGCCGCCGGCGAGCAGCAGCGTGATCGCGCCTATCCAGCCGACGACCATCAGTGCATCCGGCGCAGCGAGGAACAGGCCATTGAGGCGTGCGACGAGATAGACGCCCGCGGTCACCATCGTTGCCGCATGGATCAGCGCGGAGACCGGCGTCGGGCCAGCCATCGCGTCCGGCAACCAGGCCTGCAGCGGCAGCTGCGCGGACTTGCCGACCGCACCGCCGAGGATCAGCAGCGAAATGATCGTCGGCATCGTCGGGTCATTGGCCCACAGCGTCGGCGCCGCGGCGAGGATCACGCTGATGTCGAGCGACTGGACTTCGCGGTACAGCAGGAATAGGCCGATCGCCATCGCGGTATCGCCGACGCGCGTCGTGATGAAGGCCTTGCGCGCAGCGGCGCCGTTCTCCGGGTTGTCGTTCCAGAAACCGATCAGGAAGTACGAGCACAGGCCGACGCCTTCCCAACCGAGGTAGACCAGCAGCAGGTTGTCGCCGAGCACCAGCAGCAACATCATCGCGATGAACAGGTTCGTGTACGCGAAGAACTTCTGGTAGTTGGCGTCTTCGCGCATGTAGCCGGACGCATAGCTGTGGATCAGCGCACCGACGCCGGTGATGACGCCAGTCATCGTCAGCGACAGGCCGTCCAGATGCAGGGCAATGCGCGGCGTGAAGTTTTCGAGCTGCAGCCACATCCACAGCACTTCGGTGACCGGCTGCGGCGCCTGCAGCCACTGCCAGCCGACGATCGCAGTCATGACCGCACTGGCGCTGACCGAACCGACGGCGAGCGTCGTTGCCAGTGCACGCGGCATGGTCCGCCATAACAGCAGCAGCGCGGCGCTGATCAGCGGCGCCAGAACGATCCAATGCAGAGGGAGCGCAGTCGTCGTCATGCTTTCATCCGGCTCAGCGCATCCGGGTCGAGGGTCTTGAAGCGCAGGTGAATCTGCAGCAACAGGGCGAGGCCGACCGCCACTTCAGCGGCGGCGAGCGTCAGCACGATCAGGAACATGATCTGGCCGTCCGGCTGTGCCCAGCGGCTGCCGGCGACGATGAACGCCAGGCCGGTCGCGTTGAGCATGATTTCCAGGCACATCAGCGAGAACAGCAGCCCGCGGCGCACCAGCAGGCCGATCGCGCCCAGCGCGAACAGCGCGGCGCAGACGCCGAGCGCGTGAGCGAGAGGAATGGCGCTCATTTGTTTTCTCCGCGCACAGGCTCGCGACGACCCAGGTGATACGCCGAAATGAGTCCCGCGAGCAGCAGCATCGAACCCAGCTCCACAGCCAGCAGATAAGGCCCGTACAGGGCGATACCGACCGCCTTGGCGTCGACCTCGATGCCCGGCGTGGCATGCGTGCTGCCGGCCATCGCGTAAAGCAGCTGCGCGAGCAACGCACCGGCGAGCAGGCCGGGGCCCAGCCAGACGCGCGGCTTCAGCCACTGGCGCTCCTGGTCGCCGACACCGGGACCGAGATTGAGCAACATGACGACGAACACGAACAGCACGATGATCGCGCCGGCATACACCATCACTTCGAGCATCGCGGCAAACGGCGCGCCGAGGGCGAGCATCATTCCGGCAACCGCCAGCAGCGACAGGATCAGGTACAGCAGTGCATGCACCGGGTGTGCGCGCGTGATCGCCATGATGGTTGCCGCAATCGCGACGAGCGAGGAACCGTAGAAGAAGTCGATCACGGCATCAGGCTCCGCACATCGACCGGCGCCGATTCGTTCTGCGCCGCGCCCTTGGGCTTGCCGGCGATCGCCATGCCGGCGACGTTGTAGAAGCTGTAGCCCGGCTGCTTGCCTTGGCCGGCGATCAGCAGATGTTCCTTTTCGTAGACCATGTTCTTGCGGTCGTACTCGGCCATCTCGTAATCCGGCGTCAGCTGGATCGCGTAGGTCGGACAGGCTTCCTCGCACATGCCGCAATAGATGCAGCGGGAGAAATTGATGCGGAAGAATTCCGGATACCAGCGGCCATCCGGCTTCTCGGCCTTCTGCAGCGCGATGCAACCGACCGGGCAGGCCACCGCGCACAGATTGCAGGCGACGCAGCGCTCTTCGCCGTTCGGATCGCGGGTCAGCACGATGCGGCCGCGATAGCGCGGCGCGAGGTACGGTTTTTCTTCCGGGTAGTTGACGACCGACCGCGGCTGGAACATGTGGGCAAACACCTGCCACAGCGACAGACACTGGGTCAGGAAGCCTTCGATCACCAGCTTCAGGCCACTCATTTGATGACTCCGGACAGCACCAGCGCACCCGTGACTGCGGTGTTGAGCAGCGCCAGCGGCAACAGGACCAGCCAGCCGAAACGCATCAGCTGGTCGTAGCGCGGACGCGGGATCGCGCCGCGCAGAAGAATGAAGAACAGGATGAAGCCGCCGGTCTTGATGCAGAACCAGATCAGCGGCATGAAGTGCCAGCCGAACAGGGTCAGACCGAAATCGGGGCCGAGCCAGCCGCCGAAGTACAGCGTCGTCAGCAGCGACGAGGCGAGGATCACCGACACGTATTCGCCGACGAAGAACATGCCGAACTTCATGCCCGAATATTCGGTGTGGAAGCCGGCGGCGAGTTCATGCTCGGCCTCCGGCAGGTCCAACGGCAGACGGTGCGTCTCTGCCAGGCCGGCGATCATGAAGATGATGAAGCCGAGACCCTGGGTCAGGATGAACCAGCCGTCCTGCTGCGCGAGCACGATGTCGTTGAGGCTGAACGAGCCCGCCTGGATGACAACGCCGAGCAGCGCGAGGCCCATGAACACTTCATAGGCGATCGACTGCGCCGTCGCGCGGATCGCGCCGAGCAGCGAGTACTTGCTGTTCGAGGCCCAGCCGCCGAGCATCACCGAATAGACCGCCAGCGAGGTCATGCCGAGCACGAACAGGATGCCGACGTTCCAGTCGCCCGCCACGCTGACGCCCGGCGCAACCGGCACGACGGCGAACGCCAGCAGGATCGTCGCCATGACAATCGCCGGCGCGAACGTGAACACGACGCGATCGGCGAACGGTGGGATCCAGTCGTCCTTGGTGAAGATCTTGATCATGTCGGCGACGACCTGACCGAGGCCGAGGAAACCGACGCGGTTCGGACCCCAGCGGTCCTGCCAGACGCCGAGCATGCGGCGCTCGACCCAGATCAGCAGCGCAGCGACGACGACGACGCTGAGCAGGATCGCCACAACCATCAGGATCGATTGCAGCGTCATGCTTGCGACCCCAGGATGTTGAGGCCGGCACCGATCGCATTGACCGGCACGCCCGGCACGCCGCGCGGCACGCCGATCAGTTCCGCCGGCAGGCTGTCGCTGACGCGCAGCTGCGCCTGCCAGGACTGGCCGCTCGAATCCAGGCGCAGCACGGTGCCGGCGCTGAAGCCGAGCTTCTTGGCGGTTTCCGGATTGAGGACGACATACGGCGCCGGCACCCGGCCGGCGATCGCCGGGCCGCGCACCGACAGCTCTTCCGAGCCGAACAGTTCATAGAGCCAGACCTGCTGCAGGCCTTCACTCTGCGAATTCGCCGCACGCTCGTAATAGGCGCCCGTTGCTTTCGGCTTGATCAGGCGCACGCCCGGATCGCCGCCCTTGAGCGGACCGCCGATCTCGGCCTGGAACTTGTTGACCGCCTGGTTCGAGTTCCACTTCGGCGCCCAGAAGATCGGGATCTCCGACGGCGGCGCACCCGTGCGCTGGCCTTCCATCGAGAATGCCAGCGGCGAATCGTGGTCCTGCACCGGCCGCGGCTCGTTCATGGTGCGGTTGGCATGCATCGCCGTGCGGCCGCTGGAACGATGCGACTGGCGCGGAATGCGATTACCGACGATGCGGAAGCGTGCGCCCGGTGCGGTGTTGACGATGTCGGCGAGGCGCGCATCGCTGGCCGCGCAGCTGGCGGTCAGTTCGTCGAAGCCTTCGCCCGCAACATCCGCCATGTTGTGCAGGCGGCTCGCGGCCTTCTGCAGCCAGCGCCAGGATTCCTCGGTCTGCGTCGTCGTCGACTGCATGACGCGGAAGTAGCGCTGCGCACGGCCTTCGAAGTTGACCAGCGTGCCGTCGGCCTCGGCGAAGCTGCCGGCCGGCAGCACGAGATTCGCGGCGGCGACCAGCGGCGTCGCGATCGAGTCGATGACGACGAGGTTCTTGATCTTCTTCAGCGCGGCACCGAGGCGCGGCGCATCGACGCGGCGGTAGAGATTGTTCTCGACCACGACCAGCGTATCGATCTCGCCGGCCTCGATGCGGGCCAGCGCGGCGTCGAGATCGGCGCCGCCAAGCATGGCAGCACCCAGGCTGTTGGCTTCGGCGAGCGGCAACGCAATCGATGGCGTACGACCGGCCTTGGTCAGCGCGGTGCACAGATTCGCCGCCGCCTGCAGCACGGCCGCCGAAGCACTCGAGCTGCCGCTGATGATCAGCGGCCGCTGCGCGCCCTTCAGCGTTTCGGCGATCGTATGCGCGAGATGCATGTCGTCGTCGGACAGGCCGGTCGCCCGCGGCTGCGTGTAGTCGAGCTGGTGAACGATTTCCTGGCCCAGCGCGGCGATGCGCTGCGGCGCTGCACGCAGCGTGCGTGCGGCGATATCGTCGAGATCGGTGGCGTCCGGCGTGCAGATGAACAGCGGGCTGCGCACGTCCTGCGCAAGCAGGCGCACCGAGTGATCCTGCCAGCGCGGCACATTGGCCTTGTCGGCCATCTGGAAGCTGGCCTGGCGCGTCGCCTGACGCACCGCGAGCGCGAGGCGCGCACTGGTCTCCAGCAGGTCTTCACCGAGGATCAGCACCGCGTCGGCCTGTTCGATATCGGCGACGCTGGCGATGTTCGCCGAGGTGCTTTCGAGGATTTCCAGTGCCAGCGTATCGAGCGTGCTGTCGAGCGATGCGGTACCGCGGTGGAAATTCTGCTGGCCGACCAACGATCGCAGCGCGTGGTTGGCTTCCAGCGACGCGCGCGGCGAACCGACGCCGACGACGTGTCCGGCCGCGACCCAGGTCGCGAGCTGCGCAAGCGCGGCCTCGCTGTCGAGCATCACCGCCGTCGTCGCTTCATCGCCGCGCAGCAGCGCGCTGCGCGGACGGTCTTCGGCGTTGGCGTGCTGGTAGCCATAGCGACCGCGATCGCAGAGGAAGTAGCCGTTGACCGCACTGTTGTAGCGGTTCTCGATGCGCTTGATCGCGCCGTAGCGTTCGCCCGGCATCGTGTTGCAGCCCGTCGAACAGCCGGCGCAGATGCTCGGCGCCTGCGCCAGATCCCACTTGCGCGTGTACGACTCGCTGTAGGTCTTGTCGGTGAACACGCCGGTCGGGCAGACCTCGGCGAGGTTGCCGGAGAACGGGCTTTCCAGCGTGCCGCTTTCGGCGCGGCCAAAATAGACGTTGCTCGCCGACGAGAAAACGTTCAGGTCGTCGCCGCCCGCATACTCGCGGTAGAACCGCACGCAGCGGTAGCAGCTGATGCAGCGGTTCATCTCGTGGCCGACGAACGGCCCGAGGTCCTGATTGACGTGGGTGCGCTTGGTGTAGCGATAGCGGCGATAGTTGTGGCCGCTCATCAAGGTCATGTCCTGCAGATGACATTGACCGCCTTCTTCGCAGACCGGGCAGTCATGCGGATGATTGGTCATCAGCAGTTCGATGACTGCCTCGCGCATTTCGGCGGCGTCGGCGTGTTCGATCGAAACGCGGGTCTTGTCCGTGCAGGGCGTCATGCAGGCCATGACGACGCGGCCGGTCGTATCGTTCTCGTCGCGGAACTGGGTGACCGCGCACTGACGGCAGGCACCGACCGAACCGAGCTCCGGATGCCAGCAGAAGTACGGCAGATCGAGGCCCTGCTCCAGCGCGACTTCCAGCAGGTTGCGCTTCGGATCGACCTGATAGCGCTGGCCGTCGATCTCGATCATCGCCGTTGCGGCGTCATTCACTGGCTTGGCGTCACCGGCGCTCATGCTTTCACCTTTGCGCGGCTCGAAAAATGATTGACTCGCATGAGTGAGCACGCTCCCGCACCCATTTGCGCTACGCGCAAAACACCGTGTCGCGCGCTCATGCTTTCACCTCCACCACCGGCGCAGGGGCTGCGACCTTGGCCGCGCGATCGAAGTCCGCGCGGAAATACTTGAGCGCGCTCTGCAGCGGTTCCATCGCACCCGGCGCATGCGCGCAGAACGTGCGGCCAGGCCCGAGCAGCCGGGTCTGCTGCTGTAGCAGGCCGATGTCCGCCGGCCGACCTTGCCCGGCTTCCATGCCGGCGAGAATCTTCTCGGTCCACGGCAGGCCATCGCGGCACGGCGTGCACCAGCCGCAGGATTCGCGCGCGAAGAACTTCTGCAGATTGCGCACCATCGCGACCACATCGGTCTGGTCGTCGAGCACGATCAGCTGCCCGGTGCCCATGCGCGAACCGGCCTTGCCGATCGTGTCGAAGTCCATCGACAGATCGAGATGGTCGACGGTCAGGAAATCGGTACTGGCGCCGCCCGGCAGGAAGCCGCGCAGCTTGAGACCTTCGCGCATGCCGCCGGCATGGACGTCGATCAGCTCGCGCACCGTCGTGCCCATCGGCAGTTCCCAGGTGCCCGGCCGGCGAACCTTGCCGGACGCGCCGTAGAGCTTGGTGCCGCCGTCCTTGCACTTCGACAGCTTGGCGTACCAGTCGCTGCCGTAGTGAATGATGTGCGGGACGTTGCACAGGGTTTCGATGTTGTTGACGACCGTCGGCTTGCCGAACAGGCCGGCAGTCGCTGGGAACGGCGGCTTCGCGCGGGGCACCGCACGCTTGCCTTCGAGCGAGGAGATCAGCGCGGTTTCTTCGCCGCAGATGTAGCGGCCGGCGCTGGTGTGCAGATGCAGTTCGAAGTCAAAACCCGAACCGAGAATGTTCTCGCCGAGCAGCTTGCGCGACTTGCACTCGTCGATCGCCTTGCGCAGACGGTCGGCGGCAACGACGTATTCGGCGCGCAGGAAGATGTAGCCGATCGAAGCACCGATCGCATAACCGCCGATGATCATGCCTTCGATGAACTGCATGGGATCGCCTTCGAGCAGCAGGCGGTCCTTGAACGTACCTGGCTCCATCTCGTCGCCGTTGGCGACGATGTATTTCTGCTTCGGCGCGTCCGGGCCCATCGGCACCAGACCCCACTTCACACCGGTCGGGAAACCGGCGCCGCCGCGGCCACGCAGGCCGGCGGTCTTGATCAGCGCGGTGACATCGCGGTTGGCCATCTTCAGCGCGATGCGCAGGCCCTGGAAGCCACCGTGCTTCTCGTATTCGGCCAGGTTGTACGGCGCGTGATCCGGGCGGATGCGCTCGGTCAGCGGCTTGGTCGGTGGCGATTGGCGCGCGGTCATTATTTATAGCGCTCCAGAATCGAATCCAGACGCGCGGCGTCCACGGATTCGAGATCACGATGAGTGTCTTCGCCAACGAGCATCGCTGGCGCGCGGTCGCAGGTACCGAGACAGCAGATCGGCAGCAGCGTGAAACGGCCATCGGCCGTGGTCTGGCCGGTCTTGATGCCGAGGCGCTGTTCGAGCAGCTCGGTCAGACGCGGTTGGCCGAGCATCCAGCACGACACCGAGTCGCAGACGTGGATGACGTGCTTGCCGACCGGGCGGCGGTAGATGAGATTGTAGAAAGTCGCGACGGCATCGACCGTCGCCGGCGTCGAGCCGAGCGTCTGCGCGATGGCGGCGACGGCTTCGTCGCTGACCCAGCCGCGATGCTTCTGCACGATCTTCAGCGCTTCGATCGTCGCCGCGGACGGCTGCTCGTAGTGCGCCAGCTCGTGTTCGATTTCCTTGAGTTCTTGGAGACTGAGCATGGTTCGTTACCGGTCGACGTCGGCCATGACGAAGTCGATGCTGGCGATGATCGCGATGAGGTCGGGCACCATCAGGCCGCGCGAGATATACGGAATCATCTGCAGGTGCGCGAAGCTCGGCGTACGGATGCGCGTGCGATAACTCATCGTGCTGGCGTCGGACGTCAGGTAGTAGCTGTTGAGGCCCTTGGTCGCTTCGACCGTCATCGTGCACTCGCCGGCCGGAATCACCGGACCCCACGAGACGTTGAGGAAGTGGTTGATCAGGGTCTCGATGTCCTGCATCGAGTTGTCCTTGATCGGCGGCGTCGTCAGCGGATGGCGCGCCTTGTAATCGCCGGCCGGCATGTTCTTCATGCACTGCTCGATGATGCGCAGCGACTGGCGGATTTCCTCGATGCGCACCACGCAGCGGTCGTAGACATCGCCGCCGTTGGCAGTCGGCACTTCGAAGTCGAAGTTCTCGTAGCCCGAATACGGACGCGCCTTGCGGTAGTCCCAGGCCATGCCGGTCGCGCGCAGGCCCGGACCCGTCACGCCCCACTCGATCGCTTCTTCGGTGTTGTATTTGCCGATGCCGATGCAACGGCGCTTCAAGATGGTGTTGCGCATCGCCATCTTGTCGTAGTCCTTCAGGCGCTTGGGCATCCAGTCGAGGAATTCCTGGACCAGCTTCTCCCAACCCTTCGGCAGATCGGCGGCGACGCCACCGATGCGGAACCACGCCGGATGCATGCGGAAACCGGTGACGGCCTCGATGACGTCGTAGGCCTTCTGGCGGTCGACGAACATATAGAACACCGGCGACATGCTGCCGACGTCCTGCGCAAACGTGCCGTAGAACAGCAGGTGCGAAGTGATGCGGAAGAACTCCGACATCATGATGCGGATCGTTTGCGCACGTTCCGGCACCTTGATGCCGGCCATCTTCTCGATCGCCATCACGTACGGCAGGTTGTTCATCACCCCGCCGAGATAGTCGATGCGATCGGTATACGGAATGAAACTGTGCCAGGACTGGCGCTCGCCCATCTTCTCGGCGCCGCGGTGGTGGTAACCGATATCCGGCACCGCCTGCACGATCTCTTCGCCATCGAGCTGCAGCATGATGCGGAACGCACCGTGCACGCTGGGATGGTTGGGGCCGAGATTGAGCACCATGTAGTCATGGTCTTCGTCGGCGAGTTTCATGCCCCACTTCGCCGGATCGATCTTCAGCGCTTCCTGCTCGAGATCGACACGCGCCTGATCCATGACCAGCGGCGGCGCTTCGGTCGCGCGCGCATAGTGGTCCTTGCGCAGCGGATGACCGACCCAGGTCGGCGGCATCATGATGCGCGACAGGTTCGGATGACCTTCGAAAACGATGCCGAACAGATCCCAGACTTCGCGCTCGTACCAGTTGGCGTTGAGCCACAGGCTGGAGATCGATGGCAGGCTCGGCGTTTCACCGAGCAGCGGCACCTTGATGCGGATGTCGCTGTTCCGCTCGAAGGACGTCAGGTGATAGACCACCGTGAAATCCGCCGGCGGCAGGCCGGCCCGATGCTGACGCGTGCGCTCGTCGACCGCCGTCAGGTCGTACAGCATCTTGTACGGCTGGTTGATGCCGTGCTTCAGCCACTTGAGCACGGCCGGCGCGCGCGCCGCCTTGACCCACACCGTCGGGATACCGTCGGCAGTCTTCTGCTCGCTGATGATGTCAGCGTGGAATTGCTCGACCAGCGCGGCGATGACTCGCTCTGTCTGCGCGTTGACGACCGCTGCATTCATGCGCTTACACCTGATCCGGCGTGCGCAGATCCGTCGCCGCCATGCGCTCGGCATGTTTGGCGTCGCGCATCGACAGCTTGGGCACCTGGGTCACGCCCTGCGGACCGACCACCCACGACAGCGGGCGGCGCTCTTTCTGGATCGAGTTCTGCAGCAGGATCAGCGCTTCGAGAAACGCTTCCGGACGCGGAGGGCACCCGGAGATATAGACGTCGACCGGCAGGATCGTGTCGACGCCCTGGACGACCGAGTAGATGTCGTACATGCCGCCGGAATTGGCGCAGGAGCCCATCGAGATGACCCACTTCGGCTCCAGCATCTGTTCGTACAGACGCTTGATGACCGGCGCCATCTTCAGGAACGGCGTGCCGGAGATGACGATGACGTCCGACTGGCGCGGCGTCGCGCGGATGACTTCCGAGCCGAAACGCGCGAGGTCGTGCTGGCTGGTGAAGGCGGTCGCCATTTCGACGTAGCAGCACGACAGGCCGAAGTTGAACGGCCACAGCGAGTTCTTGCGACCCCAGTTCACCGCGGCCTGCGCCATGTCTTCGAGGCGGCCGAGGAAAATGCTCTTGCGGACTTCTTCTTCGATGGACGGCGCGGACCCAGGCTGGTCCATGCGCTTGAGGCTATATTCCATATGCGCGGACGAGTCCCTTAGTAATGACGGTCGGAGGCTTTCTGCGCCTTCGGTGCCCAATCCAGCGCGCCAGTCCGCCACAGATAGACGAGCGCGACCAGCAGCAGGGTCAGGAACACCATGATCTCGATATAGCCGGCCCAGCCGGCTTCGCGCGCGGCGACGCCCCAAGCCAGCACATAGACGGCTTCGAGGTCGAAAATCACGAAAAACACGGCGACCAGGTAAAACTTCGCCGAAAGGCGATAGCGGGCACCGCCGGTGGAAATGATGCCGGACTCGTAAGCTTCAGCCCCGGATTCGGACAAACGGGTCTTCTGCCCGAGAACTGAAGACAGTCCGAGCATGACCACACAAAGACCCAAGACCAAGGCTGCATACAGCGCCAGCTGGCCAAAATCCATGGCTTGCTCCGGCTGATCGACGACGTTGAAGGGTG
This sequence comes from Fontimonas sp. FW305-C-3, assembly GCF_058783185.1. NCBI lineage: Bacteria > Pseudomonadati > Pseudomonadota > Gammaproteobacteria > Nevskiales > Nevskiaceae > Fontimonas > Fontimonas sp. FW305-C-3. The sequence continues at coordinate 322,046 of NZ_JBYSYK010000004.1, read as the reverse complement.
ATAACAACGCATATTGTAATGCGGCAACGCCGAAACGTCTGCCATGAATTTCCTCAGCCGAACAGCTCCGCATGGCTGAAATCGCAGCTGATTCGCAGTTAGCGATCCTGTTAGGCCGACTGTTAGTTCATGCTGCGCCGCGACATTGCGTAGCGTCCGCAGTGCGCCAGCGGTCGCGTCACCGGCCTTTCACATGCGGCTTACACACTGCAAGGATTTCCCGAATTCCGATGAATGCCATGCCGCGCCTGCTCGCCTTCTGCCTCGCTCTTTGCGCCCTGCCCGCCGCCGCCGCGCAAATCTCCATCGCGCATCGCGGCGCTTCGGCGTACGCGCCCGAGCACACGTTCTTTGCCTACGATCTGGCCATCGAGCAGGACGCCGACATGATCGAATGCGACCTGATCCTGTCGAAGGACGAGGTGCCGGTGTGCATCCACGACGAGACGGTCGACCGCACGACCGGCGGCAGCAGCAGCGGCCGGGTCGACAGCTACACGCTGGCCGAACTGCGCCAGATGGACTTCGGTAGCTGGTTCAATGCCGCCAATCCGGGCAGTGCCAGGCCCGAGTACGCCGGCGCTCACATCGTGCCGCTCGAGGAACAGCTCGATTGCTACCTGCGCATCAACCCGCGGATGCGCTTCCACGTCGAGACCAAGGACTCCGCCGGCGGTCGCGCCGAACAGATCTTCTTCGAGTTGCTGACCCGCAAGGGCCTGATCGCGACCGGCGACCTCGGCAACGGCAACGTGCAGAGCTCGACCGTGCTGCTGCAGAGCTTCGACGCCGGCAGTCTGGAGCGGATGAAAGGCCTGACCAGCACCATCCCCACGGCTTTCCTGTTCGCGACGCCGAACGGCACGACCAGGCCCTGGATACAGGCCGGCGACGGTCCGGACTACATCGACGCGTTCGCCCCGAACGCCGCGGCGATCCTGCTCGACCCGGGCATGGTGCAGCGCTTCCACGACGGCGGCCACGACGTCCACACCTGGACGGTCAACACGCGTCAGCAAATGGACCGCCTGCTGCAGCTCGGCGTCGACGGCATCTTCACCAACAACCCCGACCTGTTGCGCGCCGCGATCGACGAAACCGGCAACGGCGTTGCGGCGGCCGAACGCGGCAACCCCGCCGGCTTCGAGCGTGGCTGCCCCGGCATCGCCGGACGCGTCACCAGCAAGGACGGCCCCGGCGATACCTGGGAACCGACGGGCACACGCGGCGTGCAGCTGAAGGCCGACGAGCAGCCGGAGCCGCCGCCGAACGAACCCGGCGACGCGGGCCGCTTCGGCGCTGGCGGCCTGTCGCTGGCGCTGCTGGCAGGACTGGGCCTCGGCGCCGCGCTGCGCCGCCGCTAGTTGCGGAGCAGCTTCAGCCGCGGCCGCGCGTCTTGGTCTTGTGCGGCTGCGCGTTGGTCTCGATGAACTCGACGATCTTCATCGCCACATCGACGCCGGACGCCGCCTCGATGCCTTCCAGGCCCGGCGAGGAATTCACCTCCATGATCATCGGCCCCTGCCGCGTGCGCAGCAGGTCGACACCGGCGACATTGAGCCCGATGATCCTCGCGGCACGCAGCGCGATGCGGCGTTCTTCGGCGGTGATCTGCACCGGCTCGGCGCGCCCGCCGCGATGCAGGTTGGCGCGAAAGTCGCCGTCCTTGGCGACCCGCCGCATCGCCGCGACGACCTTGTCGCCGACGACCAGGCAGCGGATGTCGGCGCCGCCAGCCTCGGCGACGAAGTTCTGCACCAGGAAATAGGCGTCGAGCCCGCGGAACGCGTCGATGACCGAGTTCGCCGCCTGCGGCGTTTCGGCGAGCACGACGCCCTGCCCGTGCGAACCCTCGACCAGCTTGATCACCATCGGCGCGCCGCCGACCAGGCCGATCAGGCCCTGGGTATCGTCCGGCGAGTGGGCAAAGCCGGTGGCCGGCATGCCGATGCCCTTGCGGGCGAGCAGCTGCAAGGCGCGCAGCTTGTCGCGGGCGCGCGTGATGGCGACCGACTCGTTGACCGAGTAGACGCCCATCATCTCGAACTGCCGCACGACGGCGGTCCCGTAAAACGTCACCGACGCGCCGATGCGCGGAATCACCGCATCGAACCCGCTGAGACGCCGCTTGCCGACCCAGATCTCCGGCCGGCCGGGCTGGATGTTCATGTAACAGCGCAGCACGTCGATCACCTGCACCTGGTGCCCGCGCGCGGTCACCGCCTCGACCAGACGGCGGGTCGAATACAGGCGACGGTTGCGCGACAAGATGGCGATTTTCATGGGCCGTCAGCATATGGGCTTGGATGCGATATCACCATTGCAGCCCCCGGCGTCACTTCTATACTGAGGCCATCCGCTTTAGAGGAGCCGGCGATGAGCACGTCCACCCCAGCACAAACCAGCTACAAGACCTTCGAAGAGTTCTATCCGTACTACCTGCAGGAGCATTCCAACCGCACCTGCCGGCGCCTGCATTTCGTCGGCTCGACGCTGGGCCTGTGCCTGGTCGCCTACGCGATCGCAACGCAGACCTGGTGGCTGATCGCGGTGGCCTTCGTGCAGGGCTACGCGTTTGCCTGGGTCGGGCATTTCTATTTCGAGCACAACAAGCCCGCCACCTTCCAGTATCCCTGGAAGTCCTACCTCGGCGACTGGAAGATGTGGTGGCAGACGCTGACCGGAAAAATTCCGTTCTGACCGGCGCGGAGCTCATCGCCGGCCTCAGCGACCGCACGCTGCCGCCGGCCGCTTTCGATCACCGTGCCCACGTCTGCGCCGCCTGGCAGTGCCTGCGCGAACAGCCGCTCGATGCCGCGTCGATGCGCTTTGTCGGTCTGATCAAGGGCTATGTCGCGCACCTCGGCGCGGCTGACAAATACCACCACACGCTGACGATGGCGCTGCTGCGGCTGATCCATGCGCGGATGGGTGATGACGCAGCGGACTGGCCGGCTTTTGCTGCGGCAAACGCCGATCTGCTCGCCGACGCACGCGCCGTGCTCGCAAGGCACTACTCCGATGCGAGGCTGCACAGCGATACGGCTCGCCAGCAGTTTGTCGAACCTGATCTGCAGGCCCTGTAGCCCGGGTCCAACCCAGGTTTCACCCGGGCTACGCAAATCTGCTCGGTGAGCATAAAATCACCGCCCTTTCCGCGGCACCTCAAGTTCTCTCATGTCGGATCAGCACAGCTTTGAAGTCATCGTTGTCGGCGGCGGCCATGCCGGCACCGAGGCGGCGCTGGCGGCTGCGCGCATGGGCTGCGCGACGCTGCTGATCACGCAGAACATCGAGACGCTGGGGCAGATGTCCTGCAACCCGGCCATCGGCGGCATCGGCAAGGGCCATCTGGTCAAGGAGATCGACGCGCTCGGCGGCATCATGGCGCGCGCCGCCGACCATGCCGGCATCCAGTTCCGCACCCTCAATGGCTCGAAAGGCCCCGCCGTGCGCGCGACCCGCGCCCAGGCCGATCGCGCGCTGTACAAGGCGTATGTGCGCAGCGCGCTGGAAAACCAGCCGAACCTGACGCTGTTCCAGCAAGAAGTCGAAGACCTGATCGTCGAGCACGGCGCGGTGTGTGGCGTCGTCACCAAACTCGGCCTGCGCTTCTTCTCGCGCAGCGTCGTGCTGACGACCGGCACTTTCCTCGGCGGCCGCATCCATGTCGGCCTGACCAATCACGCTGGCGGACGCGCCGGCGATGCACCGTCGTTGCCGCTCGCTGCGCGCCTGCGTGAATTGCATCCGCGCGTCGGGCGCCTGAAGACCGGCACGCCGCCGCGCCTCGATGGCCGCACGATCGACTGGTCAGTGCTCGCCGAGCAGCCGGGCGACACGCCGCGTCCGGTGTTCTCGTTCGTCGGCTCGCACGCCGACCAGCCGCGCCAGATCAGCTGCCACATCACCTACACCAACACGCAAACCCACGACATCATCCGCGGCGCGTTCGACCGTTCGCCGATGTTTACCGGCGTCATCGAAGGCACTGGGCCGCGCTACTGCCCGAGCATCGAGGACAAGGTCAACCGTTTCGCCGACAAGGACCGCCACCAGATCTTCCTCGAACCGGAAGGCCTGAACACCCGCGAGATCTACCCGAACGGCATCTCGACCTCGATGCCCTACGACGTGCAGGAGCGCTTCGTCCGCAGCATGGTCGGCCTCGAGAACGTGCGCATCACACGGCCCGGCTATGCCATCGAGTACGACTACTTCGATCCGCGCGATCTGCAGTCCTCGCTGGAAACCAAGCCGCTGCCGGGCCTGTTCTTCGCCGGCCAGATCAACGGCACGACCGGCTACGAAGAGGCCGCGGCACAGGGTCTGCTCGCCGGCATCAACGCCGCGCGCAAGGCGCGCGAGCTGCCGAGCTGGACGCCGCTGCGCCACGAGGCTTACATCGGCGTACTGGTCGACGACCTCATCACGCGCGGCACCAGCGAGCCGTACCGCATGTTCACCTCGCGCGCCGAGCACCGCCTGCTGCTGCGCGAAGACAATGCCGACCTGCGCCTGACGACGACCGGCCGCGAGCTGGGTCTGGTCGACGATGCACGCTGGGCGGCCTTCGACGCCAAACGCGAAGCCATCGCCAGTGAACGCGAACGCCTGAAGTCGCTGTGGCTGAAGCCTGCGCAGCTGCGCGATCCGGCCATCGTCGGCATCTTCGGCGAGCCGCCGAACGACAGCGGCCTGTCCGGCCTCGACCTGCTGCGCCGCCCGGAAGGCAGTTACGCGACGCTCCAGCAGCTGGGCCTGGTGCCGCAGGACACCGCCGCGGTGGTGGCCGAGCAAGTCGAGATCGAGGCGAAGTACGCCGGCTACATCCAGCGCCAGCAGACCGAGATCGACCGCAACCTCCGCTACGAGAATGCGCCGTTGCCGCTGGAAATGGACTACGCCGAAGTCACCGGCCTGTCGACCGAAGTGCGCCAGAAGCTGATCAGCCATCGCCCGCAGACCATTGGCCAGGCTGCGCGCATCGCCGGCATCACGCCGGCCGCGGTTTCGCTGCTGCTGGTTCACCTGAAAAAACGCGGCGGATTGCGGCGTTTTGCATGACCCGGAACCTGAAGCAATCCGTTCAGCGAAGATTCAAGGCGGCGGATTAATCTGGAGTCACCGGTAGCCGCCAGCCCCCAACAAGCGCTACCGGGCACTCCCAACCCTGCTTCCCCCCGCAGGGTCCCAGAACCCACCGGCTCCCCCCAGCAGGTGGGTTCTTTTTTGCCCGATGCTTTTGCGGGCTAGGCGCGCCGCTGCCGCTTCGGCAGATAGTGATGCAGGCGTCCGCCTTGGTCGCGCAGCCACAGCTTGTGCGGCAGATAGTCGGGCATCTGTTTTTCGACCAGCGCCCAGAAGCGATCCGAATGGTTCATGTGGACCAGATGGCAAAGCTCGTGGATGACCACGTAACGGAATGCCACCGGCGGCACCATGATCAGGCGCCAGGACAGCGAGATCGAGCCGTCCGCGCTGCAACTGCCCCATTGGGTCTGCGGGTCGGCAATCTGCAGATGGGTCCAGCGCACGCCCAGGCGGGCAGCTTCCTCATCGAGCATGCGCCGCGCGTCGACCTGGGCGCGCTGCATCAGCTCGCGCTTGAGGATCAGCTCCAGCTTGTGCGCGCTTCGGCAGATTTCGGACGGCGCGAAGATCGTGATGGCCTCGGTCTCGACGCGCACCTGCACGCGCTTCAGGGTGGCGGCCTCGACGCAGACCGGCACCAGTTGGCCGCGCAGGAGAATTTCGTCGGTGCCGTCCCAGCGCGCCGGCGGCGGCAAGGGATTGCCGGCATCGCGCGCGGCGTATTCGTCGAGCTTCTCGCGCACCCAGGCATCACGCGAAGCAAGAAATTCCAGCGCCTCGCGACGCGGCACCCAACGCGGATAAATCAGCAGTACTTCGCGATCGGGGCGGACTTCCAGACGGATGCTGCGCGCGCGGTCGCTGAGCTTTTCGCGCAGCCGGTAATCGCTGCGGAACAGATCGAGCTGGTCGCTCACGCCGGCCACCGGAGGACCTCGCTGGCGTTTGTGACAGCCCCGACCTGAAACGGTAACTTTTTGTTCATGCCCGTAGCGCGCCCTTCAAACATCACACTTTGTTGCGTCGCACATCGGCTTTATCCACAAGCTTATCCCCGTCATCTGTAGATAAAGTTCACGGGAGATTCAGGCTGCGGCTCATCGGGCGGAATATCCAATGCGATCAAGCACTCCGTCGAGTTCATCGAGGGAATGAAACTTGACGCGCAGTTCACCTTTGCCGTCGCGCCCGGCCTGCAAAGTCACAGGACAGGCCAGCAGATCCGAAAGCTCGCGTTCGAGCAGCTTCCAGTCGCCCGCCTTGGCCGGCTTGAAGACGATCTTGCGGTCGCGGGTGGCCGCCAGCTTGCGCTCCAGCTGGCGTACCGACAGCTTGTGGCGGATCACCTCATCGGCCCAGCGCACCTGCTCCTCGAGCACGACGCCGGCCAGCACCTTGGCGTGCCCCGGATTGAGGTGTCCGGAATTGACCAGGGCCTGCACCGGCTCGGACAGATTGAGCAGGCGCAGCGTATTGCTGACGTATTCGCGCGACTTGCCGACGCGCTCGCCGATCTCTTCATGGGTCAGGCTGAACAGCTCGCCGAGGCGCTTGAGGCCGGCGGCGGTCTCCATCGGCGTCAGCGACTCGCGCTGCAGGTTCTCGATGAGGCCGACGACAAAGGCTTCGGTATCCGACAGATCGTCGCGAATGACGGCGGGCAGCTCATGCAGGCCGGCCTGCTGCGCCGCGCGCCAGCGGCGCTCGCCGGCCAGCAGCTCGTAACCCCAGACCCTTGTGCGCAGCACGACCGGCTGCACGACACCGGATTCCTTGATGCTCTCGGCCAGCTCGCGCAGCGCCTCGGGGTTGAAGTTGCGGCGCGCCTGCTGACTGCCCGGGCGGATCAGATCGATCGGGATCTCGCGGACTTCGACAGCGGCCTTCCGGTTGCTCATGCGGGCATTGTAAGGCCGCGACGGCGGACGCCACAGAATCGATATCGCCCATCGTGGAATAATGCGCGTCCGACCGACTCGCGAAACCGGCTGCAAGGCCTTGTTCGCAATGGAAGACCATGGAAGAACAATTCCGCACCATCATCGAAGCCATCGGCGAAAACCCCGATCGCGAAGGCCTGCTGCGCACGCCGCACCGCGCGGCACGGGCGATGGAATTCCTGACCCAGGGCTACGAGCAGGACATCGACGAAATCGTCAACGGCGCGGTGTTCGAGTCGAGCAACGACGAGATGGTCATCGTCAAGGACATCGAGCTGTACTCCCTGTGCGAGCATCACCTGCTGCCGTTCATCGGCAAGGCGCATGTTGCCTACCTGCCGAGCGGCAAGGTCATCGGCCTGTCGAAGATCCCGCGCATCGTCGACATGTATGCGCGGCGCCTGCAGATCCAGGAAAACCTCACCAAGCAGATCGGCGAGTCGATCCAGCGCGTGACCGGCGCGGTCGGCGTCGCGGTTGTCATCGAAGCGAAGCATCTGTGCGCCATGATGCGCGGCGTACAGAAGCAGAACTCAAGCATGATCACGTCGATGATGATCGGCCGTTTCCGCGACGATCCGCGGACGCGTCAGGAATTTCTCGATCTGATCCGCAGCGGCAACCGCTAGCCGCGCCGACTGGCCGACCGCATCCGGAACTGGACAGTCCGCTTTTGAATCCGGCTACACTTTGACCAGCGTATTAGCTGTGTCATGCGCCGAACCGAGGATTTCCGTGATGCTCGCAAACTCCGTCAACCCCGACCTGCTCGCCCAGCGTGAGGTGCTCGATGCCGTGGCGCCGCAAGTGGCCGAGTTCATGCAGCGTCATCGCGACAGCCGCAAGCTGTGGATGCCGAGCGAACTGCTGCCGGCCTGCGACCTGTCCGATATCGACTACGACGCCGAGCTGAAGATCATGCGCGAGCGTGCGCGCGGCCTGCCGGACAGCGTCCGCGTCGCGCTCGCGCTGAACCTGCTGACCGAAGAAGGCCTGCCGCACTTCCATCGGCTGGTCGCCCAGTACATGGGCCACGATGGCGTCTGGGCCGAATGGAACAATCTGTGGACCGCCGAGGAAGACCGCCACGGCTGCGTGCTGCGCGACTACGTCCGCGATGCCCGCGTCTTCGATCTGCGCCCGCTGGAGCAGATGCAGTACGAATACATCGAAGCCGGCTTCAATCCGGAATGGAAGGAAGACCCGTATCGCCTGCTGGCCTACACCAGCCTGCAGGAGAAGGCGACGCAGGTTTCGCACTCCAACGCCGGCCGCGCTGCCAGCCAGTACGACCCGCTGCTGCAGCGCATCCTCGCGCACATCTGCGCCGACGAAGCGCGCCACTACGCGTTCTATCGCGACAGCTTCACCGCGGTGCTCAAGCTCGACACCAACCGCGCGCTGGTTTCGCTGGCGGCCGTCGCACCGGCGCTGGCGATGCCGGGCCACAACATCGCCGGCTTCGCGCAGATGTCGGAAGTCGAACGCCGCGCCGGCATCTACGGCCCGCGCGAATACCTGAAGCTGATCGAAGACCTGGTCAAGCACTGGGCCATCGATGCGCTCGGCGGCCTGTCGTCCGCCGGCCGCGCCGCACAGGACAAGATCATGCAGCTGCCGTCGCGTCTGCAGCGCATGGCCGAGTACGTCGAGTCCAAAGCGCACGCGCGCAGTTTCTCGTTCGAGTTCATCTACCAGCGCGCGTTCGAGATGGCGGCCGGCAAGGGCGGCTGAGTTGTAGCCCGGGGACCCGGGTTTCACCCGGGCTACGGTTCAGCGCCGAACGCCAAATCCCTGTTCTGCCGTTTCATCGCTGGGCAGCCAGTCGAGCTGATCGACGCGCGCTGCCGGCGGGCCGTGCTGCAGCCAGACGCGCAGCTTTTCCAGCGCCGCGGCATCGCCGCCAGCCAGGCCCTCGACGCTACCGTCGGGGCAATTGCGCACCCAGCCGTTCAAACCGAGGCGATTGGCGGCATCCGCCGTCGATTGGCGGAAAAACACGCCCTGGACGCGGCCGCGGACGCTGAAGCGATATGATGTGGCCATGATGTCGATGATTCCCGAAGCACGATCGCCAGTGCGGATCGCACATGTTCAAGCGCATCCGTAAGGGTCTGCGCGCGCGCCTGAACCAGCGCGTCGCGCAATGGGCTGGCGATCATGCCGCGCCGCCGGCCAGCGCGGAAGACCAGCTGAGTTTCGCCGCCGAATTGCCGGTCGGCCAGGGCCAGCCGCTGTGGCGCATCCAGTTGCAGATGATCAACGAGCCCCAGGCCGACGGCGAACGCCTGCGCCTGCGCGCCCACATCCAGACCAATTTCGCGAGCGCGCTGCGCCCGGCGCTGAGTCAGGCCAAGGTCTCGGACCGAGCGGCGCTGACATCGAACACCGGCACGGCCTTGAGCTTGAGCCAGCGCGGCGCGGCGGCACTCGGTGGCGCGCTGCAACGTGCCGCGCAGCGCGCATTGGAGATTCCTGCCGTCCGCGCACTGTCGGAGCCGCTGCTGCAGCTCGACCTCAACACCTTCGTCGAAATCCAGGCCTCGACCGCGTCGCTGGCCGACGGCAGCCATCAGCTGCTGCCGCAGGCCGACAAGCTGCGCGCGCTCGGCATCGTGCCCAAGCGCAGCAGCGATGCGCCGGTCGCGGAAACCTGGGGCGGCCAGGCCGCCGACGGCTTCGCGCAGGTGTCGGTGCTGCAGATCGACAAGCGCCATCTGCCGCCGCGTCTGGCCGAGATGCTCGGCGACAAGCCATTCTCGCTGGCCGCCGCCATCGTCAACACCGCGCAACAAAAATAAGTGCGGCCGATTGATCCGCAGCGGCGGCGTGAAGTCCTGAATCTCGCGCTGCCGATCCTCGGCGGCATGGCTTCGCAGAATCTGCTGAATCTGGTCGACACCTGGATGGTCGGCGGGCTCGGCCCCAACGCCCTGGCCGCGACCGGTCTGGCCGGCTTCCTGAACTTCATCGCCGTCGCCTTCATCACTGGATTCTCGCCGGCGGTGCAGGCGATCGCCGCGCGCCGCATCGGCGAAGGCAAGGCCTACGAAGCCGCGGCCTCGCTCAATGGCGGCCTGTTGCTGTCGTTGCTGATCGGCCTGCCGCTGACCGTCGTGCTGATCCTCGCGACGCCGGCAATCTTCAGTGCGATGGTCAAGGACCCCGGCGTCGTCGCCGAAGGCGTGCCGTATCTGCAGTGGCGCCTGGTCGCGGTCGTCGCGGTCGGCATGAACTTCTCGTTCCGCGGCTACTGGAGCGCGGCCAAGCTCAGCGGCTTCTATCTGCAGACGCTGCTGACCATGCACATCCTCAACGTGATCTTCAGCTACACGCTGATCCACGGTCTGTTCGGTCTGCCGCAGATGGGCACCGCCGGCGCCGGCCTCGGCACGACGCTGGCGATCTTCGTCGGCACCGCGCAGTACTTCCTGCTCGGCCACCGTCATGCGCGCGCGCAGGGGTTTCTCGAGCGCCGGCCGAGCGCCGACCAGTTCCGCAGCCTGCTGCGCCTCGGGCTGCCGTCCTCGATCCAGCAATTGCTGTTCGCCGGCGGTTTCGCCGTGTTGTTCTGGATCATCGGCCGCGTCGGCACGGCCGAGCTGGCGGTCGCCAACGTGCTGACCAACATCACGCTGACCGCGATCCTGCCCGGCATCGCCTTGGGCATCGCCGCTGCAACTCTCAGCGCGCAGGCGCTGGGCCGCGGCGAACCGGCCGACGCCTATCGGTGGCCCTGGGACGTGTTTCGCGTCGGTGCGTGGATCTTCGGCGCGCTTGCCGTGGCGATGCTGCTCGCGACGCGGCCGATCCTGACGCTGTTCCTGCGCGATCCCGCGCTGGTCGAGATCGGCGTCGTGCCGCTCCGCCTGGTCGGCGCCACGATCCTGCTCGACGGCCTTGGCCTGGTGCTGATGCAGGGCCTGCTCGGCGTCGGCGCCGCGCGCCTGGTGATGACCGTTGCGACCGGGCTGCAGTGGGGCTTGTTCCTGCCGCTGGCGTATCTGCTGGGCCCCGTGCTCGGGCTCGGCCTGACGGCGATCTGGATTGCGATGGGCAGCTATCGGCTGCTGCAAGCCGGCATCTTTATTGCTGCCTGGCAAGGTCGCGGATGGCTGCAGCATCGCGTCTGAATCGCGACACTGTCTGAATCGCGACACTGACTGCCACGGCGATCGCGATAGTTGCCAGCGCTAGCACGCGCTAAGCTCGGCTCCCCGACATGAGGAGCATGAACATGGCGAAGAAGGCAACCAAGAAGAAAGCGGCGCCGAAGCGAGCCGCGGCGAAATCGAAGGCGGCACCGAAGAAAGCCGCAGCAAAGAAGAAGCCCGCGGTCAAAACCAAGGTCGCGACGAAGAAGAAAGCGGCTGTGAAGAAGCCCGCCGCGAAGAAGGCGCCGCCGCGCAAGACGGCCGCGAAGAAGCCTGCGAAGAAAGTCAGCGCGAAAGTCGCCAAGCCCAAGGACGGCGGCCCCGGCAACTGGCCGTCGCTGTCGCCGTACATGACGGTGCGCAATGGCCAGGCGAGCCTCGAGTTCTATGGCAAGGCCTTCGGCTTCCGTTCCGAGAACCAACCGATGCGCGACGAGCAGGGCGAGATCACCCACGCCGGCATGCGCCTGGGCGACGCCTGCATCATGTTCGCGCCGCAGGGCATGGGCAGCGAGATGCGTCCGCCGCGCGACACCGGCGGCATCGGGCTGTCGCTCTATGTGTACGTACCCGATGTCGACAAGCATTACCAGCAAGCGGCCGCGGCCGGCGCGCAGGTGCTGCAGGTTCCGGCCAATCAGTTCTGGGGCGATCGCATCGCCTGCTACGTCGATCCGGACGGTTATCACTGGACCTTTGCGACCCACCTCGGCGGCAAGTCGGGCTGAGCTTCATCATCGGGATGCCGCGCGCAAACAGCGCGGCATCCCGGCTCAGGTCTTCTCGGCGATTTCCTTGACGGCTTCCTGAGTCGCCAGATGTTCGGCATCCAGGCGGATGCCGAGCAAGGCGAGCGTACGACGCCAGGTGTCGGCGGTCAGGCCCAGCGTGATGACGGCGCCGAAGATCACCGACGGCACGGTGCCCATCAACTTCGCCGCCAGACCCGATTCGAAGGCGCCGATCTCGTTCGACGTCGACACGAAGATGCTGTTGACCGCCTGCACGCGGCCGCGCAGATGATCCGGCGGCATGATCTGCAGAATCGTATTGCGGACGACGACGCTGACGCTGTCGAAGGCGCCGGTCAGGAACAGCGCGGCGACCGACAGCCACAGATTGGTCGACAGCGCGAACACCAGCGTCGCCGCGCCGAAGCCGAGCACGGCGTAGAGCATGTTGCGCCAGGCGTTGCGCAGCGGCGGGAAGTACGCGCAGAAGATGATCGTCAGCATCGCGCCTACCGCCGGCGCCGAGCGCAGCACGCCGAGGCCCTCGGGACCGACCTTGAGGATGTCTTCGGCGAACACCGGCAGGATCGCGACCACGCCGCCGAACAGCACCGTCAGCATGTCGAGCAGCAGCGCGTAGAAGATCACCGGCGTGCCGCGCACATAGCGCAGGCCTTCGCGCAGGCTGGTCCAGATGTTCTCGTGCGCGTTGGGACTGGCGACGACCGGCCGCGGCTTGACCTGCTGCAGCATCAACTGCACGCCGAGCAGCAGGACAACCACGACGACCAGGCTCGCGCTCAGGTTGCTGGCCGCGTAGATCAGGCCGCCGGCCATGGGGCCGAGAATCGCGCCGGCCTGCCAGAACGTGCTGCTCCAGGTCGCGCCGTTGCCGTACACCGCGCGCGGAATCAGGAAGGCGCGCAGCGACGACATCGCCGGCGAATAGAAGCCGCGTGCGAAGCCGAGCACGGCGATCGTCGAGTACGCGAGGATCAGCCAGGCGTGCTGCGACAGCTGCGCGCGCACCGGCTCCCAGGAAATCACCGCGAGGAGTACCGACGCCAGCAACATCACCGCAATGGAGATCTGCAGGATGCGGCGCTTGTCGAAGCGGTCCGCAACATGGCCGCCGAACAGGGCCAGCGAAATGAATGGAATCGCCTCGGCCAGGCCGATCAGACCCAGCGACAGCGGATCGCGGGTGACGAGATAGATCTCGTAGGCCAGCGCGATCTGCTGGATCTGCATGCCCAGCGTCAGCAGGAAGCTGCCGCCGATCAGGCAGACGAACTCCGGGTATCTCAGCGCGGCGTAGGCGTCGCGCCGCGACGGACCCTGTGCGCTAGACCTGTCCGTGCTCACGCGTCTCGAGGAAGCGCACGTCCGGGAAGCGTTCCTTGGCCATGCTCAGGTTGACCGGGCTCGATGCCAGGTAGACCAGATCGCCATAGTGATCGAGCGCCAGGCGCGTATCGTTCTTGTCGCGGAATTCCCTGAGCTTCTTCGGATCATCGCACTCGACCCAGCGCGCCATGCTGACCTGCACCGGCTCGAACACCGAATCGACGCCGTACTCGTCCTTGAGGCGGTACTGGACGACGTCGAACTGCAGCACACCGACCGCGCCGAGCACGATGTCGTTGTTCGTCACCGGACGGTAGACCTGCGTCGCGCCTTCCTCGGACAACTGGTCGAGACCCTTGTTGAGCTGCTTGGCCTTCAGCGGATCCTTGAGGATCACGCGACGGAACAGCTCCGGTGCGAAGTTCGGCACGCCGGTGAAACGCAGCTCGTCGCCTTCGGTGAACGAGTCGCCGATCGCGATCGTGCCGTGGTTGTGCAGGCCAATGATGTCGCCGGGGTACGCTTCTTCAACCGTCTCGCGCTCGCTGGCCATGAAGGTCAGTGCATTGGCGATGCGCACCGGTCCCTTGAGGCGCACGCTGTGCAGCAGCATGCCCTTGCGATAGACGCCCGAGCAGACGCGCAGGAACGCCACGCGGTCGCGATGCTTGGGATCCATGTTGGCCTGGATCTTGAACACGAAGCCGCTGAACTTCGGCTCGTCGGCTTCGACGCTGCGCTCGGTGTCGGCGTAGCGCGCATTGCGCGGCTGCGGCGGCGGTGCCCACTGCGTGAAACCGTTCAGCAGTTCGCGGATGCCGAAGTTGTTGATCGCCGAGCCGAAGAACACCGGCGTCAGCTTCGCGGCACGGTACTTGTCGAGCTCGAACTCGGTGCCCGCCATCTGCAGCAGTTCGACTTCGTCGAGCAGCGTGCGGTAGACCGCGCCGAAACGCGCTTCGAGACCCGGTGAGTGCAGGCCGTCGATCGTCTCGATCTCGGAGACGCGATGCTTGTCGCCGGAATACAGATAGAAGCGGTCTTCGAGCAGGTGATACACGCCCTTGAAGTCGCGCCCCATGCCGACCGGCCAGGTGATCGGCGTGCAGTGCAGGCCGAGCACCTTCTCGACTTCATCGAGCAGTTCCAGCGGCTGGCGGCCTTCACGGTCGAGCTTGTTGATGAAGGTGACGATCGGCGTGTCGCGCAGACGGCAGACTTCCATCAGCTTGATCGTGCGGGTTTCGACGCCCTTCGCGCAGTCGATGACCATCAGCGCGGAGTCGACCGCGGTCAGCGTGCGGTAGGTGTCTTCGGAGAAGTCTTCGTGACCCGGCGTGTCGAGCAGGTTGACGATGCAGTCGTTGTACGGAAACTGCATCACCGAGGTCGTCACCGAGATGCCGCGCTGCTGTTCGAGCGCCATCCAGTCCGAGGTCGCATGGCGGCTCGCCTTGCGGCCCTTGACCGTGCCGGCGAGCTGGATCGCACCGCCGAACAGCAGCAGCTTTTCGGTCAGCGTGGTCTTGCCCGCGTCAGGGTGGGAAATGATGGCGAACGTGCGCCTTTTGGCCGCGCGCTCGGCAATGACACTCATGACTACCTCCGGGGAAGCCGCGCATTCTAAGGAAACTGCGCCGCCCGTGCTGGAAAACTCACCAACGCCAGCGGATCTTGCCCTGCAGCAGGCCGTCCTCGTTGACCTCGCCCGGCATCGTCGCGGTCCGCAGCCAGGCATAGGTGACGCCCGCGTCGAGGCCGGACAGCGGCAGCATGCGGTCCAGCCAGGGCGTCAGGCTCATGCCCAGCTCGAAACGGTCGTTGGGCGTCGATTCGGCCGGCAGGAACCAGTCGTCGCCGGCGCCTGCCCGGTAGCCGGCCGACAGATCCAGCTGGCGGACGCGCCGGCGCAGCTTGGCGTTGGCGGTCCAGTCCGCCTGCGCCTGATGCACCGGCGAGCTGCTGCCGCGCCGCAGCGCCAGATCCAGCGTCGCCTGCCACATGCCGATCGTCTGCATGCGCAGCACGCCCAGCTCGTACGCCGGATCGATCGGCAGCGCCGCACCCAGCGCGCCGACCTGCGGCTGCAGCGACATCAGGCGCAGCACGGTTTCGTCCTGGGCGAGCTGCCACTGCAGCGACGCGGACCAGCTGCGCGCGCTGCTGATCATCGGCAGCCGGGAGCTGAAGACGTCGCAGTCGCGGCCGCGCAGCTGCACGGCCGGAACACCGCCGCCGCTGAAGCGCGAGAAGCGCACCGCGCCCTGCACGTCGCAGCTGAGCAGCGCCGGAGCAACACCGCTGCGTTGCAACCAGCTCAGCGAGACGTCGGCGGCGGCCGGCGCCCATTTCAGCTCGGCGCTCTGCTGCGCCAGTTCGGCGGATTCGGCGGTCGCCAGCAGGCGGGTTTCCTGCTGCTGCTGGACCTTGAGGCTCAGGGGAATGTCCAGCGCCGCCGGCGCGCGCGCCTCCAGCTGCTGCTGCACGACCTGGCGGCCGAGCGGGCCCGGCGCCTGGGCACTGACGAAAGTCGGGCTGTCCTCGACGAACAGATCACCGCCGACCAGTTCGTAGCGCGAGCTGAGCTTGAGGAGATCGCGCTCGCTCTGCACCGCGAGGCGGCTGTCGACCAGACGGCGACGGTCGCTCTGCTGCAGCGGACCGGTGCCAGTGAACTCGGCCTTGGCGATACCGAAGCGGTTCCACGCCAGCGGCCCGGCGGGCTCGCCGCCATCCCGCGCGTCGCGACCGACGCAGGCGGCCAGAACGAGGCACAGCAGGATCGGCAGTGCGTAGCGCGGAAAAGACACAGTCGGCAGCGGGCAGATCAAATACCGGCCAAATTTAATTCCGGCTCGGCGACTCCGCGCTGAACGCTCAGCGGCGGCGGGTACCGAGCAGGATATCGCGATGACGCAGCTGTTCGAAGATTTTTGCGCCTTCGGCGACGACCACTTCAGGCTCGGGATGCGCCAGCTCGCCGGCGATCTGCAGCAGCAGCTCGCGCCCTGTCGCCTCCGGCGCCGCTTCGATCAGGCTGGTCAGGCGGGCTGTCACCGCGTTGATCTCCAGGAAGCGTACGCGGTCGTTGCGGTCGCGATTGACGATCAGATAGCTGGGCTGCGGATCCGGCTGCTGCGGCTGGAAGTCCGGACCGATGCGCTGCACCGGGAACTGGTAGGCCAGTGTCCAGGCCAGCGGCGACAACATCGGCACACCGGCCATCGGATCGCCGTTCGGATCGGCCAGATCCAGCCCCAGTTCCAGCGGCGAGATCGACAGCTCCAGCTCGACCCATTCGTAATGCGCCAGCTCGCGCAGGAACGGCGGGTCGTCCGCGTGCTCGCCACGGCCGTTCTCGAGGAACAGCAGGAATTCCTCCGGCACGCGGTGGAACTGCGGCGCCGCACTGCGATGATGCGCGTAGAAGTCGCGAACCCGCGCATGCCAGACCGCGTCGCTGGAAATCTTCCGCAACACCGGAAAGGCGCTGACGAGACAATCCTCGACGTTGTTGTAGAACAACTCGCGGTAGATCTTCAGCCGGCGGTCTTCGACGCCGCTGCAGGCGTTGCGCTCGGGATCGCGCAGATGTGCACTGAACTCGAACTGGCGGCGCTGGAATGCCGCATCAGCCATGCGCGCGTTGCTCCGGCAGCGCATGGCGCGCCTGGATTGCACGGATCCGCTCGACTTCGCCGAGCAGCTCGGCCAGCGGCGGAATGTTGAAGTCGCGTTCCAGCAGCGTCGGCTGCACACCGACCCGCGTGTAGGCGTGATCGAGCAGCGACCAGACCGGATCGATGACATCCGAGCCGTGCGTGTCGACACGCAGATCTTCGGCCTCGACGTAATGTCCGGCGACATGCACATAACGCACGCGCTCATGCGGCAGGCCGTCGATGAACGTGCGCGGGTCGTAACGGTGATTGATGCTGTTGACGTAAACGTTGTTGACGTCGAGCAGCAGGTCGCAATCGGCGCGCTCGACAACCGCGCGGATGAATTCAAGCTCGCTGAGTTCGGTGCCCAGCGGCAGGTAGTAGCTGGCGTTCTCCAGCGCGATGCGACGCTCGAGTATGTCCTGCACGCGGCGCACGCGCGCGGCAACGTACTCGACCGCCTCCATGGTGAACGGGATCGGCATCAGGTCGTAGAGATGCCCATCGTCCGAGCAGAACGTCAGATGCTCGGTGTAGTCGGCAATACCATGCCGATCGAGAAATTGTTTGATTTCGCCGACGAAGGTTTCGTCCAGCGGGGACGGCGAGCCGATCGACAGCGAAAGGCCATGCGTCGAAAACGCGTAGCGCTCGGTCAGTGCACGGAACTGCTTGCCCATGCGGCCACCGACACGCATCCAGTTTTCCGGCGCGACTTCAAGAAAACCCACGCCCGCCGCTGTCTGCGCCGCGAGCGGCTCCAGCAAGGCGCGCCGCAGGCCGAGGCCGGCGCCGCTGACGGCTGATGTGGATTTTTTCATCGGAAGACAAGAATGGCACCGGGACGAACCCGGTGCCATTGGTTCATGCCTGTGCGCTTACTTCTTCTCGCCGCACTTGCCTTCGGCGGCCTTGGCGTCGTGGGCTTTCTTCTCGCCGCACTTGCCTTCGCCACACTTGCCTTCGGCCTTCTTCTCGCCGCACTTGCCTTCGCCGCACTTGCCTTCGGCTTTCTTCTCGCCGCACTTGGCTTCGCCAGCCTTCTTCTCGCCGCACTTGGCTTCACCGGCCTTGGCCGCATCGCCCGCCGAGGCAACCATGTAGCCGGCGCCGAGGTCGGCGGTCTGGAACACGGAAGCCTGCGCAACAGCGCCGGTCAGAGCGAAAGCGGTGCCGAGCGCGATAACCAGCGGTTTACGATTCATGGTCATGGTGTTTCTCCTTCGGGGTCTATGGCCGAGGTGGCCGGGTATAGCAAAAATGGATGCTGCACTGCTGGGATGACACGTAAAAGTTACGAGTCCCTTACATATCGATTCAACGACCTATACGGCTGTCAGACGCTTTTGGATCCAATAGTCGATCGAAAAATATCGACCGGCGCCGGTAAAGAACAATGACAACAGCATGATCAGATAGGTCACCGCGAACTCGACGCCGTTGTTGAGGATCACGAGGCTGCCTTGATCGGTCAGATGTTCGTAGTCGCCGTGCTCACGCAGGATCTCCTTGGCCTCGTTTAGACGGTCGATCGCCATCATGGTTCGCTCGGTCGCGAACGGACCGGCGTATTCGGCAATCGCCAGCCAGCCGTGCTCGATGTGCACGGTGAAGATCGCGACGATCATCGTCGCCATCAGCGGCAGGGTGATCAGGCGGACGCCCAGACCCAGCGCCAGCAGCAGCGAACCGGCCAGTTCGGTGCCCGCCGCGAGAAAGGCGAGCACGGTCGGGAAAGGCAGGCCAAGACCCCATTCCGGATTGCCGAACCATTCGGCAGTCGCGTCGAAGTCATTGAATTTGCTGATACCGGCCATCCAGAACACAGGCACCAGATAGGCGCGCAGCAGCAGCGGAGCCAGAAAATCCACCGCGCGGCTGCGATCCAGCAGCCCTTGCACCCGAGTCATCAGCTTCAGCATTGCGCATTCCTCATTCGAGGCAAGCATCGTAGCCAGTGGATCACCGGCAGACTGTGTCCCCGCGTCCGCCGTTTATGACCAAACGTCCGCGCCCCCGGCGTACAGTGACGTACCTCACATTACGCCACCGCGGACTGGGCCTCGAACTGACGGACCCAGGCGATGAACTGCTCCTCGGGCATCGCGCGGCTGTAGTGAAAGCCCTGCTGGATGGAACAGCCCAGATCGCGCAGGCGGCGCATGTCCTCGTCGGTCTCGGTGCCCTCGGCGATCAGGTACAGGCCTTCGCGGGTCGCGAGCTGAGCGATCGCGCGGACGATTTCCGCGGCTCTGGGCTGGGTCGCCGACGCGCGGGTGATGACCGGATCGATCTTGATGCCGTCGATCGGGAAGCGCAGCAGATGGCTCAGCGACGAATAGCCGGTGCCGAAATCATCCAGAGAAATCCGGATGCCCATGAGGCGCAGGCCTTCGATGATTTCCGTCGCGGTGTCGAGGTTGTTGATCAGCGCGGTCTCGGTGATCTCCGCGATCAGCTGGCCCGGCGCCAGCCCGCTGTTGGACAGCGCCTCGCGGCAGATCAGCAGCAATTCCTGCGACAGCATGGCCGCCGAGACATTGAACGACACCGCCACGCTGTAGCCGTTGTCCGCCCAGCTGCGCACCACGGTGCAGGCCTGGCTCAGCACCGCACGCGTCATCTCGCGGATCGTCTCCGAACTTTCGGCCACCCGCATGAACTCGGTTGGCATCGTCAGGCGGCCGTCCGGCTGACGCCAGCGCACCAGCACCTCGGCGCCGATGACCTTGCCGCGCCCGGTATCGACCACCGGCTGGAAATACGGCACGAACTGGCCCTGCCGCAGACCCATGCCGATCTGCTCGGACAGCGCCAGGTGCTTGCGCAGGCGGTGAGTCAGACCCCGTTCGCCAAAGCGCAGATGTCCGGCACCTTCGCTGCGGGCATTCCGTAGCGCTTCGGACGCGACGTTGATGTACTCCTCGGCGTCACGGGCATCGTCGGGGAAAATCGCCGCACCGGCAGACAGCTCAAGACGGTAGCGGTGCTCCTCGACATCGACCGGATGATTGAGCCGCGAGAAGGCCTCCGCGGTGACGCGCTTGAGATCGGCGCGCGCTACCGCTTCCGATACGCCGCGGTCGACCAGCACGCCCAGCGTGTTCGCATCGATGCGAAACAGCATCTGCGGCAGATGGTCGAGTGCCTGCAGCCGTTGCGCAGCGGTGCGCATGACGCGCTCGGCAACGCGCAGGCCGAAGCCGCTGCGCAGCTTGTCGTAGGTATCGACGCCGATCAGGATCAGGCCATGAGTGCCGTCGATCGGCCGCTGCCGGCGCACTTCGCGCAGCTCCGCATCCAGCGCATTTCGATTCGGCAAGCCGGTGCCCGGATCCTCGAACGCAAGCTGGCGGATGTGCTCGGCCTGCGCGCGCAGCTTGTGGATCGCGCGGACGATCTCGCCGAACTCGTCGCCGGTGTCCTGCAGCGGCCGATGCGGCGGCCGCCCGGCGGTCACCGCATTGAGGCCGGCGGAAACCGCGGTCAGCGGCATCACCAGGCGCCGATAGGAGTAAGTCGTGCCGATAAGACTCAGCAGCAGCAGCCCGCCGAGCGCAAACAGCACATCACGCAACTGCTCGCGCAGATGCGCAAGACCGGCGAATGCGGTCTGCAGATTGCCGGTATTGGATTGCTGGATCAGCGCCGTGACCGTGCTCTGTACTTGCAGATCCAGCGCATGCATCTGCTCGACCAGCTGCCCCAGCGAGTTCGCAGTCGGTGGCTGGCTCAGCAGCGCGCGCACCGGCTCGGCCTCGCTGCCCAGCAGACCGCGCAGACGTGCCGACTGGTCGCCTGCGGCGTCCGGCAGAAACTCCAGCTGGTTGAGCGCGCCATCGAGTTCCTGGCGCAGCTGCACCAATCGCGGCTGCGGGTCCTTGCCCGCCGCAAAGTCCTCGCTCGCCCGGAAAGCCAGCGTCAGACCCTTCGACACCGCGGCCCCCACCGACACCGACATCGAAATCTGGTTGCTGCCGCCGCGCAGATCGGCTTCGTAGCTCGTTTCGGTGTTCAGGAACGACAGCAGCCACAATCCCGCCAGCAGAATGGCGAGATGTCCCAGGCAAGCAACGGCAATGAATCTGGCTTTGACCGTCTTCATGGCTACCGAACTGGCCGCTGTGGCTCTACCCAGCGCAGAACCCGACCCTTGCCGGCATTCTAGCCTCAGCCTCCTGAATAGATAGATGCTCGACCGCAGAGGCGCCGAATCAGCCGCGCCAGCAGAATCGCCGCTGAATGCCGCGCCGCTTCGATTACACTGCGCACCCGCCCCGCGGGTATATGTAGCAAGGGCCTTTAGCTCAATCGGTTAGAGCAGCGGACTCATAATCCGTAGGTTCCGGGTTCAAGTCCCGGAGGGCCCACCATCTACCGGCGTCTGAAGAGTACGCGGAGGATGCTCAGCATCACCTGATTGCCGGCCACCAGAACCCCGAACCCAAGCAGGGCACCGGCGAAAACGGTGGGATCGTAGCCGGAGTCGGATCGTTCCTTAGCCACGACCATCGTGTAGCTGATCCCTGGAGGTTCTGCTCCGAGGTAGCCGTAGATTGCTTCAATGCCGAGGATCCACATCGCGATGCATGCGGGAATGCCCATCAGGGCCAGCATCCATGGGCTGGCATGCCGACGCCACAGGCATGCAACAACAGGTACCTGCACGACTGGAATGAGCAAGCACCACGGCATCATGAATTTCCAGAGAAGGTCTAGTGCTTGCACCTGCGCAGCTCCGGTCTGGGCGCGCTATTGACCAAGCCGCTTTTCTGAGGGACGGGACTGGCTCTCGGACCACATCTCAAGCCCCTTTCTCAGAGGCAACGCCTTCGCGCATCTTCTTCAGAACACTTTTCAACCAGTCGGCACTGGGCTGAGCCTTCACATCGGGACAGCGCACCTGATAAATCTCTCCGCTCATACTGCTTTGCGAAGCGCCCTTCAGGATGAACTCCTCGGCGGAGGAGATCATTCCCTTCTTCAGAAGATAGTCGTACTTCTTTCGCAGGTGCTGCTGCGCTTCCGCGGCCTCGTACCAAGAGCCGTTGCGATAGAACTCACACTGGGATGACCCCAGCGCGCTGAGCAGACCCTCTACCTCGATGCGGGCCGGCGCAGGAAGATCGCCCGCCACAGTGACACTGGATGCCAGCAGAACAAGGGCGGAGACGAGCAGGCGCTGCAGAGTTCTCATGTTGTATCTGGCGGCCGGGACATTCCTAGTCTGAATCAGCCGTCCTGGCCGCGCCAGACTGACCGGACTAAGAATGCGTAGCACGACTCCGGCACGTGGGCGAAGGTGTTGTTGGCACCAAGCAGAGGAACAGATCGCGATCAGCGGCTCATCCGTCAATCGTCCTGGCGTACGTGGGTCTGCTCTTTCAGGAATCTGGAAACGAACATCCAGAGGACGCCCGCGCCGAGCGCGAGATAGCAGAAGAACATGAAGAACTGCGGGCCGACGAGTCTGTAGGTCGAGACTTCCACATCGCGATTGAACTGGCCGCTGGCCGACAGCGGCTTGCGATCGACCGCATCGAGCAGCGGCGCGACTCCATCGCGACTCTCGCCGACGATGAACGTGCCTTCGAGCGGTGCGGTCTTGCCATCGGCGAGCTGTACCGTGATGCCGGTGCCCGTACCGAAGTCGATCTTCTGCCCCGGAACGAATGCCAGCGGCGCCGGCAGTACCAGCACGGTCTGCTGACCGGCGATGACATCCACGCCCTCGATCGGCTTGACGATGCTGACCGCCACCAGCGCGGTGATCAGATTTCCGGCGCTCAGCGACAGCAGATAGAGCGCCATGATGAAGCTCTTGATCCTCAGCGGCGCCTGCTTGTAGCTGTACTCCAGCGCCGTGACCGAGATCAGCACTTCGCCGACGGTGAGGATCGCGTAGGCCAGGATCTGCCACCACAGGCTGGTGACGATGCCGTTCTGGATGCGGCTCTCGATCCAGGCGATGACGACGAACGAGCTCGCGGCGACGAAGAAGCCGACGCCGATCTTGCGCAAGGGCGTCACCGCGACAAGCTTGGCGACGCGCGGATAGATGCCGTACGACAGCAAGGGCACCAGCACCAGGATGAACAGCGGATTGAAGAACTGGATCTGCGCCGGCAGCATCGAGATGCCGAAGCCGAGGTGCTTGTCCATCAGGCTGGACTTCGCCTGCAGCGTCCAGGTGACACCGATGGACTGCTCCAGCAGCGAAAAGAACACCGCGATGAACAGGTAGATCAGGCCGAGCCGGCCGACCAGCCTGGCGCCCGCCGCACTGAAGACTTCAGCCAGCCACTGCTTGCCCGCCGGCGGCACGACGGCAAATTGCTTGCGGCCGAGGCAGAAGACCAGCGTGGCGATCGCCATCGCGATACTTGGAACACCGAAAGCCCAGCGCGGGCCGGAGGTTTCGAGCAGCCAGGGGCACAGCAGGATTGAGCCCAGCACGCCGGCATTGACCGACAGATAGAACCAGGAGAACGCACGCTCGATGAGGTGCTGGTTCTTCGCCGTGAACTGGTCGCCGACGTTGGTCGAGACGCAGGGCTTGATGCCGCCTGTCCCGAAGGCGATCAGGAACAGCCCGACAGCCAGTCCGGTCTCGCCTTCAGTCAGCGCGAGCACCGCGCAGCCAATGCTGTAGGCAATCGAGAACGCGACGATGGTCTTGAACTTGCCCCAGAAGACGTCGGACACGATCGCGCCGAGCATGGGGAACAGGTAGACGCCCGACTTGAACAGCGACTGCCACGCCGTGGCCTGCGCGTCGCCAAAGTGCAGGAACTGCACCATGTAGACCGACAAGATGGCATTGATGCCGTAGTAGCAGAAGCGCTCGGCGAACTCGTTGCTGACGATGTACGGAATGCCGGCCGGCATCCGGTCGGTGCGCGACATCGCGTGCGCCGCGGCTGAACTGCTCGCGGAGGTCTCGCTCATGCGGCGCCCTTCCGGACGACCGGCAGCAGCACCGCGGTCGCGTGGTCGCGGTTGCGCAGCACCGTGATGTCGGCCTTGCGGTAGTCCGCCGGCTGCGCGTCGAAGATGTTCGGCACGAAGGTCTGCGGGTTGCGGTCGTAGAGCGGGAACCAGGTCGACTGGATTTGCAGCATGATGCGATGCCCCGGCTTGAACACGTGGTTCACGTTCGGTAGCTCGAATCGATACGCCTGCACCTCGTTCGGCGGAATCGCGCTGGGCTTCTCGAAACTTTCGCGGTAGCGGCCGCGGAAGATGTTCATCGCGATCGGCAGCTGGTAGCCACTGTTGTCGATGTCGCGGTTGTCCTTTGCCGGAAATACGTCGATCAGCTTGACGACGAAATCGCCATCCGTGCCCGACGTCATCGCATGCAGATCGGCGAGCGGAATGCCGCGCACGTGCAGCGCCTCGGTCAGCACGTCGGTCTCGTAGCTCAGCACGTCGGGGCGGCCGTCGACGAAGCGCTGGTCCTGCACCAGGCCCTCGCTCCATGCGGTATAGGACTTGCCGACGGTGCCGCTGCCCAGCTCCGCGAACGGATCGACGACCGGGCGCGGCAGGTACGGCACCGGCTTGGCCGGATCGCTGCAATAGCTGTCACTGCCCTCGCCCTGCGCCGGCCGCTCGAACGACAGGCCGAATGCCGATGCCAGATACAGCGGCGTCAAGCTGTCCGCATAAGGCGCATCGCAGACCGCCGGCCAGTCGTCCAGACGCTCCCAGCGCTTGTCGCCGGTGTTGTACGCGCTGACCCGCGCGAGGTTCGCCGGCGGCCCGCCGCGCAGATGCTCGTCGAGGAACGGGAACAGGATGTCCTCGTGGTACTGATGCGCAGTGTCGGCGTTCCACTGCAGCGGCCCGATCGACGCCGCCGTGCGCCAGACCTGGTTGTGGTGCCAGGGGCCGAGCACCAGCCAGTGGTTCGCTGCCAGACCGGCAGCCTTCAGCGCGCGCCATGCGTGGTTCGCGCCCCAGTTGTCTTCCTGGTCCCAGAAACCCTGGGTCCACAGCGTCGGCACGCTCGAGGGTTGCTCGACGAGCCGCCGGTCGACCGCGTAGGCCTGCCAGAACGCATCGTAGGCCGGGTGCTCCATCAGGCGCGCGACGAACGGCAGCCGGTCGAGGCCATGCGCGCGGATGTAGTCGCCCGCCGAACCCGCACGCAGGAATTCCTCGTACTTGTCGTGCGTCGCACTCGGCGTCAGCGTGCCGACGCCGCGCTGCGCGGTCTGCAGATGCAGGAAGCCGAGCATCATCTGGCGGAACGCGCCGTAGTGGAACCAGTCGTCGCCCATCCAGGCGTCGATCAAGGGCCCCGACGGCACGGCGGCCTTGAGGGCAGGATGCGGATCGAGCAGCGCCATCGCCGTCGTGAATCCGAGATACGAGTTGCCGAAGATGCCGACGCGGCCGTTCGACTCCGGGATGTTCTTGACGAGCCAGTCGACGGTGTCCCAGGCGTCGGTCGCATGATCCGCGCCGGATTCGTTGAACGGCCCGCGCGCCGGCCGCGTCACGCGGTAGTCGCCCTCGGAGCCGTGCTTGCCGCGGATGTCCTGCATGACGCGGATGTAGCCGGCGTGCAGGTACTTGTCGGCGCCGATGCGCGACTGGTACAGCGTCGCGTTGTACGGCGTGCGCATCATCAGGATCGCCGCGTCCTTCGCGCCGTTCGGCAGGTAGATGAAGGTCTTCAGCTTCACGCCGTCGCGCATCGGGATCATCGCGACGCGCTCGGTGTAACCCTCGTCGATCGCCTTGACGGTGAAGCCCTCTGGAATGTCGTTCATCCGCGTCTCCTATTGAAACAGCATCCACACGCCCATCAGGCCCATCAGGAAGCCGATGCCGCGGCCGATATGGATGCGCGAGGCCGGCCGGTCCAGCGCGCGCGCCAGCATCCGTCCGCCGAAGGCATACAGATACAGCGCGGTCAGCTCGACGACAACGATCATGACCAGCATCACCGTCAGCTGCAGCGCCAGCGGCTGCGCCGGATTCACGAACGGCGGCAGCAGCGCGATGTACAGCGCCCAGACCTTCGGGTTGGTGACGGCCGTCGCGAAGCCGAGACCGGCCAGCGACACCCTGGTCTGCGGAATCGCGAAGGACAAGGCGCCCTTCTCGGCGGCGTTCTGCCAGGTCTTCCATCCGAGGAAGATCAGATAGGCACTGCCGATCAGCTTGAGCGCGTCGAACAGGGCCGGCTGCATGTGCAGGACGGCGGCGATGCTCAGCACCGCGGCCGCCGCGACGCTGCCCATCCCAGCCAGCTCGCCGAGCATCATCCATTGCGTCCTGCGCACACCGATGGTCGTCGCCAGGCTCATGCACAGCACCGAGCACAGCCCCGGGGTCAGCGAGACCAGCAGACAGGTTGCGACGAAGGCGCCCAGCAGATGCGTATCCACAGCAAGCTTTTCCGAAAATGTTCTGTCGCGAGACGCAGCGCGGCCGCGCCGCGGGCGCCGGCAGCAGGAGATGGAGCGGGCCGGCGCCGGGATCGACCGGCGCCGGCGAATGCGCAGCGGGCGGTCAGGCCGCCTTGCTGAGGGTCGCCGCCTTGATGGCGTCGCGCAGGATGGAGAGGCCGAGATCGATCTCGTCGTCCGAAATCGTCAGCGGCGGCGCGATGCGGAAGACCCCGCCCATGCCGCGCAGATTGACGATGTTCATCGACAGGCCGAGCCGCATGGCGTGATCGGTGATGCGCGATCCCAGCTCCGGCGCGGCGGCCTTGGACTGCTTGTCCTGGACGATCTCCATGCCGAGCAGCAGGCCGCGCCCGCGCACGTCGCCCACGCAGTCGAACTCGGCCTTCATGGATTCGAGACCGGCCTTGAGGCGGGCGCCCGCCACTTTCGCGCGCGCCGCCAGCTGGTCGCGCAGGAAGATCTTCAGCACCTTCAGGCCGATCGCCGCCGGCAGCGGATCGGAGACATGCGTCGTGTAGAACAGGAAGCCGCGCTCGTGGCACAGCGCTTCGGTCTCGGCCGAGGCCAGCACCGCCGCCAGCGGCAAGCCGGCACCGACCGTCTTCGACAGGGTCAGGATGTCCGGCACGACGCCGTCGCGCTCGAACGCGAACGTGGTGCCGGTGCGGCCGATGCCGGTCTGCGCCTCATCAAGCACCAGCATCATGCCGCGCTCGCGACACTTCGCCTGCAGCGCGGCGAGATAGCCTTCCGGCAGTTCGAGGATGCCGCCGGAGCTGAGGATCGGCTCGGCAATGAACGCGGCCAGCGCGCCGCAGGATTGGCGATCGACCAGCTCGAAGCCGTAGTCGAGTTCCGCGCGCCAGTCGTAGCTGCCGTTGCTGAGGAAGGTCGGCCGGTACGGATTCGGCGCCATGATCGCCAGGCCGCCGACGCCCATCGGGCCATAGCCCTTGCGCCCCGCCGAGTAGGTCGCCGCCGCCGCGCCGCCGGTCATGCCGTGCCAGGACTGCGCGAAGCCGACGACCTCATGACCGCCAGTCGCGAGCTTCGCCATCTTCAGCGCGGCCTCGTTGGACTCCGCGCCGGTGCTGAGCAGCAGCACGCGATCAAGGCCGGGCGGCGCCAGCGCCGCGAGTGCCTCGGACAGCTCGACGACCGGCTCCGACATCATGCTGCTGTGCAGATGCGCGAGCTTGCCCATCCACTCGCTGACGGTGGCGACGATCTCCGGATGGCTGTGGCCGAGGATCGCGCTCATCTGCCCGGACGTGAAGTCGAGCACCTTGCGGCCCTCGCGGTCGTAGAGGAACGATCCTTCGCTGCGGGTCGGGACGAAATCGGCGAACGTGCCGCCGTAACGGAATACGGACTTGGCGGCGCGGCTCAGTAAAGACTGTGTCATCGGAGAGTTACTCGTGTGTTTCCGGTTCTGGGTATCGCGGGCATCGCCTGGGCCTACTCGCCCGCCACGGCAATGACGTTGTCGTCGGAGCTGCGGTCCACATACTTGTTGTACGGATCGACACCGACGAACTTCGGCTCGCGGTCGACGATCACCGTCAGCGTCTGCGGCCCGCTGTGCAGGCGCTGGTGCTGCAGGTACAGCACGCTGCCGGCGTCGAAACCGGCCTTGCCCGGTTCGGCGCTGAACACGCCGATGTCGGCAACCGTATCGAGCGGCGCATCGACGAGGCCGCCCTTCTCGTCGGCGTAGTGCTTGCCTGCTTCGACGTCGATCGCGACGCTCCAGCGGCCGTCGTCGAGGCGCGTCGTGCGGGCCTGCACGACCCTGAAGTCGTACATCGTGATCTTCTCGAACAGGTCGCTGATCAGTGCCTGCTGCTCCGGCGTTGCTTCCGCGCGCAGGCGCTGGATCAGATCACGCGAGGTCGGATACGGCGGACCCTTGAATGCGTAGTCGCGCAACAGCGACTGCAGCGCGCGGTTGACCGCGTCCTCGCCCATCAGGTCCTTGAGCAGGAACATCACCATGCCGCCCTTCAGGTAGCGGATGTGCGCCTGCTCCTCGACGCGCTCCAGCGGCACCTCGCCGATGATGTCGGTGCCGCGCATGATCAGATACTTGTCGAGCGAATCCTTCAGGAAGCGGCGGATCTCCTGCGGGCCGTACATCTGCTCCATGACCATCAGCGCCGAGTACTGCGCCAGCGTCTCGGACAGCACGGTCTGGCCCTGCATGTCGGCGCCGATCACCTGGTGTGCCCACCATTGGTGGCCGATCTCGTGCGCCGTCACGTAGGTCACGCTGTCGTGCTTGTCCGCGCCCGGCGGGCCGAGAATGAAACCGGCGGCCTCCGAATACGCGACGGTGCCCGGGTAGGCCTGCGCAAAGTTCCGGTAGGCCGGAAACTCGGCGATGCGCAGGTGATTGAACTGGTACGGACTGAAGTGCTTCGAGTAGTACTCAAGCGATGCGTGCATCGCCTTGAGCATGCGGTCGACGTTGTAGGCATGCGCCGGGTGGTGGTAAACCTCCAGCGCAACGTCTTTCCAGCGCTCTTCGCGTAGCGCATAGCGTGCGGCCAGCACGGTGAAGAAGTGGTGGATCGGCGCGGTGGTCCTGAAACGCACCGTGCGGCGCTCGCCGTCGAGCGCCTCCTCGACCCGGTCGCCCGGCGCGACGACGGTCTGGTCCTTCGCGGTCGTGACGGTCAGCTCGGCGTTGACCCAGTCGCTGTCGGGCCTGAAGTAGTGAGTGCCGCGGGCGCTGTCGTCTTCGAGCTTCGCCGGACGCAATTCGTCGGACAGGCCGTACTCGCGCCGCGCGGTGCGATCCTTCAGCGCGTAGATGTTGTGCACACCGAGCAGCGGCGTGATCTCCCAGTTGTTGAGGAAGGTGCCGTTGTCAACGATGCGGGTCTCGTTGTTGTTGTTGCGGAAGCCGCGCTGCTCGCGCAGCGTCTCGAAGCGGATCTCCGCGCTCTGCCCCGGCGCCAGCGGCGGATCGAAGCGGTAGAGGCGGAAATGCAGATCCGCAATCTCCTTGCTCAGCTGGGCGCCCTGCACTTCGAGCGAGCGCAGCTGCAGATTGGTCACCGCATCGGTGCCCAGCCAGGAACTGTTTTCCAGCTGGCGCGCCCAGAACACCGGCAGCTCCTGCAGCGGCGCGGCCGACTTGTTCTCGATCCGGTAGCTGCCGCGCGTGACGACGCTGGGCGCTTCCGAATGGATGTCGATGTCGAGCTTCACGTCGGTGATGCGCGGCAGCGGCAGCGCCTTGTACTGGAACAGCTCCTTCTCGTACTGCGCCGACCAGCGTGCGCTGTCGAGCGCGGTGCGCCACTCGTTCAGCACATGGGTGTTGTAGTAGATCCAGCCGCCGGTGCCGCACATCGCGACGACCGCGAGCGCCGCGATCCCGCCCGGCGTGCCCCTGAGCTGCACCGGCAGGCGCCGCAGGCGCTGCTTCAGCGGCGACGACGCGCCGCGCCGCCACAGTGCGTAGGCCAGCACCGCGAGCAGCGCCGCCGCCGCCGACCAGTACGCGCGGAACCAGGCCGCGTGCTGCGCAAACTCGCCCTGGCCGTTCATGTCCGACAGCGGCACCGGCGAGGTGCTGGCGTACTGGTACAGGTGGTTTTCCCAACCCAGCTTCGGCAGCGCAATCTGAGCAGCGACGATCAGCACGGTGACGAGCAGGCCGCCGTACTTGTTCGGCACCAGCATCTGGATGAACACGACCAGCACCGCGTACTGCGTCATCGTGACCAGCCAGGGCAGCAGGTACCAGAGCAGGTAGTGCGTCAGCTCGAACTCGAAATGACCCTTGAGCGCCTGCACGACGACACCCACGACCGCGCTGCTCAGCAGCATGACGAACAGCACGAGGCTGATCGCGACGATCTTGGGGATGACGAAGACCCAGTCCGGCGCCGGTGTGGCATCGACGATGTCGTTGATGCGCCGCTCGCGGTCGCGCCAGACCAGCTCGCCCGCATAGTAGGCCGCGATGATCAGCGCGATCGTCGGAAACTCCAGATTCAGCGCATTGATCATGATGCGCGTCACCGGCAGCGTATCGACGCCGCCACCCTCGTTGGCGAGCCACAGGCTGAGAAACGCGTAGGAGATCGCCATGCCGACCAGCACGATGAATGACGGACTGCGCAGCACGCTCATCACGTCGAAGCGGGTCAGCGCAACGAGCGGCGCCCAGCCCATTAGCCGTGCATCTTTTCCCTCGTCATTCCCGCGAAAGCGGGAATCCAGGGAATTCACAGCGGCGCTATCCGCCCTGGATTCCCGCTTTCGCGGGAATGACGGGTTTTCTTGAGTCGCTGCCTTCTTCGCTGGCTTGCCTTCAGAGAAGCCCACGCGCAGGAAGCGGCGCCAGGTGTAGAGCAGCACCGCGACGGCGATGGACAGCCACAGCGCGCGGTTGATCAGCATCGTGCCGGCAACGGCCGTCAGCTGCGTGTTGCGCTCGGTCGGCGTCCAGTACAGCGTCGCCAGCTTGAATGCCGACAGGCCGAAGGGATCGAGCAGCGCCGCCCACTCGCGCACGCCCGCCTGGTTGATGTAGCGCGCCGACAGCATGTAGACCATCAGCGCGACCAGTGCCGCGACATAGGCGGCGAGCATCGAGCGCGTCGTCGTCGTCAGCGCGAACAGGCAGGCGCCGAGGATGAACAGCGTCGGCAGGCACAGCACGAAGTAGGCATACAGATAGGCCTCGATGCGGAACGCACCGACCGTCGCCGGGTCGAGACCCGGCATCGCGGCCGCCGCCAGCGCGCCGAGCGGCACGCTGAGGAACGCCAGCGCGCTGGTCGCGAACGCACCGAGGAAGCGGCCGAACAGGTAGTCGGTCTTCGACAGCCCGGTCACTCCGATGATCGGCCCGAAGCGCGTCTCGTCGTCGCGCAGGATCACGTTGGAGACGAACGAGGTCACGATGAAGATCGCGAACACGCCCATGATCATGCAGTTGAAGGCAACGGTGTACGGCGAGTTGCGGACGACATAGCCGCCCCAACCGATCCGCAGTTCGTCCGACGCGACGAACCAGAACGTCATCGCGAAGAAAATCAGGCTGGTGATCCAGAAGATCGCCGAGGTCGCCTGGTATCGCAGCTCGAAGCGTGCAACGTGGCTCAGCATGTCGATCTCAGGCCGCGCGACGGCCGTTGTGCAGCGTCGAGAAGTAGGCATCCTCGAGGCTGGCTTCGGCGGGCGTGAAGCCCGTGCCCGGGTTCCGGTCGGCCAGCACGTGGATGAACGTGCGGCCGCCATAGAGCCGCGTCGCGATCACGGTGTGCTCCGCGCGGTGCGCTTCCAGCTCGCCGTTCGCGATGGTCTTGCGCCAGATGCGGCCCTGCACTTCCTGGATCAGGTCCTGCGGCGTGCCTTCACGGACGATCTTGCCGCTCATCAGCATCGCGGTGCGCTGGCACAGCTTGGCGATGTCCTCGACGATGTGCGTCGACAGGATGACGATGGTGTTCTCGGCAATCTCGGCCAGCACGTTGAGGAAGCGGTTGCTCTCCTCCGGATCGAGGCCGGCGGTCGGCTCGTCGACGATGACCAGCTTCGGATTCGCCATCAGCGCCTGCGCGATGCCGAAGCGCTGGCGCATGCCGCCGGAGAAACCGGCAACGGCCTTGTCGCGCATCTGCCAGAGATTGACCTTGTTGAGCATCGCCTCGACGACCGCGCGGCGCTCGCCGCTGCCGGCGTAGCCCTTCAGCACCGCCAGGTGATTGAGCAACTCGTAGGCCGACACGCGCGGGTAGACGCCGAAGTCCTGCGGCAGGTAGCCGAGCGTCTTGCGCAGCGCCGCCGGATTGGCGAGCACGTCGATGTCGCCGAACTGGATCGACCCCGAGGTCGGTACCTGCAGTGTCGCGATGCAGCGCATCAGCGAGGACTTGCCGGCGCCGTTGGGGCCGAGCAGGCCGAACATGCCGACCGGAACTTCCAGCGATACGCCGTCGAGAGCACGCAGGCCGTTCGGGTAGGTGTGGGTGACGTCTTTGATCTTGAGCACGGTCGGTCTCTGAAGCAGCGTCTGATTTACTGTTTGATCGTCAGCGGCGCGCCGATCGCGGCTTCGGCGATCTCGGCATCCGAGTACGGGAAGCGCTGCAGCTTCCGCTTCGAGAACTCGCGCGTCTGGTCGGCGTAATGCGGCGATGCCGGATCGCTGGACTGCGAGTACGACAGCACCGCCTTCGCGAGCGGGCCGTTGTCGTCGAAGCTCACCGCCTGGACATAGCTGGCGCCGTGCACCACGACGTATCCGTTGCCGGCAGGAACCGTCTTCGTGTAATTGAGCGTGCCGCCGGTCTGCAGGCCGGAGATCGGGATGCGCTCGCTGCCGCGCAGCGTGAACTGCGCTTCGCCCAGCGGCGCGTCCGGCTTCAGGCCGAGCTTCTTCATCTCGTCGGCCGCGAGGGCCAGTGCCGCCAGCAGCTCGGCGCCGGATTTGCCGTCGATGGCCAGATCGCGCGGCGTGCCGGTCATGTCGTCCGGGTTGAACGGCACTTTCCAGAGGTCGGCACGGCCGGCGGCCTTGAGCCAGAACTGGTTGAACAGCATCGCGCCGCGGCTGTCGAGATCCGCCTTGCCGTCCCATTGCCCCAGCGCTGCGCAGGCCTCGGCCGCCGGCCCCGGGCTCTTGCAGAGCTTGAGCAGCGCCGGCAGCGCGATTTCAGAGGCGAGCACCTTGTTGCCGAGCATCGTCCGTGCGGCGACGTCGATGTCGAACTTGCCGCTCGCCAGCACGCCGCGGATCTCGCCGATGGCCGAGCGCGTGCGCAGATTGCCGACACCCGGATCGCGACCCATGATCGGGCCGAGCTGCTGTAGCGCCTCGGGATTCGACCAGCGATAGCTGTCGTTGCTGTTCTGCACGTAGTCGCGGCGATACAGCGTCGCCATCTGCGATGCCGGCAGCAGGCCTGGCGCGGCGGTGTCCGGCGCCTGCTCCCAGGCGCAGGCGGCGCGGCTGCCGTCGAGCACGACCAGCTCCTGCAGCATGCCCGGCAGGCGCCCTTCGATGCCGCCGCAGGCCGCGAGGCGCTCGGCAGAAACGTTCGGCACCGCCGAGATGTCGGCATAGAGCGCTTTGCCGTGACGGTCGGCCGCCATCGTGTTGAAGAACGGTGCACCGAGGTAGCGCGCCTGCGCTTCGCGGATGTCTTCGACCTTGCGCGCCCGCCCCATCGCCAGCCAGGCATCGCCGGTGCGGATGTTGCCGGCATTGGCGTCGGCGACTGCATAGGCGGTGCTGCGCGTCCACTCGTACTTGCCCGGCACCGACAGCAGCGGACCGTAGCGCGTCGCATAGACGGTGCGCACGATCGGCGTGCCGCTCTTGTCGTCGATGCGGATCTCGCGGCGCGTCATCGCCTCGCGCTGGCCGTCGACCGTGTACGCCGTCGCATCGGCGGGATCGAGCGCGAGCTTGTACAGAGTCATGTGTGCGGCCATGTCGACCGTGTGCGTCCAGGCGACGTCGCGATTGAAGCCGATGCCAATGTACGGCAGCGTCACGATCGCCGCGCCGGCGACGTCGAGCTCGCCGGGGATCGTCAGCTGCGTTTCGTAGAAGCGATTCGTGCCGGTCCACGGGAAATGCGGATTGGCGAGCACGAGGCCGCGGCCATTGCTCGTCGCATCGCCGCCGAAAGCCCAGCCGTTGCTGCCCGGCAGCACGACATCGTCGATCGTCCACGGCGCGGCGGCGCTGACCTGGGTCGCTGCCGCCGGCGGCGCGGCGTTGGCGATCTGCGCGGCGAACATGCCCGACGACGACTGGATCGCGAAGGCGTTCAGCGACAGCAGCACGTCATCGCCGGTGATCTCGCGTACCCACGGCTGGCCGGCGCATTCGACCGGCAGCGCGGCCTGGTGATCCTTCAGATACCGGTTGTAGCCGGCGACCCAGCCATCGACCAGATCACGATAGTCCGCCGAGTGCTGCGCAAAGGCGCTGCGCATCGCCGGCAGGTCCGAGACGGTCAGGTAATAGAAATCGCTGTCGACGTTCTTGCCCGGCACCAGGCCGATGACGGTCTTGCCGTCGGCGCCGAAGAACTTCGAGCGCTGGCTGCGGTAGCTGACGTAGGCGTCGGCGAGCAGGCAGAAGTTGTCCTGCGCGCGCGCGTAGGCCGCACCGTAGCCGAGGCCGCGGTAGTCGGCCGCCTTGATGTGCGCAATGCCGAACTGGGTCCGCGTGATCGTCGCCTCGTAGTGCGGCGCGCGCGGCGACGGCACCGTCGCGCAGGCACCGAGGGCGATCGTCGCGAGCGCGACCAGACAGCGGGAACGGGTGATGGTCTTCATTGGAACTCCGCGCCGATGCGCACGATGATGCTGCGGGGACGCGTGTAGCCCATCGTCCAGTTCACGCCATCCGCCAGCGTGTCGTCTTCCGGGTTCTGCGAGGCAGACACGGCCTTGCGTTCGTCGGTGATGTTGTTGACGATCAGGCCGAGGCTCGGCGCGAACGAAAGATCGGGGCGCGTCAGCGTGAAGTTGAAATTCAGCATGTCGCGCGCGTCGATCCGACCCTTGTGCTGGACGTTGGCCCAGGAACGGCTGGTGTGCGAGTAGGTCAGCGCCGTGTTGGTGGTCCACACGTCGCCGAAGATCTGCGCGTAGTTCAGCGTCGCGGTAGCCTGCACGCGCGGCGCGTTCGACATCCAGGTACCTTCCGGCACGACGTTGCCGTCGCTGTCCATGAACTCGGTCGCGGTGCGCGAATCGAGATAGCCGCCGCTGGTGTCGAGCGACAGACCATCGATCGGCAGCAGGTAGCGCAGCGACATCTCGACACCCTTCACTTCCACGTCGCCGACGTTGTCGATGTAGGCCTCCGCCGGCGGCGCCACCTGCGAGACCTGCGCATCGCTCCACTGCTGGTAGTACGCGGTCAGGTCGGCGCGCAGCGTGCGGTCGAACCAGTCGGTGCGGATGCCGGCCTCGTAGGCCCACAGCGCGCTCGAATCGTAGGTCTCCGGCGTCGTCGAGTTCGGACTCGGCACCGCGACCGCGTTGACGCCGCCGTACTGGAAGCCGCGCGAAACACTGCCATAGACCAGCACGTCGTCGGTCGCTTCCCAGGAAACCGCCAGCTTCGGGCTGAAGCCCTGACCTTCGACGCTGAGGTCCTGCACGGTCTGCGGCGCCTGGTTGGTCAGGAACGGCAGCAGGCCTGCGGTTGTCGAGGTGCCCTTGACCTCGGTCTGGTACAAGCGCCCGCCGAGGGTCACGTTGACCGCTCCGAAGCGGCGCGAAATCTCGCCGAACAGCGCGGACTCGCCAGCCTCGAGCGGATCGAGCGACTGGTTGCCGAGCGACACGCCGTTTTCGGTGACGACGAGGTCGCGGATCGCGGCAGGCAGCAGCGCCACCACGGTACCGAGACCGAGCAGCTGCGGAACCGGCGTGTAGATGTCCGAGCGGATCGACGCGTCGTAGTTGCTCCAGAACGCGCCGACCTGCCAGGTCCAGTCGCCGCCGTCCTGCGACACCAGGCGGAGTTCCTGCATCAGGCCGCGCGCTTCGACGTCGCGCATCCCGCGCGACGTCGTGATGCCCGCCTCGGCGGGCGGCGCCAGCAGGCCGAACGAGGTCTCGAGATCGAACTCGTTCTTCTTGTTCTGGTACGCGGTCAGCGAGACCAGCGTCGCCCAGTCGAAGCGATAGCGCACGTCCAGCGAAGACAGGTCGAAGTAGCGTCGCGTCGGCGACGACTCCGGCGCGTCGTAGCGCGTGTAGTCGGCGTCGAAGTTCGTCACGAAGAACGCCTCGTCGGACTTGCGCTCCTGCGCGGTGTACAGGGCGCTGATCGTCAGGTTGCTGGTCGGTTCCCACAGCGCGATCGCGCGACCGGACCACTTGCGTGCATCGTCCGCATCTTTCTCCTGGCGCGCCGGATTGTCGATGTCGATGACGCCGGGACGGTGTTCCTTGACGCCGGACAGGCGCAACGCCAGCGTGTCGCCCACCGGCACGTTGAGCGCGGCGCCGAAGGTCGGTTCCGCGCCACCGTCCTTGACCGACACCCACTCGGCGAAGGCCTTGCCCTGCCAGGTGCCCATCTCCGGCGCACGCGGCACGTAGCGGATGATGCCGGCCAGAGACGACGCACCGAACAGGCTGCCCTGCGGCCCCTTCAGCACTTCGACGGTTTCCAGATCCCAGGTGTCCGGATCGACGATGGTGTAACTGCCGATCGGATCGCCGAGCGGCACGTCGCCGAGCAGAGTGCCGACGGTCTGGTTCGTCGTGTTGTCCGGCGCGATGCCGCGGATGACGATCTTGCGCGAGCTGGTGACGGCGACGTCCTGGATCTGCAGGCCCGGCACCTGGTCGACGAAGTCCTGCAGCTCACGCGCGCCCTGCTGCTCGAGCTTTTCGCCGGTCATGACGTTGATGGTGCTCGGGATGTCGCGCAGCACCTGGCCGCGCTTGGTCGCGGTGACTACGATTTCCTCGAGCTGGGTCGACGAACTGGGTGCGCTCAGTGCCGGCACTTCCGACGGCGGCGTCATCGGGATGACCGGGATCGTCGCGAGTTCCTCGGTCGACGCCGCGCCGTCATCGGCGGCGCCCGTGTCGCTTGCGCCGGCGTCCGTCTCGGCGGCCGGCGTTTCGGGTTCGGTCGGCTCGGCAAAGAGATCGATCTCGGAAGACTCGGGTTCCGCGGCAGCGGCGTCTTCCTGCGTCGCGACGGACTCCTGGGCCTGCGCCTGCGCGAAGCCGGCGCACAGTGCGAGGCTCAGCAGGCTGCGGCGGAATTCGATGCCGAGAGGACGCTTGCGGGAATCCAGACTTTTCGTACGGCTCATGGCGATGACATATCCAGTGTGTTGCCCCGTGCTTCATCCAGCATCCGCACGACTTGCAGCGAAACTACCGCAGCCGGCGCATTGCGGAAATCTAATAGTTCTAATGAAACCTATAACATCGTGTTATATGTCTGCGTGATCCTATTTGCGCTTCGCGGGCACCGCTTCGATCGCACGCTGGGCGCAGGCGGCGTCCTGGTCCGGCGCCGAGCCCGACACGCCGACCGCGCCGGCGGGCTGGGTGCCCCCATCGGCGAACGGCACGCCGCCGGGAATCGTCGTCATCTGCAGGATCACAAAGGTATCGCGCGTCGGTGCGTCCGCCGCGGCCGCTTCGGCGAGCAGTGCGGTCGGTGCATTGAGGCGCGCCGCGGTGCGCGCCTTCAGCAGTGCGGCATCGGCAGTTGCAGCAGACGCGCCGGGCTGACGCTTGAACGCGACGAGCGTGCCGGACGCATCGACGACGCCGACGCTGAGCGGCGGCAGCTTCTGCGCGGCCGCATAGTCAAGGCATTGCGCGATCATGCGTTCGGCATCGGGCGGGGTCTTGCTGTCGGCCATGGCGGTGCCCGGTGCGGCGAGCAGTGCCGCGGCACACAGCATCGTCAGGCGCTGCTTCAGCGGGTTCTTTCGGATCATGGCTTCTGGTTTCCTGCGGGCGTCGGTTCGGACATCGCTTCAGGCACGGCCTCGGGCTGGTGACTCGCCGAGCCGGTCGCCGTCTGTTCGCTGTCGTAGGCCTGCCAGGCGTCGTTGAGGATCGCGGCGCGGATCGCGGCGGTATCGGCACTCGTCAGCAAGCCCTTGAACGAGCCCATGCCGCGGCTCGCGCGGATGCCGCCGAGCACGATGTCGTCGAATTCCTGATAGGTCTTGTCGTTGATGCGGCGCAGGTCCGGCACGGTGCCGCTGGCCGCGCTGTTGTTGTGGCAGTGCGTGCAATGGCGCTTCATCAGATCGGTGCCGCGCGCGATCGCCTGCGCGTCGGCCGGACGCTCGGCCGGCGGCTTGGCGAACTTTGCCGCGTGGACGATTTCCACCGGCAATGGCACCGCGCCGCCGCCGAGACGCAGCACGATCAGCTTGCCGGCGTTGCCGTACTTGTAGGCCGCGGTGCCTTCCGGCGAGCTGCCGCCGAGCGCGCCGCCGAAGCCGGCCATGACCGCGACGTACTGCTCGCCGTCCAGTTCATACGTCATCGGCGCCGCCATGATGCTGACGCCCAGGTTCAGCGCTGCGAGCGGCTCGCCGGTATCGGCCTTGTAGATGTGCAACAGGCCGGTCGAGCGGCCCTGGAACAGCAGATTGCCGGCCGTCGTCATCGTGCCGCCGCCGTTCCAGATCGCGTTCATCTGGCCGGTCCAGCGATCCGAGGTCTCGACCTGCCAGGCGACCTTGTTGGCGACCGGATCCCAGGCGCGCAGGTAGCCGCGGATCGTCGTATCTGGTTGGCCCTTCGCGAGTTCGGCGAGCGTCGGCTGTTGGCTCGTCTCTTCCGGCGTCATGCCCCAGTCGATCGTGTCGTCGATCGGAAAGCTGTACAGCGCGCCGAGGTTGATGCCGCCCTTCTGGTACTTGAACGGCTCCTTCGGCATCCAGAACACCGCCGGCATCTCGATCGTCGGGATGTACACCAGGCCGGTCTGCGGATTGAACGCCATCGGCTGCCAGTTGTGGCCGCCGGCCGGGCCCGGGAATATCAGGCGCGGCTCGTCGAAGTAGTTGCCCTGCCCGGTCTCGACCGGTCGGCCGGTCTTCAGATCGACGTGCGAGGCCCAGGTGACCGGCACATAGGGTTTGGCCGACAGCAGCTCGCCGCTCGCGCGGTCGATCACGTAGAAAAAGCCGTTCTTCGGCGCCTGCATCAGCACCTTGCGCTCGCGGCCGTCGATCTGCAGCTCGGCGAGGATCAGCTTCTGCGTCGCCGTGTAATCCCACTGATCGCCCGGCGTCGTCTGGTAGTGCCAGGCGAGACGGCCAGTGCTGGCGTTGATCGCGAGGATCGACGAGACGTAGAGGTTGTCGCCACCGCTGGGGCTGCGCAGCTTGCGCGGATACAGCGCAGAGTTGCCGACGCCGACGTACAGCAGGCCCAGTTCGGCGTCGTAGGCCATGCCGTCCCAGACCGTGCCGCCGAGGCCGACTTCCCAGAACGAGTTCGGGTCCCAGGTCTTCGCCGCGGCTTCGAGTTCCGGATGTTCGAACGGGCCGGTCGCGCTCGCCG
Source organism: Fontimonas sp. FW305-C-3 (assembly GCF_058783185.1). NCBI lineage: Bacteria > Pseudomonadati > Pseudomonadota > Gammaproteobacteria > Nevskiales > Nevskiaceae > Fontimonas > Fontimonas sp. FW305-C-3. Next base: position 282,649 of record NZ_JBYSYK010000004.1, on the reverse strand, counting down.
GCACCGTGAAGAAGCGCCAGCGCTGCGCGCCGGTCTGCTGGTCGTAGGCGGTGACGTAGCCGCGCGCATCGAGTTCGGCGCCGGAGTTGCCGATCACGACCAGGTCGCCGGCGATGTACGTCGAGCCGGTGATCGTGTAGCCGCGCTCGTGATCGATGATCGTGTCGATGTCCCAGACGACGGCGCCGGTCTTCGCATCGAGCGCGATCAGGCGGCCATCGATCGACGCCACGAATACCTTGCCCTGCGCGAACGACAGGCCGCGGTTGGTGATGCCGCAGCAGACCTTGCTGGTGATCGCGTTGTCGACCTTCGGATCGAACGACCACAGCGGTTTGCCGCTGCGCGCGTCGAGCGCGTGGACGAAGCCCCACGGCGCGCTGACATACATCACGCCGTCGACGACGATCGGCGTCGACGACTGACCGTGCGTCGACTGCAGGTCGTAGCTCCAGGCGTAGCCGAGCTTCGCCGCGTTCGACGCGTCGATGCGCTTCAGCGGCGAGAAGTAGGTCTGCTTCGCGTCATGGCCGCCGATCAGCCATTGCGGACTGGCGGTGCCGGCGGCATCGGCCGCGTCGCCGCGTTCGGCCTTCTTGCATGCGGAGAGCGAAGCAAGCGCGAGGAACAGACCGGCGAGGAGCAACTGAGGCCGCATTCGGAAAAACTCCCAGAACATTCTCGATGAGAGACCCGACACGCAAGGGTCGCCAATGAGACATTCTGCCGATGGTCATCAACCTGACAATCTAATAATCGTTATGCGTCCGATAACATTATGTTATCGCGCCCAAGCTCAGGACCGAAGGCGCGGCTACAGCGTCGGCAGCAGGGAGCGAACCTCGGCTTCGAAGCTGCGCAGCAGACGCGACGGATTGCGCCGCGTCTTGACGGTAATCCCCACCGACGGCAGCGCCGGCAGCCCGCTGGATACCGGCAGCACGCTCAGGTCGGGCGGCACGGCGTACTGGGTCAGCACCGCGATGGCCTGCCCCGAGCGCACGACGGAAATCAGCCCGGCAACGCTGCCGCTCGCATAGGCAATGCGATATTTCCGGCCGGCGCGCTCCAGGCGCGAAATCGCCGCCTGATGGTTCATGTCGTCGGGGTCAGTCAATGCCAGCAGCACGGGATCGCGCTTGTGCGCATCGCTGCCCGGCGCGCCCACCCAGACAAACTGCGCCTTGCTGAGGAATTCGCGGTTGGGGTTGTCGGGCTCCGAGACGATCGCGATGTCCAGCGTCTGATCCTTGAGCTTCTCCACCAGCTCGGTGGATGGCGCACACACCACCTCGACGACCACTTGCGGATGGCGGTTGGAAAATCCGCGCAACAACGTCGGCAGAAACGCGTAGGCGTAGTCCTCGGGCAGCCCGACCCGCAATTCCCCGGACAGGCTTTCGCCGCGCAGCACGGCCACCGCTTCGTCATGCACGCGCAGGATCTGCTGCGCGTATTCGTAGAGCCTCTCGCCGTGCGCGGTCAGCTTGATGCCGCGACCGCTGCGGATCATCAGCGTCTGTTCGACCTCCGCCTCGAGTCGCTTGACCTGCTGGCTCAGCGCCGCCTGCGAACGACCGACCTTGTCCGCCGCACGCACCATCACGCGCGTCTCGGCGATCGCGACGAAATGGCGCAGCAGGTCGATATTCAGTCTTGTGGTCATCGGATCGCTACGCAGCCGACTGCGGAGTCGGGCTTCCCGGCTTCTCGAATCGAGAGGCCCGACTATAGCCAATCGCTGACGGCGAGACGTTCCCCGAGCAGCCGCAACCGGTTACTGCGTCCTGCGCAGGCGCACCGGCCCGGCGACCAGCAGCCCGATCATCCACAGCAGAGACAGCAGCAGCAAGTCATGCGGACCGATGCCGCCGCCGCTGCGGCCGCTGACCGGCTGCGGCGTCTTGCCGTCGATCACCGCAGGGAAGACCGGATCGACGATCGTGCCGTTGGCCTGGCCGTCCGCATCGAAAGGCCCACCGTCGGCGATGCGGAAGCGCAGCAGCGTCGCCTGTCCCGGCAGCTGGCGCACGCTATCGACGATGTCGACGTACTCGCCGCTGTCGCGGTTGCGCTTCAGCAGCCCGTTGATGTCGCTGTTCTCCGGCACATACAGCTCGAACAGCGCAGTCGCACCCGGGTTCAGCCCCGTCGCGGTGAAGCTCAGGCCTGCGTACGGCAGGTCCAGCGTCGGATCGATGCCGTCCGGCGGATTGATCGCCTCGATCACCGCGAGGCGCAGCGCATCCGCCGTGCTCAGCGTCAGGAAGCCGCTGCCCGTCGCGAGCGGCATCGTCGCGACGTTGCCCTGCAGCGCGTCGGCAACACCGTCGCCATTGCCGTCGCCGCGGCCATCGCCGCCCAGGCTCGGCGTCCGCGCCTCGCTGCGGTCCGGTGCGCCGTCGTTGTCCTGCGACGGCAGCACGGCCGGGATCAGCGACAGCAGCAGCACGCCGTTGGCTGCGCCATCGGCATCGAGCACGCCGCCGTCGATCAGGGCCAGGCTGAGGCGTTCGCGATCATCGCCTCGGGTGCCCGCCCCGAAGGCGACCGACACATAAGCACCGGTCACGCGGTTGCGCACCAGCACGCCGTTGAACGGCGCCCCGCTGCCCGCCGTCAGCAACAGTTCGACCTGGCCGGCCGCCCCCGGCAGCAGATCGACCAGCCGCAACGCAACGGCGCCGGCAACGGCCGTGACATCCGCCGGCAGCTCGCCCGGCACTGCCTGCGCCGTTACGCCCGTCATGCGCAGGCCGGTGCCGGCAATCAAGGTGACGAAGCGGTTGTCTGCGGCGGTTCGCAGTGACGCAACGTCGGACTGCAGCGCATCCATGATGCCGTCGCCGTTGCCGTCGCCGGTGCCGCTGCCGTCCAGATCCGGCACGCGGCGCTCGATGTCCGCCGCGACGTCATCGCTGTCCGATGCACCCGGGGTCGGGGTTGCGCTCGGCACGGCGGTCGGCGTCGCCGTGGGGACCGCGGTGGGTGTCGATGTCGGTGTCGCCGTCGGCACCGGCGTGGCCGTCGGCGACAGCGTCGGCACCGGTGTCGGTACCGGTGTCGGAGTCGGTGTCGGGACGGGTGTCGGGGTCGGCGGCGGCAGGACGTTCGCGCTGACGGACTCGGCGCCGGCACCGGCGATGTTGACTGCACGGATGCGCACGCTTGTCACCGTCAGGCCGGCGGGCACCGGCAGGCTCAGCGGCGAAGCCGCGTCCAGCGGGCTGAGCGCGGTGAACGCGGTGTCGCCATTGAACGCGTACTCGTAGTTGCTGATCGTCGCGCCACCGTTGCTCGCCGGCGCGACGATCAGCGCCACCGGACCGCTGCTCGCGACCAGTCTTGCCGTGACGATCGTCGGCGCGTCGGGTACGGTGACCGGCATGATCGTGTCGGTATCCGCAGCGCTGTTGTCCGTCGTGCTGATCTCGACCGCGCCGGCAGGCGCCGCGATGCTGGCACTGTTGGTCAGCGTGCCGGTCGCGGTGACATCCAGCGTGGCCGTCAACGTGTAGGTCACGCTGGCATCGATCGGCAGGTTCACCGCCGTGTCGCTGATGTCGCCGGTGCCACTCGCCGTGCAGCTGCCGCCGTCGGTGCCGACGCAGGTCCAGCTCGCATTGCTCAGGCCGGCCGGCAGCGTGTCGGTGACGGTCGCGCCGGTCGCTGCGGCATCGCCGATGTTGCTGGCAGTGATGGTGTAGCTCACCGTGCTGCCCGCAGTGACCGTCGTCAGGCCGTTGGTCTTGCTGATGGAAAGATCGGTGAGCGGGAACGTGTCGACCGCGGAAACCCCACCGATGCCATCGCCGGGCAAACCTTCCGCCATGACGACGAACTGGTAGGCGCCTTCGGTCTCGACACCGAGATTGAACTCGACGACAACGCTGGCGCCGTCGGCCAGCGCGGCGGTCGGCGTGATGCTGTCGACACCGACACTGCTGTTGAGGCCGCCACCGGTGGCCTGTGCGGGTGGCGTCTGCAGGGTCAGGGCGCGGGTACTGACGGTCGTGCTGTCGCTCAGCGTCAGCGTCTGCACCGGCGAACCGAGCAGGCGCAGGTCCGCGGCGCCCGGCGCGGACGTGCCGCCGGCTCGCGTGGACAAGGCGATCACCCGGAAGCGCAGAGAAACCAGCCGCTCGCCGGTCTGGTTCGTGTAGCGGCGGCGGATCTTGAGCGTGCCGTTCGTGCCATTGGTCACCGCCGTCAGATCGCGGATCTGGTTTGGCGCGGCGTTGTAAGGCTGATCCGGATCCACCGGCGCCGATTCCAGCGTACCGGACAGGCTGTGCAGCGGCGCCGAAGACGTCGTGAATGCCGTGTTGGCGTGCCCGCGCTGGGGGCCGGGCGCGCCCAGGACGGCTGCGACGCCATTCAGGCTCGCACCATTGGTGTCGACCAGCACGAAGTCGCTGGCATTGTCGCCACTGTCCTGCGGATAGCCACTGGCCAGCGCGCGACGAACCCAGCTGTGGTTCGACGGCGTCGTGATGCCACCGGTCGGTCCGAGCCCGGCGCCTTCCTTGTAGTCGGCGTTGCTGATCGCTGCAAAGCCGACCGCATCGAGGCGCTGCCCGGCGCTTGCGGTCGCCGATGTGAAGACGGCCAGACCGCCGTCGTCAGCCAGAAAACCCAGCGTCGCCGAAGCCGGGTTGATGGCGATGTTCGGCACACCGCTGGCAGCGACAAGTTCGGTGGTCGGGTAGGCGCCGAGCGCGTAAGCGTTGCCGGCCGGGGACGGTGCGGTCGGAACGGTGGCCAGCAGCAGATAGCTGCGCGGCGCGATCGCGATCGGGCCACTGGCATCCTGGGTCTGCGAGATCAGCAGGAAGTCAGACTCTGCTGCGCCTTGCGCGGCGCTGAGTCGCCAGCCGGCGCCGCCGGCGCTGGTCGGATCGGCGCCCGGCACGGCATCGATCAGCGTGATCGATGCGTCGGTGTTGTTGTACAGCTCGATGAATTCATCGGCGGAGCCCCCGGAGGCCGGTGGCGAAGCGCCGAGGCCGCGGGTACGGAACTCGCTGATGATGACGTCGCCGGCTGCCGGCGGCGTCGGCCGCACGTCGAAGCTGATCGTCCAGCCGCCGCTGATGCTGCCGCCGTCGAGATTCGCATCGTCGATGATGAAGAGATTCCAGGTGCCGTTCGGGCTGTCGCCGTTGAACGCGGACAGCGTGTAGGCGTAGGGGCTGGCAGGCGCAGTGGACGGGAACGCATCGGTCGTGCCGCTGTTGGCGGGACGATAGCTGCCGCTGACGAAGGGCACGCCCGTGTTGCCGGTCACCGTGCTCGGCACCGGGCGCGCGGCATAGTCATCGAGCGTGACATTGACGCCGTTGATGCCGGGGCTGCCGGCGCCGAAGTCGGACATCACGACCGACTTGCGGCCGGACGGCGACACCAGCAGAAAATCGGTGTCGGCCGGGAATGCGTGCGAAAGGCCATTGATCGTGATGGACACACGCTCGACGACGCCGGTCAGCCCGGAAACCTCGATCGGCGACGGATACAGCGATGCGCGCTGACCGCTCGGCGGACAGGGATTCGGGCAGTCGGTGATCGTGATCGCCGCCGGGTTCGTGAACGATGTCGGTGCCGCGAGCGCGGCCGTCGACCAGATCGTCAGCAAGCCGCCCAGCGCAAACAACACGCGCGTGCCGACGATGCGCGGCAACCGCGGAGAATTGGCGGCGCGAAGAATCTGGAACATGGGGGCGGTCCGTTGGTGCGTCGAGGAGATTGGGTTCACGGCGAATAGCGCAGGAAGACCTGCGTCTGCAGCAGTTCCGCGTTGAGATCGAGGCGCTGCAGTTCGAGGCCGAGGTGCCATTCGGGCGCGAAGCGCCAGGCGGCATTGGCACCGAGCAACAGGCTCTGCGCGCTCTGGTCGAGCTTGTAGGCTTGGCCCTGCAGCGACGCTTCGAGACGACTGTCGAGCGTCGCGTAGGCACCGATGCGCGCCTGCGCGCTGAACGCGCCGCGCTCGAAGCTGTAAGCCAGCGCGGCGCTGATTCCGCTACCGGCGGCGGGCAGCGTATCGGCCACGACCTCCAGCAGCGCCTGCGGCTGCGCGGTATCGCTGCTGAGCCTGAAACGGTAATCGTCGATCCACTCGACACCCAGTTCCGCGCTCAGCGCCGGCAACAGCCGATAGCCGACGCGCAGCAGCAGGTGGCTCGCGTCGCGGTCGACATCGTCGACCTGCGCACTGAAGCCGGCGTTGTCCAGCGCGGAGCGCAGATCGGCGGCCGTCACTTCCGAGCGCGCAGTGCCGACACCCAGATCGAAGGACCAGCGCGACGCGCCCAGGCCGACGGCAGAAGCGACCGGTGCGGAGACGGACTCCGGCGGCGCAACCGTCGTGATGGCCTGTTCGATGACGATCGGCGCTGTCGCCTGCGGCGGCGCAACGACGGGCGCGCCAGGCGATGGCTCAACGGCAATCAGATATTTGTGCTTGAGGAAGCCTTCGAAGCCATCCGCGCGGCGAATGCGGGCGAACTCGCCCTGCCGTTCAAGGATCGTCACCGCCTGATCGCGCCGCAGGAAACCCGCGACCGCCGAGTTCAGATCCGGTGCAACCCGGAAACGGATGTCCTGCAGGGCTCGCGCCGTCTCGCCGCGGTCCGCGGCCTGCGCCGTCGTCAGCAACGCCGCACATCCGGTCAGGGCCAACAGCGCCCACCATCGGCCATCCCTTGCCTGCATCGCTCCCATCCCCGAACAGCGGCCGTCCTTGGCTGCGCGGATAGTCTAGTGACTGAGCCGTCGCCGATCTCAGCATCGCAAGAATCTGAAAGATTCATTCAGCACGTAGGCCGGCCGGCGTCCTTACGAAATCCTAATGCGCCGCTCTCTAGCATCCGCAGGCATGACGCTTGCCGCGCAACGCTTTCCGATCCTGGCCTTTCCCGGTTGTCCGGGATTTGCTGACGCCCGTCCGCGCAATCCGCTGACAGCTGCAGGCGACGCCGATGATGACTTCGACACGCCGCCGGGACAGCTCGACGTCAATCCCGACGCCCAAGGAACCTCGGCTGGCGCTGTCGCGTGGTGCCGGAGCGGCGTATGAAGCAGATCGGAATGTGTTCCCACGTGTTCGCGGCGATCCTGTTTCTTGCCAGCCAGAACGTCCTCGGCGCCAGCGACGAACGGATCGTCGAGATCGCCTTCGAGGGCAACGAGAAAACGCAGGAGTCGGTACTCCGCCGCGAAATTCCGGTGGCGGTCGGCGACGTGCTGGATGCGGATGTCGTCGAACTGAGCCGCCAGCAGATCCAGAATCTCGGACTGTTCCGCGCCGTGGAAGCGCGCACCGAGCGCGTCGACGGCGGTGTCCGGCTGGTCTTCAGCGTCAAGGAGAAATGGTTCTGGCAGGGCTACCCGCGCCTGTCGGCCAACTCCGACGGCCAGAACAGCGTCGGCTTCGAAGGCCGCGTCAGCAACCTGTGGGGACTCAACCACAGCGTTCGCCTGCTCGGCCGCTCGCGCGACACCAAGGACGAGGATCGCGGACGAGACCTGAGCATCCGCGGCAGCTACTACGCGCCGTATCTGCTCGGCGAACGCGACAGCCTGCGCCTCAGCGCGGCGCACAGCATCACGCCCTACGAGGATCCGGACTACGACGAGACGGTCAACGAGTTCGAGGTGCTGGCCTCGCGCACCTTCGGCCTGCCGCAACAGCACAGCCAGGGCTGGACGCTGGGTTTGGGCACGATCTGGCGCGACCAGCAGGTGAGCGACGAATCGATCACCCCCAGCTTCGGCAGCAGCTACGGCCTCGTCACCGAAGCGACCTACCGCAACGAGCGCGATCTGATCTACAGCAACGAAGGATCCTTCTTCTCGGCCCGTTACGAGATCGCCGATCAGGATCTGTTTTCCGACTACAGCTACTCGATCCTGCGCGTCAGCATGGAGCAGGCCAGGCCGATCGGCGAACGCGAACATCAGCAGCTGAACTACGGCCTGACGTTCGGCATCGGCAACCACGGTCTCGACCACCGCGCGTTGTTTTCTCTGGGCGGTGCGGAAGGGCTGCGCGGCTACGAGCGCAAGGCCTTCGAAGGCAATTCCTTCTATCTCGCCAATGTCGAGTTCATGCGCCCGCTGTACTGGGACAGCCTGCGCGGAACGATCGGCCTGGAGATGGGCAACGCCGCCTGGGAGACCAAGGACCTGTTCAACTCACCGAACATCAGCCTGAATCTCGGCCTGCGCTACAAGCCGCGCCGGCTGATCAATTTCGAAATCGAACTGGGCTTCGCGATTCCGCTCAGCGGCGACGATCCGCGCTTCTATGGCGGCAAGGTGGACCGGCACTGATCGCTAGTCGGCGATCACCAGTTCGATGCCGGCGGCCTTCAGCATCTTGCGCTGCGCCGGCTTGATGCCGGCATCGGTCACGACGACGTCAATGTCGGCGAGTTCGAAGACGCCATGCCCGGCCGGGCCTTCGAACTTGCTGCTGTCGACCAGCACGATCAACTCGGTCGCGCGCTCGTAAAGCCGGCGTTCGGCCTGGGCCAGCACGAGATCGGTCTGCATGACGCCGTGCGCGCCGACCGCTACTGCGCCCATGAACATCTTCGACGCGCGATAGCGGTCCATGCCGTCGTCCTCGAACGGCGACAGCACGATGTTCTGTTCGCGGAACACCATGCCGGCTGGAATCGCGACGCGGGTGCCGGCCTGCGGCAGCAGCGCCTCGATGATGTGCAGCGAGTTGCTCAATACCTGCAGTTCCAAGGTGGCCAGATGCGGGCACATCTGCAGCGTCGTCGAACCGCCGTCGATGATCACCGACTCGCGCGGCTTGCACAGCGCCGCCGCGGCGCGGCCAATGGCCTGCTTGGCATTGCGGTGACGTTCGATGTTCTCGTTGAACGGCGCGCCGCGCAGGCGCGGCACGTCGGGCTTGGCGCCTTCCGGCAGCTGCGCGCCGCCGCGCACGCGGACGATGCGGCCGCTGCCCTCGAGCTTGTCGAGATCGCGCCGCAGGGTCGCCGGCGAGGCGGCCATCAGCTTGTCGAGATCCTGGAAAGCCACAAAGCCGCGCTCGTCCAACAACTTCAGGATCAGACGTTCGCGCTCGGCGGCATGCATGCAGGGGTTCCTGGTGGCTTCAGCCTCGAAGTTTAGACGATGCCGGCGCCGCCGCTGCTCGCCCGGCGGCTGCGGGCCTTGCCGGCCCGGTACTGCGCGGCGCGGTAGGTCGCGATCGGCTCGATCGCGCCGCCGCGCTCGTGACGGCTCATCGCCAGGATCGGCGCGACGTCGACGTTGTACGCGCGGCGCAGGCTCTGGAACGCGAGCATGACGTCGTTGGACTGCTGATGTTCCGCCAGCGCGTCGCGGTCGACCAGCAGCGCGCGCACGTAGGCGCCGGCAATCGCTTCGGCGCTCGACAGCAGGCTCTCGATCGGATCGGTGACGTTGTGCGACTGATCGATCATGTAGGCCGGGTTGAAGTCCTGCGGCGCGCGCAGCTCGGCTTCGACCAGTTCGTTGAAGACGAGGAACAGCTGGTGCGGATTGATCGAGCCGGAATCGAGATCGTCGTCGCCGTACTTGGAGTCGTTGAAGTGGAAGCCGCCGAGCTTGCCGAAGCGGTGCAGGCGCGCCACGATCTGTTCGATGTTGACGCTCGGCGCGTGATGGCCGAGATCGATCAGGCACTTCGCCTGCGGGCCCAGCGTCTGCGCGGCGAGGCAGCTGGTGCCCCAGTCCGAAATCACCGTCGAGTAGAACGCCGGTTCGTAGAGCTTGTGCTCGATCAGCATCTGCCAATCCGACGGCAGCGCCTTGTAGATCTCCGCGGCGGATTCCAGATAGCGATCCAGCGCACCGTGCAGCGAGGACTGCCCGGGAAAGTTGCTGCCGTCGCCGACCCACACCGTGATGGCCTTCGAGCCGAGACCGACACCGAGCCTGATGCATTCGATGTTGTGCTCGACCGCCTGACGCCGCACCTTGGGATCGCTATGCGACAGCGAGCCATGCCGATAGCTCTGCGCCTGGCCGGCCTGATCCTGGAAGGTATTGGAGTTCACCGCATCGAAGCCCAGGCCCAGCGCTTCGGCTTCAGCCTTGATCTGCTTTGCATCGCCGACCTTGTCCCACGGGAAGTGCGGCGAGACGCGCGGCGTCATGCGGCCGAGCTGCTGGACGACGGCGCAGTCCTCAAGCTTCTCGTGCAGATTGGTCGGCTCGCCGGCGATCGGGAACCGCGCGAAGCGCGTGCCGCCAACACCGACGCCCCAGCTCGGCTGCGCGAGTTCGAAGGCCTTTAGCCGCTCCTTGATCGCGTCGATCTTGATGCCGCGCCGCGCCAGCGTGCGGCCGAGCGCGAAATAGTCTTCCTGCACGCCGGACAGCAGGCGGTCGTTTTCGGTCTTGATCAGGTCGGTGCTGATCGGCAGCTGCGTGTTGCTCATGACATGTTCTCCTGGCGCTGCATTTCTTCTTCAGACGCAAACCACTGACCGTTCGCATCGAGTGCCGCGCGCAGAGCGCGCGGTGTATCGAGATGCCGCACCTGCAGCGCCGATGTCTCGATACACCGCACGCTGCGCGTGCGGCACTCGACACGAACGGACCGAGCATGCGCTCTCATGACGACCACTTACCGCGTAAACGCCTGCGCATTCCCCGCATCGACGTTGATGATATTCCCGGTCGACTTGGCCGCCGCATCCGACGACAGGAACAGCACCGCCTCGGCGATATCCTCCGGCAGCACGTCGCGCTTGAGCAGGCTGCGCGCGCGGTAATGCTGCTCGAGCGCTTCGCCGGAGTCGATGCCGTAGGCCTGCGCGCGCTCCTTGCGCCAGTCGCCGTCCCAGATGCGTGAGCCGCGGATGACCGCGTCCGGATTGACGACATTGACGCGGATGCCGCTAGCCGCGCCTTCGAGCGCGAGGCAGCGCGCCAGATGCACCGATGCCGCCTTGGCGGACGCGTAGGCCGATGCTCCCGGCGTCGCCGACAGCGCATTCTTCGAGCCGATGAACACGATCGAACCGCCCTGCCTCTTCAGCAGCGGGAACGCCGAGCGCGACGTCAGGAAGTAGCCTTCGGCGAGCACGTCGTAGTTGCGCCGCCACAGTTCCACCGTGGTCTCCTCGATCGTGGCCGACGATGCGAGACCGGCATTGGCGACAAGGATGTCGAGGCCGCCGAACTCGCGCGCGCAGAACGCGAACGCGGCCGCAACCTGACGCTCGTCGGTGACGTCGCAGACCACCGAGCGCACGCGATCGGCGCCATGCAGCTTGCTGAGCTGGCGATCCATCGCGTCCAGCGCCGGCGCATCGCGATCGGCAATCACGACGCAGGCGCCTTCGCGCAGCAGGCGCACGGCCGTCGCCGCGCCGATGCCGCCGGCGCCGCCGGTGACGAAGGCAACCCGGCCGACCATCGGCTTGGGCGCCGGCATGCGGCGCAGCTTGGCTTCCTCGAGCGCCCAGTATTCGATGCCGAACGCTTCGCGCTCGTCGAGCCCGACGTAGCTGCCGATCGCGCCCGCACCGCGCATGACATTGATCGCGTTGCCGTAGAACTCGCCGGCCAGGCGCGCGGTGGTCTTGTCGGCGGCGAAGCTGAAGCGACCGACGCCGGGCACCAGCACGACGACCGGATTGGCGTCGCGCACCGGCGGATCGCCGGCCTTTGCGCAGCGCTGGTAGTAGGCCTTGTAGCCCTCGCGATAGCGGGCGATTTCCTGCTTCAGGTATTCATCGTCGCCGATGCGCGCGAGATCCAGCGGCAGCGGCGCGATCTTGGTGCGCAGAAAGTGATCCGGGCAGGACGTGCCGATCGCCGACAGGCGCACGCACTCGGCGCTGCCGACGAACTCCAGCGCTTCCGGGTCGTCGCTGAAATGACCGAGCTTGGGGCGGTCGCCCACCAGCAGCGCGCGCAGACGCGGCATCAGTTCGGCGGCGATGCGGCGGCGCTCGATCGGCTCCAGCGGCGCGACGATCTGGCCGCCGAAGGCTGCTGCCTTGGCGAGACGCTCGTTGAGATAACGCGCCGCCCGGGCGATCAGATCGATGGAGTTGTCGTAGCAGGCCTGCGCCGTGTCGCCCCAGCAGATCAGGCCGTGGCCGGCGAGCACGACACCGCGCAGCTGCGGGTTCTTCGCCACGTAGTCGCGCAGCCGCAGGCCGAGTTCGAAACCAGGCCGCTTCCAGGACAGCCAGCCGACCGCGCCGGCATACAGCTCGGCGGTGACCGCTTCGCCGTTGCTCGACGCCGCGAGCGCCGTCACCGAATCCGGATGCAGATGATCGACATGCGCGAACGGCAGGAAGGCATGCAGCGGCGTGTCGATGGACGCGGCGCGCGCATTGAGATTGAAGGTGCAGTGCGGCAGGTAGCCGACCATCTCGTCTTCGTAAGCGACGCCCTTGTAGAGGCGCTCGAGGCTGTGCAGCTTGTCCAGATAGAGCGTCGCGAAGCCATCGAGCTGCATCGAGCCGATGTCGCCGCCCGAGCCCTTGACCCACAGCACGGTCGTCGCCGAACCGCTGAGCGGATCGGTGCCGGCGATCTTGGCGGAGGTATTGCCGCCGCCGAAGTTGGTCACGGTCAGGTCCGAGCCCAGCAGGTTGGAGCGATACAGCAACAGCTCCTCCGGCGACTTGGCGGCGGCGTCCGCCGCGGACCAGCGATTGGCGGGAATGGCGAACGGCGAGGCCGATTTGGCGAATGGGTCTGAGCTTGTCATTGAGCCAATATAGTCTCATGACTGGTCTTTTTCAATCATTTTCGATCATAATAAATCTCGCGCATATCGGCGACCATGAGCGCGGCCACATCATGATTGGCCGGCGCCGGCGCGCAGGAGAATTCAGTGTTGCAGGGAAAAACCATCGTTCTGGACATCGGCAAGACGGTCAGCAAGCTGAGCGTTTGGGACGACCGCGGCGTCTGCCTGACGCAGCGCTCGCGGACCAACCGCGGCGGCGACGGCAGGACCGACGGCACGCTGGATGTCGAAGGCATCGACGGCTGGCTGTCCGACAGCCTCGCCGAGCTGGCCCAGCTGGGCGACATCCGCAGCATCATACCGGTCGGCCACGGCGCGGCGGCGGCCATCGTCCGCGACGGCCGGCTCGCCTGCCCGGTCAGCGACTACGAACAGGCCATCCCCGCCGAGCTGCGCGCAAGCTATGACAGCGAACGCGATCCTTTCATCGCGACGGGCTCGCCGCGCCTGCCCAACGGGCTCAACCTTGGCGCGCAGATTCATCACATCGAGGCGACCGCGCCCGATGCACTGAGCGGCGGTGCGCAGATCATCCCCTGGCCGCAGTTCTGGGCCTGGAAACTCTGCGGCGTCGCCGCCTCCGAAGTCAGCAGCCTCGGCTGTCATACCGATCTGTGGAATCCGCTCGCCAACACGCCGTCGGCGCTCGCCGTGCGTCGCGGCTGGGCCGCGCGCTTCGCGCCGCTGCGCGCTGCGCACGAGGTGCTCGGCACGCTGAACGCGGAATGGTCGGCGCGCACCGGCCTGTCGCGCGAAGTGCAGGTGCTCTGCGGCCTGCACGATTCGAATGCCGCATTGCATGCCACGCGCGGCGCTTCGGCGTTTGCCGCCGGCGATTCAACGATCGTGTCGACCGGCACCTGGTTCGTCGCGATGCGCACGCCGGCCGCCGGCGCGACGCTCGATCTGTCGCGCATGGCCGAAGACCGCGACTGCCTGATCAACGTCAACGTCGAAGGCCGGCCGATTCCCTCGGCACGCTTCATGGGCGGCCGCGAACTGATGCTGCTCGGCAACGGCGCCGATCTGGCGAAGCAGCCGACCTCGCCCGGCGCGCTGCAGGACGTCGTCAACGCCGGCACGATGATCCTGCCGAGCCTGGTCGACGGCGTCGGACCGTTTCCGCGCGCGCGCGGCCGCCGCGTCGGCCATCCCGGCACGCCGGATGCGCAGGTCGCCTGCATCGCGCTGTACAGCGCGCTGATGACCAACGTGATGCTGGAGCTGATCGGCACGCGCGAACGCGTGCTGATCGAAGGCCGCTTCGCCGAGTTCGACCTGTACGTCAGCGCGCTCGCGACCTTGCGCCCCGACCTGGAAATCTACGCTGGCGCCGCCGCCGAAGGCGTTGCGCTCGGCGCGCTGCGCCTGCTCGATCCGGCCTTGCAGCCGGCAACGCCGCCGACCCGCGTTTCGTCACTCAACATCGACCTGCACGCCTACCACGCCCATTGGCGTCATCTGGCGGAAACCACAGCCTCATGAAACCCGCATCCGTCAACGACTACCGCGAGCTCGCGCGGCGGCGCCTGCCGCATTTCCTCTTCGAGTACATCGACGGCGGCTCGTATGCCGAAGTCACGCTGCGCCGCAATGCCGACGATCTCGCGCAGATCGCGCTGCGCCAGCGCGTGCTGCGCGACGTCTCCGAGATCGATCTCGGCACGCAGTGGTTCGGCCAGCGTGTGAAGCTACCGGTCGCGCTCGCGCCGATCGGCCTCGCCGGCATGAACGTCCGCCGCGGCGAAGTGCAGGCCGCGCGCGCGGCGCGCGACGCCGGCGTGCCGTTCTGCCTGTCGACGGTGTCGGCCTGCCCGCTGCAGGAAGTCGTCGCCGGCGCGCAGACGCCGCCCTGGTTCCAGCTCTACATGATCCGCGACCGCGCATTCATGAACGACCTGCTTGATCAGGCGGCGGCTGCGAAATGCTCCGCGCTGATGTTCACCGTCGACATGCCGGTGCCCGGCTCGCGCTACCGCGACTACCGCTCCGGCCTTGCCGGCGCGCCCGGTCTCAGTGGTGCACTGCGTCGTTTCGGTCAGGCGACGCTGCGCCCGCACTGGGCCTGGGACGTCGGCGTCTGCGGTCGCCCGCACCAGCTCGGCAACGTCGCACCGGTGCTCGGCAAGAACACCGGCCTCGAGGACTTCTTCGCGTGGATGCGCAACAACTTCGATCCGCGCGTCAGTTGGAAGGATCTGGAGTGGGTGCGCTCACGCTGGCAGGGCCCACTGATCGTCAAGGGCATCCTCGACGCCGAAGACGCACGCGCCGCAGCGGATGCCGGCGCCGACGGCATCGTCGTGTCGAACCACGGCGGCCGCCAGCTCGATGGCGTGCCGTCGAGTGCGCGCGCGCTGCCGGCGATCGCCGACGCGGTGCGCGACCGCCTCACCGTGTTCGCCGACGGCGGCGTGCGCTCGGGCCTCGACGTCGTGCGCCTGCTCGCGCTCGGCGCGCATGGCGCGCTACTCGGCCGGGCGTGGGCCTTCGCGCTGTCCGGCCGCGGTCAGGCCGGCGTCGCGCACATCCTCGAACTGATCGCCGCGGAAATGCGCGTCGCGATGGCGCTGACCGGCTGCACTCGGGTCGCGCAGATCGATCGCAGCTGCATTGCGACAGCCTGAGCATCAAGGGAGCGCTGAACAAAACCACCGTCATTCTATGGGGGCTACTGCAGCGCGCCTCAGAACAAACTGCGCAGCAGCCCGTAGAACAGGATCGCGAAACCGCCGATCTCGCCGACGATCAGCGCGACCATGTACAACGTGATCAGCACGCCCGGCACGGTGCCGCGGCCGAGCACGTGCGGGCGCTTCAGCTGGTTGTCGGTGTCGCGCAGGATGCCGTGCAGGATGTACATCGCGATCGCCGAAGCGAAGAACAGGATCGGCACGGCGACGGCCCACAGCGTGCCGGTCGGGCCGAGCGGCGAGTACGGCACGAACGCCCGCAGCAGGATTGCCGAGAACGCGTACATCAGGCTCGTGCGATGCGCGATGTCGACATAGACCGGCGCCTGCGCCTGCGGCGAGCCCATGATCGCGAAGTACTTCCAGACGCCGGTCAGCAGGCCGCTGCTGAAGAAGACACCGGCAGCGAGCAGGCAGAACAGATCGGCGGTCACGGGTGTCTCTCCAGTTTGGCAAGTCCGGCTGCGATAGTACGCCTCGCCGCAAGCGTTCTGCTGATGCCCGCAGGCGCACTGCAGAGTTTTTCAGTCTCCGCGAATCACAAACACCTTCCGCTCGTCTCGAGTGCCGCGCCTCGGCGCGGTGTATCGAGAGACCCGAGCAGACCCCGGCCGAGTCCCAGCAGCATCAGCCCCAGCAACAACAGCGGACTCAGCGCACCGCTGCCGAAGCGCCCCGCATCGTCAGGCCGGCCCGCCGAACCTAGCGACTGCGACACCGGCGCCTCGCCGAGCGCCTCACCGCCCGGCCCGTTCGCGTAGCTGAGCCAGGGCACCGTCGGCTCGACGCCGATCCCCGGCAGCAGGTAGTTGCAGACGCCCTGCGGAAACGCAGCCTGCAGGCGTTGCCACTGCGCATCGCTGAACGACGCGCTGTAGTCGGCTCGATCCAGCGGCCGCAGCTGGCACTTGAAGATGTCGTCGGCCAACGGACCACCGGCGGCGATGCGCGGCGTGCCGAAGTGCGGGAACAGCTGCTCGCAGGTCTCCCAGTCGGTGACCTTCTGCCCGGCAATCCAGCAGGCGTCGACGGCATCGTCAGGCTTGTGGCGCCGCACCTTCTCTTCCTTCGGATCGTCACTCGTGTCCGCCTCGATGGCGAGCAGCCATCGGTCGAGCAGGTTCAGCGACTCCGCCCAGGACACCGGGTCCTGGAAGATCGGCACCGCGCCGACCCAGAGAATCTGGTTGTCGTGATGACCGTTCGCGGCGTCGAGGCGCGCGCGCATCGAGTAGCTGTGCACGTCGGTGTGGATCTCAAGCGACGAGGTGCCGCGCAGGTCGATGATCGGCACCTTGGCGGCTTCGCGCGGCTGCGTCACGCGGCCGCCGCGATACGCGACCTTCAGCGCGTCGGCATCGGCTTCGCTGCGCGTGTTCTGGAAATTCCAGTCGATGTCGATGCCGCCGATCTTCTCGTTGAGATCGACGAACTGCTCGGCGCTGATCAGGCCCTCCTCCAGCGCCTGCAGTCCGTACTGCACGCCGACATTGTCGTACGGCCGGTTCGCAAAACCGTCCTGCGTGCGGCGCCCCCACAGCGCGACCTGATAGTCCTGCACCGTGCAGCGCGTGCCCTGCGGATTGGTCTGCGCGTCGTAGACATAGCTGGTGTCGCCGCCGGAGGTCGTCGGGATGCCGGTCAACGCATCGCCCTGGCAGCCGGTCTCGTTATCCGGGTCCATCGTGATCTGTGCGTACGCGAAGTTCAGTGGCGGCGTCGCGAGGATCTGGCAACTCACCGGCGTCGCATAACCGGATACGAAGCCGCGCTGCAGCGGATTGGCCCAGTTCAACGGCGACAGGATCGTGAACACGTGCTGCATCAGGTTGCAGTCCTGCGCCGCGACGATCAGCTGCCACATGTCCGGAAAGCTCGCCGCCGGCTGGATGCCGTCGAGCAGGCCCGGATAGTTCGAAACGATCCAGTGCTGCTGGATCGAACCGCCGGACGCGCCGTTGCCGATCGTGTAGCGCACGTCGCCGTAGCGCTCGATGAAGTATTCCTTGAGCATCATCATCGACTCGGCGCTGACGACGTCGTTGCAGTTCTGGCCGAGGATGTTGAGATTCGAGGTCATCACCGAGAAACCGCGCGACAGCGCGGCGATGTCGCGCACTTCGATCGGCGAGCCCTGGCCATGACGCGCCTTGCAGTCGCCGCCGAAAGTCATCAGCAGCTTGCCGTTGAAGTTGTCGCGCGGCGTCCAGGCTTCGATGTCCGGCTGCGCCGGATCCCACAAGGTCGCTATCTTGAAGATGCCGCGGTCGATGACACCGGTCTCGACGCGGATGATGAACGGCACGGTCTTGCCTTCATCGGTCGTCGTCGTCGAGACGTCGTCCGGCGGATTCTGCGGATCGTAGTCCGGCATGATGCAGTTGCTGTAGATGCCACCGGTGTCGATGCTCGCGAACACCAGCGGCACGCAGTTCTGCGGAATGTAGTAATAGCTGTAGACCGACGCCGTCTCGCAGTACGGCGATTCGGACGGGCCAAGGCCGACCGCCTCGGTGCTGCAGGTCCAGGGCAGCACCTGCGGGCCGGCGAACACCGGGCCGTGCAGCGGATGGTTGCGGATCTGCAATGTCGCGCCGGCACCGCCGGGCAAGCGTGCGGTCACGCGATTCGCGCCTTCGGCAAGATCGTCGAGCAGGCCTTCGTAGCGGCCGTTTACGCGCGGTGCGAAAGCGGCGCTGACGTCGCGGCCATCGACATCGACGCGCAAGCCCGTCGCATCGGCACCCGCCGGCAGATCGACGACGACGCGCGCGTCACCGCCGCTGATCAGGTCGGCGCGGTTCGACAGCACACGGATCGCCACCTCGTCACTCGCAGGCGCGGCCGTGCCCGTCAGCGCGAGCAGCACGCCGCACAGCACCGCACGCCCGAAGCCCCCAAGCTTCAGTTGCGTCATACCTCCTCCTACCGCGACCCCAGCTGGTTCGCCGGGGCTTATCGATCAGGCCGTCTTGATCGCGGCCGCTGTCTGTAAACCGAGTTCGGCAATCGACTCTTCACGCATCTTGAACTTCTGGATCTTGCCGGTGACCGTCATCGGGAATGCGTCGACGAACTTCCAGTAGCGCGGCACCTTGAAACCGGCGATGCGCGCCTTGCAGTACGCGGTCAGCTCCTCGGCCTTCAGCTCCACGCCAGGGCGCGGCTTGATCCAGGCCATCACTTCTTCGCCGTACTTCTCGCTCGGCAGGCCGACGACCTGCACGTCGGCAACGCCCGGATGCGTGTACAGGAACTCCTCGATCTCGCGCGGGAAGATGTTCTCGCCGCCGCGGATGATCATGTCCTTGATGCGGCCGACGATCTTCAAGTAACCCTGCTCGTCCATCGTCGCGAGGTCGCCGCTGTGCATCCAGCCGTCGGCGTCGATCGATCTGTTGGTCGCCTCGCGGTTGTTCCAGTAGCCGATCATCACCGAGTAGCCGCGCGTGCAGAACTCGCCCTTCTCGCCGCGCGGCACCGTCTCGCCGGTTTCCGGATCGACGACCTTGACCTCGACATGCGGATGCACGCGGCCGACCGTCGACACGCGGTAGTCGAAGCTGTCGTCGGCGCGCGTCTGCGTCGAGATCGGCGAGGTCTCGGTCATGCCGTAGCCGATCGTCACCTCGCGCATGTTCATCAGCGTCGTGACCTTTTTCATGACCTCGACTGGGCATGGCGAGCCGGCCATGATGCCGGTGCGCAGCGTCGAGAAATCGAACTTCGCGAAGTCCGGATGATCGAGTTCGCCGATGAACATCGTCGGCACGCCGTACAGCGACGTGCAGCGCTCGGCCTGGACGACCTTCATGGTCTCCAGCGGATCGAAGCTCTCGGCCGGAATCACCATGCAGGCGCCGTGCGTCGTGCAGCCC
The DNA here is from genome assembly GCF_058783185.1 of Fontimonas sp. FW305-C-3. Classification (NCBI taxonomy): domain Bacteria; kingdom Pseudomonadati; phylum Pseudomonadota; class Gammaproteobacteria; order Nevskiales; family Nevskiaceae; genus Fontimonas; species Fontimonas sp. FW305-C-3. The sequence goes on along the minus strand of NZ_JBYSYK010000004.1, from coordinate 263,300 downwards.
AGATTGCCGAGCACCATTCCAAAACAGTGATAGAACGGCACTGGAATGCAGACGCGGTCCTGCTCGGTGTATTCGCAGGTCAGGCCGACGAAGTAGCCGTTGTTGAGGATGTTGGTATGGCTGAGCGTCGCGCCCTTCGGCAGGCCGGTCGTGCCCGAGGTGTACTGGATGTTGATCGGATCGCCGGCGGCAAGCTCCGCCTCGCGTGCCGCGAGCTGTGCTTCGCTGACAGCGGCGGCATCGGCCAGCAGCGCCTGCCACTCGCTGTCGAGCACCAGCGACTCGCGCAGCTGCGGGCAGCGCGGTTTCACCTCGGCCAGCATCGCGACGTAGTCCGAGGTGCGGAAGCTCTTCGACATCACCAGCAGGCTGATGCCGGACTGGTTCAGCGCGTACTCCAGCTCCGCCGTGCGGTAGGCCGGATTGACCGTGACGAGGATCGCGCCGATGCGCGCGGTCGCGTACTGGATGACGACCCACTCGTAACGGTTCGGTGCCCAGATGCCGACGCGATCTCCCTTGGCGACGCCGCGTGCCATCAGGCCGCGCGCGGCCTGGCCGACCTGCACCCAGAACTCGCGGTAGTTGGCACGGTAGTTCTGGTGCGGCACGACCAGCGCCTCGCGCTCGCCGAAGCGCTCGACGGTGCGCGCGAGGTTCTCGCCGATGGTCTCGGTCAGCAATGCGGGGCTGGTGTCGCCTTTGGCGATCGACAACTGGCTCATGATGTTCTCCTCGAAACCTGTTCTAACTGGCTTGTGCACCGCGCCAGCCGTACCAGGCAACGAGCAGGAAGCACGCCGCCGGCAACAGGAAGGCCATCGGCGTCCCATGCGATTCGGCGATCAGCCCCATCGGGTACGGCAGCAACACGCCGCCGCCGATCGCCATCACCATGATCGATGACGCCCGCTTGGTCTGCGCACCGAGGTCACGAACCCCGAGCGCGAAGATCGTCGCGAACATCGTCGACATGAAGAAAAACGATGCTACCAATGCAACTGTTGCAATGCGACCGGCGCCGCAGGCGATGACGATGCACAGCAGCGTGTTGATCACGCCGTAGGCCGTCAGGATCTTCTGCGGGGCGAGCCGCGTCATCAGCGCCGTCGTTGCAAAGCGCCCGACCAGGTAGCCGAACATCGCGAGCGACAGCAGGTAGGCGGCGCTCTGCGACGTCAGCTCCGGCTGCGCCTCGGTCGCGGCGTTGATGAAGAACGCACCGCAGCCGACCTGCGCGCCGATGTACAGCGCCTGGGTCAGCACGCCATAGACGAAATGCTTGCGCTGGCCGAGCGGCGCGGTGCTGCCACCGACGCTGGACTCAGGCTCGGCAATCTCCGGCAGGCGCACGCGCGACACGAACACTGCGTACAGCAGGATCGCGACGCCGATGATGCTGTAGGTGATCTGCACCGAATGCAGCTCGGTGCCGGCATCCTTGGCGCCGAAGAACACCGCGCCGCCGATCAGCGGGCCGATGAACACACCGACGCTGTTGAACGACTGCGCGAGGTTGAGGCGCTTGGGCGCGCCTTCCTGCGGGCCGAGCACATTGACGTAAGTGTCCGCCGCGGTTTCGAGGAAGCACAGCCCGGTCGCGAGCACGAACATCGCGCCGACGAAGAACGGGAAGCTGACCGCCTGCGCGGCCGGCACGAACAGGAACGCGCCGCAGGCGGCGATCACCAGGCCCGACAGCAGGCCGAACTTGTAGCCGCGCCGATGCAGCAGCGCGCCGGCCGGCAGGCTCATCGTCAGATAAGCGCCGAAGTAGGCGATCTGCAGCCAGGTCGACTCCGCCTTGCCGACGTGCAGCACTTCCTGGAAGTGCTTGTTGAGCACGTCGAGCAGGCCGTAGGCGAGGCCCCAGATGAAGAACGTGCTGATCGCGATCGTCAGCGGCGTGCGCAGTTCGGCTGCGGTCCAGTTGTTGCCCGGCTGTGACATTGAATCCTCTCCCCATCCTGCGCGCGGCCGTCACTCGCGCGTCGCGCGGATGGCGGTGCCTTGTTCAGCCCCTCAGAACGCGTATGCCCCTGCGCCTGCCCGATACACCGCATACCCCTCGCGCTCGACCTCGAACGTCGCGCCGGCCGGCGCCGTCGGCACAGCGGCGCCAGCCAGCGGCAGCCAGATTTCCGCATCGATGCCGGCGGGCACGTCGACCGTCAGCCGGTACCGACCGTCGACGCGCCGCCAGCTCGAGGCGAGCACGCCATACGGCGTGCGCACGCGGGCCTCGGCCGATTCCAGTCCTTCCGGCGGCTGAGGCTTGATCCGTGCCGTCGCATAACCCGGCGCGGTCGCGCGGATGCCGGCAAGGCTTTGATAGAAGTACGAACTGATCGACGCCCAGTAGTGATGGTCCCAGGAGCGCACCGACAGCTCCCAGGCTTCGGCCATCGTCGACAGGCCGCTTTCGATCCAGAAACCCCAGCTCGGCGCATCGGTGCGCGTCGCAACCTTGTAGGCGGTATCGACATAGCCGTGATCGGCAAGCATCGTCATCACATAGCGGCCGGCGTAGACGCCGCAGCCGAGGTGGTAGCCGCGCTTGACGATGTCTTCGTTGAGCCAGCGCATCACGGCGGCCTGCTTGCCGTCCGGCACGAGGCCGAAGGCGATCGCGAGGATGTTCGGCGTCTGCGCAAAGTCCTTGGTCGGCGCCGGCATCTTGTAGTAGTCGCCGGCGGCGTCCCAGTAGCGCGCGTTGTAGGCCTCGCGGACCTTCGCGGCGAGCGCGCGGTACTTCGCTTCGTCGTCGGGCTTGGCGAGCAGCTTCGCGCTGTTCGCAAGCAGGTTCAGCATGTGGAAGTAGTACGCGCTCGCGGTCGCGTCGATCGGGCCGTTCGGCTGCTGGCGCAGCGCCGCGATCAGACCGCCCGGCGGCATCACCGCGGCGTACTCGCCGAGCATGAAGTTGTTCGGATTGCGGTAGCTGAGCTTGTCCGCGGTGAACCAGCTGCCGGTGTAGTCGACGAGCGCCTTCTGCGTCGCATACATCTCGGCGAGGATGCGCGTATCACCCTGCTGCTCGTACAGCTCCCAGGGCAGGATGAAGGTCGCCGCATCCCAGCTCGGCACCGGTCCCCAGACCGCGCCCCAGCCCGGTGTGTCCTCGTAGCCGTAGTACGGCGTCGTCGGGATCACCTCGGGGATTTCGCCCTTCGGTGATTGCGCATCGCGGAAATCGGCGAGCCACTTGGTCCAGACGCGCGCGACGTCGAAGTTGAGGATCGCCGCGAGCGCGGAAGCCTGCGCGTCGCCGGTCCAGCCGTTCTTCTCATAGGTCGGCGTGTCGGTCTGGTTGCCGAACATGTTGTTCAGCAGCGTGTTGCGCGCCGCGGCCTGGATCTTGTTCAGCAGCTCGTTGCTGCTCGTGAAGCTCGCCGAGGTGTCGACGTCGGAGTGCATCAGCTTCGCGCCGAGCGCGGCGAGTGTCGGCTTGCCGGGGAAGCCTTCGACCTGCACGTAGCGCAGGCCGCTGTAGCCGAACTGCGGCGACCACTTTTCAGCGCCCTCGCCGGACAGCGTGTACTGGTCGGTCTGCAGCTGCGTGTCGACGAGGCCGCTGGCGATCGCGACCGTGCCGTCGTCCTTGAGCTTCTCGGTCTGGATCATCCGCACCGTCGTGCCGCGCGGTCCCTTGACGTTGAGCTGCAGGCGGCCGGAGAAGATGCGGCCGAAGTCAAAAATGTAGATGCCGGGCTTCGGCTCAGTGATCGCGACCGGCTGGATCGCGCCGGTGATGCCGATCGGCTCCTGCGCCGCGGCGCTGAGCTTGCCGGCCGGACCGGCAACGACGTTCGCCGCGGACCAGCGGCTGTCGTCGAAACCATTCTTCTGCCAGTGCTTCGGCAGCAGGCGCGCGTCGTAGCGCTCGCCGGCATAGACCGAGTCGTGCCGCGTCGGGCCGTCAATCGTGCGCCACTCGCCATCGGTGCCGATGACCTGCCGCTTGCCGTCGGCGAACAGCACTTCCAGTTGCGCACGCAGCGCCGGCGCCGCATGCCAGGGCGCCATGTGCCAGTACCACTCGTTCGGTTCGGTGACGCCGTACCAGCCGCGGCCGAGCTCCGCGCTCAGCACGTTGGCGCCGCTGCGCAATGCAGCGGTGACGTCAAAGCTGCGGACCAGTACGCGCTTGCTGTAGTCGGTGTAGCCGTCCTGCATCGCCTCGCCGATCTGCGTGCCGTTGATCGCAAGGCTCGGCAGGCCGCCGGCCGCAACGTAGAGGCGCGCGGACAGGGGTTGCGCGCCGAGCTCGAACGCGCGGCGCAGCAGCGGCGCCGGCGCGGCGATCGGCAGCACCAGGTCCTTGTCCGGCACACCGGCCGCAACCTGCAGGCCCTTGGCGACGAGCGTGCCGCCGGTGAACGGATTGATGCCGTCGCTGAAGTCCGTCTTGAACGCGCCGTCGGCACTCTGCACTTCAACGGCATGGACGATGGCGGCATCTTCCTGCGGTGAGAAGAATCCGATCGTGCCATTGGTTTGCGCGCTGTCGGTACTGCTGTCGACAACGCTGCCGTCGATGAGCGTGACGATGCGGTCGCCGCTGACGTCGATCTGCAGCTGATGCGGTTTGGCGATCCAGCTCGCCGCATCGGTCGCCAGCGTCAGCGTCTTCAGCGTCGCGACGTTGACCTTCGAGCTGTTGCCGCCGACGTAGCGGCGCAGCTGCTGGATCAGGCGCACCTGTCCGCCTTCCTGCACGACATTCCACAGATAGGCTTCGCCGTAGGTCTTGCCGACCGGGCGCGCACGGAACAGCGTGCCGAAGGATTTTCCGGTCAGCGTGAAGTCGACCGTCAGCTTGGCATCCTTCCAGTCGTGATCGACGTCGGTGCGGCCGGAGATCCACTGCGCGGTCCAGTCGCCATCCTGCAGCCCCGTCTCCAGCCACGCGGGCTGGCTCCAGCCGGACGCGCGATCGCTGCCGTCCCAGGTCTGCACCTGCCACCAGTAGCGCGTACGCGTCGCCAGCGCCGGACCGGCATACGCGACCTGATGGCTCGCCGCGGACACGACCTTGCCGCTGTCCCACAGTGCCGCGGTTTCGAGTTCGCTTGCAGAAGCTGCGAAGCGCAACCGGTAAGCGGTCTGCCTGCCGTCGCTGCCCAGTGCGGGCAGCCGCCAGTCCAGGCGCGGCTGCGCAACGTCGATACCCAGCGGCGCGCGCGCGTACTCGGCGCGCAGCACGGTCGGCACCGCAGCCGGCGCATCCTGCGTGCTGCGGACGGTGTTGGCCGCACATCCGCCGAGCAGGGAGATCGCCATTGCGCTGACTGCAGCGGCCAGACCGCGGGCTTGCTTCGACGTCGTTCGGGCTGGCATCTGCTGTTCCTGTGTGCTGTGTCTTACGGCGCCGGCTTGAGCATGCCCAGACCGTCGAGCCAGGTCGTCAGCTGCTCGGTCCAGACGTCGCTTTCCTTGTTCTGCTTCTTCATGCCGAAGCCATGACCGCCGTTCGCGTAGTAATGCGCTTCAACCGGCCGGCCGGCGGCGCGCCACGCAGCCTCCAGCGGCTTGGAGCCGGGTGCAGTGATGCTGTCGTCGTTGGCGGCGGCGATGAACAGCGGCGGCGCGGCGTCCGGCACCTTGGCGATCGTGATCGGCCCGGCGTAGATCGCCGCGAAGAAATCCGGCCGGCTCGCGGCGTCTTCGGAGATCGCGACGCCGGTGCCCGCGGCACCGCCGGCGGAAAAGCCGATGAAGCCGACGCGATCCTTGGCGATGCCGAACTCGGCGGCGCGGCTGCGCAGCAGCTTCACCGCTTCGCGGCCGTCGGCGATCGCCGGCGGGCTGTACTTGTTCATGTCGTCGAGCAGCGCCGGGCCCGGCTTGAACAGCGGCGTCAGGATGCCGATCAACTGGCCCGCGAACATCGCATCCGACGCGGCGGTCTCGGCGAGCCGGTAGCGCAGCAGCAACGCAGTGAAGCCCTTGCTGCTGAGCCAGTTCGCCACCTGGATGCCTTCCGAATCGATCGACAGGAAGCGGAACGCGCCGCCCGGCGCGACGATGACGGCGGTGCCGTTGGCCGTCGCCGGGTCGGGCTTGAAGACTTCGAGCGTCGGCGACACGACGTTACGCACGACACGGTCGCCCCACATCATCTTGCTGTCCTGCTCGACCTGCTTCCAGGACTCGGAGCCCGGCGCGACGCCGGGCCAGACCTTGATCAGCGGACGCTCCGGCGCTGCCGCGGAGTCCGCCGCCTGCACACTCTGCGCGAGCAAGGCCGTCGATATACCGAGCAGCAACCGGCGAAAAACCTGACTCATCGAAAACTCCTAGAACCGCACGCCCAGAGAAACGCCAAAGAAGCGGAAAGATTCGGTGTATAGCGCCTGCCCTGAGGTATCGATACCCGGCGAGCTCGCCGAGCTCAACAGATACGGCGCGAACATGAAGGCCGGATTGCGCTCCTCGGTCAGGTTGCGGCCGAAGAACGACAGCTCCCAATTGTCTTCCGCGCTGCGGATGCCGATGCGCGCGCCGATGATCGTGCGGGCGCCAACCTCGGTGCGCGTATCCGGCGCGGCGCTGAAATGCATCTCCGAGCGGTAGACCACGTCCGACGAGATGAAGCCGCGCGAGCCGAACGGCATGTTGAACGAGTACTCCGGTGAGAACGTCACCTTCCACTTCGGCGCGACGACCAGCTGGCGCCCACCGATATCCTGCGTGGTTTCCGGATCGGTGTCCGGGCAGGCGTCGCTGACCTGCAGGCAGGCGCCGCGGTAGCCGTCCGGATAGACCGCCGAGTTGTAGAGGAAGCCGGCGTTGAACATCAGGTTCTCGGACAGGAAGCCGAGCAGGTCGAGCTCGACGCCCTTGGTGACGAGCTCGGGAATGTTGGTCGGCGTGAAGCTGGCCTGGCCGTTGAACACCGAGGCCTGGAAATCCTTGATCGTCGTGTGGAAGATCGCCGCGTTGGCGGCAATCGCGCCGCCGAACAGCGTCGCCTTCACGCCGAGCTGGTAGTCCATCGGATACTCAGGCCGCACCACGTTGATCTCCGCCGGCGTCGGCAGCGAGATCGGGTTGAGTCCGGGAATCAGGTTCGGCGGCACGAAGACGATCTGCGGTCCCTTGTAGCCGCGCGAGGCGGTGAAGTAGGCCATCAGGTCGTCGGTGAAATCGAACTGCAGGCCGGCGCGCCAGGACACCGCATCGACCTTCTCGCGGCCGAGCAGATCCTGCGCCTGCGGAATGATGATCGGATTCGGCAGCAGCGAGCTCTGAATGCCCAGGTACGACGACGACACCATCTGCACGTCGTCGCGCGTGTAGCGTGCGCCGGCAATCAGCTTGAGCGGGTCGGTGATCTGGAACGTGAACTGCGCGAACACCGCGGCGCTCTCGACGTCCGCCGTGTACTGGTTCGGCTGATACAGGCCGACGATATCGCCGAGGCAGATGCCGAGCGCGGTGCACAGCGAGATCGGAATGACGCCGGTACCCAGAGAGGCCAGCATGTCCGGACCGATCAGCTGGTCCAGGTCATTGGGCACATGCGAGTCGGAGTAGTACAGACCGGCGACGTACTTGAAGCGATCTTCGCTCGGCGACGCGATGCGGATCTCCTGCGAGAAGACGCGGTTGTTGAAGGCGTTGGCGTTGTTGTAATAGTTGCCGTTGATGCCGTCGACGTCGATCTCGTTGTACTGCGTGTAACGCCGCATCGCCGTGATCGAGTTGACCGTGTAGTCGTTGATCGCCCACTCGAGCTGACCCGAGTAACCCCAGGACTTGCCGCGGTTGAAGGTCGGATCGTTGTTGCAGGTGATGTTGTTGTCCTCGCTGGCGAAAGTGCCGTTGCAGCGCGTGATCGGCTGCGGCTCGCCGGTCTCGGCGTCGTTGTAGCGCGCGTAGGTCAGGTAGATCTGCTCCGAGGTGTACTGCTCCTCGTAGTCGGCGATCAGGTTCAGCGTCAGCGACGGCGTGATGTCCCACAGGAAGCGGGCGCGGGCGCCCTTGATGTTCTGTTCGCTGTCCTCGTTGCGGACGGCGTTGTGATAGAAGCCGCTGGTGTAGGTCTGGCCGCCGTTGATGCGGATCGCCGCGGTATCGCTGAGCGGGATGTTGGCGCTGGCCTGCAGCAGCCGGTAGTCCCATTCCGAACCGAGATCGCCGCGGATGCCGGCACTGAAGCGGCTCGGGTCCGGCGCGTTGGTGCTGATGCTGACGACGCCGGCCGATGCGTTCTTGCCGAACAGCGTGCCCTGCGGGCCGCGCAGGATCTCGACGCGGCCGACATCGAACAGGCTGACCGACGGCGCCTTGCCGAGCACGACGCCGTCGACGACCAGCGACACCGCCTGCTCGGCGGTGACGCTGAAGGATTCTGTCGAGATGCCGCGGATGCTGATGCGCGTGTCGGAGTTGCCCGGCTGGCCGTTGACCTCCAGCGCCGGCGCCAGACGGCTGAGGTCGGTGATCTGCGTGACGTTGGCCGCTTCCATCTGCTTCTGGTTGACGACCGTGATCGCGACCGGCACGTCCTGCAGGCGCTCGACGCGGCGCTCGGCGGTGACGACGATCGAGTCGAGCTTGGTCGACTTCGGATCGAACTTCTCGGTGACAGCCTCAGCCGGCGGCGCCGCCGCGGTGTCGACGGCAATCGTCGGCACCGTCTCCGCAGCAGGCTCGTCCGCCGGCGCTACGGCGGCGGATGCGCCCTCCGTCGCCGCCGGATCCGCCGCGGCCTCGCCGTTCGCCGCTTCCGGCTCGGTCGGCTCCGCGAACAACTGGTCCACCGCATCCGGTGCTGCTTCTTCCTGCGCATAAACCGGTGCTGCCGCCAACAGCAGCCCGCAAGCCGCCGCCAGCGCATTCGCCTTGATCTTTCTCATGGTCTCCCCCCGTTTCTCTTCTACTTCTTCTTGCCCGGCGCGACGCAGCTGAAGTTGCTCGCGTCGTCGGTCGATCCCGTGCCCTTGTACTTGGCGGATTGCGGATACGGACACAAGGGCCGCGTGCGCAGCGGCTCGCCCGGCGGGAAGCCCAGCAGTCGCGCGTAGTCGACGGCGTACTTGGACGCGATCACTTCCTTCGGTGCTTCACCGTTTTCGACCCAGGCCTCCATCTTGGCGAGCATGTCGAAATCGTTCGGACCAGGACCGCCGAGGCAGTGCGCCATGCCGGGTGCGAGGTAGAAGCGCATGAACTCGTCGGTCTTCTGCGGACCGACCTTGGCGCGGACTTTCTCGTAGTACTCGATCGTGCCGTTGGCGGTCAGCGCCGCGTCGGCCCAGCCGTGATAGAGGATCAGCTTGCCGCCGCTCTTCGCGAACGGCCCGAGATCCGGGCTGGCGTTGATGATGCCGGCCGCCTTGCTCTCGCCAAGGGCAATGTCTTTTTCGAAGTTCATCTTCGACAGGTCCCACGACGGATCGCCGAACACGATGTAGCGGAAGAACTCCGTCGAGAAGAACGCATGCTTGGAGAACGGCGCGGTGATCCACTCGCCCCACTGCACGGCCTCGACGCCCGGCGGGAAGCCCGGATAGATCGGCTTCTTCTGTGCATCGACCGGACCCTGGTAAATCTTCTTGACCAGATCGACCTGGCCGGCGGTCAGGCAGTCCGCGGCATCGGCGCCCTTGCACTGCAGCACCTTCGGATCGAACTTGCACTGGCGCGGATCTTCGAGCACTTCATCCTTGACGCCGTCGAGCGCATCGCATTTCTCGAGCACGGCCTTGGTCAGCAGCTGCAGCTTCGTGTCCGGCATGCCTTCCTTGGTCGCCGCAACCGCGCGCGCGTTCCAGGCCATGCCGGCCAGTGCCTTGGTCCAGGGATTCGCCGGCGCGCCGGAGATGATGCCGTCGAAATCGTCCGGATAGCGGTTCGCCGCCTGCAGCGCTTCGCGGCCGCCGTTCGAGCAACCCTGAAAGTAGGACTGCTTCGGCGCCGCGCCGTAGTAGGCGTTGATCAGCGTCTTCGCCGCGACCGCGGTGTAGTGATTCGAGCGGTAGCCGTAGTCGAGCAGCTTGTCCGGCGCGTTCATCGCCCACGAGGCGCCCGAGTCGCTGGTCTCGCCCATCGCCGAGCCGACATGTCCGGTGTCGGTGCCGGCCGATGCATAGCCGCGCGCGACGGCGCCGCCCATGAACAGGTAAGGCGACGTGAAATCACCACCGTAGCCCGCGTTGCCGGCGCCGATGAACTTGCCGTTCCATTCTGCCTTCGGCGGCAGCCAGACTTCGATGCGGATGCTCGATCCCGGATTCGGCGTCAGCGTTGCCTCGATGCGGCAGTACGCGGCCTGCACCGGCAGCGGCGGCACGCCCTTGAGGCCGATGTCGATCGTGTCCGGCGGTGCGACGCTGTGCGTCGCGACGATCTTGCCGTCCGCGAGCACGGTGTTCTTCAGCGCCTCGCAGGGCGATCCTGCAGCGGCGCCACCGTCAGCGGCGACCGCAGCCGGCGCGGCGCTCGCGCTGCCGGCAAAGTGCTTCGTGATCGCGTCGAGTCCGGGCGTGCCCGCCTTCGCGACCGCAACGCCGCCGGCGCCGATGTCGTACAGCTGGTCGGCCGCCGGATCATAGGTCTTCCAGCTGCCGACGCCTTCGCTCTGCGGCACACCGGTCTTCGCGAACGACACCCACAGCGCGCCGAGCTTCGCCGCGGCGGCGCGATCGGCATCGCTGATGTCTTCGCCACTGGCTTCGAGCTTGTCGAACACGAACGGCACGTCCGACGCGTGCGGCGCGCCCTTGAGATCGTCGCGCTTGTCTTCGATGACATAGCTGAAACGATACAGGTAGGTCGGCTGATTCTTCGTCGCAAGTGCTGCGATGGCGCGCGCTGGCTCGACGAACGTCAGATCGCTGGCGAAGCTCGCATCGAAGGCATCGCGCGAACCGTAAGCCTGGATCACCGCATCCTTGCTCGCGCCCAGGCGCGGCAGCAGTTCCTTGATGAAACCGCCCTTGAACATGCCGGGGATCGCACCCCACTCGTCGCTGTTGGCGCCGATCAGCAACGGCAACTTCTGCTGCTGCCCGGCATTGAAGCCGTCCACCACGCCCTGCTTGACGATGCGCCCGTCGATCATCGCGCCGGCCCAGGTCTTCTTCTCCGGATTCAGCAGGCTGATGTCGCCGAGCACCTTGTCGGCCGGCAGCGCGCGCAGCTGCGCCGCGGTCGCGTCCTTGAGCTTCACATCCTTGGCGAACGCGACACCAAGCGTTTCCGCGGACGGCTTGTCCGGCTGATCCTTGCGGATGTCCGGCCACTGGTCGCGGCCGCCGCCGGACTGGCTGATCGCCTGCGCGAACAGGCCCTTCGCGGCGTCGCTGAGCAAGAGGTTGTTGACCGAGTTGCCGCCCGCGGATTCGCCGAAGATCGTGACCTTGGCCGGGTCGCCGCCGAAGGCCGCGATGTTGCGCTGCGTCCACTGCAGCGCGGCGATCTGGTCCATCAGCGCGTAATTGCCCAGCGCGGCGTCCGCACTTTCCGCACTCAAGGCCGGATGCGCGAAGAAGCCGAAGCGGCCAAGACGATAGTTGATCGTGACAACGACGACGCCCCGCGCGGCGAGCTTGTCGCCGATCGTCAGCGGCGAAGAACCCGAACCGCTCGTGAAGCCGCCGCCGTGGATCCACAGCATCACCGGCAGCTTCGCATCGGCCTTCGCGTTCGGCGTCCAGACGTTGAGGTACAGGCAGTCTTCGCTGGTCGGCTGCGACGACATTGCTTTGTCCCAGAACATGCGGTTCTGCATGCAGTCGTTGCCGAACGCACTCGCGTCGCGCACGTCGGACCACGGCTTGACCGCCGCAGGTGCGCGCCAGCGCAGATCGCCGACCGGCGCAGCCGCATAAGGAATGTTCTTGAAGGCGGTGACGTCGTTGCTGCGCGCGCCGCGCAATGCACCGGACTCGATCTTGACGATGTCCGCTTCAGCCGCACTGGCGATACCAGCGGCGAACACAAGACCAAATGCGAGGGAAACGCCGCGGGCCACTTTGCTGTTACGCATGAACTGCTCTCCTGCCAGATGCTGAAGATGCATCGATCAAGGACCGTGCATTTCTTTTATTAACCGACTGTATAATGAACTCAGGATAGCGCATGCCGGCGCGATGTGGAAGATGGCTGTTGTGTCAGACACTGCCGACACGCACATCGATTTTTATGCCGTCCTGCAACATGAACTGATCACTGTCGGGTGGCCCCGCCGGGCACCCCGGGACTTAGAATCGCGAACATGAAGGCCAAGAAAACCTCCGCTGTCACCAAGCGCGCCGGCACCAGCAAGCCGGCGGTGAAACCGGTTGCGCCGGTGCGCACCAATGCCCGCGTCCTGCAGAAGGAAGCGACGCGCGCGGCCATCCTGCAGGCGGCGCTGCAGGTGTTCGCAGAGCATGGTTACGCCGGCAGCTCCACGCGCGACATCGCCGCACTGGCCGGCGCCCATCACGCGCTGATCAAGTATTACTTCCAGAACAAGGAAACCCTGTGGCAGGAGGCCGTCACGTTCCTGTTCAAGCGCCAGGCCGAGGAGCTGAGCTACGAACCGCCGCCGGGCGCGCTGAGCACGGCGCGCGGACGGCGCGAGCACGCGCGCGAAGTGCTGCGCCGCTGGGTGGTCTACTGCGCCCGCCATCCCGAGCATGCGCGGCTGATGGTGCAGGAGAGCGTGCGCGACAGCGATCGCCTGAACTGGGTCGCCGACACCTTCGTCAACCGCACGTCGCAGGGCGCGCGGGCGCTGGTCGATCTGCTGCAGAAGGAGAAGATGCTGCCGGCCGACGTCTCGCCGGTGGCGCTGATCTACATCATCGTCGGCGCGGCGCAGATGTTCTACACGCTGGCGCCCGAAGTGCGCCGCGTCTGGAAGGTGGATCCGGCGACCGACGCCGCGATCGAAGCGCATGTCGATGCGCTGCTGGCGGTGTTCATTCGCTGAAGCAACCGCGATCATCGTAGCCTGGGTGAAACCCAGGGCATCTGGCTCGCAACGAGCATCGACCCCGGGTTTCACCCGGGCTACGCGGCTGTGAATCCCCGATAGTCCGTTCGTGTCGAGTGCCTGCGGAGCAGGTGTATCGAGACACCAGCGCAGGCTACGCCGCCTTCGTCTTGCGCGCCGCAATCTCCTCGACGATCTTCGCGTGCAGCTGCAGGCTGACCGGATAGCGCCAGATCAAGGCGAGTGAACAGAGCCCGCCGATCAGCGGAATCCAGAACATCATCTGCTTGATGCCTTCGATCGTCTGCGGCGTCTGCTCCGCATTGGCGACATAGCCAACCTGCTGCAGCGCGACGCCGAGCAGGCCCGCGCCCATGCCGAGCGCCACTTTCTGGCCGAGCACGCCCAGGCCGAAGACCAGCGATTCGGTGCGGACGCCGCTGCGCCATTCGCCGTACTCGACGGTGTCCGGCAGCATCGACCAGAAGCACACGGCGTAGGACGCGGAGCCGATGCCGGTCAGCGCCAGGGCGGCGAAGTGCAGCGTCACCGACGAGCCGTCGACCAGATGCCACATGATCAGTCCGCAAAGGCTGGGGATCGCACCGATGATCCAGGCATTGCGTTTGCCGTACCTGCGCGCGATCACCGCGAACACCGGCACGAACAGCGCAATCATCAACGCCGTCACCGCGAGCGCTACGCCGCCGAGGTCTTCGCGGTGCATGACGTACTTGAAGTAGTACAGCAGGTTCTTGCCGAACAGTGTGCTGCAGAACTGGCCGATCATGACGGCGCCGAGCACCAGCAGCAGCGCGTTGTTCTTCATCAGCGCCTGCAGTGTTGCCGACCAGTCCATCTTCAGTGTCGATGGCGGTTCGTCGACGTCGTGGCCGCGCGTCGCCCAGGCGACCAGCAGCAGCAGCACGCTCGCCGTCGCGCCGAAGAAGATCGCCAGCAGCAACCAGCCGCGGCGCGGCGACTCCGGCGTTGCCAGCGCATGCACCCACGGCAAGGTCAGCGCGGCGACCAGCACCGCGGCCAGTGTCGCGAACACCATGCGGATGCCGGCGAGATCGGCACGCACGCGCGCATCGCTGGTCACGCGGGCGAACAGCGCGGCATAGGGAATCGCAATCACCGCGTAGACGGTGCGGAACGCAAAGTGCATCACCGTCGCGAAGGCGACGACGCCGGCGTCGCTGCCGGCCGGGCCGAGGAACATCGCGGTGAAGGCGAGCGCGAGCGGAATGCCGCCGAACATCAGATAAGGACGATAACGCCCGTAACGGCTGCGCGTGCGATCGACGACGGCGCCGATCATCGGATCCAGCGCGGCGTCCCAGATCAGCGCTGCCATATAGATGGTGCCGGCAATCGCCGGCGGCAGGTTGAGGACGTCGGTATAGAAGAACAGCAGATATAGCGAGGCGAACTGCCAGTACAGATTGAATCCGAAGTCGCCTGCACCGAGCGCGAGCTTGCGCCCGAAGCCCAATTCCCCCACTGCCTTGCTCATCTTCCGTCTCCTCGGTCGATCACCAGCGCACTGGCGATCGCGATCATCCAGCCCTCAGTCGTTGCTGATTCGCCGCTGCCAAGTTGCGGGCTGGCGAACTTATTAACCGACTGTATAATGAACACAGAATGTAGCAGGGGGAGAAGAATGTCAAAACAATGGATAGCCGCGCGTGGCGCGAGCTTCATCGACACCGAAGGTCGCCAGGTCATCCTGCGCGGCGTCAATCTTGGCGGCGACTGCAAGCTGCCGTATCCGGACGGCGGCACCGATCGTCCTTCCGACTTCGCCAATCATCGCGAGGTGAGCTTTGTCGGCCGGCCGTTTCCGCTCGAGGAGGCCGACGAGCATCTCGGCCGCCTGAGGAACTGGGGCTTCAACCTGCTGCGCCTGCTGGTGACCTGGGAAGCGGTCGAACACGCCGGGCCGAAGCAGTATGACGCTGACTATCTCGAGTACATCCGCGCGGTCTGCCTCAAGGCTGCCGAGCACGGCCTCGCCGTGTTCATCGACTTTCATCAGGACGTCTGGAGCCGCATGAGCGGCGGCAGCGGTGCGCCGTGCTGGACCTTCGACGCGCTGGGTCTCGACTACCGCCGCTTCGATGCGGCGCATGCCGCGCATGTCATGCAGTATCGCTACGACTACAACAGTCCGGAAAAGCGCCAGGAAGACCGCTATCCGACGATGAGCTGGCCGCAGAACTACCGCATGCCGGCCAACTGCATCATGTGGACGGCCTTCTTCGCCGGTGCGACGTTCACGCCGGACTGGAAGATCGACGGACTCAATGTCCAGGACTATCTGCAGGATCACTATCTCGGCGCGATGCATGCGCTCGCGCAGCGCGTCAGCGATCTGCCGAACGTCATCGGCTTCGACACGCTCAACGAGCCCGGCCTCGGCTGGATCGGCAAGAAGATGAGCGAGCGCCCGGCCGGCAAGGTCGCCGGCGATTTCGCCGTCGGCCTCGCCGGCCCGGCCTGGACGCCGCTCGACGGCCTGCGTGTGGCGCGCGGTCTGCGTACGCCGGTGCCGGTGCTGGCGATCGTCAACAACGAACTGGTCGTCGCCAGCGAGATCGATGCCAATCCGCAGGGTCTTTCGCTGTGGAAGGACGGTGTCAGCGATCCCTTCGAGGCAGCCGGCATCTGGAAGCTGGACAACGGCACCGTCAGCGTCGCCGACGAGAACTTCTTCTTCCGTCGCGGCGACAAGGCGATCGACGCCGAACGCGAGTTCATGCGGCCGTTCTACCAGAAGGTCGCGGCGACGATCCGTCCGCTGCGCAGCGAATGGCTGCTGTTCGCCGAGATCAATCCGCATGTCATCGTGCTCGGCCGCAGTTTTCCGGCCGAAATGCCGAGCGCATCGGTCAACGCCAGCCATTGGTACGACATCGAGCTGCTGGTCAGCAAGCGCTTCAAGACCGTGCTGACCGCCGCTGAGCGAAAGGCGGTGCGCGAGCGCTATCAGTTCCAGCTCGGTTACCTGAAGATGCTCGGCGATCGCATCAACGGCGGCGCGCCGAGCCTGATCGGCGAATGCGGCATTCCCTACGACATCAACGACGGCGAAGCGTATGCGCGCTGGGCCGCCGGCGAACGCGGCGCCGATGTCTGGGGCGCGCAGACGATGGCGCTGGCGCTGATGTACGACGCGCTCGATGCGCTGCTGCTGTCGTCCACGCAGTGGAACTACACCGCGAGCAATCGCAACGACCTGCGCATCGGCGACGGCTGGAACCAGGAAGACCTGTCGATCTTCTCGCGCGATCAGTGGACCGATGCCGACGATCCGGACTCAGGCGGCCGCGCGGTCGAAGGATTCTGCCGACCCTACGTGCAGCGCTCGCAAGGCAAGCTCAAGCAGTGCAGCTACGACAGCGAGGGCGGCACGCTGAAGGCCATCGTCGATGTCGATCCGGCGGTCGGCGCGGCCACCGAGATCTATGTGCCGCATCGCTTCCGGGACTCGCTGGCGGTCGGGATCGATGGCGCCGCGCAGTGGAGCTTCGATGCGCAGCAACGGCTGCTGCGCGTGACGGCGAGCGCCGCGGGAACCTTGCAGATCGAAGTGCGCGGCCTGCGCGTCACGCAGAACGACAAGCCCGCGCTGACGGCTGCCTGAAGGGCCTTCAGGCCTGCGGCGCTGTCGCGAAAGCGGCGGCGCCGAGCAGGCCCACCGCCGGGTGCAGGATGTTCCAGGTCGGTATGCGCTGCATCAGCGGCGTGTGACGGCCCTTGGCTTCGAAGCGCGCGCGGAATGCCGAGCGCTGCAGGCGCGCCGCCAGCTTCTGCGCGATACCGCCGCCGACATAGACCCCGTCCCAGGCACCGAGCGTCAGCGCGACATCGCCGGCCACCGAACCGAGCAGCGCGCAGAACGTCTCGACCGTGCGGTCGGCGACGCTGTCGGCCTTTGCGTCCGCTTCGGCGACGATGAACTGCGGCTCGCTGTGCTCGGCGGCGCTGCCTTCGATCGCGCAGATCGCCTCGTACAGGTTGACGAGCCCGGCACCGCACAGCAGCCGCTCGTTGGATACGCGCTCGTACTTGCCGAGCAGATGTCTGAGGATGGCCATCTCGAACTCGTTGGCCGGCGCGAAGCCGGCATGGCCGCCTTCGGACTCGATCACGACGCCGCGTCCGCTGGCCAGACGCAGGCCGCCGACGCCGAGGCCGGTGCCCGGACCCAGTGTCGCGTAGCTGCGTTCGTTGCCGATGCGCGCCGGAATGTCGGCCATGCCGAGCCGGTCCAGATCCGTCGACAGCAGATGCGGCAGCGCCATGCTCAGGGCGGCGAAGTCGTTGACGATGCGCAGATCCGGCATGCGCAGCTCGGTCTGCAGCTGACGGATCGAGAACGACCAGGGGCTGTTGGTCAACTTGATCGTGTCCGCGCTGACCGCGGATGCAACCGCGAACACCGCGGTCTGGATATCGGCCGACGCACCGGCGCCGCGCAGATAGGCCTGCGCGGCCGCCTGCAGCGTCGGATGCTCCTCGACGGCGAGCACGCGGATATCGCTGAGCTGCAACTGGCCGCCTTCGTAGCGGGCCAACGCAAAACGCGCATTGGTGCCGCCGATATCAGCCACCAGCACACTGCGGATTGCCGTCATGAGCCACGCCTCTTCGGTTGGGTAGATTTGCGCGAAACCGCTTCGGACACCGGCAGGCCGAGGCGGCGGCTGCGCAGACTGTGCTTGACCCGCTCGAGGCGATCAATACAGCCGGGCCCCAGCGCCAACGCGATGCCGACGCACAGCGCGTCGATGACCACCAGATGCGCGAGACGCGAGGTCATCGGCGTATAGATGTCGGTGTCCTCGAGCACATCGACGTGCAGGCTCAGGGTCGCGACGCGGGCCAGCGGTGAAGTCCCGTTGGTGATCGCGATCACGGTCGCGCCACCGGCAACGGCGGCGCGCACGCAGTCGACCATGTCGACCGTGCGACCGCTGGCCGAGATGGCCAGCACCACGTCGCCGGCGCCGAGCACCGTAGCAACCATGCTCATCGAATGCGGATCGGCGGATGCCGCACAGGGAATGCCGAAGCGCAGCAGCTTGTGCTGCGCATCGTCGGCGACGATGGCCGAGTTGCCGACGCCGAAACACTCGATGCGCCGTGCCTTGGCGAGCAGCGCAACCGCGCGCGCCATCGCCTGCGGATCGAGATGATTGCGCACGTCGATCAGCGCACCGATCGCCCGATCGAAGACCTTCGGCACGACACGCTGCGGCGTGTCGTCGGCCTCGACGTCGCTGTGCACGAAGCGCACACCGGTCGCGATGCTCTGCGCCAGATGCATCTTGAACTCGCGGAAACCGCTGAAGCCCATGGCCGTCGCGAAGCGCGCGACGGTGGGTTGGCTGACGCCGGCCCGCTGCGCCGCTTCGGCGATGGACCACTGCAACGCCTGCGCGGGGTCCTTGAGAATGAGTTCGGCGACATCGCGCTCGGAACGGCGCAGGGCCGGCAGCGCCTGGCTCATGCGTGCGATCAGCGCGCCCTGCGCCGGCACGATGCCGGCCGCGGCTTTCTTCTTCGCCGTCATGGGCAGTAATACAGATGCAGCGGCGCCTGCTGCTGCCGCAGCACGGCGGCGACCGGCAATTCACTGGCCGTCGCGGTAGCCGCACGCTCGACGACCGCACGCTTGGTCGCGCCCTGCATCGGCAGCAGGATCTGCCGCGCCTGCAGTATCGGCGGCAGCGTCAGCGTCAGCCGCACATGCGGCGCGGTCGTCGGTGTCACGATCGCGACCTGATCCGCGGTCGCTGCTTCCATCGCCGCCGCGGTGCCCGCAGCGCCGGGAAACCACGATGCGGTGTGACCGTCCTCGCCCATGCCCAGCACGACGACGTCGGCCGGCCAGGGCAGTGTGGCGACGCGCAGGCGCGCCGGTTCCAGCTCCGCGATGGCATCGAAGCCATCTCCGATCAACGGCACGAACTGCGCCGCCGTGGCCTTGCCCTGCAGCAGATGACGGCAGATCAGTGCATCGTTGCGGTCTGCCGAATCGAAGCCGACACAGCGCTCGTCGACCAGCCCGACACAGACGTTCTCCCAGGCCAGTTCATGCCGGCTGAGCTGTTCGAAGAACGCGATCGGACTGCGCCCGCCGGACAGCAGCAGCAGCGCCTGGCCGCGCTCGGCAATCGCCGCGGCCAAGGCATCGGCAACATGGCGTGCCAGCGCCTGCGCCTGCGCCGCCGCATCGGGGAGAATCCGCTGCGCGATGAAGGCCGGCAGCTGTAGCGCGCTCCCCGCGCTCATCAGGATTCCTCGTGCCAGGTGTGGTTCTCGCGAACGATCAGCGCGTTCGCGCTGGCCGGCCCCCAGCTGCCGGCCGGGTAGTGCTTGAGGCCGACGGCGCCTTGCGCCGCCCAGCTGTCGAGGATCGGCTCGACCCAGCGCCACGCCGCGTCGACTTCGTCGCGACGCACGAACAGCGTCAGCTTGCCGCGCACCGCATCCATCAGCAGTCGCTCGTACGCATCCCAGGGACGCGTGTGATAGGTCCGCGTGAACGACAGGTCGAGGCTGACCGGCCGCAAAGACATGGCTTCGCCCGGCACCTTCGCCATCACCTTGAGTCGCAGCCCTTCATCAGGCTGCAGGCTGATCACCAGTCGGTTCGCCGGACCGCCGGCGGCGGTCGCCGGGAACAGCGCATGCGGCACATCGCGGAAGGTGACGACGATCTCGGCAAGGCGCTCCTGCATGCGCTTGCCGGTGCGCAGATAGAACGGCACGCCGGCCCAGCGCCAGTTGTCGATGTTCGCCTTGAGCGCAACGAAGGTTTCGGTCGCGCTGTCGGCAGCAGTGCCGGGTTCGTCGAGATAGCCGGGCACGGCCTGGCTGCCGATCGCGCCGCTGCGAAACTGGCCGCGCACGGCCTTGGTTTCGACATCGGCTGGCGTGAAGCGCCGCAGCGCGCGCAGCACCTTGAGCTTTTCGTCACGCAACGCGTCGGAGTCGACGCTGGACGGCGGTTCCATCGCGACGATGCACAGCAGCTGCAGCAGATGGTTCTGCACCATGTCGCGCAGCGCACCGATGCCGTCGTAGAACTCGCCGCGGCTTTCGACGCCGACGGTTTCGGCGATCGTGATCTGCACGTCGCGAATGCAGTTGCGGTTCCACAGCGACTCGAAGAACGCGTTGCCGAAGCGCAGCGCGATCAGGTTCTGCACCGCTTCCTTGCCGAGGTAGTGATCGATGCGGAAGATCTGGTGCTCAGCGAACACCGCACCGACTTCGGCGTTGATGCGATCCGCCGAAGCGAGATTGCGACCCAGCGGTTTCTCCAGCACGACGCGGCTGTTCGGCGTCACCAGATCGCTGTGACGCAGATGGCCACAGATCGTCGAGAACAGCCCGGGCGTCGTTGCCATGTAGAACACGCGCGTGCGGCCGCTGTCGTTGCCGAGCCGCTCGGCCAGCACCGCATATTGCTCGGCCTTGCCGAGATCCATGCTGACGTAGTCGACGCTCTGGGCGAACGCAGCCCAGTCGGCATCCTTGAAGTCCTTGGCGCCGATATACAGACGCCCGCTCTCTTCGGCAGTCGCCAGGAACTGTTCGCGGGACAGCTGCTGACGCCCGACCGCGAGGATTCGCCAGCCGGACGTGTCCTTGGTGTCGCGATGGCGGTAGTACAGCGCCGGCAGCAGCTTGCGCATCGACAGATCGCCGCTGCCACCGAAGATGACCAGATCGAAAGACTCCTGACTCGACATCCTGCGCGCCCCGGCATGTAGTATTACTACCTGCCATTCTGAAAGCGCGCACCCGCCCCGTCAATGGCGGACTACACCTTTCCGGGCACGAGTTCTGCTGGTTCAGTGGCGCTTCAGTGCAAGCCCCGGAATCTTGCCGAGGCCGGAAGCGCGGCTTAGTATGTTGCAAAACTACGCGCCGGCCTGCAGCCAGGAGCCGCAGCCGGCCTGCCGGAAGCACGCCTATGCCACCGCAAGACCGATCCACCCCGCCGGCAGCGCCGACGCCAATACACCCGGCGATCGCCACGGTTACCGCCCGCATCCGCGCGCGCAGCAGCGCCACGCGCGCGGATTACCTGCAGCGCATGGATCAAGCCCGCGCCGCGGGCTCGCAGCGCAGCCGCATTTCCTGCACCAACCTCGCGCATGCCTTTGCCGCGGCGGAGGGCGACAAGCCCGCACTGCGGGCGATGCGCTGGCCGAACCTGGCCATCGTCTCCAGCTACAACGACATGCTGTCGGCCCATCAGCCCCTGCAGAAGTATCCGGAGCTGCTGAAAACCGGCGCACGGCGGGCGGGAGCAGTCGCGCAGTTCGCCGGCGGCGTGCCGGCGATGTGCGATGGCGTCACCCAGGGCCAGCCCGGCATGGAGCTGTCGCTGTTCTCGCGCGACGTCATCGCGATGGCGACTGCGGTGGCGCTGTCGCACAACACTTTCGACGGCATGCTGTGCCTCGGCGTCTGCGACAAGATCGTGCCCGGCCTCTTGATCGGAGCGCTTGCTTTCGGCCACATGCCGGCCATCTTCGTGCCCGGCGGACCGATGACCTCGGGCCTGCCGAACAAGGAAAAGGCGCGCGTGCGCCAGCTGCATGCCGAGAAGAAGATCGGCGAGGAAGAACTGCTCGATGCCGAGATGCAGTCCTACCATGGCCCCGGCACCTGCACGTTCTACGGCACCGCCAACAGCAACCAGATGCTGATGGAGGTCATGGGCCTGCACCTCCCCGGCAGCGCCTTCGTCAATCCGAACACGCCATTGCGCACCGCGCTAACAGAAGCCGCCGCCGAACGCTGCGGCCGCATCACCGCATTGGGCGATCAGGCGATTTCCCTGGCGCAGATCGTCGACGAGCGCGCGATCGTCAATGCCATTGTCGGCCTGCTGGCGACCGGCGGATCGACCAATCACACGATTCATCTGGTCGCGATCGCCCGCGCCGCCGGCATCCTCATCGACTGGAGCGACTTCGACGAACTGTCCGCGGCCGTGCCGCTGCTGACGCGCATCTACCCGAACGGCAGCGCCGACGTGAACCAGTTTCACAGCGCCGGCGGCATGGGCTTCCTGATCCGCGAGCTGCTCTCGGCCGGGCTGCTGCATGCCGATGTCGAGACCGTCATGGGCCGCGGCCTCGATCACTACACCCGCGAGCCGCACTGGGAAAACGACACGCTGTTCTGGCGCGAAGCCACGACGGCGAGCCACGATCGCGACATCCTGCGCGGCGTTGCCGAACCGTTCGCCGACGAGGGCGGCCTGCGATTGCTGCGCGGCAATCTGGGGCGCGCGGTCATCAAGACCTCCGCGGTCAAGCGCGAATATCAGACCGTCACCGCTCCCGCGATCGTGTTCGACAGCCAGGAAGCGATGCTCGAAGCCTTCGACCGTCAGGAACTCGAGCGCGACTTCGTCGCGGTGGTCCGCTACCAGGGCCCGCGCGCGAATGGCATGCCGGAGCTGCACAAGCTGACGCCGTCGCTGGGCGTGCTGCAGGATCGCGGTTTCAAGGTCGCGCTGGTCACCGACGGACGCATGTCCGGCGCCTCCGGCAAGGTGCCGGCGGCAATTCACGTCACACCGGAATGCCTCAACGGCGGGCCGCTCGCGCGCGTGCGCGATGGCGACGAGATTCGTGTCGATGCGATCAGCGGCACGCTCGAAGTCCTGGTCGACGCTGCCGAACTCGCCGCCCGCGAAGTCGTCATTCCGGACCTGCTGCCCAACGGCCACGGCGTCGGCCGCGAACTGTTCGCCAACTTCCGCAACAACGCGGACGGCGCCGAGCAGGGCGCGGCGACCTTTGGCTGGTCGGGCGGCGTGGCGGTGGCGGCATGAACGCGCGTGAACTGCTGAAGCTGAGTCCGGTGATGCCGGTGCTCGTCATCGACGACCTCTCGCAGGCCGTGCCGCTGGCTCGGGCCCTGGTCGGCGGCGGCATCCGCGTCCTCGAGGTCACGCTGCGCACCCGCACGGCGCTCGATGCGATTCGCGCCATCGCGGAGCAGGTGCCGGATGCCGTCGTCGGCGCCGGCACGATCCTCAGTGTCGATGACCTCGCCGCCGCGCGTGCGGCCGGCGCGAGTTTCGGCATCAGCCCCGGCTCGACACCCGCGCTGTTGCGCGCAGGCATGATCGAAGGCTGGCCCTATCTGCCCGGCGCGACGACGGCAAGCGAGGTCATGCTGGCCCGCGATGCGGGCTACAGGACCTTGAAGTTCTTTCCGGCCGAGGCGGCCGGCGGCTGCGCAATGCTGAAGTCGCTGTACGGTCCTCTGCCGGACATCCAGTTCTGCCCGACCGGCGGCATCACGCCGGACAGCGCACGTCATTATCTCGCGCTGCCGAATGTCGGCTGTGTCGGCGGCTCCTGGCTCGCGCCGGCTTCATTGCTGGGTGCTGGCGACTGGGACGGCATCCGCGCGCTTGCACAACAAGCGCCGCACTACGCGTGAGTCCGTAGGATGGGCTGAGCGCAGCGAAGCCCATCATCATCACCGCTGCACCGATGGGCTTCGCAAAGCTCAGCCCATCCTACGTTGACCGTAGATACCCCGACGTCAATCCCGTAGCCCGGGTGAAACCCGGGGCGCCGCTGCGCGCAGGCGCCCCGGATTGCATCCGGGCTACGGTGTGTCGAAACCTCAGAACACCTGGCAGGCGGTGCGGATTGCCAGCGCCAGCAATACCAGAGAAGACAGCACAAACAGGGCGAAGCGAACTTCGATCTTGTTGACCGTCGCCTGGAACAGGCTGTGCACGATGCGCACACCGACATAAGTCCACGCCAGGTTGACGCTCAATGCCGTCGTATCACCGAGCACGGCAAGCACGAGACCGGTCGCATAGAACAGCGTCGGCATCTCGAACAGATGGTTGTAGTTGTCGGCCTTCCAGCGCACGTTGGCCGGCAGCTGGTTCATCTGTTCGCCGCGGGGCGCCATCGGATCCATCGCCATCTTGGATTTCATGATCGCGGGAATGCGCGTCGCGTACATCCACAGCCACATCGCGAAGGTCCACAGCACCAGCGCCATGACCGGCGCCAGCATCGGCATCTTTGCTTCCATTTCGCCCCCCATTGATTGCTGCCGCAGGCTGCGGCCCGGCCATTCTGCCCGGAAAGCCGGGCCCGCTTCCCTACCCGCCCGGCTTCCGCGCGGAGCGTCGCCGTTGCGGCAGCGGCTGGCCCGCCTCGGCGACCACCCAGTCGACAAAGGCGCGCACCTCGGGCCGCTCGGCCGCGCTCGGCTCGGGAATGACAAAAAAGGCACGCGTTGCCTGCGGCATCGGTACCGCGCTCTTGCCGGCGGCGAACGGCACGACCAGGCGGCCGCTTTCGATCAGATGCGCAAGCAAGGGCAGCCTCCCCAACGCGACGCCCTGACCGTCGAGCGCTGCATGAATCATCTGGTCGTACAGCGAGAAGCGCAGATCGCCGGCTGACTTCAGCCCGCTCATTCCATGCGCCTCAAGCCAGGTCGGCCACTCCAGCCACGGCGTGGTGTCGACGTAGTCGTCGTGCAACAAAGTGTGATGGCGCAGATCTTCGGGCTTCCGCAGTGGCCGGCTGCGATCCTTGAGCAGGTGCGGACTGCACATCGGCACGACCTCTTCGCCAAACAGCTTGCGTGCGAGCGGCGGCACGCTGTCCGGGCTGCTGTAGCGAATCGCGACATCGATGCGTTCGCGCGTCAGGTCCGCGAGGCGGTTGTCGGCGGCGATGCGCACATCGGCCAGCGGATGCTGCGCGCGAAACTGCGGCAGACGCGGCAGCAGCCACAGCGATGCGAACGACACGACGGTGGTCACCGTCAGCGTGTTCGAAGTCTTCAGCCCGCGAATGCGCCGGGTGGTCTGTTCCAGGCTACGCAGCGCCTCGGCGACCGTTCGTTGCAATAGCTGGCCGGCCTCGGTCAACAGCAGCGCGCGGTGACGCCGCTCGAACAGCACGACGCCGAGCTGCTCTTCCAGGGCCTGCACCTGCCGCGAGATCGCGGACTGCGTCAGGTGCAGTTCCGCCGCGGCGCGCGTGAACGACAGATGGCGCGCGGCGGCTTCGAAGCCGATGAGCAGATCAAGCTGCGGCAGTGTCTGATGTGCCATTTGGCATTCCCATTACGCATGCATGGGATGCAAAGATATCGTTTGAGCGCTCTCACTTCCAGGCGGATGATTCGATCCACGCAAGGAGGCCGCTGGATACCATGCATGAGAGTGAAGCATGCCATCCGGACCTCCGCCGAGACTACAGCCACCGGAGCCATCCATGAACAAGCCGCATTCCAGACTTCTGACCGCCGCCGCCCTGGCGCTGGCCAGCCTCGCGGTTTCCGCGCAGGAACCGCAAGCCTCGACGCCTTCCGCGATCGGCCTTCAGATCGCCAGCCAGGGCAACGCCGCATTGCTAAGCATCCGCAGCGAGTTGGCGCTCAATCTCAAGCAGAGCGTTGCGTCACAGCGCCTGATTCCCGCACCGGCGTTCGTGAGGCAGGAGGCCGCGCCCGCCGCGCTGACCGCAGGATTGCGCGTCGCCCTCAGCCCTTGAACGTCGACAGACCGAAATCGCCAAACGGTTCGTCGCGCTCGCGCACGGCCTGCCTGAAGCCGGCTTCCGCGGCGCGCTGCTGGAAGGCATAGCCCTCCGCCGTATGGCGGGTGATGCCGTCGAAGACAGTGCCGAGAATCTGCGTCGTCTGCAGCCCCTGCTGCATCACCGACTGATTGAGCAGCAGCTTCATCATCACCAGCTGGTTGACCGGCATGCGCGCGATGCGCTCCAGCAGAATCTCGAAGCGGGCATCGAGCTGATCCGCCGGCGCGGACTCGATCGCGAGGCCCCATTCACGCGCTTCCTTGCCGGACAGGCAATCGCCAGTGAACAGCAGGCGCTTGGATTTCTCCAGGCCGATGCGATGGAACCAGATCGACGTGGTCGGCGAGCCCCACACGCGCGCCGGTGGATAGCCGATCTTCGCGTCGTCGGCGATGACCAGCAGGTCCGAACAGAGCGCCATGTCGGTGCCGCCAGCGACGCAGAAGCCGTGCACCTTGCAGACGACCGGCTTCTCGCTGTGGAACAGGCTCATGAAGCCCTTCACATTGCGATGCATCATCGCGTAGTCGGTCATCGGGTCCCACTGCGAACCCGGCACGTGGTTCTGCATCTGCACGCGCGGATCGAGCACCGATCCCTGCGGTCGATGCGCGCTGGCTTCGCCGATCGTCATGCTCTCGGCGCTGTCGACCAGATCGTAGCCGCCGCAGAATCCGCTGCCGTTGCCGGACAGCGCGATCACATGCACGGCGCGATCGATGTTCGCGCGCTCGACGCACTCCGCCAGCTCGCGCGGCATGTCCATCGTGATGCCGTTGCCGCGCGCCGGCCGGTTCAAGGTGATGCGCGC
This sequence comes from Fontimonas sp. FW305-C-3, assembly GCF_058783185.1. NCBI lineage: Bacteria > Pseudomonadati > Pseudomonadota > Gammaproteobacteria > Nevskiales > Nevskiaceae > Fontimonas > Fontimonas sp. FW305-C-3. The sequence continues at coordinate 236,929 of NZ_JBYSYK010000004.1, read as the reverse complement.
AATGCGCCCGGTCACCGCGTAGGTCATCGTCTTGAGCGTGTCCATCGTCGGCTCCTATCGATCGAACTGGCCGTGGCGGCCGGTGCCGGCGCTGAATCGGCTGGCACCGGCGACGGTCTCGCCGGACTGCAGCGTGCTCATGCCGTAGCGCAACTCGTTGGCGATGGCGGCCGTTTCGTCCATGCCCCATTGCTCGTAGGCACTGCGGCGATCACCGCGCATGCAGGTCTGCGGAAAGCCGGCGATCTGCAGCGCCAATGCCTCCGCGGCCACCAGAGCCTGGCCGGCGGCGACACGGCGATTGGCGAGACCGATGTGTTCGGCCTCGACCGCATCGACAGCGCGACCGGTGAGGATCAGATCCATCGCGCGACTCATGCCGATCAGGCGCGGCAGGCGCACGGTGCCGCCATCGATCAGCGGTACGCCGAAGCGGCGGCAGTAGACGCCAAAGACGGCGCTGTCGTCGGCGACACGAAGATCGCACCACAGCGCCAGCTCGAGCCCGCCGGCGACGCAGTAACCGGACACCGCGGCGATCACCGGCTTGCTCAGCTGCATCCGTGTCGGCCCCATCGGGCCATCGCCATCGGGGGCGATGCGATTGACGTGCGCCGCCGCGCCGCTGGCGACCGCCTTGAGATCCGCGCCCGCGCAGAAATGCTCGCCGGCACCGCTGAGAATCGCGACCCTGAGCTCGGCATCGGCCTCGAATTCGCGGAATGCCGCAGCCAAGGCTTCGGCGGTCGGCCGATCGACCGCATTGCGTGCGTCGGGGCGATTGATCTTCACGTGCAGCAACGGCGGCTTGCGCTCGATCAACACGCGCGGGGCTTCTGCAGACTCGCTCATCCGGGCCTCGATTCGTTTGTTACGTCTTGTTGCACTATACATCCGATTCTGTAATGTTAAAGCCCCTGCCTCGCAGAGCCTTGCCGTGACCGCCGCCCAGCCGCCCAGTCCTAAGCACCTGATCCTCAACCTGCTGCTGGCCGCCAACGGCGAGACGATGACGGCGCGCGATGCAATCAACGCCTGCGCACTGTTCGGCATCCGCGAGAACAGCGTGCGCGTCGCGCTGGTGCGCCTGAGCGCGGAAAGCCTGATCGAAGCCGCCGGGCGCGGCGCCTATCGCTTCGGGCCGAAGGCGACGGGCCTTGCCGATGATGTGCGCCACTGGCGCGATGCGGAGCAACGGCTCTGCGACTGGTCGCAGCAGTGGATCGCCGTCCATCTCGGCGGCCTCGGCCGCAGCGACCGCAGCCGTGTGCGCGCGCGTGATCGCGCACTGGCGATGACCGGCCTGCGCGAACTCGAATCCGGTTTGTACATCCGCCCGGACAATCTGCGCGGCGGCGTCGAAGCGCTGCGCGAGCGCCTGCAGCGGCTCGGTCTCGACGACGATGCGCCGGTGTTCGTCGCCAGTGGATTCGATGCTGCGCGCGAACAGCGCGCACGCCGTCTATGGGATGGCAAGCGTCTCGACAAGAGCTATCGCAGCCTGCGGCAGCGGCTCGAGAAATGGCTGGCGCAGGCCGATGAACTGGAGCCCGAGGTCGCCGCGCGCGAGGCCTACCTGCTCGGCCACGAAGCGATCCGCAACCTGGTCTACGACCCGCTGCTGCCGGCACCGCTGGTCGACGTCGAAGCACGCAAGGCGTTCATCGATGTCGTGCAGCACTTCGATCACGCCGGCCACCTGATCTGGCAACAGCTGCATCCGATTCCCGCCTACGCGGGCCGCTCCATCGCACGCGGCGCACGGACCAACTGACATGACAACCGCAAGCGCCGGCAGCCCCCTGCGTCCGCGCGACGTGCTCAGCGCGGAACAGATTCGCGTGTTGACCGCGCGCTCCGACGGGCGCGGCTTGTGGGCGGTGTGTTCGACCTGGCTGGTCATCGCGGCGACGTTTGCGATCATCGCGCTGTGGCCGAATCCGCTGACGATCTTCTTCGGCACCTGGATGCTCGCCGGCCGCCAGCTGGCGCTCGCGATCCTCCAGCACGAAGCGGCGCACGGCACGCTGTTCCGCAGCCGTGCCTTGAACGATGTGCTCGGCGACTGGGCCTGCGCGCGACCGATCTGGCTCGACATGCACAAGTACCGCGCGCATCACCTCAAGCACCATGCGCATACCGGCCTCGCCGGCGATCCGGATCTGTCGCTGAGCGCGCCGTTCCCGGTCACGCGCCGTAGCCTGACGCGCAAGCTGTTGCGCGATATCTCCGGCTACACCGGATTCAAGGTCATGCTCGGCCATGTGCTGATGGCGGCCGGCATCATTCGCTGGACGGTTGCCAACGATATCGAGCGGCTGCCACCGGACGGACGCGGCGTGCTCGCGCGCATCGCGCTGACGCTGCGCGGTCTTGGCCCGGCGCTGCTGTTTCACGCCGCGCTGCTGGCGCTGCTGTGGAGCGTCGGCCAGGCCTGGTTGTTTACGTTGTGGGTTGTCGCTTACCTGTCGCCGTTCACGCTGCTGTTGCGCCTGCGCTCACTGGCCGAACACGCCTGCACCGAAGCGGTGGCGGACAGCTTCCGCAACACGCGTACCACGCATGCGGGATGGCTGGCGCGGATGACCGTGGCGCCGATGCGGGTCAACTTCCACATCGAGCATCACTTCATGGCGTCGGTGCCGTACTACCGGCTGCCGCAGCTGCACCGACTGCTGCGCGAGCAAGGTCTGCTGCAGATCACGCCGGGCTATCTCGATGTGTTGAAAACGGTGTCGTCGAAACCGGCGCTCGCCGTATAGGTAGCCCGGGTGAAACCCGGGATCTGCAGCTGCGTAACGACGATGGCCCCGGGTTTCACCCGGGCTACGGGATGGCGCCGACCAGAACCTCAGTGGCGCTCGCGATGCTCCACCATCAGGCAACGATCCTGCACGACCTTGATGCCGGCCTTCGCAAAGATCTCCGCCGCTTCGTCGTTGCGAATGCCCTGTTGCATCCACACCGCCTTGGGATGCGCGGCGAGGATTTCATCGACGTGCTTGGACACATCGGACGGCCGGCGGAACAGGTTGACCATGTCGATCTCGCCGCTGATCTCGCCAAGGCGCCACACCACCGGCTGGCCGAGGATCTGCTGCACTTCCGGATAGTAGACCGGCACCGGAACGATCTCGAAGCCGGCGTTGTGCATGTAGGCCGGCACGTAATGCGCGGGCTGGTTGGCGTGGCTTTCCGGCTTGATGCCGATGACCGCAATGCGGCGCGTCTGCGCCAGCAGTTCGGTGATGCCGGCTTCGTCGTCGATCAGAAACCGCTTCCAGTCGTTCCAGCGATCTAACATGGCACGCAGACTCGCAGTCATGGGCGGCTGATCATAGCCTGCGCGGCGGATCACCGGACGGCGCAGCGCCTCGCCCGACACTGGCGACGCAACCTCGGCCTTGTGCGGCTCAGATGTGGATCGCATGACCCAGCGCCGCGAGCGCCGCTTCCGGTACCGCTTCCGTCATCGTCGGATGCACGTGGATCGTATGCGCGATGTCTTCGAGCAGCGCGCCCATTTCCAGCGACTGCGCGAACTCACCGGACAGCTCGGCGGCATGTGCGCCGACCGCCTGGATGCCGAGCACCAGATGATTGTCGGCGCGCGCGGTGATGCGCACGAAGCCGCCGTCGGCGCCGGCTTCCATTGTCAACGAGCGGCCATTCGCGGCGAACGGAAATTGGCCGGTCACGACCTCGATGCCCTGGGCCTTCGCCTGCTCGGGGTTCAGACCAACGCTGACGATCTCCGGCTCGGTGAAGCACACCGCGGCAATCGCAACCGGATCGAAGGCGCGGCGCTTGCCGGCGATGATCTCGGCAACCATCTCGCCCTGCGCCGAAGCCTTGTGCGCAAGCATCGGCTCGCCCACCAGATCGCCGATCGCCCAGACGTTGCGCATAGAGGTGCGGCACTGCGCATCGACCTTGACGAAGGCGCCGGCCATGTCGACCGCCATCTTCTCCAGGCCCCAGCCCTGCGTGTTCGGCTTGCGGCCGATCGCGACGAGTACCTTGTCGCACTGGATGTCGCGCGCCGGCTCGTCGCCGGTCTGCACGTTCAGGCTCACGCCTTTGGCGGTCTGCTTTACGCCCAGCGCCTTGGTATTCAGGTGCACGGCGACACCGCGCTTCTTCAGCCACTGCTCGACCGGGCGCACCAGCGCAGCGTCGTAGCTCGGCAGCACACGCGGCAGCGCCTCGACAAACTCGACCTGCACGCCGAGCTTCGCGAACGCGATGCCCATCTCCAGGCCGATATAGCCGGCGCCGATGACGACCAGCTTCTTCGGCAGCGTCGTCAGCGACAGCGCTTCGGTGGAACTGATGACATTGCCGCCGAACGGCACGGTCGGCAGCGACGCGCTGATCGAACCAGTCGCGAGGATCACGTGCTCGGCCTGGATCGTCAGTGCCTCGTCGCCGCCGGTGATCTGGCAGGTCTTGGCATCGGAGAATTCCGCCTTGCCGTTGACGACGCGCACGCCGGCCTTCTTCAACAGGCCGGCGACGCCGTTGCTGAGGCGGTCGACGATGCCGTCCTTCCAGGCGATCGCCTGGCTCGCATCGAAGCTCGGCGCGGCGGACAGGCCGATGCCGAGATGCGGCTGCTGTGCATGCTTGGCGATGTCGTCGAACTTGCTCGCCGCGTGAATCAGTGCCTTCGACGGGATGCAGCCGCGAATCAGGCAAGTGCCGCCGAGCCGGGTCGACTCGACGAGCGTGGTCTGCAGGCCGAGCTGGCCGGCGCGAATTGCGGCGACGTAGCCGCCCGGCCCGCCACCGACCACCAGCACCTGTGTCTTCAGAGGTTCAATCACGGCTCACTCCATGAACAGGACGGCGGGATGTTCGAGCAGGCCCTTGAGCGCCTGGATGAACGAAGCCGCATCGAAGCCGTCGACGACGCGATGATCGAAGGACGACGACAGGTTCATCATCAGGCGCGGCACCAGCTGGCCGTTCACATACATGGGCCGCTCGATCATCTTGTTGACGCCGACGATCGCGACTTCCGGTGCGTTGATGATCGGCGTCGACACGATGCCGCCGAGCGCGCCGAGGCTGGTCAGCGTGATCGTCGAGCCGCTGAGTTCTTCGCGCGGTGCCTTGCCGCTGCGCGCGGCGTCGGCGAGGCGGCGGATCTCGCCGGCCATCTGCCAGACATCGAGCGTCTCGGCATGGCGCATGACCGGCACGATCAGACCGTTGGGCGTTGCGGTGGCGATGCCGCAGTGGACCGCGGCATGACGACGCACGATGCCGGCCTCGTCGTCGTAGAGCGCATTGCACTGCGGGAACTGCGGCAGCGTGCGGACCAGCGCCTTGACCAGGAACGGCAGCAGGCTCAGCTTCGGCTGATCCGGCTTGCGCATGTTGTTCAGGTGCACGCGCAGCGCTTCGAGTTCGGTGACGTCGACTTCCTCGACGTAGGCGAAATGCGGAATGCGCTGCTTGGCGCGCTGCATCGCCTCGGCGATCTTGCGGCGCAGACCGATGACCTTGATCTCTTCAACCGCGGTACGCGGCGCCATGGTGGTGGCGGCTCCGGCCGGCGCACGCCCCTTGCCCTCGACATGGGCATCGAGGTCAGCGTGGGTGATGCGCCCGGCCGGGCCGCTGCCATGGATGTACTGCAACTCGATGCCCATCTCTCGCGCGCGCTGGCGCACGGCGGGCGGCGCAATGGGCTTGTCGCCCGGCTTGCGTGCAACAATCGGGGCACTGCTCTGCGCAGCGCGCACTGGCGCCGCGGGCGCAGGCGCGGCCACTGGCTTGGGCGCCGCTTCAGGCGCCGGCGCTGCTTTCGGCGCTTCAGCCTTCGGCTTGTCGGCAACCGGCGCAGCCTTCGCCGGCTCGGCCTTTGCGTTGCCGGCGCCTTCGACTTCGAGAATCACCAGCGGCCCGCCGACGGCGACCATGTCGCCCGCTTCGCCGCACAGCTCGACGATCTTGCCGGCGACCGGCGACGGCAGCTCGACAGCGGCCTTCTCGGTCAGCATGTCGACCAGCGGCTGATCTTCGGCGACGACATCACCGACCTTGACGCGCCAGGTCGCAATCTCGCACTCGGCAATACCTTCGCCGACATCCGACAGCTTGAATACATAGCGTCCCATCGCTTAACCCTCCATCACTTGCTTGATGGCGCGACCGACGCGCTCCGGACCCGGGAAGTATTCCCACTCGAAGGCATGCGGATACGGCGTGTCCCAGCCGGTGACGCGCGCGATCGGCGCTTCGAGATGATTGAAGCAGTGCTCCTGCACCAGCGCTGAGAGCTCCGCGCCGAAACCGCCGGTGCGCGTCGCTTCATGGACGATGATGCAGCGGCCGGTCTTCTTGACCGACTCGACGATGGTGTCGAGATCGATCGGCAGCAGGCTGCGCAGGTCGATGATCTCGCCGTCGACGCCGCTTTCCTCGACCGCTGCGGCGCAGACGTGAACCATCGTGCCGTAAGCAAGCAGGGTGACGTCGTTACCAGGCCGCGTGATTGCGGCCTTGCCGATGTCGATGCGGTAATAGCCTTCCGGCACTTCAGACTGCGGGAACTTCGACCAGGGCTGCAGCGGCCGGTCGTGATGGCCGTCGAACGGGCCGTTATAGATGCGCTTGGGCTCGAAGAACATGACCGGATCGTCGTCCTCGATCGCGGCGATCAGCATGCCCTTGGCGTCGTAGGGATTCGACGGCATCAGCGTCTTCAGGCCCGAGACGTGGGTGAAGATGCCTTCCGGACTTTGCGAATGGGTCTGGCCGCCGAAGATGCCGCCGCCGCAGGGCGAACGCACGGTGATCGGCGCATTGAACTCGCCGCCGGAGCGATGGCGCAGGCGCGCGGCTTCCGACACCAGCTGGTCGAAGGCCGGATAGATGTAGTCGGCGAACTGGATCTCGACGACCGGTCGCAAGCCGTAGACGCCCATGCCGATCGCGGTGCCGAGGATGCCGCCTTCGGAGATCGGCGTATCGAAGCAGCGCGTCTTGCCGAACTTCTTCTGCAGGCCTGCCGTCGCGCGGAACACGCCGCCGAAGTAGCCGACGTCTTCACCGAAGACTACGACATTGGCGTCGCGCTGCATCATCACTTCGAGCGCGGAGTTGATCGCCTGGATCATGTTCATCGTTGCCATTTCTTAGTACCCCATTTCCTGGCGCTGACGAAGCAGATGCTGCGGCATTTCCTTGAACACATCGTCGAACATCGTTGCGGGACTGAAGGACTTCGAGGCGAGCGAGCCGTAGCTCTCGGCTTCCTTGAGGTCGGCCTTGACCTGCTCTTCGAGTTCGACGGACAGCGCCTGATGGCGCACTTCGTCCCATTCGCCCAGACCGATCAGATGGGTCTTCAGGCGTTCGATCGGATCGCCGAGCGGCCACTGCGAAACCTCGTCCGCCGGACGGTAGGCGGACGGATCGTCGCTGGTCGAATGCGCGGCAGCGCGATAGGTGTACAGCTCGATCAGCGTCGGTCCGCCGTTGCGGCGTGCGCGCTCGGCAGCCCACTGGGTCACCGCGTAGACCGCGAGGAAATCGTTGCCGTCGACGCGCATGCCGGGAATGCCGAAGCCGATCGCGCGTGCGGCGAAAGTTGCACGCTCGCCGCCGGCAAAGCCCTGGAACGACGAGATGGCGTACTGGTTGTTGACAACGTTGAGAATCACCGGCGCCTGGTAGACGCTGGCGAAGGTCAGGGCGTTGTAGAAGTCCGACTCGGCGGTGGTGCCGTCGCCGACCCAGCCCGCGGCGATGCGCGTGTCGCCTTTCATCGCCGAGGCCATTGCCCAGCCGACGGCCTGCGGATACTGCGTGCCGAGGTTGCCGGAAATCGAGAAGAAGCCCTTCTCCTTCACCGAATACATGATCGGCAACTGGCGGCCCTTCAGGCGATCACGCGAGTTGTTGAAGATCTGGCACATCATGTCGACGAGCGAGTGCTTGCGCGCGACGAGCAGCCCCTGCTGGCGATAACTCGGGAACAGCATGTCGTCGTCGTTGAGCGCCATCGCCTGCGCGACGGCCACCGCCTCTTCGCCGGTGGACTTGATATAGAACGAGGTCTTGCCGGCGCGCTGCACGCGCTGCATGCGCTCGTCGAAAGCGCGCGTCAGCATCATCGAACGCAGGCCCTCGCGCAGGAAATCGGCGTCGAGCTTGGGCGCCCAGGGGCCGACCGCCTTGCCGCTGTCGTCGAGGACGCGGATCAGGTCGTTGGCGTAGGGAATCAGGTCTTCCTGCGGCGTATCGGTGGCCGGCCGTGCCTGCTGGCCGGCGGCGGGGATTTCGATGTGCGCGAAGCTCGGCGTGTCGCCCGGTCGCGCGTTGGGCTCGGGGACGTGCAGGCGCAGCGGTTCGCCGACGCTCGACGTGGGTGCAGCTGGCTTCTTGCGGGCCATCAAAACCTCTCCTCATGCGGCGGCCAAAGGGCGGCGGCGGTATCGGAAACATTCTAGGAGCCGTGTTGCGGATTTTGCTTCCGCTCTTGCCGCCAATCCGTTAGATTGTGGAACAATATTCCTGATTACTGGCTTACTGTGGAAAATAAGAGCCATCCCCTCGACGCCCTGGATGTCCGCATCCTCAATCTGCTGCAGGACGACGCCAATCTTCCGATCGCCGACATTGCCGACAAGGTCGCCTCGTCGAAGACGGTCGTCTGGCGGCGCATCCAGAAGCTGCAGGAAGCCGGCGTCATCCGGGCGACGGTCGCCGTGCTCGACCATCGCCGCGTCGGCCTCGGCGTCATGGTCATCGCCCACGTGAAGATGGCCCGTCACGGTCGCGACGTGCTGCCCAAGTTTCTGGAGGCGATCAGCACCTTTCCCCAGGTGCTCGAATGCCACACGCTGATGGGCGATGTCGACTTCCTGCTGAAGATCATCGTGCGCAGCGTCGAGGACTACGAACACTTCTTCTGGCAGAAGCTGTCGAAGATCGATGGTGTGCAGGAAATCTCCTCGTCGATCTCGATGAGCCAGACCGTCAACACAACGCGGCTGCCCTTGCAGGTCACACAGGCCTAGCAGCACCTCACCGCAAACGCCGAGACAAATATGCCGTTCCACGACCCCAACATCGCCCTGCCCGTGTCCTATTCGCTGGTCAGCGAACAGGTCTACATGGTGTTTCCGAATGACCTGAACTCCAACAACACGGTGTTCGGCGGACTGATCATGGCGCAGATGGATCGCTTCGCCAGCGTTGCCGCCGACCGTCACGCCGGCGGCGTCTGCGTCACTGTCAGCGTCGACGCCGTGCACTTCATCGCACCGGCCAAGGGTGGCGACGTGCTGGTGTTCAACTGCGCGGTCAACCGGGCATGGAACACATCGATGGAAGTCGGCTGCCGCGTCGAAGCCGAAGCGATCGGCGGCGGCGCGCGGCGGCAGATCCTGACCGCCTACCTGACCTTCGTCGCCGTAAATCCCGACAACTCCCCGCGGCGCGTGCCGCCGGTGCTGGCGCAAACGCAGGAAGAGCGCCATCGCTATGAAGAAGCTCAGTTGCGCCGCGAATATCGCCTGCGCCACGCCGAGGAACTCAAGACGCTGCGCGCCGGCCGGCCGCAGCCGGCAGCCTAGGCCGCCGCGGCGAGCGAACGCGGGATCGCCTCGATGAAGATCGAGTAGCTGTCGGTACCGCGCACCTTCTTCTTGCGCAGTCGTCCGTCCACATAGGCGCGCTCGTAGTCCTGGCGGGCATGCTGGTAGCCGTAGCCGGCACCGCCGAGCTGGGCCTGGACGATGCAGATCAGTACCGCATGCGCTGCCTGATCGTTGAGCGCCATGATCGCCCCGATCTGCGCGCGCAGCGCGGGGCAACGCACTTCGAAATGGCGGATGCCGCGATCGTCCCGATAGCTGAGATAGACGCGCTCAACCTCGAACGAAAACGTGCTGTTGTAGTTTTCGCTGCCTTGGAAGGCACTGTTGCGCTGAATGCCGACAACAAGATCGTCGGAGCGATAGCTGGTCGCGCCGTGAACGCAGCCGCCGAGCTCGCGGACGATGGGCTCATCGCCGGCAAAGGTCTTGCCGTAGACGCGCACATCATTGCGCGGCGGCACGCTGGCGATCTGCTGCAGTGCTAGCGACCGCGATCCGGTCTTGCTGTACTGCATGGGCACATGATTCGCATCCTTGTTCATGACGAACTCCGTTCGGCGAGGCGACGACGGCTCGTTTGAATGAGACCGTCAGCTTCCGACAATGCAACTTTGAGACCTCGTTCCTGAACCGGAGATTGCGAGGGTCTCACCGGCTGTTTTCAGCAGTCCAGCGGTTGCAACTGTCATGCCCAGAGTAAGGATGCAAAGGCTCACAACATGAGCCTTTGATGAATCCGGCAGCGGATTTTGAAACGCCAGTGTCAGTTTGCCGGCGCGTCCGGCTGCTGGCTGGGATGCGCGCGCTGGAAGGCCGGCAGCGTTGCGCAGTGCGCCGCGACACGGGCCAGGCGCGGGAAGCGCGACTCATCGCAGCCGAAGCGCTGCGCGGCGAAGATCTGCGGCACCAGCATGCACTCCGCCCAGCCCGGCAAGTCGCCGAACACGAACGGCGTGTCGGGCAGATCGCGCAGTTCTTCCTCGAGCGCGGCGAGTCCGCGCGTGATCCAATGCTGCAGCCAAGCGCTGCGCTGGGCGTCCTCGAGTTTCAAGGTATCGGTCAGATAGTTCAGCACCGACAGGTTCTGCAACGGCTGGATGTCGGCCACGATCGTCAGGCAGAACGCGCGGACGCGCGCCAGCAGCTGCGGGTCGGTCGGCGCCAGCGCCGGCGTCGGAAAGCGCGTCTCCAGATATTCGAGGATCGCCTGCGACTGATTGATGCTGAACTCACCGTCGATCAGCAAGGGCACGCGCGCCTGCGGATTGACGGCACGGTACTCGGCACCGAACTGCTCGCCGCCGTCGCGGACGAGGTTCACCGGCACGATCTGGTACGGAAGACCCTTGAGGTTGAGCGCGATGCGGACGCGATGGCTCGCCGACGAGCGCCAGAACGCATAGAGCTTGAGCATATCGTCGTCCGGCCTCAGTTGAGTGTCCTGGCTCTATCCTCGCTGATCTCTGCGGGAGGGCTGTGGTGCCGCGAAATCGCAGCCACCGCATCGTCGTACTCCTGCACGGAAATCACCGCCTTGTCGCGCAGCCACTGGAACTTGCCCAGCTCCCGTTGCGGATCGTTGGCGAGATTGACCTCCGCATACCAACGGCGCCACTGCTGACGGCGTCGCTCCGCGATCTCGCTGGTGATGCTGTCCTGCTTCGCGTTGCGAATGACAAAGATGCGTCCCTTGTCCGTCGCAAAGACCAGATATTTGACGCTGGCGAACCAGTACGCCAGCAAGCAGCCGATGCCGAGAATGGGCCAGATCGACAAGCGCAGATTGCCATCCTCCAGCAACTGCGCTCCGAGCTGGATGATGCCGAGCACCACCCAGATCAGGCCTACGTTCCTGAGCCAGGCGTTGCGCTCCTCGATCTCGGTGTGATCGATTGGAATCTCTGAGTAGCTCACCGAAAAGGAATTCGCGCCGCTGGCATCCTTGACGCTATATCTGAGCTCTTCCGCGCCGAACGAGAACGTCGTCCGGGTCGACAGTCGCCTCTGCTTGAGTTCCATGTTCATGCCCCGTTGCGTGTGACTCTGCGGGGACAGTTTACTTTCTGTAGCGCGCAACGACCTGTTCGATGGCGCCGAAGATCGACTCGCCATGCTGGTCGCGCATCTCGATGCGCACCTGGTCGCCGAAGCGCAGGAATGGTGTGCGAGGCTTGCCTTGCAGCAGGGTCTCGACGCAGCGCAGTTCGGCCAGGCAGGAATAGCCGACGCCGCCGTCGTTGATCGCCGCGCCGGGCCCGCCGTCGGGGCCGAGGTTCGACACGGTGCCGGAACCGATGATCGTGCCGGCGGCGAGCGGGCGGGTCTTCGCCGCATGCGCGACCAGCGTCGGGAAATCGAAGGTCATGTCGTTGCCGGCCTGCGGTGCGCCGAGCGGCTGTTCGTTGATGCTCGACAGCAGCGGCAGGGTCACGCGCTTGCCGTCCCAGTGCGCGCCGAGTTCGTCCGGCGTCACCGCGACCGGCGAGAACGCCGAAGACGGCTTGCTCTGGAAGAAACCGAAGCCCTTCGCCAGCTCGGGCGGAATCAGGTTGCGCAGCGAAACATCGTTGACCAGCATGATCAGGCGGATCGCGGCGCCGGCCGCCTCGGGAGATGCGCCCATCGGCACGTCGCCGGTGACGACGGCGATCTCGGCTTCGAGATCGATGCCGTAGTCTTCGCTGGCCGCTTCGATGGGCCCCATCGGATCGATGAAGCTGTCGCTGCCGCCCTGGTACATCAGCGGATCGGTCCAGAAGCTCGGCGGCATGTCGGCGCCGCGCGCCTTGCGCACCAGTTCGACGTGATTGACGTAGGCCGAACCATCCGCCCACTGGTAGGCGCGCGGCAACGGCGAGCGGCAGTCGATCGGGTGAAAGTCCTCCGCGTCGTCGGCGTAGCCGCCTCTGTTGAGGCGGTCCGAAACCATCTGCAACTGGGCGCGAACTTCCGCCCAGCGATCCAGCGCGGCCTGCAGCGTCGCGGCCAGCTGAGGCACCGGCACGCAGCGCGTCAGATTGCGCGAGACGACGACGAGCTGGCCGTCGCGCGTGCCGTTCTTGCGGCTTGCCAGCTTCATTGCGGCGCGGCCCAGCTCTGGTGATAGTCCGCCCACTCGACGCCGCTAGCCGCCGGATCAACGTTCAGCGCATCGCGCGCATCGATCATGACGGCGTATTCGTCGGTGGCGGGTTTCTTCGGCGTCAGCATGTTGTTCAGGGCTTTCGGGTGCGGGCCGTGGGTGAACCCGCAGGGGTGCAGCGTCATCATGCCCGGACAGATGTTGTCGCGCGAGAAGAAATCGCCGGCGTGATAGAACAATACCTCGTCGTAGTCATCGTTGTTATGGAAGAACGGCACCTTGAGCGCGCCTGGATCGGTCTCGAACGGCCGCGGTGTGAAGGTGCAGATGACGAAGCGATTGGCGACAAACGTCGTGTGCGCCGACGGCGGCAGGTGGTAGCGATGCGACATCAGCGGGCGGATGTCGCGCACGTTGATGCGCACCGGCATCAGCGTGCCATGCCAGCCCAGCGCATCCAGCGGGTTGTAGGGATAGGTCACCGTCGAAATCTGCTGGCTGCGCTTGATCGCAACCCGCCATTCGCGGGCGGCCTGCGCGCCTTGCTGCTGCGCGACGAAGGCCTCGTCGAGGCGCGGATAGTCGAGCATTGCCGGATCGAAGATTGCCTGCTCGCCGACCAGTCCCTTGTCCGGCAGCTGGTAGCTGGAGCCGGTCGCTTCGATCAGCAGCCACCGCGTCGGCGCCGCGCATTCGACGCGCCACATCGTGCCGCGCGGCACGACGACATAGTCGCCGCTGGCCAGGCTCAGATGCCCGTAGTCGCAGAAGAACTCGGCGCTGCCGGCGTGCAGGAACAGCAGCTCGTCGCCATCGGCATTGCGGACGAGCTGATCCATGTTGCCGGTGCATGACCACCAGCGCAGCTGCAGATGCGCGTTGTGCAGCACCGGCGCTGCAGTCCAGGGTGTCGTCGACGTCGCGGCGAGCTGGTTCAGATCGAAGGCGCGCGGTCGCAGCGGTCCTTCCCAGTGCGTCCAGCCGGTCGGCGGACGCGGATGGATCATGTGCGTCGCCGGACCGAAGAAGCCTTCCTTGCCCAGCTCGCGCTCGACCGTGCCGGGCGGCAGGTCGGCATGCGCCTGCCGCGAGGCCTGGCCTTCAACGATCGGTCGATAGATCCATTTGCGCATGCGCCGCTCCGCTGTACAGGGACTCAGGCCTTGGCCGGCGCCGCATCGAGCACGCCGCGCTTGATCTGATCATCTTCGATCGACTCGAACAAGGCCTTGAAGTTGCCTTCGCCGAAGCCCTGGTTGCCCTTGCGCTGGATGATCTCGAAGAAGATCGGGCCGATCACCGTGCTGGTGAAGATCTGCAGCAGGATGCCTTCGACCGGCGCGCCGTCGATCAGGATGCTCAGCTCCTTCAGCCGGGCGACCGGCTCGCCGTGGCCCGGCACGCGCGCATCGACGCGGGCGTAGTAGCTGTCCGGCGTGTCCATGAACTGCACGCCACGCGCGCGCAGCGCTTCGACGGTCTTGTAGATGTCGTTGGTCGACAGCGCGATGTGCTGGATGCCTTCGCCGCGGTACTGGCGCAGGAACTCCTCGATCTGCGACTTGTCGTCCGAGCTTTCGTTGATCGGGATGCGGATCTTGCCGCAGGGCGAGGTCATCGCCCGCGACACCAGTCCCGTCACCTTGCCTTCGATATCGAAGTAGCGGATCTCGCGGAAGTTGGCGATGCGCTCGTAGAAGCCAGACCAGTGATCCATGTTGCCGCGCGCGACGTTGTGGGTCAGATGGTCGATCTCCTGCAGGCCGACACCCTTGGGCTGGCGGTCGACGCCATCGAAATAGCGGAAGTCGACGTCGTACAGCGAATGCTCCGGGCCATAACGATCGACCAGATACAGCACGCTGGAGCCGATGCCGTACAACGCCGGCAGGCGCAGTTCCATCAGGCCGGGCTTCGCGTCGAACGGCACCGCGCCCTGCGCGACCGCATGTTCGTAGGCCTTGACCGCGTCCTTGACGCGCCAGCCCATCGCGCAGGCACTCGGACCATGCGCGCGGGCGAACTGCTCGAAGTGCGAGTACGGCGCACGGTTGACCAGAAAGTTGATGTCGCCCTGGCGGTACAGCGTCACATCCTTGCTGCGATGCTTGGCGATCGCCGAGAAGCCCATCATCTCGAACAACGAACGCAGCTGCGCAATGCCTTCATCGGTGGGCGCGGTGTATTCGACGAACTCGAAGCCGTCGGTGCCCATCACATTGGGCGCGGGCGTCTGGTTCGAAGGGCTGGGCTTGCTCATGGGTTCTGCTCCGTGGCGGGGCGTCGGGCCTGTTCTGGCAGGCTTGAATGACATTCGTGGGACATCAGGCCGCGCGCAGGGCAGCGCGCGGCGGCACCTGCTGGTCGCCGGGATAGCTGCGCTCGGCCAGCAGTTCCGGCAGCGCACGCTGCGTCGCAATCAGCGCGCCCAGGTTCTGCGTCACGGCCGCGACCAGTTCCTCGATCGAGCGGATGACGAAATAGGTCTTCTGGTAATCGTCGATGCGGTACTGCGTACGCATGCAGCGCGGCACCTCGAGGCGGACGCGCTGCGGCAGTGGACTCTCGACCGAGTACAGCGTCTCGCCCGCCGACGACAGGATGCCGGCGCCGTAGGCGCGCAGCTCGCCGTCCTGTTCGATCAAACCGAATTCGACCGTGTACCAATACAGGCGCGCGACCAGCGCGAGCGCACCATCGCGCAATGCCTGCAGGCCCAGTTCGCCGAAACGCTGCATGAAAGCGGCGAAGGTCGGATCGAAGAACATCGGCACGTGGCCGAAGAAGTCGTGAAAGATGTCCGGCTCGACCAGATAGTCGAATTCCTCCGGCTTGCGGATCCACACCGTCACCGGAAAGCGCCGCGCCGCGAGGTGGGCGAAGAACTGCTCGTTCGGAATGAAGCCCGGCACCGCGATCAGGCGCCAGCCGGAGCGGGCTTCAAGCAGATCGCTGATCCGTTCGATATCCGGAATGCGATCGGCACAGTTCGTCAGCTTCAGCCCCTCGGCGAACTCGCGGCAGGCGTAGGCGGCGACCTGCTCGGTCTGTCGCGCGTAAAGCCGCCGCCAAAGTGCATGGTCGGCCTCGCTGTACGGGTGCCAGGACTGCTCGACGCTGAAGTCGCTGCGCGCGCGGCTGTAATCGCCGCGAAGCTCGTTGCTGGTATTGGCGTCGTACATAGGAGATGCCTCGCCGATGCGGTCTGGGTAGGCCCTCACTGTAACGCCGGCGGCACAGCGATTTAGTGCATATTCACACCATACGTCGAGCTGGATGCGTAATAATCACTATGAATTGGCATTATGGTAGTGATTACATGCAATCCGACCTCGACCGCACCGACCGCCGCATTCTCCGCGAGCTGCAGGCCGATGGCCGGCTGCCGATCGTCGAGCTGGCGGAGCGAGTGTCGCTGTCTCCCACCGCTTGCCAGCGCCGCGTCCGCAAACTCGAGGAAACCGGCGTCATCGAACGCTACGCGGCCGTGCTCAGCCCGGCGGCGCTCGGCCAGCAGGTCGAGGCCTTCGTGCGGGTCAGCATCGAGCGGCAATCGCGCGACGTCACGCAGGCCTTTGAAGAGGCGATCCGCCGCCGTCCCGAAATTCGCGCCAGCTACGTGATGACCGGCGATCTCGATTTCCTGCTGCATGTACTGGTCCCCGACCTGCAGGCGTTTGCCGAGTTCTCGATGCGGGTGCTGATCGGCCTGCCGGGCGTCAAGGACGTCCGTTCCAGTCTGGTGCTGGAGGCGATCAAAAAGGATCAGGGGCTACCGCTGTAATAAGTCACGCGTCACGGGGTGATTTGGTCTGCTATTGATTAGCTTGCTAACAATAAGTAGACTAGGTTCATGTCTCAGTCTGCCCGCAAACCCTCCGCCGCGACCGCGCCGACCACGGTGATCGGCTCGCTGGTGCTCGATGTCGGCCGCCTGATCCGCCAGGACTTCCGCCGTCGCGCGCAGCATCTGAATCTCACGCAGGCACAGTGGGCGGCCTTGATGCATCTGTCGCGCGAACCCGGCCTGACGCAGACCGAACTCGCCGACCGCCTCGAGGTGCATCCGGTCACCGTCACCCAGCTCCTCGACCGCCTGAGCAAGGCCGGCTGGATCACGCGCAAGGCCCACGTCAGCGATCGCCGCGCGCAATGCGTGCACCTGACCAAGGCCAGCGACGCGCTGATCGAGGAGATGCGGCGCCTCGGCACGCAGACGCGCGAGATCGCCCTGAAAGGACTGAATGCCGACGAGCGCAAGCAGCTGGAAAGCCTGCTGCTGCGCGTGAAGGCGAATATTTCGACCGGCGACAGCCCCGCTGGCCAGTGAAGCAACACGTTGCGAGTCACACCATGCAGACCCCAGACAATCGCGAAGTCATCCTCCCGGCCTCTGCCGAGCGTCGGCGCTGGCGGCGTCCGCTGCTGATCGCCGGCCCGGCCGTCGCCGGCCTGATCGTGCTGGGCCTTTATCTGTTCGGCGGGCGCTATGTCGACACCGACGATGCCTACATCAAGGCCGACAAGGTCAACATCAGTGCCGAAGTCACCGGCCCGATCGCCGAAGTGCTGATTGCGGAGAACCAGCATGTCGCGCGCGGCGATGCGCTGGTACAGCTCGATCGCCGGCCGTTCGAGGTCGCCGTGCAGCAGGCGCAGGCCAACCTGCAGCAGACGCGTCTGCAGCTCGGATCCCTGCGCGCTACCTACGCACAGAAAGTCTCGGCGCTGAGCACGGCGCAGACCGACATGAGCTATCAGCAGACGCAGCAGAAGCGCGTGCATGAACTGTTCGGCAAGGAAGTGGTTTCACGCGCAGCGCTGGATACCGCGAAGCGCGACCTCGATGTCTCGCGCAGCCATCTCGCCGAACTCGAGCACGACCTCAACGAGGCGCGCGTGCAGCTCAACGGCGACGTCGACAGCCCCGCCGAGCAGCACCCGGCGTTTCTGGCGGCGAAGGCCGCGCTCGACAAGGCGCAGCTGGATCTCGACCGCACGACCGTGCGCGCACCGATCGCCGGCGTCGCCAGCAAGGTGCCGGAACCAGGCACCTACGCGATGCCCGGCATGCCGCTGCTGAGCGTGGTCGCCGGCGACGATGCCTGGATCGAAGCCAACTTCAAGGAATCCGAGCTTGAGCGCATCCGTACCGGGCAGCGCGTCAGCATCGAGATCGACGCCTATCCCAGCCACGAATGGCAGGGCGATGTCGTCAGCATCGGCCAGGCGACGGGCGCCGAGTTCTCGCTGCTGCCGGCGCAGAACGCGAGCGGCAACTGGGTCAAGGTCGTGCAGCGCATTCCGGTGCGCATCCACATCCAGCACGCGGCGGACGAGCCGGAGCTGCGCGCCGGCATGAGCGCCGAGATTTCGGTGGACACCGGCCACACACCGCGCGCCGCGCGCATGCTGTCCGCACTGGGCTTCGGCAAGGCCGCTGCGGCCGAGACCGCGGCGAGCGCGCACTGATTCCGCGCCGGTCGTTCCCGTGTCCACTTCCGCGCTGAGCGCGAGCCTGCCAGCAAAGTCGGAATCCACCGCGCTGATCACGATCGCCGTCATGGCGGCGACGATCATGCAGACGCTGGACACGACGATCGCCAACGTCGCCCTGCCGCACATGCAGGGCAGCCTGTCGGCGGCGCAAGACCAGATCACCTGGGTGCTGACCTCGTACATCGTCGCGTCCGCCATCGCGACGGCACCGACCGGCTATCTCGCCGCGCGCTTCGGCCGCAAGCAGGTCTTCATCACCTCGGTGCTGTGCTTCACCGTCTTCTCGATGCTGTGCGGCATGGCAACGACGCTGAGCCAGCTGGTCGGCTTCCGCATCATGCAGGGGCTGTTCGGCGCCGCGCTGGTGCCGTTGTCGCAGACCGTGCTGCTCGACACCTATCCGCGCGAGAAGCACGGCGCGGCAATGGCGATGTGGGGCGTCGGCGTCATGATCGGTCCGATTCTCGGCCCGACATTAGGCGGTTGGCTGACCGACAATTTCAGCTGGCGCTGGGTCTTCTACATCAACCTGCCGATCGGCCTGCTGGCCGCACTCGCGCTGTCGGCCGCGATGCCGGCGACGCGCTCGGAACGCACGACGCATCTCGACGCGATGGGATTCATCTTCCTGAGCCTGGCGATCGGCTCGCTGCAGCTGATGCTGGATCGCGGCGAAACCAAGGACTGGTTCTCGTCGACCGAGATTGTCACCGAAGCCGGCATCGGCCTGCTCGCGATCTACCTGTTCGTCACGCATACGCTGACCACCGACAAGCCGTTCCTGCCGCCGCGCCTGTTCCGCGACCGCAATTTCGTCGCCGGCATCCTGATGATCTGCGTCGTCGGCATCGTGCTGCTGTCGACGTCGGCGCTGCTGCCGCCGTTCCTGCAGAACCTCAAGGGCTATCCGGTGACGCTGATCGGCCTGGTCACCGCGCCGCGCGGCTTCGGCACCATGTTCGCGATGATCGTCGGCGGGCGCCTGATGAAGGCTTTCGACGCGCGGCTGCTGATCGTCGCCGGCCTGCTGTGCATCTCCGCCTCGCTGCAGTGGATGTCGCACTTCAACCTCGACGTCTCGGCGAGCGCCATCGTCTGGTCGGGCGTATTTCAAGGGCTGGGACTGGGGCTCGCCTTCGTCGCGCTCAGCGCGCTGAGCTTCTCGTCACTTGACGCACGCGACCGCGCCGATGCCGCCGCGCTGTTCAGCCTGGTGCGCAATATCGGCGCCAGCATCGGCGTTGCGCTGTGCTTTGCGTTTCTGAGCCGCAGCACGCAATCCGCGCACGCGATGCTCGTCGAGCACGTCAATCCGTTCAACCCGGCGTTGTCGCAGTATCTGAATGCGACGGGCGGTCTGGCCTCCACGGCCGCGCTGGCGATGATCGACACCGAGGTTCAGCGCCAGGCCGCGACGCTGGCCTTGCTTGATGACTACCGCCACCTCGCCATTGCGGTGTTGCTGGCATCACCGCTGGCGCTGCTGTTCCGCAAGCCGCCTCGCGCAAAGGCTGACGAAGCGGCGGTCACCGCCTTCGAGTGATCTGCTGGGAAGTGATTATTTATCTACTAAAAGGAAATAGTAGATCAATAATCACAACTATTCAGCACTGGGTTGCGTGATATTTAACTGACTAATGATTTTTAGTTGATAAATAATCACAGGCATCAGAAAGCCGATGCGATTGATTTATCTTTGATGTTTTTCCTTATCTACAATTAAATATCACATAAACCAGCATCAGGCTTGGTGTGCTAAATTATGATTTATAGTTATTTAGTCAACAAATAATCACATTTTGAGGTCGCCATCAGGCGGTGATTATTTGTTGTATTTAGTGATTATTAATTTAACTATCGCACTTTAAATTTCAGCGTCAATCACCGCCGGAACCGATCCGCAGCATCGATCAGCGCAGTGAGCGTGCCCGCCTCGCTCGCGGCATGACCGGCGTCGGGAACAACGACGAATTCCGCTTCCGGCCAGGCCTTGTGCAGATCCCACGCGGACTTCATCGGGCAGACGACGTCGTAGCGCCCCTGCACGATCACGCCGGGAATCCCGCGCAGCTTGTCGGCGTTGGCCAGCAGAAAGTCGTCCTGCGTGAAGAAGCCCTTGTTGATGAAGTAGTGGCATTCGATCCGTGCGAAGGCCTCGGCGAACTTGTCCTCGCCAAAGCGCTGAGCGGTGTCCGGCGATGTCAGCAGCTTGCTCGTCGAGCCTTCCCACACGCTCCAGGCGCGTGCCGCGCGCAGACGCTCCAGCGCGTCCGGACTCGTCAGGCGCTTGTAGTAGGCGCGGACGAAGTCGCCGCGCTCAGCCTGTGGAATCGCTTGCTCGTAAGGCTCCCAGGCATCCGGATAAATCCAGCTCGCGCCTTCCTGGTAGAACCAGCGGATTTCCGCCTCCCGCAGCAGGAAGATGCCGCGCACGATCAGGCCGGCGCAGCGCTGCGGATGCGTCACCGCGTAGGTCAGGCCGAGCGTCGAGCCCCACGAGCCGCCAAAGACGACCCAGCGTTCGATGCCCAGCGTCGTCCGGATGTGCTCCATGTCGGCGACCAGATCCCAGGTCGTGTTCTCGCGCAGATCGGCATGCGGCGTCGAACGTCCGCAACCGCGCTGATCGAACAGGACGATGCGATAGCGCTGCGGATCGAAGAATTGCCGGTGCCAGGATTCACAGCCGCCACCGGGGCCGCCATGCACGAACACCACCGCCTGGCCTTCCGGATTGCCGCATTCCTCCACGTAGATCTCGTGGATTGAGGACACCTTGAAACGATGCGTGCGGTAGGGTTCGATCGCCGGGTACAGACGGGTCATGGGATGCGGTTCGTAGTGGATCGGCTGACTAGAGTAAGGCTGCCGCGCTGACGGTGAAAGCAGGCATCGTGCAATGCGCCGCGCACTGGAGAAATTCGTTGCCGTCACTGGGCGCTCGCCGTAACATGCACTGACGTTGTCTGCTTGGACCGCATGGCTTGCATGGATTCTGTTCAGTGATCACTACTCGACGCCGTTTTTCCCTTCTTTCCGCGTCGCTGATGATCGGCCTGATGGCTCAGCTGGGCAGCGCGAGTGTCGCCGCCAATCCGGCCGACGACTCGCTCGACGAATTGCCTTCCGAGCTGAACGGCACCGCGGTCGACATCGGCAATTCCGCAGCGCCGCCGGCACCCGGCGCGCGTCTCGACGCTCTGTCCAATATCGATTTCCCGGCCCTGCCCGTCACCGGCAACGACGCCGCCATCCCCGCCCCGGTCGACGCTCCGTCAGCTGGCGCCGGTACCGTCACGCTCGCGCCGCCACCGCCGCCGCGCGTCAGCAACGACAAGCAGTTTCCGCGCTACGAAGCCCTCAATCCGGCGGTCGCCTTCTGGAAAAAGATCTTCGGCGAGTACTCGACGCTGCAGACGGTCATTCACTCCACCGAATACCCGCACAAGGTGCTGCGCGTCCTCGACTTCCGCAGCGAAGCGGCGTCGATGTCGGAAGTGGCGCTGTATAACTACCGCAAGCGCGCCGAGTCCGAAGCGCGCGGCGCGATGGAAAAGCTGATCGGCGGCATCGAAGCGCGCCGCTCGAACCCGGGCTCGATGAGCGCCGAAGAGCGCCGCGTGTTCGCGCTGTTCTCGGATGTCAGCGGCAACCCTTTCCCGCGCATCCGCGACACCCTGCGCACCCAGCGCGGCCTGCGTGAGCGCACCGAGGAAGCGCTGCGCGTCTCCGACAGTTATCTGCCGTACATGGAGCAGATCTTCTCCGGCTATGGCCTGCCGAAGACCCTGACGCGCCTGCCGCTGGTGGAATCGAGTTTCAATCTCGCCGCGTACTCGAAGTCCGGCGCCGCCGGCATCTGGCAGTTCATTCCGTCGTCGGCAAAAATCTACATGCGCCTCAACGAGGTCGTCGACGACCGCCGCGATCCCTGGACCTCGACCGACGCCGCCGCCCGCCATCTGCGCGACGACTACGCGATGCTGCAGGACTGGCCGCTGGCGCTGACTGCGTACAACCACGGCCGCAACGGCATCAAGCGCGGTCTGGCCGCGACTGGCGGCAAGACCATCGTCGACCTGATCAACCACTACGACAATCCGCGCTTCGGCTTCGCCGGCAAGAATTACTACGCGGAATTCCTCGCGGCGATCGACGTCGAGCGCGACTGGCGCAACCGCAAGGACACGCCGGCCGGCCACTCGCCGCTGAATTTCGAAGTCGTCGAGACCAAGCATTACGTTCCCTACGACACGCTGCGCCGCCTCTGCGGTGCCAGCGACGCGGCGTTCCAGCGCCTGAATCCCGCGTATCGTCCGGAAGTCATCAACGGCAAGCTGTTCGTGCCGCCGGGCCATCTGATCCGCGTGCCCGCCGGTGCGGCGCGCAATTTCGAGGTCGCGTATTCGCGCCTCGGCGCCAACGAACGCTTCGAGAAGCAGCGCGTGTTCTATCTGCTGCACAAGGTCCGCAAGGGCGACACGCTGGGCCGCATCGCCAAGGAATATCGCGTCTCGCTGGCTGCCGTGCGCGGCGCCAACGACATGAAGAAGACGGCCAACTTGCGCATCGGCCAGGTGCTGAAGATTCCGCCGCACGAGGAATCGCGCCCAGGTCCGATCAGCGTCGCGGTCGGCGAATCCAAGCCGAGCCAGACGCTGGAGCAGCGTGTCGAGGAACGGCGCGAATCCGGCCAGAAGAGCTACACGGTGCGTAGCGGCGACACGATCAGCTCGATCGCCCGCCGCTTCAGCGTCAGCCAGGATGCGCTCAAGCTCGCCAACGATCTGCGCACGGCGGCCATCCGTGTCGGGCAGAACCTGACGATTCCGTCCGGTGCCGACGTCGTCGCCGTCGAAGCGAGAACCGCGCCGTCGTATCGCCGCCACAAGGTCAGCAGCGGCCAGACGCTGATCTCCATCGCGCGCCGCTACAACGTCAGCGTCAACGATCTGCGCAGCGCCAACGACATGGGCAAGTCGAGCGCGATCAAGGTCGGCCAGACGCTGAAGGTGCCGACGACCTAGGGCCCTTTGACGCCCATTGGCCCTAGACGAAGTACGCGAACACAAAGATTCCGAGCATCACCAGCGACAGCGCGAGCTTCGTCAGCGTCCCGAAAAGCAGGCCCATCCAGGTCGCGATACCGACATTCGCGGCCTGGCCCATGCTCTTGCGCGCGCTGAGTTCACCGAGCACCGCGCCGACGAAGGGGCCAAGCACCAGACCCGGCAGACCGAAGAACATGCCGACGATGCTGCCGAGCACCGAACCCCAGATCGCCTGTGGGCTGGCACCGACGCGCTTGGCCCCGAGCGCCGAAGCGATGAAGTCCACCGCAATCCCGATCGCGACGATCACCGCGAGGACAACCAGCGTGCTGATGCTGACGCGCGAGTAGCCGTCGATCCAGGCGCCCAGCCAAAGTCCGCCGAACAGCAGCGGCATGCCCGGGATCGCCGGCAGGATGGCGCCAGCGAGGCCGGCGCCGACTATGACCAGCACCGCAAGCCACAACAGAATCAAGATGATAGGGTCCATCGACGCTCTCTGAGGGAAGCCTGGACAAGCCTTGTGCCTGCCAAATGCAAGTCATCTCGAGAAGATTCATCACTAGATGAATCGGCTCATTGCGCACTGCACAAAAATCCTTACACTCGATTTCAAATGAGAAATCCACCGTATACGGCACGCCGATTGCTGAGGCAGCGCCACAGGGACCTGGATAACGCTGGCGATTATCGGACCTGGCGGGAAATCTCGCTTGAGCTCGACCGTCTGGAAGGCAGTGAAGCCTGGAAGCTCGACGACACCAGCGAAGATTTCGACTACCTGCTGATCAAGGAACGCCTGGCGGAGCTGCGCCGTCTGCGCGCCACCGGCGATGCGCGACGCCTGGCTTTCGACCTTTCCGAAGGCCTGCACGGCAATCTCGGCAATGTTTCCTCCCCGCGCCTGTACAGCGGTGCGCGTGTCGGCACCAAGGTGCTCGTCGAAGAGTACGTCCGCGAGGTGTCGCGCTGTCTCGATTTCATCTGCGCCGGCGATTTCCCCGACTTCGGCCTCGAAGAGAAGATGCAGTTCTTCAAGCGCACCGCGGGCACCTTTGGCCGCTCCGCGCTGATGCTGTCGGGCGGCGGGACGCTGGGGCTGTTCCATCTTGGCGTCATCAAGGCACTGCACGACGAGAACCTGCTGCCGCGGGTGCTGTCGGGTTCGTCGGCGGGTTCGATCATCGCCAGCACGGTCGGCGTTCGCCTCGATCACGAGATCAGTGAGATCTTCGCTCCGGGCGGCCTCAATCTCGATGCCTTCCAGTCGCTAGGCCTGCGCGAAGCGCTGAAAGGCGGCGCCATGATGGACAGCGGCCAGCTTGAGCGCTGTCTGAATCAGAACATCGGCTCCTACACGTTCGCCGAAGCTTTCGATCGCACCAAACGCATCGTCTGCGTCACCGTCTCGCCGGCCGAACTGCACCAGCAAGGCCGCGTTCTCAACTACCTGACGGCACCGCATGTCCTGATGAGCCGCGCGGTGCTGGCGTCTTGCGCAGTGCCCGGCGTATTTCCGCCGGTGACGCTCGAAGCGCGCAACTATCAGGGAACGATCGGGCCGTACATGCCGGGCAAACGCTGGGTCGACGGCTCGCTGTCATCGGACCTGCCGATGCTGCGTCTCGCGCGCCTGCACAACATCAATCACTACATCGTCAGCCAGACCAATCCGCACATCGTGCCGTTCATGGCGCAGCTCGACCGCGAGAGCGCCGGGCGTCGCGGCGTCGCACCGCTGGTTGCCGATCTGCTCAAGTCCGGCGGCACCGGCGCGCTGCGGCTGGCGCGCAAGCATCTGGATCCGTTTGGCGGCGGGCGCGTGCTCGGCAAGCTCGACAACGTCATCCGCCAGCGTTACTCCGGCGACATCAACATCTATCCGCGCAATACGCCGCAACGCGTGCTGCGCACCTTCAGCAATCCACTGGCCGAAGACATCCAGCGTTACATCCGCTCCGGCGAACGCGCGACCTGGCCGAAGCTCGAACGCATCCGCAACCAGACGCGCATCTCGCGTACGTTCGAGGATTGCCTGCGCCTGTTGAAGTCCTGCGAGCACGAACTGCTGCAGCAGCGCACCGCACCGACCCGCGAGCGCAAGCGGCGTCTGGCGAACTAGGGAACCTCTGAACAGGCGTCGCGAGCGAACGCGGCGCGTAGCCCGGGTAAAACCCGTGGTCTGCGCCTGTAGAGAATGCGCGAACCCGGATTGCATCCGGGCTACGGGCTTTGCCGACCCGCAAGCGCAAGCGCCGTCTCGCGAACTAGAACAGCCGGGAGCCGCGCTCCCGGCGCCAGCGGTTTCCGCTCAGCCCTGTTTCGCCTTCAGCAGGTCGCGGATTTCGGCCAGCAGCTTCTGATCCGCCGTAGGTTCCGTCGGTGCGGCCGCTTCGGCGTGCTTGAGGCGATTGATGCCCTTGACGACGACGAAGATCGCGAAGGCGATGATGATGAAATCGACGGTGGCCTGGACCAGCTTGCCGTAGCCCAGCAGCACTGCCGGCTGATCGCCGACCGCGGCCTTGAGCGTGATCGCCATGTCGGAAAAATCGATGCCGCCGACCAGCAGACCAATTAGCGGCATGACGACGTCGGCAACCAGCGACGAGACGATCTTGCCAAAGGCCGCGCCGATGACGACACCGACGGCAAGGTCGACGACGTTGCCGCGCACCGCGAACTTCTTGAACTCCGAAATCACGCTCATCCGCCTGACTCCTTTCCTTGAATGGGGGATTTCGATTGTAACCACAGTGAATCCGCGAGCTGCATTTTCAGAGGGGCAGGCAGCTCGGCAGGCCGGTCGCCAGCGTCGGGTAGCGTGGTGCAAAACCGAGCTCGCGCCGCGCGCGGTCGATGCGCAGCCGCTTGGACTCTTCCATGTACGACCACATCGCCGGCGTGAAGCGCTGCTGCGCCTCGCTGCGACCGATCTGTTCCGGCGCGGGCAGGCCCAGCAGCTGCGCGCATTGCAGGAAGTAGTCAGTCATCGTCGTCGGATCGCCGTCGGCGATGTTGTACGCGGCGCCGGCGCTGCCATGTCGTGCGGCAAGAATCGCCGCGGTCGCAAGGTCGTCCGCATGCACGCGATTGCTGTACGGCGCTTCACTCGTCGCCATCAGGGGCTCGCCTGCGCGCAGGCGCGCGAGCGGCAATCGCCCGGGACCGTAGATGCCGGGCACGCGCAGAATGATCGCAGCGCTGCCGCGCTCGGCGGCCCATTCATGCAGCGCCGCCTCGGCATCGACGCGCCGCACCGAGCGCGCGGCCTGCGGCTTCAAGGGTTCCGACTCGTCAATCCAGCGTCCATCGCAATCGCCATAGACACCCGATGTCGAGATGTAGATCAGACGTTCGATGCGGCCTTGCTGAGCGGCCAGCCAATTGCGCAGGCGCAGATCGCGCTCGCCATCGGCGCGCGGCGGCGCGAACCAGAACAGCCAGGGCCAGTCGCCGACGCTGCGCGGCTCATCGAGATCGGCAAGCTGCGTCCCCGCGCCGAGCGCATTCAGCACCTGCTGCTTCTGCGTCGTGCGGACGATTGCGCTGACCTTGCCACCCTCGCGCAGCAGCTTTTCCGCGACACGCAAACCGATGTCGCCGCAACCGGCGATCAGGCTGTGCGGCGGAGTCGCTGCGACCTCTGTATCGTGATCGTTCATGAGCCATCAAGTGTATATGGACGGCCGCCCGGCGCCGTTCAGCGTTGCCGACGACGAGTCGATTCTCGATGCCGGCCTGCGCCAGCAGATGATGCTGCCGCACGGCTGCCAGTCCGGCAGCTGCGCCTCCTGCCGTGTGCGGCTGCTCAAGGGCGAGGTGCGTTATCCCTTCGAGCCTCCGGGCCTTTCGGCGGCCGAGGTCGAAGCCGGCTTCATCCTGATGTGCCTCGCCAGACCGACCAGCGATCTGCTGATCGAGCTCGATCAGCCCGCGGACGCCGCGAGCCTGAGGCCGCAGCAGATGCCTTGCCGCGTGCAGACGCGCCGCTGGCTCTCGCACGACGTACTCGGCCTCACGCTCAAGCTGCCGCGGCGCAATCCGGGCGATCCGGCGTTTCGGTATCTGGCTGGCCAGTACATCGACCTGCTGCTCGACGACGGCCAGCGGCGCAGCTTCTCGATCGCCAATGCGCCGAATGGCGAAAGCCTGGAACTGCATATCCGCGTGACGCCGAATGGCCGCTTCGCGAACTGGGCCGCGCATGAGATGCCGGACCGCGCGATCCTCCGCTTCGAAGGCCCGCTCGGTGCGTTCTATCGGCGCGAAGATTCGACGCGACCGCTGCTGATGCTCGCCGGCGGCACCGGCATTGCGCCGCTGCATGCGATGCTCGAACAGCTGCTGCAGCACGGCGCGCCGTCGCGCCCTCTCTGGCTGTACTGGGGGGTGCGCGCGACGGCCGATCTCTACCTACATGATCGGCTGACGCAATGGGCTGCGCAGCACGCGGACTTTCACTACTGCCCTGTCCTGTCGGCGCCGACGGCGGAAGATCTGGCGACCAACGCCCATGCGCGCGGCTGGGTGCATGAAATGCCGCTGCGGCATCATGCGGATTTGCAGGCTTTCGACGCCTACATCAGCGGACCGCCGCCGATGGTGCACGCCGCCAAGTCAGCCTTCGTCGCAGCCGGGCTTGCGCCCGAGCATCTGTACTACGACAGCTTCGAGGACGCCCACACGACCTGGCCGGGCAAGGCGCCCATCTAGCGAATCGTCGCCGCAAGTTCCAGACCGCGCCGGTAGAAGGCCTGCGCTTCGGCTGGGTTCTGGCTCTGCTCCGAGACCTTGGCGAGTTCCAGATAGACCTCAGCCGTCGGCGCGATGCGCTCGACCGCGTCCAGATAGCTGCGCGCCTTGCCCCACAGGCGGTTGCGCAGGCAGACGCGCCCGGCAGCCATCAGCAACTCGACGCGTTCGCCGTACTTGCCGAGCCACTGCTCGATGGCGGCCAGCTGCCCTACAGTGTCGCTCGGTTCGAGTTCGCCGTAGAGCGTGACCAGTCCGGCATCCCATTCCTTGTTCAGCACGGCGGTCGCCAGCGCCAGCGCTTCCGGCTGCGCGTTGAGGCGTGCCAGACTGCGCGCGTACTGCAGCCTTACCTCGGGCCATTGGCGCGCATCGGCCGGCGTATCGCCCCAGATTGCCTTGACCTGATCGAGCTTGGCTTCGGTTTCCGCCTCACGCAGACGCGCGACCAAGGCCTGCGTCAGCATCTCGCGACGGCGCGGCGCCGCAACGCCGGCAGTGCCGATGTCGCTCACCAGCAGCTGCCGCAGCGGCTCCCAGTCGGCCAGCCCGAACAGCGCCTCGGCCTGCAGCTCGACGGACAGCAGATGTTTCGGCTCCAGCGTGCGCAGACGCTGCGCCACGTCACGCGCCAATGCGAACTCGCCGCGCTCCAGCTGCAGGCGCGCCTGCATCAGCAACATCGCCCGCTCGTGCGTTGGCGCAATGCCGGCCGCAAGATTCAGATAGTGATCGCGCCGGTCGCCGGCACCCATGCGCTGCGCGGCGCGCGCGGCGGACAGGTAGTTCAAATGGCCGGCGTGATGGTCCGCGGCGCGGCGCACGAGTTCGATCTCGGCACGCTTCCAGTCGCCTTCGAGCAGATGCAGCATGCCGGTCTCGAACGAACGCTGCGCGCGATCGCGCCGCCGACGCTGCGCCATGCCACGCAGCGCGGCCGGCAGCCGCACACTACCGACAATCAGGCGCAGCAGCAGCCAGCTGCCGACCACCGTCAGCGCCAGGGCGAGCAGCAGGCCGAGCAGAGAAGTCTCGAGTATCCAGCCGCGGAAACTCACCAGCACATAGCCGGTTTCATCGTGAAGGTAATACGCCGTCGCCGCACCGATCGCGAGGGCGACAACCATGATCAGCCACTCGCGGATCATTGCGTCTGCACCTCGGCGAGGCCGCGCAACAGACCGAGGCTGCGGCTGATGTCCGGCAGCGGTGGCGACAGCTGCAGTTCCTGCAGGCGCTGCAGATCGGCCTGCGCGGCAATCACCGCCGGATCGTCCTTGCGGAAATAATCCTCAAGCCAGCGCGAAGCGGAAACGCAGATCTCGCGCAGACTGGTGGCATTGCGCCGCAGCAGCGCAAGCCGCGCGGCTTCGAGCTTGAGCGCCAGCATCTGCCGCACGAGATCCGACTGTTCGACGCTGAGCAGCTGCGGCGACGGTCCATCGGCACGCCGGATCGTAAATGCGCTGGCGACCGCCTGCTTGACCGCCGCCCAGGCCCGCGCCCAGGCACCGGCAGTCTCGGGCAGCGCCACGGCTTCCGGCGCGCTGGCGGTGAAGTGTCCCGGCGCCTGCGCAGACAGCGGCAAGCGCGAGGTCCGCTCGATCAGTCCGGACAGCATCAGTGCCGCACCGACCTCGTCGACCGCGGGCACCGCCTGCAGCGCCGCGCGTTCCTGCGCGATCGCCTCGCGCACGGCGAACATGCGCGGGTCCTTCAGTGCGGCGAGTCGCGCGTCGGCCGCTTCGAGCGCAGTGATCGTGGCGGGAACTTCGCGACCGACGACGAGGCGATCGTTCGCCAGCATCAGCAGTTGTTCGACAACCGCGAGCTGCACACGCACGCGACCGCCGCCGAGTTCCTCGCGTAACTGGCCGACGGCCTCATCCTGCGCATCGAGACGCTCGTTGAAACGGGCGACATCGCCGGCGGCGCGCTGCTGCGACGCCAGCAGATCCGAGGTGCGTGCGCGCAGGCTCTCGGCATTCGTTGCGGCACGCGCGACGGACTGTTCGAGCGCCGCGATGCGATCGTCGCGCTCCTTGAGCATCGGCATCGCGCGCCGATGCAGCTCGAATCCGGCGGCGCCAATGATGGCGAGCACGACGATCGCCCACAGCAGACCGCCGAGGAATCCGCCGCGCCGCGACTCTCCGCGTTCCGAAACCTTGGCCGGCGCTTCGTCCGGCACTTCGCGACCGCCGTCGCTGCCGCTGTCCGCATTCGGAACGGTGACGGCCGGCACCGGCGTCTGGTCGGTGGCGCCTGCGCCGAGCGCAGCCGCTGCTGCATCGGGCTGTGTTGACGGGTCGTTGTTGTTCGGATCGGTCATGCTGATGGAGTCCTGCCGCGACCGCTCCACCATTGCTGCAGGCAATGCAAGCAGGCGGTATCGAGCATCTGGTCGGTTACGAGGGGGGCGACTGTGAAGCCGAATTTGGATGCCTGTTCTACCACACGCTGACTTGGCACAACCAGCTGCGTGGCGAGCAGTGCGTTCAGGCCGGGTTCCGCAATCCGCGTCACCAATTGCTGCAGTGCCTCGCCGTTGGTCACGACAATGGCCTGCACCGCAGCCAGACTTGCCTGCAGATGTTCGGGCGCATACGGCAAGTTGACGCGCCGGTACACCGCAAGCCGCTGCAATTGTGCGCCGCGTGCGCGCAGCGTCTGTTCGATGCTGTCACGACCGCCTTCGCCGCCGATCAAGGCGACGCGCTTGTCGCGCACATTCTGCAGATCCGGCAGCGCCAGAACACCTTCGCTG
Organism: Fontimonas sp. FW305-C-3; assembly: GCF_058783185.1. Lineage (NCBI taxonomy): Bacteria > Pseudomonadati > Pseudomonadota > Gammaproteobacteria > Nevskiales > Nevskiaceae > Fontimonas > Fontimonas sp. FW305-C-3. Next base: position 206,161 of record NZ_JBYSYK010000004.1, on the reverse strand, counting down.
TTGTGCTGCACGGGAACGATGACGGCCGGCGCTCCGAGCGCCGACAGCGCAGAGGCCGTCGCCGGCCCGACTGCGATCGTCAACGGCCAGCGCGTGCCAAACAGTCCGCGTGCGTGACGCACGGCGTTGGCGCTGGTGAAAATCCATACATCGGCATCTTGCGCAGCGCCGAGTTCGCGGTCGAGCTGCATCGACTGGCGCGCGGGTTCGATGGATTGCAGCGGCAGGCGGATCACCTGCGCACCCTGCTGTTCGAGCAGCAGACACAGCGCCTCGGCCTGCGCCGCCGGTCGCGTCACGGCGACGCTGAGCCCATTCAGTAACTTTGCGGCGGCGGTGCTCATGGCGCGAAGCGCTGCCTGGCCGTGCCTTTCAGACCTGAATGCCCAGCGCGCCGAGGATGTCGCGCGCGCCACGCTGCAGCAGCCGCTCGGCCAGGCGGATGCCGAGCGCGGCGGCTTCGGCGGTCGGCCCGCTGATGCTCTCGCGAACCTGACGCGAGCCATCCGGCGCGCCCACCAGGCCGGTCAGTTGCAGCGTGTCGCCGTCGATGACGGCATGCCCGGCCACCGGCACCTGGCAAGCACCGCCCAGGCGGGAATTCATGGCGCGCTCGGCGGCGAGCCGGATCGCCGAATGCGGACGATTGAGCGGTTCAAGCAATGCGCGGGTGCTGGCGTCGTCGCTGCGGCATTCGATGCCGACGATGCCCTGGCCGATCGCCGGCACAAAGCGATGCTGGTCGAGACGCTCGGCAATGCGCGATTCGAGTTCGAGGCGGATCAGCCCGGCGCAGGCGAGCAGGATCGCGTCGTACTGGCCTTCGTCGAGTTTGCGCAGGCGGGTGCCGACGTTGCCGCGCAGATCGGAGATCTTCAGATCCGGACGCAAGCCGCGCAGCTGGGTCTGCCGGCGCAGGCTCGACGTGCCGACATGCGCGCCCTGCGGCAGCGCATCCAGCGACGCGTAGCGATTCGACACGAAGGCGTCGCGCGGATCTTCCGGCTCAAGGTAGGCGCTGAGACACAGCCCGTCAGGCTGCTGGACCGGCACGTCCTTCATCGAATGCACGGCCAGGTCGGCGCGGCCCTCGAGCATCGCCTGCTCGAGTTCCTTGACGAACAGGCCCTTGCCGCCCGCGGTCGACAGCGGCGCATTGAGAATCTGGTCGCCCTGCGTCGTCATCGGCAGCAGCTCGACCTGCAGATCCGGATGCAGCTGCCGCAACGCCGCCTGGACGTGGCGAGCCTGCCACAGCGCAAGCGGCGATTCACGGGTGGCGATACGGAGCGTCTTGGGAGCGGTCGTGGTGTTCACACCCGCATTTTCACACGACGCGCGCCGCCGCGCTTCTCAGGTGTCCGTCATGAAGCGACGCACTTCGGCCAGGCGTCGGCGCGACACCGGCAGCGGTTCGGAGACGTGCTTGAGCTTGAGCCAGTGGTGCTGGTCGCCATGGCGGTCGCGCTCGAGCCCGGCGATAAAGCGCGTGTTGACGAGCGCCTTGCGGTGCACGCGCAGGAACAGCGGTTCGAGATCGACTTCCAGCGTCTTCAGCGATTCCTCGATCAGCACTTCGCCATGCAGATGGCCGACCGTCGTGTATTTGTGGTCAGCAAGGAAATACAGGATGTCCGGCACCGGCACACGGACCAGACCGTCGCGGGTCGTCGCCAGCACGAATTCGCGCTTGGGAGTGCCGCTGGCGGCCTCCACCGGCTTGGCCTTGTGCGCGCGGGTCGGCTTGCGCACGCGCTGCAAGGCATCGCGCAGCTTTTCGAGCTTGACCGGCTTGAGCAGGTAGCCCTGCGCGCTGGCATCGAAGGCAGACAGCGCATGCTCGGCATAGGCCGTCGTGAAGATCACCGCCGGCGGCACGTCCATTTCCGACAGCTGGCGGGCGACCTGCAGGCCGTCCATGCCGCCCATGCGGATGTCGAGCAGCACCAGATCGGGCTCCTCGTCGTCGACGACATCGAGCGCGGATTCGCCGTCGCCGGCCTCGCCCACGACTTCGTAGCCGGGGAATTCCTGCAGCAGACGGCGCAGGCGTTCCCGGGCCAGCGGTTCATCATCGACTATGACCACACGCATCGATCTTCCCCTCTTGTAATGTCGTGGGCTTGCGCCCACTCGGTCAACTCAACGGCACTTCGCCACGCGATCCCCGCGGCAGCACAAGACGTACCCGGAACACGCCGCCTTCGAGGCGCAGGTCGCGGCCCATTTCCAGCCGCGCGCTGTCACCGTAAATCAGGTTCAGTCTTTGGGCAATGTTGTCGATCGCGACCCGGTTGCCCTTGCTGGGGATCGCGTCGCCATCCGCCATCGGATTGCTGACCTCGATGACCAGTCGCTCGAAGATGCGCCGCGCGGCAATCCGGATCAGGCCGCCGGCGGCGAGCCGCGAAACCCCGTGATGCACCGCATTCTCGATGACCGGCTGCGCGACCAGCTTGGGCACCGACCAGTCGAGCAGGTCTTCGGGGATGTCCCATTCGATCTTGAGCTTGTCGCCCAGGCGCAGCTTTTCGATGCGCAGATAGGCGTTGCAGAGAGCGATCTCCTCGACCAGCGGCGCGAGCTGGCCGCGGCCTTCGAGGCTGGCGCGGAACAGGTCGGACAGATCCTCGACCATCATTTCGGCGTCGTTAGGCCGGACCTGGATCAGCGCCGCGAGACTGTTCAGGGCGTTGAACAGGAAGTGCGGTCGGATACGTGCATTGAGCGCCTGGTAACGCGCCTCGCCCTCGGCCTGGACCTGCGCCGCCCACAGATTGCGCAGCCAGAAATAGCGCAGCAACAGCATCGCCACGACGGCGGCGATGCAGGTATGCCGCAGCACAAACGCCGCGCGCGACTCCGACTGCAGGATGAAACTCCAGTTCAGCCAGCCGCTCATGGCATGCGCGGCCGCGGCGATCAGGCCGACGATGAGCACCATCATCGCCCAGCAGACGAAGAACACGACGCCCGGACGGGCGTCCTTGAGCCAGCTGCGCGCCGAGCACAGCGCGGCGGCGGAGCAGAGGCTGATCCATTGCAGATACAGCGACAGCAGCAGCAGCCGCTCCAGTGCGGCAGGCCCGCGCGCGCCGCCGCCCAGCGTGAAGACGATGGCGACCAGCTCCATGGTGAAGGCCAGCGCCAGCACGCCGCGCCCGCCGCAGAAGTCGGGGATCAGCGTATATGCAGGTGCCGTGGGTGGCCGGATGCGTTGCACTTGAAAGCCAGTTTCCGTCTGTCTGGCCGCAATGAGGCCGCGGCTAGCTTCGCAAGCAGCGGTCATTCCAGCAAGGCAGCCCGTCCCCCGCCAGCTGCCGTCCGGCGCCCCGGCACCGACCGCCACGCCTATATAATTCGCGCCTTTCCTGCCTGTGCCATCTAAGTTCTAAGCCATGTCCAACTCCGGCAACCAGAAGCTCTGGGGCGGTCGCTTCGCCGAATCCACGTCCGCGCTGGTCGAGCAATTCTCCGAATCGGTCAGCTTCGACGCGCGCCTGTACCGCCAGGACATCGCCGGCAGCCAGGCGCATGCGCGGATGCTGTGCAAGGTGGGCGTGCTGACCCAGGCCGATACCGATGCGATCGTCGCCGGGCTGGACGGCATCCGCGCCGATATCGACGCCGGCAAGTTCGAGTGGAGCACCGCGCTCGAAGACGTCCACATGAACATCGAGGCGCGCCTGACCGAGCGCATCGGCGACGCCGGCAAGCGCCTGCACACCGGCCGCTCGCGCAACGACCAGGTCGCGACCGACCTGCGCCTGTATGTGCGCGACGTGATCGACGATCTGTGCGTGATGATCGACCGCGTTGCCGACGGCCTGCTCGATCTCGCCGAGCGCGAGGCCGACACCGTGATGCCCGGCTTCACCCATCTGCAGATCGCCCAGCCGGTCACCTTCGGCCATCACATGCTGGCCTGGCGCGAACAGATGCTGCGCGACCGCACGCGCCTGCTCGACTGCCGCAAGCGCATGAACCTGCTGCCGCTGGGCGCGGCCGCGCTGGCTGGCACGGTCTATCCGATCGACCGCCATTTCGTCGCCGGACAGCTGGGCTTCGACGGCGTCACCGAGAATTCCCTGGATACGGTGTCGGATCGCGACTACGCGATCGAGTTCTGTGCGGCGGCGAGCCTGATCCTGGTGCACCTGTCGCGCTGGAGCGAGGAGCTGATCCTGTGGGCCTCGCCGATGTTCGCCTTCGTCAACCTGCCGGACCGCTTCTGCACCGGCAGCTCGATCATGCCGCAGAAGAAGAATCCGGACGTGCCGGAACTGGTGCGCGGCAAGACCGGCCGCGTGATCGGCAACCTCAACGCGCTGCTGGTGCTGATGAAGGGCCAGCCGCTGGCGTACAACCGCGACAACCAGGAAGACAAGCCGCCGCTGTTCGACAGCGTCGATACCGTCAGCCTGTGCCTGCAGGTCTATGCCGAGATGATTCCGGCGATTGAAGTGCGCCGCGACAACTGCCGCGCCGCGGCGTCCAAGGGTTTCTCGACGGCAACCGACCTCGCCGATTACCTGGTCAAGAAGGGCCTGCCGTTCCGCGATGCGCATCACGTGGTCGGCAGCGCGGTGGCCTACGCCGGCCAGAAGAACTGCGACCTGCCGGAACTCAGCCTTGAAGAGCTGCAGAGGTTCTCACCGCTGATCGCCGCCGACGTCTACGAGCGCATCACGCTGGAAGGCTCGCTCGCCGCGCGCAACCACTACGGCGCCACCGCGCCGGCCCAGGTGCGCGCCGCAATCGCGAGGGCGCGGGCCGCGCGCTGAAGCCGGCTTCTGGCACTGCGGTCCGATCTGACCGCCGTGTCAGATATTTCAGTCTTCGCACGTCATTGCCTGTTGCGCTGACAGGCGCGGGGCTATGCTCCGCCGCCCTGCACTCGCCGCGACCCGGACTGCCATGACGACGATCTCCCGCTTTGCTCTGGCCATCGGCCTCTGCGGCCTGCTCGCCGCCTGCGGCTCCGACGACAAGGCCGCGGACGCAGTCAGCGCGCCGGCGGTCGACAAGGCGATCATCTTCAACGGCACGATTCCGGCGGCCGACGGCGAGACGATCGGCATCACCGTCTACCAGCCGGCGCTCGCCGCCAACCAGGCTGCGCCGCTGGTGATCCACGGCCATGGCTTCGGCCTGTCGCGCAACAAGAACTTTGAAGGCGGCAATCCGATCGGCGCGTTTCTCGGCGCCGACGTCACCAGCGATGCCGGCCGCAAGGCCTGGAACAGCGGCTACTACGTCATCAGCTTCGACCAGCGCGGCTTCGGCCAGTCGAGCGGGCCGATCACGGTCATGGACCCGGAGATCGACGGCCGCAATGTCTCGACGATCATCGACTGGGCCGAAGAGAACCTGCCGCACCTGGCGCGTCGCGGCGGCGATCCGGTGATCGGCGCGGTCGGCCTCAGTTACGGCGGCGGCTTCCAGCTGATCGGCGCCGGCGTCGATCCGCGCTTCGATGCGCTGGTGCCGACCGCGACCTGGTCCGATCTGCGCTACAGCCTCGCGCCGGGCGGCGTGCCGAAAACCATCTGGCTCGACATCCTCGCCGTCGCTGGCGGCGCAACGGCCGGCTTCCAGTTCGAGCCCTTCGTCTATACCGCGCTGCTGCAGGCGACGCTGGGCACGGTCAGCCAGGACACCTACGACAAGTTCCTTGAGCGCAGCTTCCTGTCGTTCTGCGGAGGCAACCGCGCCGACGGCCGCGGTGTGCCGCAGGTCGACGCCTTCTTCGTGCAGGGCGCCAATGACATCCTGTTCAACATGAACGAGGCGGCGGCCAACCTTCAATGCCTGCGCAATCAGGGCCGCGACGCGCGCCTGCTGGTGCAGACCAACGGCCACATCATTCCGGCACTGCAGGCCGCCGGCCGGCAGATCCTGTTCGGCGTCGATGAGACCATCACCTGCGGCAGCCGCAGCTACGACACCGCCAGCATGATGGTCGACTTCCTCGATCAGAAACTGAAGCGGCTCGCGCCGGGCACCCAGACCCCGCCCGACCTCTGCGTTTCGCTGACGCCGGAAGAAGGTCTGCTGCTGCCGTTCCTGCCCTACGGCGGCGATGCGATCACGTTCGGCGACACGCAGGTCATCCCCGGCGCCGTCGGCCAGGTCGTCAACCTGCTGCGCAGCCTGCCGCTGCAGACCCTGTATGCCAGCCTGACCGGCCTGGCGCCGGAAGCGCTGCGGGTCATCTCCGGCGTGCTGCTCAATCCGCCCGGCAGCAATCTCGGCTACACGCAGGATTTCCTCGCGCTGCTGCCGCAGATCGTCAATCTGCTGCCCTACGAAACGCTGCAGCAGCTGACCGCCACGCCAGTCTACGTGCCGCTGCACACCGTCACCCGCGCCGAAGCGCTGGCCGGCATTCCGCAGGCAACGCTGCACTTCTCCGGCGGCGCCGGTCAGCCGCCGATCTTCGTCGGCCTCGGCCTGCGCAAGCGCGGCGAGACCGATCCCGCCGCGATCAGCGATCAGGTCACCCCCGTGCGGGCAAACGGCGATCTGCAGCTCGATCTGGTCGGCGTGCGCGCCGCGCTGAACCCGGGCGACGAAATCGGCCTGCTGCTGTACGGCTTCCATCCGTACTTCCTCAACAACTCGATCCTGTCGCTGGCCCCAGTGCCGGTGACGGTATCGGGCGAGGTCGCACTGCCGTTGCTGAATCGCTAGCCCGCAGCGCGGCAGAACCGATAGAATCCAGCGCCGCCGTCCCGTACGGCGGCGTTTACTCCCCATTTTGCACAGCCAGCTGCTGCCAGCGTGCTCTCCTCGAAGGATCCATCGATGAAGCACTGCACACGGCTGTTGCCTGTTGTATTCCTTGCCTGCGCGTCTCCCACCCTCCTCGCCGCGGAGGCGGACCCGCTGCAGACCGCCGCCAGCGAGCCGACCAAACTGTCGCCGGTCACCGTCGAAGCCAGCAAGGAAACGGGCCCGACCTACAGCATCGACACCGCGAGCAGCGCGACCAAGACCGGCACGCCGCTGCTGGAGACCCCGCAGTCGATCCAGGTCATCACGCGCGCGCTGATCGAAGACCAGGACGCCCGCATCCTCGACGACGTGCTGCGCAACGTCGCTGGCGTGATGCCCGGCGGCTACTACGGCGACTATGACTATTTTCGTATCCGCGGCTTCGACGCCAGCGGCTACGCCTTCCTCGACGGCCTGCCGATGTCGAAGGGTACGGTGACCAACAACAAGGAAATCTTCGGCCTCGAAAGCGTCGAGATCGTGCGCGGTCCGGCAGCCGTGCTGTATGGCGCCGGCTCGCTCGGCGGCCTGGTCAACCTCGTCAGCAAGCGGCCCCGCGAAGAGAACTTCGCCGATCTGGAAATCTCGACCGGCCGTTATCTCGATGTCGAACCCGCGATCGACGCCGGCGCGGTGCTCGCCAAGGGCCTCGCGGTGCGCGTCAACGCGCTGTACCGCGATGAAGGCAGCTTCACCGATTTTGGCGAACGCCAGCGCTTCTACATCGCGCCGTCGCTGAGCTGGCAGATTGCCGACAGCACCGACCTCACCGTCCTCGCCAGCTACACCGACAACGAAGACAAGCTCGGCTTCCCGCTGCCGGCGGAAGGTACCGTGCTGCCGAATCCCAACGGCAAGATTCCGCTCAGCCGCTACATCGGCGATCCCGACCAGCCGATCCGTATCCAAGACGAAGTCAGCAACCTCGGTTACCAATTCACGCATCGCTTCTCGAGCAGCTGGTCGCTGCGCCAGAACGCGCGCTACACGAAGGCCGAGCAGATCTGGGACAACGTGACCTATCCGGGTGCGCTGCTCGACGACAAGCGCACGCTGACGCGCTACCCGCTGTTCCTTGACGGCAATACCGACAACTGGGACATCGACACTTCAGTGATCGGCGAGTTCGACACCGCTGCGGTCAAGCACCGCCTGCTGATCGGCATCGAGCGCTACGAAGAAAACTCGTTCAATGCCTTTGCCTATGGGGACGACCCGGAAGGCACCGGCTTCCCGATCGATCTATTCGATCCGGACTACAGCACCACGCTACCGCTGCGCCCGGCCGACCTCGGTCCTGGCTATCGCACGACGACGGCGCAGACCGGCATCTACGTGCAAGACCAGCTGAGCCTCGCCGCCTGGACGCTGACGCTCGGTGCGCGTTACGACGAGTCCGAAGTGGATTCCGGCGCTGGCCCCAACCGCGACTACGACGTGACGCCACGCGCCGGCGTGACCTGGCAGTTCCTGTCTGGCCTCGCCGCGTACGCGAATTACAGCGAGTCGTTCCTGCCGCAGTCCGGCCAGCTGCTCGGCGGCGGCAATGCCGAGCCGGAGACCGGCGACAACCGGGAAGTCGGCCTCAAGGGCGAACTGCTCGACGGCCGCCTGCTGTTCAGCGCGGCGATCTACGAACTGCTGCGCCAGAACCTGACGACCGCGGTGCCCAACCAGCCGGATGTGGTCGTGCAGACCGCCGAGGCGCGCAGCCGCGGCTTCGAGATCGACGGCAGCTACGAGATCCTGCCCGGCTGGACCACACAGCTCGCCTACACCTTCATCGACGCCGAGACGACCGAAGAGCAGACCCTGTACGGCGTCACCACGCCCGAGGGCACGCGCCTGATCAACGTGCCGAAGCACATCGCCAGCCTGTGGTCGCGCTACAACATCCAGACCGGCGCTTTCGCCGGCCTCGGTGCGGGCTTGGGTCTGCGCCACTACGCCGACCAGTCGGGCGACACCAACGACACGTTCTCGCTGCCGGAATACACCCTCGTCAACGCGGCGCTGTACTGGACGCGCGGCCCGGTCCGCGTGCAGGCCAACCTCAACAACCTGTTCGACGAGGAGTACTACGTCGGCTCCTACGATGCGCTCTACGTGCTGCCCGGCACGCCGCGCGAATGGACGGCGAGCCTGCGTTACAGCTTCTGAGCCTGCGATCCGCACCGGGCCACCCGCGACGGTGGCCCGGTTGCGCAGGACGCCGGTGAATCTGGGACGATAGCGGCATGCAACGCCGCCAATTCCTTCAGGCCAGCGCCGCGGGTATCGCGATCGGTCTGCTTAGACCGCTGACCGCTTTCGCAGCCGCCAACAGCGCCGACGCCCGGCTCGAAGCCCTGCTCCAACGCCACAGCGAGCTGTTCCTGCACCGCTCGCCCGAGACGGCGACAGCCTATGGCCACGACAGCGGCGTCAATGTCGCGCTGCGCAGTCAGCTCGACGACCGCTCGCTCGGCGCGATCGCTCGAGATCGCGCTGCGGTCGCGCAGGGTCTGAAGGAACTCTCTGCGATCGAACGCGAGGCGCTGTCGCCCGCCGCCGCACTCGACTACGACGTCGCGCGGTTCGTCTATGAAGATCTGCGCGACACGCTCGCCTGGTACGGCTACGTCGACATCGATCTGCGCCCGAGTCCGTACGTCGTTAGCCAGATGAACGGCACGTACTACTGGCTGCCGGACTTCATCGGCGGCCGCCACCCGCTCGCGGAAAAGGCCGATGTCGATGCCTATCTCGCACGCCTGTCGGCGCTGGCGACCGCGCTCGATCAGGAGGCCGAGCGCATCCGCCACGACGCCGGCCTCGGCGTGATTCCACCGGGCTTCATCATCGACCGGACCGTCGCGCAGATCGCGGGCTTGCGCGATATGAAGCCGGCAACCACGCCGCTGATCGAACCGGCCCTGCAGCGCGCCGCCGCTGCGAAGCTGGCGGACTTCGGCGCGCAGGCGGCGAAGATCTTCACGCAAGGGATTGCCCCCGCGCTGACGCGACAGATCGAGGCGCTGCAAGCGCTGCGTGGCAAGGCTGTCGACGCTGCCGGCGTCTGGCGCCTGCCGGACGGCGAGGCTTACTACGAGACGGCGTTGCGCTCGAACACGACCTCGATGCGCAAACCCGCCGAGCTGCACGCCAGCGGGCAGGCGCAGGTCAAGGAACTGCTTGCTGAACTCGACGTCGCTCTGCGACGGCAGGGCTACAAGACCGGCAGCGTCGGCGAGCGCATCGCTGCGCTGAATGTCGACAAGCGTTTCCAGGTGCCGGACAACGACGAGGGCCGCGCACAGCTGCTCGCCAAGGCGCAGGCAGTGCTCGACGACATTCGCACGCGCCTGCCGCGCGCCTTCGACGCAACCGCGATCGATCCGCTCGTCGTGCGGCGCACGCCGGCAGCGATCGAGGGCAGCTCGCCCGGCGCGTTCTACAGCCCGGGCACCGGCGATCAGCCGGGCACGTTCTCGCTGAACCTCAAGGAGCCGGATGAACTCGCGCTATGGCGACTCCCTACGCTGGCGCATCACGAAGGCATACCCGGCCACCACTTCCAGGGCTCGGCACTCAGGCATGCCGGCGCACTGCCCCTGTTCCGCAAAGTCGTCCGCTTCTCCTCGTACACGGAAGGCTGGGCGCTGTATGCCGAGCAGGTGGCCGATGAACTCGGCGTCTACGACAACAATCCCGCTGGCCGCATCGGTTATCTGCAGTCGAGCCTGTTCCGCGCGGCGCGCATCGTCGTCGACACCGGCATCCACCAGCAGCGCTGGACGCGCCAGCAGGCGACCGAATGGATGGTCACGCAGATCGGCGAGCCGCTGATCTCGGCGACCCGCGAAATCGAGCGCTACTGCGTCTACCCGGGTCAGGCCTGCAGCTTCAAGGTCGGCGCCAACACCCTCGTCGCCGCTCGCGAAGCGGCGCGCCGGAGCATGGGCTCGCGCTTCGACATCCGCCGCTTCCACGCGCTTGTGCTCAACTCCGGACCGATGCCGATGGCGGTGCTGGAGCAGGTCGTGGCACGATGGGGCGCGCAGTGATCCGCTCATCGGATTCCACGATTCTCTTTTATTAACATAAATTTATGATCGTTTTTCTGCGGTGCGATTGTGGTCGATCCAACTGGTATGATAAGTTGACCACATGACCGATCATGCTTATCGCCCCGTCTCACGCAGCTCGCTGTCGGAGGCCGTTTTCCGCCAGCTGGCCGACCGCATCCTGCGCGGCGAGCTGCCGGCCGGTGAAACGCTGCCGGCCGAACGCGAGCTGTCGGAAGCGCTCGGCGTGAACCGCGGCGCGGTGCGTGAGGCGATCAAGCGCCTGCAACAGGCGGGGCTGGTGGCCGTGCGTCAGGGCGGCAACAGTCTGGTGCTCGACTATCTCGCTGAAGGGGGACTGGAGTTGCTGCCGAATCTGCTGCTGCACTCGGACGGTCGCGTCAACGGCACCGTCGTGCGTTCGATCATGGCCATGCGCTCGTCGCTGGCGCCGGACATTGCCGCCGCGGCGGCGCGCAAGGGCGGAGCAAAGCTTGCCGATGCGCTCGACGATCTGCTCGCGCAGATGAAGGGCGGCAAGGCCGATCTGCGCACGCTGCAGCAGCTCGCGCATGCGTACTGGAAGCTGCTCGTTGAACGCGGCGGCAACGTCGCCTACCGGCTGGCGTTCAACTCGATGAGCAAGACTTATCTGCAGGTGCAGGAGGCGCTGGCACAGGTGCTGGAAGCCGAATTCCGCGATCACGCGAACTTCGCCGCAATCGCCGCGGCGATTCGCAAGGCTGACCCGGAAGCTGCGCGCGCCGCGGGCCTGCGGCATGTCGAGATCGGCCGCAAGGCGCTGGAGCTGGCACTGGATCAGGTTGAAGCACGTGGAGGGCGGATGTGAACACCGAACGCGCCAATGACCGTGAAATGATGGCGGCGGCGAACACCGCCCAGAAAAATCCGATGCGCCCGCCGGACACGCTGCCGCGCGATGCGGCGACGGCGCTCGCGGTGTTCTGGAAGCATCCGAGCACGCTGCTGATCGCGGGCTTCGTCGTGCTGTTCGCGGCCACACGTATCGCGCTGGGTAGCTGGAGCTGGGTCGACGCGGCCATTGCGCTGGGACTCGTCGCCTATTTCCCGGTCAACGAATGGCTGATCCATGTCGTGATGCTGCATTGGCGTCCGCGCAAGGTCTTGGGCCGCACGATCGATTTCTATCTGCCCAAGACGCATCGGCGCCATCATGCCGATCCCTGGAATCTGAAATGGGTGTTCATCCCGCGCCACGTGCATCTGCTGGTGCTGCCGACGATTGGCCTGCTGCTGTGGGCCTTCTGGCCCTGGAAGCAATGGGTGCTGACCGGCGTCACGACCTACCTGCTGCTCGGCCTGCACTATGAATGGGTGCACTTTCTGTCGCACATCCCCTGGTGCCCCGACAATGCGTACTACCAGCGCCGCGTGCGCGAGCATCGCTACCACCATTTCCGCAACGAGAACTACTGGTGGGGCGTGTCGATGGGTCTCGGCGACCGTCTGTTCGGCACGGCGCCGAAAGTCGACGAGGTGCAGCGCTCGGGGACGGCGCAGACCGTCGGCCGGCCCTGAGCCATCAGGCTTCCTGGGCTCCGCGCGCGATGCAGTGCTGAGTGGATGGCTCGCCATCAATGCCGATCAGGCTGGTGTCGGTGAAGCTCCATGCGTACTTCAGCCCAGCGGCCGTCGCGGCTTCCACGGCCTTGTAGCATTCGCCGCTGCCGGCAATGACATAGGCAACCCGCTGACTCCGGAAATTGTCCGGTTCGGTTCTCGAGAGAACCCGCACGGCTGCGGATTCGTACTCCAGCTGAAACACTGAACGATTGGCCAGTTCCGGCTCGAAGATGAGGTACTGCGTCTCGAGGCGAAGGGCAAACTTGAAGCCGTAGTCTTCGGCAAAGGTGCCATTGCGCCAGCCGTTGCCGGGAATGTCTGTGTGGATATCGCGCAGGAAATAGCGGCCGCGCACCAGATCGTCATGCAAGCCTTCGATGTATGGAATCCGGTACGAAGGCAGGTACGGTTGCCGGATGCCGTACAGCCGATAAAGACTCATCAGCGCATCGCGGCGCTGGGTTTGCGTCCAGGTCGCGTGATACTGGGAAACCGTCCGTGCCATATCCGGCGCCAGGAACACGATGAGCAAGCCGGCGCAGCCGATCGCGAAAAATCTCGATCGCGGCATTGCGAGAATGGCGTGGACGAGCGAAACACCGGCTGTCACGAACAGCACTTCGGAACAGAACGCGGTGCGCGCGCTGAAACTCACACCGGTTGCGCCGACCATCGCCATCGCGCTGGCCAGGCCGTACAGCAGAATGATCGCCGCGCGGCGCAGTCCCGCCATGGGAACACGGAACAGCAACGCCGCCAATGTCAGCGCAAACAGCATGTAGAAGATTTCGGTGCCGCGCGTGCCCTGCTCCCAGATGCGCACGATCATTGGCCAGAGGCGCGCGGCCATCGGAATGCCATCGTCCTGCATGGCGAACCGTGCGTAGTTTCCGGGCGCCGCGATCAGTATGGCGGTGCCGCAGAGATACGCGATCGCGGCAATCAGATACCAGCGCGGCACCTGCGATCGACGCACGAATCTGAGCCACAGCAGCGCGACGATGAGCAGCATCGCGGTCGCCGCCGTCAGATTTTCCAAGGTCGCGGCGCCCAGCAGGTAGAAGAGCGGCAGCACATACAGCCGGCGGGCGGTGTTGGGGCGCACCGCCTCATCGCAGAGCAGATCGACAAACGGCTTGACGAGAAGCTGCGTTGCGGCGATGACCCATAGAAACCCGACCGCACCGGTTTTCCACAGGATGCCCTCGCCGAAGGCATCGAGATACAACCACACACCGCCGAGGGCCGCGGCCAGCGTCAGCACATCATCGCGATTTCTTCCCGGCAAGCGTCCGCTCGCCAGCCAGAACATTCCGAGCAGCAGCAGGCAGAAGGCGGCGGCGTTGATCACCGCAAAGACGGCTTGGGTGCCCGGGTATAGCCACAGCGCGATGTAGGTGAACAGCAGCACGCTGGCGCGGCCGGTCCAGGTTTCGTATTCCCAGGCAATGCGTTTGAAAGTCTGGATCAGATCGCCGCCGGCCAGGGTGCGATGCCAATCGTCGCCCCAGGTCGGCGTCATCAGGTTGAGCGCCAGCATCAGCAGAAAGACCGCACCGAACAGCAGCCCGAGACCGATCCAGGAATGCGTGCGCCTCGGGCGCTGCTCCGCGTGCAGCGATTCTGCTGTTTCGTGCATTGACCCGCCTCTACCCCGGTTGATGCGCCAGTCCGTTGGCGTCGCTGGCTGCGCTCGCTAGCCGGCTACTTTACACAGCCATTCGTCCGGACAACGGCGTCGCCGTCGCCGCCGATGCGGGATCCGCCGCGCTGCCGGCTTGCCTGGACCGGCGCCTTGGGTTACAAGCGCCACCTCACATGAGCCACTTGCAGAGCAACCCGTGAATTCCTCCCGCGTCGTCTTCGTCACCGGCGCCAGCGCCGGCTTTGGCATGGCCATCGCACGCCGCTTCGTTGCCGATGGCTGCCGCGTCATCATCAGCGGCCGCCGCGGCGAGCGCCTGCGCAAGCTGGCCGCCGAGCTTGGCCCGCTGGCATTGCCGCTGACCTTCGATGTGCGCGACGCCAAGGCGATCGAAACCGCGCTGGCCGAGTTGCCGGCGGAATTCGCCGAAGTCGACGTGCTGATCAACAACGCCGGCCTCGCCCTCGGCCTCGAGCCGGCGCACAAGGCCGTGATGGACGATTGGGAGCGCATGGTCGACACCAACATCAAGGGCCTGATGTACATGACCCGCGCGCTGTTGCCGGGCATGGTGGCGCGCAACCGCGGCCATGTCGTCAATATCGGCTCGGTCGCCGGCGAGTGGCCGTATCCGGGTGGCAATGTCTATGGCGGCACCAAGGCCTTTGTCCGTCATTTTTCGCTGAACCTGCGCGCCGACCTGGCTGGCACGGCGGTACGTGTCAGCAACGTCGAACCCGGACTCTGCGGCGGAACGGAGTTCTCCAACGTGCGCTTCCACGGCGACGACGCGCGCGCCGCGAAGATCTACGACAAGGTCACCCCGATGTCGGCCGAGGACATCGCCGAGGCGGTGCACTGGATTGCGACGCGCCCCGCGCACGTCAACATCAATACGATCTCGATGATGCCGGTCGCGCAGACTTTTTCGCCGTTGACCATCCATCGCGCCTGACCCTACCCGCACAGGTATTTATTCGCGGCGGCATTTGCTTTAGCGTGCCGCCGCCCCACTCATTACCGGAATCGAATCATGTCCAAGCCTGAAATCTTCGTCGTCAGCGCAGTGCGCACCGCGATCGGCTCCTACGGCGGCACGCTGAAGGATGTGCCGCTGGCGGATCTCGCGACCACCGCGATCAAGGCGTCCCTGGAGCGCGCCGGCATCAGTGGCGATCAGGTCGGTCACGTCGTCATGGGCACGGTGATTCCGACCGAGACGCGCGACGCCTACCTGAGCCGGCTGGCTTCGGTGAACGCCGGCATTTCCAAAGAGACGCCGGCCTACAACGTCAACCGTCTGTGCGGCTCCGGCATGCAGGCGATCGTTTCCGCCGCGCAGACGATCCTGCTCGGCGACGCCGGCATTGCGATCGGCGCCGGCGCGGAGTCGATGAGCCGCGGCCCGTACATCGTGCCGAACGCGCGCTGGGGCGCACGTTTGGGCGACACGCAGATGATCGATTACATGAACGGCATCCTGCATGACCCGTTCCAGGCTTTTCACATGGGCATCACCGCCGAGAATGTCGCCGAACGGTTCGGCATCACGCGCGAGATGCAGGATCAGCTCGCCGCGGAAAGCCAGCAGCGCGCGGCGAAGGCGATTGCCGAAGGCCGTTTCAAGAGCCAGATCGTCAACGTCGAGATCAAGACGCGCAAGGGCGTGATCAGCTTTGACACCGACGAGAACGTGCGCGGCGACACGACGGCCGAAAGCCTCGCCAAGCTCAAGCCGGTGTTCAAGAAGGACGGTCTGGTCACGGCCGGCAATGCGTCGAGCCTCAACGACGGCGCGGCATCGGTCGTGCTTGCTTCGGGGGAACAGGTCAAGGCGCTCAACCTCAAGCCGCTCGCACGTCTGGTTTCCTACGGCCACGCCGGCGTCGAGCCCGCCTACATGGGTATCGGCCCGGTACCGGCGACGCAGCAGGCGCTGAAGCGCGCCGGCATCGCGATCAAGGATCTCGATGTCATCGAGGCCAACGAGGCCTTTGCCGCACAGGCCTGCGCGGTATCCAAGGAACTCGGCTTCGATCCGGCCAAGGTCAATCCGAACGGCTCGGGCATCTCGCTCGGCCATCCGGTCGGCGCGACCGGCACCATGATCGTCACCAAGGCGATCTACGAGCTGCAGCGGCTGCAGGGCCGCTACGCACTGGCGACGATGTGCATCGGCGGCGGCCAGGGCATCGCGACCATTTTCGAACGCGTCTGATCGCCGCGGATCGCGGGCCGGCCGATCGTCCGGCCCGCGATACCGGAACCGCCGCATGAGTCTGCTGCAGAAGCTGGGCTTGTCATGGCTGATTCTGCTCATCGGCGCGCTGGTCGTCGCCCGGTTCGCCGCTCTCGATCGCGTACCTCCCGGCTTCTATCTGGACGAAGCCGCTATCGCGGCACAGGTCGTCTGCATCGAACGAACTCAGGCCGACGCGCACGGCACGCGCTGGCCCCTGTACTCGCCGGTGCTCGCCGGCGGTCAAGTCTCCGCACCGCTGCTGTATCCGGCGGCGGCGTGGACAGCGTTGTTCGGCGCATCGGAAAGCGCGCTGCGCGCCTTCGTCGCGGCCCATGGTCTGCTGCTGGCCCTGGCGATTGCCACCGCCATCGGCCTGACCACGCGCAGCCTGCCGGCGGCCGCGCTGACGCTGCTGATCGGACTTTGCTCGCCATGGCTGTTTGTGCTGTCGCGCGTCTTCTGGGATCCGATCGTCGGTGCCACGTGGACCGGCATTGCATTCGCCGCGTTCTGGATTGCGCGTCAGGCCGAGCGGCCGAGCGGCCAGCGGCGTCTGCTGTGGTGTCTGGCCGCGATGGCCGCTGCGTTAGCGGCGTACGCCTATCCGCCTTTGCGGATCCAGCTGCTCGCTTCGGCCGCATGGTTGCTGCTCGTCGATCGGAGCTGGAGAACGGACGCGGCATTCTGGTACGGCGCCATCCTGTTCGGCGTGCTCGTCGCGCCGCTCCTTTACCTGTATGCGTTTGATGCCGAGTTCGCATTGCGCAGCCAGACGCTCGCCATCTGGAACCCCGACTGGCTGGGCGGGCAGAACCTGACTGTCCGCGATCTGCCGCGGATCGCGTTCGACAATCTGCTGGTCAACCTGGACCCGCGCTATCTGTTCTGGCGCGGAGGGATCAACCTGCACCACGGCACCGGATTCGGCGGGCCCATCGGCCCCGTGGAGTTGGTGGTTCTGTTGTGCGCGCTGGCACTGTCGCCCCGGTTGTTTGTGAGCCGCGATGGCGTTCTGTTGCTCGGCTTGTTCATTGCGGCCCTGCTCCCCGCCGCACTGACCTGGGATCGCAATCCGCATACGCTGCGCAGCATCGGCGCGATCGCGCCCTTGTTGCTGCTGCTCGGCCTGGCCGCGCATCGCGCGACGACCCGATTGAACGCAAGGCATCGAAGCATCGCGCTGATCGCCCTGCTGTGCGGCGCCACGGCATGGGCCGGCTTTTACGGCAGCGACTACTTCGGCGACTACCGCAAGCGCGCCGCCCCCTGGTTCGAAGGATCGGCCCATCTGGCTACGAGCGATCCGCAACTCGAGTTGGCGAACCGCTACTACCAGGCGCGCCTCGGCCAGCCGCTCCACTGCCCGGGCCCGCAGTAGCAAAAATCCTGATTGTCCGTAGGCTGGCGCGCATGCCTTATCTACGCATGCGCGACGGCGCCAAGCTGCACTATCACGATCTCGGCCGCGGCGAGCCGGTCGTCCTGCTGCACGGATTTGCGATGCCTGCTTCGCTATGGCTGCCGTTCGCCATTCCGCTGATGCAGCGCTATCGCTTCATCCTGCCGGACCTGCGCGGCTTCGGCGGTTCGCACGAACTCGCGTTGAGCGACAGCTGCCTGCTCAGCCAGCACGCCAACGATCTTGCCGATCTGATCAAGGGTCTGAACCTGCACGACATCCGCCTCGGCGGCCTGTCGATGGGCGCCTGCACGGCGATGCAATATCACCGCCTGCATGGCTTCGAGCGCATCCACAGCTACCTGCACATCGACCAGTCACCCTGTGTGCGCAACGGCGAAGACTGGCAGCACGGACTGCTCGGCAGCGCGCAGGCCGATCGGCTCGGGCACTGGCAGGCGGTCATGGATCAGCTCAAGGCCTATCGCGGCCTGCCTTACGAGCAATTACCGCGGGCGCTGCGCCGCTCGCTGTGGAGCAGCCTGGCCGAGTTCTTCGGTGCCGCGTTCCATCGCCGGCACTGGAAAATGTTCAGCCGCCTGGCGCAGCATGAGCTGCTGATCCGTCGCGTAACGCCGACGACGAACTGGTCGATCTATCTGGACAGCGTGTTCTCGTACATGGAGGGCGACTACGACTGGCGCCCCTCGCTGCCGAAGATCGAAGTGCCGATGACGGTACTCATCGGGCGCGATTCGGTGATGTACCCCGCAGCGGGTCAGGCCCACATCGCCAAGCTCGTCCCGCACGCGAATGTCGTGACGATCGACAACTGCGGCCATGCGATTCCGTTCGAGGCGCCGCGCCGCTTCAATCGCGAACTGCGCGAGTTCCTCGCCGCCGCCTAGCGCGGAAACAAAGACGCCGGCACATGGGCCGGCGTCTTTGATCGATCAGCCGCTCAGAGGCTGAGCCGGCGCCGGCGCAACAGCGCGCCCAGACCGAGCAGGGCCAGCGCGAAAGGATTGCTCGCGCCGCCGCCACCGCCGTTTTCTTCCGGCTCCGGGGTTTCGGTCGGCTCAGGCGTGGCTGTCGCCGTCGGGGCCGCTGTCGGAATCGCGGTCGGTGTTGGCGTCGGCGCACCGGTCGGCGTCGCGGTAGGCGCTGGCGTCGCACCGAGCGCGCTGGCGTTCTTGCCGAGCAGACGACGATTGCCGCTGTTGGCCGGATCCAGCCAGGCCTTGAGCTGGCTGCCCGCCGTGCCGCCGCCCAGCCACTGCTGGTCGATACGCGCATAGGAGTCGGTCAGCGAGGCATCGGCGCATTCCGAAGCGCCGCCGCTGAGCACGCCGATCACCAGCTTGTCCTGGTTCCACAGCGGCGAGCCTGACGAGCCCGGCTCGGTGACGCCCTGGCTCCAGGTCACGATCCAGGCCGGCACTTCTTCGTAGCCGTCGACACCCGCCGGGCCCTTCTCCGGGGCGCTGGTGAACTCGCTGATCTTCTTCACGTCGCCCGCCGGATGGTGGATGCCGACGCCGTCGGTGACGGCGCTGTTGCTGGCATCGAAGCCGGCATAGAACACGTTGTACGACGCCGGCGGCTTGCTGCTGACACGCAGCAGCGCCATGTCGTGTGCCTGGCTCAGCGCGACGACCGTCGTGCCGGTGATGTTCTGCGTATCGCTGGCATCCGCCGCGCCTTCGCAGGTGCTGTTCTGGAAGTTCCAGTAGACGACGATGTCGCCGGCGTTCGCCGAGCGGATCTCGCAGTGATGCGCGGTCAGGATGTAAGGCTTTGCGTCCTCGGCGAAGTTGTTCACCAGCGCGCCGGAGCAGGAGCCCACCGAATCGCCGACCGGAATCTGCAGCTTCACGACCGAACGGATCTGGTTGCGCCAGGCATTGCCAAGCGGGCAGGCAACGTTGATCTCGCAGGCGGTCGAAGAGCCTATGTCCTGCACGTCGCGCGGATCGCGCCAGGCGTGAGCGACACGTGCGAGATCCAGCGCCGCGCCGGCGCGCTGTGCGCTCGGCAGCGAGAGTTCGATAACGGCCATGTCGCCCGGGACCATCGCGGTCCACAGGCGGCCGTTGGCCGACAGGTTCTCCGCGCTGTACGGCCCCTGCACGGTCTTGCCGGCAACGTCGTAGATGCGCAGCTGTGCGGTGGCCGGCAGCGCAACTCGGCCGAACTCCATCATCAGCGCCTTGGCGCCGGACGAATAGACGCGCGTGCGCCAGCGCGAGGTGCCAGCCTGCGGCTCATCCCATACGCCGTCGGCCAGCGATAGCGGCAGGCGCGCCGTCGCCGCGAACAGCTGCGGACCGCTGCCCTTGTGCTGGCGGTCACGGGCAATCGATTTGGCGAGGACATCCGCCGGCGCAACATGCAGCGGCAGCTCGTCGAGCGCGGAAAGATCGGCTTGGAAGGCGGCATAGGCCGCCGGCGTGGAACAGACGGCCAACAACGCCGCCGACAGCAACAAGCGAAGACGCATGGTTCTGACCCCCAAAGTCAGGTGAACGCATAAAGCGGATTAGGATTCGCCGCGCGTCCCTGCGTCCGACGTGCACGGTTGACACCGTGTCAACTCAGCATACGCCGAGCCGTCGCTTTTAATACCCCCTTGCTGGGGGATGCCCGACTGGAGAAACACCAGCGCCTTGAGCGCTGGTTCACAGTTACCGCGCGCGGTGCCGGTGCGTCAGGACAGGTAGGTGTAGCCGGTCAGGCCCGCATCCAGTTCTTCAAGAAACGCGATGCGCTCGGCCTGGCTCAGATTGCTGCGCTCCAGCTTTTCGCGATACGCCGCGCTGAGGGTTTCCGGCAGCAGGTGAACATAGCGCAGCAGCTCGTCGGTGCGGTCGCCGTGCTCTGCGCCTTCGAGATTCCAGCCACCCTTGCCATCGAGGACGACATTGACGGCATTGGTGTCGCCGAACAGGTTGTGCATGTCGCCGAGGATTTCCTGGTATGCGCCGACCATGAAGAACGCCACCAGATACTGCTCGCCGTCGCGCAGCGCATGCATCGGCAGCGTTGGCTCCAGACCGCCGCGGTCGACGTACTGGTCGAGGCGGCCGTCGGAATCGCAGGTCAGATCGCAGAGGCTCGCGCGTACGTTCGGCCGTTCGTTGAGGCGATGCACCGGCACGATCGGAAACACCTGGTCGATCGCCCAGGCGTCCGGCACCGACTGGAACACCGAGAAATTGCAGAAATACTTTTCGGCGAGTTTCTCGCGCAGTTCATCAAGCGCCTCGCGATGCGCGCGGATGCTCGGATCCAGCTTCGGCTGCAAGCCGTGGCAGACCGCGTAGTAGAGCACTTCGGCATCCGCGCGCTGGCGCAAGGTCAGCGAGCCGTGCGTGTACTGCGCTTGCGCCTCTTGAAGAAACGCAGCGGCATCATGCAGGCATTCCAGCGGGCCGCGCGAAGCCAGATCGGCTTGCAGTGTGCGCAGCTCCTGCAGCACGGCAGGCTCGTCGTCGCCGACCGGCGGCACCGCGCGGACCTGCACGGTCTCGTGATCGATGACGTCGGTGATCAGCACCGCGTGATGCGCGGTCAATGCACGGCCGGACTCGGAAATGATGTGCGGCTCCGGCTGGCCGGCCTGCGCGCAGACGTCCTGCAGCGTGCGCACGACATTGCGCGCGTACTCGCGCGTCGTGTAGTTCATCGAGCACGAAGAGCGCGAGCGCGTGCCTTCGTAGTCGACGCCGAGGCCGCCGCCGACATCGACGACCGCGACCGGCACGCCGAGCGCGCGCAGCTCGGTATAGAAGCGCGCCGCTTCGCGCATGCCGCGCGCGATGTCCTGCACGTTGGCAACCTGCGAGCCGAGATGGAAATGCACCATCTGCACCGCGTCCAGGCACCCCGCCGCGCGCAGCTCGTCGACCGCCGCCAGCACCTGCGCACAGGACAGGCCGAACTTGGATTTCTCGCCGCCGGTGTTCTGCCACTTGCCGGCGCTGATCGACGCCAGGCGCACGCGCAGGCCGATGCGCGGCGCGACGCCGAGACGCTTGGATTCCTCGATGACCAGCGGCAGCTCGGAGCGCTTCTCGACGACGATGTAGACCTTGTGGCCGAGCTTCTCGCTGATCAAGGCACGGCGGATGTAGGCGCGATCCTTGTAGCCGTTGCAGACGATGACGCTGCCCGGCCGCGCCATGCCGAGCACCGCCGCCAGCTCCGGCTTGCTGCCCGCTTCGAGACCGACACGATCGCCGCCGTGGCTGACGATCTCGCGGATCACATCGCCCTGCTGGTTGACCTTGATCGGGTACACGGCGGTGTACTGGCCGCTGTACTCAAGCTCCTTGATGACATCGGCGAACGCGCCGGTCAGCGCGTCGACGCGGTCGTGCAGGATGTTGACGAAGCGCACCAGCACCGGCAGCTGCAGCCCCTCGGTCTTGAGCCGCTGGGCCAGCGCATAGAGGTCGATCTGCGAAGGGTCGCGGTCACGGAACGGCCGCACCTGCAGATGGCCGTCGGCGCTGACGCCGAAGTAGCCCTCGCCCCAGTACGGCATGTTGTAGAGATCGGAGGCCTGCTCGGCGGTCCATGCCACGGTGCTGTCATTCATTTTGGGGCTTCAACCTTTATACTCGCGCGCATTCTAGGGCCCGTAGTGTCGGCCCGCGACCTTACCGCCATAAGTCCATTGCCGGAATATTGAAATGAGCCTTGATCAACGCTGGTTTTCCGAACCCGTCGAAGCCACCGGCACGGCCTTTTCGCTGACCGGCGAGAAGCTCCACGAGGAGCAGACGCCGTACCAGAAGATCGAGATCTGGAAGACCGAGACCTTCGGCTACCTGATGACGATCGACGGCTGCACGATGGTCTCGACGCGCGACAATTTCCTCTATCACGAGATGATGTCGCACCCGGCGCTGAACTCGCACCCGAATCCTAAGAACGTCGTCGTCGTCGGTGGCGGTGACTGCGGCACGCTGCGCGAGGTGCTCAAGCATCCCGAGGTGAAGACCGCCACCCAGGTCGAGATCGACGAGCGCGTCACGCGCCTGTCCGAGCAGTATTTCCCCGAGCTGTGCGACAAGAACAACGACCCGCGCGCAACGCTGTTCTTCGGCGACGGCATCCAGTGGATGAAGGACGCCAAGCCGGGCTCGATCGACCTGATCATCATCGACTCGACCGATCCGGTCGGCCCGGCCGAGGGCCTGTTCGGCAAGAAGTTCTACCTCGACTGCATCAAGGCGCTGGCGCCGGACGGCATGCTGGTCCAGCAATCGGAGTCGCCGCTGCTGCATCTGTCGCTGATCCAGGAGATGCACGCCGCAATGCGCGATGCCGGATTCGCCCAGACCCATCTGCTGCACTTCCCGCAGCCGATCTATCCGTCCGGCTGGTGGTCGGGCTCGATCGCCTGCAAGAAACCGGGCGCGCTCGCGCAGCGGCTGGACGAGAAGACCATCGCCGCGCTCGACACCCAGTACTACAACGCCGACACCCATCGCGGTGCGTTCGCGCTGCCGAACTACGTGCGCAAGGCACTCGGCCAGTAAACCCGGAAGCGGGCAAAAAAAATGCGCCCGGAAGGGCGCATTTTTCGTGGCAAAGACAGGGCTAGCCGCAGAGTTCCTTGACCTGCCGCTGCGTGGTTTCGATGAGCTTCAGGCGGTCCGTCTCGGAGTAGACCTTTTCCTTGCCCTTGGCATCCTGCTCGACGATGCGGTTGGCGCTCTGGTAGGTGGCGAGCTGATCCTTACGGCGCTTGCATTCTTGCGCCTTGAGCGCCGGCGACGGCTCGCCGTCGGTTGATTCGGCGACGTCGTCGCCCGTTACGAGGTCATCGCCTGCGGTGTCGGGCTCGTCGGCCACCGGATCGCTGGCCGTGACGGTCGGCTCGATTGCCGCTCCCGTGGCCGGATCCACGCGCTTCCAGCCCGCCTGCGGCATATCGCTGAAACGCACCTTGCCGCTGGGATCGACCCACTTGTAGACCTGCTGGGCGCTGGCGCCAAACGTTGCGACAAGAAGTGCGGCCAGAAGTAGCGGTCTGGTCAGGGGCATGGGCGTTCTCTGATCCTTCAGGGAATGGTGTGGCAGGAGTCTAGTACGATTTACTCACGAGTACGTATATGCGAACAGACCATGTCGGCACCTTCCGTCAGCCCTAAATGCGCGTTCCGCGGCCCCTACGTGCTGGACCTGACGCCGGGAGACTACCTGTGGTGCGCCTGCGGACAATCGCAGCGCCAGCCGTTCTGCGACGGCTCGCATGCCGGCGGGCCGTTCAGCCCGCTGAAGTTCAGTGTGACCGGCCGGACCCGCACGGTCTGGCTATGCGGCTGCAAGCAGTCACGCCACCCACCGCATTGCGATGGGCGGCATAACAAGCTGCCCGCAGACTCCGCCGCCCCTTAGAGCGATTGCAGGTCGTAGCCGCGTTCGTTGTGCTGTGTGGTGTCCAGACCGACGGTTTCGTGTTCTTCGCTGACACGCAGGCCAGTGAACAAGCCGATCAGCTTCAGCAGACCCCAGGTCAGCACCGCCGTGTAAGCGATGGTTGCGCCAATGCCGAGCAGCTGGACGCCGAGCTGCGAGCTCATCGTCACGCCTTCGGCATAACCCTGGCCGCTGAACACGCCCAGTGCGGACGACGCGAAGATGCCGGCGAAGAAGGTGCCGAGCATGCCGCCGACGCCGTGAACCGGAAACACGTCGAGCGAGTCATCGACCTTGAGCACCCGCTTGAGCCCGTGGGTGGCGAAGAAGCAGACAAAGCCGGCCACCAGGCCGATCACCAGCGCGCCGCCCGGCCCTACGTAGCCGGAGGCCGGCGTGATGGTGCCCAGGCCGGCGACCATGCCGGTGACGATGCCCAGCGCGGACGGCTTGCCGTACTTGAACCACTCGATCGCGCTCCACATCAGCGCGCCGGCGGCGGCCGAGGTATGCGTCACCAGGATCGCCATGCCGGCATTGCCGTTGGCACCCAACGCCGAGCCGCCGTTGAAACCGAACCAGCCGACCCACAGCATGCCGGCGCCGGTGACGGTCATCGTCAGGTTGTGCGGCATCATCGGCGTCTGCAGGAAGCCGCGGCGCGGCTTGAGCACGAGCGCCGCGACGAGTGCCGCAACGCCGGCGGTGATGTGGACGACGGTGCCGCCGGCGAAGTCGAGCAGGCCGCGCTGGAACAGCCAGCCGTCGGCAGCCCAGACCCAATGGCAGACCGGCAGATAGACCGCGACCAGCCACAGCACCGAGAACAGCAGCATCGCCGAGAACTTCATGCGCTCGGCGAAACCGCCGACGACCAGCGCCGGCGTGATCGCCGCGAAGGTCAGCTGGTACATCGCGAACACGGTTTCGGGAATCGTGCCGTTCAGCGAGTTCTCGCCGACGCCGTAGAAGAACGCCTTGGACAGGCCGCCGATGAAGCCATTGCCCGGCGCAAACGCCAGGCTGTAGCCGAAGACCAGCCAGATGATCGACACGACGCAGACGATGGCGAAGCACTGCATCAGCACCGACAGCACGTTCTTCGCGCGGACCAGGCCGCCGTAGAACAGCGCCAGGCCCGGCAAGCTCATGAACAGCACCAGCGCGGTCGACGTCATGACCCAGGCGGTGTCGCCACCGCTCAGTTCGGCCTGAGCCAACGCCGTCCCCGGCAGCATCGCCAGCAAACCCCAAGCAAGCTTTTTCATACGCTCCCCAAACCCATCGCAGATTTAGAAAACCCCCGCTGATCGGACGATCGCAGGGGTGTTTTTATGTTTTGAACGACTTAGACGGCGTCGATGCCCGACTCGCCGGTACGGATGCGGACGGTCTGGTCGAGATCGTAGATGAAGATCTTGCCGTCGCCGATCTGGCCGGTCTTGGCGGCCTTCTGGATCGCGTCGACTGCCTTCTCGACCTGATCCGGCGCCAGCGCGACTTCGAGCTTGATCTTCGGCAGCAGATCGACCGTGTACTCGGCGCCGCGGTACAACTCGGTGTGGCCTTTCTGGCGGCCAAACCCGCGGACTTCAGTCACCGTCATGCCCTGGACACCGATGTCGGCCAGCGCTTCGCGCACGGCATCGAGCTTGAAGGGCTTGATGATGGCAATCAGCATTTTCATGTTGCGGCTCCCTGAGTTCAGGCCGCGGATTCTAGCATTTGCACTGTTTTGAGGCGCATTCGCCGGCATTCGAGCCAGCATCGAAGCCACAAAAAAGGGCGGATGCTCATCGCATCCGCCCCAATCCCACCGGAGAAACTGAGAGGCGGGGCTGTGACCAGCACAGCCCCGGTGCTGCTTACATGTTGTACGCCTTCTCGCCGTGCTCGGAGACGTCCAGACCTTCGGATTCCTGCTCCTCGGTCACTCGGATACCGATCGTGAACTTGAGGATCAGCAGGGTCACCGCGCTGACGACGGCGCTGAGGACGATCGCGATCAGGACCGCCTTGATCTGGATCATGATCTGCGACGGCGAGTAGCCAACCGCCATCGTGAACCAGTCGGCGTAGACACCGACGCCGCCCTTGGCCGGATCGACGAACACACCGGTCAGCACCGCACCGATGATGCCGCCCACCGCGTGGACGCCGAAGGCATCGAGGGCATCGTCATAGCCCAGCATCTTCTTCAGGTAAGCCACCGCGAAGAAGCAGACGAAGCCCGAGACCGCACCGATGATCAGGCCGCCGGTGATGCCGACGAAGCCGCAAGCCGGGGTGATCGCAACGAGGCCGGCGATGGCGCCCGAGATGATGCCCAGCAGGCTCGGCTTGCCCTTGAAGATCCACTCCGCGAAGAACCAGGCGATCGCCGCAGCTGCGGTGGCGAAAGCGGTGTTCGCGAAGGCCAGCACGGCATAGCCGTTGGCTTCGAGGTTGGAACCGGCGTTGAAGCCGAACCAGCCGAACCACAGCAACGAAGCACCGATCATGCTCATGACCAGGCTGTGTGGCGCCATAGCGACCTTGCCGTAACCCGAACGCTTGCCGAGGATGATGGCGCAGACCAGGCCAGCGATACCGGCGTTGATGTGGACGACCGTGCCGCCGGCGAAGTCGAGCGCGCCGAGCTGCCACAGGTAACCCGCGGTTGCGTTCAGATCAGCAACGCCTTCCGCCGAGGTGTAGGCATCCGGACCCGCCCACCACCAGACCATGTGGGCCATCGGCAGGTAGGACAGCGTGAACCAGACCACCGAGAAGATCAGCACGGCCTTGAACTTCATGCGCTCGGCGTAGGCGCCGGCGATGAGGGCCACCGTGATGCACGCGAAGGTCATCTGGAACACGGCGAACAGCAGCTCCGGAATCACCACGCCCTTGCTGAACGTCGCAGTCGCGGTGAAGAAGCCGTTGGCGTCATAGACCACGCCCTTCAGGAACATCTTGTCCAGCGTACCGATGAACGGTTCGCTGCCGCTGAACGCCAGGCTGTAGCCGTAGACGCACCACAGCACACCGATCAGGCAGAAGATCGCGAAGGTCTGCGTCATCGTCGACAGCATGTTCTTCTGGCGGACCATGCCGCCGTAGAACAGCGCCAGACCCGGCAGCGACATCAACAGCACGAAGGCGGTCGACACCAGCATCCAGGCGACGTTGCCGCCGTCGAAAGTCGGCGCCACCGGGGCCGCTTCCGCGGGAGCGGCTTCGGCGGTTTCAACGACAACCGCTTCCGTCACGACCGCTGCTTCAGCCGCCGGGGCCGCTTCAACAGCCGCAGCCGTCGGTTCGGCGGTAGGTTCCTGGGCCCAAGCCGGGGCCAGGCTGCAACACGCGGCTAGCGCCACGACAGTCAAAAATTTACGCATCATTGGATGGCCCCCTTTACAGCGCGTCTTTGCCGGATTCACCCGTACGGATACGGATGGCCTGATCCAGCGTGTAAACAAAGATCTTGCCGTCACCAATCTTGCCGGTATGCGCGGCCTTGGTAATGGCTTCGATAGCCCCCTCGAGCTTGTCGTCGCCGACGGCGACTTCGATCTTGACCTTGGGAAGGAAATCCACCACGTATTCGGCACCGCGGTAGAGTTCGGTGTGGCCTTTCTGGCGCCCGAATCCCTTCACCTCAGTCACCGTAATACCGGCCACGCCGAGATCCGAAAGTGCTTCACGCACTTCGTCCAGCTTGAACGGTTTGATGATGGCTGCGATTAGTTTCATTGACATCACTCCTGAGTCGGAAAGCGTTGTTCCACCGAAGGAGCCTCTGACTCCGGCGGCTGCACACGGAGAAAGCACGGAGCGTGCCAGCGGCCCGGAATTGGGCATCCGCTGCATTTGGTGCCTTGGCATCCCTTCTCGCGCACCAGTTCGGTGCATTTGGGGCCCGGCACTGCACCATCGCGCGAGAACCGCCGAAACGGCGGCTTGCTTGAAACTGCCCCGATGAACCTCGACACTGGCGCCCGTGAAACCAGACAACCGCCAACTCGAAGAACTCGCCGCCCGCCTGTCCCAGCTGCTGCCGCCCGGCCTCAAGGGCCTGCGGCATGAGCTGGAAGACAATTTCCGCGCCGTGCTGCGCGCCAATCTCGAAAAGTGGGACTTGGTCGGCCGCGAACGTTTCGATGTCCAGGCCGAACTGCTGGCGAAAACCCAGGCCCGTCTGGCGAGCATGGAGCAGCGCCTCGCCGAGCTCGAATCGCGGCTCAAGGCCACGAGCTGAAGCCGCTCCATATATAGAGGCCGGCCGCCACCCATCCGGCACCTGCCGAACCCCGGGGTTTGCATGGCGGGGATGGTTTGGCTAGAATCGCGGCCCTTTTTGGGCATCCGCCCTGCCCTGCCCGTTTTTGAGAGAGTGAGTCTCCATGCCTTCTGTACGCGTTCGTGACAACGAGCCTTTCGAAGTTGCAGTCCGTCGCTTCAAGCGCACCTGCGAAAAGGCCGGCGTCCTGACCGACCTGCGCAAGCACGAGTACTTCGAAAAGCCGAGCCAGGAGCGCAAGCGTAAGCGCGCCGCCGCGGTCAAGCGCCAGGCCAAGAAGGTCCAGCGCGAATCGAACCGTCGCGTCCGCCTGTACTAAGGCGTCCGCTGTACCCGCTGTGAGCAACTGCGGCCGCTGGCCGCAGTTTGCGTTTTAGGGAATGCCATGTCCGAACTCAGAACCCGCATCGTCGAAGACGTCAAAACCGCCATGCGCGCCGGCGACAAGCCGCGTCTGGGCGTGCTGCGCATGCTGCAGGCGGAAATCCAGCAGCGCGAAGTCATCGAGCAGGTGCAGATCACCGATGCCGTGGTCCACGCGGCCGTCGAGAAGATGGTCAAGCAGCGCCGCGATTCGGAGACGCAGTTCCGCAGCGGCAACCGCCCGGACCTCGCCGACAAGGAAGCCAGCGAGATCCTCGTGCTGATGGGCTACCTGCCGCAGCAGTTCAGCGCCGAAGAAGTCGACGCGCTGATCAATCAGGCGATTGCCGAAACCGGCGCCGCCGGCGGCAAGGACATGGGCAAGGTCATGGGCTGGATCAAGCCCAAGGCTCAGGGCCGCACCGACATGGGCAAGCTCTCGGGTCTGATCAAGGCCAAGCTGGGCGCCTGAGCTTCTCCTTTCTCCGTCGTCCCCGCGAGCGGGACGACGGGCGGTGGCTTGACAGGGTTGCGCGCTTTCGCGGGAATGACGGAATCCTATGGCCGGTCGCATTCCAGATAGCTTCATCCACGATCTTCTCGCTCGGACGGACATCGTCGAGCTGATCAGCGCGCGCATGGAACTCAAGCGCGCCGGGCGCGAGCTCAAGGGCCTGTCGCCGTTCACCAACGAGAAAAGCCCCTCGTTCCACGTCAACCCGCAGAAGCAGATGTTCTTCGACTTCAGCTCGGGCAAGAACGGCAATGCGATCGGCTTCCTGATGGAGTTCGATCGCCTCAGCTTCGTCGAAGCCATCGAAGAGCTCGCCAAGCGCGCCGGCGTCGAAGTGCCGCGCGAAGGCGGCAATGAAGCGCGCGTCGTCATGGACGGGCCGCTCGATGCGCTCGCCGCGGCGCAACGTTACTTCACCGAGCGCCTGCGCCTGAGCCCGGTCGCGGTCGAGTATCTGAAGAAGCGCGGCGTCGACGGCGCGACCGCCAAGCGCTACGGCATCGGCTTCGCGCCCGAGAGCTGGGACGGACTGACCACTTTCCTCAAGGAAACCCAGCATGCCGTCGATGCCGGATTGCTGATCCGCAAGGACGGCGGCGCTCAGAGCGGGCGCGACTGCTACGACCGCTTCCGCAACCGCGTGATGTTCCCGATCCGCGATACGCGCGGCCGCGTCATCGGCTTCGGCGGCCGCACGCTGGGCAACGATCCGGCCAAGTATCTGAACTCGCCGGAAACGCCGCTGTTCCACAAGGGCCGCAATCTTTACGGCCTGTATGAAGCGAAGCAGAACGGTCCGGCGACCCTGCCGCACCTGATCGTCGTCGAAGGCTACATGGATGTCGTCATGCTCTCGCAGCACGGCGTCGGCGGTGCGGTCGCGACGCTTGGCACCGCGACGACGCGCGAGCATCTGCAGTTGATCTTCAAGAACACCAGCAAGCTGGTCTTCTGCTTCGACGGCGATCGTGCCGGCCGCGCCGCAGCCTGGCGCGCTCTTGAACAGGCGCTGCCGGAGCTCCATGAAGGGCGCGAGTGCCTGTTCATGTTCCTGCCGGATGGCCACGACCCGGACACCTTGGTGCAGGAGATCGGCAGCGCCGCGTTCAATGAACTTGTGACTCAGGCGCAGCCGCTGTCGCAGTTCCTGCTCGGCGAACTGACCAAGCAGGTGAATCTTGGCGCGATGGAAGGCCGTGCACGCCTGGTCGCGCTGGCACGCCCGCATGTCGACAAGCTGCGCGAAGGCCCGCTGCGGATGTTGATGCTCGACGAGTTGGCGCGGATCACGCGCATGTCGCGCGGCGATATCGAGAACAGCCTGCGCCGCAGCGATGCCGCCGCGCCGACGGCCAACAACACCGCGGCAACGCCCGCCGCGACCCGCGATCCGGGCGCCGGGCGACCGGTGAAGCACCTGCTGCAGCTGCTGCTCGAACAGCCGACGCTCGCCGAGCGCGCCGACAACCTGCAGCTGCTCGAACAATGCGATGTGCCGGGCGTCGGCGTGCTGGTCAACGCGCTCGACTACTTTCTCGCCAATCCGGGCGCGCATGCCGCCCAGCTGGCGGAGGCCTGGAAGGACACGCCGCAAGGCCAGGCCATCGGCCGCTTGATGGCGGAAGGCAGCCCGGAACTGGAACCGGCGGCGATCGAAATCGAGTTCATCGATGGCCTCGCCAGACTGACCCGGCGCGGCCTGCGGGGCCGCGTCAACGAGCTGCTTGCACAGGCTCGGATTCGGGATTTATCCGAAACCGAAACCAAGGAGTTAGGCGCACTTACGGCACAGTTGTCAGCACGTTCGCCTGAAACCTAGGGCGGGCAGTATAATAGGCGGTTCCGCGCTCCCGACGTGACGTTCCCAGAGTTAGTACATGGCAAACAGCAACAGCGAAAAGGCCGACAAGGCCAGCACTGCGCTTGAAAAGCAGGCTCAGAAGCAGTCCCAGATCAAGGTTCTGATCGCGCTCGGAAAGGAAAAGAGCTACCTCACCTACGCCGAGGTGGCCGACCATCTGCCGGAGATCGTCGATACCGAGCAGATCGAAGACATCATCAGCATGATCCAGGCGATGGGCATCCCGGTTCACGAGGAAGCCCCGCAGGAAGACGAGCAGCTGTTCTCCGAACCTGCCGTCGTTGCGACCAACGAAGAAGAAGAAGACGCTGCCGAAGAAGCCGCCGCCGCGATTGCCGCGCTCGACGACCAGTTCGGCCGCACGACCGACCCGGTGCGCATGTACATGCGCGAAATGGGTTCGGTGGAACTGCTCGACCGCGAAGGCGAAATCCGCATCGCCAAGCGCATCGAGGAAGGCCTCAACGAGGCCATGTTCGCGATGGCGCAGTACCCGGAAACGGTGGCGATCCTGCTCGAGGCCTTCGAGAGCTACAAGCAGGGCAACAAGCGTCTGAACGAGATTGTCACCGGCTTCATCGATCCGAACGCACCGGATGAAATTCCGCCGCCGGCGCCGCCGCAGCCGAAGATCGAAGAGAAGGACGAGGACGACGAGGCCAGCGGCGACGAGGAAGAAGAAGCCGTCGACACCGGCCCGGATCCGGTCATCACCGCCGAGAACTTCGCCGAACTGCAGAAGCTCTACGACAAGGCCTGGGACGCGCTGCTCAAGCTCGGCGCCGCCCACCCGAAGACGCAGCCGAAGCGCGAAGCGGTTGCGCAGCACATCATGACCTTCAAGCTGTCGCCGAAGATCGTCGATGAAATCACCCGCAATCTGCGCGCGAAGATCGACATGGTGCGCCGCACCGAGCGCCAGATCATGCGCATCTGCGTGGTCGATGCCGGCATGGGTCGCGAGGAGTTCCTCAAGATCTACCGCGAAGCCAACGGCGCGACCAACGAGGAGTGGATCACCAAGGCGATCCGCGCCAAGCGCAAGTATTCGTCGGAACTGAATTCGCGCAAGGATGAAGTCTTCGCGCTGCAGGACACGCTGAAGAAGATGGAAGGCGACAACCTCATCTCGCTGCACGAGATCAAGGACATCAACCGTCGCGTCAACGTCGGCGAAGCCAAGGCCCGCCGCGCGAAGAAGGAGATGGTGGAAGCCAACCTCCGTCTCGTCATCTCGATCGCGAAGAAGTACACCAACCGCGGCCTGCAGTTCCTCGACCTGATTCAGGAAGGCAACATCGGCCTGATGAAGGCGGTCGACAAGTTCGAATATCGCCGCGGCTACAAGTTCTCCACGTACGCGACCTGGTGGATTCGCCAGGCCATCACGCGTTCGATCGCCGATCAGGCCCGCACCATCCGCATCCCGGTGCACATGATCGAGACGATCAACAAGCTCAATCGTATCAGCCGCCAGATGCTGCAGGAGATGGGCCGCGAAGCGACGCCGGAAGAACTGGCGAAGAAAATGGAGATGCCCGAGGACAAGATCCGCAAGGTGCTCAAGATCGCCAAGGAACCGATCTCGATGGAAACGCCGATCGGCGACGACGAGGATTCGCACCTCGGCGACTTCATCGAGGACACCGCCGCGGTCTCGCCGCTGGAATCGGCGACCTCGTCGTCGCTCGCTGAAGCCACGCACCAGATTCTCGCCAGCCTGACGCCGCGCGAAGCCAAAGTGCTGCGCATGCGCTTCGGTATCGACATGACGACCGATCACACGCTGGAAGAAGTCGGCAAGCAGTTCGATGTCACCCGCGAGCGCATCCGTCAGATCGAGGCCAAGGCGCTGCGCAAGCTGCGTCATCCGAGCCGCGCCAACTACCTGCGCAGCTTCCTCGAAGAGTAATAGGCGTCGGCGCAAGCCAAAGCCTTACAGCATCCGCGGGCCGGTTCTGGGATCCAGACCCGGCCCGCACTGTTTTCGTCGACAGGATTGCCGGGCAAAGACGGTAACATTCACCGGATAGCCGCTGCTCCAGCGATCACAACAGACGCCAAACCCGTTGCAGGTCGAATCTTGAAAGCCGCCTCCTCCGATCGGATCCACTTCCCGAAACCGCCGCACGGGCTCGCCGCGCGGCTGACGTGGGCCGGCCCTTATGCACCGATCCTGGGCCTGTTGCTGCTGGGCGCCATGGGTCTTGCGCTGTCGCGCGCGGGCTTGGTCATTTGGCAGTGGCCACGTGTGGCGCCGACCGGCGGCGCGGTCACGATCATGCTGCAAGGGCTGCGCTCGGACCTGATCATGCTGGGCTGGGTCATCGCCCCGATGTTGCTTCTGTTGCCGGCCTTCATCGGTCTGCGCCAGGTGCCGGCATGGGTGCGTGTGAGCTGCTGGTGGTTTGCGCTGGCACTGAGCTTCATCGCGCTGATGGAGTTGATGACGCCGTCGTTCCTGATCCAGTACGACGTTCGCCCCAACCGCACGTTTGTCGACTACATCGAGTACCCGCGCGAAGTCCTGCTGATGCTGTGGGCGGGATTCCGCTATCAACTCATGGCGGCGATGCTGGCCATCGCCACGCTGGGCTGGCTGATCTTCCGCCAGTTCAACAGCTACCGCCGCGCCGCGAAACCCTGGAGCAGCGCCAGAACCCTGCTGATCTGGCCGCTGGCGGTGTTCTGCGTGTTCATGATGATCCGCTCCAACACGCATGGGCGTCCCGTGCACCTCGGCAACTTCTCCTTCTGCGGGGATGCCACCGTCAACAGCCTCGTCGCCAACTCGGCCTACAGCATGCTGTACGCGGCGTATCAGATCCGCCGCGAGGCGGGCCTGAGCCAGCAATACGGGGAGATGCCGATCGAGGAAGTCATCCGCCGCACGCGCGCGCAGATGGGCGTGGCCGCGGACCGCTTCATCTCCGATACGCAGCCGACGCTGCGCGTGCAGACCGCGAGCGTGCGCCGCGAACGCCCGCTCA
Source organism: Fontimonas sp. FW305-C-3 (assembly GCF_058783185.1). NCBI lineage: Bacteria > Pseudomonadati > Pseudomonadota > Gammaproteobacteria > Nevskiales > Nevskiaceae > Fontimonas > Fontimonas sp. FW305-C-3. The sequence continues at coordinate 172,008 of NZ_JBYSYK010000004.1, read as the reverse complement.
ATCTGGTCATCATCATGCAGGAGAGCCTGGGCGCCAGTTTCGTCGGCAGCCTGGGCGGAGCAGCGCTGACGCCGAACATCGATCGGCTGGCCGACCAGAGCCTGTGGTTCGAGCAGATGTACGCCACCGGCACCCGCACGTCGCGCGGCATCGAGGCTTTGATCGCGGGCTTTCCGCCGACGCCTGCGCTGCCGATCGTACGCCTGTCGAAATCGCAGAAGGATTTCTTCACGCTGGGGACCGCGCTCAAGGAAGTCGGCTTCCGCAACGAGTTCGTCTACGGCGGCGATGCGAATTTCGACAATCGCGGCGGCTTCCTGCTGAGCAACGGCTTCGATGCAGTAATCGATCGCGACGACTACAAGTCGCCGGTTTTCCCTGGCTATCTCGGAGTCTCGGACGAAGACCTGTTCACGAAGCTGCACGAGCGGCTCGGCCAACTGCAGGACGACAGCCAGCCGCATTTCCTGCTGGCACTGACCATCTCGCACCACGCGCCTTACGATTATCCCAGCGGCCGCATCGACGTCGGCGACGAAAATCCGGCCACCGTGGAAAATACCGCGCGGTATGCCGACTATGCCGTCGGCCAGTTCATCGAACTGGCGCGCAAGAGCGACTATTGGAACAACACCCTGTTTCTCATCGTTGCCGATCATGAAAGCGAGCTGCGCATCCGCGGCGATGCGCTGGTGCCGGTCGACGGCTTTCATATTCCCGCGCTGATTGTCGGCGCCGACATCCAGCCGCGGCGCATTCAATCGACGACCAGCCAGATCGATCTCGCGCCGACATTGCTCTCGCTGCTTGGCGTCGACGCGACCATCGCGTTCGCCGGACGCGACCTCACGCGCACACTGCCTGAGTTCGGCAACACGCCGGCGCCCGTCGCGCCGCGCGCACTGATGCAGTTCAACCAGAATTTCGCCTGGGTGCAGAACCAGCGCGTCACCGTGCTGTCCCCCGATGAGGACTCTGACAAGGTCGGCGAGGTTCATCAGTACCTGTATGACCCGGCGAGCAAGAGTCTGACGCCGGCACTCGACCACGATGCCGAGGCCGAGAAAGACGCACTGGCCCAGGCCCTGTTGCCGGCCTGGCTCTACGAGCAGCAGCGCTACCGGCTGCCTGCCCGGCGCGCCGTATCGATTCCATGAACGCGCACTATCTGGAGCAGGCCGGCAGCGAAATCGTCTACGACGCGACGCTGGTGCCTGCTGCCGGTACGTCTCTGTTTGAGCTTGCTCATTGGCAGAAGCTCGGCGCGGTGTCACATACCGCCAGCGGCCGCGCCGAAGTGCACTTCATCAATACCGGCGACGCGCAGTGGGTTCTGCGTCACTACCGCCGCGGCGGCCTGATCGCGCGCGTGATTCACGATCGTTACGTCTGGACCGGACTCGCGCGCACCCGCGCCTGGCGCGAATGGCATCTGCTCAAGGAACTGCATGAGCGCGGCTTTCCGGTGCCCGCACCGGTTGCCGCGCGCGTGCAGCGTGAGAGCCTGTTCTATCGCGCCGATCTGATCACCGCGCTGGTCGCCAATGCCGAGCCGCTCGCCGACACCTTGGCGCACGGCCCGCTGGCCACCGAACTGTGGGCGCTGCTTGGACGAACCATCGCGCGCTTTCACCGCGCCGGCGTTCATCACAGCGACCTGAATGCGCGCAACATCCTGTGGCGCGCCGGCGAGCAATGCTTCTTCCTGCTCGACTTCGACGGCGCGCAGCGCAACGCCGCGCCGGCGAAGCTGGCGTCCGGCATCGCACGCCTGCGGCGTTCCCTCGACAAGTTCGCCCGTAAAGCCGCCGAAGGCTCGACCGCCTTCCACTTCGACGAAGCGGCCTGGCAGGCGCTGCTCGCGGGTTACAACGCCGGCCCATGAGCCGCCTGATCTACACGCTGCTGATCGCGCTCGCGAGCCTGCCGGCGAGTCTGATGCTGGGACTCCGCGATCGCCGCCTGCAGCGCGCCGGCCACGGCTGGCTGGAGCGCTTCGGAAAACTGCCGCCGGATGCGGCACCGGTAGAGATCTGGATTCACGCTGCTTCCCTGGGAGAAGTACTCGCCGCGGCGCCGTTGATCAATCGCCTGCTCGCCGAACATGGCGACCGCCGGATCGCCGTCAGCTGCTTCACCGCGACCGGCTCGCAGCAGATCCGTCGCGCCTGGGGCGAGCGTGTCGTGCACAGCTATCTGCCCTTCGATCTGCCGTCGGCCGTTGCGCGCTTTCTTGACGCGCTCAAGCCGAGCAAGGCCATCGTGATCGAGACCGAGTTGTGGCCGAACCTGTACCGCGCGATCGCGGCGCGCGGCATTCCGCTGATCGTTGCCAACGCGCGGCTCTCCGAGCGTTCGATGCGCGGGTACCGCCGCCTTTCCGGCCTGATCCGTGAAACGCTCGAAGCCTGCACGCTCGTCGCCGCGCAGTCCTCGGCGGATGCCGAACGCTTTCGCACACTGGGCGCGCGTACGGTGACGACGACGGGCAACATCAAGCTCGATATCGAAGTTCCCGAGGGGCAGCTTGCCGAAGGCGCGCAGCTGAAATCACGACTTGGCGCCGGTCGCGCTGTATGGATCGCAGCGAGCACTCATGACGGCGAAGAAGCCGCTGCACTGGCTGCGCATCGCAAGCTGCTGGCGACACGGGCCGACGCAGCGCTGATTCTGGTGCCTCGTCATCCGCAACGCTTCGACGCCTGCTGGCGTCTGGTCGAAGGCAGCAGCCTGCGCGGCGCGCGGCGCAGCGGAACTGGCGGCGACGCGCAGACCCAGGTGTTGCTCGGCGACAGCATGGGCGAGATGTTTGCCTATCTGAGCGCTGCGGACATCGCCTTCGTCGGCGGCAGCCTCGTCGATGTCGGTGGCCATAACATTCTCGAACCGGCGGCCATCGGCCTGCCGGTGTTGTTCGGCCCGTATATGCAGAACTTCGCTGTCGCGCGTGAACTGCTGCTCGGCCATGGTGGCACCGAGGTCGCGGATGCCGATGCGCTAGCCGCCGCCTTGATCGCTGCCTTCGCCGACGCCGGACAGCGCCGCGACGCGGGTCTCGAAGCCCAGCGCGCAGTCGCCGCCAATCGCGGCGCGTTGCAGAATCTCCTGCAGGCCATTGTCACCCTTCCAGTCCAGCGCTCATGACTTCCGAACCGACGCCGCCGCCCAGCCCGAACGAACCCGTCCGCGTGCTGCACTTCGTGACCGGCGGCTTCTCCGGCGGCGCAACCCAGGTCGCGCTCGCGCTGGTCAACGCCGAACGTAGCGGCGATCAGGTCCAGCCGCTGCTGGTCCTGCGCCGCAAGATGCGCGGCGATCCGGCACGCATCATCGAACTCGAACAGGCCGGCGTGCCGATCCGCACCGTCACGGGATGGACGCACGCCGCAACGATCTGGAGCCTCGTGCAGGTCTGCAAGGAGTTCCGCCCGCACGTCCTGGTCGCGCACGGCTTCAGCGAGCATCTGTGGGGCCGCTATGCCGGCCTGCTTGCCAAGGTGCCGAGCCTCGTGCACGTCGAGCACAACTCGCGCGAGCGCTACACCGCCTGGCGCCTGACCCAGGCACGCTGGCTCGCGCAGCGCACCGCGGCCATCGTCGGCGTCTCCGAAGGCGTGCGCCTGCGTCTGCTCGAGCTTGGCTTCCCCGCCGACCGCACGATGGCGATCCCCAACGGCATTCGCCTTGAACCCTTCGCGGAGGCCGACAATCACCCCTTGCCGCAGCGCATTGCCGGCATCGTCATGGTGTCGCGCTTCGCGCGCCAGAAAGATCACCTGACGCTGCTGCGCGCGCTCGCGCTGCTGCGCGAGCGTGGCCTGCGTCCGCCGCTGCTGCTTGCCGGCGGCGGCAAGGCCAGCCACCGGCGCACCGCCGAGAAACTTTGCGACGCGTTGCAACTGCGGGATCAGGTTCAGTTCCTCGGCGTCTGCCGCAACGTGCCGGAACTGCTGATGGGCCATCAGATCGCCGTGCTCAGCACGCGTTACGAAGGCATGCCGCTGGCGATCGTCGAAGGCATGGCGGCCGGCTGCGCGGTGGTCGGCAGCGATGCTCCCGGCGTGCGCGAGCTGATCGAGGATGGGGTCAATGGCCGTGTCGCGGGGCAGGCCGATCCGCAGAAGCTGGCCGACGTACTCGAAGCGCTGCTGCGGGCTCCCGGGCAGGCCGCCGAGCTGGGGCGTGCTGCGCGCGCCGCGGCGCTGGAGCGACACAGCAGAGAGCTGATGAACGCACGCTACGAGGCGCTGTTCCTGCAGCTCGCGCGCCCGATGCCTGCGACGATCTAGGCCGCGCTGGCGGTGCCTGCGAGATGACGGTCGATGCCGTCGACGCAGCGGATCTTTCCGGTCGTCAGCGATTCCTTGATGATCGCCTTGTTGTGCTCCCAGCCGGCCTTCGACTCGTAGCTGCGCTTGTGCTCTAGATGCACGCAGACCGCCTGATAGCGCACCTTCTTACCGGTGATGCCGGCATTGACCAGCCGATGACCGAACTCGCGATCAAGCGCGCCATAGCCCATCCGTTCGTCGAAGCCGTTGACGAGAATCGCATCGTCTTTCCAGCACGAAGCGTTCGCACCGTTCCAGCCGGCTGAAGCCGTGGCGATCGCCTCGTAGAAGCGCGCCCAGCCCGGGCTGCGGGTGATCTTCCAGAACTGGCGCGGCTTCCAGGGCTGGCCCTTGCTGCGCAGCCAGGCGGCGTCGAAGACGCGCTGCGCCTCGATGTCGGCCTGCGTGATCGCCTCGGTCACCGGCATCGACAGCCGGAACAGCGCGCCAGAGAGGAAGCGGCCACGCTCGCGCTTGGCGATGTGCGTGGAGACGAAATCAGCGCGCGGGATGCAGTCGCCGTCGGTCATGATGATGTAGTCGGATGCCGAGGCGATGATGGCCTTGTTGAGAATCCGGCATTTCTGGAAACCATCGTCCGTCTGCCAGACGTGACGGATCGCGATCGGCGCCTGCGCAGCAACTTCTTCGATCATCAGGCGGGTTTCGTCGCGCGATCCGTCGTCGGCGACGACCACTTCGAAATCCTGGCGATCCTGGCGGCAATAGCCGATCAGCACCAGCCGCAGCGCGCGGGGCGAGTTATAGGTCGAGATGACGACGCTGGCGACCGGGGTATTCATGGGGCGACGACGGGCTGCAGACTCAGGACGAGTAATATATCGGCTGTCATCACCCGATGTGGAAAAGCACATGAGCGCAAAAGCGCCGCGGCAGGTCATCTGCATGAAGTGGGGGACCAAATTTCCGGCCGAGGACGTCAATCGCCTGTACCGGATGGTGCGGCGCTGGATTGGCGGAGAGCTGCAGTTCTGGTGCGTCACCGATCACCCGGAAGGCATCGATCCCGCGATCAAGGTCCTGCCGCTACCGGATGTACCCGTCGTCGGCGACCGCCTCAATCGCGGCTGGCGCAAGCTGGGCCTGTTCGATCCGACGCTCGGCGGCCCCAAGGGCCCCACCGTCTTCATGGATCTCGACGTCGTCCTCGTCGATACGCTGGATGTGCTGTTCGAGCTGCCCGGCGAGTTCCGCGTCATCAAGGACTACAAGCGCTTCCGCTACCGCCACAGCTTCACCGGCAACACCTCGGTGTTCCGCTACAACGCCGGCGCCCACAACGACCTGTACGACGAGCTGCGCGCGCTGGGACCGAAGGTGTTCGAGGCCTACCGCAACGAGCAGGAGTTCATGTCGGACTACATGCGCCGCAAGGGCCTGCTGCAGTACTGGCCGAAGGAATGGTGCGTCAGCTACAAGTACCACTGCGTGCGGCCGCTGCCGTTCGGCCTGTGGCTGACGCCGCGCCTGCCGCCGCAGGCGCGCGTACTGGTGTTCCACGGCACGCCCAAACCCGAGGAGGCCGTCGTCGGCATCGGCTCGAAGTGGTATCGCGTCATCCGGCCCGCGCCCTGGCTGCAGGACTACATGGACCCGCCGGCCTAGCGCATCCAGCGCCAACAAAAATGCCCCTGCAAAGGGGCATTTTCGCAATCGACTGCCGTTAGCTTCAGAAGTTGAAGCGCAGGCCTGCAGTCCAGGTGTCGGCGTTGTCGGCGATCGTGTAGCCGCCGCCGATCGACAGATGCGGAATCACGTGGAACAGCACCGTGCCGGTGTAGGAGAAATCATCGTCGTCGAACACGTCGGTGTAGTCGACCTTGAGGCCGGCTTCGAGCTGCGGGAAGAACAGGTGGCGCACGCCGGCGCCCACCGTGTAGCCATCGTCTTCGACATCGGAATCGACAAGGTCACCGTCGCGCTCGAGCTTGCCGTTGATCCAGGCAGCCTCGATGTTCAGGTCGGTGGCGTCAAACACCTCGAAGCGCGCGCCGAGACCGGCGGTGATGCTCTTCGTGGTGAACGTTGCGCCGATCGCATTTTCGTCGGTCTCGGCTTCCGCATAGCCGCCGTGCACGTAGATGCCTTCGTTGATCAGCACCGACAGCTTGGCGCGGTAACCGTCCGCATCGACATCCGCATCGTCCAGTTCAGACGAGACGTAACCGCCTTCGAGATAGTTGTACGACAGGCCTTCAGCCATCGCGGACAGCGGCAGACCGATCAGCGCCGCAGCACACAGAGCACCCAATTTTCGCATTCTAATTCTCCATTTATGGTGGCAACGCAGCCCGGTTTCTTGCCCCCCGGACCAGCCCCCATTTTGACCCCGTCGCCTGCCCAGCGCCAGCGGCCGGCCGGCATCCGTCCGAGGACATGAAAAAGGCTTCGCTTTGACGCGAAGCCTTCATATTCCTGCAGTTCCTTACGCTTAGAAGCTCAGGCGCGCACCGACCCGGATATCGTCGAAGGCGAACTCGTCGCCGCTGCCGTCGTCGATCTCCAGCGTGGTGAACCGATAGTCGACGAAGATGCCCAGCGAAGGCACGACGTCGAACTGGGCGCCGATCAGAAACTCGGGGCCGTCGGCATCGTCGAGCAGTAGATAGCCGACGTCTCCGTACACCGAGAACCAGTCGGCGTCGAATTCGAGGCCCGCATGCATGCCGAAACCGTCGTCCAGGTCTTCGCCGTCGAACTCGGCATCGAAGTATTCGACCTGCAGCCGACCCGAGACCTCGGGACCGAGCGGCGCGCTGCCGCCCACGCCAATCCGCATCTGCCTGAAGTCGAGGTCGGTTTCGAAGCTGCCTTGGTTGTCGTCGTCGAAATTGAACTCATCGATCGTCGTCGACTGATACTCGCCGGTGAGGAACAGCCCCGGCGCGAAAGCCAGCTGTCCCTTGATGCCGAAACCATCGCCCGAGCCATCTCCGAACTCCGAGATGTCCAGACCACTGCTCATGTAATAGACGTCGACATTGCTGTCGGTATGGTTGGCAAACGCGCTCAGCGGAGCGGCCAGCAGCAGGATGGGCACAAGTGCGGCGATTTTGCGCATGGTGTTTCTCTCCAGTGGGACCAGCGATCCGTATTTGATCGGATCTTGCGCGGCGATTATGCGCACGCGTTCACGGGCCGTGCCAGAAAGGGCGATGCGCCGGCTGAACGCCAGATGGACGGCCAGCAAAAAAGGCCCCGCAGTGCGGGGCCTTTCAAGCAATGCGGCGTCAATCAGAAGCGGAAGCGCAGACCGGCGCGGACGTCTTCGATGGTGCCCTTGATGTTGTCGTCGTTCTCCAGCTCGCTGACGCGATAGTCGGCGAACAGGCCGAAGTGGCGATCGAGGTTGAGGCCGAGGCCGACGACATACTCGAAGCCATCGGCGTCGCCGACGTCGAGATACCCGGCGCGGGCATCGAGCGTCAGCATGTCGATGATGTCGAACTTGACGCCGACATGCGCGGCATAGCCGTCTTCATCGCCGGAACCACCGACGCCAAGCGCCTCGCCCGACAGTTCGTTGCGCACGTATTCGCCCAGCAGGTACACCGGCAGGCCGAAGTGATAACCCAGGCCGAGGCGCGTGGTTTCCGCCGTCGCGCTCGCGTTCTGGAATTCATAGTCGGACGACTGGTACTCGCCCGAGATGAACAGATTCTCGCCGAGCATGCCGCCCAGCTTGACGCCAAAACCATCGCCATCGTCCGACTCGACGCTGGCGTTGTCGCCTTCGATCTCGAGCGTGGTATCCGGAATGTAGTAGCCGTCGAGATAGCTCATCGGTCCCGCCATCGCGACCAGCGGTGCCGCCAGCAGCAATCCACCCAAAGCAGCCAAAGCTTTCATCTGCGTTCTCCGTTTATTTTGTGTTCACCGGCGCCCCCGGCGCCGTACATCGCCCGGGGGAGTATACCCGCGCAATCCGTGAATCGCGCCCACAAAAAAAGCACGGCAAGCCGTGCTTTTTTGAACAAGCCTCGCGGGCCTTACTCGCCGTCGCGATGCGCGGCACCGGCGGCAGCGTGCACGTTCGGCGTGTGCAGCGTGCTCGGATAGCGATCGAAGTACAGCGACAGCGCCTTGATCTCCGCGTCGGTCAGGCTGGCGGCCTGGGCCGCCATCACCGGGTTCTTGCGAACGCCGGAGCGGTATTCCTTGAGCGCGTGCTCGAGGTAGTTGGCGTACTGGCCGGCGATGATCGGATAGTTCGGCGCGATGGGCTTGGCCCCGCCTTCACCGTGGCATGCGGCGCAGGCCGCGGCCTTTTCCGGCACCGGCACTTCGGCCAGCGCGCTCAGCGAAAAACCGGACAACAGAACTGCAGCAATGATGCGCTTCATGTCTCGACCCTTAGTGTGCAGCGACCGTGGACAGGAAGGCCGCGACATCCGCGATGTCCTGGTCGGACAGGTTCGCGGCCTGCGCATGCATCGTGCCGTGCGGACGCGCGCCGGAACGATAGGCTTTCAGGGCATCTTCCATATAGGCCGCCGACTGCCCGCCGAGTTTCGGCACGCGGTAGGTCGGATAGGCATTGTTGTACTTGGGAATGCCGTGGCACCCCATGCAGGTATTGGCCTTGACGCGACCCGCTTCGGCGTCGCCTTGCGCCGAAACGACGGGCGCAAAGATAGCGGCGGCAAGGGCAATCACGCCCCAACGCGCATGCTTCATGTCTGGGACTCCAGGGAAATTACAGTAAGTATCGATACCAGGGCCCGTTCGATTCCTAACCGGTCGGGCTCCAAGGGCGGGTATGTTCCGGGAATTGGGCGCTCGGGTCAACGCATCCCAGGGGTAGGCAGGGCGCACGCTAGTGGCTGCAAGGATCGAACTGCTACCCTGCCGACGCGCAAAAACCGGGGCCGGAAACCGCCGCCGGACCTCACCAAGATCATCGGCCGGCGTGCGAGCACCGGGCGAACCCTTCAAAATCAAGGCATGCCGCTTCAAGCCCTCAATCCCCTCCCCCAGCACTCGAAAGGATCCGGCCGATGAGCGCCGCATCCGGCGGTATCGCCAACGGCCCGTATGAGGTCGCCGCGGTCGATCTGGGCTCCAACAGCTTCCACATGATCGTCGCGCGCGCCGACGGCGCGGACGTCCAGGTCGTCGACCGCCTGCGCGAGCCGGTGCGCCTCGCCGGCGGTCTGGATGCCGACAAACGCCTGCAGCCGGATGCCGTGCTGCGCGCCCTCGACTGCCTGCGCCGCTTCGGCCAGCGCCTGCGCGGCATTGCGCCGGAACGGGTCCGCGCGGTCGGCACCAACACCATGCGGCGCCTGCGCAACAGCCGCGACTTCCATGTCGCCGCCGAGTCCGCGCTGGGCCACGAAATCGAAATCATCTCCGGCCTTGAGGAAGCCCGCCTGGTCTACGGAGGCGTCACCCACGGCATGGACAGCGCCAGCGCGCGCCGGCTGGTCGTCGACATCGGCGGCGGCAGCACCGAGCTGATCATCGGCCGCGGCGCCAGTCCGCGCCTGATGGAGTCCGTATCGCTCGGTTGCGTGGTCCATACGCAGCGCTTTTTCGAGGACGGCAAGATCACGCCGGCCACGTTCCGCCGCGCGCGACTCGCGGCGCGGGTCGAGCTGGAATTTCTCGAGCGCCGTTATCGCAAGGCCGGCTGGGACGTCGCGATCGGCAGCTCCGGCACCGTGCGCGGCATCTGGCGCGTGATCCGCGCGCAGGGCTGGAGCGACCAGCACATCGGCCGGCTCGACATCGAGCGCGCGGTCGAGCTGCTGCTGACCCGCAAGCATGTCGACGAAATCGACTTCCCCGATCTGCGCGAAGACCGCCGCCCGGTCTTCGTCGGCGGCCTCGCCGTACTGGCCGGCGTGTTCGACGCGCTCGGCATCGAAGAGATGCAGACTTCCGAGCGTGCGCTGCGCGAAGGCGTGGTCTACGACCTGCTCGGCCGCCTCAGCGACCGCGATGTGCGCAACGATTCGGTGCGCGCGATGGCCAGCCGCTACGCCGTCGACCAGGCACATGCCGACAGCCTGTCGCGAACCGCATTGAAGATTCTCGATCAGGTCGCGAAGACCTGGGGCCTGGAGACGCGGCTTGCGCGCCAGTACCTCGACTGGGCCGCGCGGCTGCACGAAGTGGGCCTGGCGATCACGCACAACGGCTATCACAAGCACAGCGGCTACATCCTGCGGAACAGCGATCTGCAGGGCTTCTCGCAGACCGAACAGCGGCTGCTCGCCGCGCTGGTGCGCCTGCATCGCGGCCGCTTCGCGCTGGAAACCCTGGATGAAGTGCCGACGATCTGGGTCGAGCCGCTCAAGCGCCTGGCGCTGATCCTGCGCCTGGCCTATCTGCTGCACCGCTCACGCACGCCGGACCTCAACCCGCCGGTGCGCGTCGCCGCCAATCGCCGTGGTTACGACCTGAGCTTCACGCGCAAGACCTGGCTTGCCCAGCACCCGCTGACGGTCGCCGATCTCGAACAGGAAACCGAGTATCTGACGGCAGCTCAGCTCAAGGTCCGGCTGCTGGCCTGAGCGCGCGGCAGCTTAGCCGCCTTCTTCCAGATACTTCTGCTGCGTCGAGACGCTGCCGTCGCGCAGCGGCTGGCTGTACGCGCCGTTGGGTTGCAGCATCCAGCTCTGCGCAGAGTCGGCGAGATAGGCCTGCAGATGGCCGAGGATGCGGGTGCGGATCTTCTTGTCGAGGATCGGGAAAGCGATCTCGACACGGCGGAACAGATTGCGCTCCATCCAGTCGGCGCTCGACAGATAGAGCTCGCCGTCGCCGTCGTTGGCAAAGTAATAGCAGCGCTGGTGCTCCAGGAAGCGACCGATGATCGATCGCACCTCGATGTTCTCCGACAGCCCCGGCACGCCGGGCCGCAGCGAACACATGCCGCGCACGATCAGCTGAATCTTCACGCCAGCCTTCGAGGCCCGATACAGCGCCTGGATGATTTCCGGCTCGACCAGCGCATTCATCTTCGCGACGATCGACGCCGGCTTGCCGGCCTTGGCATGCTCGATCTCGCGGTCGATCTTGACGTGCAGCATCTTCGCCAGCGTGAACGGCGACTGCAGCAGGCGATCGAGCTTGGTCAGCTTGCCGAGGCTGGTCAGCTGCAGGAACACCGCGTGGACGTCCTTGCAGATCTGCGGATCGGCGGTGAACAGGCCGTAGTCGGTGTACATGCGCGCCGTGCGCGGATGGTAGTTGCCGGTGCCCAGATGCGCGTAGTGACGCAGGCTGGAGCCGCCGGGCTGCGCCGCTTCCTCGCGGCGCACGACCAGACACATCTTGGCGTGGGTCTTGTAGCCGACGACGCCGTAGACGACATGGGCGCCGACGTCCTGCAGCTGTTCGGCAAGATCGATGTTCGCCTCTTCGTCGAAGCGCGCGCGCAGCTCGACGACGACGGTGACTTCCTTGCCGTTGCGCGCCGCCTCGAGCAGCGCATCGACGATCGCCGACTTGTCGCCGGTGCGGTACAGCGTCTGCTTGATCGCCAGCACCTTCGGATCGCGCGCCGCGTGACGCAGGAAATCGACGACCGGCACAAACGATTCGTAAGGATGATGCAGCATCAGGTCGCGTTCGCGGATCGCCGCGAACAGGTCCGCACTGCTGAACACCTTGGGCACGCGCGGCGTGTGCGGCGGGTATTTCAGATCGGGGCGGTCAACCATGTCCGGCATCGTCATCAGGCGATGCAGGTTGACCGGGCCGTTGACCTGATAGACGTCGGCCGGCGTCAACTGCGCGACTTCCATCAGGTATTGCCACAGATGCTCGGGGCAGTTGTGCGCGACCTCGAGGCGGACGATGTCGCCCCACTGGCGCTGCGACAGTTCGCCTTCGAGCGCTTCCATCAGGTCCTTGACCTCTTCCTCGTCGACCAGCAGGTCGGAGTTGCGGGTCAGGCGGAACTGATAGCTGCCGGTCGCTTCCATGCCGGGGAACAGGTCGTCGACATAGGCATGGATGACGCTGGACAGGAACACGAAATCGCTGGGGCCGGTGCCCGGCACGTCGGCCGGCAGCTGGATCAGGCGCGGCAGCGCGCGCGGCGCCTGCACGACGGCAAAGCCGGTATTGCGGCCGAAGGCGTCCTTGCCGGACAGCTGGACGATGAAATTCAGCGACTTGTTGAGAATGCGCGGAAACGGGTGCGCCGGATCGAGTCCGATCGGCGACAGCACCGGCAGCAGGTCGTTCTGGAAATAGTTCTTCAGCCAGGCGTCCTGCTCCGGCGTCCATTCGGAGCGGCGCAGGAAGCGGATGCGCTCTTTCTCAAGCGCCGGAATGAGCACGTCGTTGAAGACCGAATACTGGGCTTCGACCAACTCATGCGCGCGCCCGCTGATCGCCGCCAGGGTCTCGCCGGGCGTCATGCCTTCGGTGCCGCGCTGGTTGGGCGTCAGCTCGGCCATCTGCTGCAGGCCGGCAACGCGAACCTCGAAGAACTCGTCGAGGTTGGAGCTGGAGATGCACATGAACTTCAGGCGTTCGAGCAGTGGCACGCGCTCGTCCTTGGCCTGTTCGAGCACGCGCCGGTTGAACTCGAGCAGCGACAGCTCGCGGTTCAGAAACAGCTCTGTGGGCTGGAACTCCAGCGTCGGCGCCTCGGTGGTCATCAGCTACTTGTCCCTGTCTGGACTGGTCAGTGTATGACAGCCAGATGGCGGAAAAGTGACAGCCGGTCCGCCGGCCGGCGACGCTAGTCGGCGAGGCTTTTCTGCAATTCCTGACGCAGAACCCGTGTTTTCGGCGGCGCGCCGGTGATCAAGCGGTCGCCTTCCTTGCGAGTGAAATACTTCCAGGTCCACTGCAGAAACACGCGCATGCGCTGCTCGACGCTGATCAGCGACATGATGTGCACGAAAGCCCAGATCAGCCAGGCAATCACGCCGGTGACCTTGATGAAGCGCAGATCGCCGACCGCGCGATTCATACCGATCACCGACATCGAACCCATGTCGCGATAACGGAAGGGCTTGGGCGCCGGCTTGCCGCGCAGGCGGCGGACGATGACGTCGGCGACATAGCGGCCCTGCTGGATCGCCGCCGGGGCGAGGCCAGGCACGTCGCGGCCTGCGGCATCCGTCAGTCGCGCCAGGTCGCCGACGACGAAGATTTCCGGGCGCCCTGCAAGCGAGCAATCGGCATCGACCTTGACGCGTCCACCGCGGTCGAGCAGCACACCGATGCGCTCGGCGAGAATCTCGCCGAAGTAGGAGGCGCGCACGCCGGCCGCCCACAGGATCGTCGCTGCCTCGACGGTTTCGGTCTGCTCGCCGCTGCGCATGCGCACGAAGTCCGGGCCGAGATCCTCGACCATGGTCTTGGTGCGCACACTGACGCCGAGCTGCTCGAGATGCCGGCGCGCCGCCTTGCGCAACGGCGCCGCGTACAGCGGTAGGACGTCTTCGGCGCCTTCGACCAGCAGCACCTGTGCGTCGCGCGAATCGATGTTGCGGAAGTCGGCGACCATGGTCTTCTGCGCCAGCTCGCCGATCGCCCCGGCGAGTTCGACGCCGGTGGAACCGCCGCCGACGATGACAAAGCGCAGCAGCCGCGCACGCTCGGCCGGATCGCTGCTCGCCTCGGCGAGTTCAAAAGCCGAGAACAGCTGGCGGCGAATTTCCAGTGCGTGCTCGACCGTCTTCAGGCCCGGCGCGAAGGCACGCCAGCTGTCGCGGCCGAAGTAGTGATGCTTGACGCCGGTCGCGACGATCAGCGTGTCGTAGTTCAACTCGCCGTGTTCGTGGCGCAAGGTGCGCGTCGCCGGATCGAGCTCGAAGACCGCCGCGGTCAGGCACATCACGTTCTTGTATCTGCGCAGCACGACGCGATGCGGGATCGCGATGTCGCCGGGCGGAATCGCGCCAGTGGCAACCTGGTACAGCAGCGGCTGGAACAGCTGGAAGTTGCGCTTGTCGAGCAGCGTCACGCGGCAACCGGCACGCCCCAGACGCTGGGCCGCATGCAGGCCGGCGAAGCCTCCACCGACGATGACGACATGATGCTGAGCGGGTTCGGCCATGGGGATCAATCAATGTTGCAGTGCAACAACAGACTATCCCCATTGCGACAGCCCGGCAATCACAGGCGCCTGTTAGGCCTACATGGCGTGCCCGATACCCGCCATGCCGCCCCACTCGGCGAGCGCCATCCAGATCGCCATGCCGATCATCATCAGGTTCTCGGTCAGCGACACGAAGCCGAGCGGCACGTTGCTGCCGCCGCCGACGCAGGCGCACTTGAGTTCACGGCGATCGATGTACACCGCTTTGAACACCGAGACCGCGCCGATCGTGCCGATGAACAGCGCGACCGGCACCGACAGCCAGTTGGCGACGCCGGCGATCATCAGGATGCCGGCGAGGCCTTCGGCGAACGGATAGATGCGCGCATACGGCACCCAGCGCCTGGCGAGCAGGTCGTAGTTCAGGAACATCGTCGCGAAGCGGCCGACGTTCTGCAGCTTGAGCAAGGCCAGCGCCGCCATGCTGAACGCGATGAACCAGGCACCGGCCTGCGCCGTCAGCGGCGTACCGAAGGCCGCGGTGCTGGCGGCCAGCGCCATCAGCAGCGTCATGCCGAACAGCGCGACGACCGGCCGGTAGCTGGTCGCATTCGGATCGACCACCGGCTTGCCGAGGTGGCGGCGCAGGTCGTCGTAGCCACCAATCCTCTCGCTGCCGATGAAGACCTGCGGCGTGGTCTTCACGCCGTGCTCAGCCTTGAACGCCTCGACCGCCTCGCGTGAGGTCAGCCAGCGATCGTCGACGTCGTAGCCTTCGCTGCGCAGCAGGTGACGCGCCTGCAGGCCGAACGGGCAGAGGTGCTCGCCCATCACCATGCGATAGAGCGTTGCGGTCTTGCGGGTCGAGGTGTTCATTGGATCTCCGGATGCCTGGGCGCCTTGCAGTGGCGATGCGAAGCAGGATACGGTCCGTACCATGGTACGGAGTCAAGCCCTGTCGCTGTCGATCAGCCGATTCGCCGAAGCCGGCGGTGTCGGCGTCGAGACCGTGCGCTTCTATCAGCGCAAAGGGCTGCTCGCCACGCCGCGCGGCAGCGGCGGCATCCGCCACTACGGCGACGACGACCTGCGGCGCCTGCGTTTCATCCGCATGGCGCAGAAAGCCGGTTTCACGCTCGAGGAAATCCGTGAACTGCTCGCGCTCGATGCCGGCCACGACCACCGCCGCGCCCGCGAGCTGGCGCAGGCACGAATCGCCCGGCTCGACGAACAGATCGCTGAAATGGAACGCGCGCGCAACGGCCTGCGGCGCCTGGCGCGGCAATGCGCGTCCGACGCGGGCCGGCCCTGTCCGATCCTCGCCGCCTTTGAGATCTGATCAGCGAGATCTGACTCAGCCGCGCTCGGCGTGGCGGCGCAGCCAGCGGTCCTGCAACACGCGCTGCGACACCCGCGAAAGATCGCGCAGATAGTCGGCATTGATCGCGCTGCCGATCACCGCGCCGAGGACCGGCACGACACCCGCAGATTTGCGCGCACCGAGGCGCAAGCCGATCCGCGACGCCAGGGTCTGCAGACTGAACTGCGCGGCATCCTTGGCGATCTGCCGCTCGGCGACGCGCTCGACGCCGTCGCGCCAGGCCGCGTCGAGCAGACCCTGGCCATCACGCAACGCGGCCCAGGCATCGCGCTTCTCGTCCAGCGAGTTCGCCGAAGCCAGCGCGAACACGCCGATCACCATGCTGCGATCCGCCGCCTGTTGCCAATCCTCGCCGTAGCAATAAGCGGTGCGGTGGATCGTGCGCAAGGCCACCGTCAGCAGGGTCGGCACGTCGGCGACCATGCCGACCGCGCCGCCGATGCCGAACACCGCGCCGCTGCCGCCACCGAGCAGCATCGCGCGGCGCTGCACCTTGAGCGCGAGCTGGTCGCACTCGCTCAGCGGCCAGGCCGCGATCTCATCAAGGTTCGTCACGCCCGCCCAGCGCAGCACGCTGCGTGCATCCGACAGGCGGCCGGCGGCACGCTCGAGCGTGCGCAGACTGCCGCGCAGCACCGACACCGGCACGAACTGGCGCGCGGCATTGGCCGCCATCTTGCCCGGCTGCGCCATCAGGCGCGTACCCCAGTCCGGCGGCGCGGCGAGCCAGCGCTCGATCTCGGCGCGGCGTTCCTGTTCGTATTCCCTTGCGCTGTCGTTCATCGCGATCGAAGTTCTCATGTTCCGTCTGCGGCGTCCGCGAAAGCGGCTCTCGTGAAATGAACCTTAGCCTAGACGAGGCGCCTGAACCTGCGCCGACCCTGACAGCGGTTGACGCCCCGCCGAAGGCCGCCGAAGCTGCCGCCATGTGCCTGATTGCCTTCGCGTTGAACGCGCATCCCCGCTATCGCCTCGTCGTTGCCGCCAACCGCGACGAGTTTCATGCGCGCCCGACCGCCGCCGCCGCCTGGTGGAACGACGCGCCAGATATCTACGGTGGCCGCGACCTGCTGCAGGGCGGCACCTGGATGGCCTGCCATCGCGACGGCCGCTGGGCCGCGGTGACCAACGTGCGGCGCATGGAATTGCCGGACCCGAAGGCGCCGTCGCGCGGAGCGCTGGTCGCGGATTTCCTGCGCGGCAGCCGCAGCGCGTCGGAGTACGCCGACAGCCTCAGCGGCAACGCGGCGCGCTATGCCGGATTCAATCTGCTGCTCGGCGATGCTCCGAGCGACGGCGCCGAGACGGTCTACATCGGCAATCAATCGGTGATGCCGCCACGCAGCCTGCACAACGGTGTCCACGCCGTCAGCAACGCCAGCCTCGACACGCCCTGGCCGAAACTGCTGCGCCTGCGCGGCACCCTGGAGCAGTGGGCCGCCGCGGGCACAGCATCGAGCGAATCGCTGTTCGCGGCACTCGCCGACGAAGGCACGATCAGCGATGCCGAACTGCCGGATACCGGTGTCGGCCTGCAGCTCGAACGCCTGCTGTCGACCCCGTTCATCCGCAGCACCGAGTACGGCACGCGCGCCTGCACGGTACTGACGATCGATCACGCTGGCGCGCTGCGATTCGAGGAACGGCGCTACGGCACCAACGGCGTCGCGTTGGGTGCTGCCGCCGAGACGTTCGCCCTGGCTCGATAGGTCACCGCGGCATCGCGCGCACGGCGCACATTGCGAAGCGGCTGCGCCGGGCGCTACATTGCGCCGAGACTGGATGCGTCAAGAACCACGGTTGTCGTCGCACACCAGTCGCCCAGAGCTAAGGACAGCACCCGCACTTAGGGTTGCGGGCCAAGGGGGTACGATGCGCATTCGGCAAACGGGCGTGATAGCAACGATGCTGCTGGCGCTGCTCGGGCCACCGTCGGCCGCTTCGGCGCGCAGCAGCGAGACCGCTGCATCGGCACAGCAATCCAAGACCGATGGCCCCATACCGCGCGCAGGCACTTCCAGCGTCGGCGTCACGGGCGATGCGGTGGTGTCTTTCCAGCAGGGCTCGCCGAGAAACCCCAGCCGGCGGCTGGTTCAGGCTGGCGATGGCAACTTCTACGGAGTGACCAGCACCGGCGGCGAGTTTGCGATGGGCACGGTTTTCCGTCTCACTCCGGCGGGTGCCGTCACTGTCCTTCATTCATTCTCGGGAGCGGACGGCCAGCTTCCGCAGGGTGGCTTGCAGTTGGGCGACGACGGCCAGCTGTATGGAACGACGCCCTACGGCGGCGTTGAGCGCAAGGGCACCGTATTCCGCATCAGCCTGAGCGGCAGCTATAGCCTGCTGCATTCATTTGCAGGATCTGATGGAAGCGCGCCATTCGCCGGCTTGGTACGCACCGCGGATGGCAACCTGTACGGCACCACCAGCGCCGGTGGCAGTGCGGATCGCGGCACCGTGTTTCGCATCTCGCCCAACGGAACGCACACGATGCTGGGCTCGTTCAGCAGCCAGGGCGGGTATTACCCGGTCACCGACCTCGCAGTGGGTGGTGACGGCAACCTCTATGGCACAACCTATTACGGCGGCGCATCCAGCGCCGGGGTGGTCTTTCTCGTCTCACCGTCCGGCGGCATCAGCACCCTGCAGTCGTTCTCACCTGCAGCATTTTCCGATCTGGTGTCGGGTCTTGTCGCCGTCGACAACGGCGAGTTCTACGGAACAACCCGTTCGTGGGGCGACTCGAACGCGGGGACGGTATTTCGCCTGGATGCCGGCCGCACTGTCTCCGTGCTGCACTCTTTCTCGACAACCGGGGCCGTCGGCAGCCGGCCCGCCGCACCATTGCTGCGAACGTCCGATGGCACGCTGTATGGCACGACGACTGCCGGCGGCACTTACGGGTATGGAACGATCTTCAGCATCGTGGCGGGCGTGCCGACGGTGTTGCACGCCTTCTCGGCCGACGACGGTTACAGCGCAGCAGACGCCCTCGTCGAAGGCAGTGACGGCAACCTCTATGGCACCACCCCATCGGGCGGCGCCCATGGGCGCGGCACCGCGTTCCGCATTTCGCGATCCGGCAGCTTCAGCGTGCTCCATTCCTTCACCGCGTCGGATGCACACCGGCCGTCTGGAGACCTGCTGCGCGGCACGGACGGACGTTTCTACGGCACGACCGAATTCGGCGGAGAGACCGATGCCGGTACCGTATTCGTCGTAGATCCGCCCGGCAATCCCGTCGTGCTGCATGCCTTTGGGCGCGCAGACGGCGAGTTCCCCGCCGGGCTGGTTCGGGATGCCGGCAACAACCTGTACGGCACCACTCCATCCGGCGGCGCACCGGATCTCGGGACCATCTTCAAGCGGAGTCCGACCGGCACGCAGTCGACGTTTTATGTCTTCATCCAGTCCGAAGGCATCACGCCGAATGAAGGCCTGGTGGCCGCCAGCGATGGCGGCCTTTACGGCACCACACAGGACGGCCCGATTTTCGGCAGCGACAGAACGTCTCGAGGCGTGGTTTTCCGCGTATCGCCTGGCGGTGGCCTCGCAGTGCTGCATCGTTTCACCGGTGCCGATGGAGCGACACCGATGGCTGGCCTGACTCAGGGTGCTGACGGTGACTTTTACGGAACGACATCGACCGGCGGCGCCGCGTCGCGCGGAACGGTGTTCCGCATCACCGCAGCCGGCAAGCTCACGATGCTGCACTCGTTTTCGGGCAATGACGGCAGCACCCCGGTCACTCGCCTCACGCAGGGTGCGGATGGCCTGTTCTACGGCATGACCCAATCCGGCGGCATTGTCGACCGCGGCGTGGTGTTCCGCATCAACAGTGCTGGCACGCTCAGCGTCGTGCATGCATTCGCCGATGACGTCGGCATCTCCCCGAAGGCACGATTGATCGCCGCGCCGGACGGCAGCCTGTATGGCATCACGCCGCGCGGCGGAAGCAACGGCTATGGCACGCTGTTCAGGATTGGCGCCGACGCCGTGTTCACGAACCTCTATAGCTTTGGCGGCAATGAAGGCGCGCTGCCTTCCGGACTGGTCGCGCTCGACAACAGCGCGCTCCTGGTCACTGCCGGTCGGCTGGGGCCAAGCAACGGCGGTTCGATCGTCCGCCTCACATTGCCGGCCGCGACCCCCACGCCCACCGCCACACCGACGGCGACGCCGACCGCAAGGCCCTCCGCGACTCCGACGGCAACAGCGACGCCGACCGCCACCGCAACGCCGACGACAAGCCCTACGCCATCGCCGACGCCCCTCCCGACCGCCAGCCCGACAGTGGTACCGACATCGGTGCCAACGGCGACGCCAACGCCAACGCCAAGCCCGACTACGGCCAATGGCGGCGGCAACGGCGGTGCGATCGATCTCCTATGGCTGGCGCTCCTGATCGGAGCGCTGCTGTTGCGGTCGATCCGCGTCCAGCGGTTCGCGCAAGCCGGCGTCAACAGGCGCTAGCGGAGGCGCAGTCCGCCATCGACCGGCAGGATGGCGCCAGTGATGTAGGCCGCATCCGGTGACAACAGAAAGCGTACCGCGCGCGCGACTTCATCGGGACCGCCGAGGCGGCCCAGCGGAATGCGCGCCATTTCGCGCTGATGCATAGCGCTGTGTTCCTCGCCGCTGCTCGCCCACAGCATGTGCCCGGGCGCAATGGCATTGACGCGTATGCGCGGCGCCAGCTCCAGCGCCAGCGTCTCGGTCAGCGACCACAGCCCCGCCTTCGCTGCGAAGTACGGTGCGTAACCGGGCTGCGGATGCGGCACCTGGGTGTCGACGATATTGACCACGGCGGCGCGTTCGGCGAACAGCGCCGCACAGGCCTGGGTCAGCAACAGCGGCGCGCGCAGGTTCGAGCCGACGAGTTCATCGATCTGCGCGGCGCCGATCGTGCCAAGCGCGGTCGGGTAATAGCTCGACGCGTTGTTGACGAGCGCGTCGAGGCGCTGCCAGCGCGCCTGCGCTGCGCGGGCCAGCGAGTCGATCGCGGCGGCATCCTGCAGGTCCGCAAGCAGCGGAAACGCCGAGTCGGCCCGTACAGCGTTGAGTTCCGCCACCAGCGCCGACAGCTCGTCCTGCGAGCGATGCGCGTGCAACACCACATTCCAGCCGGCGCCGTGCAGCACCCGCGCGATCGCCGCGCCGATCCGCCGGGCGGCGCCGGTCACAAGCACTACGGACGGCTGATGGTCAGACACAGCGATCTCCACTCCGGGTAATCTTGTCGTCTTCAATAACCATGAGTTTACCCACAGCTGTGAGCGACCTGATCAACGTCATCTGGCTCGGCATCATCGAGGGCATCACCGAGTTCCTGCCGATCTCCAGCACCGGCCATCTGCTGATCGCCGAACAATGGCTCGGCCACCGCTCGGATCTGTTCAACATCGGCATCCAGGCCGGTGCGATGCTGGCAGTCGTTCTGATCTACCGCGAACGCCTGTGGGGCCTTGCGTCGAACCTGGGTGACGCCGCGCAACGCGACTATCTCTACAAGCTGTCGGTCGCGTTCCTGATCACCTGCATCGGCGGGCTGGTTGCGAAGAAGCTCGGCTTCGAGCTGCCGGAAACGCTGACGCCGGTCGCGCTGGCACTGATCGTCGGCGGCGTCGCGATCCTGCTGATCGAACGCATCGCGGCGCGCATGCCGCTCAACGACGTCCTGACCTGGAAAGTCGCGATCATCGTCGGCGCCGCGCAGATCCTCGCGGCAGTCTTTCCCGGCACCTCGCGCTCGGCCGCGACGATCTTCGCCGCGATGCTGGCCGGCATGACGCTGCGGACCAAGGCCACCGAATTCGCCTTCGTGCTCGGCATTCCGACGATGTTCGCCGCGACCGGCTACGAAACCCTGCGTCTGGTCGGCACGCCGGCCTTCGCGCAGGAGGACTGGACCGCGTTCGCCGTCGGCTTCGTGACCTCGGCGATCGTCGCGTTCATCGCCGTCAAATGGTTGCTGAATTACATCCAGACCCATACGTTCACGATCTTTGCCTGGTATCGCATCATCTTCGGTGCCGGCCTGCTGCTGTTTGCCGCACAGTCATAGCCCGGGTGCAGACCGGGTTTCACCCGGCTGCCGCTCCTGCGGGATCAGTCTGCCGCCGCCACAGCCGCCCCACCGCTCGGCCGGCGTGTCATCCAGACGATGCCGATCAGCGACAGGCACATCCAGGCCGAAATCCAGAAGTAGTCGAGCGAAGACAGCAGATACGCCTGACCGGACAGCGTGTGGCTCATCACGGCAACCGACTGGTCGTGCGTCAAACCCTGCGCGGACATCTGCTGCAGCGTCTGCTGCATCACCGGATCGTAGACGCTTGAAGCTTCGGCGAGATGCGTCTGGTGCAGCGCCTTGTGACGGTCCCAGAACGTCGTCGTGATCGAGGCCGCGAAGCTGCCTGCCGTGATGCGCAGGAAGTTGGTCAGACCCGAAGCCGACGGGATGCGCTCGGGCGACACGCCGTGCAGGCTGATCGTGATCATCGCGACGAAGAACGTGCCCATGCCCAGGCCCTGCACCAGCAACGGATAGGTGAAGGACCAGAAGTCGGCATCGGCGGTGTAGCCGGCGCGCATGAAGTACGAGACACCGAAAGCGACGAACGAGAACGTCGCGATGGCGCGCGCGTCGACCTTGCCGATCAGCTTGCCGACCATCGGTGAGATCAGCACCGCGATGACGCCGCTCGGCGCCGCGACCATGCCGGCCCAGGTGGCGGTATAGGACAGCTGGGTCTGCATCCACAGCGGCAGCAGCACGGTGTTGCCGAAGAAGATGGCATAGCCGACGCACAGCGCAATCGTGCCGAACACGACATTGCGATTCTTGAACAGCGACAGATCGATGATCGGATGCTCTTCGTTGAGCTCCCAGATCAGGAAGGCGATCAGGCCAACGACGGCGACGATCGACAGCGCAACGATATGCGGCGACGAGAACCAGTCGGCATCCTTGCCGGTGTCGAGCACGATCTGCAGCGCACCGATCCACACCACCAGCAGCGCGAAACCGATACCGTCGACCGGCAGCTTGCGGGTCGGCGTCTCGGAGTTCTTCAGGCCGCTCCAGCAGATCGCCGCGCAGGCGATGCCGACCGGCACATTGATCAGGAAGATCCACGGCCAGCTGTAGTTGTCGGAGATCCAGCCACCGAGCAGCGGCCCGCAGATCGGCGCGACCAGCGTCGTCATCGACCAGATCGCCAGCGCCGTGCCTTTCTTCTCGGGCGGGAACAGCGCCAGCAGCAGCGCCTGCGAACCGGGGATCATCGGCCCCGACACGGCGCCCTGCATGACGCGGAATGCGATCAGCGACTCCAGGCTCCACGACAGGCCGCACAGCAGCGATGCGAGCGTGAACAGCAGCACCGACACGACGAAGGTGCGGACCACGCCGTAGCGCATCATCAGCCAACCGGTCAGCGGCACCGAGATGCCGTTGGCGACCGCGAACGACGTGATGACCCAAGTGCCCTGGTCCGGCGCGACGCCGAGATTGCCGGCGATGGTCGGGATGGAGACGTTGGCGATCGTCGTGTCGAGCACCTGCATGAAGGTGCCGAGCGCGAGGGCCATCGCGACCATCGCCTTCGCGCCGCCTTCGAGCGGGACGCCGCGTGCCTGTGTGTTGGCTGCGCTCACGGGGAAGCTCTAGAACGAGGACTTGCCGGCGTTGGCGCTGATGATCGACGCGATGCGTTCATCCAGCGCGGTGTCGGCGACGGCGGCCAGCAGACGCTGCGGCTCGACGCGCAAGGCCGGCATCTCGTCGGCGCTGGCACGCAGATCGACGCGCGCGGACATCGACAGGCCGACGCGCAGCGGATGCTCCTTGAGCTGCTGCGGATCGAGCACGATGCGCGTCGGCACGCGCTGCACGACCTTGATCCAGTTGCCGGACGCGTTCTGCGCCGGCAGCAATGCGAAGGCAGAACCGCTGCCGGCGGAAACGCCGGCGATATGGCCGCGATACTCGACGTCGTTGCCATACAGATCCGCGTGCAGTTCCACCGGCTGGCCGATGCGCATGTGCTGCAGCTGCACTTCCTTGAAGTTGGCATCGACCCAGACCTGGTCGAGCGGCACGACCGCCATCAGCGGCGTTCCCGGCGCAATCCGCGCACCGAGCTGCACGCCGCGCTTGGCGACGACGCCGCTGACCGGCGCGATGAGCCGGGTCCGCTGCAGTGCCAGCGCGGCTTCGCGCAGACGCGCGACAGCCTGCAGCACCTGCGGATGCGTCTGCACCGTCGTGCCGTCGATCTGCGCCTGCGCGGTCGCCAGCTGCTCGCGCGTCGCATTCAACGCCGCCTGCAGCGACGACACCTCATCCGAAGCATGCGCCAGCTCTTCGGCGGACACCGCGCCGTCGCCGGCAATCGACTGGCGGCGTTTCAGGTTCGCCCGCGCCGTCGCCAGCACGACTTCGCGCTGTTCGCTCTGCGCCTGCAGCGTCGCGACCTGGCCCTGCATGCCGCGCACGCCGCGCACGGCTTGAGCCAGCGCGGCCTCGGCCTCGGCCATTGCGACTTCGGCATCGGCCTTGTCGAGTTCCAGCAGCACCTGGCCGCGCTCGACATGCTGAGTGTCATCGACATGGATCGCCGTCACCGTACCGGCCTGCTCGCTGGTGATCTGGATCAGGTCGCTGGCGACATAGGCGTCGTCGGTATGCTCGTAATGGCGCGCATGCAGGAACCAGTACGCGCTCCAGGCAAGCACACCCGATGCAACGACGGCCGTCAGGGTCAACAGGCCGCGCTGGCGCTTGGCGTTTGCAGTGGAAGTTGTGGGCGCATTCATGATTTCACTCCGGGACCGCTTTCTACCGATGCAGCAGATTTGAGGGTGTTGGGATCGAAACTGCCGCCGAGCTGCAGCAGCAGGCGCACGCGCGCCGACGACTGGCTGGCCTGCAGCATCACGAGTTCGCGGCGCAGGTTCAGCACTTGAGATTCGGCATTGAGGACGATCAGCTGGCTGGTCAGGCCAGCGGCATAGCGTCGCTGCGCGATCGAGTAGGCCTGTTCGGCGGCGGCCAGCGCCTGCTTCTGCTGCACCAGCTGCTCATTGATCGAGCGCGTATTGCTGAGCTGGTCGGCAACCTGGCGCACCGCTTCGAGCACGATCGCGTTGTAGTCGGCAATTGCGCTGTCGAGGCTCGCCGTCGCGCCGCGATAGCCGGCCTTCAGGCGCTGCGAGTCGAACAGCGGCAGATGGATGGCCGGACCGGCGCCGTAGGTCGTGCTGCTGCTTTCGAACAGATGATCCAGACCGATCGACGCGACGCCGGCGAAGGCGCGCAGGTTGATGTCGGGATAGAACGCGGTGCGGGCCGCCTCACGACCGGCGGTGGCCGCCGCGACGCGCGCCTGCGCCGCAAGCACGTCCGGACGGCGCGCGAGCAGATCCAGCGGCAGTTCTTCCGGCAGCGGCAGCGCGATGTCGAGATTCAGATGCGGGCGGCCGATCTGCGCGTAGGCGCCGGCGCCCTGGCCGCTCAGTTCGGCAAGACGATGCACCGCCAGCTCACGCGTCGCCTCGGCCTGCAGCCGCGCCGCGCGTGCTTGCGGCACCAGGGCTTCGGCGTTCTTCAGTTCGATCTGCGTATCGAGTCCGGCGCTGACGCGCTGGCCCGCGAGCTTGAGCAGTTCGATGCGCTGCTGCTCGCTGCGCTCGGCAATATCGCCCAGTGCCCAACTCTTGTAGAGCTCGACATAGGCCTGGGCGATCGCGCCGGACAGGGCGAGCTGCGCACTCGCGGCATCGAGCGCGCTGGCGTCGCCGACCGCGCGCGCCTGCTCGAGCAGCGCGGCCTGACGGCCCCAGAAATCGAGGCTCCAGTTCATGTTGAGACCGACCTGGCCCTGCCAGTACACGCCGCCGCCGAGCGGCGGCGGGATGATGTAGTTCTCCGAGTAGCGTTGGCGCACTTCCTCGCCATCGAGCGTAAAACCGGGGCGCAGCGGCGCTCCCGCGGCTTGAACCTGCGCCTGAGCGCTGGCGAAACGCGCCAATGCCTGCGCCAGGGTCGGGCTGTCGCGCAAGGCGGTATCGATCAGCTGATTGAGCTGCGCATCGCCATAGGCCTGCCACCAGCCTTCGGCGACGGCCGCGCGCGGCTGGGTGCCGAGGCCCAGCGTCGTCGTTGTGATCAGCTGCAACTTCGGTTCATAGGTCGGCGGCGTCACGCAGCCTGCGAGCGCCGCGCTCAAGGCAGCGCCGAGCGCCAGCGATACGATGCGAGACTTCATGACGCCGCTCCGATGGGCGTCGGCTCGCTGGCCTGCAATGCCGCAATCAGCTTGTTGAGCAGGCGCGTCAGTTCGGCAAACTCGGCGGCGTCGAAGCCGGACAGCGTCTCGTTGAGCAGCGTCACCAGCTGCGGCTTGAGTTCGTCGACCTTCTGTTCGCCGGCCGTGGTCAGCACCAGCTCGACGACGCGCCGATCCTGCTGGCTGCGATTGCGCTCGAGATAGCCGCGCTGCTCCAGGTGGTCGAGCATGCGCGTGATCGCGCCGTTGTCATGGCACATCGAGCGGCACAGTTCGCTCGCGGTTTTGACGATGCCCTCGCGCAGTTTGACCATCGCGATCCACTGCACGAAGTTGACGTCCTGGCTGGCAAACACGACGTCGGCACGCTCGTGCATCAGCGTGTGCGACAGCTTCAGCAGGTAGCCGATACCCGTGCTGGAGCGAAAGGTTTTGGGATCGTAATGCGCGGTCGTCACGAGCTTCTCCGCGAGACTCTCTGTCAGGGCAATATTTGCCGAGGCAGATATTGCTCCGGCAATTGATTGCCGTCAAGAACTTTTATTCTCATGAATACAATAGCTTGAGAAATCAGCGCGGGAGCGTGTCGCGCCAGGCTTTCAGCGATTCAGCCCTGCGGCGCTGCAAGGCCTGCCCCAGTTCGGCACCCGGGGCCTGGCCTTCCGCCATCAGATCGCGCGCCTGGATCGCCGTCGCGACGGCGCGCGCTTCGCGCAGATAGTCGACTTGCGGATAAGCCGCATCTTCGAAACCCAGCCGGCCGCGCGCATCGCAGCAACCGGCCTGCAGCAACTGCTCGAAACGCTCGGCATTGCGGAAAGCCTGCAGACGTTCCAGCAGCTCCAGCAGCGTCTGCGGCCGCAGTTCGCGGACGCGATGGATCAGCAGATGCTCGCGCGTGTGAATCAGCGCCAGCTCGCGACACTCGTTCGGCACGCGCAGCCGCTGCGACATCGCCTCCACCAGCGGCACGCCGCGATGCTCGTGCATCCGATGCGAGGGCCACTCGCCCTGCGGTGTCAGCGCCTTGCCCAGATCATGCACCAGCGCCGAGTAGCGCACCGGCAGCGCCGTATTCATCTTCGCGGCCACGTCGACGCACATCAGCGTATGCACGAGGCTGTCGACTTCCGGATGATAGTCCGCGCGCTGCGGCACACCGGACAGCGCCGCCAGTTCCGGCATCACCCGCGCCAGCGCGCCGCAGGCGTGCAGCGTTTCGAAGTAGGCCGATGGCCGTGCGCTCATCAGCGCCTTATGGGTCTCCTGCCAGATGCGCTCGGGCACCAGATGATCGACCTCGCCGGCGTCGACGATCTGCCGCAGCAGCTGCATCGTCTCGTCGGCCACCGTGAAACCCAGCGACGCGAAGCGCGCCATGAAGCGCGCGATGCGCAGCACCCGCACCGGGTCTTCGGTGAATGCGTCGCTGACGTGGCGCAGCTTGCGCGCGTCGATGTCGGCCTTGCCGCCGCAGGGATCGATCAGCGTGCCGTCCGCATCTTCCGCTATCGCGTTGATCGTCAGGTCGCGGCGCTGCAAATCCTGCTCGAGCGTCACGTCTGGGCCGGTATGGAACACGAAGCCCTTGTAGCCGTGCCCGCTCTTGCGCTCGGTGCGGGCCAGCGCGTATTCCTCCTGCGTCTGCGGATGCAGGAAGACCGGAAAATCCTTGCCGACCGCTCGGAAGCCACCCGCTTCCATCTGCTCCGGCGACGCGCCGAGCACGACCCAGTCGTTGGTGTTAGCCGGCAAACCCAGCAGACGATCGCGCACCGCGCCGCCGACCAGATAGCGGCGCGCCTGCGGCGGCAACTCGGCGTTGCCGGCCTTCACGGTGACGGGCGCTGTACCGGACGCAGCAGCGCCGCGGGGTCCTGCGGCTTGCCGTCGCTGCGCCAGCCGCGTACCGCGAAGTTCCACATGACCTTCTGCACGTAGCCGCGCGTCTCGTTGTACGGAATGTTCTCGATCCAGATGTCGCCTTCTACCGGCGCGGCCGGCAGCCAGCGCTGCACCGCATTCGGCCCGGCGTTGTAGGCCGCGGTGGCCGGCGCGAACTGTCCGCCGAAGCGGTCGCGCATCTCGCGCAGGTAAGTCGCGCCAAGCGGGATGTTCACCTCCGGCCGGAACAGATCTTCGACGTCGGGTCGCGCGCTGCCGCGCCGCTTGGCGACTTCTCGCGCGGTTGGCAGCAGCAGTTGCAACAATCCATAGGCATTCGACGGCGATTGCGCGCGTGCATTGAACAGGCTCTCCTGCCGCATCAGGCCGTAGATCCAGTTCGGCGGCATGCCGACGTCGTCGGCTGCTGCACCGATCTGCGCGATGTAGGCATTCGGATAGCTGAGCTCGAGCAGGTCGTAGACGCCCTGCTTGGCCAGCAAGCCAACGGTCTGCACATGCCAACCCCAGCGCGAAGCCAGCCGCGCGGCCTGCAAGCTCTGCGCCGCGTCGAGATCGCGCGTCGCGCGCGACCACTCGAGGTTCGCCCAGCGCTCGCGATCGCCGAGCAGGAACAGCTCCTGCGCGCGAACAAAACCAGGCTGCTGCGAGAGCTGCCGCTGCATGCCGGCGTCGTCGTCGAAGCCCCGCATGCGCGGCGCGTAGCCGCGCTGCAGACGATAAGCCGCGAGCAGGCCGTAGTAGCTGTTTTCACCGAGCAGCGATTCGTAAACGGCCCGGGCGTCTCGACCGAGCAGCTGAATGCTGCGCGCGCGCCAGTACGTCCAGCGCGGATCAGCGGCCTGCGTCGGCGGCATCCGCTGCAGCCAGTCGTAGGCTTGCGCATAGCGCCCGTTCCACAGCGCCGAGCGCACGCGCCACTCGCGCGAGCGCTCGTCGAGTACCGTGTCCGGCAAGCTCGCATAGACCTCCGGAGCATCTGCGCTGCGATCCAGCGCAAGCCCCAGTGCGACCGAGCGCCGCAGCTCGTCACGCTGGCTTGCCGCAAGACGCGGCGCCAGCTGGTTCAGCACCGCCTGCGCGCGCACCGGATCGCGTGTCGCGGCGCGATCGAAAGCCGGCTGCAATGTCGTCCAGTCGAAACTGGCGGCGGGGTCGCGTGCGATGTTCTCCAGCGTTCGGAGCGGATCGCCGACCAATGCCGACCATTGCCTGAGCGGCGCGACCCGCTCTTCCGGCAGCGTCTTGATCAGCCAGTCCGCCAGCTCGGTGTTGCGCGCTTCGAGCGCCTTGCGCGTGCGCTGTTCGACGACATCCGCCGTCAGCAGGCCGCGTGCCTTCAGCCAGTCGAAGGCCGGCACGCAGTTCTGCGGCATCTGCGGCGCGGATTGCCAGAAGTCGCGCAATTCGCTGGCCAGCGTGGCATCCGTGCTGTCGGCGGCGATGCGCGCGCGAAACGCCGCGCATCGCAACGCAGGATCGCTGGACTGGCCGCCGCCATAACGCAGGAAGTCGGCCCACAACTCGCGGTCGGCCAGACTGCCCAGCCAGGCCTGCTTCAGATCGGCAACCGCCGTGATATCCGGCGCGGTCTGCAGGAAGTCGACGATCTGGCCATCGACCGCGGGATCGACCGGCTTGCGCAGGAACGCCTGCAGGCGCAGCGCCTGCAGATCGGGATACAGCACATAGCTGCGCAGCGCGATGCTGTCGCTGAGGATCGTCGTCACGCCGCGTTCGGCCGCAGTCGCGGCCTGGCGAAACTCGTCCCGGACCGCGCTTGCGGAAGCTTCGGAACCGCACAGCAGCGCAAGGACCAATCCGCTGGTGCGCATAAGACGGGGGAACTTAAGCACATTCATCATCGGTTAGGATGCGCGCCAATTGTAGTGCAGCTGAAGAATCGAAGAATCAGGGCTCATGGAACAACTGCTGTCGCATCTGCTGGTCTTTCTCGTCACCGGTGCCTGCGCCGGCGTGCTGGCCGGACTGTTCGGTGTCGGCGGCGGCCTGATCATGGTGCCGGCCTTGGCGTTCGTGCTGCATGCCAGCGGCGTTGCCGACGCGGTCTACATGCAGGTCGCGATCGGCACCTCGCTCGCGGTCGTCTCGGCAACGTCGATCTCCTCGACTCTGGCTCACCACCGACGCAACGGCGTCGCATGGCAGGTCTTGCTGCGCTTCGGACCCGGACTCGCACTTGGCGCGATTGCCGGCGCCTACATTGCCGACACCTTGAGCGGCGATGCCTTGCGTCGCCTGGTGGGCGGCGGCGCGTTGCTGGTGGCGCTGCGGATGATCTTCAGCAAGAGCTCGACGGCCACCGTCGATCAGTTGCGCGCGGGCACTGCCGAGCTCTCGCTGGTCGGCGTGGTGATCGGCGCCTTGTCGTCGCTGGTCGGCATTGGCGGAGGCTCGCTGACCGTGCCGTATCTGAGTGCGCGCGGCTTGTCGGTACATCGCGCGGTCGGCACTGCCGCAGCCTGTGGTGTCCCTATCGCCTGGGCCGGCGCCTTCGGCTTCGTCTCGGCCGGCTGGGACGCCACCGGCGTACCCGCACCGCATCTCGGCTATGTCAGCCTCACCGCGTTCGCGTCACTCGCGGTCGCCAGCGTGACCTTCGCGCCGCTGGGCGCAAAGCTGGCGCACTCGCTGTCGCCGGTCGTCCTCAAGCGCGCATTCGCCGCGCTGTTGATCGTCGTCGGACTGCGGATGCTCTTCTAGCGCCTGCTAGTCTTTTGAAGGTTGTGCGTCCGGCAGAAAGCGTACGCCGTTGAGACCGGAGTCGAGCACCGCGGCCTGCAACAGATCCACGACCTTGCGGCGCGGAAAGCTCTTGCGCCAAGCCAGCGCGATGCGCCGCTGCGGCGCCGGCGGCACGAAGGGCTTGGCGATCAGCAGGCTGTCTTCGGGACGATTGTCGATCGACGAACGCGGCAGCACCGTGATACCCAGGCCGCTGACGACCATGTGACGGATCGTCTCCAGGCTGCTGCCGGTTTGCGGACGCGGTCCGTCGGCATCCATGTCGACGCATTTCGGACAGGCTTCGATGACCTGCTCGCGGAAGCAGTGCCCGGAGCCCAGCAGCAGCAGCGGCTCGCCGGCGAGCTGGCGCGCCTGCACCTGTTGCACCTCGGCCCAATGATGATCGGGCGGCATGACGACGAAGAAATCTTCGTCGTACAGCGCCCAGGTCTGCATGCCGCTCTGTTCGATCGGCAAGGCGACGATCGCGACATCGAGTTCGTTGTCGCGCAGCTGCTCGAGCAGGCGTGCAGTGAAGTTCTCCTCGATGACCAGCGGCATCTCGGGAGCGCGCTTGCGCATCAGCGGCACCAGGCCCGGCAACAGATAGGGTCCGACCGTATAGATCGCGCCGAGGCGCAGCGGACCGAAGAGTTCATTGCGGCCTTCGCGCGCCATGTCTTCGATCAGCCGCGCCTCGGCGAGGACGGTACGTGCCTGCGCGATGATGCGTTCGCCAACAGGCGTGGGGCGTGCTTCGCCGCGGTTGCGTTCGAACAGGATGACACCCAGTTCGTCTTCCAGCTTCTTCAACGCCACCGACAAGGTCGGTTGCGATACGAACGAACGCTCGGCCGCGCGCCCGAAGTGGCGTTCCTTTTCGAGGTTGACGAGGTAGCGCAGTTCGGTGAGCGTCATGCCAAGTTTGATCCGTTACCGTGGCCAACAGAATAGCGCCTGGATCCGCACGCGTTGCAGGGCTACAGCCAGTCCCTGGACTGCAGATAGTGGGTCAACAACCGCTCCTCCGCAGACGCCGGTTCTGGCTGATGGTCATAACGCCAGCTGACCTGCGGCGGCATCGACATCAGGATCGATTCCGTGCGGCCGCCGGACTGCAGGCCGAACAGCGTGCCGCGATCCCAGACCAGATTGAATTCCACGTAGCGGCCGCGCCGCAGCAGCTGCCACTCGCGCTCGCGCTCGCCGTAAGGCATGTCCTTGCGACGTTCGACGATCGGCACGTAAGCCGGCAGGAAGTGATCGCCGACAC
The DNA here is from genome assembly GCF_058783185.1 of Fontimonas sp. FW305-C-3. Taxonomy (NCBI): domain Bacteria; kingdom Pseudomonadati; phylum Pseudomonadota; class Gammaproteobacteria; order Nevskiales; family Nevskiaceae; genus Fontimonas; species Fontimonas sp. FW305-C-3. The sequence goes on along the minus strand of NZ_JBYSYK010000004.1, from coordinate 140,048 downwards.
TGCGCATCAGGCCGAAGCTCTGGACGAATCCGCCGGCACTCCAGTCGTCGAAGAACAAGCCGCCGACACCGCGCGGTTCGTTGCGATGCTTGAGGAAGAAGTACTCGTCGCACCAACGCTTGAGGCGCTGATGAACGTCGGTGCCGAACGGCGTGCAGGCGTTGCGCGCCTGGGTATGCCAGTGGCGCACGTCGTCGTCGTTGCCGTAGTACGGAGTCAGATCGAAACCGCCGCCGAACCACCAGACCGGCTCGGCACCCTCGGCCTCGGCGCTGAAGAAGCGCACATTGGCGTGAGCGGTCGGAACAAAAGGATTGCGCGGGTGGATCACCAGTGAAAGGCCCATCGCACGGAAACCGCGGCCGACAAGCTCGGGCCGGTTCTGTGTCGCGGACGGCGGCAACCGCGCGCCGCGCACTTCCGAGATTGCGACGCCGGCGCGTTCAAAGACCTTGCCGTCGGCGAGCACGCGGGTTTCGCCGCGGCCCTGCAGCGGACTCTCCGGCGGCTTGCTCCAGGGATCGGCAACGAACGCGCTGCCATCGATCGCGCTCAGCGCGGCGCAGATCCGGTCCTGCAAGCCACGCAGATACTGTTCGACGGCCGTGGTATCGAAACCGCTGTTGTCGGCCGTGGCGTTCATCGACGCAGGATATGACCGGTTTGCACGTCGCGGATCGTCGTCGGCTTGGCGAGACCGCCGAGCGCGCCGGGAACGATGGCGTCGAGCCGCTTGCCGAGCTGCAGATGCACTTCACTGATGTTGCGCGCCGGCGGCCGACCGCTGCGATTGGCGCTGGTCGATACCAGCGGCCCGCAGCGCAGGGAAAGCGCGCGCAGCACCGGATGGGCGGTGATGCGGACGGCAATGCCGTCATGCTCACCGGTCAGCCAGGGCGGCGCGTCGTCGCTGACCGGGAATACCCAGGTCGCCGGGCCGGGCCAGGTCGCGGTCGCGCGCTTCATCGCGCTGTTCGAGGGCAAGGCGACGAACATCGGCAGCTGCTCGAAATCCGCCGCGACGAGAATCAGGCCCTTGCGCCAGTCGCGTTGCTTGAGCGCGAGCAAGCGCTTCACCGCCGTCGCGTTCATCGGGTCGCAGGACAGGCCCCAGACCGCTTCGGTCGGGCAAGCGATGACGCCGCCCTCGGCGATGGCTTCCGCGGCGCGCTGCACATGCCAGGGCGCCGGCGCGACGACGGCAGGATCGCGGCTCACTTGTTCTTGCGGACCGCCTTCTTCGCGGCCTTCTTCGCAGCGGCTTTCTTGACGACCTTGGTCGTCGACTCGATCGGCGCCTTGGCCTTGGCGGCAGCCTTCTTCACGGCTTTCTTGACCGCTTTCTTCACCGCCTTCTTTGCGGGCGCCTTGGCCTCGCCTGCTTCGGGCTTGTCGGCGGCAGTCTTCTTGGCCGACTTTTTAGCGCCCTTCTTGGTCGTCGGCGGATTCTGTTCCTCGAGATACGCTTCGCACTCGAACACGCTGAGGCTTTCGGCCTCGCGACCCTTGGGCAGGCGCGCACGCCGCTTGCCGTCGGTGATGTATGGACCGAAGCGACCCTTGACGATGCGGATGCCGGTCTCGCCGAAGATCTTGATCGTCGCGGCTTCGAGTGCGGCGGCCTTCTGCTCGATCAGCTCGATCGCGCGCGGCAGTTCGACGGTGTAAGGATCGTCTTCCTTCTTCAGCGACACGAAGCTCGAGCCGTGGCGCACATATGGGCCGAAGCGGCCGATGTTGACCGCAACCTCTTCGCCGTTCGGCAGCGTGCCGATGATGCGCGGCAGCGTGAACAGCGCGAGTGCCTGGTCCAGCGTGATCGTGTCGATGCGCTGGTTGGCGCGCAGCGAGGCGAAGCGCGGCTTGTCGGTGTCTTCCTTGGTGCCGATCTGCACGAAGGGTCCGAAGCGGCCGAGGCGCGCGGAGATGGGTTTGCCGGACACCGGATCGGTGCCGATCTGGCGCGCTTCGGAGACTTCCGAGCGGCTCAGCTCCTGCTTGGAATCGACCAGCGACTTGAACTGCGACCAGAACTCGCCGAGCAGCGGCTGCCACTGCTTCTCGCCGCGGGAAACCGCGTCGAGGTTGTCCTCGAGCTTGGCGGTGAATTCGTAGTCGACGTACTGCGTGAAGTGCTCGGTCAGGAATTTGTTGACGATCATGCCGACATCGCTGGGCCAGAACGCCTTGCCTTCGAGGCGCACGTAGTCGCGGGCAAGCAGCGTCGAGATGATGCTGGCATAGGTCGACGGACGACCGATGTCGTATTCCTCGAGCGTCTTGACCAGGCTCGCTTCGGTGAAGCGCGGCGGCGGCTCGGTGAAATGCTGGTCTGCGGAGACATCGAGCAGCTTGACCTTCTCGCCGACTTCCAGCGCCGGCAGGCGCTTGTCGTCGTCGTCGTCTTCCTTGCCGGTCGGCGTATCGACGCTCTGGTTGTAGACCGCCATGAAGCCGGGCTCGACCAGGGTCGAACCGTTGGCGCGGAAGGCATTGTCGGCGCCGGCACGCAGCTCGACGGCGACGGTGTCGAACACCGCCTGCTGCATCTGGCTCGCCATCGTGCGCTTCCAGATCAGCTCGTAGAGCTTGGCCTGTTCCGGCGACAGGAACTTCGCGACGTCCTTCGGCAGGCGCGCGGCCGAAGTCGGGCGCACCGCTTCATGCGCTTCCTGGGCGTTCTTCGACTTGGTCTTGTAGTAGCGCGGCTCTTCCGGCACTTCCTTGGCGCCGAACTGCTTGGCGATCGTGCTGCGGATCTCGGTCAGCGCGTCCTGCGCGAGGCTCACCGAGTCGGTACGCATGTAGGTGATCAAACCGACGGTCTCGCCGCCGAGATCGACACCTTCATACAACTGCTGCGCGGTCTGCATCGTGCGCTTGGACGTGAAGCCGAGCTTGCGGTTGCCTTCCTGCTGCAAGGTCGATGTCGTGAACGGCGGTGCCGGATTGCGGCGGCGTTGCTTCTTGTCGACGTTGGCGACCAGCAGTTCGCCCTGCGCGGCCTTGCTGACGATGTTCTTCGCGGTCAGCGCGCCGATCGTATTGTTCAAGGTGAACTGCTCGACCTTGCGGCCCTGCAGTTCGACGAGCTTGGCGGTGAACGCGGTCTTGCTCTTCTCGGCAACCGCTTCCAGCGTCCAGTATTCGCGCGGCACGAAGGCGCGGATTTCCTTCTCGCGCTCGCAGATCAGGCGCAGCGCCGGCGACTGCACGCGGCCGGCGGAAAGACCCGGCTGCACCTTGCGCCACAGCAGCGGCGACAGGTTGAAGCCGACCAGATAATCGAGTGCGCGGCGCGCCTGCTGGGCGTTGACCAGATCCTCGGAGATTTCGCGCGGCTCCTGGATCGCCTTCTGCACTTCGCGCTGGGTGATCTCGTAGAACACCACGCGCTTGACCGGCTTGTTCTTCAGCAGGTTCTTTTCGCGCAGCAGCTCGACCAGATGCCAGGAAATCGCCTCACCCTCGCGATCGGGGTCGGTCGCCAGCCAGAGCTCATCGGAGTTCTTCAGCGCCGAGATGATCGCCTTGACGTGTTTCTCGTTGCGCTCGATGACCTGGTACTTCATCTCGAAGCCGCGCGCGACGTCGACGGCGCCGTCCTTGGGCACCAGATCGCGGACGTGGCCGTAGGAAGCAAGGACTTCAAAGTCCTTGCCCAGATACTTCTTGATCGTCTTCGCCTTGGCGGGCGATTCGACGATAACGAGGTTCTTGCTCATGTAACTCGGCATATGGGGCGTGACCACCGGAGGGGTGGCAGCAATGGGCGCCTTATAAGCGCAACCGCAGGCCCATGTCTAGGCCAATGCGTGCGCGCGCACGCGCGTACGCGAGGAAATCCGCGGCGGCAAGGGCTGCCGCCGCGGTTCGGATCTCAGTGCTTGAACTCGCCGTGGTAGTAGACCATCTCCTCGAGATGGCCAAAGGCTTCCTCGGCATCGGGCTGGTTCATCAGCACCAGCAGGCAGACCCATTTGACGCGCTCGAGATCGATCTCTTCGCGCAGCGCCATCAGGCGGTCGATGACCAATTCGCGCAAACCGCCGTCGAGGATGCCGAGCTGCTCCAGGTACATCAGGAAGCCGCGGCATTCGGTGGAGATTTTTTCCATCTCCTCGCGTGCGTAGATGCGCATAGCGCCGCAGGGGCCGAAGACGATCGGCAGCTGGCGCTGCGCGGCGAGGCCATCGAGCCAGTTGAAGGCCTGGATGACCTGATCGTCCGGAAAACCGGCGGCGATCAGCTCTTCCTGCAAAGTGGCCTGATTGTCGGCTCCGGAGAATTCACCCTCCTGATAGTTCTCCAGCAGGTACATCAACACATCCAGGACCGTCTCTTTCATTTCTTACGCTCCCTAGAGTTGATCCGAAGTTGCTTCAAAGTTGATCAATGCGCTCAACAGAATGCTGGCCTGCATGCCCATTCTGGGCGAGCCGGAGCGGTTTGTCGCCCTTCCCTTCGCGTCGCGCAAGGCGCTGATAACGCCCGTCTGCGGCAACCGCGATCCAGCCTCCCAGCTCCAGCTGCGTCAGTGCCGCCTGCAGGCTCGCGATCGGCTGCTCCAGCCGCGCAGCGAGCTGATCGACACCGAGCAACTCGTCGCCCAGAGCCTGCAGCACTTTGGCCTGCCCGGCGCTTAATGCGTCGGTGGACTCATCAAGCGCCGCGTCTGCAGGTGCCGTTTCATTCAGAGCACGACGCATGCCAATCAGCGGCGCCAGCTCGACCAGTACGTCGTCGACCGTCTCGACCAGCTTCGCACCCTGCCGGATCAGGCTGTGGCAGCCGCGCGCCAGCGGGTTGTGGATCGAGCCGGGAATCGCGAACACCTCGCGGCCCTGCTCCAGCGCCAGCCGCGCGGTGATCAGCGAACCCGATTCGCGCGCCGCTTCGACGACGAGCACGCCCAGGGCCAGCCCGCTTATGAGTCGGTTGCGGCGCGGAAAGTTCTCCGCCGCCGCGCCGACGCCGACCGGGAACTCGGAGACCAGCGCGCCGCTGCCGATGATCCGGTGGGCGAGCGCCTTGTGCCGCGCCGGGTACACGCGGTCGAGCCCGGTGCCGCAGACCGCGACCGTGCCGCCGCCGCCCGCCAGCGCGCCCGCATGGGCCGCGCCATCGATTCCGAGCGCCAGCCCGCTGGTGATGGTCAGGCCGCGGCGCGCGAGCTCGGCAGCGAAGGCCTGCGCGTTCTCCAGGCCCTGCGGACTCGCATGGCGCGAGCCGACGATGGCCAGCTGCGGCGCATCGAGCCAGTCCAGATCGCCCTGGACGAACAGCAGCGGCGGCGCCTGGGCGATCTCGCGCAAGCGCGCGGGGTAGCGCGGGTCGGCCAATGTCAGCGCGTGGCAAGCCGGCTGCGCCAGCCATTGCAGGTCGCGCTCGATCGCCGCTTCGTCGACGCGCTGCAATGCCTGGATCTGCGCTTCGCTCAAACCCGCACGGCGCAGCGCAGACGGCTGTGCCGCCACGATGCTGGCAGGATCGGCAAAAGCGATGAGGAGTTTTCGGACCGTCGCGCTGCCGATGCCCGGCGCGCGGCACAGGATGAGCCAAGGTCTCAGTGACTGTGCGTCCACGGGCTTAGGGTCGCCCAGATGAGGGCGCGCTGGCAAGCGCGAACTCGCTGCTTCGAAGTTACGTTGTTGTTACAGCTTGCGGCTGGCTGTTGGCACTTGCCGTTACAACCTCGCCTCAACGACGCTCCGACGGATTCGGTCCACGCACGCGATCGTTGAGATGAATCTCGCGGACGGCGCGCATCACCAACGCGAAGCTGACGCGCTCGTCGGCCTTGAACACCATCAGCGTGCCGGCGAACAGTTCCGGCAACGTCTCGTTGCGACCGGTGTACGGATCGCGCGCGGTACGGCCGGTCTGGAACACATCGAGCACGCTGCCCGCTTCCAGGCCATCGGCCGCGCCGCGGCTCAGCGCGACGACCTGGTACTGGCCGATCTGCGAAACACCGCCGATCACCGAGATGATGCGTCCGGCGATGGAAGGGTCGGCGGCACGCGGATAGAAGTTGGCGGTGAAGCCGCCCAGTTCCGGCGGCAGCAGGCGATCGCCCGCGCGCGTTTCCATGTAGCTGCGCGCGATCAGCACCGTGGCCGGCTTGCCGTCGCGGCGCACTTCCATGTCGGCAACCGGAATCGCTTCCCAGCCGAGGAATTCCTTGGTATCCGGATCGATGTACTTGTTGCCGATGCGCACGCTGTCGTAGCGATAGTCGCCGCCTTCCGGCAGGTTCTTCACATAGACCTCGGCGCCCGCGCCCTCGACCACATGCGGCTCGGCAAAGCCGAGCACATACGGCGCATCGCGGAACTGGTCGGCGGTCACGACGCGCGCGGCGTGCAGGAAGTCGCGGATCGCTTCGAGCGGAATCGTCGGGATCGCATCGCCCAGCGCGGACTCGCGAATGCGCGGCGACAGGTATTCGGTGTTGGACGGTTCTTCGCGCTGCACGACCGGACGGCCATCGCGCCAGACCAGTGTCAGCACGTCGCCGGGATAGATCAGATGCGGATTCGCGACCTGGCCGTTGACGTACCAGATCTCCGGCCACTGCCAGGGCTCGATCAGATAGTGCGCGGCGATATCCCACAGCGTGTCGCCCTTCTTGACGACGTAGCTGAGCGGCGCATCGCTGCGCATGCCGACCGGCGCGGACGCCGGCAGCTGTGCGTCTTCGGAAATCTCCGCGAGCGGTGCTTCGTGCAGCGGCTGCGTGCGCAGGCCATCGCCGGAGTCGTCGCGCGCCGGGGTAATGGTCCGTTCGGCCGTTTGCGCACAGCCAGCCAGACTCAGCGCGAGCAGCGCTGCGCCGTACAGACCCTTTGAACCGGTATACTTGGGCATGGCAAAACCGTCCCCGCGGGTTGCGCCAGAATTGGTAAACTCTATACGGCTCAATCGCTTGCCGTCAAATCTGTCAGTTATTTCTTAAGCTGGTAACTTCGGCATCGGCCATGGCGCTACTCACCATCCTGCATCACCCCGATCCGCGCCTGCGTCAGAAGGCCCTTGCGGTGCAGCAGTTCGATGCCGCGCTGCAAACCCTGATCGACGACATGTTCGAGACCATGTACGCGGCGCCCGGCGTCGGCCTGGCCGCGACCCAGGTCGGCATCGCCCAGCGTCTGGCGGTCATGGATTGCAGCGAGGACAAGGACAAACCCGAGCCGATCGTCATCATCAACCCTGAAATCCTTGAACCGGCCGAGCCCGAAGTCATGGAAGAGGGCTGCCTGTCGGTGCCCGGCGTCGGCGAGAAAGTCGAACGCTACAACCGCCTGCGCATGCGTGCGCTCGACCGCCACGGCAAGCCCTTCGAACTCGAAGCCGCAGGTTTGATGGCGCAGGCCATCCAGCACGAGATCGATCACCTGGACGGCAAGCTTTATATCGATCGCCTGTCCTCGTTGAAGCGCGAGCGCCTGCTCAAGAAGCTGCGCAAGCAGCAGGCGGAATAAACCGATGCGGCTGGTCTTCGCCGGTACGCCGGAATTTTCGGTGACGGCGCTCGATGCGCTGCACGCCGCCGGCCATCAGATCGTCGGAGTCTTCACCCAACCCGATCGCCCCGCCGGCCGCGGCCGCAAGCTGTCGCCCTCGCCGGTGGCCGAGCGCGCCGTTGCGCTCGACCTGGCGGTCTTCAAGCCCGAGCGCCTGCGCGAGGACGCGCAAGCCATCCTGCGCGAACTCGCTCCCGAGGTCATGGTGGTCGTCGCCTACGGCCTGATCCTGCCGCAGGCGGTGCTCGACATCCCGCGGCATGGCTGCATCAACATCCATGCTTCGCTGCTGCCGCGCTGGCGCGGCGCGGCGCCGATCCAGCGCGCGATCGAAGCCGGCGATGCGCAGACCGGCGTCACCATCATGCGCATGGAAAAGGGTCTCGACACCGGGCCGATGCTGCTGATCGAAACCACAGCAATCACCTCGGCGACGACCGCCGCGAGCCTGCACGACACGCTGGCCGAAATCGGCGGCCGGCTGATCGTCACGGCGCTCGACAGGCTCGCAGCGGGTGCACTGCCGGAACGGATCCAGCCGGCGGAAGGGGTGACCTACGCCGCCAAGCTGAGCAAGGCCGAAGGCCAGATCGACTGGGCGCAATCGGCCGAAGAGATTGCACGCCGTGTCCGCGCCTTCAATCCGTTTCCGGTGGCCTGGAGCGGGCTCGCCGGCGAGCGTGTGCGCATCCTCCAGGCCCGGGCAGTCGACGGCGGCGCTGCGCCGGCCGGCACGCTGCTGGCCGCGCAGCATCTCGATGTCGCCTGCGGCCAGGGCTCGCTGCGCATCGAGCAGCTGCAGTGGCCAGGCGGTCGGGTGCTCGGCGCGCAGGAAGCGCTTGCGGCGCGCAAGCTCAACGGCTTGAGGTTCGAACATGTCGCCGACTGAACCGCCCGACGACGATCTGGCTTTTCCGCCAAAACCGGATCGTCCGGATTGCTGCGCCGGCGGTTGCGCCCAATGCGTCCTCGACGATTACGCCGAAGAGATGGGCCGCTGGCACGAAGCGGTGGCCGCCATTGAGGAGCTGCGCCGTCTGCGCGCCGCGGGGACAATCGGCGCCAATCCCGACGCGAAGGCCGACTGAGGCCAGCGCGCCTGCGGATGCTTCAGTTGGCGCGCTGGCAGCGCGCCAGGCAATTCGAGGTGTCCATCGAGAGGGCCAGCTGTTCGCCATCGCTCAGCGATGCGGAAAGGAATCGCTCCAGCGACCACTGCATGGGCGTCGGCGCTTGTTCCGCCTGCAGCGTCGAGGTCATGCGCAGACGGACAGGGCTTGCCGCCTTCTTTGCGAACCGCTGCGATTTTCCTGCCGCTGAAGGATTTCTCTGGCGGGCGGCAGCAATGATTCTGCCCCGCCCCGCGGCGGGCGCGCCATCTCCCAGACGGTGGCGCAGGGTCGAAACTTCACGCAGCGCTGTCGTCCCCACTTCGTCCGCGAGCTTGGCGCAGTCGATGCGCTTCAACAGCGAGCGCCCCTCTTCCGCGACCTCCGTTCCCGCCGGAGCGCGCCCGGACCACTGCACCTGCAGGCGCAGGTGATAGAGGCAGCTGTGGTTATCGATACGGCCAGTGACGATTTCGAGCTGCGGCGTCGCGACACCGCGATCGCTGCCGTTGCGAATGTCCGGCAGCTGCGCCGAGAAGCGGCGCGGCGTCCGCAACGGCGCAGCGGTCGTCCTCTGGGCGAATGCGCGGAGTTCGGCGGCGAGGCCCGCGTCGGCTGTCGCGGCCGCTGCGGCAGCCGGAGTGGCAGAGACCACAGCGCACAGCATCAGAACCGCTCTGAGCAAACTGAACATATTTCCCCGAAACACCGCGTGATCGCGATCCCCGATCGCCCGGGGGCGATGTTAGGGAGCGGTGATCTCAGGGAATATGGATAAAAACTACTGACCTGCCGTCGACGGTCGCGACAGCGCGATGTCGCGACTTCAGGGCGCCGAGCGTGCGCCGCGGCCACCGAGGGCAGCCGCCGTTGTGCCGGTCTTCAACGCGCGCACCAGGCCTTCGTCTGCAACGAAGCCGGAACCATCGTCGAGCTCGAACCAGCCCGCGGTATCGGCCGGCAGCAGACGCAGCTGCGTACCCGGCTGCAGGCGCTTGAGCACCTTGGCGGTCTTCTCGGGCTGGTCGCGGACCATCACGCGACCGCTGACGGTCGCCAGCACCAGCTGGCTCGCCACGTCCTCGATCTGCGCCGGCGGCGGCGCGGACAGCGAAGCCTCGTGGACCGATGCCAGCGCGCTGGCATGGATGTAGCCGGGCCGGCCCTGCAGCTGGTACCACTCGTCCTTGGTGGTCTTGACGACCTGGATCAGCGAGGCGGCGGCCAGTTTCGACAGCACCGGCGATTTCAGCGACGGTGTCGCGCGCAGGTTGACCCGGCTGGCGATGGTCACGGCGTCGAGCTGGCTGCCCAGCGCCTGCACCGACTCAACCGGCGTGTGGCGCGCGGCGGCGATGACCTGGTCGCGTTCGTTGTTGGAGGCGAAGCGCCCGCCCTGCTGCAGCTTGCGTTGCAGCGCGGAGACTTCATACAGCGCGACGGCGGTGGCTTCCTGCACCAGCGACGCGCAGGCCGTCTTCTGCAATACGGAGCGACCGCCTTCGGCCGCATCGTCTTCGTCGATCGCCGCGCCGGACCAGCGCAGGTGCAGGCGCAGCTGGTACAGGCAGGTGTGGCTGTCGAGCCGGCCGGCGACCAGTTCCAGCGCCGGCGAAACCGTGCGCTTGCCGTTGCTGCTGCTGATGCTCGGAAGATCGGTCTTGAAACTGCGCGGCAGACGCTGCGGCGCGTCGGGGATGCGTTCGAGGAAGCTCGTCAGGTCCTGTGCAAACGCGGCTTGGTCGGCACGCGCGCACGGCGCTGCGCCCGCTGTGAACAGCAGGCCAATGGCCAACGAGACTGCACTGGTACGACCGAGCATGTTCCCCCCGGAACGGCGCCCACCCCATGCGATAGGAATCGCAGTTACCCGATAGTAGCGGCGTGACGCCGGGATGACTACCCAGCGTCACGCGTAAATCGGGCCTATCGTCGCGGCGTGGAGGGCCACGACGATGGATCTGTCGTGATCTCTTACAGTTCTGGCGCGGATTGGTAATTACGCCGGCGGCAGCGCCGACAGCGGCACGACCGGCAACACCACGCTCGAAGGCCGCTCTGCATCGCTGTAGATCGTCAGCACACCGACCAGCTGGTCGGCCAGATCGGCGAGTGGCGGCAGCCCATGCGGGAAGTCGCTGGCACCGACGGTGACGCGCAGGCGGTGGCCCTGCTTGATGACGAAGCTCGACGGGAATACCTCGATCGGCAACAGCACCGGCGTCCCGCTGCCAACCGCCTCGCGCGAGGCCTCGGTGTACGGATGCCAGGGCTGGATCATCTCGCCGTTCAGATAACGCGAGCGGCTGGTGTCGAGCTGGCGCAGCGAGGCGGTGAGGATGCCGTTGGTGATTTCGCGCGAGCCGCCATCCGGGCTGACGTCGGTGACGCGCACCAGCAGGCCGGCGTCGGCGGCCGTCGTCGAGATCCATATATCGGCCTGGATCGGCCCGTTGACGTAGTAATCCTGCTCCATCGCCGGCGTTGTGAAGCCGACCTCAAGCAGGGGGTTCTCGTTGAGATTGTTCTCGTCGAAGCACGGCAGTGGCACCGCGCCGAGCAGGCCGGCGGTCCACTGCGAGGTGCTCGTCGAGCAGATGCCGTTGAGCGGCTGCTGCAGCACCGTGCTGCTGCCTTCGCCGGCAGCTGGCAGTTCGCGGCTCAGCGACTTGTCGGCGCGCAGGTAAAGGCGCTCTGCGCGCGCCTGCGGATGCGGCCAGTTCGTCGTCGTGACGTAACGCTCTTCGCCGTACAGGTATTGGGTGACGTTCGGCACTTTCGTCGCACCGGCGTTCATGCCCTTCAGGTACTGATCGAACCACATCAGCGCGATGTGATCGAGATCCGGCACGCCGTCGCGCGGCAGACCCTGACCCATGGAGCCGCCGATGTGCTGCCAGGGGCCGAGCAGCAGCTTGGCGGTGGTGTGGCCGCGCAGCGCCTCGTACAGCAGCGGCTCGCCGCGCTGGAAGATGTCGTTGAGGCCGCCGACGATGAAGGTCGGGATGCGGATGCGATCCGCCACTTCGATCGGCGATCGCGTGCGCCAGAACTCGGTGTCGTAGTTGTAACCGCCGACGCCGATCGCCGACTGCGCGATCACCGGCACCTGGAAGTTCGTCACCGCGCTGAGCAGGTGCTCGAGGATGACCGCCGGCGCCGCCGTGTCGAACTCGGCCGGAATCGCGCCGAGCGCGGTCACCAGGCCCATCCACAGCGGAATGAAGCCGGCATTGAGCTGGCCACCGGACCAGACGATGTCGCGGTAGGCATCCGCCATCGGCACGATCGCGAAGACGGCTTTGTGCGCCGGATGCTGGTGCGCGGCGGTGAACAGCTGGGTGATCGCCATGAACGACGCGCCCCAGGTACCGACCGTGCCGTTGCTCCACGGCTGGGTCGCGGCCCATTCCATGACTTCTTCGTAGTCGGCCTGCTCCTCTTCGCCGAAGGCTTCCCACTCGCCGCCCGACATGCCGGTGCCCCGCACATCGACGCTGACATGCACGTAGCCGTGGCGCACGAGGAAGGCGTTGGCGGCGGGGATCGCCGGAATGCTCTTGTTGTAGCCGGTCTGGGTCAGGATCACCGGCAGCGGCGTTGTCACCGCGTTGCCGTCGGCATCGGCCGGCAGCGTCACCGTCGCCGACAGCTCGACGCCGTCGCGCATGACGATCTTCTGGCCGCCGAGCTTTGCCGTGCCCGGATAGTCGTCGGCGCGCTCGTAGGTGACCCACTTGGCGTCGCTGGCGGATGAGCCGCCGCCTGTCGCCTCGCCCGCTTCATCGCTGCTGCCGCAGGCAGCAACACCGACCGCCACAAACGCCGCCAGCAGCCATTTGCCGAAGTTTGAATTCATGGGTCCTCGCTCCACTGCACTGGATCCTGCGGTGCTCGAGATTGGCACCTGATCGTCCCGGAGCGGCATGCTGCCATGGAATCGGGCGCTTTGTGGATGCCTGCGCACCTATCGCATTGCCGCTGCGCCTGCGATCATGCCGCCCGCATGAGCACCACCAATTCCCCCTGGGGCGCCAAGCCCCGCAGCAGCGACCGCGGCGGCGACCGTGCCGATCGCAATGTCCGCGCCATCGCCGCCCGCGCCGTCCGTCAGGTCCTGCGTGGCCGCAGCCTCGACGATGCGCTGCTGCCGGCCGCCAACCTCAACCTTGCAGCCGACGGTGCCCTGGCGCGCCTGCTCAGCTACGGCGTACTGCGCGAGCTGAGCACGCTGCAGGCGTTGTCGAAGATGCTGATGGAGCGGCCGCTCGATCCCGACGACGAAATCGCCACGCTGATCCTCGTCGGCCTGTTCCAGCTGCGCACGCTGAAGACGCCGGCGCATGCCGCGACCCATGAAACCGTCGAAGCCGCCGCCGCGCTGAAGCGGCCGGAAGCGCAGGGCTTCGTCAACGCGGTGCTGCGCCGCTACGATCGCGAGTCGGTGGAGCTCGAAGCCCAGCTGCCGGACGATCCGGTCGTCCGCTACGCGCACCCGTTCTGGCTGGTCGACACGCTGCAGCGCGACTGGCCGGATGACTGGCAGGCCGTGCTCGATGCCAACAACCAGCAAGGACCGCTGACGCTGCGCACCAACCGCCGCCGCATCACGCGCGACGAATACCTCAAGCGCCTCGGCGAGATGCAAATCGACGCCGAGGCCAATCCTTACGCCAGCGAAGCCGTGACGCTGGCCAGCGCGCGTGGCGTCGACCGGATTCCCGGCTTCAATAGCGGTCAGGTTTCGGTACAGGACGCCTCGGCGCAGCTCGCCGCGCGCCTGCTCGATCTGCAACCGGGTCTGAGCGTGCTCGATGCCTGCGCGGCGCCCGGCGGCAAGACAGCGCATATGCTCGAATCGGCCGACGTCAGGGTCACCGCGGTCGACAACGACGGCGGCCGCCTGATCCGGGTCGACGAAAACCTGCGCCGTCTCAAGCTGGAGGCCATGCTGATTGCCGGCGATGCCAACAAGCCGGAACGCTGGTCCAAGCAGCGCATCTTCGATCGCATCCTGCTCGATGCACCCTGCTCCGGCACCGGCGTGATCCGCCGTCATCCGGACATCAAGTGGCTGCGCCGCGAAAGCGACATCCTCGCCTTGCAGGACAAGCAGCTGGGCCTGCTGCAGTCGCTGTGGCCGCTGCTCGCGAGCGGCGGGCGCATGGTCTATGCGACCTGCTCGATCCTGCGCGCCGAGGGCGATGCCGTGATCGAGAAATTCGCGGCGATGCGGCCCAACGCCCAGGTTCTGCCGATCGATGCGGATTGGGGGCAGGCGACGCAGTACGGCCGTCGCATCGCACCCGGCGGCGCGTTCGACGGCTTCTATTACTCCGTTCTGAGCAAGCGCTGAGCCTGCTCGCCGCGAAATCTTGACCGAGGTCTCAGACAAAACCGGCGCTTTGTTGGATAAAGCGCCTTCTTTTCCGGCAGTTCCGGGCGCAGCCTCGATGCGCCCACCCCGATGGAGCAGATCATGAAACTCAAACTCGGCGTCATTTCCCTCCTGCTGGCGACGTCCACTTCGCTGTGGGCCGGCGGCACCGCCACGCTGGAAACCACCAGCGACGGTAAAAGCTATCCGTCGACGATCGAGTACGACGGCAAGGGTTCGCTGCGCGTCGACAGCAGCGAGCAGCAGAACGGCTATCTGCTGGTGCGCGACAACAAGGCCTACAGCGTCGTCGTCAACGACGGCCAGACGATGGTCATCGATCTCGCCAGCACGATGAAGATGCTCGGCGGCCTCGCCAAGCAGAACAGCAGCCAGGGCGCGACCGCGGGCAATGAAGTTGCGCGCTTCATCAGCCTCGACAAGACCGGCGCCAGCGAGACCGTCGCCGGCATTTCCGGCAGCGTCTACAACCTGACGTTCGTCGACGACGAAGGCCAGCAGCGCACCGAAAGCCTGGTGCTCAGCAAGGATGCGCGGGCGCGCGAACTGACCAAGGCGCTGACCACGATGGGCCGCCAGATGGCGAAGTCCGCCGGCGTGCCGGAGCCTGAAGGCACCGCGAAGATGTACGCCGAGATCGACGGCAGCAAGCAGGGCGTGCTGCGTTACGGCTCGGATTTCCGCGTCGCCTCTTTCGGCGGTGAGCCGGCATCGTCGCGCTTCGCACTGCCGGCGCAGCCGCAGCAGATGCCGAATCTCTCCGACCTGCTGGGCGGGGTCACTGGCGGTTCCGCGTCCGCGGGCGCTTCGGCCAACCTCGACGCCAGCGCGGATGCCGGCGGCTCGGCAAGCTCGGGCGGTTCCAATCCGCTCAGCGATCTGTTCGGCCAGAAGACCCAGCGCCAGGCGGATCGCGTCGAGAACAAGACCGATCAGAAGGTCGATGAAACGACCGACCGCGCGGTCGACAAGGTGCTCGACAAGGCGCTCGGCAAGCTGTTCGGCGACTGATCATTGGGGCAGGGGCCGCAAGGGCGGGAGACTCGAGTCTTCCGCCCTTTGCTTTTTGGGGTCCCGCAAAGCCTATGCGCTGCCAAACAGGCCTTGATGCGCAAGGCCGAGGTATTCCTTGATCGCGCTCTGACTGCGTAGCAACGCCGCCCGTTGCGGCAGCAGCGCACGCAGACCGCGCGATTGACCGAGCGCCTGATCGAAATCGCTGGGGGCCGCGATCACGTCCAGGTTCAACGCAGCGGCATTGGTCATCGCCCGCGGCATGTGCAAGGCCGAAGTCACCAGCAGTACGCGCTTGACGCCTTGTGCGCTCAGCATCGGCGCGGCCGCGCCGATGTTCTCGCGCGTGTTGCGCGCGGTGTCTTCGACGAGGATCGCCGAATCGGGCACGCCCAGCCCGATCAGCTGTTCGCGCATCCGCGCCGCTTCCGTCTGGCCGTGCTCGTCGATGCGGCCGCCGCTGACCAGCAGCAGCGGCGCACGTTGCGCCGCGTAGAGCGCGGCGGCAAAGGCGGTGCGGCTGCAGCGCGCAAGCTCGGTCTCGCACTCGGGCCGCAGGCCGCGCGGATCGCCGCCCAGCAGCAGGATCGCGTCCGCGGTCGGCGCGTTCGGCGGCGCCATCAGCAGATAACGCGATTCGAGCGCGAGGGTGATCCTGTCCGCGGCGAACGGGGTGGCCCACAACCACAGCCAGCCCAGCCCGGCGAACGCCAGGCCGAGCGCAAACCGCCGGCGCCGACGCCACAGCAACACCGCCAGCAGGCCGGCGCCGATCGCGATGCCGGGCGGCATCAGCAGCAGAGTCAATAACTTGAGCAGGCTCACCGATGGATTGTCCGCAACGCCGCCGCGCCTAGCAATGTCCTCACAGGTTCATGAAGGCGACATAGCCTGCCCGCATGAGCGTGCTCGAATGGTCCGAGTTCTTCAGCTATGTGGTGACCGTCATCGGTCTGCCCGGGGCGATCTACGTATTCGTCCACGAGCAGCGCAAGGAGCGCCACAACGAGGAAGAGGAAATCCATCAGCGCCTGTCCGACGACTACATGGATTTTCTGCGGCTGGTGCTCGATCACGCCGATCTGCACCTCCTGCGTCGCGAGAGCCGCGCGCTGCCGCTGAACGAAGAGCAGCAGGAGCGGCGCGATGCGCTGTTCGGCATACTGGTGTCGCTGTTCGAGCGCGCGTACCTGCTGGTTTACGAGGACGAAATGTCGCGCAAGACGCAACGCCTGTGGAAGTCCTGGGAGGACTACATGCGCGAATGGTGCCGGCGCGAGGACTTCCGTGCGGCGCTGCCCGAGTTGCTGCGCGGCGAGGACGAGGAGTTCTGCGCGCTGATCACGGGCATCGCCAGCGAGGAGCAGACCGGCAGAAAATCATAAGCAGCCGGAGATTCGCAATGAACATCAAGGCCTGGGCGGCCACCGAGGCCGGTGCCGCACTCAAACCGTTTGAATACGATCCGGGCGTGCTGCAGGCCGAAGACATCGAGGTTCACGTCGAGCATTGCGGCGTCTGCCATTCCGACCTGTCGATGCTGGACAACGAATGGCAGCGCACGAAGTTTCCGCTGGTGCCGGGCCATGAAGTGGTCGGCACCATCGTCGCGCGCGGCGACCAGGTCAAAGGACTGAACGTCGGCGATCGCGTCGGCATCGGCTGGTTCAGCGCCAGCTGCATGCACTGCGGCAACTGCCGTGCCGGCGATCTGCATTTCTGCCCGACCGGCGAGCAGACCATCATCGGCCGCCACGGCGGCTTCGCCGATCGCGTCCGCAGTCATTGGGCCTGGGCGGTGAAGCTGCCCGCGACCATCGATCACAAGGCCGCGGGACCGCTGTTCTGCGGCGGCATCACGGTGTTCAGCCCGATCGTCGAGTTCGGCGTCAAGCCGACCGATCGGGTCGGCGTCGTCGGCATCGGCGGCCTCGGCCACATGGCGATCCAGTACCTCAACAAATGGGGCTGCGAGGTCACGGCGTTCACGTCGAACGGGGCCAAGCATGCCGAAGCGCTCTCGCTCGGCGCGCACAAGGCGGTGTCGAGCACCGACAAGGCAGCGCTCAAGGCGCTGGTCGGCAAGCTCGACTTCGTGCTCGTCACGGTCAACGTCAATCTCGAATGGGCGGCGTATCTGCGCACGCTGGCGCCGCGCGGCCGCCTGCATTTCGTCGGCATGGTCGCCGAGCCGCTCGGCCTG
This sequence comes from Fontimonas sp. FW305-C-3, assembly GCF_058783185.1. Classification (NCBI taxonomy): domain Bacteria; kingdom Pseudomonadati; phylum Pseudomonadota; class Gammaproteobacteria; order Nevskiales; family Nevskiaceae; genus Fontimonas; species Fontimonas sp. FW305-C-3. The sequence continues at coordinate 122,798 of NZ_JBYSYK010000004.1, read as the reverse complement.
TCGGGCATGCAGCTGGTCGGCAACCAGCGCAGCGTGTCGGGCTCTCCGCTCGGCCGGCCGACGACGATTGCGACGATGCTGGAGTTCTGCGCGCGCCACAAGATCGCACCGCAGGTCGAGCACTTCCCGATGCGCGAGGTCAACGCGGCGCTCGATCACCTGCGCAGCGGCAAGGCGCGCTATCGCATCGTGCTCGATGCCTGACGCCAAAGAAAAGGCCCACGAACCTGCGTTCGTGGGCCTTGCAACGAAGCCGCCTTCGCTCAGATGCGATAGGTCAGGATGATGCCCAGCGTCTGCACGTTGGCGTTGAGATCGAACAGCTGGTAGTCGAGGCCGATGCTGAGGTGCTGGTCCAGGCCGTACTGCGCCGACGCGCCGAACAGCCAGGAATTGTCCTTGGCATCAATGCTGAAGCTCTCGCCGTCGATCGTGTAGTCGACGTCGTTCGACAGACCGGCGAAGTAACCGCCGCGTACCTTGAGCATCCAGTTGCTGAGCTCGACCTGCGCCGTCGCCGCGACGGTGGCACCGAAGCCCACCGACGGATACTCATCTTCGATCAACTGCTGAAGACGCGCCTCGTCCGGATCGATCGCGGTGAACGCGAAATCGTAGTCGCCCAAATCCTCGGCGCCGACTTCGATACCGAAGTTCGGCGTCAGGTCGTAACCGACACGCAGGCTGTACTGCTTCGGGTGCTTGTCCCACTCCGTCACCTGCAGATCGCCGCCGGCGGGCTCCAGCACACGCTGCAGATCGCCGCGTGAGTTGATGTCGCTGATCGTGCCGCCCGAACTGAAGACGACCGTCCAGGGCGAGCGCGATTCCGCGGCGAGCAACGGCGCGGTCCAGGCCATCGTCACACCGACCAGCGCGAAGACGCACAGGGCGCTCGCGACCGGCAGACGCCGGCGCAGAGCCGCCAGACCGGCCAGCAGGCCGATCATCAGCGCACCGAAGGCACCGCCGCCGCTGCCGCTGACCGTCTTCGGCTTCATGATCGCCGGCAGCGAAGGATCGACGATGACACCGTTGGCAACACCATCGACGTCGTACGGGCCGCCGTCTTCGAGCGCAAAGGTGACGATCGTCTTCTTGGTGCCGACGTTGTTGAGCGCAACCGCCACGTTGTCCCACTCGCCGGTCAGGCGGTTCTTCTTGAGCAGGCCGTTGATCTCGGGATCGAACGGCATGTGCAGTTCGAAGGTTTCGACCGTACCCGGCGTCACGCCAAGCGCGGTGAAACTGACGCCCGAGAACGGCGCAATCGTGTTGGCCGGGAAATCTGCCGGCACATCGACCGCGGTGACGACGCTGAGCTGACGCTCGCCAACGCTGACGACCGTGAAGTAGCTGTCTTCGTCGAAGGTTTTCAGCGAGGTCACGAACGTCTGGTTGGCGTCGGGCGTGCCGTCGCCGTTGCCATCGCCCTTGCCACTGCCCTCGGGATTCGGCACCTGCGACTCGACCGAGCGCATCACGCCGTCGTCGTCGACATCGCTGTCAGGCGTCGGCGTCGGCGAGGCGGTCGGACTTGCCGTTGGCGTGCCGGTCGGCGTCGCCGTTGCAACCGGCGTCGGGGTGGCGGTCGGGCCAGCAGTCGGAACCACGGTCGGCGTCGGTGTCGCCACCGGAGTGGCCGTCGGTACCGTGGTCGGAACCGTCGTCGGGGCGGAAGTCGGCAGCGCGGTCGGCGTGGCCGTCGCGGTCGAAGTCGGCGACGGGGTTGGCGACGGCGGGCATATCAACAGCTTGCCGGAGCCGCCCTTCGTCACCAAGCAGGGATCCTGCGTCGGCGTTGCAGTCGGCGATGGCGACGCACTGGGGCACGACAGCTTGCCAAGACCACCCTTGAGCGCGAGGCAAGGATCCTGCGTCGGGGTCGGCGTCGGCGTGGCCGTCGGCTCGATCGTCGGCGTCGGCGTCGGCGTCGCTGTCGGTTCCGCGGTCGGGGTCGGTGTGGCCGTCGGCTCCACAGTCGGAGTCGGCGTCGCGGTCGGTTCCACGGTCGGAGTCGGCGTCGCGGTCGGTTCCACGGTCGGAGTCGGCGTCGCGGTCGGAACCATCGTCGGCGTCGGCGTTGCCGTCGGGCACTGCACAGCAATCTTGCCGCCGCCTGCCTTGGCGACCAGGCAAGGATCCTGAGTCGGTGTGGCCGTCGGGGTCGGGGTCGGGGTCGGGATCACGATCACGATGCAGGTCGGCGGAAGGCCGCCGTTCGGGCACTGCGTCGGAACCACGATCGAGATGCAGCTCGGCGGAGTGCCGCCATTCGGGCACGGCGTCACGGCCGGAGTCGCCGTCGGAGTCGCCGTCGGCGCCACAGTCGGTGTCGGTGTCGGTGTCGGTGTCGGTGTTGCCGTGGCGGTCGGCGTCGCCGTCGGCAGGGTGAAGGTCGACAAGGTGATCTTGCCGTTGCCGCTGTTGCCGCAGTCGCTCGTCGTCGGTGAACCGATGAACGCGGCGCCTACGCTGCTGCCGCCGGCACCAGGACCGCTGGCCTGACCGCCGCCGCCGCCGTAGCGACCGCCGCCGCCACCGCCGCCGCCACTGCTCTCGTCGGTGGTTGCGCCTGCACCGCCTTGTCCGCTGCCGCCATTCGATCCATCGCCGTTGTTGCTATTGCCGCCGGAGCCACCAGAGCCGTTGCCGCCAGCCTGGGCGTCGTCGTTGTCGTTACCACCATCGGCACCCGCCGCCGCGCCATCGTCGCCGTTGGATGCACCGCCGCCGCCCGCCGCGATGATCTGGCGCGAGCTGGCACCGGCTGCGGCACTCAGGCTGCCGAAGTTCGCCGGATTGAGGAATACGCCGGTCCAGCCACCGCCGCCGGCACCGCCGACGCGATTGTTGCCATTGCGCTGATCTGTACCGCCCGAGCCGCCGCCATTGATTCCGCCGGCACCGCCAGTTCTTCCATTGCGGTCGGCGCCTCTGCCACCGATGGCGAAGCCAAGCACATCGCCGGCCTGGACCATGATGGCGCGAGAAACGCTGGCGCCGTTGCCGCCCTGGTCATCCGTATTGACGTCACCGCCTTCCGCACCGCAAGCCGTGACCGTGATCGAGGTCAGTCCGCTCGGTATCGTGCAGGTCGTCAGCGCCGTGGCCGGGTTGACCGTGGTAATGGTCATGCCGCTGGTGCAGGCACCGAGATCAACCTTCTCGTCTACCGTGATGCTGCCCGCGCCTTCGGCGCCCGAACAGGCATGCAGCGCGAGCGTCAGCAGCGAGGTGGCGACTACCTTCGCGGCAACGCCCACGGTCTTGTACGTGGCTTGGTATTTCATGATGAACGCCGGCCCCACCGGTTATTTCGACGATTGCGATGGAACCGTGACCGAAACCGGCCCTCAGCCCCTCGATTGATGTGCGGACCGCGCTTTTTTTACTCAACTTCCCCGCGCGCAGACCGCTTTGCGGCGCGACTGTGACAGGAGTGTTATTGGGTAGATATCCCCTAGCTGGGGGATCAGTCGCGGCGATTTTTGGCGCAATCTGCTTGCTGTTATTCTTATAAATCAGACAGTTACATGTAACAAACTGTCAACTTTTGTGACGCAAGATTTATTTTCGCGGACAGGCGCCGCCCGGCTCGCTCCAAAGCGAACCGATCCGCGGCGGCGCCCGGTCGTGCGATGCGCAAAAAAATGGAAGCGCGACATCGCCGCGCTTCCTAAGCCCGCAGACCGCCCCCCGACGGTCGTGCGAGTGGGACAGAACCCGCCTTACTGCATCCGCTCGATCCGCAGCACGCGCGCGCTGTTGATTGCGGGGATGTTCACTTCAATGCCTGCGCGCAACTGTTCGGCGCTATACGTCAGCACCCTGGTTTCGTCCGGCGCCTCCAGCAGGCGGTAGTTGCCGGCCGGCACATTGCGCAGGCGGATCCTGCGCTGGGCTTCGCTCGTGTCCTGCCGGTAGACGAACAGCGCACCACGGCCCTGTTCCGGATTCCAGGTCTGGAATGCCGCCCAGTTGTCGCCGCTGTACGGGTCTTCGTCGGTCAGTGGATAGGTGAACGTCGCGAGGTCCGGGCGATGCGCCTTGTAGTAGTCGGTCCAGACGCGGATGCGCGGCACGATCGCTGCCGGCACGTCGCGCAGGTCGTTGAAGAAACTGATGTGCGACAGCAGCGCGACGCTCATCTGGTAGTCGACCGAGTACTTGTCGAGATCGCCCGTGCGCAGCGCGGCGCGGCCGAGCGCGTGCGGCGGCACCCAGGGCGTCAGCACCCAGTTGGCGTGCAGGGATTCATTCGGCGCCGGCGAGCCGTTCTGGTACCAGGTGGGCCCGCGCACCAGCGCCTCGAACGGGAACAGCCGGTAGTCGTTGGTCTCGTCCATCTGGATCGTCACGTCCGGATGATCGGCCAGCACGCGGTCGAGCATGCGCATGAACGACTCGCGGTAGCCATACAGATCGACGGTGTTGATGCCGACGCAGTCGAGCCAGGCGGTGAAGTCGAACTTGAAGTAGCGCACGCCCCACTGCTCGATCGCGATGCGGATGCGCTCCTCGATGTGATCGATCGCCTTTCTACCGTCCAGCGCGACTGCCTCCGGATTCCACTGCACGATGCCGGCTTCGCTGGAACTGTCGTAGGGCTGCGCCTGGTTGGCGAGCAGCAGCGCCGCGCTGAGCGGCAGGCATATCCACTCCGGATTCTCGCGGAAGGCCAGAGAGGTCGGGTGGAAATGCAGCGGCGACATCCACAGGCCAAGCCGCATGCCGGCCGGCTCAAGCTTTTCGCGCACCGCCTTGAACTCCGCATCCGGGAAGCGCGGCGCGAACTTCGGATCGCTGCCGCGGCGCGGCTCGGTGCAACGCTCGTCCGGCACGTCGGCGTCCGGGCACCAGTCGCCGGAGCGCGCCTGCCAGCCGTCGTCGAAGACGAAGGTTTCGATGCCGATCTGCTTCGCGGTCTCAAGCTGGACCAGGAAGGTCGCGAAGTCCATGTCGTCCTTGGCGCCGGTCGAGATGACGTTGTCGTCAACACCGTTGGAGTTGAACACGACCGCGCGCGGATACTTCGGCATGCGCAGCGACAGGTACTTGTAGTGCTGCCAGGCTTCGTCGTCGCCATCGACGCCGACGCCGGTGAAGACCGACTCGAGCTGCAGCGGCTGGCCCGGCAGCACGATGCGCGTGCGGCCAACACCGCCGCCGAGCGGGTTGCCGATGTGCAGCTGCTCTTCAAGCGGGCCGAGGTAGATGATGTCGCGCGCCAGATCGACGCCGGCGCGGGCGCGGCCACCGGAGAAGCTCATCGTCGACGACGGCAGATCGTTGCGTTCAAGCACGTAGAACAACCGGCGGTTGTCGCTGTCGCGCAGCGACAGCCATTCCGCAGTCTCGGTCACATCAGTGCCGGACGTGGTCTTGCGCCAAGTGCCGAGCTGCGCGTCGCCGACGACCAGCGGCGGCCCGGCCCATTCCGGTTCGCGCCAGTCGGCGCCGGCGCGAAAGGCATGCAGGTCGGCCGTCAGGCCATCGCCTTCGGGCTGCGCCTGATCCAGCGCGTAGCCCGTAATGACCAGCGGCACGATGGTTTCGAGGCGCGTCTCGATGCGCATGCCGGCGATGCCGGGATACATCTCGAAGGTACGCGTCACCAGCGTGTTCGGCGGCAGATTCGCGCCGAGCAGGTTCGGGGCGAGCGACATCGTCAGGCGCACACTGCCGCTCGCGGTCGTCTCGCTCTGCATGCCGGCCGTGCTGAGGTTGTAGTTGTCGGCGGCCAGTGGCAGACCGAGCACGCTCAACGAGAAATCCGCATCGTCGATTGCCCAGATCTTGCCGGTGCGCAGATCCTTCAGCGATTCGGTACGCACCAGCGGCGAGTGCGTCCAGCTGCGCTCGATCAAGCCGTTGCCGAGCACGATGCGTTCATCGTCGATGCGCAGCTCGACGCCGCCGCCAGTGCCGGGGATTGCCGAGGGCATCGGTGTCGGCACGCCGGCCGAAGGGGCTTCGCTGCTGCCGCAGCCGGCGAGCACGCTCAGCAGCGCAGGCACGAGCCAGCGAGTCCTCGTCGTCATCGCGTACTCCCGGCGTCGCAACCGAAAGCTGCGGGCGCGGCGCTGCTGATCGACGGCGGCGGCGCGTCCGCGCCCCAGCTCGCGCTCGGCAGTGCGCTCGTGTGCAGTGTGATCGTCGCGGCTTCGCGCGGCAGGATCAGCCAGGGCTGCGGCAGTTCTGCGCCATTGACGCTCAGGCCGTCGACGAAACTGTTCAGCGGCCCTGCGCCCGGCGCCTCGATGACCAGTGGCGCGCGCGGCCGTTGCAGCGTGACCTTCGAGAACACCGGCGAGCCGACGACGGCGAGCGGCGTGCCCGGATTCATCGGATACAGGCCCATCATCGTCCAGGTCAGCCAACCGGACAGCGCGCCGAGATCGTCGTTGCCGGGCAGGCCCAGCGGCGTCGGTGCGTAGATGCGCGCGGCATTGCGCGCGATAAGCTGCGCCTTCCACGGCGCGCCGATGTAGTTGTAGACGTACGGCGCCTGCAGATCGTGTTCGTTGCCGGGCGCGTACTGGTTGCCGTAGTACAGCGTGCCGAACACGCTGAGCTGGCCCTGCACGAGCGGCCAGACCGCCGGCACCAGATTCAGCGGCAGCGCGAAGAACTGATCGAGGCGGCGTTCGACATCGGCGTTGCCGCCCATGCCGGCGACGAGGCCGGCGTAGTCGTGCATCGTCAGCCAGGAGTACTGCCAGGACGTGCCTTCCTGGAAGCCGTAGTTCAGCTCCGGCAGGAACGGCGTCAGCCAGCTGCCGTCGTCGTGGCGCGGGCGGATGAAGCCGCTGGCGGGGTCCTGCAGGTTGCGGTAGTTCAGCGACTGCTGCGTCAGGCGGCTCGCTTCTCCGCTGTTGCCGATACTGTCGGCCATCATCGCCAACGCGAAATCGGCAATGCCGTACTCGAGCGTCGTGCCAGCCACGCCGGAACCGCCGGCGATCTCTTCGAAGATCGATCCCGGCCGGTCGACCGGGATGTAGCCGAGCGCAATGCGTTCGCGACGCCCGGCTTCGAGCGACTGCATCGCGTCGAACAGTGCATCGCGTTCGCTGGCGTTGAGCAGGCCGCGGCACCAGCCCTCGCCGATGAACGGAATCACCGGATCGCCAGACATGTGGCTCGCATCGCGCGGCCCCTGCTGCCAACGCGGCAGCGCACCGGCCTGCTGATGGAAGGCGAGCAGCGAGCGCAGCATGTCGCGGTAGCGAATCGGCTGCAGCTCGGCGAGCAGCTGGTTCTGGCCGCGATAGCTGTCCCACAGCGAATACTGGCTGTAGTGCGGACGCGTATCGCTGTGCACCTGGCCGTCCGGTCCGCGATAGCGGCCGTCGACATCGCTGTGCAGATTCGGGAACTGCTGCACGCGCATCAGCGCGGTGTAGAACGACCGGCGCTCGGTCTCACTGCCGCCTTCGACCAGCACGCGCGCGAGTTCGCCTTCCCAGGCTTCGCGCGTCGCGGTGCGCACGGCGTCGAAATCCCAGCCGGGAATCTCGGCATCGAGATTGCGCCGCGCACCTTCGACGTCAACATAGGAGATGCCGATCTTCAACTGCAGCGGCGCCGACAGGCCATCCGGAAAGTCGAGCAGCAGTTTCAGCTCCTCGCCGCTGACGGCAACGCCGTCCTCGAGCACGCTGCCGTCCGCCGTCGACGCGACATACGGCGCATCGAGCCGCGCCGCGAAGTAGAGCCTGTAGTCGTCGCCGGTTTCGATGAAGCCGCTGAGCAGTCCGTCGGCATCGCGCTGCGCCGTCGCCGGCCGGTAGCCACCGAGTTCGCGCGAGACGTCGAGCAGCACGCGCGGTGCGCCAACCGTGTAGGTGTAGCGATGCAGCGCCGCGCGCGTTGTCGCCGTCAGCTCGGCCTTGACGCCATAGCGCAACAGGTCGACCGCGTAGTAGCCCGGCTCGGCGGTCTGCAGGATCGGCAGCATCGGCGACGCGTAGGCCGGCACGTTGCTCGGCCAGCCGAGCTGCGACAGATCGCCCGGCATCAGCGCGCCGGTGAACGGCAGCAGCGGAAACTGGCCACCCTTGTAGACGCCGGCCGACATGTGCACCTGCGAGAAGCCGGTGACCAGCAGGTTCTGCACTGAGTAGCCGCCGTAGTTCAGCGGCCCTTCGGTATCCGGCCCGACATGCACCATGCCGAACGGCGCATAGGGGCCGGGATTCACAAAGCCGGGTGGGAACGTGCCGACGAAGGGATCGACATAGCGCGTCAGGCCGGCGGACGGCGGTGCTGGATCGCTGATCGAGCCGGGAATGTTGTCGGGTTGCGTGGGACCATTCGTGGCTTGCGGGCCGCCGTCCGGCGTTGCCGAACCGCCGCAGCCGGCGAGCAGCGCAACGGCGAACAGTGCGGTCCCGAGACTGGCGCGCGTCATGGCGAACCCACCGGCATCTTCCAGCGACCCGTGTTGCCGTGTGCATCGACGGCCTCGGCCGTCAGCGTCGACACATCGCCGGCGATCGTTGCGCTGTAGACCGCGACGAGTTGCTCGTCGCGCACTTCGATGCGCGGCGTCGACGCAGTGGCGCTTGCAGCACCGATCTTCAGCGTCACACTGCCGGCGCGCACCGGCGCCTGCTGCTCGGAGCGGACATCGACGTCGATCAGCCGGTACTTGTCCGAGCTCGGCGGATACGACAGCGTCACCTCGACGCGATCGCCGACACGCTGCGGCGCGGAGATGTAGACATACGGCGACGGCGTCACCGCGAAGGCCTGCGAGCGCAGGCTGTAGGCGTCCTGCGCCTGGCCCTGCACTTCGATGCGATAACGGCCCAGCGGCCAGTCGACCGGCGCCTCGAAATCGATCTGCCACAGGTGCTGCGCATTGATCAGACGGTAGCCGAGGTGCATCTCGAAATAGCTGTCGATGATCTCGCCGTTGCGGCGCTTCATCGGCTCGCAGGCTTCGCCGGATTCGTCGCAGCGCAGCAGCGTGGCTTGCGGCAGATCGACAAGCGGATCGCCGCCCTGCCAGGCGAAGCGTGCGGTCTCGAAGCGCTCGATCTCCTGCGGCTCGATCACCGCGGCGCCGGCGTTCAGTGCCGGCAGTGCAAGAGTGGGCAGCGCGACGTTGAGCAGATTGCTGTACTGGATCTCGAACTCGTTCGGCGGCGGCAGATCGGGACCATCGACGACCTTGAGCAGCTCGCTCGTCGCATCGAGCAACCGCGCGCCGAGCTTCCAGCCCCAGAACGTCGTCGTGCCTTCGGTGCCGCCCATTGCCCAGTCGTCTTCTTCGGGCGCGAGGATGTAGCCGACGTGATCCTGCGAGTAGCCCCAGATGAAGGTGTCCTTCGCAGCGAAGCCCTGTTCCTGCGCCCGCGCCAGCAGTCGCACGCCGTATTCGGTCAGCGGCTCGCCGGGCTGGATCAGCAGATGCGCGTCGCCGATGCGCGCGACCGAGATGCGCGTGTCCTGCGGCACGAACGCGCCGTTCTCGGCAACGCCGTTGTCGAGCAGGTCCCAGGGATCCGGCGGCGGCGCCGGCAGGCACAGCGGCAACGGCAAGGCGTTGCATTGCGCGGCACCCCAGGGATACGGGTACTCGCTGCCCTCGTAACCGAGCGATTCGCGGTTGAGGACGACGCGCTGCGTCACCATTCGCAGCACCGGCGCACTGTCGAAATTGTCGATGCCGTCATAGATCGCGCGCACCTGCGGCGCGAGCAGCGCGCCGAAGCGCTCGATGCGCTGCAAGGTCGGGCCGCCGTCGGCGCGTGGGCTGACATCGCCGCCGGCCGCCTGTACCAGCATCGCCAGCACCGGCGTGTCGAAGCTCTGCTCGACCGCACGTTCGGCGCCGCCAAGCACGTCGCCGGAGAAGTACTGGTTCTCGACGTCGAAGGCGATGCCGTGCGCGGCGTAGTTCATGACGACCGCGAGCGGTTCGCCGTCGGCATGGTCGATGCGCAACACGCCGATGCGTTCGCGCAGCGCGTTGTTGGCGTCGAGGTCGTAGCTCGGCAGCCGGTCGCGGCGGAAGGAGTTGAGCTTCTTCGGCCCTTCAAGCGGATTCTCGTAGCCTTCCTGCGCAGAGCCGTAGCCGAAACGCGCCGGCACCATCGCCTCTTCGCGCACGGCCTGTTCAACGACATCGGCGATGCTGTCGACCAGCGCGGCGTACACCGCCGGCTGGTAGATGTCGGTCGCCAGCCAGAAATAGCGCGTCGAATGATTGGCGACCGCGCCGGGCCCATCATGCGTATGCGTGCCGGACATGATCAGGCTGTCGTGCAGATCGATGCCGGTGCGCATCTGCACTTCGTCGGCGACACCCTGCACGAGTTCGTCGAGCATAGCGATCAGATCGGCCTTGACCAGCACCAGATACTGGCTGCCGTTCTTCAGCGCGACGGCCTTGACGTTGAGCGAGTCGTAATAGCCGCGCGACGGCGGCGACAGCTTGGCGTACGGCGAGTGCAGCACGCGCAGCTCTTCCGGAATCGCGAAGAGCGGCGTGCCGTCGTCGGCCTGCGCCGGCAGGAAGTTCAGGAACTCGCCGAAGAACGGCGCAAAGTCGGCCTCGGCGAACTGCTGCAGTTCTTCCAGATATTCGCCGCCCACCGGCGGCCGCAGATAACCGCCCAGCGGCACGCCGACCGGCACCCGCAGCAATCCCTTCGCGACACCCGCGCGCAGTCCGCCTCCGGGCACCGCTGTCGGCGTCGGTCCGCTGCCATCAAGTGGCTGCGAATCGCCGCAGGCGACCAGCAGCAGCGCCGCCAGCAGCATCGCGGCCAGGCTGCGCACAGGTCCCCTCACCTTCTTCTCCCCTGCGTTCACTCAACGTCCCCACGCTGGTAAAACCGCTGTCTCAAAAAGCAGGGCCCGCGAACTCGCCCCCCGACGAGTCCGCGGGCCTGCCCCTACCGCAACACAGTGGTGCCGCTGTTGCCGTCCTGGTCGAACACCCGGATCACCACCTGTTCCCCTGCCGCCAGTGACACGGCGGCGCTACACCGGTGCTGTGCATCGCAGCTCGCCGGTGCCGACTCCCCAACATCCAAACCGTCCGCGCCCTGCACGCTGACTTCGGCGCGCTCGAACACACCGCTACGCGCCCACGGCCGGAACGAGCAGGTGTCGCAGATGCGCGGATTGTCGTTGTCGGCGACGAACTTCAGTCCGCCCGCATAACTGCGCGGGTACTCGACCGCCGGCACCGAGAAACTGACGCGGCCGTTGGCAAGCTGCGCGTCCGCGATCGCGATGCCGTCCCACGGCTTCACCTCGAACGGCTCCGAGCAGAACGCATAGGGCGTCGTGCTCATGTTCTGCCGCGACGCGCCGTCGACGCAGAAGCGATAGCGGCCCGGCGCGGTGCTGCCGAGACGCTGCGGAAATGCGGTGTACGCCTCGAAGCTCGCGGTCCAGAACCATTCCTGCAGGCCGGCGTAGGTGCGCAGCACGCCCGGCACGCCGTCCGGGAAGTCGACCTGCACGGCCACTTCGCCGGTCTGGCCGGCCACCGCCTGCCACTGCGCCGCTGCAGTCTCGGTCTCGATGCGCACACGCGGGTTGTCGACCGCGGTCGAGCCGCCGCGCCAGCGGAAGTTCGCGGCGCTGAAGCGGGTGATGCTCGCCGGCTGGTCGATCGGTTCCGGCGTGCCGGCGTCGTTGGGCATCGCCGCCTGCCAGGTGTCGTAGGCCGCGCCGCTGAGAGTGCCGACCGTCGTCGCCAGTACCTGCTGGCGCACTTCGTCGACGGTCGCGAGCAGGTCGAGCGGCTCCGGCTCCAGCTCCGGTCCGCCCTGCAGCGCGGCGGCCATGCGGACCAGGCGCGTCGCCATGTAGTCGGCGGTGTGCGGGCCGTAGGCGGTCAGCGCCTTGCGGTAGCTGTCGCGGCTCATGTACTCGCGATACGACAGCGTGTAACCGTTGTAGTCGCCGGCATGGCCGACACCGACCGCGAGCCTGTAGCCCGGCGTGCCGAGATCCTGGATCTCCTCGCGCGTGAAGTTGCCGTACAGCGTCGCGATGTCCGGCGATTCGGATTCCGCGGTCAGCGCGTTCGCCGGTGCGTCCCAGCCGCGTGCGTCGTTGTGCACCTGCGCGCGCATGTGCGCGATGGCCTCCGGCTCGAAATTGTCGCCCGGGATCACGTCCGGATTGTTTTCCGGATCGGCCGGATCGAAGTAGGCCTTCTGGATCGCACAGGCCTGGGCGTAGGCCGGATCGCCGGCGTAGTCCGGCAGCAGGCAGGCCCAGTCGAATCCGGCGTAGATGTCGCCGGCGCTGTCGTTGAGACGCGATTCAAGATTGAGGATCAGATCGACCTGCGCCTCGCAGGCGCAGGACGCCAGCAGCACATCGCCGAGCCGGAAGGCCTGCAGCCGCAGACGCAGGTTCTCCTCGACGACACCGACGCTCGGCGCGGAGTAGTGATCCGGCACCGGAATGCCCTCGGCCTTCAGCGTCGCGTAGATCTGCGCGGTGATGCCGGTCAGCGGGTTCTCGCCGGGGATGCCGTTGCGCGAGCAGTCCGGCAGGCCGAGCACCGGCACGCCGACATCGCCGCCGAACGTCAGCTCGGTGCTGCAGTTCGACACCGTCGGCAACGGGTGCGACAGCGGACCCGGCACCCAGGCGTTGCGGTAGTCGACGGTGAATGCATCCGACAGCGGCACGCGCGCATTGCCGGCACCGATCGCGTTCCAGGCCTCGAGGATGCCGTCGGCGAGGAAGCGCACGTTGCGCTCGGTCTGCACATAGCCCTTGTGGTTCCAGTCGCGCAGCGTGCCTTCGCCCTGCGGGCAGTCGTCGCGGGTCGGCGCTTCGGCGTCGCCGGGCCATTCGCCGCAGATGCGTGCGTCGTCATCGAGCAGCTCGCGCGCGTCGCCGGTGTTCTCGGAACTACCGACGTCGCCTTGGCTGAACACCAGCGGCGCGCCAAGGTCTTGCTCGACGTAACGTTCGAGCGGGCCAAGGTAGTCGGCGCTGTGATAGTTGTAGGCATCGAGGCTTTCCGGATGCTCGCCCCAGTTGACCCAGACCGCGAGCGGCCGCGGCTGCGCCGGATTGCTGATGTCGTCGAAGCGCATGACGACGAGGCCGTGATCGCCGAACTCGGTCGGATAACCGGCCGGCGTGCCGTCGATCGCCGTCGCGGTGCGCACGACATTGCCCTTGTAGACGCGATGCTGGATTTGCGTCGCGCCCATGCGCGCCGGCTTGAGGTTCGCCGCCGCGGTTTCGATTGCCGCCGCCATCTTGCGCGCCTGGTTCTCGAAGAAGCGTGCGTCGTAGACGTCCTGGAACAGGAACAGGCCGGCGGCGAGCGTCGACGAATAGGACGAGCTGTGGTTGTGCGTGACGTGATAGAGGATCTGGTCGTAGCCGATGCCGGAGTCGCCGCCGTCGAGCAACTGGCCGACGCGGCGCAGCAGCATGTCCTGCGCCAGATAGTTGTCGGTCTTGAGCAGCGCGATGCGCTTGCCGTCGCCGCCTTCGACGACGATCGCGCGCGCCGTCAGGCGCGACTGCACGCCGATGCTCGCGTGCTTGAGCTTGTGGGTCAGGAACGGATCGAACTCGCCATTGATCAGGCCGCCGATCGTGTCGGTCGCGTAGTCGCAGTACTGGCCGGCGCAGTAGCCGACGTCCGGCGTCATGTCGACGACGCCGACACCGGCGCGCACCTTGCCCGGCACCGGGCCTGCCGTCGGCGCGGGCGTCGGGCCAACACCGCCGCCTCCACCGCCGCCGTCGACCGGCGATGACGAGCCGCAGGCCGCCAGCGTTGCGGCGAGCGCGACGGTCCAGAGAATCCTGCTCGACAGCGATGCGATTCTGATCATGGCGCGGGCACCACCAGAGCCTGGAGCGGGAAGCGCGCGACGTTGGCGTACGGCTCGGCCAGATTGCGCGGCCGCGCGGCCGGCACGATGAACTGCCACTGCTCGCCGTCGACTTCGGTCAGCGTCAGCGGCGTCAGGGCGTTGTCGGTGTCGTGCGTGACGAAGAAGTGCACGCCGTGGGCAGCGTAGGCGCCCTGCCTCTGTGCGCAGCTCAGGTCGGCGTACTGCAGATTGTTGTTGCCGGTGGCCGCACGCGCGCGCGCGACGTAGGCATTGCGCACCCGCGCATCGGCGGAGTTGTCACCCGGATATGGCCGCCGCACCGGATCGTCGCCGGTGCCGTCGTCGAGGCAGGCGTCGTCGCGGTAGTACGGCACGACCAGAGGATTGAGCAGCGACGTCGCGCCGCGGATCAGGAAGGTGTAGACCAGCGCGCCGCTGTTGCCCTTGCCCGACACCTGTTCCCAGTTGTCGAAGGCCAGCGGCAGATTGAAGGTCGGATCCGGCACGTCGACGAAAGCCGGGCAGCGGCCGTCGGCATTCGGCGGCGAGATGCCGTCCGACGACGGGCAGAAGCCGAACAGCGGCGCGAAGCCGTCGACGTTGCCGAGATCGTCGTTGATGCCGTCGATCGGCACGCCCTGCGGACGCAGGATCGTGTAGTAGCGGCCGCGCTCGACGCCGGCGGCGGCTTCGCTGGCGGTCGGCACCATCGCCGAGCGGTTGTAGTCCCAGGACGTGTAGAGACCATCCGGCGGAATCGGATGCACGCGCAGCCGGTAGCGATAGCTGATGGCGTCGCGATAGAAGGTCTCGGTCTTCGTGACGTTGGTGCCGGAGTCCGCGCCCCAGGTTTCGCGGATGCAGCGCACCGGGCCGCAGCGTTCGCCGAGCAGGCTCGCGTTGCCTTCCCAGTTGACCTGCTCGTCCTCGAAGCCGACCAGCGAGATCAGCGAGTCCGGCGACTGCTGGAAGGCGCGGCCTTTCCAGCGGTCGATCAGGTCGGGCCGCGTGTTCCAGTACGGCTCGTTCGCAGCGAGGCTCGGCACGACGGCGTTCGGCGCACGGATGCGCAGATCGCGCACCATCCAGCGGCCGCTCGCCTGCCAGCGGTAATTGGCGGTCGTCACGGTCAGGCCGTCGCGCGGGAAGCGATCCGTCGATGGGCAGGTGTAGCCGCCCTGCTCGCCTTCGTTGGCGGTGCACGCGGCATCGTTGCCGAAATACTGTTCGAGGCTGTCGACGCAGATCGTGCCGGTGAGGTTGGCGCCGTAGTTGGTGTTACTGGTGCCGAGCTTCTCGTCGTCGCTGTCGGCAAACACATTGCGATCGATCCACTGATCGGCATTGCTCATGCGCGTGTAGCGCACGTAGTGCTGGCCGCTAAACGCCGGCGCGCTGTTCTTGCGGAACAGGTAGACGGTGCGCAGCGTGGCCGGTGACAGCGGATCGATGAGATTGACCTGCTGTCCGCTGCCGGCGCGGGTGCCGGCCGGGCGGCTGCCGGAGGGCGCGATACCCCCCGCATCGGCCGCCATGAAGACGACTTCATCGTCGGCGTCGAGGCCTGCAACCGGATCGGCCACCGGCGCGGCGACGCCTTCGTTGGCACCGTCGTCGCTATTGTTGCCGTCGTATTCCGTGCTGCAACGGCCCTGAGTCTTGCCCCAGGACTCGACGTCCCAGACGTAAGTCGTCTCGGCGTCGGTGCCGGAGTAGATCGAGAACGTGCTGTTGCCGTTGGCGAGGAAGTACGGCATGCGCTCGTCGACCTGCAACGGAATCTCGACCCAGGCGTTGTTGCGCCAGGCATAGGCGGCGATCTGGTTGACCGGCACGCCGGAAGCGCCCACGCCGGCAAGCGGGTAGATCAGCTGACCGTTGTGCGCGTCGCGGATCGCGTGGCCGCCGGGGACCAGCGTACGCAGCAGCTCGATGATCGGATTGCAGACCTCGTCGAGCGGCGACGGGCACTGCTCCAGCATCGCGCCCGACGGATACAGATGCGGAATGCCCGCGGCCGCCGGCACCGACCATGCGGTGATCTGCGCGCCCTGCAGGACGACGGCCTCGGCGTTGCGATTGGCCGATACGGCCTGCAGCAGGACTTCCGGCAGACCCTGGCTCAGACCGAGCAGGGTCTGCGGATCGCGCGCCTCGGCGAGTTGCGCGATGTTCGCGGCAAAGTTCGTCAGCGCGTTCTGCAGGGCGCTGGCGCCGGCTTCGACATCGCCGCGCAACACGGCGTCGATCAGCTCGTGGCTGTCCGCGCCCAGATCGGCGAGCGCGCCGAGCACGCCTTCGCCGCGGCCGACATCGGGCGGGATCGGGGTCGCGGTTGGGGTTGGGGTCGCAGTCGGCGTAGCGGTCGCGGTCGGGGTCGCCGACGGATTGCCGGTGGGCGTCGCCGTCGCGGTGGGGCTTGCGGTGCCCGTCGGCATCGGGGTTGGGGTTGGTGTCGCCGTTGCGCCGCCGCTCGGTGTCGCCGTTGGCGTGCCGGTCGGATTGGCGGACGGCGTTGGCGTCGTACCGGGAATCGGGGTGCCGCCCGTGGTCGGCGTCGCGGTGGCTTGCGCCGTCGGGGTTGCCGTAGCGCCCGCGGTCGGTGTGCTGCCGGGCAGCGTCGGCGTCGCAGTGGCTGTCGGAGTCGATGTCGGTGTCGGCGTCGGATCGACGTCGCCGCCATCGCTGTTCGAATTGCAGGCGGCCAGCAGCACGCTGAGCGCCAGCGTCATCGGCGCGCGCAGTTTCAAGGCACCGCTCCTTGCGCCGGCTCTGCATCGCCGAGCAGATCGCAGAATTCTTCCGGCAGCTGGCCCAGCGAGCGGCACAGCCCTTCGAGCGGCGTCTGCGGATCGAGCAGCTGGCAGAACACCTGCGGCGCGCCGGCTTCCAGGCAGTTGTTGGCGAACGAGGTCTGCACGTACTCGAGATTGCGCGCGATGTCGGCAATCAGGCAGTCGGTGCTGGAGATGCCCGGCGCGGCGCAGGCCCGCAGGTAGTCCGGCAGATAGGTCAGCGGATCGGCGTCGAACAGCGGGATATAGGCCTGGATGCGCAGCAGCGGCGCGGTCAGAGGTCCGAGCGAAACGAATTCCTCATAGCCGGTGAACGGAATCAGCAGACCGGTATTGCCGGACGCGTCGATGTAGCTGAATTCCTCTTCGGGAATGATGTAGCCGAAGCTGTTCTGCGTCAGCCCGAACAGCATCGTCGTCGCGCCCGGATTCGCGGCTTCCGAAACCTGGCGGATGAAGTTGCCGAAGGTGTTGGTGGATTCGCCCGGAATCGTCGCGATCTCGAGGCCGCCGGCGCCGCCGAGCGACACGCGCGTCACCAGCGACTGCGCGACGGTCGGCACCTGGCCGATCTCGGTCTGCACGTTGCCGAGGATGTCGCCGAGCACCGGAATGCCGGTGAGCTGCTCCGGCGTGAAGTTGTAGTAGCGGTTGAAGGCGCCGACCGGCGCCACCGCGAGGAACAGCGGATTGGTCACCGGCAGCGTGACGTTGACGCTGCGGATCTCCAGCACCGGCGGCAGCGGCCGGGCGTTCTGCGCCAGCGCGAAGTTGGCGATCGCTTCGCCGCGGCAGCGCACGCTGTCGTAGGGATTCGGTTCTTCGAAGGTACAGCCGCCACCGGCGCCGGACGCGTCGGCAATCGGGCCGTTGTAGTACATGCCGATGCCGCCTTCGCGCTCGAGCCGTCCCATCGCGCCGTAGATGTAGTCGGCGTGCGGGACACGCGGGTCTTCGTCGATGCTGGTCGGATGCGCGGCGTACTGGAGGATCTGCGAGATCGGCTTGCGCGTGCGGGCGTTCTCGAAACGCAGCAGCGCCATGTGCGCATCCGCATCGGCATCGACCGTCACGCGCGGGCGACGATAGTTGTTGAAGTCGTTGGTCTCGCCGCTGGCGATCGTCGCGTTGGCGCGCTGGCGATAGGTGATCGCCTCGGTCACCGCACGCGCGGCACCCGCATAGAGCTGATCCTGGATCCACTGGATCGGCACACCGCCCCACAGACCCTGCAGGTCGGCGCCGGCATGACTGTGGGTCTGGCCGAACAGGATGTGCTCGCGATCGACGCACCAGTCGAGCGCGCAGCTGGCATCGACGATCGCGGTACGCAGTCCGTCCTGGATCAGGTTGCCGGCACCGATCGCGTCGAGGGAGACGAACACGATGCGCGTCTCGCCCTGCGACAGCGCGGTCACGCGCACATAGGTGTTCTCGGTTTCCCGGTAGCGCGCCGACACGTAGACCGGCTCCTGCGCCGGCTGGGTCAGGCTGCTGCCGAAATCGGCGAAGGGGCTGGGCAGGTTCTGGATCGGGTTGATGCCGAAGCCGCCGAGGTTGAACTGCTGGGTCTTGGAGCCGATGTAGAGACGCTCTTCGATGACGCCGTCGATCTCTTCCTGGGTCGGCGTGACGACAACCTTCGCGGCGCCCGCGCACCAGTCCTCGGCGCTGCAGGCATCGGCGGCGTTAGGCGGTTCGGTCGGGCCGGCGGTTGGATTGGGCGTCGCGCTGGGGCCGGGGCCGGTCGTCACCGCCGAACTTTGCCCGCAAGCCGCGAGCGCCAGGCTCAGCACCAGTACCGACAGTTGTATCCGCATCGACTCACTCCACAGCGACCGCACCACCAAGACCCTGAGTCCGGTGCCGGAAAGCCTGTGTTCGGTCGCCTGTTGCGTGTCCCATGCACGCCGCCAACGCGCATCCGCGGCCATAGGCCGGGCGCGACGCCACTGTCGAAAGTCAGGCCCAAAACCGGGCCGCAACCGATCGACAGCGCATCCATGCGCGTTGCGGGGGGAACCGCTGCAACAACTCCTCACACGGGGTTGAGTCGCGACCGGCGCTGTACATTGCGCGGCCTGCGCCCACTCCTTCCGTTCGCACCATCACCGGCCGTCGTTTGGATCTGACCGGTTCTCGCCCGCCGACGTTTAATGTGCAGACCCTGCGGAAAATCGGCTGGACTGTCCGCCGGGGTCCGGCAATGCGGGTCGGCTTTTCCGCATTGCAGCTGCATTCTGGGCCGCTGGCGAGCCCGGGGTCTTGACGAAACCCGCCTATTGATTGCGAAATCACGCCACTGTGCCTGTCGCCCCATCCCCCCAGAAACCGCCCGGCGTGATCGCCGCTCTATACGCCCGTGGTCTGATCGACTACCTGCGCGGACGTGGCGTCGACCCGATGGCGCTGTATCCGGCGGAGCGCGTTCAGCAGCTCGAGGCCACGCGCGGCCACGAGGAGATCTCGCTGACCGAGTGGATTTGCATGTTCGACCGCGCGATCGACCACACCGGTGAAACGGACCTGCCGCTGAAGGCCGGTGCGTCGCTGCATGTGCGCCACCTGGGCGTGCTCGGCCATGTGCTGATGAACTGCGCGACGCTCGGCGAAGTGGCCCAGCAGCTGGTGCGTTACATCCGCCTGCTCGGCCAGATCGGCCAGCCCAAGCTGACGCTCAACGGCGCGCAGGCGCACCTGGAGTGGATCTGGCCGCATTCGACGCCGGCTTCGCCGTCGGTCGCCCAGTTCATGCTCGGCGCGCGCGCGATGTTCATGCGCTGGCTCAGCGACCGTCCGGACCTGCGCTACGACGCCGACTTTCACTTCGAGCAGCCGGCCGACCTGACGGCCTATCAACGCATCTTCGGCGGCGAGCTGCGCTTCAACCGCCCCTGCAGCGCGATGATGTTTCCCGCCAGTTACTTGGACCTGCCGGTCGCCAGCGCCGACGACGACCTGCGCCAGCAGGTCGAGGCGCGCGCGCAATCGCTGCTGCGCACATTGTCCGGCGAGCCGCCGTTGCTGACCGAACTCAAGGGCGTGCTGGCGCGCAATCTGGCCAATGGCCGCGTCTCGCTCGAGGCCGCCGCCGACGTGCTGCAGCTGTCGTCGCGCACGCTGCAGCGCCGCCTCGGCGACCTCGACCGCTCGTTCCAGTCGGTGCTCGACGAAGTGCGGCTGCATGCCGCGGAAACCCTGTTGCGCGACGTCGGCATCTCGCTGACCCAGATCGCCTTCCTGCTCGGGTATACCGAGCAAAGTACTTTCCACAACGCCTTCCGGCGCTGGACCGGCCATTCGCCGGGCAGCTGGCGCAAGGACCATGCAGGGTCACATTAACCGTCCGGCCGAAGCGATCTTGCGGTGCAACATCCGCAGGCGTAAGGTGCGCGCCGCATGAAGATCATCATTCTCGGCGCCGGTCAGGTGGGGTCCACGCTGGCTGAAAACCTGGCCAGCGAACAGAACGATGTCACGGTCGTCGACATCAATCCGGTGGCGCTCGAGGATCTGCAGGAACGCCTCGACATCCGCACGGTCACCGGCCATGCCTCGCACCCGAGCGTGCTGAGACTCGCCGGTGCCGACGATGCCGACATGATCATCGCGGTCACCAGCAGCGACGAGACCAACATGCTGGCGTGCAAGATCGCCAACACGCTGTTCAACACGCCGACCAAGATCGCCCGTGTCCGCGCGACCGATTACCTGAAGGAAGAGAAACTGTTCGCCGCCGACGCCCTGCCGGTGGACATGCGCATCTCGCCGGAACAGCTCGTCACCGATCTGATCCAGCGCCTGATCGAATATCCCGGCGCGGTTCAGGTCGTCGAGTTCGCCGACGGCCGCGTGCGCCTCGTCGGCGTCAAGGCCTACTACGGCGGCCCGCTGGTTTCGCGCCAGCTCAAGGAGCTGCCGCAGCATCTGCCGGGCATCGATGCGCGCGTCGCCGCGATCTACCGCCGCGGCCGGCCGATCATTCCGGAAGGCGATACCGTCATCGAGGCGGAAGACGAAGTGTTCTTCGTCGCCGCACGCAATCACATCCCGAAGATCATTGCCGAGCTGCGCCGCCTCGACAAACCGGTCAAGCGCGTGATGCTGGCCGGCGGCGGCAACATCGGCCTGCGCCTGGCCAAGGCGCTCGAAGCGAGCAAGATCCAGGTCAAGATCATCGAGAAGTTCAAGGATCGCGCGGTGTTCCTGGCTCAGCAGCTGCAGCACACCATCGTGCTGACCGGCGACGGCGCCAACGAATCGCTGCTGCGCGAAGAGAACATCGAGGATGTGGATGTCTTCTGCGCGATCACCAACGACGACGAAGCCAACATCCTCTCGGCGATGCTCGCCAAGCGGCTCGGCGCACGCAAGGCGCTGTGCCTGATCAACCGCCTGTCGTATGTCGATCTGGTCGAAGGCGGCAGCATCGACATCGCGATCTCGCCGCAGCAGTCGACCGTCTCGGCGCTGCTCGCGCGCGTGCGGCGCGGCGACGTCGTGCGCGTGCACTCGCTGCGCCGCGGCGCCGCCGAGGCGATCGAGGCCATCGCGCATGGCGACCGGCACAACTCCAAGGTTGTCGGCCGCCGCCTCGAAGAGATCAAGCTGCCGCAGGGCACGACGATCGGCGCCATCGTGCGCGGCGACGAAGTCATCATCGCGCACCACGACACCGTCATCGAAGCGGAGGATCATGTGATCATGTTCCTCGTCGACAAGAAGCGGGTCCGCGAAGTCGAGAAACTGTTCCAGGTCGGGCTGAGCTTCTTCTAGCCGCGATGGGCTACGCCGACAAACAGGTGTTCGCCACCCGTTCGCAGCGCTACGCGGCGGTGCAACGCGTGATCGGCCTGCTGCTGATGATGTTCTCGATCAGCATGCTGCCGCCGGCGCTGATCAGCCTCATTTACGCCGAAGGCGTTGCCTATGCGTTTTTCGAAGGTGCCTGGATCAGCCTGATCACCGGCGCCATCGCCTACTGGCCGGTCCGACATTCGCGCGCCGAACTGAAAACCCGCGACGGCTTTCTCGTCGTCGTCGCATTCTGGGCGGTGCTGTCCGGGTTCGGTGCGATTCCGCTCTACATCACCGAAGTCGGCTGGCATTCGTTCGTCGATGCGCTGTTCGAGTCGGTGTCCGGCCTGACGACGACCGGCGCGACCGTCATCCCCAGCGGCCTGGACAACCTGCCGCACGCGATTAACTACTATCGAGCGCAGCTGCATTGGCTGGGCGGCATGGGCATCATCGTTCTCGCCGTCGCCATTCTGCCGATGCTCGGCGTCGGCGGCATGCAGCTGTACAAGGCCGAGACGCCGGGGCCGATGAAGGACTCCAAGCTGACTCCGCGCATCGCCGAAACTGCACGTGCGCTGTGGATCGTCTATTTGGCGCTGACGGTGACCTGCGGCCTCAGCTATTGGCTGGCCGGCATGCCCGCGTTCGATGCGGTCGTGCACTCGATGTCGACGATGGCCACCGGCGGTTTCTCCAACCACGATGCCAGCATTGGCTACTACAACAGCCCGCTGATTGAGTACGTCGTGATGGTTTTCATGATGCTCGGCGCGCTGAATTTCGCGACGCATTTCGCCGCCTGGCGCTCGCGCGGTCCCGGTGTCTACCTGCGCGACACCGAAGCGGCGACCAGCGTGCTGATCGTCCTCGGCTTCACCGTGCTGATCATGATTCCGCTGCTGGTCGCCGGCACCTACGACGGCGCCGAGACGACGATCCGCAAGGTGCTGTTCCATGTCATCTCCTACGGATCGACGACCGGATTCGGCACCGCGGATCCCAGCTACTGGCCCTCTTATGCACCGGTCATGCTGATCATGACCTTCTACATGGTCGGCTGCGCCGGCTCGACCGCCGGCGGCGTCAAGGTTGTGCGCCTGATGCTGTTCGTCAAACAGGCGGCACGCGAGATGCAGCGCCTGATCCATCCGAGTGCCGAACTGCCGATCAAGCTGGCCGGCAAGGTCGTGCCGGACCCTATCGTCTACGCGATCGGCGGCTTCTTCTCGGTCTACATCGGCGCCACGCTGATCCTGACGACCGCGATGATCGCGACCGGTCTCGATCCGCTGACCGCGTTCTCGGCGGTCTCGGCCTGCATCAACAACTCCGGCCCCGGCTTGGGCGACCACAATGCGTCGATGGCCGGCGTATCGCAGATCGGCAAATGCATCCTGATCTTCACGATGCTGCTCGGCCGTCTTGAGATCTTCTCGCTGCTGATCGTCTTCACGCCGGCGTTCTGGCGTCGATGAACGTCGCCAGGGCGCTCCCTTCAGCCAGCCCGCTGCGGCGATTCGCCGCCGTCCAGCGCGTGACCGGCATTCTGCTGATGCAGTTCTCGGCGACGATGCTGCCGCCGATGCTGATCTCGCTGTACCGCGACGAAGGTCTGGCGCTGGCGTTCGCGCAGGCTTTGGGCCTGACCCTGGGCGCAGGCGCGGCCGTCTTCCTTCCCGTGCGGCGCGCCAGCGCCGAACTCAAGATCAGGGACGGCTTTCTGGTCGTCGTGCTGTTCTGGGTCGTGTTGTCCGCCTTCGGCGCGGTGCCGTTCTACATCCTGCCGATCGAGTGGCTGAATTTCACCGACGCGGTCTTCGAGTCCACCTCCGGCCTGACGACGACCGGCGCGACCTCCATCGCCGGCGGACTCGATGCGATGCCCTGGGCGATTCTCTATTACCGCGCGCAGCTGCACTGGCTCGGCGGCATGGGTGTGATCGTCCTCGCCGTCGCGCTGCTGCCGATGCTCGGCATCGGCGGCATGCAGCTCTACCGCGCCGAGACGCCGGGCCCCATGAAGGACAGCAAGCTGACGCCGCGCATCGCCAGCACGGCGCGCGCGCTGTGGCTGATCTACCTGGCCATCACGGCGATCTGCATCCTGACGTACTGGCTGCTCGGGATGAGCTTCTTCGATGCGCTGTGTTACGGCATGTCGACGGTGGCGACCGGCGGCTTCGCCAACCACGACGCCAGCATCGGCTATTTCGAGAGCCTGGGCATCGAGATCGCCTGCATGATCTTCATGCTGATCGGCGCGACCAACTTCACGCTGCATTTCCTGGCCTGGCGCGGCAAGTCCGTCGGCACCTATCTGCGCGACCCCGAGTTCCGCGCCTTCCTGTGGACGGTGCTGACGCTCTCGCTGCTGGTCTGCGTGCCGCTGTGGCTGTTCGGCATCTACGACGATCTCGGCTCGGCAATCCGCTACGGCATGTTCCAGTTGATCGCCTTCGGCAGCAATGCCGGCTTCGCCACCGCGGATCCGACCTTCTGGCCGGCCTATGTACCGCTGCTGATCGTGCTGTCCGGCTTCATGGTCGGTTGCGCTGGTTCCACGTCGGCCGGCATCAAGGTCGCGCGTCTGGTCCTGATCATCAAGCAGGTACTGCGCGAGCTGCAGCGCCTGCTGCATCCGAGCGCGACGATCGTCGTCAAGTTCGGCCGCCGCACGGTGCCGGACGACATCGTCTACGCGGTCAGCGGCTTCTTCTTCGTCTACATCATCCTGACGGTCCTGCTGACCCTGGTCATGATCACCCTCGGCGAGGAGCCGATCGTCGCGTTCTCGACCGTCGCGGCGGCGATCAACAACGAAGGCCCGGGACTCGGTCACGCCAACGCATCGATGGCTGGCGTCAGCGACATGGGCAAGTGGGTGTTGATCGTGACGATGATCATGGGCCGCCTGGAAATCTTCACGTTCCTGATCATCTTCACGCCGGGCTTCTGGCGCCGCTGAGCGGCCCGCCAGGAGATTGCCACGCTCGGTGCAAGCGCCGAATCGGCGTTAAGCTTCACTTCAAAACAGCATCCGGTATTTCGCCCCCATGTCCGTATTCACCAAAGTCAGTCACAGCGAGCTGCTGACCTTCCTGCAGCGCTACCCGGTCGGCGAGCTGATCGGTTTCCAGGGCATTGGCGAGGGCGTCGAGAACACCAATTACTTCGTCGACACCGACGACGGCCGCTGGGTACTGACCCTGTTCGAGCGCCTCAACTACGCCGACCTGCCGTTCTTCCTCGGCCTGATGGAACACCTTGCTTCGCGCGATTTTCCCGGCGCGATGCCGGCGCATACGCGCGACGGCCAGACCCTGACGACGCTCAACGGCAAGCCCGCCGCGCTGGTGCGGCGCCTGACCGGGCAGAGCGTGCTGTTTCCGTCGCTGGAGCAGTGCGCCCAGGTCGGCCGCGTGCTCGGCGATCTGCATGTGCTCGGCGGATCGTACGCGGGACGCTGCGCGAACGATCGCGGCGTCGCCTGGCGCACCAAGACCGGCACGCTGCTGGCCGAGAAGGTCAGCGACCCGGCACATCGCCGCCTGATCGAGGACGAACTGCGCGCCCAGCAGGCGCTCGATCTGGTCGCGCTGCCGCAGGGCGTGATCCATGCCGACCTGTTCCGCGACAACGTGCTGTTCGTCGACCAGCGCCTGACCGGCGTCATCGATTTCTACTACGCCTGCAACGATGCGCTGGCCTACGACCTCGCGATCACCCTCAACGACTGGTGCTTCGAGGCCAACGGCCATCTGAATACGGCACGCTGGAACGCGCTGATGAGCGCCTATCGCGCGCGCCGCGAACTGAGCGAAGCCGAAAAGGCCAGCTGGCCGCTGATCCTGCGCGCCGCGGCGCTGCGCTTCTGGCTGTCGCGCCTCTACGACTGGACCTTCCCGCGCGAAGGCGATGTCGTGCAGATCAAGGACCCGGAACATTACCGGCGGATTCTCGATCACCATCGGACGGTGGCACCGCCGGTTTTGTAGCGGTCCGCTGCGGTCTCTCGATACACCGCGCTGTGCGCAGCACGCTGTATCGAGACGCCAGCGCTGAGCTCAACTCTCCGCGTCGATCCGCGATTCCTTCCGCGTATCCCGCATCGTCAGGTACAGCAGCAGCGACACCGCGATGCAGCCGGTGACATACCAGTCATAGCCGGTCTCGTTGCCGGCCTGCTTGAACCACAGCGCGATGAACTCCGCGGTGCCGCCGAACAGCGCGACGGTCAGCGCGTAGGGCAGGCCGACGCCGAGCGCACGCACGCGAGTCGGAAACAACTCGGCTTTGACGACGGCGTTGATCGACGTGTAACCGCTGACGATCAGCAACGCGCACATGATCAGCGCGAACGCGCTCCAGGTATCGTCGACGGTGCGCAGCGCGCCGAGGATCGGCAAGGTTGCCAGCGTGCCGCACACGCCGAAGCCGATCAGGATCGGCCGCCGGCCGATGCGATCGGACAGCGCGCCGACCAGCGGCTGCAACAGCATGAACACGAACAGGCTCGCGGCGTTGATCAGCGTCGCCGTCGTGCGGTCCATGCCGGCGCTGTTGACGAGGAACTTCTGCATATAGGTCGTGTAGGTGTAGAACGCGACCGTGCCGCCGAGCGTCAGACCGACGACCAGACCCAGCTCGCGCGGATGGCGCAGCAGTTCGCGCAGCGGCGAGCGTGGCGCCTGCTTCTGCTGTTCACGCGCGAACGACTGCGTTTCCTCCAGCCTTGAGCGCAGCAGCATCGCGACCAGCGCGCATAGCGCCCCGATCGCGAACGGTACGCGCCAGCCCCAGCTCTCGATCTGCGCCTGGGTCAGCGACTGCTGCAGGACGATCAGCACCGTCAGCGCGAGCAGTTGACCGCAGACCAGCGTGACGTACTGGAAGCTGGAGAAGAAGCCGCGCCGCTGGCTCGTCGCCATCTCGCTCAGGTAAGTCGCCGAGATGCCGTACTCGCCGCCGAGCGACAGGCCTTGCAGCAGACGCGCGAGCAACAGCACCGTCGGCGCGGCGATGCCGATCGTCGCGTAGCCCGGCGTCAGCGCGATGATCAGCGAGCCGATGCACATCATCCACACCGACAGCAGCAGGGCCGCCTTGCGCCCTCGACGGTCGGCATAGCTGCCGAGCAGCCAGCCGCCGAGCGGGCGCACCAGGAAGCCGACCGCGAAGATCGCCGCGCTGTTGAGCAGCTGCGCGGTCGGGTCGCTGTTCGGGAAAAACGCCTGCGCGAAGTACAGCGAGAACGCCGAGTAGACGTACCAGTCGTACCATTCGACGAGATTGCCGATCGAACCGCCGGCAATCGAGCGCAGACGGCGTGCCGTCGTCAGCGGTGCTGCCGTCGCTCCGGCCGACATGCAGGCGCTACTCGGACGCCTCCAGCTCGGCATCGAGCTTGGCCTTGCGCTCGTCATTCGCATTGAGCGCGCCGTCGACCTTGTCGGCGATCGCGTCGCCGGCATAGCCGATGGCCTCGGTGTTGCGCACCGAGCGCGTCTCCGCTCGGCCCTCCGGTTCCGCCGCCGGCGGCGGCGGTTCGCTGCCACCGCAGGCCGTCAGCAACAGGCTCGCCAGCAAGTACCCCGAGATTCGGTATCGCATCGCCATACTCCGCAGTCAGACCGCCATCATGCCTCACCGCGAATCCGGCGGCGGCAAATCGTCGCGGATCCGGATGTAGCGCGGGAACCGCGGCAGGCCGTCGCCGGTGCTGCCGTTGTAGCGGTAGGTGACCCAGCTGCCCAGCGGCGGCGGCACCCGGCGCAGCGCGTCGGTCAGGCCGCTGCCGATGCGGAACTGGCGCCCGTCGGGCCGCTCGACGATCAGCGCGCCGACCGCGCCGCGATACTTGCCGCTGCCCGGCGCATAGCCGATCACGCGCGCCTCGGCGTCGTGATGGGTCTTCAGCTTGAGCAGGTCATCGCTGCGGCCCTGGCGGTAGTAGGCGTCGGCGCGGTGCAGCATCAGGCCCTCGCCGCCCGCGGCAACGATCGCCTGCAGCCGCGCCTGCAGCGCCGCCGCATCCGCCAGGCGGAACTGTTCGACCGCTCGCAGCGATTCGTTGCCGGCGCGCGCGACCAGGCGCCGCAGCTCGGCGAGCCGCTCGCCGAAGCGGCCCGGATGCGCCGGCAGATCGAAGACCATGAAGCGCATCGGCCGCCATCGCCGAGAATCAGCATCCTTGCGCCGCACGACGCCGCTGGTCTCGTCGAAGCGGCCGCGGCCGATCCACAGCTCGCCGTCCATCGCGACCGCCGGCCAGCCGGCGGTGAACCCGGCCGGCGTCACGATGGCCTGACCGCCACGGCTGTACAGCTGCCGGCCGTCCCAGTATCCGCGCACACCGTCGAGCTTCTCGCTGATCCAGTACGCGGAAACATCCGCTTCGCCGTCGTAGGTCTGCGCCAGCATCAGCGGCGGCGGTGCGGCGCCGGCCGCCGCTGCCGGTTGCCCGCACATCGCCCATGCGACAGCCACGCAGAGCCCGCGAAATCCGCTTCCGTTCATGAGGTCCTCCCTGTGCGGTCTTGCGCCGCCATGCGCCGGTCCTTGGCCGGCCCGGGCAGCTTAGCGCCCGCGCGTCTGGCGCGTTCGGCGCCCGCTGCCGCACAATCGGCCCACACCGGCGTCGTCCTGGCGACCGGCGGGGAGACTTCCGCGAATGAGCGACACCCAGACCGCAGGCGCACGGCCGGTCAATTCACCCGGCCGCGTCCTGTTCGCGAGCCTGATAGGCACGACGATCGAGTTCTTCGATTTCTACATCTACGCCACCGCCGCGGTGCTGGTGTTCCCCAAGCTGTTCTTCCCATCCAGCGACCCTACCTCGGCGATGCTGTCGTCGCTGGCGACGTTCGCCATCGCGTTCTTCGCGCGGCCGATCGGCTCGGCGCTGTTCGGTCACTACGGCGACCGTATCGGCCGCAAGGCGACGCTGGTCGCCGCGCTGATGACGATGGGCATCTCGACCGTGGTGATCGGCTTGCTGCCGACCTACGCGCAGATCGGCATCGCCGCGCCGCTGCTGCTCGCGCTGTGCCGCTTCGGCCAGGGTCTGGGCCTCGGCGGCGAATGGGGCGGCGCGGTGCTGCTCGCGACCGAGAACGCGCCGCCGGGCAAGCGCGCCTGGTACGGCATGTTCCCGCAGCTCGGCGCGCCGCTGGGCTTCATCTGCTCCGGCGGCATCTTCCTGCTGCTGTCGGAAAACCTCAGCGACGAAGACTTCCTGTCCTGGGGCTGGCGCATCCCGTTCATCGCCAGCAGCCTGCTCGTCATCGTCGGCCTGTGGGTGCGGCTGTCGATCACCGAGACGCCGGTGTTCCAGAAGATTCTCGAGCAGCAGGAGCGCGTGAAGGTGCCGATGCTCGCGGTCGTCCGCGATCACACAAGGGCACTGGTGCTCGGCACCGTGATCGCGATCGCGACCTTCGTGCTGTTCTACCTGATGACGGTGTTCATGCTGTCCTGGGGCACGACCGCGCTGCAGTATCCGCGCTCGGAATTCCTCGTCATGCAGCTGTTCGGTATCCTGTTCTTCGGCCTGACGATTCCGATCTCGGCGATCTACGCCGACCGCAACGGCCGGCGCAAGACACTGCTGATCGTCAGCGCGGCCATCGCGGTATTTGGCTTCTTCATGGCGCCTCTGCTCGGCGCCGGTACGCCGGCCAACGTCGTCGCCGTGCTCGCGCTCGGTCTCGCATTGATGGGCCTGACATACGGGCCGATGGGGACGATCCTCGCCGAACTGTTCCCCGCGTCGGTGCGCTACACCGGCGCCTCGCTGACCTTCAACCTCGCCGGCATCTTCGGCGCCTCCCTGGCGCCGTACATCGCGACCTGGCTCGCGAAGAACCATGGCTTCGAGTTCGTCGGCTACTACCTGAGCGTCGCCGCGCTGCTGTCGTTCACCGCGATGCTGCTGTCCAAGGAAACCCGCGACCTCGAGTCCGCCCAATGATGGGCCTGACGCGCTACCAGTGGACCGTGCTGTTCGCCGCCTGGCTCGGCTGGGGCTTCGATCTGTTCGACAGCATCCTGTTCAACTTCGTCGCGCCCAACGCGGTGCCGACCCTGCTCGGCGTCGAAATCGGCAGCGCCGAGGCCAAGCAGGTCACGCTGTACTGGACCGGCATTCTGACGTCGGTGCTGCTGCTCGGCTGGGCCGCCGGCGGCATCCTGTTCGGCTACGTCGCCGATCGCATCGGCCGTACGCGCACCATGCAGCTGACGATCCTGATGTATGCGCTGGGCACCGCGGCCTGCGCGTTCGCACCGAACATCTGGTGGCTGCTGGCGTTTCGCATCGTCGCATCGCTCGGCATCGGCGGCGAATGGGCAGCCGGTGCATCGATGGTCGCCGAGGTCATGCCGGAGAACCGCCGCGTCGAAGCCGGCGCGCTGCTGTACACCTCGGCTGCGTTCGGCACGACGCTGGCGACGATCGTCAACGTCGTCATCGCCGGCCATCTGTTTGCCGACCAGCCGGAACTGTCCTGGCGTTTCGTCTTCGCCTGCGGCCTGATCCCGGCGGTCGTCGTGCTGATCATCCGCCTGTTCATCAAGGAACCGGAACGCTGGACCGCCGCGACGCGCGGCCAGCAGCCGCCGAAGCTGTCGGAGCTGTTCACGCCCGCGCTGCGCAGGATCACCCGCAGCGGCCTGCTGATGGCCTTGATCGCACTGATCACCTGGTGGAGCTGCAACGCCTTCCTGCCGACCTTCGCGACCGGCCTCGCGCTCGAACAGGCCGCAAGGGACGGGCTCGATGCGGTCGCGCGCCAGCGCCTCGTCGAAGACTGGAAGTTCACCGCGACGATGATGTTCAACATCGGCGGCTTCCTCGGCACGCTGCTGACGATTCCGGTCGCCAAACGGCTCGGCCGCCGGCCGATGTTCGCGCTGTACTTCATCGCGTCCGCGCTGGCGATCTTCGCGACCTTCGGCCTCGACGTCGCGCCGCAGCTGCGCCTGTACCTGTACTTCGCGATCGGCCTGTCGGTGTTCGGCATCTTCGGCAGCTTCACGTTCTACCTGCCGGAACTGTTCCCGACCCGCCTGCGCGCGACCGGTGCCGGCTTCTGCTACAACGCCGGCCGCGTCATCGCCGCGATCGGGCCCTTCGTCGTCGGCGTGATCGCCGCCAAGGGGCCGGGCACCGCGATGGAGGTGCTGGTGTGGATCGCTGTCGTGCCGCTCGTCGGCCTGCTGCTGATGCCGCTCGTCGTCGAGACGCGCGGTCAGGCGTTGAGGGACTGACATGACCATCAACCGCAAGCCCTACCTGCTGATGCTGCTCGCGCTGTACGCGCTGCTGTGGATCGTCCTCGCGATCGAGCCGCACGATCGCAAGGACTGGGCGCTCGAGAACGCGCTGGTGCTGGCCTTCGGCCTCGGCCTGTGGGCGGCACGCAAGCATTTCGTGTTCTCGCGCATCTCGTACACGCTGATCTTCCTGTTTTTGTGCCTGCATGCGGTCGGCGCGCATTACACCTACGCGGAAGTGCCGTACAACGATTGGTGGCAGGCACTGACCGGCAGCACCTTCAATTCGATGTTCGGCTGGGATCGCAACCACTACGACCGTCTCGTCCATTTCAGCTACGGCTTGCTGCTCGCCTATCCGGTGCGCGAGATCTTCCTGCGGGTTGCCGACGTGCGCGGCTTCTGGGGCTATTTCCTGCCGCTGGATTTCACGCTGTCGACATCGGCGCTGTTCGAGATGTTCGAATGGGCCGCCGCGGAATTCTTCGGCGGCGACCTCGGCGTTGCCTACCTCGGCACGCAAGGCGATGTCTGGGACGCGCACAAGGACATGGGCCTGGCCACGCTCGGCGCGATCGTCGCGATGCTGGTCACGCTGGCGATCAACCGCCGCCTGCAGCGCGACTTCGCCCGCGAATGGTCCGACAGCCTGAAGATCAAGGACACGCGACCGTATGGCGAAGACGCCATCGCGCGCCTGATCAAGGACGGTCGCTGAAACGCAACTGGCGGGGATAGGCGATGAGCAGACAGACCATCGGCACGGCATTGATCGGCGCAGCGATGCTGCTGATCTCGACACTGGCCGCAGCGGCCGATCTGACCGGCACCTGGCGCGGCAGCGTTGACAGCGAGGCCGCCGTGCTGGAGCTGCGCAAGGACGGCAGCGGCAACTTCAACGGCGCCGCGCTCAGCTGGCAGGTACAGCTCGGCATGCTGTTCCTCGAAAGCGACGGTGAAGTCCAGGCCTACAGCTTCAGCATCGACGGCAACCGCATGACGGTCGCCGGCGGCGACCTCGCCGGACCGGTCATGCTCGAACGCGGCGGCAAGCCTGCGGCGAATCCCGGCAAGCCCGCAACCGCCGCCAAACCGGCTGCAGAAGCCCCAGCCGCAGGCGGCGCGCGTGCGAACCTCGCGGGCAAGTGGTGCTACCTCGGCAGCTTCAGCGCCAACATGGGCGGCGGCAGCCAGAGCGAAAAATGCTTCGAGCTCACCGCCGATGGCCGCTATCGCTATCACGCCGAAAGCAGCATCAGCGCGTACAGCAACGGCAACGCCGGCCTTTGGGGTGGCACCAGCTCGGCAAGCGACGACCAGGGCCGCTGGAGCGCGACGACGAGCAGCCTGACGGTGCAGTCGGACAACGGCGGCACGACCACCTACCCGCTGCAGCTGCGCAATCATCCGAAGAACCGCGACCCGATGATCTGCCTCGACGGCGACTGCTACGTCACGCAGTGGCAGAAGGCTCCCTGGTAGGCGCAGGCGCGCCTATACTCGGCTGAAAATGCCGGGGGAGACCGACATATGAAAAAGACCATCCATGGTCTGTTGCTGCTGGCCGTCATCGCGCTTGCCGCCTGCGGCGACAGTGCTTCGGTTGATGTCGTGCCGCCGGTGAGCGGCGGCGATGGCAGCACCGCCACGCCGAAAGCGGTCTGCGGCCCCGGCTCGCGGCCGGAGCTGGGCATCCAGGGTCGCGTCAGCCGCGAGGAACATCGCAGTGGCCGCGCCGCGGAAGGCTATACCTGCAACACCGAGCTGGTCGGCACGCGCGTGATCGACAATGCGATCGGCACCGTCGCCGGCTTCAAGGTCGAGCGCTACATCGACGCGGCCGGAAACGACTGCGCCTACTACGACAGCGCGCTGCTGTATCCGCTCGGCATCGTCGACGGCGAGAACGGCGTCAACGTGCTCGACATGGCCGATCCGACGCAGCCGGTGCTGACCGATCGCCTGACCACCGTCGCGATGCTGACCCCGCACGAGTCGATGGTCGTCAGCAAGGAACGCGGCCTGCTTGTCGCCGTCGCCGGCAACGCCGCGCTGGCACCGGGCGTCGTCGACATCTACGACATCTCGCAGGACTGCCGCCATCCGGTGCTGAAGTCCTCGCGCCTGCTGACGCTGTTCGGCCACGAGAGCGGCCTGTCGCCGGACGGCAAGACTTTCTACGTCGCCTCGCCCGGCACGCCGACACTGACCGCGGTCGACATCAGCGATCCGGACCGGCCGCGGGTGCTGAAGGTCATGCCATATTCCTCGCATGGCCTGTCGATCAGCGCCGACGGCAACCGCGCGTATCTGGCCGGCGTCGGCCTGTCGGGTTCGGCCTGTGCGTTCGCGGTGACCTGCGCGCTGCCGGATCCCAACCTCGACCGCGCGCTGATCATTCTCGATGTGTCGGAGATCCAGGCGCGCAAGGAAAACCCGGTCGTCCGCGAAGTCTCGCGCCTGACCTGGCCACGCATGAGCATTCCGCAGAATGCGCTGCCGTTCACCAGCAAGGGCAAGCCCTATCTGCTGGAGATCGACGAGTTCGCCCGCGCCGGGGATGTCGGCGCGGCGCGCATCATCGACATCAGCGACGAGACGAATCCGCGCGTCGCGTCGGACCTGCGCCTCGAGGTGCACAACCCCGAGCACTTCGCCGAGGTGGCGACCGACCCGGGCAACAACTTCATCGGCCAGGGCTATGCCGGCCACTACTGCAACCTGCCGACGCGCGTCGATCCGACGATCGCGGCCTGCAGCATGATCGCGTCCGGCCTGCGCATCTTCGATATCCGCGATGTCGAACGCCCGCGCGAAGTCGCGTATTTCCACGCGCCGATGCATCCGCGCCTGACGCCGTATCTCGAGGCCAGCGGCTATGCGATGGCGAGCCCGGAGTTCGTGCCGGAGCGCAAGGAGATCTGGTACAGCGACGTCTACAGCGGCTTTTATGCGATCCGCGTGACCAACGGCGCCTGGCCGGACTGAGCGACGGGCACACATAGTGACCCGCTTCCTGTGGATAGCGCTGTTGCTGCTGACGGCGACGCTCGCGACGAGCCTGTGGCTGTCGCGTTCGCCCTACGATGCGGCGCTCGACGAAGCCAGACTGCGGCAGGTCGCCATCGCACCCGTTGCCGAGGCGCTGAGCTTCGCGCGTAGCGGCGGACGCCTGCTGCTGGTGACGCGTTATGCAGACGATTCGGTCGAAGGAATCGATCTCACGGAGCAGCTCCAGCTCGGCCACGACGATCCCATCCGCGCCTACAACGAGCTGGGTTACGACGCGCTCGCCGCGGCGGCGACAGCAGCGCCGATCAGCGTCGCGGTGTCGGCGCTGGAAGTGCCGCTGCTGGCGGCGACGCACAACCTGGCGATCGGCGCGAACTACCGCGAGCATGCCCGCGAGTCCGGCATCGACGAACAGCCGTTCCTGTTTCCGAAGATCGCCGTGCCGAGCCGGCACGACAGCAGCGTCGCGATCGGCGCATCCGCGCGGCTCGACTACGAGGCCGAGCTTGGCCTGGTCGCGCTGCGCGACATCGATGCGGCAAGGCCGGCGCCGGCGCGCATGGGTCTCGTGCTGTGCAACGAGCTGACCGATCGCTGGTCTCTGGTGCGCAATCTCAAACGCGGCACGGAGATGGGCACCAGCGGTTTCGTCGACGGCAAGAGCCGCGAGGGCTTCTCCGTGCTCGGACCGCTGTTCGTGATCCCGCGCGACTTCGCCGCGTTCTATCCGCAGTTGCGCCTGCAGCTGTGGCGCAACGGCCGGCTGCGCCAGGACGCGACGGCCGCCGACATGGTCTGGAATCCCGTGCAGCAACTCGAGCAGTTCTACGCGCGCGCCGGCTGGACCTTCCATCGCGGCGACGGCACGGTGCCGCTGCTGCCGCAGCAGGGACGCATCCCGGCCGGCACGGTGATTTTCTCCGGCACGCCGGCCGGCGTGATCTTCAAGCCACACAACCTGTGGGCCGGCTGGCTGTACCTGCAGCTCGACGAAGAGATTGCGATCCGTGCCGATTATCTCGGCGTCATCCGCAATCGCATTGTCGACTGAGTTTTGTAGCCCGGATGCAATCCGGGGTGCGGCTGTCGCGGAAAGTGCGAATCCCGGATTTCATCCGGGCTACGTTTTCTGCACGTTCTATCGCGACGACGGTACGGTGCCGACAGTGGGCCGGCGAGGAGATCGCGTCATTCGCAATCGCATCGCCGGCTGAGTTTTGTAGCCCGGATGCAATCCGGGGTGCGGCTCTCGCGGAAAGTGCGGATCCCGGATTTCGTCCGGGCTACGTTCTCCGCTTTCCGCGGTGGATTCCGGCGTTCGCGCTTTCTACGGCTTGGCGCTGACGCGCCAGATCGTGTTGCCGACATCGTCGGCGACCAGCAGGCCGCCGCGCGCATCGACGGCGACGCCGACCGGACGGCCGTAGGCATCGCCGTCCTCGCTGAGGAAGCCGTCGAGCACGTCCAGCGGCTTGCCGCCGGGAATGCCGCCGGCGAACGGCACGAAGATGACCTTGTAGCCGCTGTGCGGCTTGCGGTTCCAGGAGCCGTGCTGGCCGATGAACATGCCTTCGGCGAACTGCTCGGGCAGTGTGTTGCCGTGGGCGGCGGACAATCCCAGCGACGCCGTATGCGGTCCGAGCGCGTAATCCGGCACGCGCGCCTTGGCGACCATGTCCGGCCGCGGCGGTTGCACGCGCACGTCGACATGCTGGCCGTAGTAGCTCCACGGCCAGCCGTAGAACGCGCCGTCTTCGACGGAGGTCATGTAGTCGGGCACCAGATCGCTGCCGATCTCGTCGCGTTCGTTGACCGCGACCCACAGCTTGCCGCTCTCCGCTTCCCAGGCCATGCCGACCGGATTGCGCAGGCCGGAGGCGAACACGCGGCGCGCGCCCGTCGCAGCATCAATCTCGAGGATCGCCGCGCGCTCGGTTTCCTTGTCCATGCCGTTCTCGGCGACATTGCTGTTGGAACCGACGCCGACATACAGCTTGCTGCCATCGGCATTCGCAATCAGGCTCTTCGTCCAGTGATGGTTCAGCGCACCGCCCGGCAGATCGGCAAGACGCGTCGCCTTGCCGTCGACCTTGTCGGCGCCGAGGCGGTAGTCGAAACGCAACAGCGCGTCGGTATCGGCAACATAAAGGCGGTCGCCGACCCAGGCCATGCCGAACGGCGAGTTGAGATTTTCCAGCAGCGGCTTGCGCTGTTCGGCAACGCCATCGCCGTCGACATCGCGCAGCAGCGTGATGCGGTTCGCGCTGGGCACCGTCGCGCCGGCACGCTTCATGACGAGGCCGGCGACAAAGCCCTTGATGCCGGCACTGTCCTCGGGACGTTCCGGGGCATTGGTTTCGGCAACGAGCACATCGCCGTTGGGCAGCACAAGCAGCCAGCGCGGATGATCGAGGGCGCCGGCAAACGCGGCGACGCGCAGACCTTCCGCTGCGCGAGGCATGCCGCCCTGCGGCCAGCCGCGCGCCGGCGCGATGTTGATCGTCGGCAGCCAGGACTTCACCGGCGCGACCAGCTTCGGTGCCGGACCGATCCCTTCATCGACGCTCAGCTGCGCCTCCTCGGCCTGCGCCAACCCCGTCACCAGACACAGCGCCCACAGCAGATTCGATCTGTTCATTTCGCCACCGCATCCTTGACCGCGTTGAGGAATTCCTCGGACAGCTCGGCATCGTCGACCGCGCGTGACATGACCAGCGCGCCGATCATCGCAGCATAGGTCACCAGCGCCTTGTCGCGCCGCACCGCCGCCGATTTGCCGGGCGAGAGCTTGGCGATGACGTCGAGATGCTCGCGCACGCCGGCGGTCAGCGCGGCACGCACCTGCGGTCCCTGACGCGAGGCATCGACCGCCAGCGCCGAAGCGACGCAGCCGCTGCCGGGATGATCGCGGTGGCGGGTCGTCAGATAGGTCTCGGCGAACTCGCCGAGCGCATTGGCGTTGGGATTCTCGGCGGCGGTCTTCCACAGCTTCAGCGTGTCGCTGAAGGCTTGCGTGCAGGCCTGCGCCATCAGCTCTTCCTTGGACGCGAAGTGGCCATAGAAACCACCGTGCGTGAGGCCGGCCTTCTTCATTAGATCGGCAACGCTGATGCCTTCGAAACCATGCTGGCGGAACAGCTTGCCCGCCGCCGCCAGAATCCGGCCGCGGTTCTCCGCCGCCTGTTCTCTGCTGACTTTCATTGTGTCGTCCTCCGCCGGGTCCGGCCGTGCTTGACATTATACATGATGAGCATCATATTACATTCATGACGATCATCATCAATAATGGCGGTACGCCTGATGATCACCCTACAAGGCCAGCACGGAGCACAACATGAACCAACAGACCTCCCGCGGTACCGCCCTGATCACCGGCGCGTCGATCGGCATCGGCGCCACCTATGCCGACCGCCTCGCGCAGCGCGGCCACGACCTGCTGCTGGTCGCCCGCGACCGCAGCAAGCTCGAAGCACTGGCGGCGCGCTTGGCGCAGACCTATGGCGTCAAGGCCGAGTTCATCGTTGCCGACCTGACCGTCGACGTCGACCTGCGCCGCGTCGAGCAGCGCCTGCTGACCGATCCGCGCATCAGCCTGCTGGTCAACAACGCCGGCGTCGCGATGAGCGGCGAGTTCGTCGATGCCGATCCCGAACAGCTCGAGGCGATGATCAAGCTCAATGTGCTGGCGCCGTCTCGCCTCGCGCGCGCCGCGCTGCCCGGCTTCGTCGCCCGCGGCGCCGGTGCGCTGATCAACATCAGCTCGGTGCTGGCGCTCGCGCCGGAAATGTTCAACGGTGCCTACAGCGGCACCAAGGCCTATGTGCTGAACCTGACGCTCAAGCTGCAGCAGGAAGTCGGCAGCAAGGGCGTCCGCGTGCAGGCCGTGCTGCCGGGCGCGACGCGCACCGAGATCTGGAACCGCGCTGGCACCGACATCAACGCGCTGCCGCAGGACATGCTGATGGACGTCGACGAGATGGTCGACGCCGCGCTCGCCGGCTACGACCAGGGCGAGGTCGTCACGATCCCGTCATTGCCGGATGCCGAAGATTGGACAGCCGCCAGCGCGGCGCGCCTCAAGCTCGGCCCGAACCTGTCGCGCAGCCACGCCGCCGCGCGCTACAAACCCCACGTCGCCCAAGCGGCCTAACGGAGCAGGAACATGAGCAACACCGCAAAAACGCTCAAGCGCATCGCCATCCTCGGCGGCTCGCGGATTCCCTTCGCGCGCCAGAACACAGCCTATGCCGAGTCGAACAACATCGAGATGCTGACCGCCGCGCTGCGCGGCGTGGTCGCGAAGTTCAAGCTCGAAGGCGAGCGCCTGGGTGAAGTGGCCGCCGGCGCGGTGCTCAAGCATTCGCGCGACGCCAACATC
This sequence comes from Fontimonas sp. FW305-C-3, assembly GCF_058783185.1. Lineage (NCBI taxonomy): Bacteria > Pseudomonadati > Pseudomonadota > Gammaproteobacteria > Nevskiales > Nevskiaceae > Fontimonas > Fontimonas sp. FW305-C-3. The sequence goes on along the minus strand of NZ_JBYSYK010000004.1, from coordinate 84,696 downwards.
AGCCGCGAAGCCGCGCTCGACAGCGGCCTGTCGCCGCAGACGCCGGCCTACGATGTGCAGCAGGCGTGCGCGACTTCGCTGGAAACCGCGATCCTGGTCGGCAACAAGATCGCGACGGGCCAGATCGAAGCCGGCATCGCCGGCGGCGTCGATTCGTCTTCCGACGCGCCGGTGTCGCTGCAGGACTCGCTGCGCAAGCTGATCCTGCGCCTGAACCGCAGCAAGACCGGCGGCGACAAGCTGTCGCTGCTCGCGCAGCTGCGGCCGGCGATGTTCAAACCCTCGGTGCCCAACGTCAACGAACGCCGCACCGGCCTGAGCATGGGCGAGCACTGCGAGCTGATGGTCAAGCAGTGGGGCATCACGCGCGAAGCGCAGGATGAACTTGCGCTCGCCAGCCACCTCAATGCCGCGCGTGCCTACAAGGACGGTTTCTACAGCGATCTGCTGGTGCCGTTCAAAGGCCTCGAGCGCGACAACAACCTGCGCGCCGACAGCTCGGCCGAAAAGCTCGCGCGCCTCGCGCCGGCCTTCGACAAGACTTCCGGCAAGGGCACGCTGACCGCCGGCAATTCGACGCCGTTGACCGACGGCGCCGCCGCCTTGCTGCTGTCTTCGGAAGAGTGGGCCGCCGCCCACGGCCATGCGCCGCAGGCGTATCTGGTCGATGCCGAAACCGCGGCGGTGGATTTCTTCGGCCCCGATGCCGAAGGCCTGCTGATGGCGCCGGCGCACGCGGTGCCGCGCCTGCTCGCCCGCAACGGCCTGAGCCTGCAGGACTTCGACTACTACGAGATCCACGAGGCCTTTTCCGGCCAGGTGCTGTGCACGCTGGCGGCCTGGGAAAGCGACGCCTACTGCCGCGACAAGCTCGGCCTGCCCGGCGCGCTCGGCAAGATCGACCGCAGCAAGCTCAATGTCAACGGCGGTTCGGTCGGCCTCGGCCATCCGTTTGCCGCGACCGGCGCCCGCGTGCTGGCCGGCGCGGCGAAGCAGCTCGCCGCCCATCGTGCAAAAACCGGCAAGTCCGGCCGCACGCTGGTGTCGATCTGCGCCGCCGGCGGCCTCGGCGCCACCGCGATCCTCGAAGGCTGAGTCGCACGCTCAGCGCTGCTGCGCCGGCCCCTTCCCCCGGGGCCGGCGCTTTTTTGTACGGCGTACGGCCTCAAAAGACGCCCCTCACCCCGGCCCTCTCCCCGCGCGCGGGGAGAGGGAGAAAAAGCATGAGCTGTCTCTGCCCGCACTCGGCGCACCCATATAGGGGGATACATCCGCCCCCGATCTGTGTATCAATAGCGTCGGCTAGCGCGGAAGGTTTCGGATGTTTCCCAGCATGGAAGCTAAAGTCGGGCCGTCGGCGGCTCGCGCGTGCAAAGGCGCACGCGGCGGTTCGACATTGATCGTGGGGTCCGCCGGTCGATCATGAGCCCGCGCGCATCCCGCCGCCCCGTTCCATCCGGCCGTCGCGGCTCGAGCCTCGACGACGTCACCGCAGCCGAAGTGCAGTCGCTGGAGCGCACCGCCAGCGAGCGCGTGTGGTGGTACTGGTTCTCGCCGCGCATCGAACGCGAGTTCGAACATTTCGTGCGCCATTCCAGCCGCCGCAATCGTCTGATCCTCGCGATCTCGACGGCACTCATGTTCCTGACGGTACCGCTGTGGGGCCAGCAGCTGCTGGGCGACGCCGCATCCGCGACGCTGGGGCCGATCGCCCCGCAGATCGCCGCGATGGGGCTGTTCTTCTGCGCGATCTCCTGGCTGCAGTACCGCCATTGGGATCGCGTCTTCGTCGAATGGCTGCTGCTCGCCGCGTTTGTCGGAGAAACCGTCTTCATCGAGTACCTGCGCTTCGAGAGCGAGCGCGTCGGCCTGTGGATTGACCCGTCGACGTCGATGGTCGTGCCGCTGACCGTCGTGCTGCTGGGACGCTTCCGCGTCGGCCGCATGCTGCTGTTCGTCGCCGCCACCGCCGCCGCGATGCTGTATGCGTCGGTGCTGTGGCCGATCAAGCTGGCGACGCGCGCCGAATCGACGTGGCTGATCCAGGTGATCAGCATGTCCGGCGTGGTCGTCGCGGCGATCTCGTCGAAGATCGATTCGCGCCGCCAGTGGGCGTCCGCCTGGCTGCTGCAGATGATGGCGTTCCGCGATTCGCTGACCGGCCTGCCGAACCGCCGCGCGCTGGAGAATCACTACGACCTGAACCTGCGGCAGGACCAGGCGCGCACCGGCCGCAACATCCTGCTCGCGCTGATCGATCTCGATCATTTCAAGAAGATCAACGACCGCTACGGCCACGACTACGGCGACGGCGTGCTCGCCGAGTTCGCGATGACGCTGAACCGCTATGTGCTCAACACGCCGGACATTGCCTCGCGCATCGGCGGCGAGGAGTTCTGCCTGCTGATCCCCAATTTCAATCCCAGCGCCAGCGAGGTGCTGCTGCGCGATATCGTCAGTACCACCGAATCGCTGGCGATCGAGAACGAATCGGCGCCGCTGGGGCTGCTGACCTGCAGCGTCGGTGCGGTCGTTGCCGACGCCAGCACGCCGCTGTCGATGCTGCTCAAGCAGGCCGACGAATGCCTTTACGAAGCCAAGGCCGGCGGGCGCAATACCTATCGCTGGCGCAACCTGACGGAAACCGGTGAGCAGGTGCTCGCGCCGCAGCAGCAGCGCGCCTGATTTTTGACGCGGTCAGCCCGGCCGCAGCTGGAGCAGCGTGCCGCCGCTGCCATTGGTCGTGACGATGACCAGCGTCAGATTGCCGTTCGCGGCACGGCGCAGCGTCGCCAGGCCGGAAGCCGGCGGCGGCTGCGGATTCGGCGTGTTGTTGCCGCACTGCTCGGAGAGCAGCGCGGAATACAGGTTGTAGGGCTGGTCGATCAGCGCCAGCGTGCCGCTGTACGAGCAGCCGGGGCTCTGGCCGAAGATCGTGCCGCCTTCGCTGACGGTGAAGTAGGTCGTGACCGCACCGAAATCGTCTTCCTCGATCCAGGTCCCGGCGACCAGCGGCAGGTCCGAGCGCCGTTCGTACTGGGCTTCCTGGTAGTCCACCGCGAGCGTGCCGCTGTCGACCACGCCGGCTTCGCCCTCGTTGGTCGCGGTATAGCTCATCAGGATCGCCGATTCCGGGTCGTAGCCGCCCTGCGCGTTGAACGTGCGGACGAGGACTTCATCGTCATCCGGATCGACCGTATCGGTACCGACCTGCGCGAACGCGCGGCCCTGCCAGTTGATGTCGCGATCGCTGACGCTGTAGCGGCCGCTGGCGATCAGGCTGCCCTCGGCGTCATACAGGTAGAGGCGGCTGTCGTTGACGAGCACGTCGACGTCCAGCGTCGTCCCCGAAGCAACGGACGTCAGCGTGCCGCTGTAGATGCCGGCCGGCGCGACGCTCGGCGGGCGCACGTCGGGAATCTCGATGGTGTCGATCTGCGATCCGCAGCCCGCCAGCAGCGCGACGATCGCGAAAATGCCTGAAATCTGCAGTCCGGAACTTACTTTCATGGCTGGAAACTACAGATATACCAATGAGATATTTGGAAAAATTGATGTTACTTTGCCTGATTTCCGGGCACAATGGCACAGGAACTGCTATGGCGTCGGGAACGATGAATACGTCTATGCAATTTGCGCACCCTTTCTGGCGCCCCCGGCGCCCGCCGAACTGCTGACCGAGCGCCAGCCATGGACCCTCGTAGCCACGAATATCTGAGCTCCCGCCGGCCGCCTGAATCCGCGGAGCCGGTCCTGCGCGTATTGGCCAGCGAGCTTGAACAGCAGATTCCGGCCGCGCAGCTGCGCTCGCTGGCTTATCTGGCCGGGCGCCGCTTCGGCAGCCAGCGCGGCATCGGCGAGATCAAGACCCTGGCCGACTTCGAGCAGCGCGGCAATGCGGTGCTGTCGGAACTGAGCTGGGGCTGGCTCGCGGTCGAGGAAGCGGCGGGTGCGATCGACATCCTGCACGGCTGCGTGCCGTTGAAGACCTGGTTTGGCGACGCCGCCTTGAGCTGGTCGCCCGGATTTTTTGAAGGGGTTTACGCGGAATGGATGCGCCAGCTCGGTGCCGGCGACCGCCTGGATGTGCGCGAAGTCGCCGCCACGGTCAGCGGCAGCGAAGTGCTGCGCTTCCGCCTCGCCCACGAATCGAGTTTTGCTTGAGTTGGAGTCGGTCACCATGAGCAGCAACAAAGACGGCAACGACGTCGACGCGCTGGTCGCGCATCTGCACCTCGGCACGGTTCGCTACCGCGAATTCGGCACGCCGAAAAGTACGGCCGCGCCGACGCCCGCGGCTGCGGCCAATCCAGCCGCAGCGGTGCCTCCGCCAGCAGCCGCGCCTGCGCCGGTCGTCGCCATCACGCCTGCCGCCGCCGCGAAGGCGCCCACGCCGGTCACGATCGAAGACGACAGCAAGGGCCTGCGCTCGGTCACCGGCAGCAGCCCGCTGGCCTTCACCTTCGAACGCCTGCGCCGCCAGGCCATCGGCTCGCCGATGCGCAAACCGTATCTGTCGCTGGACCTGCCGGAGCGTCACGTCTGGCGTCCGAGCGCGGCGCCGGCACCGCGCCAGCGCCTGCTGACGACGATCTTCGCCGAGATGGAAACCGCCGCGTCGGCACGCGTCCAGAAGCAGGCCTGATTGCCGATGACATCCGCCAGGCCGAGACCGGACTGAAGGCATGCGCTCCAGCCTGATGGGGGTGCTGCTGGCGGCGCTGCTGCTGATTCCGGCCTACGTCTTCATTGCGACTCCGCTGTCGCTGGAGTGGCAGGCGGGCGGCGCCGTCGGCCTGGTGATCGCCGCCTACTTCGTGCGGCGCAGCCGCAGCCGCACCGCGATCATCACGCTGATGATCATCTCGCTGCTCGCGAGTACCCGTTACCTGTGGTGGCGCGTCACCGAGACGCTGCCGATCGGCCCGCAGTTCAACAGCTGGGACCTGTTCCTGTCGTCCGGCCTGCTGTTCGCCGAGTTCTACGCCTACACGATCCTGCTGTTCGGCTACGTGCAGACCGCCTGGCCGCTCGGCCGCCGGCCGGCCGACCTGCCGGACGATCCGGCGCTGTGGCCGACCGTCGACGTCTTCATCCCGAGCTACAACGAACCGCTCGAAGTCGTGCGGCCCACCGTGCTCGCCGCGCTGTCGCTCGACTGGCCGAAGGACAAGCTGAACATCTACGTGCTCGACGACGGCCGCCGGCCGCAGTTCCGCGAGTTCTGCGAGAAGGTCGGCGTCACGCACCTGACGCGCGGCGACAACAAGCACGCCAAGGCCGGCAACATCAACGCCGCGCTGAAGGTCACGCACGGCGACCTGATCACGATCTTCGACTGCGATCACATTCCGACGCGTTCCTTCCTGCAGATGACGGTCGGCTCGATGATCGCCGACCCCAAGGTCTCGCTGGTGCAGACGCCGCACCACTTCTTCTCGCCGGATCCCTTCGAGCGCAACCTCGGCACCTTCCGCACGGTGCCCAACGAAGGCGAGTTGTTCTACGGCCTGATCCAGGACGGCAACGACTTCTGGGACGCCTCGTTCTTCTGCGGCTCCTGCGCGGTCCTGCGCCGCACCGCGCTGACCCAGATCGGCGGCATCGCGACCGAGACCGTGACAGAAGACGCGCACACCTCGCTGCGCATGCACTCGCTGGGCTGGAAGAGCGCGTACATCAACATCCCGCAGGCAGCCGGCCTGGCGACCGAATCGCTGTCCGCGCACGTCGGTCAGCGCATCCGCTGGGCGCGCGGCATGGCGCAGATCTTCCGCGTCGACAATCCGTTCCTGATGAAGGGCCTCAAGTGGGGCCAGCGCATCTGCTACGCCAACGCGATGATGCATTTCTTCTACGGCCTGCCGCGCATCATCTTCCTGACGTCGCCGCTCGGTTACCTGCTGCTCGGCGCCGACATCATCAAGGCACAGGGCTGGATGGTGCTCGCCTACGCCGCGCCGCACGTCGTGCTGGCGACGATGACCAACAGCCGCATCCAGGGACCGTTCCGCCACTCGTTCTGGTCCGAGGTCTACGAGACCGTGCTGGCAACCTTCATCCTGTGGCCGACGCTGCTGGCATTCATCAATCCCAAGCTCGGCAAGTTCAACGTGACGGCGAAGGGCGGCATCGTCAATCGCGACTACTTCGACAAGGACATCGCGCGGCCGTACTACCTGCTGTTCCTGCTCAATTTCATCGGCCTGATGGTCGGTGCCGTACGTCTCTACACCGAAGCCGAGCACGCCGACACGGTGATGCTCAATCTCGGCTGGACGCTGTACAACCTCATCATCATCGGCGGCGCGCTGGCAGTTGCCTCCGAAACCCGCCAGGTGCGCCAGTCGGTGCGCGTGCGCGTGAAGCTGCCGGCGCTGATCCGCAAGGGCCCCGGCGAGCCCGTGCAGGAAATCAACACGCTCGACGTCTCCTACTCCGGCGCCGCATTGGAAGGCGCGCCGGATCTCGGCATCGCCAACGGCGACTCGGTGCAGGTCGTGCTGGTGCCGCGCCGCTCCGACACCTGGCTCAACGCCAAGGTGCGCCGCGCGGGGCAGAAGGTCACCGCCGTGCAGTTCGACGAAATGGACGTCGAACAGGAGAGCGCGCTGGTCAATGCGCTCTACGGCCGCGCCGACGCCTGGATCCAGTGGCGCCAGGGCCAGCCGGAAGACCGTCCGCTGCGCGCGCTCGCCACCGTTGCACGCTACGGCGTACTCGGCAGCTACAAGTTCATGCGCTGGCTCAGCGCCGAATTCTTCCAGCGCATCCTGCGCCGCAGCGGAACGCAGGGCGCATGACATCGAACACTCCTTCCCTTCATCCTCAAGGCCGTAGCGCCTCAGCCGCAGCCCAAAGAGCAGCCCTATGAGTCACACGAGCAGCCCCACGAGCAGAAGCGCCATGTACTCCAGACCGTTCCGCTGGCTGTTGCTGTCGAGCGCGCTGTGCCTGTTGAGCGCGGCGCATGGCGCTGCGGCGCAGAACGCCGTCGCGACCTCCGCGGCCGGCACCGAGACCGAAGTCGAACTGAGCCTGCGCGACCTGGGCATCGACTATCCGCTGCGCCTGAAGACAATTTTCGGCCAAGCCTCGGTACCGCTCAATCTGCGCAGCGACCAGCTCGCACTGGCAGCAACGCTGGAGCTGCGCGTGGCGCACTCGCCGTCGATGCGCCCCGACCTCAGCCACCTCACCGTGCTGGTCAACAGCGAAGTCGTGTGGACGCAGCCGCTCGTCAAGGAAACCTCGGCGGGCACCAGCTACAGCATTCCGATCAATCCGCTGCTGCTGCTCGGCAAGAACGAAATCCGCTTTGAACTTGTCGGCCATTACGCGGCGGAAGGCGAATGCGAAGACCCCGCCAGCTCAACGCTGTGGGCCGACATCTCCAACGACAGCCGCGTGAAGCTGCGTCTGCGCCAGATCGAACTGCCGCCGACGCTCGACAAGATGCCGGGGCCCTGGTTCGAAGCCGCCAGCCAGAAGCGCCTGGTATTGCCGTTCGTGTTCAGCAATGCCCCGGACAGCGGCACGATCCGCGCGGCGGGCATCGTTGCCTCGTGGTTCGGCGCGCAAGCCGACTACCGCGGCGCGGATTTCCCGGTCAGCTTCGGTCCTGCCCCGGACGGCAACGCGGTGCTGTTCCAGACCGGCAGCGCGACGGCGGAAGTCCGCGCGATCCGCAATCCGCGCGATCCCTCCGGCCAGCTTCTGGTGTTCTCCGCGCCTGACGATGCCGGCCTGGTCGAAGTCGCTCAGGCCTTCTCGCTCGGCAGCATGGTCATGCGTGGTGAAGCCGCACGCGTCAGTGAGCTCAAGCTGCCGGATCCGCAGCAGGCCTGGCAGTCGCCGCGCTGGCCGGCGCAGGGCATGCCGATCGCGCTGAAGAATCACCTGCTCGGCCCGGCTTCGGTCTCCGGTCTGAATCCGGGCCCAGTCACCTATGAATTCGCGCTGCCGCCGGACCTGTACTTCCTTGGCAAGAGCGGCGGCCAGATCGAAGTCGGCTATCGCGCGAGCCGCGTGTCGAGTGCGAAGTCGTCGCTGAACATCTCGCTCAACAACCAGTATCTCGGCTCGGCGCTGCTCAATCCGAAGAGCGGCGTCGCCGACGACAACGTCACGCGGCCGCTCAAGCTTGAAGTACCGCCGAGCAGCCTGCAGGCGAAGAATCGACTGATCGCGCAGTACCAGTTCATTCGAGACACCAGCAAGGCCTGCGAAGATTTCCGCTCCGAATCTCTGCAGGGATCGATCGATCCGCGCAGCGAGGTGAAGCTGTCGCCGTATGCACACTTCGCGGAGATGCCGGCACTGCAGAAGCTGGTCAGCGGCGGCTTCCCGTTCTCGAAGTACGCTGATCTTTCGCACACCGCCGTCGTGCTGCCGGATACACCCACCGCCTCCGACATCTCGGCAGCGCTGATCACGCTTGGCCACATCGGCCGCTGGTCGCAGGATGCCGCGGTGCAGTTGCAGGTCGTGACGCTGTCGGCGATCGAATCGGTTGCCGATCGCGATCTGCTGTTGATCCTGCCGGCGGGTGCAGAGGGTCTGCCGGAGAAGTTCGAGGAAGCCAGCGTACTGGGCCTGAGCGCCGACGGCGTCGAGCTGAAGCAGGCTTCGGCGATGGACGTGCTACAGGCCCGCATCGAAGGCCGCCAGGTCCGCGATGCCGAGCACTATGCCGGCCGCGTGCTGGTACAGACCGGCTCCGCGCTCGGCGCCATGCTGCAATTCGAATCTCCGCTCGGTCGCGGCAACAGCGTCGTCGCCGTCTACACGACCGCGACCGCGGATCCGCGCGACGTCGTGCTGGCGATGGTCGATCCCGGCCGCTCGCAGTACGTCGAAGGCGGCCTGGTGCTGGTGACGCCCAAGCAGATCAGCGGCTATCAGCTCGGCGAGACCTACACGGTCGGCAGCCTGCCGTGGTGGTATGCGGCGGTGCGCTGGATGCGCCTGCATCCGTATCTGATCGTCCCGCTCGCGGTGCTGCTCGCGCTGCTCGGCGCGCGCCTAGCGGCATCCATGCTGCGCCGTCGCGCGGCATCACGGGTACCGCCTTCGCAATGAGGCACTGGCTCGCCCAGCTCGGCATGGGTCTGCTGGCGGGACTGACGCTGGCGCAGGCGGCCTGTGCCGACGTCCGTGCGCCGGGCAGGAAATCCGAGTGGCAAGACTGGCGCGCATTCCGCACCGCTTTCGTCACGGAGGAAGGCCGCGTCGTCGACTGGACCACCGGCGGCCGCACGGTCTCCGAAGCGCAGTCGTATGCGATGTTCTTCGCGCTGGTCGCCAACGACGCGGCGACCTTCCAGAAACTGCTGGACTGGACCGAGCGCAATCTCGCCGCCGGCGATCTGACGCGCCAGCTGCCGGCCTGGCTGTGGGGCCTCGGCGACGACGGCCAGCAGAAGATTCTCGATCCGAATCCGGCCAGCGACGCCGATCTGTGGATTGCCTACAACCTGCTCGAAGCCGCGCGCCTGTGGCGCAAGCCGGCCTATGAAGCCAAGGCGCGCGGCCTGCTCAAGCTGGTGCGCGAGCAATCCGTCTGGCAGTTGCCCAATGGCGCGACGCTGCTCAAGCCGGGACCGCAGGGCTTCGACTTCGTCGAGCGGCAGCGGCTCAATCCGTCCTATCTCGTGCCGCTGCAGATGCTGCGCTTCGCCGCGCTGGAACCGGCCGGACCGTGGGGCGAACTGCTGCGCCAGTATCCGGAAGCGATGGCCGCGCTGTCGCCGACCGGGCGCATCCCGGACTGGTCGCAGTATCGCGAGCAACGTCACGAGCTCGACACCGAGAGCGGCGGCCTCGGCAGCTACGACGCCATTCGCGTCTATCTGTGGGCCGGCTTCGGCCCGGCGGCCAATCCGTCGGTGCAGCAGCTGCGCGACAACCTCAAGGGCTATGTCGACATGGTCGACCAGGCCAAGCGCATCCCGGAGAAATGGGCGGCGCGCAGCAGCTGGATCGAAGGCACCGCGCCGGTCGGCTTCGACGCGGCGCTGCTGCCGTACTTCCGCGCGGTCGGCAACGAGGCGCTGCTCAAGCGCTCGCGGCAGCGCGTACTCGATACGCACGAGCAGGATCTCTATGGAAATCCGGCACGCTATTACGATCAGGTCTTGGTGCTGTTCGGCAAGGGATTCGACGATGGCTGGTTTCACTTCGACGCGAGTGGGAGGCTAGTCCCGGCATGGCACAGCTGAAACAGGTTCTGACCGTTGCCGTGCTGCTGGCCTGCGGCGGCAACGCGCTGGCGCAGGATCCCGCTGCGCTGGAGCAGCTGGTGCAGCAGGCGCAATTCCTCGAGAGCCGCAACCGCCCCGATCTGGCGCGCGAAGCCTGGCTGCGCGTGCTCGCCTCCGACGCCAACAACATCACCGCGCTCGAGCACCTGATCGACCTCGAAGCGCGCAACGGCAGCGCCGCGGCCGCCGCCAGCTACGAGTCGCGCCTGCGCGCGCTCGCACCGGATTCACCGGCGCTGCAGCGCCGCGCTTCGGGCGCGCCCGCGACGTCCAAGCGCGATGCGACGCTGACCCAGGCCCGCGAACTCGCCCGCAAGGGCGACGCCGATGCCGCCATCGCCGCCTACGCGTCGCTGCTCGATGCGAACGGCAAGCCGCCCGCCGATGTCGCGCTGGAGTACTACGAGACGCTGGCCGGCACCAGCAGTGGCTGGGATGCCGCGCGCGACGGCCTGCGCAAAGGCATGACCGACAATCCCGGCGACCCGCGCTATGCGCTCGCCCACGCCCGCGTGCTGACCTATCGCGGCGGCACGCGCAGGGAAGGCATCCAGGCGCTCGATGCGCTGGCCGAGCGCACGCCAGCCCTGCGTGCCGAAGCGCGCACCGCGCAGCGCAACGCGCTAGTGTGGCTGCAGGCGACCGAAGCCGATCGCGGTCTCTATGAGCGCTACCTCGCCGCTGCCGGCGAAGACAAGGAGCTGGCCGAGAAGCTGGCGAATCTTTCCAGCCAGCAGAAGGCGCAGGCGCAGGCGCGCGCCGACGCGAGCCGCGCGGAAAGCCTGCGCGCCGGCTACGACGCGCTGGAAGCCAACGACATCGGCGGCGCCGAGCGCTTCTTCACGGCACGACTGAAGCAGAACGCCAGCGACGCCGATGCATTGGCCGGACTCGGCCTGGTGCGCCTGCGCCAGCAGCGCTTCGCGGAAGCGGATACGGCGCTGTCGCAGGCCGTCGCCGCCAAGCCGTCGCTGCGCAAGGATTTCAACACAGCGCTGACCAGTAGCCGTTACTGGCATCGCGTTGTCGATGCCCGCAATGCCCAGCAGCGCGGCCAGTGGCGCGCGGCGGCACAGTCCTACGAGTCGGCGCTGGCGCTGCAGCCTTACGCCGATCCCGACGTGCGCCGCGACTACGCCGCCGTGCTGCGTCAGCTCGGCGATGTGGCGAAGGCCGAACGCGTACTGCGCGAAGGTCTCGCACGCGAACCGGATTCCGCGCCGCTGATCGGCGAGATGGCCGAGCTGCTGCTCGCCCAGCAGCGCGACAGCGAACTCGATCAGCTGCTGTCGAAGTCGCGGCAGTCGTCGGCGCCGCTGCGCAAGGTGCAGGTCGAACTGCTGCGCGCCCGTGCGGCGAATGCCGTCGCGGCCGGCAAGAACTCGCAGGCCGAAGGTTTCCTGCAGCAGGCCCTCGCCGCCGCGCCGGAGGATCCCTGGATTCGTCTCGACCTCGCGCGCCTGTACCGCGGCATGGGTCGCAGCGTCGATGCCGACACCCTGCTCGAGAATCTGAGCAGCACCGATCCGCAGGCGAATCCGGACGCGACGCTCGCGCAGGCCTATGCGCTTGCCGAAGCGCAGCGCTGGTACGAGACACTGATCGTGCTCGAGCGCGTGCCGGCCGAGCGCCGCGATGCGGCATCGGTGCGCCTGCAGCGCAGCAGCTGGATCCAGTATGAGCTGCAGCGCGCAACGCAGGCCGCGGCGATCGGCGAATCGGTGCAGGCGGTCGAGTATCTCAACGGGGCGATTGCCGCCGCCGGCGAAGATCCCGAATACGCCTCGGCGATCGCGCAGGGCTGGAGCGCGATGGGCGATCCGGCGCGCGCCGTCGCGGCACTGCGCAAGGCCTTCGCGCAGAAGACGCCGGCGCCCGGCGCTTCGATCCAGTACGCCGCGCTGCTGCTGCAACTCGGCCAGGATGCCGAGTTCGAAGCGGTGACCACCGCGCTGATCCGCGCCAACACGATGTCGGCCGCGCAGCACAGCACGCTGGAAGACCTCATCGTCGGCTATCGCATCAAGCTCGCCGATCGCCTGCGCGAGAAGGGCGATCTCGCCGCGGCGTATGCGCAGCTGCGCGAAGTCGTCATGCGTTATCCGAACCAGCCGCGCGTGCAGATGGCGTTGTCGCGCCTGTTCATCAGCGCCGGCGATACCGACAAGGCGCTCGCCATCGCCAACGCGATGCGCCGCAGCCATCCCGACGATGCCGAGGTCCGGCTCAGCGCGATCGATGCCGCGCTTGCCGCCGGCGACCGCGATGCCGCCGACGAATGGATCGCCGAGGCGCGCGCCAGCGGCGCCGACGATCCGGCGATCGACCGCGCTGCCGCGCGGCTCGCCGATCAGCGCGGCAATCGCGCCGAATCCCTGCGCCTGCTGCGGCGCGCCGCGGACCTCGAGGATCGCGAACGCCGCGACTCGGTCATGCCGGTGCTGGTGCTGATCGACCCACGCACGCAGAGCGAAGTGCATCTGCCGGATCCGGTTCGCGAACTGCTCAACGACAATGCCGAGTCGGTCGGCCCGCTGCTGCCGCGCGCCGGCGATGCAGGCCCCGCTCCGGGCGGCGCCGCGGCGAGCCGCTTCGGCGGCTTCCGCCTCGATTCCGCCGTCGGCGGCAAGAACACGACCGCCGCCATCGCCAAGGCCGACAGCAGCGCCGACCGCGACGGCCTGCAGCTGCGCCTCGACAACAGCAGCCAGCGGCTCGCCTCAACGCGGCCGAGCGAAGCCGAACAGCTGCAACGCCTCGAAGCCGGGCTCGCGCCCTGGGTGGCCGGCAGCTTTGCGACGCGCAGCCGCCAGGGCGAGGCCGGCCTGTCGCGCCTGCTGGCGATCGAGACGCCGATCGATCTCGCGTCGCGCGAGTTCGAGGCCGGCCGCCTCGGCGTCCGCGCGCGCCCGGTGATTCTGGACTCGGGCACGCCGGCCGGCCGCAACACGGTGCGCTTTGGCACCGGCGCACTCGTCAACGGCGAACTCGACGAGGACCAGCAGTCCGCCAACGGCATTGCGTTCGCGCTCGACTACAACATCGGCGAGCTGAGCCTCGACGTCGGCACCACGCCGCTGGGCTTCGACATCGAGAACTTCGTCGGCGGCATGCGCTGGCTGACGCGGCCGACGACGGAGCTGCAGATCACCGGCGAGCTGTCGCGCCGCGCGGTGACCGACAGCCTGCTGTCGTATGCGGGCACCACCGATCAGTTGACCGGCCTGCGCTGGGGCGGCGTCGTGCGCACCGGCGGCCGCGTCGATGTCGCTTACGACCTCGACAGCTACGGCATGTACGTGAGCGGTGCCTACTACGGCCTCGGCGGCCGCAATGTCGACGAGAACAGCATGCTCGAGTTCGGCGGCGGCCTGTTCTTCCGCGTGCTGCAGAGCCGCCGCGCCGGCGATGTCACCGTCGGCCTCAACCTGACGAGCTTCGGCTACGACCGCAATCTGCGGCATTTCACCTTCGGCCACGGCGGCTACTTCAGCCCGCAGTTCTTCACCGCGGTCAACGTGCCGATGAGCTGGACCGGCCGCCGCGGACGGCTCGACTACCGTGTCGACGCCGCGCTCGGCCTGCAGACCTTCCGCGAGGATGGTGCGCCGCTGTATCCGGGCTTCCCGGCGCTGCAGGACGAGTTGGAGGAGATCGTCGAGTTCGAGCCGACCAACGACATTCCGCTCGGCTATGAATCGCAGAAGGTCTCGGGCCTCGGCTACAAGTTCGGCGCGACGATGGAATTCCGCTTCAACGATCGCATGTCCGCCGGCGGCCTGGTGTCGCTCGACAACGCGCGCGATTACGAAGAGACCGTCGTGCATTTCTACGTTCGCTATCACTTCACCGATCGCGACGGCACACGCGGCGCATTCTCGACGCCCGACCTGCAGCGCGGAGCCCTGCCATGAACAGCATGATCAAGCTGCCGCTCGCCGCGCTGTCGTTGCTGCTCGCGGCGAACGCCGGCGCCCAGGGCGAAACCCTCGGCCTGCTCGAATCCGGCCGGCTCGACAGCGCGATGGCGCAGCTCGAGGCGGATCTCGGCGAAAACCCTTACGACGCGGTGGCGCTGAACAACCTCGCGGTGGCGCGGGCGCGCAGCGGCGAAGTGTTCTCGGCGCTGGACCTGCTCGACCGCGCCGCGCGCCTGGCGATCGACAACCCGACGATCGCCGCCAATCGCGATGCGCTGCGCGACTGGATCGCGCGCCGCATCGACGCCGACCGCCAGCAGATCGTCATGCTCGACGGCGACACGCCGCGACTGCCGGCGCCGCCGGCGCTGTGGGCACGCTAGCGGCCTCACACAGCACCGACGCCATCGACACAGGCCGCAGGCCCGGCTGAGGCATCAGTGCCGGGTGGCGCGCATCGAGCCGCGCGCCTTCTCGGCACGTGCCGCACCGATCGCGGTCTTCACGTGTCTGCGCTCTTCGGGCGGCGGCAGCACGGCGCGCAGGCCCAGCGACTTCATCCACAGTTCGCGGCACCAGCCCTTCGAGTGATCGAGGTGCTCGTCTTCCTCGTCCTCGACCTCGTCGACCGCGGTCTGCAGGCTCTGGCGCTCATCGCCCTTCAGGGCCCGCGCAACCTGGTTGAGCAATTCCCAGTTGGCGTGATCCTTGGTCTCGGCGAGCACGACGGTTTCGCAGGCGACGAGTTCGGCGAGATCGGCATTGCCGGTCTTGCGCGCCTTCATGATGGCGCTGACCAGGGCCCTGCCGTTCTCGCGAACGTTCGGCCGCCCCGGCGTCTCAGCCTCGGGATCGAGACCCAGCTCCTCACAGACGGTCAGCAGCACACGCTCGTGCTGACGCGTCTGGTGCAAATAGGCGCCGAACTCCTTCTTGAGATCGGCATTGCGGACGGTCTCGACGGCAAGCAAGTAGACATCGATGCCGCCGCGCTCGTGCTCCAGCGCCTCAAGGACCAGATGCTGCATCTGCTTGTTCATGACAAAAACTCCGAATCACTGGCTAGGCGACTAGGGTGGCGTCTGCCATTGAATCGGAACTGAATCGCAAGTGCTTGTTATGCGCCCGCTTTTCCTGGGCACGCGAATTGCGCCGCCGTCGCGGCGCCGATTGCAGGGTGTGACGTTCGTCATGAGCGCCACATTGCAGTTTTGTGTAGGGAGCGAGCCTGTGCATCCATTGCTGGCCTATGCACGTAAGCCCCTTTTCGAGGTGTCCCCCGAACGGAGAGAGCAATGCGAAATACAAGCACAACCTGGGTGCTGCTGGCAGTTTGCACCCTGACTTCCGGCCTCACGGCCTGCAACAGCGGCGACGACAACGATTCCACTCCACTGGCAGCCGATACCTATGCACTGACCAGTAACAACCGCCTGGTGGCGTTCAACCGCACCGATCCCGAAGTGCAGAGCGCGAGCAGCATCACCGGCCTGCAGTCCGGCGAGACCGTGCTCGGCATCGACATCCGTCCGGGCGGCACCCCGGCCGGCCAGATCATCGCGCTCGGCAGCAGCGGTCGCCTGTATTCCATCGATCCGGACAGCGGCGCCGCGACGCTCAAGTCGACACTCGCCGCCGATCCGGCGGACACCAGCAATCCGTACACGACCCTCGGCACCGGCGACTTCGGTGTCGACTTCAACCCGGTCGTCGATCGTCTGCGCGTCGTCAACGACAGCGGCCTCAACCTGCGCATCAACGTCGACAGCGGCCTGGTCACGACCGATGGCACGCTCAACGAATCCGGCACTGCCAAGTCCGGCATCAGCGCGGCGGCCTACACCAACAGCTTCGCCTCGACCTGCCGCACCACGCTGTTCTACATCGACAGCACGAACGGCAGCTTGCTGACGACCTCGGATCCGAACAACGGTGTCGTCACCAGCGTCGGCAGTCTGGGCAGCGGCGCCAGCAGTGGCGTCGACGGCTTCGAGATCGCCACCGCAGCCGATGGCACGAACAGCGCGTTCGCCGTTCTCGGCGGCAGCAGCGGTTCGAGCATCTCGTCGATCAATCTGACGACCGGTTCGGCCTCGGGCGCAATGAGCGTCACCGGTCTTGCCGCGGGCGAAACCCTGCGCGGCCTCGCGATTGCAGCGCCCGCGACCGCTCCGGCCCAGTCTCTCGGCGAACTCGCCGCGGTCACGGCCTCCGGCAAGCTCGTCTCGTTCACCAGCGCGGCACCGCAGAAGCTCTGCACCGGCCCGACCGCGATCGGCGGCCTCGGCAGCGAGACCGTGCTCGGCGCGGACCTGCGTCCGGCCAACGGCAGCCTCGTGGTCCTGAGCAGCGCCGACAAGCTGTACACGGTGAACCCGGCGACCGCCGCGGCAACCCTGCTGTCGACGCTGAGCGCCGATCCGGCCGATGCCAGCGCACCGTTCTCGGGCGTTAGCGCCGGCGCTGTCGGCGTCGACTTCAACCCGCTCGTCGATCGCCTGCGCGTTGTCGGCGCCGACGGCCAGAACCTGCGCATCAACGTCGATACCGGTCTGGTCACGACCGATGGCGCGCTCAATGGCGCCGTCACCGGCGCGGCTGGCGCGGCATACACCAACAGCCTCGGCAGCGCCGGCACAATCGGCACGACGAGCCTGTTCGTCATCGATACGACGACCAATACGCTGGCGCTGCAGAATCCGCCGAACGACGGCGTGACGACGGCGATCGGTGCGCTCGGCGTCGATGCCGACTCGGTCGACTTCGAGATCAACGGCCGCAGCGGCGCGGCGCTGGCCGCAATCAGCGTTGCCGGCGCAACGGTCTCCGACCTGTACAGCGTCAACCTGGCGACCGGCGCGGCAACCCGCATCAACGGCATCGGCACGTCCGGCGGACTGACCGAGAAGGTCAGCGGCATCAGCTATACGGCGAATCCGGTCGTGACGGTGTTCGGCGTCACCAACAGCAACCGTCTGGTCCGCTTCACGCCGCAGGCGCCGGGCACGCTGACCGACGATCGCGCGATCAGCGGTCTGCAGGCCAACGAGAACGTCGTCGGTATCGACGTCCGTCCGGCCAACGGCGACCTGGTCGCGGTGACCGACGCCAACCGCCTGTATCGCATCGACCCGGCAACGGGCGCGGCGAGTGCGGCGACGCCGCTGGTTGCCGCCGCGGGCGATGCCTTCGACGGCCTGACGCCGACGGCCGCCGTTGCCGCCGACTTCAATCCGGTCGTCGACCGTCTGCGCATCGTCAACACGGCCGAGCAGAACCTGCGCGCCAACGTGACGACCGGCGCCGTCATCACCGACACGCCGTTGCTGCCGGCCGGCAGCGTGTTTGCCGCGGCCTACAACAACAACTTCAGCGGCACGCTGACGACCACGCTGTTCACGCTCGATTCGGCCAGCGATTCGCTGCTGATCCAGGGCAGCGTCGGCGGCGCCCCGGTCAGTCCGAACACCGGCGTGCTGACCTCGGTCGGCGCGCTCGGCATCAACGTGTCGGACATCGGCGATCTGGAGATTGCCGGCGGCACCAACGGCATCGTGCTGGCGGCGCTGCAGACCTCCGGCGGTGGCTCCGAGCTGTATCGCGTGAACCTCGCGACCGGTGCGGCGACGCCGGTCGGCGTGGACGCGGCAGCGAGCGCGATCGGACCGGCCGGCACCGCGCCGCTGGTCGGCCTCGCGGTTCTCGTCAAGTAAGCACTGCTGCAGCGAAGGCCGGCTCCGTCAGGGGCCGGCCTTTTTCGTGGGCGTCTCAGTGAGCGTCGAGAAACTCGACGAGCGCCGCGTTGAACGGCTCGGGATTCTCGATCGGCATCGCATGCCGCGAATCGGCGATGACACGCAGCGCCGCCTGCGGCATGCGTGCCACGTATTCCTCTTTCCAGCTGACCGGGGTGTAATCCTGGTCCGCGGTCAGCACCAGCGTCGGGGCGGCGATCTCGCCGAGCCGGTCCTGCACGCTCCAGCCGAGCAGCGCGCGCAGCGAAGCGCGATAGCTGTCGACGTCGTTGCCGGCAAAGCGTTCGACGAACACCTGCATCTTGTGCGCGTGCTCGGGCTTGGGGAACAGCTTCTTGGCGACCACGGTCGCCAGCTTCGGCAATCCGAACAGGCGGATGATGACGAAGCGCAGGCGGATGACGAAGCGCGCCAGGAAAGTCTCCAGCACCGCGTGCGGCCCGCTGTTGACGATGACCATCGACTTCACGGCC
Source organism: Fontimonas sp. FW305-C-3 (assembly GCF_058783185.1). Lineage (NCBI taxonomy): Bacteria > Pseudomonadati > Pseudomonadota > Gammaproteobacteria > Nevskiales > Nevskiaceae > Fontimonas > Fontimonas sp. FW305-C-3. Next base: position 66,286 of record NZ_JBYSYK010000004.1, on the reverse strand, counting down.
CGCGGGTGATCGAGCGCGAACTGGAAGGCGATGCCGCCGCCGAGCGACAGACCGACGATGTGCGCGCTCGCGATGCCCAAATGTCCAAGCAGTGCCGCGACGTCGTCGGCGAACAGCCGCATGCTGATCGGCACCGGCGCGCGGCTGCTGCGGCCGTGGCCGCGCAGGTCGAGCGCGATGACCTTGTAGCGCTGCAGCGCCGGCAACTGGTACTCCCAGTCGAGCGCGCTGGAGCCCAGCCCGTGGATCAGCACGACCGGCGTGCCTTCACCGTGGACTTCGTAGTACAGCGTCGCATCGCCGTTGTTGAACGTCGCCATGAATGATCTCGTTGCTTGCGCGTCTAGAAGGTCCAGCGGAACTGGCCGTAGACCGTCCGCGGCGGGTCCTGCAGGTTGACGAACAATCCCGGCACGATGTCGCCCTGCCGCACCGAGGTCCGCTCGTCGCTGAGATTGTCGCCGAGGATCTTGAACGACCAGCCGCGCCGGCGATCCTCGATACCGATCGACGCCCGATAGCGCGCGAAGGCTTCCTGCACCTTGCGCTCGTCGAGATCGATGTCGAGATATTGCTTGGTCAGATACTCCACCGCGCCGCCGAAGGTCAGCGCGAGTCCGCTGCGGCCCAGTTCGAAGCGCGTGTTGGCGAGCAGCGTGCCGTTGAACTTCGGCGCGAACGCGAACGGCCGGCCGGTGGCGTCGCAGCGCTCGTCGTCGTCGCCATCGGTGTTGTCCTGGTCCGCCGGGCAGTCGTTGGTCTTGAAGCTGAGGTATTCGGTGTCGTTGTAGCCGACCGCCGCCATCAAGGTCAGCCAGTCGGCCGCGAGCCAGGTGATGTCGCCTTCCGCGCCCTGCGCACGCGCCTTCGCGGCGTTCTCGACCTTCGTCACGCCCAGGCCGATCGTCAATGCATCCGGCACGCGGGTCAGCACCTGGAAGTCGTCGATGTCCTGCCGGTACAGAGACAGGTTCAGCTTGACGCGCCCGTCGGCCAGCACGCCTTTCAGATCGAGGCCCCACTCTTCGGCGATCTCGGGCTTGTAGACCAGCTCCTCGTCGACATCGCGGAACGCAAAGGCATTGAAGCCGCCGCCCTTGTAGGCCTTCGCGTAGTGCACAAAGGCCGACAGGTCTTCGTTGAACTTGTAGCTCAGCGCGATCTTCGGCGTGAACTGTTCTTCGGAGATTTCGCGTTCTGCTTCGAACTCGGTGATGCCGGACAGGCGCAGCACCACGCCGAGTCCCTGCGTGTACGCCGAATTCCAGCGCGCGTCCTTGTCCTCCTGGTTGTAGCGGAAGCCGAGCTGCAATCCCCAGGCATCCGCGAAACTCCAGTCGACCTGGCCGTAGACCGCGTAGGCGCGCGCCTGCTGGTCGAAGCCCTGCTGCACCTCTTCGTCGGCGGCGCCGACGCCAGGCAAGTTGGTCGGGATCGCCGCGAACAGGCTGGCGAGAATGTCCGGCGGAATCAGGTCGAGCACCGATTGCACCGGCTCGTCCTGATTCGCCGCCAGCGTCAGCTCGAGGAACGGCACGGTGCCGATGCGGAACTCGAAGCCGGAGCCCTCGATCGCGCGGTCCTGCATGTAGAGACCCATCAGGAAACTGCTGCTGCCGAGATCGGCACCGAACAGTTCCTGCAGACCGAACAGGCCGTCGAAGCGCGGCGATTCGGCGCGCAGTTCCAACGTCGTCGTCGGCGACCGGTCTTCGTCATGACCGAAGATCGCCGGTGCCGGCGTGAAGTCGGTATCGACATCGAGCTCGCTGCGCAGCACCGAATGGCCGGCCAGCGCAACGACGTTCCACTCGCCGAAGGCGCGTGTCCATTCGCCGGAGGCGGTCCTGATCCGCACCTCGCGACCATCGGGTTCGTCGATCGACGCGATGTAGTTGCCCTTGACGAAGTCGGCATCCGGATCGTAACGCCGCAGCACCGACATGATCTGCGGCGAGGCATTGAACATCTCGGCGCCGGCACCGAGAGAACCGAGCTCGACGTCCTCGTAGGCCAGCTTGAGCGTGGAGCCGAACACATCCGGCGCGCGCAGCTTGATGCGCAGGCCGTGACGGTCGACGCCGCGCAGATGCTTCGCCGCGATGGGCGAGACTGCGGCCGTCGTGTTGTCGACGAAGCCTTCACGGCTCTCGGTGAAAGCAGCGACGCGGAACAGCAGCTGATCGCCGAGCAGCGGGCCGGATACGGCCGCTTCATAGCGCTCGCGGTCGAGCTGTCCGGCCTGAACATCGACGTGGCCCTGCCATTCCTCGGTAGGATCGTTGGAGATGATGTGGATCAGGCCGGCGGTCGTGTTCTTGCCGAAGGTCGTACCCTGCGGTCCGCGCAGCACTTCGATGCGCTTGATGTCGAAGATCGCGGAGTTGAAGTACTCGACACGCGTGTAGGGGATGCCGTCGAGCGCGACGCCGGCCGGCGGCTCGAAGGCCTTGTTGTTGTTGTTGAAGCTGAAGCCGCGCACGCGCGGCGACGCGAAGAAGCCGGCCTCCTCGACCTTGACGTTGGGCACGAACAGCATCGCCTCGCGGACGTCGGTGATCGCCCAGTTGCTGATGAACTTATTGTCGACGACCGACATCGAGATCGGCACGTCCTCGACGTACTGCAGCTTCTTCTGCGCAGTGACGACGATCTCCTCGAGCCGCGCATGCTGCGGCGGCGGTGCGAGCTGTTGCGGCGGCGCCGCTTCACGCAGCGTCTCGACCGGAATGCTTTCGAGCCCCGGCTCCGGCGTTTCGACCGGATCGGCAACAGCGTCCTCCTGCGCGTGCAGCGCCGGCGTGCCGATGACCGCGAACAACGCGACAGCGACCCCCAACGCACGACCAGCCCCCTGGTTTGCGTAGCTCATGACTCTCCTGACCGCCCACGGCTGTTGTCCTGGTGCGCCCGCCGCCGCAACGGGCGCGACCTTGGCTCCTATCCGGAGCTCTTCCCCTGCACGATGCGCAATGCAAACTCGGCGTAGTGATCGGCCACTGCTTCCGCCGACATGCCAAGGTTCTCGCTGTACCAGTGCGCGACGCGCACGCCCATGCCGCCGATCGCCGCCAGCGCGATCCACGGCGCCGGCACCGCGAACGCACCCCGGTCGATGCCGCGCTGGACCACTTCCATCATCAGCTGCTCGCTGTTGCGCCGCAGCGCCAGCGAGGCATCGGCGAACTCCACATTGAGCGCGTGCAGCTCGGCATTGGCGACGACAGCCAGCATCGGATAGTCGGTATGCATGCGCACATGCGCGCGAACCAGCTTGGCCAGCTGGTCGTTCGGATCGGCACTGCTTTCGAGCAGCGCGGCGCGCAGCCGGCGCTGGTGCTCCTCATGGCCGATGCGGGTCAGCTCGGCGAGCACATGCTGCTTGGACGGGAAATGCGCGTACATCGTCGCCGGCTGCACATCGGCATTCGCCGCGATGTCGCGCACCGAGGTACCGCCGAAGCCATGCGTCGCAAACAGGTTCAAGGCCGCGCGCAGGATCGCCGCCCGCGTGCCCTGCAGCCCGGGCAGGTTCGGCAATTCCTCGGAGGCGCTCGCCAACCGGCTGTGGATGACCGTAGATTTCATCTGAACGATCGTTTCAATATGATTGTGTTCTGACCTTATGTGGACAGTACATCAACCGAACGATCGTTTCAATTCCGGCCCTGCTCCCTCTCCCCGCGCGCGGGGAGAGGGAGACAAACGATCAGATCGCCAGCTGCAGACGCGCCTGCCAGATCTCCGGCTCTTCGCCGTCGAAGCTGCCGCCGTCGACGTCCAGCACCTTCACGTAGTTGGCACTGATGCGGACGAAGGGATTCAGATACCAGCTCAGCGCCGCCGTCGCATTGCGCTCGCGGCCGCCGGTGATCGGGCCGTCGGTCAGGTCGATCTCGCTGTAGCGCGCCGCCACTTCGAACGCGCCCCAGCCGCCAGCGCCGAAGGGCTTGGCCGGCTTGACGCCCTCGAACACGCCGCGGTCGACGCGGTACGGCCGCACTTCGCCGGTCAGCGTGTAGGCGAGCTGCACGTAGCTGCTGCTGAAGTCGACATCCTCGGCTCCGTTCTCGCGCGCGACAGCGACCTGCTGGTACTCGGCCTGCAGCGAGAACGCGTCGACCGCCGCGGCAAGTTCGACGCCGGCCAGGCTGAAGTCCTTGACGTCGACGATCTCGCCGGTGTCGACGAAGCGCTGCGACAGGATGTTCGACTCCGGCTTGGCGCGGAAGCGCACGGTCTCGAAACGCGGCCCGGTCGCGTTGGTGCTGTTGTCCTGCGTCGGCACGCGCCACTGCGCGGCAGCGCCCAGATGCACCAGGCGGGTGCCTTCCAGGTAAGGCGCCCAGGTCACGCGCGCCGCGGCGCCGTAGCCCTCGTCGCCCGCCTGCGCATTGCCGAGCGGCTCGCCGAACAGACCGCCGGCCAGCGAACCGCTGGCCCAGGACGTCGCGACCTGCACGCCGGGCGCACGCACGACCAGCGGCGACACCAGATAGAACGGCAGGGCGCGCTCCATGAACGTCGCGCTCTTGTCCTGCGACAGCGCTTCCATGCCGAACGAGGGCTTGAACTGGCCGACCGTGACGACCACCGGCTTGAGCGCGTTGTAGCTGACGTAGGCATCGGTCAGCGCGGCGCTGCCGCTGGCGAACTCGTACTCGACGCGGTACTGCCAGTCCTTCAGGAAGGTGCCGCCGACCGACAGGCGCGAACGGCGGATCTCGGTGCCGGACGACAGGTCGGTGACGTCGTCCGAATAGCTGGCGCCATCGAGCTGCTGCAGGGTGCCCGGCTGCAGCGTCCAGCTGCCATCGCCGGACGCGATGCGGAAACCGTCATCGAGGTTGAGCGCCGGCGCGGTCTTGCGCTGCGTCTTGAGCTTCTCGTACTCCTCCATCGTGATCACGCCCTTCTGCGCGAGGGTTTCGAGCAGTTCGTCGGCCGCGAGGGCACTGGTGGCATTGAGCGTCGCGACAATCGCAAACGTGGACAGGGCAAGGCAGGTACGCATCGCGAACTCCGGATCGGCGTTGGAAGAGGATTGACAGAATGAGCGCTATATATAACGGTATATAGCGAATCCATTGCAAGCGACGTCCCCATGCCTTTACATCCCCAGACAAGTTTCCGCGCCCTGCTGCGCGGCCTGCTCATCCTTGCCGTGCTGCCGTTTTCCGCCCAGGCGGAAGCGCCGGCGCGCGTCTACGCGGCAGCGAGCCTGACCAATGCGATGACCGATGTCGCCGCGCTGTGGACGCAGGCCGGCCACCCGAAACCGGTACTCGTGTTCGCGGCGTCGTCGGCACTGGCGAAGCAGATCGAGAACGGCGCGCCGGCGGATGTGTTCGCCTCGGCCGACCGCCGCTGGATGGACTACCTCGCCGAGCGCAAGAAGATCGACACCGCCTCGCGTCGCGAGCCGCTCGGCAACGCACTGGTGCTGATCGCCCCGGCCGGGCGCGAGTTCGCGGTGGACCTCAAGCCGGGCTTCGATCTGGCGGCTGCGTTCAAGGGCAAGTTGTGCACCGGCGAGCCGGACGTCGTGCCGGTCGGCACCTACGCCAAGCAGGCGCTGAGCGCGCTGGGCCAGTGGGCCGCCCTCGCACCGCGCATTGTCGGCACCGACGACGTGCGCACCGCGCTGGCCTTCGTCGAGCGCGGCGAATGCCCGGCCGGCATCGTCTATGCGACCGACGCCGCGATCAGCAAGAAAGTGACGGTCATCGGCCGCTTCCCCGCCGACACGCACACGCCCATCGTCTATCCTTTCGCGCTCGTCACCACCGCCCAGCCGGATGCCCGCGCCTTTCTCGATTACCTCGGCACCGCCGCCGCCAGCGAAGTCTTCGAACGCTACGGTTTCGTGCCGCTCAAACCCTGAGCCGGCATGGGCCTGACGCCCGACGAATGGGTCGCGCTGCAGCTGTCGGCGAAGGTCGCGCTGTGGTCGACGGCGCTGTCGCTGCCGCTCGGCGTCGGCTGCGCCTGGCTGCTCGCGCGGCGCGAGTTCCGCGGCAAGCTGCTGGTCGAGATGTTCGTCCAGCTGCCGATGGTGCTGCCGCCGGTCGTGCCCGGCTACCTGCTGCTGCTGCTGCTCGGCAGCCAGGGCATCGTCGGCCGCTGGCTGGAAGCGCAGTTCGGCATCGTGCTGGCCTTCACCTGGAAAGGCGCGGTGCTGGCGTCGGCGGTCATGGCCTTTCCGCTGCTGGTGCAACCGGTGCGCCTCGCGTTCCGCATGATCGACCAGCGGCTTGAACAGGCGGCGTCGACGCTCGGCGCGACGCCCTGGCGCGTGTTCCTCAGCGTGTCGCTGCCGCTGGCGCTGCCAGGCATCCTCGCCGGCGCGGTGCTGTGCTTCAGCCGCAGCCTCGGCGAGTTCGGCGCGACGATGGCCTTCGTCGGCAACATCCCCGGCGAGACCCGCACGCTGCCGCTGGCGATCTACTCGTACACGCATGTGCCGGATGGCGAGGCGGCGGCGTGGCGGCTCGCGGCGCTGTCGATCCTGCTTGCGGCGGCAGCACTGCTGATCGCGCACATCGCCAACCGGCATGCGGAACGTCGCCTGGGCTATACCGACCATGCTCGACGTTGATCTCGAATTCCGCCGCGGCGATTTCCGCCTCAAGGCGCGCGCCGACTTCGGCAGCGGCGTGACCGGTATCTGCGGCCCTTCCGGCAGCGGCAAGAGCACGCTGCTCGCCTTGCTGGCCGGTCTGCTCAAGCCGGAGCGCGGGCAGATCCGCTTCGACAGCGAAGTGCTCGCCGATGCCGCGCAGCATATTTTCGTGCCGCCCTGGCAGCGGCACTTCGGCCTGGTGTTCCAGGACGGCCAGCTGTTTCCGCACCTGCGCGTGCGCGACAACCTGCTGTACGGCTACCGCCGCCTCGCGCAAGCCGAACGCCACTTCCACCTCGAACAGGTCACCCAGCTGCTGGAGATCGGCGCGCTGCTTGAGCGCCGGCCCGCGCAGCTGTCCGGCGGCGAACGCTCACGCGTCGCACTCGGCCGTGCATTGCTCTATTCGCCGCGCCTGCTGCTGCTCGACGAGCCGCTCGCCGCGCTCGACCAGCGCCTCAAGCAGCAGATCCTGCCGTTCCTCAAGCGCGTCCGCGACGAGACGCGCATTCCGATGATCTATGTCAGCCACGCGATCGCGGAGGTCGACTATCTGGCCGATCGCGTGATGCAGATGGAGGATGGGGAGCTGAAGGTTTCTGGTTGATTCACGGAGAGCGTCGCGCTCGCCGCGGCCCCTCATCCGCCCTCCGGGCACCTTCTCCCCGTGAACGGGGAGAAGGAACAAAGGCCCATCCTCCCTCTCCCCGCACGCGGGGAGAGGGCCGGGGTGAGGGGCGCGCCGCAGGCGCCTAAGCCGCCACCGCCAGAATCACGCTCGACGCCTTGAAGATCGCGCAGGCCGGCTTGCCCAGTTTGAGACCGAGCGACTTCACCGAAGCATCGGTGATGATTGCCGCGACCGACTGACCGCCCTTCAGCTCAATGATCACTTCGGTGTTCACCGCACCCTTGGTCAGCTGGCTGACCTTGCCGCGCAGGCAGTTGCGCGCCGACATCTTCAGCTCGTCCTTGCCGTCGTCGACCCCGACGATGATCCACGAGGCCTTGATCAGCGCGATTGCTTCGGCGCCCTTCTTCAGCCCCAGCGTCTCGGTGCTTTCATGGGTGATGACCGCGACGATGCGATCGCCGCCGGGCAGCTTCAGCTCGATCTCGTCGTTGACCGCGCCGCGCGTCAGCCGCGAGACCTTGCCGGAGAAATGATTGCGGGCACTGGTCATCATCGTCATTCTCCCCAGGGATTGCAGATCGGCGCGATCGCGCACGCGGCGATTCACCCGCTCGACGAAGCGCGCATTCTCCGCCTCGACGGCGTGGAAGGTCTCGACCAGACGCAGGCCCTGCTTCGTCAGCTTCGCGCCGCCGCCGCCCTTGCCGCCGACGCTGCGCTCGACGAGGGTCTGGCCGGACAGGTTGTTCATCGTCGCGATCGCGTCCCACGCGGCCTTGTAGCTGAGGCCGACATGCTTGGCCGCCGCAGTGATCGAACTCTCGTCGCGCAGGCAAGCGAGCAGATCCATCCAGCGTTTCTTGAAGGCCTTGCCGCCGCCGGCGTCGAGGGTGAGCTCACTGCCCAGCTGAGGAGTTCTGCGCGGCATCGTCGATTTCCTAGTGTCTTGAGCACCTATGTTGCCTGCGAACGCTGCCAATGCAAGCTGCAGTGGAGTGCCGAAGCGACAGGCACTTTGCAGACTCGCGCCAGGAGACACGCGGTCTCTCCCACGTTCTCTGCGATTGCTCCCGACCGGCATGCGCCTTGCGGCCCTGCAAGCGCCCACGCCAGTTCTGGCGCCATTCAATGCGGGGCCGTCCGGGCAGCGGTTCCGACGATCAGCAGGAGAACACTATGAAGATCAGCGAATGCATGTCCCGCGACGTGCGAACGATCTCTCCGGACCGCAGCATCCGCGAAGCCGCGCAGGTCATGGCGGCGATGGACATCGGCGCATTGCCGGTCGGCGCGGATGACCGCCTCATCGGCATGATCACCGATCGCGACATCGCGGTCCGCGCCGTCGCCGAAGGCCTGGATGCCGACACCCCCATCCGCGACGTCATGACGGCGGACATCCGTTATTGCTTCGAAGACGAAGACGTCAAGCACATTGCCGAGAACATGGGCGACAACCAGGTGCGCCGCCTGCCGGTGCTCGATCGCAGCAAACGCCTGGTCGGCATCGTTGCGCTCGGCGATCTCGCCAGCAACAAGTCCACCGCGACCGCGACCGGCAAGGCGCTCGGCGCCATTTCGCGACAGGGCGGTCTGCACAATCAGTCGCAACAGACCCATTGATCCCATCGGCGAGAGGGTGGCACGCCTGATGCTGCCCTCCGCGCGCCGGACTTACCTCGACAGATCCGGCCCTTCCACAGACCTAAAGAGGCATTCCCATGAACAGACAACAGCGTCAATCTCACCGCGGTCAAGGCGACCAGCGCCACTCGCGGTCGAACGATCCGCGGTCGCGCCAGTTCGGCCGTCACGACGAGCCGGAGAACTTCCAGCAGTTCGCGGACGATCTCTTCGACGAGCGCGAGGCGGACCGCTATCCGCACGGCTACAGCACGGCGCGCTCCGCGCCCTGGGCCGAACCGTATCGCTACGGCTATCCCGATGCGCCGCGCCAGGACGTGTCGCGTTACGGTCAGTCGTATGCCTATTCGGGCAACCGCGAAGCGCCGTACGGCGCCGACCAGCGCCATTTCGACCACCAGCAGAACGAACCGCGCGACTGGAACCGCGAAGGTGCGCGCTACGATCGCCCCGATCATCCGCAGGGCTGGCGCAGCAATGCCTATGACGACGGCAGCTATCTGGGCAATGCCCAGCGCAGCCCGCGCCACGCCAACGAGCGCAACTGGAACAATGACGACCCGCGGCGATACGCGGCGGACGGCAGCACCGTGTCGCGGCTGTCCAGCTATGGCTTCTACGACACCGGCACGGCGGAGAATCGCTACGGGCGCCAGACGCCGAAGGGCTATACGCGTTCCGACGAGCGCATCAAGGACGACGTCTGCGGGCATCTGTACCACGCCAACGACATCGACCTCAGCGAGGTCACGATCGAGTCGAAGAACGGCACGGTGATCCTCGAAGGCACGGTGCCGGAACGGCGGATGAAGCATCGCATCGAGGACATTGCCGAGCAGTGCATCGGCGTCAACGATGTCGAGAACCGTATCCGCGTCAGTCGCGACAGCGGCCCGTTGCAGAGCCAGGGTGCGAGCGGGTTGGAGGATCGCAACAACGGCGGCGCGCGCAGGCCGTCTTCATCCTCGGGCTCGGCCAAGCACTGATCGTTCCACGCAGTCCGCAATAGTGACGCCGCCAGCATCAGGCGGCGTCACTTTCATTGCCGATCAGTTGCGGATCACTCGACCGCGCTGAAGCCCAGCAGACCGACGCGCTGTTCGTCGTCCATCCACAGGCGCATCCACTGCCAGCCGGCGTCCGACGCCAGATCCGCGAACTGCGTCGGCAGGTACTTGTACGAGTTCTCGGTGTGGATGGTCTCGCCGCGGCGCAGGCGCACGCAGCGGCGGCCGATGCGTACCAGCTGTGCGTAACGGCTGACCAGGTGCATCTCGATGCGGTGCAGCTTCTTGTCGTAGATCGCGCGGTGCTTGAAGGCGCCGATATCGAAGTGCGCATCGAACTCGCGGTTGAGGCGCTTCAGCAGATTGAGGTTGAACGCCGCGGTGACGCCCTGCGCATCGTCGTAGGCGCTGCGCAGCACGGCCGCGTTCTTGCGCAGGTCGACGCCGATCAGCAGACGGCTGCCGGCGCCCGCGGCCTGGCGGAACTGCTGCAGCAACTGGCCGGCGAACGCCGGGTCGAAGTTGCCGATCGTCGAACCCGGAAAGTAGACCACGCGTTGGCGCGCCTGGATCGAGGCCGGCACGACGAAGGACTGCATGAAGTCGCCATGCATCGGCGCCACGCGCAGATTCGGAAACGCGCAGCGGGTGACGATCTCGCAGCGGCGCAGCACCGTGTCGTCGATGTCCATCGGCGCGTAGAGATGGGGCCGCTGCATCGCCTGCAACAGCAGCCGCGCCTTCGAACCATAGCCGGCGCCGGGCTCGATCAACGCGGCATCGCTGCCGATGAAACCGGCGATGTCGCCGAGGTTCCCGCTGAGCAGCGCCATCTCGGCGCGGGTGACGTAGTACTCGGGCAGGTCGCAGATCGCCTCGAACCAGTTCGAGCCCTGCTCATCGTAGAGCAAGCGCGTCGGCAGGCGTTTCTGCTGCAGAGACAGGCCATGCAGGATCTCGGCAAGGTCGCGCTCGCGCGCCGACGGCGGCGGCAGGTCCAGCACGCGCTGGGCTCGCTGCGCGGGATTCGCGCGAGGGGTCGGACTGATGTTCTGGTCGTAGCGCATGTCAAAGATCCCGGGCGAGGCGCACGCCGGAGAACTGCCAGCGCGCGTGAGGATGGAAGAAATTTCGGTAGCTGCTGCGGGTGTGTCCGGGCGGCGTCGCGCAGGAGCCGCCGCGCAGCACCATCTGGTTGCACATGAACTTGCCGTTGTACTCGGCGATCACGCCGGACCAGCATCGGTAGCCCGGGTACGGTTGATACGCGCTTGAGGTCCAGGTCCAGACCTGGCCGGACCATTGCGAAGAGGCGGTTCGCGGATGCAGCCGAGCCTCGGTGGCGCTCTCGCCGCCGCGCGCCAGTTCCGCGCTCGCTTCCCATTCGGCCTCGGTCGGCAGGCGCGCCTGCGCCCAGCGCGCATAGGCGTCGGCTTCGTAGTAGCTGAGGTGGCAGACGGCGGCATCGCCGTCGAGCGGCTGCTCGCCATGCAGCGTGAATGCGCTGTCCAGCGATCGGTTCCAGTACAGCGGGCGCTTCCAGCGGCGCTGCTGCACGCAGCTCCAGCCGGCATCCAGCCACAGCGCCGGACGCTGGTAGCCGCCGTCCTGGATGAAGGCGCGGAATTCGCGATTGCTTACCGGCCGCGATGCGATCGCATGCGGGGTCAGCACGACCTGATGCCGCGGGCCTTCATTGTCGAAGGCGAAGCCCTGGCCGTCGTGACCGATCTCGACGACGCCGCAGGGGCCCGACTGCCAGGTCAGCGGGATCACCTCCGCCGGCGCGCCGGCGTCGATCGGCGCTTCGGCGTAAGCCGGACGCAAGGGGTTGCGCCAGAACAGATGCTTGATGTCGGTGAGGATCAGTTCCTGATGCTGCTGCTCGTGCTGCAGGCCCAGCTCGATCATCCGGCACAGCTGCGACGCCGGATGCAGCTCGCCGAGCAATTCGTCGATCTCGCGATCGACGTGCGCGCGATAGCGCAGCACATCCTCGTACGCCGGTCGCGTCAGCAGGCCGCGGCGCGCGCGTGCGCAGGGCTTGCCGAGTTGCTGGTAGTAGGAATTGAACAGGCGCGCGTAAGCCGCATCGTAGGGGCGATACGCCGATGACTCGCTCAGCACCAGGGTTTCGAAGAACCAGGTGGTGTGTGCCAGATGCCATTTCGCCGGGCTTGAGTCCGGCATGCTCTGAGCGCCGGCGTCCTCGACGGACAGCGGGGCGCAGAGCGCGAGCGTGGCAGCGCGGATCGCCGCATAGCGCTGCGCCAGCGCGGCGTTGAGCCGCGCGACAACCGGCGTGACGCCGGTGCTGTCGTCGCTGAACTGAAGATCCGGTTTGCGCAAAGCGGTGACGGGCATCTGCGGACTCCTCCATGCTTGTTCTGTCGAGGTCGCCCTGATGGATGAATCTCAGGCGAACGCCGAGTCGCAATCGCCATGCCCGCCAGATGCCTGCGGCGCAGCCGCTTTTTGATCTATTGCGAAGCGCCTTGCCACGCCACCGCGCGCTGCGAAATGCATGGGCCATGAGGCATTTCCACCCGCAGGCGGCGCAGGAACGATTCCTGATTCCCAATGGGCAGGCATTCAAGGAGACTTCGCATGGATGAGCCGACCCTGGCATCCGCCGCCGCCACGTTGCTGATCGTCAGCTTTGCACTGCTGTCGGCCATCGCGGCGGCCGGTGTCGTTCTGAGCATCAAGGTCGCGCGTCGACGACGGGCGGCGCAGTATCCGGCCGAGGCCGCCTTCGATACCGGCGTGCCGGCGACCCCGCTGTCCGCTGCACAGGCGCGGCGCTGGAGCGAGGCCTATACGGTTGCCGTGGTGCTGGGCGGCGCGACGGCCGCGCTGCTGATCGTCATCGCCATCTCGCTGGGTTAGGCGATGCGGACCGAACGCACAGTGCACGAAGCGCAGCCCGATCGACGCGAGCCGCCTGCCAACGCCTATCCGGACAGCGGGCCTTTCCTGCGGATGATGATCGGCTTTGCCGCCTTGGCCATCGTCGAGCGTCTGCCGCGCGCACTGGCGCGGCGGCTGCGCCCGCGGATGGCCGCCCTGATCGAGCCGTGATCGAGCCGCGTCGCTGAGCGCGATCGCTACTTGTCGACCTGGGGTTTATCGAGCTGCGGCTTGTCGACCTGCGGCGGACTCGGCTCGTGACGCGTGCCTTCGCGCTGCAGATGCCGCTGCGCGTCGCGTTCCTTGCGCTCCTGCAGCGGCGCGATCACGGGATCGTCGTCCTGCCCCGGCAAGTCCTGATCGGGCGCATCGCGCGGCCGGTCGGGTTCCGGCGAATGAGGAACGGGCGATTTGCCGCCGGCGAGCGTGTTCATGGGAAAGGCTCCGTCATCGTGTCGGCACGCAGCGGCAGGAATCGTGCCCATGCCGCGGCGGGCACGCGAACTGCTGCTTGAATGCATCGCCGCAACATTCTCTGGGAGATTCAGACCATGAGCCGGAAGACCGTTCGCCCCACAGCGCCGCCGAAGAAGCCTGCCGGCGGACCCGCATTGAACGAGGCGCCCGAGGAACCGGCGGCACCGGAGCCGTCGCTGGACGCGGAGATCAAGCCGCGCCCGCCGGAAGTACCGCCGGAGCCCGCGCCGGATGCCGAACCCAAGCCGGAGATTGCCGATCGACCCTTGCGCAATCGGCAGGACAAGCCGCGCATCCGCGTGCCGAAGACCGGTTGAATCAGGCGCGGCTGCAGAGCAGCGCCAGCGGCCAGGGATTCAGCAGCGGCGCGATATCGACGGACGCCGCATCGAAGCCCGGCGCCGCGCCGGCGTCATCGAGCGCGGAGTTCCAGCTGCGCCCGATCAGCGTGCGCGGCAGGGAGAGTTGATTGCCCGCCAGCTGCGCCGCGTCGAGACGCAGCACCGCGGGATCACCCATCAGGCCTTCGACCAGGCGCGGCACGATGACCAGCATCGACAGGTCGCGATGCGTCCGCGCGAAGGCCAGAAAATGGTTCGCATGCGGGCCGCGGATTTCCAGCGGCTGGTAGTTGCCGAGATCGAACAGCTCCGGATGGCGCGCGCGCAGCGCCAGGCCGCGCGCGATCAGTCGTTGCTTGATCGCGCCATCGCGCCAGTTCTGCAGCTGCGCCACGGTCGGACCGCTCGCATCGAGGCTGCGCACGCGGGCCGCGAAGTCGACCTCGCGGCGGTTGTCGGGATCGACCATGCTCAGATCCCAGAACTCGGCACCCTGGTACAGATCGGGCACGCCCGGCGTCGTCAGCCGCAGCAGCGTCTGGCTGAGGCTCTTGATCGCGCCGCCGGCGGCGATCGAATCGACGAAGGCCTGCATCGACGCGAGGAACGCCTGGCTGCGTAGCGGATCGAGCAGCGCCTGGACGAATGCGTCGCAGGCATCCTCGTAAGGGATGAACGGATCGAGCCAGCCCGAGTGGCGCTTGGCTTCGCGGACCGCCTTGCGATGCCATTGGCGCAGGCGTTCGGCGAAGTTCGCGAGTTCCTTGTCCTTGCGCTTGGGGTTGTTGAGCTGCAGCGGCCAGCAACCGACCATCATCTGATAGAGGATGTATTCGTCGGTGTCGTCTGGCGCGGCGACGCCGTCGACCAGCGTCTTCAGGGGCTGGTTCATCTGCGTCCACTGCGCGCTGGCGGCGGCCCACTGGCGCGGCCTTTCGCTGAACATGCTCAGGCGGGTGCGAACGTCTTCGCCGCGCTTGTGATCGTGGGTCGCGGTGGCGAGCAAGGCGCGCGGATAACGCAGCTGGCGTTCGGCGCTGCTGCGATGAAAGTCGGCGATCGTCATCGAGAACTGGCCGGGATCGGCGCCGACTTCATTGCGCGACAGCAAGCGGCCGTGACGATAGAACGCCGTATCCTCGACGGACTTCGCGGCGACCGGCGCGGTCAGCTGCTGGAAGCGCGCCAGCGCCCGCAGGCGCGCGCGACGGCCCTGCACCGTCGGCGCTGAGCGCGGCGGCTCCGCGCCGAGCCAGCGATCGACCAGCTCCAGCAGCGCGCGCTCGCCCGGGCGTACGCCGTCCATCGCATCGGCGACGACGCGCTTCATGATCTGCGCGTCGGCCATGCTGCGACCGCGCGCATCGACATAGGTGCGGTAGACCGGAAAGTGGACCAGGATTTCGGTGAGCACCCTGCGGATCGCCGCCAAGGACCAGTCGCGCCAGCGCGGATCGGCGCGCGCGATCGCATGCAGCGCATGGGCGCAGGCGCTGAACTCCGCCGAGAACAGATCCTGCGGAATGCGCCGCCGCGCCTTGCGCTCTTCCTCGGCGAAGTTGCCGCCTTCGCTGTGCGTGCGCCACAGGCCGGTCAGCGCGGCTTCGCCGGCGGCGTCATGCATCAGCGCGCTGACGTCGTTCATGAAGCTGTAGCCGGACGTACCGTCCATGTTCCAGTCGCGTGCCAGCCGTTCGCCGGGCGCGAGGATTTTCTCGACGACCAGATACGGCGGGCCGGACGGCGCGCTGCCCGGCCGATCCGCGGTGAGCAGTTCGAGCCGCGCGCGCAGACGCCGGCAGTAGCCGCGCGGATCGGCGAGACCGTCGACGTGATCGATGCGCAGGCCGTCGATCAGGCCCTCGCGGTAGAGCCGGAATGTCGTCTCGTGCACCGCCTCGAACACCGCCGAGTCCTGCATCCTCAATGCCGCTAGTCCGGTGATGTCGAAGAAGCGCCGCCAGTTGTTCTGGTCGCCGGCGGTGCGCCACCAGGACAGACGGTAGTGCTGCTGCTCCAGCAGGCGGTTGAGGCGCTCGGCGCCGTTGCGCTGGTCCGCCTGGTACAGCCGCAACAGGGCGTCGATGGCTTGCCGCGTCTGCGTCTCCGCGGCCGCGGCGGACAAGGCCGCGCAGCCGCTCTCGAACAGTTGCCGGCGCCCGCCGCGCGTACGGCGCCCGGCAATCGGCTGGAACAGCGCCGCCAGCGATTCAAGGCCGGTGCTGCGCAGCAGGAGCGGATAGTGCGGCGGCGCGATCGGAAAGTGATGTTCGTAATAGGCCACATGGAAACGGCCGCGGACGGCATCGAATTCCAGCTTCAGCTCGCCGTCGGCCAGCACCTCGCCGTAGGGCTTGCCGAGGAACGGTGCGAGCACGCGGTTGCGCAGCACCGGATCGTCGACATCCCAGTCGATGTCGAAGAACTCGGCGTTGTCGCTGTCGCGGCCCCACTCGAGCACGTCGAGCCAGCGGCGGTTGTCGCTGCCGCCGACCGCCATGTGGTTCGGCACGATATCGACGATCAGCCCCATGCCGCGCGCGCGCAGACAGCCGACCAGCCGATGCAGCCCGGCTTCGCCGCCGAGTTCGGCGCTGACGGTGTGGTGGTCGATGACGTCGTAGCCATGCGTCGAACCCTGGCGCGCGGTCAGGATCGGCGAGGCGAACACATGACTGATGCCGAGCCGTTCCAGATAAGGCAGCAGTTCGAGTGCCGCGTCGAAGCCGAAGCTCGGCGTCAGCTGCAGACGCGCCGTCGCCCGTGGGCACTCTCCGCTGCGCATGCGCGGCAGGCGCTCGGCGGCGAGGACGGCGGTCACCGGCAGTTTGCGCAGCGGCCGGCTCATGCGCGTGCCCGCGCCGCGGTCAGCGCCGCCAGCAGCGCCCGCACTTCAGCGCGTTCGCGCAGCTGCGCCTGCGGATCGCGCAGACGCCGGCGCCAGTTCGGATGCTCGTCGCTGGTGCCGGGGATATTCGGTTGCTCGGTCTGCACCAGTGCATCCTCGATAGACAGCAGCGCCAGCGGCGCCTGGCTCAGGCCGATGAATGCGGCCGCCGCGGCGGCGATCTCGACCGTGTTCATGTCGTCCGGCGCCGGGCCGTCGACGATGCCGGCATGCACGAACGCGGCCCACAATGCGGCCTTGTCGATCTGCCGTTCGGCCAGCGCCGCTTCGGCGCTGTCGTCCTCGGCGTAGAGCTTGAGTTCGCCGCGCCACTGCAGATCGCGGCCCTGCCACCAGCCGGCAACGGTCGGCAGATCGTGCGTGCTGGCCATCGCGACGGCGGTCGACGGCCAGCGGCGCGGATCGCTGTACAGACCGTGCTCGCGGACGTACCACATGACGTCGGTGCCGAGGATGCCGCGCGCCGCGAGCTGCGCGCGGAAACCTTCCGGAATCGTGCCGAGGTCTTCGCCGATGACGATCGCGCGATGACGCCAGGATTCGAGCGCGACCAGCCGGCACAGGTCTTCGAAGGGGTATTGCAGGTAGGCGCCGGCGGTCGGCTTGCCGCCGTCCGGCACCAGCCACAGGCGATGCAGGCCGAGCACATGATCGAGACGGATGCCGCCGACGTTGCGCATGTTCCGCCGCAGCAGTTCGATGAAGGCGGCGTAGCCGTTCTGCCTGAGCGCGAGCGGCGACATCGCCGCGAGGCCCCAGTTCTGCCCGATCGCATTGAGCATGTCCGGCGGCGCGCCGACGCTCAGACCCATCAGCATGTCGCTGCGCCGGCTCCAGCTATGACTGCCGGCGGCATCGGTGCCGATCGCCAGATCGCCGATCAGGCCGATCGCCATGCCGGCTTCGCGCGCCTGGCGCTGGGCATCGGCGAGGCTGCGGTCGGCGAGCCATTGCAGGAACAGGTGATAGGCGACCTCATCGGCATGCTGTTCGGCGTAGCGCTCGATGGCCGGACTGGTCGCGTCGGCATACTCGTCCGGCCAACGGCGCCAGTCGTAGAGCGGCGGATCGCGCTCGACGAAATGACGGTGCAGCGCCTCGAAGCGCGCATGGGCCTGCAGGCTGGCGTCGCAGTTGCGGCGGAACTCCTCGAAGTCGGCGCGCGGCGGTGCGTCGCTGTTCATCAGCTGCGCGTACAACGCTCGATGCAGCCGCGCGCGCGCGCGCGTCGCGCGCGGCCAGTCGATCAGCTCCAGGCTTTCGAGCAAGGCGTATTCGGCGCCGAGCCCGGCAGCCGCGAGTGCGGCCTGCACGGCGCCGGCATCGAATACCGCGAGCGGATCCGCGTAGACCGGATTGAGGGCGAAGCGGCTCGACGGCGAGTACGGCCCGTAATGATCCGGATAGGCATCGAAGCCGGCATGCACCGGGCTGATCGCGATCGCATCCGCGCCGCTCGCCGCCGCGGCGCGCGCGAGCGCGCCGACGCTGCCGAAGTGGCCGATGCCGCCATCGCCGGCCGCGGCCAGCGCGTAGACCTGCGTCGCCAGGCCCCACAGTTTGCGCTGCGGCGATCCGCCGATATCGGCGATCGTGAAGCAGCGCTGCGGCGCGATCGTCAGATCGATCGCCTGACCGTCGCTGCCGACGAGCCGGTGATAACCGATCGGCAGTGCGGGCAGCGGCTCGTTGATGTCGAGCTTGTAGTCCTGCGTGGAGCCGCCCTCGAAGCGGACCTGGAAATGGCCGCGCCCGTTGAACGCGGCTGGCCTGACGACCGGCACGCCGGCATCGGCGATCAGCATGCTGCCGGAACGCACTTCCTCGCGCAGCTGGCGCAGGCTGGCGTCGATCTGCCCGGCGGTCGCGCAGGCAATGCCCTGCGCCTGCAGGATCAGCCGCAGCACGTCGTCGGCGACAACCTGCGGCCGGCCGCGGTAGTCGGTCCACTGCGGGCTCAGGCCGCTGACGCGGGCGAGTTCCTGCAGGCGCGAGTCGCTCATCCGCCGATCTCCAGCCAGGCCTGCGTGCAGCGGCCCGGCAGCTGGTGGGGCGCCGCCGGCCGGTCGGCAGCGCTGTCGTACAGCAGGGTGCCGAACACCGGCGGCAGGTCGATCGCATCGGCGGCGAAGTTCGACGCGATCGTCAGCACCGCGCCGTCGGCCAGGCGCCAGCGCGCGCAGACGGCGGCGGCACCGATCACTTCGCAACCGAGCGCCGCGGTTCTCGCCGTGCTGTTGAGGCGCGGATCCTGCAGGCGCGGAATCAGCGCCGCATGGCGCAGCCTGAGCAGTTCGCGGAACTGCTGCAGACGCTGCGCGCCGGCTTCGCCCGGCGCCGGACGGCTGTCATCGAAGCCGGGCTTCGATACCGCGAAGCTTTCCAACGCATTCGGATCGGGCAGTGCCTGGCGCGTGTGGCGGCTCAGGAACTCGGCGAACTCCTGGCGCCGGCCATTGCGGACCGCCTCGGCCAGCGCGGCGTTGTGATCGGTGAAATAGCGGAACGGTTGCTCGCTGCCCCACTCCTCGCCCATGAACAGCAGCGGAATCTGCGGCGCCAGCAGCAGCAGCGCGGTGGCCGCATGCAGCGCCTCGCGGTCGGCCAGTGTCGTCAGCCGCTCGCCGAGCGCGCGGTTGCCGGTCTGGTCGTGGTTCTGCAGGAAGTTGACGAAGGCCTGCGGCGGCAGCCCGGCACTCGGCGTGCCGCGCCGCTCGCCGTGACTCGGCGAGTACTGGCCCTGATAGGCATAGCCTTCGGCGAGGCAGCGCGCGAGGTGCTGCACCGGCGCGTCGGCGAAGTTGCGGTAGTAGCCGTCGTCTTCGCCGGTCAGCAGGACATGCACGGCGTGATGGAAGTCGTCGTTCCATTGCGCGTCGTAGCCGGAGACTTCATCGCGCTGCAGCGGCGCCGCATCGTTGGCATCGTTCTCGAGCATCAGATGGATATGCCGGCCGGGCTCGACGGCGCCGCGCAGCAGCGTCGCCAGTTCGGTCAGCCAGCCTTCGTCCTCGATCGCATGCACGGCGTCGAAGCGCAGGCCGTCGATGCGGTACTCCTGCAGCCAGTACAGCGCGTTGTCGGCAAAGTACACGCGCACTTCCTCGCGACGGAAGTCGATCGCCGAACCCCAGGGCGTCGAGCGATCGTCGCGGAAGAACTGCGGCGCGTAGGACGACAGGTAATTGCCGTCCGGTCCGAAGTGGTTGTAGACCACATCGAGAAACACCATCAGGCCGAGGCCATGCGCCTGGTCGATCAGTGCCTTGAGCTGGTCCGGCGTGCCATAGGCGCGGTCCGGCGCGTATGGCAGCACACCGTCGTAGCCCCAGTTGCGCTGGCCGGGGAAGTCGGCGACCGGCATCAGCTCGACTGCCGTGACGCCGAGTTCGGCGAGCCAGGGCAGCAGCTGCGCGACGCCGGCATAGCCGCCGCAGGCGCCGACATGCAATTCGTAGATGACCGTCTCGTGCCAGGGCCGGCCGCGCCAGCGCGTGTGTTCCCAGACGTAGGCGCAGGGATCGACGACGACGCTGTCGGAATGCACGTCGCTGAGCTGGGCGCGCGATGCCGGGTCCGGCACCGCGAGGCCGTCGTCGAGGCGGTAGCGATAGCGATCGCCGGGGCGGCAATGGGCGACCGCTTCGAACTCGCCGTCGCCGGACACATCCATCGGCAGCGGCGGGCGGCCGTCGATCTCCAGCTGGACCGCGGTCTGTGCCGGCGCCCACAGGCGGAAGCGGGTGTGGCCGTCGGCACCGAAGTCGGCACCGTAGGTCAGCGGCACATGCTGGCGGCAGTTCACGCTTCGTCCTCGGCGACCGCCGGCTCGACGACGGACTCGTCCTCGGCGACGGCCACCGCCTCGACCGCGGCGGTGCCGGCGGCGGCCTGCACCTGGCGCTGGGCCTGCATGACCTGTTCGACATCGAGATGGGCGACCAGCAGCGCGACGCTCTTGTCGGCCAGCTGGTAGTGATCGCCATCGATCAGATCGTTCTTGCGTTCCGGCTCGGCGGTGTTGAGCAGCAGGCGATAGCGCAGCACGTCCTGCAGAACCTCCGGCACCGGCAGATGGAACTGGTGCGCCTGGTCGTCGGCATTGAACAGCAGCAGGGCGATGTCGACGCCGCCGTCGGCATCGGTGACGGCGCGCCGCAATGTCAGCAGACGCGCGAAGCCGTTGTCCCAGTCCTGCGCCTTCAGCGGCCGGCCCGCTTCGTCGAACCAGTCGGTGTCGCGCAGGCCCGGCGCCGGTTCGGTGCGGCTGTGCATGAAGCGCGGTCCGTGCATCGGCGCGAAGCTGCGCCGCAGCGCAATCAAGCGGCAGACGAAGTCGTGCATCGCGCTGCCGCGATCGCTGTCGAGCTGGCTCCAGTCGAGCCAGGTCGTCTCGTTGTCCTGGCAGTAGGCGTTGTTGTTGCCGTTCTGCGTATGCGCGAACTCGTCGCCGGCGAGAATCATCGGCGTGCCGTGCGAGACCAGCAGCGTCGTCAGCATGCCGCGCATGAGCCGGTCCCGGCGGCCGGCGATCTGCGCATCGTCGGTCGGCCCTTCGACGCCCCAGTTATGGCTGAGGTTGTCGTTGCTGCCGTCCTTGTTGTCTTCGCCGTTGGCCTCGTTGTGCTTCTCGGCGTAGCTGACGAGATCGTTGAGCGTGAAGCCATCGTGCGCGGTGACGAAGTTGATGCTGGCCCACGGCCGGCGCCGGTGGTGATCGAACAGGTCTGCCGAGCCGAGCAGGCGCGCGGCGACCGCGCTGCGCGACGCCGGATCGCCGCGCCAGTAGCGCCGCACGTCGTCGCGGTAGCGGCCGTTCCACTCGGCCATGCCGGCCGGATGGTTGCCGAGCTGATAGCCGCCGGGGCCGACGTCCCAGGGTTCGGAGATCAGCTTGACCTGGCTCAGCAACGGATCCTGCATCAGCGCATCGAAGAAGCCGCTGTTGGGATCGAAGCCGCTCGCTTCGCGGCCGAGCGTGACGCCGAGATCGAAGCGGAAACCGTCGACATGGAATTCCGAGACCCAGTAGCGCAGCGAGTCCATGACCATCTGGATCGTGCGCTGGTTGGAGAAGTCCACGGTGTTGCCGCAGCCGGTGTCGTCGACGCCATAACGCGATTCGTCGCTGCGCAGGCGGTAGTAGCCGGCGTTGTCGTAGCCACGCCAGGACAGCGTCGGGCCCAGCTCGCTGCCTTCGGCGGTGTGGTTGTAGACCACGTCGAGAATGACCTCGATGTTCGCCGCGTGCAGGCGCTGCACCGCCCACTTGATCTGGCCGAGCGTATCGTCGGACAGGTACTGCGAGTCCGGCGCGAACCAGGACAGCGAGTTGTAACCCCAGTAGTTCGTCAGGCCGCGTTCGACCAGATGACGGTCGCGCGTGAAGGCGTGGATCGGCATCAGCTCCACCGCGGTGACGCCGAGCCGGCGCAGGTAGTCGACCGTGTCGGCGCGTCCGAGCGCACCGAAGGTCCCGCGGTCGTGCTCGGGAATTTCCTTGCGCAGCTTGGTGAAGCCGCGCAGGTTCATCTCGTAGATGACCGTGTCGGTCCAGGGAATCCGCGGCGGCCGGTCCGCGCCCCAGTCGAAGGCATCGGCGGTGACGACGCCTTTCGGCACGTAGATCGCACTGTCGCGCCGGTCGAACGACAGATCCGCGCGCGGCGAACCGATGCGATAGCCGTACAGCGCATCGTGCCAGCGCAGCTCGCCGGCGAGCTGGCGCGCGTAGGGATCGATCAGCAGCTTGTACGGATTGAAGCGATGGCCCTGGCGCGGCTGGTACGCGCCGTAGACGCGATAGCCATACAGCTGGCCCGGCCGGCAGCCGGGCAGATAGCCGCGCCAGACGCCGTCGGTGCAATCGTCCATCTCGTAACGCGCCGACTCGTGCCGGTGCGGGCTGTCGAACAGGCACAGCTCGACCTTGTCCGCATTCGGCGCGACGACCGCGAAGTGAGTGCCGCGGCCGTCCCAGTGCGGGCCGAGCGCATGCGCGGTCGAGCGATCGAGCCGTGGGACGATGTCAGCCACCTTGCGCCCCCGGCTTGAGGATCAGTGTCGCCAGCGGCGGCAGGCACAGACTCAGCGAGTACGGCTCGCCATGCGCCGGGTCGGCGACCGCGGTCAGCACTTCGGCGATCGGATAGTCCGATCCGCCGTAGATGGCCTTGTCGGTATTGAGCCGCTCATGCCAGCGGCCGGCGAGCGGCACGCCGATGCGGTAGTCGTTGCGCGGCACCGGCGTGAAGTTGCAGACCACCAGCACCGGCGGCTGGCTGCCGTCGCGCGCGACGCGCAGGAAGGCGTAGACGCTGTTGACCTGGTCGTCGCCGATCAGCCAGCGGAAACCGCCGGCATCGCAGTCATCGACATGCAAGGCCGGCTCGGCGCTGTAGAGCTGGTTCAGATCGCGGATCAGGCGCTGGACGCCGCTGTGCAGCGGCGCATCCTCGGACTGCGGCTCGAGCACCGCCCAGTCCAGTTCGCGGTCGTGGTTCCACTCGGTGGTCTGGCCGAACTCGCTGCCCATGAACAGCAGCTTCTTGCCCGGATGCGTCCACATGAAGCCGTAGTAGGCGCGCAGATTGGCGTGGCGCTGCCACAGGTCGCCCGGCATGCGGCCGAAGATCGAGTGTTTGCCGTGCACCACCTCATCGTGCGACAGCGGCAGCACGAAGCGCTCCGAGAACGCATAGACCAGGCCGAAGCTGATGTCGTTGTGCGCGTAGGCGCGGTGCACCGGATCGCGGCCGATGTAGCGCAGCGTGTCGTGCATCCAGCCCATGTTCCACTTGTACGAGAAGCCGAGGCCGCCTTCGGCCACCGGCGCGGTGACGCCGGGGAACGCGGTCGACTCCTCGGCGATCATCAGCGCGCCGGGGAAGCGCTCGTGGACGGTCTGGTTGAGCTCGCGCAGGAACGCGATCGCTTCGAGATTCTCGCGGCCGCCGTAGCGGTTGGGAATCCACTCGCCGGCCGGTCGCGAGTAGTCGCGGTACAGCATCGAAGCCACCGCATCCACGCGCAGGCCATCGATGTGATAGTGCTCCAGCCAGTGCAGCGCGCTGCCGATCAGGAAGCCGCTGACCTCGTGCCGACCGAAGTTGTAGATCAGCGTGTTCCAGTCGTGATGGAAGCCTTCGCGCGGGTCCTCGTGCTCGTACACCGCGGTGCCGTCGAAGCGCGCGAGGCCATGCGTGTCGGCCGGGAAGTGCGCGGGGACCCAGTCGATCAGCACGCCGATGTCCTGCGCGTGGCAGCGATCGACGAAGCGCTTCAGGGCCGCCGGCTCGCCGTAGACCGGATGCGGCGCGAACAGGCCAAGCGGCTGGTAGCCCCAGGAGCCGCCGAAGGGATGCGCACTGACCGGCATCAGCTCGATGTGCGTGAAGCCGAGGCTGGAGACATAGGGAATCAGCAGATCGCCGAGCGCGTCCCAGTCCGGCGCATGGCCGCCGGGGCGCTGCCAGGAGCCGGCATGCAGTTCGTAGATCGACAACGGCGACTGCGGCGACTGGCGGCGCGCGCGGCTGTTCATCCACGCGGCGTCGGTCCAGGGATACGGCGTCGGGTCGGCGACCAGTGAACTGGTGCCCGGCGAGGCTTCCATCTGCGCGGCGACCGGATCGGCCTTCAGCGGCAACAGGCCATGGACGCCGAGCACTTCGTACTTGTAGGCGGCGCCGGCGCCGAGCCCGGGGATGAACAGCTCCCAGATACCCGCGTCGGCGCGCAGGCGCATCGGATGGCGGCGGCCGTCCCAGCTGTTGAAATCGCCAACCACCGAAACCCGCCGCGCATTCGGCGCCCACACCGCGAAGCGCACGCCGCCGATGCCGCGGATCTCCATCACATGCGCGCCGAGGCAATCGCCGAGATGGCGATGCCTGCCTTCGCGCAGGTACCACAGGTCCTGCTCGCCGAGCAGCGGGCCGAAGGCGTAGGGATCGGCCAGCTGCTGCTCGCCAGCCGGCCAGCGCACCCGCAGCTGGTAATCGTCGACGCCGTTGGCCGCGCCGATGAACAGGCCCGGCACCTGCGCCGGCTGCAGCGCGAACGCCGCCTGCGGATCGCTGGACGGAATCACGTCGATGGCCTGCGCGCCGGGCACGAACGCGCGGATCACGCGGGCGCCATTGCGTCCGTGCGGGCCGAGCAGCGCGAACGGATCGGCGCTGGTGGCATCGGCCAGTGCGCGCGCGGCGTCGCCGTCCAGCTTGAGTTCGGCATCAACCATCGTCGGGCTCTCTCGTCACCGGACTGCTGGATGCCTCGCCGGCCTGTTGCGGGACCAGCAGCCGGCTGGCGATGTCGAGCAGCGCGCGCAAAGGCACGTCGATCCAGCCCGGTCGGTTGGCGGCTTCGTAGCCGATTTCGTAGGCACTGCGCTCGATCAGGAACAGATCGAGCGCCACCGCGTCGGCACCGTCCCAGTTCCAGCCCTGCAGCGGCGCATGCGCGCGCCAGGCTTCGAGGAAAGCGTTCTGCATGCTGTCGCGGATCTCGAGCAGCAGCGTGCGGCGCGCGTCGTCTTCGGTCTTGCCGGCGTCCAGCGAGCGCTCGATGACCGCGGTGACATAGTCGAAGGACCGCAGGATGCCGGCGACATCGCGCAGCGGGTTGTTGCGCATGCGGCGCTCGGCGAGCGTCCGCGCCGGCTCGCCTTCGAAGTCGACGAAATAGACCTCGTCCTGCGCGACCAGCACCTGCCCCAGGTGCAGGTCGCCATGCGTGCGGATGCGCAGCCCGCCGGTCAGGCGCGGCCACAGGCCGTCGATCATCCGCTCCAAGTCGGGCCGCAGCTGGCGCAAGCGCTCGATGTCCTGACGCAGGCGTTCGCCACGCGCGTCCGGCGGCACCGCTTGCGCCGCAAGCAGGCCATCGACGTGGCGATAGGCTTCGCCGAGCCGCGCCAGTGCGCTGGCGCCCCAGCGTTGGCAGGCCTGGCTGTTCGCCGCGCAGGGCGCAAAGCTCGCGTCCGCGTCGATACCGGCCTCGGTATCCGACAGCGGCGCGGCGAGCACGGCGTGCATCTCGCCGAGACGCTTGCCGAGCGTTTCGGCGAAGCGGCTCAGCTCCGCACGCGCACGCGCAATCTCCTTGGTACCGTCCGCCGGCAGCGAGTCGTACTCGCGGATCGCCCGCTGCAGAACGCCCTGCACATGCGAGTAGGCGTCGCCCTGGTTGTGGATGAACGCCTGCGCGATACCGAGCACGCAGGGCTCGCCCTGCGCATCGATCCGATGCAGCTGGCCGAGCAGCGGCGCGACGTTCGGATAGCCGCGTTCGGTCAGCACGCGGCCCATCTCCGCTTCCGGATGCACGCCCGGCGTCAAGCGGCGGAACAGCTTGAGCATGATCCGCTCGCCGATCACCAGCGAGGAGTTGGACTGCTCCGTCGCGATACGGCGGACCTCGGCATTCGCGGCGACGCTGACCCCGCCGAGCGCGGAGGTCGGCTCGAAGCGGATCGAGCCGTTGCCGGTATCGATGGAGGCGCCTTCGCGCAACAGCTCGACGATGCTGTGCGCCAGGCCGTCGATCGCCAGCGCGTCGGTCAGGAAGCTGACCTGGTTGATGCGCCGCACGCGTGCCAGCGACAGCTGTTGCGGAATGGCGGTGATCGCCTCGTCTTCCGGCAACAGGCCGACCGGCAGCAGGTAACGCTGGCCGCCATCGCTGGCGACTTCGATCTCGAGCAACAGCAGCTCGCGACGCGGGTGCGGCAGCGGCGTCGCGCCGACGATGCGTACCGCGTGCAGGGCCTCGTGCTTTGCCGAGAACCAGCGGCGGCGCGGCAGGTACAACGGCAGGATTTCGTTCTCGAGCACGCCGCGCAGCGGCTCGTCGAGCAGATCCTTGAGCGGACCGCGCAGCACCAGCGTCTGGAATTCCGGCATCGGTTCCGGCGGCACGCTGTGCCAGTCCGGCATGCGCTCGGTGTTGGCGAGCATGAACCAGTAGAAGCCGTGCGGCGGCAGCGTCAGCAGATACGGCAGCTGGCCGATCGGCGGGAACGTCGAACCGCCGACCATCTCGACCGGCACCAGGCCGGCATAGCGCGCCAGATCCAGTTCGACGGCCTGCGCGCTGCCCGCCATGTTGGCGACGCACAGCACGATCGGCTGCTCGGTATCCAGCTCGTCGCGCGGCAGGCGCAGGTACGCGAGGATGCGCCGGTTGCCGGGGCTCAGCAGCTTGAGGCTGCCGCGGCCGAAGCTGCGGCAGCGGCTGCGGATCGTCAGCATGCGGCGCATCCAGTTCAGCAGGGAATGCGCATCGCGCTGCTGGGTCTCGACGCTGACGGTCTGGTAGCCGTACAGGGCATCCATGATCGGCGGCAGCACCAGACGTTCCGGATCGGCGCGCGAGAATCCGCCGTTGCGATCGGGCGACCACTGCATCGGCGTGCGCACGCCGTCGCGGTCGCCGAGATAGATGTTGTCGCCCATGCCGATCTCGTCACCGTAGTAGATGACCGGCGTGCCCGGCATCGACAGCAGCAGCGAGTTCAGCAGCTCGATGCGCTTGCGGTCGCGGTCGACCAGCGGCGCGAGACGGCGGCGGATGCCGAAGTTGAGCCGTGCGCGGCGATCCTTCGCATAGGTGTCCCACAGGTAATCGCGCTCGCGATTGGTCACCATCTCGAGCGTCAGCTCGTCATGGTTGCGCAGGAAGATCGCCCACTGGCAGTTGTCGGGAATCTCCGGCGTCTGGCGCAGGATATCGGTGATCGGAAAGCGGTCTTCCTGCGCGATCGCCATGTACATGCGTGGCATCAGCGGAAAGTGGAACGCCATGTGGCATTCGTCGCCTTTCCAGGGGACCGCCGGCTTGGCGGCACTCTTCGACGTGTCGTCCATGGTGCCGAAGTAATGCTGCACATCCTCCGGCCACTGGTTGGCCTCGGCGAGCAGCATGCGCCCCGGATACGTCGCGTCGATCTCGGCGCGGATGCGCTTGAGCACCGCGTGAGTCTCCGGCAGGTTCTCGTTGTTGGTGCCGTCGCGCTCGACCAGGTACGGCACTGCGTCGAGGCGCAGGCCGTCGACGCCCATCGCCAGCCAGAAACGCATGATGCCGAGCACCGCGTCGATGACACGCGGGTTGTCGAAGTTCAGGTCGGGCTGGTGCGAGTAGAAGCGATGCCAGTAATAGGCGTTCGCGACCGGATCCCAGGTCCAGTTGGATTTCTCGGTGTCGACAAAGATGATCCGCGTGTCGGAGTAGCGCTGGTCGCTGTCCGACCAGACGTAGAAATCGCGTGCCTTGCTGCCCGGCTTGGCCTTGCGTGCGCGCTGGAACCAGGGATGCTGGTCCGAAGTGTGGTTGATGACGAGTTCGGTGATGACGCGCAGATTGCGCTTGTGCGCCTCGGCGATGAAGCGGCGCACGTCCGCCATCGGGCCGAAGTCCGGATGCACGCTGCGATAGGCGGAGACGTCGTAGCCGTCGTCGCGCCGCGGCGACGGATAGAACGGCAGCAGCCAGATCGTGTTGACGCCCAGATCGGCGATGTAGTCGAGCTTCTCGATCAGGCCGGCGAAGTCGCCGATGCCGTCGTTGCTCGCATCGAAGAACGATTTGACGTGCAGCTGATAG
Organism: Fontimonas sp. FW305-C-3; assembly: GCF_058783185.1. Lineage (NCBI taxonomy): Bacteria > Pseudomonadati > Pseudomonadota > Gammaproteobacteria > Nevskiales > Nevskiaceae > Fontimonas > Fontimonas sp. FW305-C-3. The sequence continues at coordinate 38,136 of NZ_JBYSYK010000004.1, read as the reverse complement.
ACGACCGCGTCCTTGTACCAGAGCGGATCGTTGGCGAACGTGACGGTCGGCGTCGGCGATAGCATCGCTCAGGCCTCCCGGCGCCGCAGACACCAGATCGCGAACGGCCGCTCGCCCGGATTGAATCGCCAGTGCTGGCGATGGTCGCGCCATACGAATCGCGAGCCCGACATCAGCTCTTCGACATCGAGCGCGGCGTCATGCTGCGCGCCGAAAGTCGCCGCCGGCAGATCGAACCAGGTTTCCTGGCTCTGCTGCGGATCGAGGCTGACGGCAACCAGGATCGTCTCGGCGCTGTCCGGAATGTGCTTGCTGTAGCAGAGGATCTGATCGTTGTCCGCCGCGTGGAACTCGAGGTTCAGATGCGTCTGCAGCGCCGCGTGGTCGCGGCGGATGTGATTGAGCCGGGTGATCTCGGCAATGATGTTGCCGTCGGCGTTCCAGTCGCGCGGACGCAGCTGGTACTTCTCCGAGTCCAGATATTCTTCCTTGCCCGGCAGCGCGGTCGATTCGCAAAGCTCGAAGCCGCTGTAGACGCCCCACAGGCTCGACAGCGTGCTGGCCAGCGCGGCGCGGATCAGGAAACCCGGACGACCGGAGGTCTGCAGGAAGACCGGATTGATGTCCGGCGTGTTGACGAAGAAGTGCGGCCGGAAGAAATCGCGCGGGGCCTGCGTCGTCAGCTCCGTCATGTACTCGATCAGCTCGCGCTTGCTGTCGCGCCAGGTGAAATAGGTGTAGCTCTGCGAGAAGCCGACCTTGGCGAGGCGGTACATCATCGCCGGCCGCGTGAACGCCTCCGACAGGAAGATCGTCTCCGGATAGCGGCGGCGGATGTCGGCGATCAGCCAGGCCCAGAACGGCAGCGGCTTGGTGTGCGGGTTGTCGACGCGGAAAGTCCGCACGCCCTCGCCGATCCAGAACTCGATGACGTCGCGCAGCGCCGTCCACAGCGCGGACTGGCCGTCCTCGCCGTAGAAGTCGACGTTGACGATGTCCTCGTAGCGCTTCGGCGGATTCTCCGCGTAGCGGATGCTGCCGTCGGCGTTCCAGTCAAACCATTCCGGGTGCTCGCGCAGCCAGGGATGGTCGGGCGAACACTGGATTGCGAAGTCCAGCGCCAGTTCGATGTCGTACGAAGCGGCGGCCGTGCGCAGGCGCCGGAAGCCTTCGATGCCGCCGAGTTCGGGATGCACGGCGTCGTGGCCGCCCTCGGCGGCGCCGATCGCGTACGGACTGCCCGGCTCGCCGGCTTCGGCGCGTGGCGCATTGTTGCGGCCCTTGCGATTGGTCAGGCCGATCGGGTGGATCGGCGGCAGATACAGCACATCGAATCCCATCGCCTGGATCTGCGGCAGGCGGGCAATGACGTCGTCGAAGGTGCCGTGCCGCTCGGTGCCTTGCGGCGCCTGCGAACGCGGAAACAATTCATACCAGCTCGCAAAGCCGGCGCTGCGCCGCTCGATGTCGAGCGGCAGCGCCGGCGCCAAGCGCACGCTGAACTCGCGCGTCTGGATTCGCCGCATCAGCGTGCCGAGCGTGTCGTCGAGCAGCGCGGCGGCAGCGTCTTCCGGGCTGCATTCGCGCAGGCGATCGAGGGTCGCGATCAGTTCGATGCGATCGTGGCGATCGACATCGTCGCGGTGGCTTGCGGCGGCGACCTGCTCGATGCCGTCGCCGATCTCCATCGTGATCGAGACGCCGGCAGCCTGCTTGCGCGTCAGCGCGGAACGCAGGTTGCCCCAGGGATCGATGCTGGCTTCGATGGCATAGCGATGCAGCCCGCAACTGGCGGCGACGAAGCTGGCGTGCCAGCGATCGTTGCCCAGAGGCTGCATCGGCGTGCGGACGCAGGCCTCGCCGAGCGGGCCCCACATCAGCAGTTCGACCTCCAGATGTTCGTGGCCGTCGGCATAGACGTCCGCTCCGATCTCGATCTGCTGGCCGACCACGCCGCGTGCCGGATAGCGGCCGCCGTCGACGCAGGGCCTGCAGCGCTCGATGACGATGCGCGGCGCCTTGCGCGCGACGTTGAGATCGACCGGCAATGGCAGCGGCGCCGGTCGCGACAGATCCTGCGTGGCCAGATGTGCCATGGTCAGGCGCGCAGCATGTCGCGCGTCACGATCGTCACGCCACCGGGCGTGACTTCGAAGCGCCGTGCGTCTTCGGCCGCGTCCTCGCCGATGACGGTGCCGTCCGGCAGGCTGACGCCTTCGTCGATGACCGCGCGCCGGATCCGGCAATTACGCCCGAGGCTGACATTCGGCAGCAGCAGGCTGTCCTCAAGCGTGCTGCCGGCCTCGACGGTGCAACCGACGAACAGCACGGCGCGGCGGATCGTCGCGCCGGACACCACGCAGCCGCCGCTGACCAGCGAATCGACCGCCATGCCGCGCAGGCCGTTGCGGTCGAAGACGAACTTCGCCGGCGGCACCTGTTCCTGATGCGTCCAGATCGGCCAGCGATTGTCGTAGAGATCGAATTCCGGCTGGACTTCGGTGAGCTCCATGTTCGCCTGCCAGTAGGCGTCGACATGACCGACGTCGCGCCAGTAGCCCGGCCTGGCGGCGTCGTACAGATCGTGCAGGCGGTAGGCGACGGCGTTCGCGTTGCCGACGATCTCGGGCACGATGTCATGTCCGAAATCGTGCGAGGACTGCGGGTCCTTCGCATCGCGCTCCAGATGTTCGAGCAGGAACTCCGTGTCGAACACGTAGATGCCCATGCTCGCCAGCGCGACGTCCGGATTGCCGGGAATGGGCTTGGGATCCGCCGGCTTCTCGTCGAAGGACACGATGCGGTCGTTGTCGTCGACCTGCATGATGCCGAAGGCCGTGCCCTCTTCGCGCGGCACTTCGACGCAGCCGACCGTGACGTCGGCGCCGCGTGCGGTGTGATGCGCGAGCATGCTGCCGTAGTCCATCTTGTAGATGTGATCTCCGGCGAGCACCAGCACGAAACGCGGACGGCTGCGGCGGATGAAGTCGATGTTCTGGTAGACCGCGTCGGCGGTGCCGACATACCAGCCCGGCGCCTCGACGCGCTGCTCCGCCGGCAGCATCTCGATGAACTCGCCGAACTGCCCGCGGCAGAAGCTCCAGCCCTGCTGCAGGTGCTGGATCAGGGAATGCCCTTCGTACTGCATCAGCACGCCGATCTTGCGGATGCCGCTGTTGATGCAGTTCGACAGCGTGAAATCGATGATGCGGAACTTGCCGCCGAACGGCACCGCCGGCTTGGCGCGATGCGCCGCCAGCGGCATCAGCCGCGTGCCCTTGCCGCCCGCCATCACCAGCGCGAGCGTGTCGCGGGTCAGCCGGCTGACGAAGCGCATGTCTCCGCTCGCCGGGCGCGGGCGCGTTTCACCCTTGGACGCTGTGCCGCCGCAGGGCGAACGATCCGCCGCCGGCGACTCGCGCAGGCTCGGCGCAGGCGACGGCGACTTCGCCCGCGAGACCCCGCCGTCCAGCGCGCGGGAGACCGGCTTGCGGGACTCGACGGGCGTTTCGGCGGCGGTGTCCTGATACATGGTGTTCAATCCAATGGCGCTGGGTATTCGGCAAGGAACAAGAAACGTGCCCGGCCCGTCCGATCAAATTGCGCAGCATTTGCCGCGAGACGCTTCACTGCGAATTGCAGGGCCTGCGCGCGGTCGTTCTGCACAAAGCCCATTCACCCGCCGCGACCTGGGAGCAGATGGCGACCGGCAGCCCGATGGCGCTTGGCCAGCCACTCCATGCCGCCGAATCCGATCGCGGCGAGCATCAGCGGCAGCAGATAGAACAAGGCGCGATACGCGAGCAGCGCGGCGAGCACGTTGAGCTGATCCGCCTGCTCCGCGAACAGCCACAGCACACTGGCTTCGAGCACGCCGACGCTGCCCGGCACATGCGACATCGCACCGACCACGCTGCCCAGCAGCAGCACGACGAGTACCTGTTCGAACGGCACATGGCCGGGCAACAGGCGATCGAGCGTCGCCGCCATCAGCAGCCAACTCGCGCTCGACAGCGCGATCTGCAGCCAGGCGATGCGCAGACGCGGCAGCTGCAGGCTGAACTGCCGGACATGCAGGCGCCAGCCGCGCGCGTGGCCGATCGCGCAGACCGCGAGATAGGCGCCGACGACGGCGAACAGCAGCACCGCCGCAGTCAGCCGCCACGCAGGTTCTTCGAGCGGCAGCGTCGCCGGCAGCGCGAGCGGCATGCACAGCACGAGTGCCGACAGCAGCACGAAGCCGGACCAGTTGGTGAGGAAAGCCAGACCGATGATGTGCGCGATCTGGCGCACCGTCAGGCCGAAGCGGTGGTACAGGCGCATGCGCATGCCCCAGCCGCCGACCACGCCGCCGAAGTTGATCGAGAACGCGTAGGCAATGAAGTTGATCGCGAACACGCGGCGCGCGGGCAGGCTGTGGCCGACGTAGTGCTTGGCGACGATGTCGTAGGTCGCGGCGGCGGCATGCGCCACCAGCGCCAGGGCGGCGGCACCCAGCAGGGTCGACAGTTCATAGGCGCGCAGGGCATCGCCCACCGCCTGCCAGTCCATGTCGCGCGCCTTGTCGGCGAGCAGACCGATGATCAGCAGGACGAACAGCAGCGTGACGATCTGCCAGATGCGCTGGCGCGTGCTGCGCCGCGCGCGCTGCGGCACGAGGTGGGAGACGGATTCGACGATCGGTGCGCTCATGGTTGGGCTCCGCCGCAACTGGCGTGCCCGATGCGGCGCGACGGTTTCAGCCCGGGTTCATGGGTCGGACCCGACCCTGCAAGCACATTTTCATTATTGAACGACACACCGTGAGCCGCGCAGAATTTCTGGCGTCCGATGCTGTTGATGGGCCGGGCATGCAAGGCGAAGCCGCCTCGGAGCGGGCTGAGCCGTGCGTGTTCAAGGTGCTGACGCTGAACATCCACAAGGGCTTCAGCACCTTCAACCGGCGCCTAGTCCTGCATGAGCTGCGCGATGCGGTGCGCGCGACCGATGCCGATGTCGTGTTCCTGCAGGAAGTCATTGGCGAGCATGCGCTGCATTCCTCGTTGCATCCGCGCTGGCCGCAGACCTCCCACTACGAATTTCTCGCCGACTCGACCTGGAGCGCCTACGCCTACGGCCGCAACGCGGTGTATCCGGAAGGCCATCACGGCAATGCCCTGCTGTCGAAGTATCCGATCCGGCGTTACGCCAATCACGACATCTCGGTCGCCGGACGCGAGCCGCGCGGCCTGCTGCATTGCGTGGTCTCGGCACCGAACCTGCAGGAAGAACTGCATCTGATCTGCGTGCACCTCGATCTGCATGCGCGCCAGCGACGCCGCCAGCTCGGCCTGCTGTGCGAGCTGGTCGCGCGCGAGGTTCCGGCGCGGGCGCCGCTGGTGATCGCCGGCGATTTCAACGACTGGACGCTGCATGCCCACGATCGGCTGCGCGAATGCTCGAATCTTCGCGAGATCTTCGTCGAAAGACATGGCAAGGCAGCGCGTACTTTTCCGGCGCGCTGGCCGCTGCTGCGCCTCGACCGTATCTATGTGCGCAATGTCGAGGTCCGCAGCGAGGCCGTCCTCAAGCTGAGACCCTGGTCGCACCTTTCAGACCATGCCGGTCTGCTCGCGGAGATTGCCGCATGAACGCCCCGCTGCTGTTCGGCCAGACCGGCCAGATCGGACGCACCGAACGCTACCAATGGACGACCGGCAACCGGGTTCGCCTGCTGGAGAACGGCGAGCAGTACTACCCGGCCGTCTTCAAGGCGATCCGCGAGGCCCGCGAGGAAGTGCTGCTCGAGACTTTCATCATCTTCGACGACGGCGTCGGCCGCGAGCTGAAGGACGCGTTGATCCAGGCGGCACACAATGGCGCCAGCGTGGCGATGACCGTCGATGGCTACGGCACCGCGGGCCTGCCGAGCAGCTACATCGACGAACTGGTTGCCGCCGGCGTGGATTTCCGCAGCTTCGATCCACGCCCGCCGCTGCTGGGCATGCGTACCAATGCGTTCCGCCGCCTGCACCGAAAGATCGTGGTCGTCGACAAGCGGCTTGGCTACGTGGGCGGCATCAACTACTCCGACGATCATCTGCTCGACTTCGGCGACACCTCCAAGCAGGACTATGCCGTCGAGGTCGAAGGACCGATCGTCGACGATCTGCGCGCGCTGACGATCGCCGCACTGAAGGGCCAGCGCATGCCGCGCACGCGGCGCTGGTGGCGCCGCCGCGAGCAGGAGCGCATCACCGGCGGCAACACCCACGGCAATGCCTTGCTGACCTGGCGCGACAACGATCGCCACCAGGATGACATCGAGCTGCACTATCGCCTGGCGATGCGGCAGGCGCAGCGCGAGATCATCGTGGCCAACGCCTATTTCTTTCCGGGCTTCCGCCTGCTGCGCGAGTTCACCAAGGCGGCGCGGCGCGGCGTCAAGGTCTATCTGATCCTGCAGGGCCAGCCGGACCAGCCGATCATGCGCTGGGCCGCGCAGACGCTGTACGACTACCTGATCCACTCCGGCGTTGTCATCTACGAGTACTGCCAGCGGCCGTTCCACGGCAAGGTCGCAGTGATCGACGACGACTGGTGCACGGTCGGCTCAAGCAATCTGGATCCGCTGAGCCTGTCACTGAATCTCGAGGCCAACCTGCTATTCCGCGATCCGCGGCTGACGAAGCAGTTGCGTTCGCGCCTGGAGCTGCTGATGCGCAACAGCTGCGAGCGCATCGACCGCAAGGATGTGCGCCGGCGCACACGTCCGCGCCAGGCCCTCAGCTGGATGGTGTTTCACTTCCTGCGGAATTTCCCGTCGTGGGCGGGCTGGATCCCGATGCGCCGCCAGGCCACCGTGCCGATCGCCGAGGCCAGCGAGGGCGCTTGAAGCGTCTCCGTACGCGGAACTCCGCGCTGCTCGTCGCGGCTTGGACCTATTCGTTCTTCTTGTCGTTCTTTTCCCTCTCGCCGCCGGAGTTCTTGCGCTTCGGCCGCTCGATATCGGTGCCTTCGAACTGCGACTGATAGGCCTCGACGAAGGCATTGCGCAGGATGCCCTTGATGATGCCCCAGGTCGACGTCCCGGGCGCGTCGAGGCTGCCGTCGATCTCGATGCGCGTCGCGAACTGGTCTTCCGGATGGTTGCGGAACAGCTTGGTCACGCCGTCGCTCAGCGCTTCCCAGAGAATCTGCAGAGGATTGCCGTTGCCGTTCTCGACATCCTGCTTCCAGCTGAAGATGTCCAGGTCGTGCAGCAAGGGCTTTGCGTATCCGGTCAGCCGTCGGCCGTCGGCGTCGAGCTCCATGACGAAGTCGCCATGCCCGCGGGCGATGTCGAGATTCGCATAGGCCTTGGTCAGGCTGTTGAGGCGAGTCAGCTTGATGCCGGTGACGCGCATGTCCAGACGAAAGTCGTCGAGCTTGCCGAGCGGATCGAAGCCGGCGTGGACTTCGGCGGGCGCGTCTTCCAGAACCAGGGCGCGGCCGTCCAGTGTCGCGTCGCGCCGGCCTTCTGCATCGCGCACATTGGTCAGATTGCGGATCGCCAGATCGACCTTGGTCATCCGCAGATCGACCGGTGGATTCGAGTTCAGGTTGCGGAATGCAATGACGCCATCGACGACGCGGATCTCGTTCATGCGGATCGGCAGCAATGCTTCGAGCTGCTCGCGCCAGTCGACGCCACCGCCGGCCTGGCCTTCCTTGCCGTCGCCGCCGTCGACGAAGTTCAGCTCTGGATTCTGGAACTCCACCTCCGCGACGAAGGCGCCCTTGAAGATATCCCTCCAGCTGACCGACAGATCGATCAGTGGCGCGATCAGCAGCGGAACCGGCACCTCGCCGTCGCTCTTCTCGATCTTCAGATCGTAGATCTGGTACGCGCCGCGATAGAGGCTGAGATCGACGCTCTCGAGATGGCCGTGGTAGTCGCCCATCTTGTCGAGGCGCTTGTTGAGTTCGTCGGCGACCCAGTACGGCAGCGCGATCCGCAGCCCCACCAGCGCCAGCACGACGATCGCCACTCCCAGATATATCCGCTGCCGACGTCGCATCGCGAGTCTCCGTTCTTGTCGTTGTCGTGACGTCAGCCGCAAACGACGTTCCTGTGATCTGCAGGCGCGCATTCAGCTGGCGTTCTGCCTACCCGACTGCTGGCTGAACGATGCGATGCATGGGCACGGAAGCTGCCGTTATCCCGGTGAGCCTGAGCGGATTCGCTCATGCCAGACCCATAGCAAAACGGAGAACACCACATGTCCAAGATTGCGAAATTCAGCTCACCGCTGTTCCTGGCCGCTGCCGCCACCCTGGCCTTCACGGCGCCGAACGCTTTCGCCGACACGGCGAAGGGCAGCACCTCGCGTTCGGTCGGCACGACCGTCGACGATTCGGTCATCACCGGCCAGGTCAAGTCCAAGCTGATCGGCACCGATGGCATCGACGCGCTGAAGATCGACGTCGACACCCGCAGCGGCGTCGTGCAGCTCACCGGCACGGTGAAGGACACCGCGCAGATTGCACTGGCCGAGAAGGTCGCCGGTGAAGTCAAGGGCGTCAAGATGGTCCAGAACGATCTGAAGGTCGGCACGAACTAAGGTCGCTACGCCGCCGGCACGCCAAGGCGCGCCGGCGGCGCTTTTCTGCCAATGCGTCACAGGCGTCGATCGCGAACGCCGCAGGAGGAGAGCATGCAAACCCGACAACCCACCATCGGCAAGGCCCGCAAGGATCTCGCTGCCGATGTCCGCTCGCTGGTCACTCATGCCGAGCAACTGATGCAGGCCACCGCCGCTGCTTCCGGCAGCGGCATCGAGAAGGTCCGCGACAATCTGGCGGAGAGCCTGGACGCCGCGAAGACGCGCGTCGTCGCGCTGGAGTCCGCGGCGATGGAACGTGGCCGCAGTGCTTACAAGCAGACCACGCAACTGGTCCAGGAAAATCCCTGGCAGGCTATGGCGATCGCGGCGCTGGCCGGCATCGTCTTCGCAAAGGTCACGGGTCCTTCAAGGTCTCGCAGCAGCAAGGCCAACTGATCGGCCATGTCCGTGCCGACGCCGTCGCTGTATATGCAGCGCCTGCTCAACAGCGGACTGCAATACGCACGCGTACGTCTGGAAATTCTGGAGCTTGAGCTGATCGAGGAGCGCCAGCGCATCAGCTCGATGATCACCCGCGGCATGCTGCTGTCTCTGATGATCCTGACGTCGGTGCAGTTCGCCGCCGCGCTGATCGTCGCGGCATTCTGGGATACGCCCTGGCGGCTGCACTCAATCACTCTGCTGATCCTGCTCGCCCTGCTGGGCACGGCTGCCGCCTGGTCGTCGCTGCGCAAGTTGCGCAAGGAACCGGCGCGACCGCTGTCCATGGCGCTGCGCGATATCGATCGCGTCGTCGCGCCGGAGTCCGAATGAGCGACGACGACATCATTCACGAGCGCAGCCTGCTCGATGCCCGATGCCGGCATTACGAGCAGGAGATGCGCAGCGCGGCGAGCGGCCTGCGGTCGAGCATCAAGCTGGTGCCGCAGGCCGCGCTCGGCTTGCGCCGCGCCGCGCCGGCATTGCCGCTGATCGCAGCGGTCGCCGTGGTCGGCGCGGTGGTCTGGCGGCTGCGTGCGCGCCGGGCATCGCCGGTCCTGCTCGTCGGCGGCCTGCTGTTCGATGCGCTGCGCCTGTGGACTTTGCGCCAACCGCCGCATGCCGCGCTGTCGGCGCCGGAAGCGACCGTAGCGCCGCTCAGGGGTCCGGAGAACGCTGCGGCAGTTCGACGATGAAGAGGCTGCCGCCGCCGTCGCGCGGCTCGTACCAGACGTTGCCGCCCATCTGAGCGACGTCGTGCTTGGCGATCGCCAGGCCAAGTCCGCTCGAGAAGCGATTGGCTTCATCGTTCTCGCCATCGCTGTGTCGCGCATAGCGTTGAAACAGGCGCGGCAGCAGCTCGACCGGCACGCCGCCGCTGCGATCCTTGACGATGCACAGCGAGTAGCCCGGTCGCTCCGAAGGCTTGAGTTCGACCGTGACCTGCGCGCCGGCCGGGCTGTGGCGAATCGCATTGGAGATCAGATTCTGCATGACGTTGCGCAACGCCGGCGCATCGGCCCAGGCATCCGCGGCGCCTTCGATGGCCAGCGTCACATCGCGCAGCTCGGCGCCGGCGCGCATGAAGCGCGCCGCCTCGCGGGCAACGTCGGCGAGGTCGACATGCTCGGCGCCGAACTGACGCAGACGCTGGCCACCGGTGCCGCGGGTCAGAAAGCGCTGGATGTAGTGCAGCGCTTCTTCCGCGCAGCTCTGGATTTCGCCCGCCAGTTCCGCGCGGCGTTGCTCCGATCCCGGGTTGCGATGCAGGGCCTGCGCTGCAAACAGCACGCAGGTCAGCGGATTCTTCAGATCGTGCGCGACGATGTCGATGACGTCCTCGCGCTCCTTGACGCTGTTGGCGAGCTTGTCGCGCGCGTGCTTGAGATCCATGTGCGTGCGCACGCGGACCAGCAGTTCCTCGACGACAAACGGCTTGGTGATGTAGTCGACCGCGCCGGCGGCGAACGCGGCAACCAGCGAAGCGCGATCGTTGGCGGCGGTCACGAACAGAATCGGCAGCTGCTCCATGCCGGGTAGCCGGCGCAGATCCCGGCAGGTCTGGATGCCATCCATGCCGGGCATCGCCATGTCGAGCAATACGAGGTCGGGTTGCCTGAGACGCGCCCGGGAGAGCGCCTGCTCGCCGTTGAGCGCCGGCATCACCTGATAGCCGGCCTGATCGAGCACTTCTCCGATCAGCTGCAGATTGGTGTTCTGGTCATCGACGACCAGAATCAGCGGACTCTTGTTCATGGGCGAACCGCGGGAAGGTCATGTACCGAGATGCGATCCGCCTGGGTACTTCGAAAGCGCGCCGCTGTACTTGCAACAGCGGCACGTTTCGACGGAACCGAGTGAAGCTTCTTGTGAAACTGCCGTCAGGCAATGGGCGTTCGACGATGCAGAACCAGCGAAACGACCAGGGCCACCAGGAAGACCAGGAACAGCAGCTTGGCGATGCCCGTGGCGGCGCCGGCGATGCTGGTGAAGCCAAACGCCGCGGCGACGATGGCAAGAATCAGGAACATCAAGGCGTAGTAAAGCATTTCAGTACTCCTCCAGTCGGATGGACGACTTGCGAGCATCAATTTGCGTGCCCGGAACCGTACGTTCACTGAACAGCCGCATGGCGAATCGGCCATCGATCAGTGCCGCATGGAGTCTCGGATATGAACGACCAGGCCATGCGCAATCTGCATGGCGATCCGATCGCGGACGTGCAAGTCGCGCGCACTTCCTGCACCGATCCGCATGCTGCACCCGGCCAAGGAGCGGGGCACGCTTCTTGATGAGCTGTGCCGTGCCGGCAGAACCGCCGGCACCCTTTCTATTCCTATTCGCAGGAGAAACTCATGACCAGCACAGACCAGACCGTCAGCGTGCTCAACGATTTGATTCAGACCTCGGAAGACGGCAAGCAGGGCTTTCAAGCCGCTGCGGAGAAAGCCGCCGATCCGAGCCTCAAGAGCCTGTTCCAGGCGCGTGCGCAGTCCTGCGCCGTGGCCGTCAGCGAGCTGCAGCAGATCGTCCGTTCGCTCGGCGCCGATCCGAAGGACTCCGGCACCGTCGGTGGCGCCGTCCATCGCGGCTGGGTCAAGGTGAAAGCCGCCGTCGGCGACAACAATCTCGCGGTGCTCGAGGAAGTCGAGCGTGGCGAGGATGTCGCGAAGGAAGTCTACAGCGAGGCACTGCGTGCCGACCTGCCGACCACGATCAAGGCCGTCGTCAGCAAGCAGTATGAAGGCGTCCTGCAGAACCACAGCCGTGTCCGCGATCTGCGCAATCAGTATCGCGCGAGCGCCAGCCACTAACTCCGCACGTGGGCGGCAGCCGCCAATCCACTGGAGATAAAGATGAAAACTCAGACAATTCCCGGCAAGACGCCGATCATCGCCAGCATCGGCGACTACCAGGGCCCCGGCCCGGAGATCATGGCTGCCGATACGCTCGAGGGTGATCGCGTCGTCAACATCGAAGGCGAAGATCTCGGCCGGATCCGCAACATCATGATCGACGTCGCGAACGGACGCGTTGCTTACGCGGTGCTCGCCGTCGGCGGCGTACTCGGCATCGGCGACCGCTTGTTCGCAGTGCCCTGGGGCTCGCTCGCTCTCAACGCGATCGACAAGTGTTTCGTGCTCGACTTCGACAAGGAGCATCTGAAGAACGCGCCGGGGTTCGACAAGGATCACTGGCCATCGATGGCCGATCCGCGCTTCGCCAACTCGATCTACGAGTACTACGACACGCCGCCGTACTGGAACTGAGCGCAGCCGCGGCGGGGCTGGTGATGCCCCGCCGCACGTTGCCGGATGTCCCTCGACCGGAGACGAACGATGAAGACTGCTGCCTTTCCCGCGCTGCTCGCCGCAGCGCTCACGATCGCTGGATTGAGCGCCTGCAACAAGCCCGGCGAGCGTGATGAACCGGGCGGTCTTCCGCGCGAGACGGTACCGATGTCGGTACCGCCGATGCCGGGCGATCCGCGGCCACCCCCGGAAAGCACCGTCCCGCCGGACTCGCCGGCGGCGCCGAATCCACTCAGCGGCACGCCGCCGTTGCCGATCGGCAAGGATCGCGAGCGGCCCGCGTCTTCCGACGACACCGCACAGCGCATATTGCAGGACGGCCGCCTCGTGTGATTTCACACTGAACGTGTGCGGAACGCCGCCGCACATGGGCATGGCTCTTGTTGCTGGCTTTTTGCAACAGGAGCGCAATCATGCAGGCACATCGGCAAACCACACACGAGCAGCATTGCGGTCATCGTAGCGAGCGGTCTGTGCGCCGCCATGCTTTCCAATGCCATAAGCGGCAGCCCGATGGAGACTGACATGACACAGTCTTCGACGAAGCAGCCGCAGCGTCTCGAGGATTCCCGCCGCCGCCGCCACTTCGGCCAGAGTTCCGATTCGCGGCTGCCGGGCCGGCGTCGCGACAGCACTGACAGCGCGCGCTTCGTCGTGCAGCTCCATCACACCCAGCGACGCCATTTCGATCTGCGCCTGGAAATCGGCGGCGCCTTGCGCAGCTGGGCGGTACCGCGCGGACCTTCGCTCGACGCGGACCAGAAACGCCTCGCCGTGCAGGTCGATGATCATCCGTTCGGCGATGCGGACTTCGAGGCGCAATGCGCCTCGAGCCGCGCCGGCGCGGTCGCAGTGTGGGACCAGGGCCATTGGCAGCCGGACAGCGATCCGGTTCGCGGACTCGCCGCCGGCCATCTCGGCTTCACGCTGTACGGCCACCGCTTGCATGGACGCTGGTCGCTGATGCGCACCGACATGCGCGGCGACGTGCTCAGCAAGCCGCAGTGGCTGCTGGTAAAAGCGCGGGACAGCTGGATGCGCAGCGGCGACGTCGCCGACGACCGGCCGCTGTCCGCGGTCTCCGATCTCGGCGCGGCCGACGAGGTGGATGGCGGCAGCCGCTTGCCGGGCACCGCCGATCTGCAGCTGACCCGACTCGCGATGGCGGCGCCGGAAGGCGACGAGTGGTTGCACGAGGTGAAGCTCGACGGCTATCGCCTGTTGATCCAGCGCAGCGGTGACGACGTTCGCCTGCTCTCGCGAAACGCGGTCGACTGGACGTCGCGCTTGCCGCACCTGGTCGAAGCGGTGCGCGGCCTTCGCTGCCGGTCGGTCGTGCTGGATGCCGAACTGATCGCGATCGACCGTCTCGGCCGCAGCGACTTCCAACAGCTTCAGCAGTCGATGGCGCGCGACGGCGATCCGAGCGCGACCGTCGCGCTGGCATTCGACCTGTTGTCGTTGGACAAGCGCGACCTGCGAACGCAGCCGCAGATCCGCCGCAAGCGCGAGCTGGCCCGCCTGATGGCGCGGCGCGCCTCGCCGCTGCGCGTCTCCGACTTCGTCGTTGGCGACGGTCCCGGGCGTTTCCGCGCCGCCTGCGACGACGGCCTGGAGGGAATCGTCAGCAAGCGCTGCGACGCCGGCTACCAGAGCGGACGCAGCGACGCCTGGTTGAAGATCAAGTGCGTGCCATCCGATGAGTTCGTCGTGATCGGCTACACCAGCGGCCTGGAAACGCAAGCGCCGCTCGGCTCGCTGCTGCTCGCGCGACCCAGCGGCGATCGCTGGCGCTATGCCGGCCGCATCGAGCACGTTCGCGGTGATGAATTGCTGACCGGGTTGCCGGCGCGTCTGAAGCCGCGTCGCGAGCCGCCGGCGCTGAGTCACAGTCCGGGTTTCGTGGATCCGACCGAACTGCATCCGGTCTGGGTCGCGCCGACGATGATCGTCGAGGCGCAGTATCGCGGCATTGCCGGCGACGGCCTGCTGCGGGCCGCGACACTCAAGACGATCCGCGACGACAAGAACCTCGACGATCTGCAGCCGGTCGACGATGCGCCCGCCGCCGACACCGCATCGCGGGGCGACCAGCAGATGACGCCGCTGCTGACCGATCCGGACCGGCTGCTGTTTGCCGAGCCGCCGATCAGCAAACGGCAGCTGGCCGATTTCTACGGCGGCATCGCGCAGTACCTGATGCCGGGGCTGCGCAATCGCCCGCTGTCCTTGCTGCGCTGCCCCGAGGGCATCGCCGGCAGCTGCTTCTTAGAGCGCCACCTGAGCCACGGATTTCCACGCTCGGTTCACGAGACGCGGATTGCCGGCCGTCACGGCCGCAGCATGAAGGTGTTCTATGTCGACGATGTCGATGGCCTGATCGGCCTGGTGCAGATGGACGCGGTGGAGATTCACAGCTGGGGTGCGAGCCTCAACGACATCGAGCATCCGGACCAGTTGATCTTCGATCTCGATCCCGGAGCGGATGTTGCCTGGGCCCGCGTCGTCGCGGCGGCGCGCGAGATTCGCGAGCGCCTGCAGGCAAGCGGGCTGCAATCCTTCGTGCGTACCTCGGGCGGCAAGGGCCTGCAGCTGTTCGTGCCGTTGCGTCCGCAGGCCGATTGGCAGACGGCCAAGACCTTCGCGCGCAAGCTGGCACGCGGCCTGGCGACGGAGCAGCCGCGCCTGTACACGGATCTCGCCGGCGAGCGGAATCGCAAGGGCCGCATCTTCATCGACCACCTGCGCAACAGCCGCGGCGCGTCGAGCATCGCCAGCTATTCCCTGCGCGCACGCAGCGGCGCGGCGGTGGCCACGCCACTGCGATGGTCGGAGCTGGGCCGCCTGCGATCGGCGGCGCAGTACAACTACGGCAACCTGCCGGCCCGCCTCGCGGGTCTTCGCGAAGACCCCTGGGGAAACTACCTGCAGATCAAACAGACCTTACCGGAGCCCGCCCTTGAAACGAAAAACTAAGACCCGCGCCACGGACTCCGCCGATGACAGCGCACTCGACGACACGCGCGCGCCCGGACGGCCGATCTGGACCGGTGCCATTTCCTTCGGCCTGCTCAACATTCCGGTCCAGCTGATGTCCGCCGAACGCCACGTCGATCTGCATTTCCACATGCTCGACCGTCGCGACGAGAACCGCGTGCGTTACGAGCGGGTCAATGCCGAGACCGGCAAGGAAGTGCCTTGGAAGGAAGTCGTCAAGGCCTTCGAGTACAGCAAGGGCAACTACGTCGTGCTGAAGGACGAAGACCTCGGCGCCGCTGCACCGCGCAGCAAGGAGTCGGTGGACATCGAAGCGTTCATCGACAGCGCCGACGTCAGCCTGCGCTACTACGAGAAGCCCTATTTCCTGGTGCCGGGACGCAAGGCCGAGAAAGGCTATGTCCTGCTGCGGGAAACCTTGCGCGAGAACAACAAGGCCGGTCTGGCGCGCGTCGTCATCCGCACCCGCGAATACCTCGCGCTGGTCGCGGTCGAAGGCCAGGCGCTGGTGCTGTTCCTGCTGCGCTATCCGCAGGAACTGATCAGCGAGAAGGAGTACAAGCTGCCGCAAGGCAGCCTGCGCGACTTCCGCATTGCGCCGCGCGAACTCGAGATGGCGAAGCAGCTGGTGTCGTCGATGCAGGCGGACTGGAACCCGAAGAACTACCAGGATGAGTTCCGCGAACGCCTGACGAAGGTCATCAAGAGCCGGATCAGGAAGGGCCGCAAGCCCGCCAGGTCGAAGAAGGCGGAAGCGCCGGCGCAAGCCCCTGCCGCCGGCAAGGTGGTCGACTTCATGGCCTTGCTGAAGAAGAGCATTGCGGAGAATCGCCGTACGCCGGCGGCCGCTGAGCCGCGCAAGGCCAGGGCCAAATCGACGGCGAAGCCCAGGACGGCCCGCAAGACAACGAAGACCGCCGCGGGCAAGCGGGCGACGGCCAGCCGTTCCCGCAAGGCGGCCTGAGCTTTGCTCTAGGCAGTCTCGCTGCGGCTGCGGCGGCGCAGGGAGTGATCGTCGAGCATGTCTTCGATGTAGAGCATGCGCGCGCCGAGCAGCACGACGGCGAGCACTGGCGTCGCCAGGATGACGCCGACCATGCCGAACAACGCACCCATGATGGTCTGCGAGAGAATCGTCAGCGCCGGCGGCAGATGGCTGATCCGCCGTTGCAGCATCGGCGTGAGGATGTTGCCCTCGATCATCTGGATGGCGCCGAACATCATCGCCACCCAGACCGCGGTCTGCGGCCCGACGCCTAGGGCGACAACCAGCGCCGGGGCGGCGCCGACGAAGGGACCGACGTAGGGAACGAAGTTGGTCAATCCGGCAATCAATGCCAGTAGCGGCGCGAGCGGCACGCCGAGCAATGCAAGACCGATGTAGGTCACGACGGCGATCACCAGCATCGCGATGCCCTGCCCGTACAGCCACAGCCGCAAGGTGTTTGCGCATTCCCTGAGGAATTGCCGGCCGCGCAGACGCCTCGGCTTCGGCAGCAGGCGGACGAAGCCGCGCACATAGGTTCCGGGCGAAGCCGCGAAGTAGAACGCAGTGACGATCGCAATCATGACGCTGGCGACGGCGCCGAACAGCGTCATCAGGGCGATGCCCAGGTTGCTGGCGATGCGCTGGCCGTTCTCGGCGAGGTTCTCCGCCGACGCACCGTCGACGACGGGCCGCAGCCAGCTGAACTGTTTCATCCAGTCGCGCGTCGTCTCGAAGGCCTGGATCGACTGCGTCCATAGCTGGTTGCCCTGCTCCGCCAGCGGCGGCCCGCTGTAGCGAACGCCGGCGACGATCGACAGCACAAGAATCACGCTGACCAGCACGAGACTGGTTTCCGCCGACCAGCGGCTGTTCCTCGAGATCGCCTCGCTGACGCCGCGCAGCGCCACCGCCAGCAGCGCCGCGCCGAAGATCAGCAGGAAGACATCCCCCAGCAGCCAGAGGAAGAAGAAGATGACCGCGGCGCAGAACGTCCGCCTCAGCAGGCGGACCAGATCGGGTGAGCGGGCCGCGGTGGCCAGCTGTGTCGCGAGGCTCGTCGCAGCGGCGGATGTCATCGGTGAGTCCGGCGAATGGTCGTTAACGCCGAAGGAGCAATCAGGATGCCCAGCCGCAGGTATGCCTCTTGCGCTGATCGGGGCGAGCACCTTGCGGCGTCTGCCTGGGCGTCAGGTTCGGCAATCTGCAAGGAGTGGGTCCATCGCACTGCAAGCTGAGACCTTCGACGCACTTTTCACCTCGAACACATCCAAGGAGTCGATCAATGGCCAAGGTTCTGATTCTCTACTACAGCATGCACGGGCATGTTGAACGCATGGCAAAGGCCGTCGCCGCCGGCGCGGCCGAGACCGGCAGCGACGTGGACATCAAGCGCGTTCCCGAAATCGTCGACGACGAGACCTTGCAGAAGCTCGGCGCCGTGCGCGATGCCGGCATCGAGGATGCGCGCGTCGACGATCTGCCGAACTACGACGCGATCGTGTTCGGCGCGCCGACGCGCTACGGCAACGTCTGCGCGCAGATGCGCGCCTTCATCGACCGCACCGGCAAGCTGTGGCAGAGCGGCGCGCTGGTCGGCAAGGTCGGCAGCGCATTCACCGCCTCGGCGACCCAGCATGGCGGCCAGGAAAGCACGCTGCTCACTTTGTTCCCGACACTGATGCATCTGGGCATGGTCATCGTCGGCCTGCCGTACAGCTGCACCGAGCAGATGGGCCTCGACGAGATCAAGGGCGGCAGCCCCTACGGCGCGTCGACGATCGCCGGCGCCGACGGCAAGCGCATGCCGAGCGACCAGGAACTGGCGATGGCGAATTTCCAGGGCCGCCACGTCGCCACGATCGCCGAGCGGATGCGGACGGCGACCCTGGCGACGGCCTGACGGCGGGCGATTGGCGCCCGATCCCGATCAGCGCTTCAGTAGCGCGATTTGTCGAGGGCTTCGCGGATCGCTTCGTTAGGGTCCACGCCATCGCGCGACGGTTTGCCGCCGGCGGACCGCGCTTGATCCATCTTGTTCTGATTGGCGTCGAGACGGCGCTCCAGTTCGATCTTCCGCGCGCCCGGTCCCAGATCCTGCTTTTCCGAATCCTGTCTGCGAGACATGTGAGTCCTCCTGTGAACGGATGTTTGCGCCGGCTTCATGGAGATCAGCACCGGCACCATTGATTTGGACGCAATCGGCGCGCCGCGGTTCGCCGCGGACCCGGCGTTTTCAGGCACGCCATATGCAGCCTCGCAGCGCCACACCGGCCATCTCGCGAACCCAGATTCGCAACAACAAGCTTCAGACAACAATCCCCCAGGAGGCATCCCCATGAAACACCGACATACGCAGGCCCGCGCCGTACGAGAGCCCCGCAATTCGCACCAGCGCAGCCTGCAGATCGTGCTTGCTGCACTGCTCGCTTCGCCGCTGATTGCCCATGCGCAGGATCTCCGACCGAAACCCGGCCTCTATCTCGGCGGCGGCATCGGCTACAGCCGCATCGAGAGCGAAGATATTCCGAACAGCGATGACGACCTGTCGGACAGCCAGGTCGCCTACAAGGGCATTGCCGGCATCCGGCTCGGGCCGATGCTCGCGATCGAAGGCCAGTACATCGATTTCGGCACCGCCGAGGACGGCGACAACCGCATCGACGCCAGCGGCTGGACGGCCGACGCCGTCGTCACGCTGCCGCTGACCGAGCGGATCAATCCCTACGGCAAGATCGGCGCGCTGTTCTGGGAAGCGGATGGTCGCAGCCAGGGTGTCTCTCCGCCGATCAGGGCCAACGAAGACGGCACCGACCTGACCTATGGCGTCGGCGTCAACATCGGCATCACCGAGATGATCGCGTTCCGTGCCGAGTACGAACGCTTTGCGCTCGAGGACACCGATGTCGATCTGGGTTCCGCCAACATCGCCTTCAGCTTCTGAAGAAGCCGCCCCGCAGCCCACTGCCCGTCGCGGCAGTGGGCTCATCGTTCAAGAGAATTCCCCATGCGTTCTTCCACCGCACCCATCAATCTCTCGATCTTCAGCGATCAGGATTCGTTCCAGGAGTTGTGGCGCAAGGCCAACTGGCAAGGCGACGATGTGGAGATGCAGCGCGATCACCATGCGATGCAGAAGCTGCTGCAGCTCAGCCAGGGCGCGGCGACGATCGCGGAGATACGTCCGGCGCTCGACGTCATGATCGAGCTGTTCAAGGTCCACGCCCAGATCGAGCACCAGCTGCTCGGCTCACGCCTGCCGGCGCACTCGATCGACTATGCGCTGACGTTGATCGAGCAGCTGGAGGAGACCAGCGAGGACGATCCGCTCTACACCATCCGCGCCGCCAATGTCCTGCATCAGCTGTCGTTGCTGATGGCGCTCGAGGAGGATCTCTACGACGAGATGGATCGCTCCTTCAAGACGGCGATCCTCAGCGGACCGCTGCTGCAGCAACGCGAACGCCTGCTGCAGGACGCCGACATCCTGATCAAGTCTCCGCTGCTGGCTCAGGCGCGCTATACGCGCCTGAGCTAGGCAATCAGAACGTGGCCTCGACACGGAACAGCATGCCGGCGTCATAACGTCCGCGGCTGTCCGCCGACAGGTCGCTGTCGCTGAGCGGCCAGGCATACGAAACGCTGGCATCGAGGATCTTGCGCCAGTTGGCGCTGAGCTCGACACCGGCGTCGCTCAGATCAACCCGCTGCTCGTCCGGAAACTCCTCGGTCGCGACGAATTCGGTGGTACCCGCCTCGGCGAAGAGGCGCGGTGTCAGATCGATGCCGGCCACGGAAAATGACTTGTACTCGAGTTCGACCAGGCCAATCATGCCGCGGTCGCCGACGGCGACGCCCGGCAGGTAGGCCTGCACGGCGTCGCTGCCGCCGAGCAGCCACTGGCTCTGCTCCGGCAGGCTGTCCGAGCTGAACTGGGCAACCGCGGCCACGCCGACGAACAGCTGATCGGCCACTTCGATCTTGAAATGCCCGCGCGGCCGGTACAGGAAGTAGTCCAGCGCCGCGCCGGATTCGCCCTGCTCTCCGCGCAGGCCCTGCCGCAGCTCGATGCCCAGCAACACATCCCAGGAACGGTCGCTCCACAAGCCGTCGTGCGTGTAGTCGAGGCCGGCCTGCACGGACGGGTACTGCTCGTCCTGCAAGGTGACGATGTCCTCGAACGCCGAGCGGCGCTTGCTTGTGTAGTCGACGCTCAGGTCGAGCACCCAGCGGCTGCTGATCGTGGCGACGATCGGATACGACCAGGCAATCTGGTACTCCTCCAGATCGCCGTCGATTCTCTGATTGCCGGCCGGCTGCTTGTAATCGACGAGATGCGCGGACAGGCCGAACAGGCCGTAGGGGCTGACGCGGCTCCATGACAGCGAGCCTTCGTAATATTCGTCCGCCGCGTCTTCGTCGCGAGTCGGCGCGAGGGTCAGCATGAGGTCGGCGCTGTCGCCGTAGTCGGTGGTCTTGCGCGCGCCGAGGTCGAGAAGATTGCGGCCGACGAAGCGATTGCCGAAGTTGGAATAGCGCGCCGACAACTCATAGGACTTCTGCTCGCTTTCCAGCAGATCGACCTGCAGCTGCTGGCCGCCGTCCACCGCCGCGAGGCGGCTGATGGCGGGCGCTCCGGCGCGCTCGGCGTGCAGGGCGGCGAGCACGCGGCGCGGCTCGAAGTCGCGGTCGCGCAGCGGCTCGCCCAGCGGAAGGTCGTCGAAGTAGGGCTGCAGCGGCGCGCTGATTTCGACGCTGCTGAGCTTCGGCACTTCAACGACGATGAAGACATCGTCGCCGTTTCTCGCGTAGCGCAGGCGCGCACCGAGATAACCGGCGTCGTAATGCGCCTGTGCCAGCGCGCGAACCGCATTCGAGAGTGTGTCCGCCTCAGCGACCAGCGCACGCGCCTCGTCGACATCGATCAGCTGCGGCCCCAGCAGATACAGCTTGTAGGACTCGTACTGGATCGGAATCGCACGTTGTCCGTTCTCGGCCATCGAGAGTTCGGCCGCTTCGGGCGGCGACGGGGGCGGCAGCGCAACACTCATTTCGAGACTCCTGGAGCCGGCTAGGGCGGATTGCATGAAGCATTGAGGGCGTCTTGCAAGCGGCAGTGCCGACAACGCTGCAAGAGCTCGTTTATTTCGTCGCGAGCGCAGAGAGCACGCGGCGTGCCCGGAATCGGCCTGAATAACCGTCTTCAACATTAATGTTTGAGTTAACGATGAATTCATTGCCTGTCGGCGAAGCTGGACGTCCATTTAGAGCAGGAGAACATTAATGAACAATCGTCCGATCATGACGCTCGTTGCACTGAGTATCGCCACCGCTTTCAGCGCCGCACATGCTGAATCCCGCACCCAGGCGCGGGCCATTGGCGACGGTGCCCTCCGTGGCGCGCTGACGCAGACCTTGTCGTCATCCGGCAATACGAGCAGCGAACTGCGCAATCGCAGCGAACGCGACGCGTCGCGCAACGAAAGCACGCTGCGTGAGCGCATCGCCGATCGCCGTGAGCAGCGTCTCTCCGACCGCGACGACGACCGCAGCAATGCGCTCGCCGGCCTTGAGGACACCGAAGACGGTGGTCGCGAGCTGACGCTGGGCCGCCTCAAGGTCGCCGTCGAGTCCGATGCCAACCGCAAGGGCGAAGACGATGACGACCAGCCCGCCGCGGCTTCGAGCAAGCTCACCGTGAGCACGATCCCGGCGGAAGGCGAGGACAGCGACGTCAAGGGCAGCAGCCTGTCGACCGGCCTGGCGCTGAAGGGCCCGGCGCCGGACAAGGGCGATGGTCCGTTCGACGACTCCGACGATGAAGGTCGCGACGTCGGCGGCAGCGCCGAGACGATGCTGAAGGTGTCCACGCCCAAGCGCGAGGACAACACCGAGACCAATACTTATGGCAGCAACATGAAGATCGGTCTCAACGGCGTCGCCACCACGCCGCAGTCGGATGACAACAACTAGTCATGCCGCTGTGAGCAACCGACGAAGAGCCCGCACTGCGGGCTCTTCTTTTTTCCCGCGGCGATTTCACCAGCCGGGAACAAAACCTGCGAAGCAGATCAGTCCCAACGAAGGAGAAACCACATGTCACGACTATCCCCATTCAGCAAGGCCAGCAATGGACTGGCCACCGATTTCCGCGCACTGGCCGGCCATGCCGAGGATCTGATCAAAGCCACCGCCGACATCACGACCGGCAAGGTCAAGACCGCCCGCGAACAGCTCGATGTCAGCCTCGGCGAAGCCCAGCGCCGGCTTGAAGCCGCGCAGGAACAGTCGGTGGATCTGGCGACCACGGCAGTCAACCGCTCGGTCGAGTACGCGCGGGAACGTCCGTATCAGACCGCGGCGATCGCCACGACGCTGCTGGCTCTGGTGGTGGCCGGCTTCTGGTTCAGTCGCAAGGAGTAGCAGGCCTGGCGACAAGGCCTGGCAACAGGCCGCTGACGCCGGAGCCGACCTGCAAGGGTTCGGCTCCGGCGAGCAGGTTCAGGCGCGGCGGCGCAGCTCGGCCGGCGGCAGACGCAGCATCTGGCGGTACTTGGAGACCGTGCGGCGGGCGATACGGATGCCCTGGGCGCGCAGCTGGATCGCGATATCGACATCGGACAGCGGCGCTTCGGTGCCTTCCTCGGAGATGATTTCCTGGATCAGGGCGCGCACCGCGGTGGCCGAACAGGCCGGGCCGCTGCGCATCTGCAGTTCACGCGAGAAGAAATGCTTGAACTCGAAGCAGCCGCGCGGCGTTTCCATGTGCTTGTTGTTGGTCGCCCGCGACACGGTCGATTCGTGAAGGCCGAGTTCGTCGGCGACCTCACGCAGTACCATCGGCTTGAGGGCGATGTCGCCATGCTGGAAGAAGTCGCTCTGGTGCTCGACGATGCATTCCGCGACGCGCTGGATCGTGTCGAAACGCTGATCCGCGTTGCGCAGGAACCAGCGCGCTTCCTGCAGCTGCTGGGACATCGCCGGGTTGTGCTTGTTGCGCGAGCTGCGCAGCATTTCGGCGTAGCGCTGATTGAGCTGCGCGCGCGGCCGCACGGCCGGATTGAGCTTGACGACGTAACGCCCGCGCCGGCGGACGACGAAGACATCCGGAATCACATAGTCCGCCGCCTTCGGCGAGTAGCGGCTGCCGGGTTGCGGATCGAGGCGGCGGATCAGCGCACAGGCGGCGCGCACGCGGGCCTCGTCGTGGTTGAGCTTGCGGTATAGCGCGCCGTAGTCGTGGCGCGCCAGCAGCGTCAGGTGATTGCTGAGAATTTCCATCGCCAGTTCGCGCTCGCCCTCGGCGGAATCCAGCGCGCGCAGCTGCAGGTTCAGGCAGTCGACCAGGTCGCGGGCGCCGACGCCGACCGGATCGAGGCGACGCACCAGCGCAATTGCCTCCTCGACCTCGTCCGGCGACAGCGGCGGCTGGATGTCGACCGCGGCCAGCGAAGCACTGACGTCGTCGCGCAGGTAGCCGTCTTCGTCGAGCGTGTCGATGACGATCTCGGCGCCGACGACGATCCGCTCGGCGGCGCGCGAGGCGTATAGCTGCTGGCGCAGGTGTTCGCGCAGGCCGGTCTTCTCGGGCACCCAGCTGAGGTCAGTGCCGTCGACGGTCGAGCCCGCGGCGCGGGTCCGCTCGAAGGCGCTGCCGAGGCTGGAGCCGTCCCAGTCGTTGGCGGTGGCTTCCTCGGGCGCTGCGTCGTCGGCGTGGTCCGCGAGCTGCGTATCGGCAACCACCGGCGCGGGTTCCTCGATTTCCTCGAGGAACGGATTGCTCGACAGGGAGTCGCGGAGCTCCTGGTGGAACTCGACCGCCGACAGCTGCAGCATGCGGATCGCCTGCTGCAGGCGCGGCGAGATCGACAGGGATTGTTTGGTGGAAAGCGACAGCGCGAGACTCATGAGATCCATCTCCTTTGCGGCGTTCCCGCCGGCTTGAATATCCGTATTCGCTTGATGCTCGTTCCACCTCTGTTGCAGCAGCCATGCCAAGCCCTGCCTGAGACTTCGGGCATTGAAAATGCTGGGGTTTTGGTTCTGCGCCGACGGCGTCGGTGATCTGTGGCCGGGTATCCTGCCTGCTTGCCGCAGGACGATGCTGCGTTCTGCAAGTCGGGCCTGATCCTTGCTGATCAGGCCCTTTGGGCGCCGCTTCAGGCGGCCTTGTCGTCCGCTCTTGCGTCGTACTGCTTGCGCTTGCGATACAGCGTCGAGCTGTCGATGCCGAGCAGGCGCGCAGCCGCTTCCAGCGAGGGCGCGCTGCCGATCACCGCCTCGATATGCGCACGTTCGAGTTCCTGCAGGCTCACCGCGTCTCCCGCGCGCAGGCCCATCGCCGCCGGCGGCCGTTCACGGGCGAACGGCAGATGTTCGGGGCCGATCGTTTCTCCCCCGCTGACAATCACCGCGCGCTCGATCGCGTTGTGCAGCTCGCGCATGTTGCCGGGCCAGCTGTGCGTCATCAGCAAGGTGATGGCTTCCGGCGAGAAATTCCGCCCCGGCGCGTCGTAGCGTCGCGCCAGTCTCCTCAGCATGCCTTCGGCGATGCGCTGGACATCCTCGCGGCGCTCACGCAACGGCGGCATCGTCAGATTGAAGACGTTGAGGCGGTAGAAAAGATCTTCGCGGAACTTGCCCTGCTCGACCATCTCGGCGAGGTTGCGATTGGTCGCGGCGATGACGCGCACGTTGGCGGTTCGCGTGTTCGGATCGCCGACTCTTTCGTACTCGCGATCCTGCAGGAAGCGCAGCAGCTTGGGCTGCAGGACGGCCGGCAGATCGCCGATCTCGTCGAGGAACAGCGTGCCGCCTTCGGCGATCTGCACGCGCCCCTGGCGATTTTCCGTCGCACCGGTGAACGATCCGCGGACGTGGCCGAACAGTTCGCTGGCGAGCAGCTCCGCGGACAGCGACGGGCAGCTGACCGTCGCGAACACCGCATCCCGGCGTGCGCTCCACTGATGGATCGCACGCGCCAGGACCGTCTTGCCGGTGCCGTTCTCGCCGAGGATCAGCACCGTCGCATCCTTCTCGGCGACGCGCCGCGCCAGCTCCAGCGTCGAATGGACGACCGGGCTGTTCGAGGTGTGGTCGAAACCGTTGTTGTCGTTGGCATCGAGCTGGAACGCGTCCACACGCTGTTCGAGCCGGCGCGCCTGCAACTGCTGGGACACCGCGTGCAGGAGTTCTTCCGGCTGGCAGGGCTTGACCAGATAGTCGACCGCGCCGGCGCGGATGGCCTGGATCGCGGTCGTGACATTGTTGGAGGCGGTGACGACGATGACCTTCATCCAGGGCGCCGCTTCGGACAGGATCGGCAGCAGTTCCAGGCCCGATTCGGTGCCGAGGTGCAGGTCCAGCAGGCAGACATCGAAGACGCCGCGACGCAATGCGGCCTCAGCCTCGGCCGAGGACTTGACGGCGACGGCATCGTGACCGGCGTCCTCGATCACGCGGCGGAACGCGCGCTGGATCGAGACGTCGTCGTCGATCAACAGCAGGCGGGCATGCATAGAGTTTTCTGTGGCCATACATTCGGCTCGGTTTTTTCGTAGCGGCATTGCATCTTGCGAGGTCCGGCTATACGCAAGCTGAACCGTTTTCGGACCAGATGCTCAGGCCGGAATTGCCGGGCTGAGGCGCGCGCGCTGCTCGGCAATGTGCGCCGGAAATTCGGCGAGCAGCACCTCGATACGGGCAATGTCGAAGCTCGACGCGGCGCCGCCCAGCTTGCGCGCGTACTGGACGACGGCCCGACAGCCGTTGCGGCTGCCGATGTCATCGATCGCGCTGGCGAAAGTCCGTACTTCTCCTACCGTCGGGGTGTCGCGCACGTTGGGCCAGCGCTCCTCGAGCAGCTGGTCGAGTTCGATCAGCAGGTGCGGATTCGGCGCCGCCGGCTCTGCTGGCTCGACCGTCTCGGGCATCGCATAGCTGTCGCTGGCGTGCGGCTGATGCGGCGTGCTGGCGATGTCCATCGCACGCACCAGCGTGACCTCGTAGAACGGCTTGACGACGACGGCATCGAAGTGGCCGCGGATGTCGGGCAGCTGGTAGTAGCTCGACGCCGTCACCGCGATCATCCGGGTGTCTCTCAGCCGCGGGTCGGCGCGCAGCCGATCGGTCAGCTCGATGCCGTCCATGCCGCCAAGATGGATGTCGACCAGGGCCACATCCGGCACCCACCCGGCGACGACAGCCAGCGCTTCCGATGCGCTGGCGACCATGCGCACCTCGTGCGGCGATCCAGCGAACATGGCGCCGAACACCTGGCGGTTGAGTTGCTCGTCCTCGATCACGAGGACCTTCTGCGTCGGCAGATCGCATAGCCGCCGCGCCCCGGCGGCCGCGTGCCAGGACTCGACGCAGACCTTCAGGTCCGGCAGCACGATGGCGAAGCACGAACCCTTGCCGACATGGCTGCGCACCTGCACATCGCCGCCCATCGCACGGGCCAGCTGGCGGGTGATGCTGAGCCCGAGCCCGGTGCCGGACACTTCGCCGCGGCCCTTGTGCTGGCTCCAGGAGAACGGCTCGAACACCCGCTCAAGGTCCTCAGCGGGAATACCCTGGCCGAAATCCTCGACCTCGAAACGGCAGCTGACGGTGTCCCTGGCCGCGCCGGCTTCGGCCTTGACGCGGACGATGATCTCGTCGGTTTCACTGTGCTTGAGTGCATTGCTGAGCAGGTTGACGAGCATCTGGCGGACACGGCCACCGTCGAGGCTGAGCACCAGCGGTACCTGCGAGTGGATGTCGGCGATCAGTCGTACGCCGAGGTTCTCGGCCTGCTGCGACATCATCGTGATGACGCCTTCGACCAGATCGCGCGGACGGGACGGCACGCTGCTGACCTCGATGCGGCCGGACTCGATCGTCGACAGGTCGAGAAGGTCGTTGATCAGGCCCAGCAGCGAGCGGGCGCTGCTGGTGATTGCGTCGATGTAATGGCGGTTGGTGGCGTCTTCCAGGCGATCGTGCAGCAGGCCGCCGAAGCCGAAGATCGCATTCATCGGCGTTCTGATCTCGTGGCTGACGTGCGCGAGGAAGGTACTCTTGGCGGCGCTCTCGCTGCGCGAGCGCTGTGCCTGGCGGAACAGCTGTTCCTGGCGCTTCAGCGCATCGAAATGCAGTGCGCCGAGCAGCATGGTGGCGATGATGATCAGCGCCGAGACGACCAGTGCGGTGTTCATCGCCATCGAACGGGCTTCGATATCGGCCTCCACGCGCTCGCGCTGTTCGGCCAGCAGCTTGTGCAGCGCCTGCTCGAGCGTCTGCGTGCTGCGCCTCAGCTGGTCCATCTCGAACTTGCCGAGGTCTTCGCCGACCGGAACCGGGGTCGGCAGCGCCGGTTCGACCGGCACGGCCGGCGCCGTCAGCGCCGCCATTTCGCTGCGCTTGCGGGCCAGCGTCTGGCGCATGCCGTCGAGCAGCATCTGCAGATCCGGCCGATCGGCCAGCAGGCCCTCCAGCAGTTCCAGCTGGCGCGGCAGCGCTGCATCGGCGATCCGGTAGGCCTCGAGCTGGGCCGGGTCGCCGGTCAGCATGTAGCCGCGGTGTCCGGATTCGAGATCGACCGCATAGCCGAGCAGCTTGCGGCTTTCCTCCAGCGTGGTGCGCAGGGCATCGCTCTGCGCCAGATTGGCGCCAAGCCGGTCGGTCAGGTGCTGCGAGTAGCCGGCCGCCGCCAGCACCAGCAGCAGCAAGATCGCGCCGACCGCGACGAGATAGCGCCAGTGCAGCGCGCTGTTGAATGCCTGCGGCTCCTTGCCCGCCTCCGGCTTGCGCGCGGCCGCATCGGCGCCGCGCTCGTGTCCGTGGCCGAGGGGCCGTGGCTTGGGCTTCATTCCAGCGGCTCTCCATCCCTGAGATTCGATCGGTGCCGATGCATCGGCCGATGAGCGCCAATGAAGCACCGAGGGTGGCGCAAGCATCGCGCGGGAAAACCGGACGGCGCCTTAACGGCAACGGTGCCTGAAGCAGGGCCGGGCACGTTACTTGTTAAGGCCTGATTGCCCTGCTCCACCTCCGCCCCAGACCTGACCATGAGTCTTGAACAAACCATCCGCGACTGCGCCGATGAATGCCAGCGCTGCTTCGACAGCTGCACCCAGAGCGCAATGATCTATTGCCTCGAAACCGGCGACGACCATGTGGAGCCCGAACACTTCCGGCTGATGCTGCATTGCGCGGAAATCTGCCGCACCGCCGCCCTGTTCATGCTCGGCGGCTCGTCGCTGCATTCACCCGTCTGTCGCGCCTGCGCCGAAATCTGCCGCGCCTGCGCCGAGAGCTGCGACCAGCTCGACGGCATGGAGGAATGCGCCGCGACCTGCCGCCGCTGCGCGGAGAGCTGCAGCGTCATGTAGGCGCGCAGCCTGCATGACAGGCGCGGGCGGTCATCGCGAATTGCAGTGCGCGCGGCACTCGTCGCGGCTGCAGCCGCGCGGCACGCAAGTTGCGGCCAGGCCAAGACCCCCGATCCGCCTGGAACCCGCATGTCCAATCAGGAACAGATGAACGCTCGCGCCGTCGTCACCGAGGTCATCGCGTCGAGTCCGCACAGCTTCGACGACGCGATCAAGGTCGGACTCAGCCGCGCGCAGGAGAATCTGGAGAACATCAGCGGCGCCCGGGTCGAGGATCACCGGCTCGACATGCGCGACGGCGTCATCACCGGCTATCAGGTCACGCTCAAGCTGAGCTTCGATTCCGATAGCGGCTGAGGGGTGCCGATGCATTCCCGGTAAAGCTGCAGGTATTCCCCCGCGGTCGACGACCAGGAGAACGGCCGCGTCATGCCGCGCTCGCGCAGCTGCTGACGCGTTGCGGCGCTGCCGAGCAGTTGCAGGCCACGCCTGATGCCATAGCTCAGGCCGCCCACATCGGCGTCGCGGAACTGCACGCCGCTGGCGCTGCCATCCTCGAGCGTCGCGTCGGTGGCATCGACCACGGTGTCGATCAGACCTCCCGTCGCGCGGACCACCGGCACCGTCGCGTAGCGCTGCGCATACATCTGCAGCATGCCGCAGGGCTCGAAGCGCGACGGCATCAGCAGCAGATCCGCTGCGGCGAGCGCGCGCCGCACCAGATCCGGGTCATAGCGGTTGCAGAACGCGACGCGCTGCGGCGCACGGGCCTGCAGCTGCCGCAGGCGCTCGCTGACCTGCGCGTCGCCGACGCCGATCAGCACATAACGGGCGTCGAGTTCCAGCAGTTCATCGCCGAGATCGGCGATCAGATCGGCGCCCTTCTGGTCGGTCAGGCGTCCGATGAACGCGACCAGCGGACTCTCCGACTGCTCGATGCCGAGCTCGGCCGCCAGCACGCGCCGGTTGGCGCGCTTGCCGGCACCGACGTCGTCAATGCCGTAGTTATCCGACAGGGCCGGATCGCTGCGCGGGTCCCAGGCCTGCTCGTCGATACCGTTGACGATGCCGCGCAGGCGACCCAGCGCGGCCTGCGCGCGCAGCACGGCGTCGAGCCCGAAACCCTGCTGCGGCTGCTGGATCTCCTGCGCGTAGCTGTGACTGACGGTCGTCGTCATCTCGCTGTGGCGAATGCCGGCGCGCAGGAAAGAACCGTCCGGTCCCCGCACGTCCTGCTTCGCGATGGCAGGCACGTTGCAGCGATGCAGCAGCAGGTCGTCGAACCGGCCCTGGAACGCGAGGTTGTGGATCGACAGCACCGCGCGCGGCGCGCCGCCGAGCTGCTTCAGCCAGGCTGGCGCCAGCGCCACATGCCAGTCATGGACATGCAGCAGATCGGGCGCAAAGCCGTTCCGCAGACAGGCGAAGCGCGCCACCGCTTCGCTGAATGCGGCGAAACGCTGCGCAAGGTCCTCGAGTTCCTGGCCGTCGGCGCGCCGGTAGGGGTCGGCGCATTGGCCGAACAGCTCCGGGATATCGCACCAGTACAGCGGCGCGCCGTTGGCAGTCGTTTCCGATTCGATGATCCGCGCGCGGCGCTCCAGTGCGGGCACTTCGGCGACGACCCGGCCGCGAACCAGCGCGTCATCAAGAAAGCCGTAGCGCGGCATGATGATTCGCGCGTCGATCCCGCAGCCGCGTTGCGCACCGGGCAACGCGGCGAGCACATCGCCGAGGCCGCCGGTGGTCGCGAACGGCATGCACTCGACCGCCGCGTGGAGCACACGCAGCTGCGTCGTACCCGCACCGGGCATCGGGGATCCTGCCGTCGTCACGCAAAGGCCTCGGGGACTTGCATCGAAGCCCTTCAGTCTTGGCGCGGCGACTGAACCTTGCGTGAACGATTCAGTCGTTCGGAATCGAGTAGCGCTCGCAGTAGTCGCGGAAGTGCTTGCGCACGCCCTCGGCCGTCAGCCCGAACTCCTGCAGCGAATAGACGTGCCTGCCGTGCTTGTGCTGCGGATTGTCCGCGGCGAGGCGGGTCATGCGCGCTTCGGCCTCGGCGCTCAGCGGCTCGTCGAAGCGTGCATAGAGCTTGCGCATCGTGCCGACCGGATCGCGCAGCTGCTCGCTGTACTGGATGTCGTGGATCGAGTCCTCTCCATACTTCGCGCGATAGGCATTCTGCCGTTCGATCATCAGATCGAAGGTCTGCAACAGGGTCTGCGCGATCTCGCCCATGTCGACCTTGTCGCTGTACATCGGCCGCACCAGACGCAGCAGGCCGCAGGCGGAACCGACGACCTCGACCGGATTGCGATGCGTCATCACCAGCTGCGCGTCCGGATAGACCGCGCGCAGATCGTCGAGGAACAGCGGGTGCCAGGGATTCTTCAGCGTCCAGCGCCCGCCGTTGTGCTCCTGCAGCAGCTGCAGCAGCTGCTTGTGGAACTCGAAGGCATGCCGGTAGCCGGTTTTGTGCAGGAACCAGTCGCTATAGCTCGGGATGTTGAGAATGGAATCGAAGATCTCGGCGCAGAACGACAGCTGCATCGCGTACTGGCATTCGGTCGGGCTGTCGGCCTCCTCGAAGTGCGCGGCGGCGATCTGCGGCGCGATCTTCAGCATCGCATCGAGCATCTGGCGCTGAGCGCCGCAGCGCAGGTCGGTCTGCAGCTCGCCCTGCTTCGCCGGCGGCACCGGGTTGAGCGCCTCCCAGCGCAGCAGGCAGCGGCGCATCGGGTCGGCGCTCAGCAGGTTGATCGTCAGCGTCGTGCCGGTGCGCGGCAGGCCGAAGACGAACATCGGTTTCTCGACCGGGCGCTGCAGCAGCTCGGGCTTCTTCTTCAGGTAATCGACGATGCGCAGGCGATTGGCGAGGATGCCGATCAGGTTCTCGCGCCAACGCATCGCGCCGGCAGCAGACAGCCTCGCTTCGTCGTTGGAGGCCTTGACGAGCACCTCCAGGCCTTCGAGCACCTGCGGATCGCCGACGTCGGAAAGTCCGGTCGCCTTGCGCGCGCTGTCGATGATGTCGGTCGTGTTCATGGTTCAGGATTCAGTGCGTGCTGCGAGCACGGCATCGGCCGTGGCGATTTCCGATCGCAGCCACATGGTCTCGCTGAGATTGGCCCCGCCGGATTCGGCCAGCAGCCGCTGCAGCGCGGCCTTGCGAACTTCCAGCGCGGGGTGGCATTGCGGCTCCGCGCCGAGCGCGACGTCGAGCAGGTGCAGCGCTTCCAGCGGCCGACCGGCGTCGAGATGCCGTTGCGCACGAACGGAGAGCACGGCTGCGCCGCCAGCCAGCTCGGCCAGATCGGCGTCGACGGCGCGCCGCGGCACGCCATACAGCGCAGTCGTCGAGTCGTAGTGGAACCAGCCGGAGTATTCCTCCCAGATGCTGCGCACCGCCCAGGCGACCTTGCCATGCGGCTCGCCCAGCTTCAGTGCCTCCGGAAGCTTGATCTCGCGCATCAGCGCGTGCACGTCCTTGCCGTCATTCATGCCGGCGACGACGGCGTCGTGCAGATGCGTGACGGCGGCATGCATGCGGTCGAGGTTCTCGCGGATCAGCGCGGCGCCGCGAATCGGTTCGCCGTGGCCGGTGATCAGCAGTTCCGCGCCGAGATGCCTGACCGCATCGAGCGAGCGCAGGTAGCGCCGCACCGAGCGCGGTCGATCGCCGCGCACGGTGACCAGATTCGGCACCGACAGGAATACCGGGCCGAAGAGATTGCCGCTGAACAGCACGCGTTCCTGCGGCAACCAGACCACCAGCGAGTCGAGCGCCTCGCCGCCCGGCGTTGAGATCAGCTCGAAGCGGCGGCCGCCCTGCTCGAACGCATGCTGGCGATCGACGACGACGTCGGGCTCGATCAGCGGCGGCATCGTCGGCGGGCCCTTGCGCTTGATCGTCGAACCCCAGAGCTTGAACGAGCGGCGGCGGAAGTACGGCGCGAGCCGGTGGAAGTCCGCGCAGGTATCGGCGAAATGGCGTTGCGCGATGATTTCAGTCTCCGCCTCGCGCAAGGCCGGCACGCCGCCGTAGTGATCGGGATGTCCCTGCGTGACGACGATGCGCCGCAGCGGACCGCTGCGCACTTTCTCCAGCAGCGATCGGTTGCGCTCGGCGCTGTCCATGAAACCGGCGTTGACGAGCACGTCGCCATCCGCGGTGCGCACCAGATAGGCGTTGGAGATGTCGCGCAGCATGAAGATGAAGTCGCCAATGGCGACGGCTTCGGTCTGGCCTTCGCCGGCCTGCACCAGCGCCGCGAGCGCCGGCTTGCTGTCTTCGCTGCTCACGGGCCGAACTCGATCATGACCTTGGCCGACGCCGGCGTGCTCGCAACGCCCAGCGCTTCGATGACGCGGCCGAACGGAAAGCGATGGCTGATCAGCGGCGCGGCCTTGTCACGCAAACGCGGCAGCGCGGCGACGACGTCCGCCATCTCGGTCGGATAGCCGACGGCGGTCGTGATCGTCATCTCGGTCGTCAGCATCGCGCCGAGGTCGAGTTCCACCGGCTTCATGTAGGCGGCGGTGACAACCATGCGCGACTGGTATTTCGCCATGCGCACGACGTCGGACAGGATGTTCGGCGCGCCGGCGGCGTCGATGAACGCATCGGTGCCGACGGCTTCACGGCTGAACACGCGCGCCGAACCGTGCAGTTCGATCAGCTTGGCCTTGAGGTCGACTTTCGTCGGATCGAACGCGGCGCGCGCGCCGAGCGCGAGTGCGCGCTGCAGGCGCTCCGGCGCCAGATCAAGCGCAACGACATCGCTGACGCCGCGATCGATCAGCCACAGGATCATGCCGAGGCCGATCGGCCCGCAGCCGAACACGACGACCTTGTCGCCTGCCTTGACCTGCGCGCGGTTGACGCCATGCAACGCGACCGCCAGCGGCTCGGTCAGCGCGGCGATCTCGTACGGCAGGTCCTGCGGAATCGGCAGCAGGCTGTCGCCGATGCGCGCGTCGCGGACCAGCAGCTCTTCGGTGAACGCGCCTTCCGGCCCGCCGCTGCCGATGTAGCTCGGCGTCATCATCGGATTGATGACGACGCGCTGGCCGACGCTGACGCCTTGCACCGCGGCGCCGACCGCAACGACTTCGCCCGCCGCCTCGTGGCCCAGCGGCGTCACGCCATCCGGCTTGCGATGGATGCCGCCGATCTTGATGTAGCTGAGGTCGCTGCCGCAGATGCCGCAGGCCTTGACCCGGATGACGACGTCGGACTGGCCAGGCGTGGGCGCGGCGACCGGATCGAGGCGGACGTCGTCGACGCCGTGGATGTTGAGGATCTGTCCCATCAGAGCATCACCATGCAGCCGCCGTCGATCGTCAGCGTGTCGCCGGTGTGGAACGACGACGCATCGCTGGCGAGATAGGCCGCGACACCTTCGAAGTCCGCCATGTAGCCGGGCCGCGGGATGGCGTTCTTGATCAGCATGAACTTGTCGAGCGGACTCAGCTCGCCGGTGCCGGTCATGCCGGTTTTCACGTAACCCGGCGCGATCGAGTTCGCGCGGATGCCGTACTTGCCGAACTCGACCGCCATCGAGCGCACGATCGCACCCATGCCGCCTTTCGAGCCGGCGTACGACGGCTTGCCGGCAAGGCCCTTGTACATCGACAGGCTGCCGCAGAAGATCAGCGAGCCACCGGGCTCGCCGGCTTCCGCGCGCTTGACCATCAGCCGTGCACCTTCGCGCAGCGTCAGGTAAGCGCCGGTCAGGCTGACGTCGAGGAAGTCCTTGAACGCCTGAGTCGACAGATCGAGCATCGAGCGCGTCTGCGGCGGCGGCAGGCCGGCGTTGGCGATGACGCAGTCGACGCGGCCGTGCGCCTGCATGACCTCCGCGTAGCCGGCGACGGTCTGCTCCTCCGACGACACATCGACCCGGTGCGTCGTCACGGCGACGCCGAAGGCTTCCAGTTCCTTCTTCGCCTCGGCGTTCTTCTCGGCGTTGCGCGCCCAGATCGCAAGGCTGCCGCCCTGCTTCGCGATACCGCGCGCAAAACCGAGACCGAGACCGCTGTTGCCGCCGGTGATGACGGTGACCTTGCCGCTGAGATCGAACAAACCCTTGGACATGACGCACTCCGAATTCCTTGCTGGGAATTCTTGGGGCCACAGCCCTGTCAGGCCAGCGGGATCGATGTCTGCAGAGAGTCGGAATGTCGACAACCGGCCATGGCGTCCGCGAAACCGGCGCAAACACAAAGGGGATGCCTGCGCATCCCCTTCGTTTCAGCGTTGCGGCAAAACTCGCCGGCTGTCGATCAGCGATCGATCATCGATCGCGCACCGGATAGACGAAGGCCTGCGCCTGCGTGCCGGTGCCGGAATGCGCGGGCGGTGCCGGCAGCGGCGCGCCGCCGACGACGACGCGGCCCTGGTCGTCGAAGTACTTCAGCCACGACACGGTCTTTTGCTTGCCCTGACCCGGCGCGCGGTAGTCGCAGACGCCGTCGGCGAACAGTTCCTCGAGCTGCTGCCATTCGGCGTCGCTGAACGGGATCAGGCCGTAGTCGTCGTTGCGGTCGAGCGGCTTGAGCACGCAGTCGAAGTTGTCCGCGGTGTTGGTGTCGCCGGCGACGGTGCGCGGCGTGCCGTAGGCGTACAACGGCTGCAGCAGGTCAATGCATTCCTGGCCGAGGATGCGCTGACCGTCGGCGAGCGCGCAGGAGTCCTGCACGTCGCCGGGGCGATGGATCGACAGCTTGTCGGCAATCGGCGTGTCGGAGGTGTCGGCTTCGACGGCGGACAGCCATTCATCCATCGCGTCGAGGCCCTTGTAGACGTACTGCAGGTCGCCGAGCAGCGGCACCGGTCCGGCCCACATGACGTGATTACGCGCGCTGCCGTGCTCGCGTTCGATGCGCCAGCGCACCCACCAGGCATGCACGGAGTCGTGGGCGATGCCCGGATCGGGGCCGACGAAGTTGATGATCGCGACGGTGTCGAGATTGTTCGCCATGTCGATCATGCCGCTGCGATACGCGTTGGCGACCGCGAGCGGATCGGCCTTGGTGCGCGCCGTCTGCGGCTGGATGTCGACATCGAGGCCGCCGATCTTGACGTTGAGGTCGACGAACATCGCCGGCGTGATCAGGCCCGCACGCAACGCGTTGAGGCCGTACTGCACGCCGGTGTTGCCGAGCGGGATGCCGGTGAAACCCTTGCCGATCTGCTGCTCGACGGCGGTCCAGACGTCCGGCTCGCGCGCGCCGAGGATGTGCGGGATCCATTCGATGATGCCGCAGCGCTGGCCGGTGGGATTGGTCACCGGATCGTAGGTGTCTTCGCCGTAGCAGTCGCCGGTGACGCGCGTCGCGTCCTGGAACAGGCCGGTGTCGGCGACGATCGCATTGATGTGCGTCAGATGGCCTTCGACCGGACCCCACAGCACCGGATTCCAGATCACGCCCGGCGCCCAGCGCGCGGGCGCCTCGAAGTACTTGCGCATCAGATGCAGGTCGGCGAACTGCAAGCCGGCCGACAGCGAATCCGGGTACGCGCACATCGTCAGCAGGCCTTGGTACAGGCCCGGATACGCGTTGGCGATCGTGACCTGCGCGATCGAGCCGCCCGAGCAGCCGGTGCCGATCGTGTAGCGCAGCGGTCCGTACTGCTCGACGAAGCGTTCCTTGGCCATCATGATCGACTCGGCATTGAGCGCCACGTCGCAGTTGTGGCCGGTGTTGGCGAGCGCGGTCGACATCACCGCATAGCCCTCGCCGAGTGCGTAGATGTAGCTCGGCTCGATCAGCGGGATATCGCCAAAGGTGCCGGAGTAGTCGTCGAGTGGCGCACCGCCGGGTGTGTACGAGGCCCCGCAATTGCCGCCGTGCGTGACCAGCATCTTGCCGTTCCACTGCGACTGCGGCGCCCAGGGCAGCCAGGGTTCATCGGGTTTGTAGAGCGTCAGAATCTTGTACTGGTCGCTGTCCTGGTAGCCCAGTTCCTGGCGCACGATGAATGGCACCGTCTCGCCGTTCTGCGTTGTCGTCGTCGCGACGTTGTCGGGCGGATTGGCCGGATCGTAGGGCAGCAGCTCGGTGCCCAGCGTCAGCACCGGAATGCCTTCGAGGTTGTCGACGAAGGCCGTCGGCCGGTACAGGAATGTGTACTCCGCCGGCTGGTTGCAATGCACGTCGGTCGCCGCGTCCTGGCAGCGGATGCGCTTGATTTCCGGCCGCGAGAAGATCGGCCCTTCGTTCGGATAGTTGCGGATCACCGCCCGCCCCGCGGCACCGCCGCCGAGGCGGGCGACCAGCGTGTTCTCGCCGACGCGCAGGCCCTCGACCAGGCC
This sequence comes from Fontimonas sp. FW305-C-3, assembly GCF_058783185.1. Classification (NCBI taxonomy): domain Bacteria; kingdom Pseudomonadati; phylum Pseudomonadota; class Gammaproteobacteria; order Nevskiales; family Nevskiaceae; genus Fontimonas; species Fontimonas sp. FW305-C-3. The sequence continues at coordinate 1,083 of NZ_JBYSYK010000004.1, read as the reverse complement.
CATCACGCGCCCGTTCTCGCGGCGCGCGAAACGGCTGCTGACGTCCGAACCGTTCAGCGTCACGCGCAGCGCGTCCAGCGAAGCACCGTCGGCGACGCCAAGTTCCACCAACGCATCGCCGCCGCTGATCAGGTCCGCGCGATTCGACAGCACTTCGACGGTCGGCGCCGTGCCGCCGCCCTGTCCGGGCGACCCGCCGGTGTCCGAAACGGGTTCGCTAGAACCGCAGCCGGCGAGAACCACGCCCGACATCAGGACGGCCAACGCCGTCCCGCGTGCTTTGATCAGCATTCCAAACTCTCCTCAAAGTGATCGGCACCCCGTGAGGTTGCCGCCGTTTGGTCTGGGCGCCTGCGCCCGACCGTTTTTTATGAACCGCAAAGCCAGCCGCGTATTGATATACGGATGCCGCCGCCTTGTATTGCGCGTTCATGCCAAGCCGCATCGAAATCGCGCCACTGCCGGCGCGGGCGCAAGCTTGGGGCGGAGCGGTCCGGGGCCTCGCCGGCTTCAGGACGCACCGCGCGACCGCCCTTCCGGCCGCTTTTCAATGTCGACAACCGGCCATGTCGTCGGCAACACTGGTCCGGGATCGGTCCGGGGAGTGCTTACTGATGGTCAGGCGGAGCAGCAAATGAAGGCCAGCGAAGCGCTGCAGCGACTGGCGCAGCTCCCGCAGTTCCAGGCCTCGAAGACCGGCAAATCGGGCCTCGTCTGGCGCGTGCTCAACCTGGAAACCAACGTCGGATACACAGGCCGCTTCACCGCGGACCGCGAGGTCGACGACGAACAGGGCCTGCAGTCTTTCGGCAATGCCAGCGCGGGCGGCGGCAGCGAGCCGATTCTGGGCGAGAAGCTGCGCGCGCTGGTCGAGTATTTTGAGAGACGGGCGGCGAAGTAGTGGGCCGTGCCGGGCAGCTGGCGCCGGCATCGCAGCAATCAAAAAGCCCGACCGAGACATCGCTCGATCAGGCTCTAAGTAGCTGATTCTGGTGCGCCCGACAGGGAGCGTGTCCGGATTTTTGTGTAAACGGCGGGTGGGTTAACGGATAGGCATCCTGTCTTCGAACTGGATGGTAAATC